>NZ_CP043538.1:2869571-4098107 GCF_000364445.2 Methylobacterium mesophilicum SR1.6/6 | reverse complement strand
GGGACAGGCTTCTGAACCGACATCGCTAAACTCCACGCGCGTTGTCAGAGATCTACAGATGCTGGACCGCGGGCGGACACCCCGCGGGATCACCGTTTCGACGCGCCTGCGCGTCGCACCATCGTGAGGTGCTCAGCTCCGGGTCGCGAAGCAGCTGAAGCCGCTGCGCTTCAGGGCCGAGCAGGCCTCCTGGGCAGAATCCTGCTCGGCGAAGCCCGAGAAGCGGGCGCGAAACAGGGTCGTGCCGCCGTGCTCGACCTTCACCGTGTAGGGGGCCGCCTTCGAGAGGGTGCTGCCCACCTTGGCGCGCGCCTCCGAGAGCATCGAGCGGGCCTTGGTCTCGTCGTCCATGGCGCCGAGCTGGATCACCCAGGCGGTGGGGACGACGCGCGCGCCGGAGACCGCCTTCGGCGGCTCGTCGCGTTCGACCGAGGCCACGCGGGCGGCCGACTTGGTCGCGCCCGGGAACGGGGCCTGGGCACTGCCGGCGCCGGCATAGGCCTGCGCGGCCTTCGGGATGCCCTGCGGGCCGGGCTTCCAGGTGCCGCCCGGCGTCGTCGTCTTGGACGGCGCGAGATCGAGGGGTTCGCCCGTGGTGCCGGTGGTCTCGACATCCTCGTCGTCGGCGGACGCGACCTGCGTGCGGGTCCGTGAGACCGCGTCGGCGACCACCGCCGGGCGGGCGCGCTCGGCCACCTCGGTGACGGGCGCCGAGATCCGCGCGCCGGCATAGGCCCGCGGCAGGCTGGAGCGGACGAGGTCGGCCATGATCCGGTCGCGGCTCGCGCCCGACTTGCCGCCGAGCACGATCGCCACGATCTGGCGGCCCTCGGACTTCGCGGCGGTCATCAGGTTGAAGCCGGAATCGCGGGTGTAGCCGGTCTTGATCCCGTCCACGCCCTGGACGTTGCCCAGCAGGTGGTTGTGGTTGCCGATCACCCGGCCGCGGAAGGCGAAGGAGCGGGTCTGGAAGTAGCGGTAGTAGTGCGGGAACCGGTCCTGGATCGCCCGGGCCAGCACGGTCAGATCGCGGGCTGTGGTGATCTGGTCAGGATCGGGCAGGCCCGAAGCGTTGGCGTAGTGCGTCCGGCTCATGCCGAGCGCGCGGGCCTTCGCGGTCATCATCTCGGCGAAGCGCTCCTCGGAGCCGGCGATGTTCTCGCCGATGGCGCAGGCCACGTCGTTGGCCGACTTCGTCACGATCGCCTTGATGGCGTCCTCGACCGAGATGGTCTGACCCGGGCGCAGACCCAGCTTCGAGGGTGCCTGCGCGGCGGCGTGGGCCGAGATGGTCAGGTCGGAATCGAGGGCGAACTTCCCGCGCTCCATCTGCTCGAACAGCATGTAGAGCGTCATGACCTTGGTGATCGAGGCCGGGTGGCGCAGGGCGTCCTCGTTCACCGCGTGCAGGGTCTTGCCGCTCTTCACGTCGACGACCATGGCGGCGTAGGGCGGGTTGTAGCCGCCGCCGGCGCGCACGTGATGGTGATGCCGCCCGCGCCTGGCTTCCGCCGGCGAGGCGAGAGCCGTCAGGACCGCCGCGGCCGCGAGGGCGGCCGGCAGCGCGGGGATGGTCCGGGAGCGGCCTACTACGCTACGCATCACGCCTGATTGCCTCGCGAAACCGGCGCTCGCCGGTCGTGTCCCCTGCGTGAGCCCGCCTTGATCGCGTGGCCCCGCTGCATCATCGGAGAGTTAGGCAAGCGCAGTTACAGGCCCGTTAATGCCGACGCTTCGAGTACCGGATCCCTGCGTTTGGGAGGCCACTTATCGGCGCCCGGGCGCGCCGGCTTGACGCTCGCTGACGCGGCGCACAAAGTCGGCGCAGATCCGCATTCGCTGGCCGTGCCGGTCGAGTATGGCCTTCAGGGCCGGCGGCGGCCTGGAGGTCGGCCCATGTCGAACGATCGCGCCTTCCCCGCATTCCCGCCCTCCGCCGGGACGCGCTTGGCGCTGCGTCGACTCGGTCACGCGACCCGGACGGCTCAGACGCTCGGCATCGAGTGGCTCGATTCCGCCAGGCAGGGGCTCGACGACCTGGCCGCTACGGCGCAGCGCCTCGCTGCGGCTCGCAACCCGGCCGAGGTCCTCGCGGTGCAGACGGCCTATCTGAGCCGCGCCGGCGAGCGTTTCACTGCGCGCGCGACGGCGGCCAACAGCCTCGTGGCGACACTGGCCGGTGATCTCATGAATCCGGTGGCGTCGCGCGGCGACCGACCCTGACCTGGGCGTCGGCGGACCTGCGCCGGACGCAAGCTTCGCGGGGCGGACAAACGCGCACAGGCGTCTGGCGAAGTCGGCTCACCGTCTGTAGATTAATGACCGTGGAGCTGAGCGCTGCCCCCGGCAGGGCCAGGACAGGTTCGCCCGCTAGGGTCGGCGACGCCCGCTCCAATCGAGGGATCGGTTCGACGCACATGATACAGGTCCCCATGCAGGGCACCGCGATTTCGACGAGGGTTCTCCGGCCGGCGCGCAGCGCGATCACGGCGTCCGGCTCGCGCGCCCCGGGAGGCGACGACCGGTCCAACACCGCGATCATCACCCGCACGAAGCCCCGCACCAAGCGGCCGAGTCTCTACCGGGTGCTCCTCCTCAACGACGACTACACGCCGATGGAGTTCGTGGTGCTGGTGGTCGAGCGGTTCTTCAATAAGAGCCACGAGGACGCCTATCACATCATGATGCACGTGCATCAGAACGGGGTCGGAGAGTGCGGGGTCTTCACCTACGAGGTGGCGGAGACCAAGGTGACGCAGGTCATGGACTTCGCGCGCAAACACCAACATCCTCTCCAGTGCGTTATGGAAAAGAAATAGGCGCCGCTCGCGGTAGGCACCCACACAGAGGCCAGCTTTGCCAAGCTTCTCACGCAGCCTAGAACAAGCCCTCCACCGCGCTCTGGCGCTCGCCGGGGAGCGCCGTCACGAATACGCGACGCTGGAGCATCTCCTGCTCGCCCTCGTGGACGACCAGGACGCGGCCGCGGTCATGCGCGCCTGCAACGTCGAGATCGACACGCTCAAGCGCAGCCTCGTCGACTACGTCGACACCGAACTCTCCAACCTCACCGGCGACGGCCGGCAGGACGCCAAGCCCACGGCCGGGTTCCAGCGCGTGATTCAGCGGGCCGTGATCCATGTCCAGTCCTCGGGTCGCGAGGAGGTGACGGGGGCGAACGTGCTGGTGGCGATCTTCGCCGAGCGCGAGAGCCACGCCGCCTACTTCCTGCAGGAGCAGGACATGACCCGCTACGACGCGGTCAACTACATCAGCCACGGCATCGCCAAGCGGCCCGGCGCCTCCGAGTCGAAGCCGGTGCGCGGCGCCGAGGACGAAGGCGCCTCCGAGCGGCCGAGCGACGAGGGCGATCCCCGCGGCGGCGCCAAGAAGAAGGGCGACGCACTCGACGCCTACTGCGTCAACCTCAACAAGAAGGCGCGCGACGGCAAGATCGACCCGCTGATCGGCCGCGAGACCGAGGTCCAGCGCACCATCCAGGTGCTCTGCCGCCGGCAGAAGAACAACCCGCTTCTGGTCGGCGATCCCGGCGTCGGCAAGACCGCGATCGCGGAAGGGCTGGCGCGCAAGATCATCCAGCACGAGGTGCCGGAGGTTCTGGCCGACGCGACGGTCTTCTCGCTCGACATGGGCACGCTGCTCGCCGGCACCCGCTACCGGGGCGACTTCGAGGAGCGCCTGAAGCAGGTGATGAAGGAGATCGAGGCGCACCCGAACGCCATCATGTTCATCGACGAGATCCACACGGTGATCGGCGCCGGTGCGACCTCGGGCGGCGCCATGGACGCGTCGAACCTTCTCAAGCCTGCTTTGGCCTCCGGCACGCTGCGCTGCATCGGCTCGACCACCTACAAGGAGTACCGCCAGTACTTCGAGAAGGACCGCGCCCTGGTGCGCCGGTTCCAGAAGATCGACGTCAACGAGCCGTCGATCCCCGATACGATCGAGATCGTGAAGGGCCTGCGTCCGTATTTCGAGGAGTTCCACAAGCTCAAGTACACGACCGAGGCCGTGAAGGCCGCGGTGGAGCTGTCGGCGCGCTACATCAACGACCGCAAGCTGCCCGACAAGGCGATCGACGTGATCGACGAGACCGGCGCCTCGCAGATGCTGGTGCCCGAGGCGCGCCGCAAGCGCACCATCGGCATCAAGGAGATCGAGGCGACCATCGCCACGATGGCCCGGATCCCGCCGAAGACCGTCTCCAAGGACGACGCGGTGGTGCTCCAGCACCTGACCGAGAACTTGAAGCGCGTGGTCTACGGCCAGCCGAACGCGATCGAGGCCCTGACCTCGGCGATCAAGCTGGCCCGCGCCGGCCTGCGCGACCCGGACAAGCCGATCGGCTCGTACCTGTTCGCGGGCCCGACCGGCGTCGGCAAGACCGAGGCCGCCAAGCAGCTCGCCGCCTCGCTCGGCGTCGAGATGCTGCGCTTCGACATGTCGGAATACATGGAGCGCCACACGGTGAGCCGCCTGATCGGCGCGCCCCCCGGCTACGTGGGCTTCGACCAGGGCGGCCTGCTCACCGACGGGATCGACCAGCACCCGCACTGCGTGCTCCTCCTCGACGAGATCGAGAAGGCGCATCCGGACCTGTTCAACATCCTGCTGCAGGTGATGGACCACGGGAAGCTGACCGATCACAACGGCAAGCAGGTCGATTTCCGCAACGTCATCATCATCATGACCACCAATGCGGGCGCCTCGGACCTGGCCAAGTCGGCCTACGGCTTCACCCAATCGAAGCGCACGGGCGACGACGTGGAGGCGATCAACAAGCTGTTCGCGCCGGAATTCCGCAACCGTCTCGACGCGATCATCTCGTTCGGGCACCTGCCGAAGGATGTGGTCGCCAAGGTGGTCGACAAGTTCGTCCTCCAGCTCGAGGCGCAGCTCGCCGATCGCAACGTCACCATCGAGCTCTCGGACGAGGCACGGGACTGGCTGGTGGAGCACGGCTACGATGACGCGATGGGCGCGCGCCCGATGGCCCGGCTGATCCAGTCGACCATCAAGACTCCGCTCGCCGACGAGGTGCTGTTCGGCAAGCTGAAGGACGGCGGCGCGGTTCGCGTGGTGGTGCGCAAGCCGGAGGACGCTGAGGCCAAGGCCGGCGCCAAGGACAGCCTGGGCTTCGACTTTCCGGCCGGTCCGGTCACGCCCAAGCCCGAGAAGGATGTGACCAACGCCGCCAAGCGCCACAAGCGCACCAAGCCCCGCACCGCGTCACGGAAGAAGACGCCGAAGGACAACAAGGGCGGGGGCGGCTCCGGCGGCGTCAAGACCGTGCCGAAGGTGCCACTCGTGCGCGCCTAATGGTGTGCACGCCGGCCGGCGGCCTTCCGGACCAGGATCCGCCGGTCTATGACCGCCGCGACGCGAATGCGCCGCGGCGAGGAGGCGCCCGATGACTGACAACTTGCACGAGGGACCCCTGTCCCCCGTCGCGCAGCCGGCGCCCCCGAAAAAGCCGACCTGGCGCGAGGAGCGCCGCAAGCGCCGCCGTCGGCGCAAGCGCGGCGAGGAGGTCCTCTCCTGGTTTCTGGTGCCGCTGATCTGTTTCGGCGTCTACTGGGGCGTCAACGCGGGCTTCAGCTTCTTCGGGACGTCGCCGGGACAGGTCTGGGACCAGCTGATGCAGGTCAAGGCGATGATGGAGAAGCGTTCGAGCAACCCGGCCGGGCGCGGCTAGAGGATCGTCTCGAAAGGCGGCCTCAGACCTGTCTGACGTGGCCCCTCCGACCCACGCCCTCATTCCGAGACGGGGCGTAGCCGCCTTCAACGAGGGGCCGGGCCGCGCGCTCCCCGGACGGCTCCGTCGAGACCCCGCGATCTCCGATCGCGCGGCATCTCAGGACGAAGGTGTGAGCGGGACAGCCGGTCCGAGGTTGTCCCGTCGTTTACCGTGGTCCGCGGGCTCCGGGACCTGTCCGGGCGGAGGCGCCATGAACCCGGCTCGACTGAGACCGACCCGACGCTCGATCCTCGCATCTGCGGTGCTGGCGGCCCCGGCCCTGCGCGCGGCTGCGCGCGGCGGCCCGGTGGTGATCGTCGGCGCCGGTGCGGCCGGCCTCGCGGCCGCCTCCGCCCTGCGTGCGGCCGGACAGAACTTCACGCTGGTCGAGGCTCGGGACCGGATCGGCGGTCGCGCCTTCACCGACAGGGCGCTCGGTCCCGACTGCCCCTTCGATGCGGGCGCCGAGTATATTCACTGGGCCGAGCACAATCCCTGGGCGCCGATCGCCCGGCAGGCAGCGGTCCGCTTTGCCCGCGAGGACGGCTGGGCGCGCAGCCTCACGATCGACGGGCGGCCGGCCACCGACGCCGAGAAGGCCAAGCGGCGCGCCGGCTTCTCCGGCCTCGATGCCCTGCTGGACCCGAAGGGCAAGGGCGACCCGTCGCTGGCGGAGGCAGCCCGCGCCGGCGGCCCCGATGCTGAACAGGCCGCCGCGGGCTTGAGCCGGCTGTCGCTGGGCGAAGATCCGGAGCGCGTCTCGGCGGTCGATTACGATCGCCTCTGGTCTGGCAGCGACCTGTGGGTCGACGGCTACGGCGACCTCGTCGCGCGGCACTTCTCCGACGTGCCGGTAAGCCTCGGCTGCGCCGTCCGGGCGATCGACTGGTCCGAACGGGATGTGCGGGTCGAGACGGCGCGCGGCACCCTGACGGCGGCGGCCGTCATCGTCACGGTCCCGGTCGGCGTCCTGAGGGAGGGCGCGATCCGGTTCACGCCGGGCCTCCCGGACTCCGCGCGGGCTGCGCTGGATGGGCTGCGCATGGGTGCCTACACGAAGATCGGACTTAGCCTCGACCCGGCGAAGATCGACCCGGCGGCCCTGGGCGACGCGGTCTCGGTCGCGGCCGGCGGACCGACCCTCTACCTCGAGATGGCTCCGTTCGGCCGCCCGCTGGCAGTCGCCAATCTCGGCGGCGATCTCGCCCGCGACCTCTGCCGCGCCGGAGAAGCTGCGGCGGTGGCACTCGCCACCGAACGACTCGGCGCGATCCTGGGCGACAAGGCCCGGGGCGTCGTGCTGGCCGGTCGGCTCGCCGGCTGGTGGACGGATCCGCAGGCCCGCGGGTCCTACTCGATCGTCGTGCCGGGCCACGCCGACGCCCGCGACCGGCTGCGCGAACCGGTAGGCGGACGGGTGTTCTTCGCCGGGGAGGCGCTGGCCGGCGGCGGCGCCATGACGGTCGGCGGCGCGACCCTCGACGGCGGCCGGGCCGCCCGCGACGTGCTGAAGGTGTTGGGCGCCTGATCAGCCCGTCACGGCCGCCCGGCGCGGCGCTGCCGCCGGAAACGGAACGGGCGTTCGATGCCGAACCGCGGCCACCACCAGGGCTTCCTCCCGCCCGCGCAGGGTATGGGCGCCGAGATCCTCCGCCTCGAGGTCGTCCGGCAGCTGTCCGATCCGGTCGAGGAGATCGGCCGAGACGAGGACGTGGACGCCCAGCGACTTGGACAGCGTCTCCAACCGTGCCGTGGTGTTCACGACGTCGCCGAAATACGCGATCTTGTGGCGTTCCAGTCCGATCTCGGCGGTGACGACCGGGCCGCAATGGAGCGCGGCGCGGAATTCCGGCACCTGCCCGAAGCGGCTGCGCCAACTCTCCGCCTCGGCGTTGAGCCGCGCGGCGAAATCGAAGACGCAGCGCAGGCACGCCGCGTCGCGCAGGCCCCGCTCCATCGTCCAGGTCACCAGCGCGAGGTCGCCGATATAGTCGTCGATGGAGCCGCGCGTGCGGGAGACCGGTAGGGCCAGGGCGTTGAAGACCTGCCCGAGATAGGCCTGGGCAGCGCGGTCGCCGTACCGGTCGGCGAAGCGGGTCGAGCCGGTGACGTCGAGGAAGAGGAAGATACGCTCCTCGCTGATCGGCCGGTGGTAGCGGCCGATCAGCAGGTTGGCGAACACGCCCGGTCCGATCAGGTCGCGGACGCGGAAAACGAAAACCACGATGGCCGAGATGCCGAGCGCGTAGAGCAGACCCGTATCCGTCATCAGCATCGCGTTGCGCTCGCTGTACATGAAGCGGAACAGGCGGTTCAGGATGGTGCTGGCGACCGCGTTGCCGATGACGATCATCGCGATGTAGATCGCCACGGTGGCGAGCAGGAACAGCGGCGTCGCAAGGCCTCGGATCCGCTCCCGCAGGCGTGGGAGCAGGAGACGGCGCTCGTAGAGCATGATCGGCGTGCCGATGATGGCGCCACGGATCGCCGCGCCCGTGAGCGGACCGACCTCGAAGATCGCTCCGTACATCAGGCCGGCCAGGGCACCGAGCGTCGGCGCGACGAGAAAGAACCATGGGGGCCTGAAACGCATCGACGCGTCCTCTGTGGCGGCCCCCCGGTCGCCGGCGCTCCTCAGTCCAGCCGCAGGGCGTGGACCGAGAACAGCGCGTCCGGATCAGTCCACACGGTAAGCCATGTCCAGCCGGCCCGTTCCGCCAATTCCCGGAAGGTCGTCGGCGTATATTTGTAGCTGCTCTCCGTGTGGATCGTCTCGCCCGCCGCGAAGGTGAAGGTGTCGGAACCGACGCGCACCGCCTGCGCGTCCCGGGCGACGAGATGCATCTCGATCCGCGATGCCTGCGGGTTGAACACGGCGCGGTGAGCGAAGGCATCGAGGTTGAAGCGCCCGGCGAGTTCCCGGTTGATCCGGGTCAGGAGGTTGCGATTGAACGCCGCCGTCACACCCGCGGCATCGTCGTAGGCCGTCTCAAGGGTCGCAGAGTCCTTCACGAGGTCGACGCCCACGATCATGTGGGCGCCCTGCCCCAGGATCCGGCCGAAGCGGCGCAACAAGTCCTCGGCCTCGGACGGCTCGAAGTTGCCGATCGTCGAGCCCGGGAAGAAGCCCGCCCGCGGCAGTCCGTCCAGGCTCTCCGGCAGCACGAAGTCCCGGGTGAAATCCGCCGCCACCGGCTCCACGCGCAGGTGCGGGAAGTCGGCGCTGAGAACGTCCGCCTGCGCGCGCAGGAACTCGCCGGAGACGTCCACCGGAACATAGGCGGCGAGCGTGTCGAGGTGCCGGAGCAGGCAGCGGAGCTTCACGGTCGAGCCGCTGCCGAATTCCACCAGGGCCGCCTGAGCCGGCAGCAGCGCCGCGATCTCCGGACCGATCCGGTCCAGGATGCCGATCTCGGTGCGGGTCGGGTAGTATTCCGGCAGGCGGGTTATGGCCTCGAACAGGTCCGAGCCGGCGGTGTCGTAGAAGTACTTGGGCGAGAGCGCCTTCTGCGGCCGGGACAGGCCCTCCCGGACATCGGCCAGGAAGGCGAGTTCGGCCGTTTCCAGCGCGATCGGGGTCGCGTCGGGGAATGCGGGCTTGATGGTCAAGGAGGCCTCCGGGGGCGCGTCAGGCGGCGTCGGCCAGACGCAGGCCCGTGAACTGCCAGCGCTGGTGCGGATAGAAGAAGTTGCGGTAGGGCAGCCGGGCATGGCCCGCGGGCGTCGCGACCGACGAGCCGCGCAGCACGAACTGGTTGGCCATAAACTTGCCGTTGTACTCGCCGAGGGCCCCCGGCAGCGGCCGGTAGCCGGGATACGGCAGGTAGGCGCTGCGGGTCCATTGCCACACGAGTCCGAAGGCGTCGGGCAGCTGGCCGTCCCGGGCCGCGACCTCCCACTCGAACTCAGTCGGCAGGAAGCGTCCCGACCAGCGGGCAAACGCATCGGCCTCGTAGTAGCTGACATGCGTGACCGGGGCGTCGAGGTCCACGGGGCGCAGGCCGCCCAGCGTCATGGTCGCCCAGCCGCCGTCGGACCGGCGCCAGTAGCCGGGCGCCTCCCAGCCCTCGCCGGGGCCGGCATACCAGCCGTCGGACAGCCACAACTCGGCCTTGGCATAGCCGCCGTCCTCCATGAAGGCGAGCCACTGCCGGTTGGTCACCAGCGCCCGGTCGATCCGTCCGGCCGGGATGAGAGCCTCGTGGCGGGGCGACTCGTTGTCGAACGAGAAGCCCTCCCCGTCGTGCCCGATCCACGCGATGGCCCGGTCGAGGCGACGCTGGCCGGAGAGAGCCTCCAGTGCCGGGAAACGCCACGCGGAATCGTAGGCGGGATTCAGCGGGTTCTGCGCGAAGGCGTGCAGGATATCGGTGAGGAGAAGTTCCTGGTGCTGCTGCTCGTGGTAGAGCCCGATTTCCAGGATCGGCAGCACCGCCTCCAGCGCCCCGTCGGACGCCTGACCGAGCAGGGTCTCCACCGCCCGGTCCACATGCGCGCGGTAGGCGGTGACCTCCGCCATGGTCGGGCGCGTGATCAGGCCCCGCTGGATGCGCGGTTGCCGCGGGCCGGCGGCCACATAGTACGAGTTGAACAGGTAGTGCAGCCGCTCGTCGTAGATCGCGTAGCCTGGCAGATGCTCGCGGAGCAGGAATTGCTCGAAGAACCACGTCACATGCGCCCGGTGCCACTTGGTCGGGCTCGCATCTGCCATGGACTGGACCTGCTGGTCCTCCGCGGAAAGCGGTGCAGCGCGGCGCTCGGTCTCGCCGCGCACCTGTCGGAAGGCGGCGATCCAGGCAGTCCGGTCGATCGGGCGGGCCGACACCGCGGGGGGCGGGAAGGCTGGCGCCTCCTGCTCGCACCCTTCCTCCGGGCGCAGTGCGGCCGTCGCTGCCATGAGATTCATCCCTGTTTTCGGCCCCAGCCCGGAAGCATTTCCCTGCCCAGGGTTGGTGCGCAGAAGATATGTCCTGCTCGAGCTTCGACAACCTCCGTCGGGTCAGCCGCTCCCCCGACCCGTCCGCCGTCATCTTCGCGCCGGCGCCGCGTCGGTTAACCGGAACTGTTGGGGATGGCGCGTCTTTCTCTCGCCGCAGTGAGGCCGCCTTAACCCTCGCCGTCGAGATTTTGGGCCGCTGTTCGTGGAGTCCGGGGTTCTCATGCGGATCGATCTGATGGCCGGGGCCACCCACTCCGCCGCCGCGCTGCATGTCGCAGCCGAGCCGACCATCCTGGTGTTCGATTCCGGCCTCGGCGGACTCACCGTCCTCGAGGCTGTGCGCCGCGCCCGTCCGGATGCCCGCTACGTCTATGTCGGTGACGATGCGGCCTTCCCGTATGGCCGCCTCGGCGAGGCCACCCTCGTCGCCCGCGTCCTCGCCGTGATGGAGCGTCTGGTCGCGACGCACAGGCCGGACCTCGTGGTCATCGCCTGCAACACTGCCTCGACCCTCGTCCTTCCGGCCCTGCGTCAGCGCTTCACCACGCCCTTCGTCGGCGTCGTGCCACCGATCAAGCCTGCGGCGGCGGCGACGCGCTCGCGGGTCGTCTCGCTCCTGGCCACGCCCGGAACGGTGGCACGCTCCTACACGCAGGATCTCATTGCCACCTACGCGGGCGCCTGCACGGTGACCCGGGTCGGCTCGCAGAACCTCGCGGGTTACGCGGAGGCCGAACTCGCCGGCGCACCCGTGGACGATGCCGCCCTGGCGGCCGAGATCGCCCCCTGCTTCGTGACCGAACCGGATGGGCGGCGCACCGACGTGGTCTGCCTCGCCTGCACGCACTACCCCCTCCTGCTGCCGCGCCTTGAAGCCCTGGCTCCATGGCCGGTGACCTGGATCGATCCGGCACCGGCGATCGCCCGGCGCGTCGTGCAGCTGATTGGGCCACTTCCGCGCGAGGCCGGTCGGCACGGCTCGGCGCTCGGCGCGTTTACCGCGGGTAGCTGTCTCAACGCCCCGTTGCGGGCCGCCCTGGCGGCCCGCGGGATCGGCGAAGTGGGCGTCGAAGCGATCCCGCTGCCGCTGCAGTAGCGATTCGGCGGTACGGATGCCGCTGAAGATCTAGCGAAAACTGTCTTCAGCGCTTGCCAATCGGGCAAGTGCAGTTTCTGATGGTCCCGATTCGGCGAATGTGCTGCATTCGAGAGGGGCCGATGACCCTGAAAGCTTCGATGCTCGCGGCCGTGCTGGTCCTCGCGATGTCACCGATCTCGCCGGCTCTGGCGTGCGGTGACGGCGAGGCGCCGACTTCCTGCGACGATCCGAGCCCGAACGGACTCGCTTCCTGGATGCTCGGCCGGGTCGAGCGGGCCCTGAAGGCCGACAAGGCGCAGGCGCTTCGCGACTTCACTGACGGCGCGCGCGGGTTTCGGACCGCCGACACCTACGTGTTCTGTGTCGGGCCCGACGGCGTGATGAGCGCCCACCCGAACCCGATCCTCAGGGGACACGACGTGCGGGACCTGCACGACAGGACCGGCAACTATTTC
Organism: Methylobacterium mesophilicum SR1.6/6; assembly: GCF_000364445.2. NCBI lineage: Bacteria > Pseudomonadati > Pseudomonadota > Alphaproteobacteria > Hyphomicrobiales > Methylobacteriaceae > Methylobacterium > Methylobacterium mesophilicum. The sequence continues at coordinate 4,085,856 of NZ_CP043538.1, read as the reverse complement.
ATCCGGACGATGATGGGGTCCGCCGTGCCGGGCCAGATTTCGGTGATCCGCTACCTGTTTCCCAAGCCCGGCAGCACGGTGGAGGAGCCAAAGACCACGTACTACACCAAGGCTGGTGGCCAGACCTGTGGGGTTGGCGTCTACGACGCCGATGTGGTCGCACCGGCCGCCGCGACCGCGGATGCGCGGGTGGCCCAGCTTCGGAAACGGCTCGACGGAGAGATCCCGGACAGCGCCCGCGCGGACTGGACGGCCTTCCTGGAAGCACTGAATGCGCAGGGCGACGAGAAGGCGACGGCGATCGCGCAGGCGCGCCGCGATCTGAAGGCGGCCGCGTCCGCATTGGATCAGGCCGCGGTGAAGTGACCGGCGCGCCCGACAGGCATCGGTGACGGCGGCCGCGATCGCATGTCCCGATCGTGCGGTCCGCCATGTCCTGCTCTAGCGAAGACCGGGATTGCCGGCGGTTGCGCTCGCCACGACCGGATCGGCGGACGCGTCGGCCTCGTTGGGGACGATCAGGTGGACGAAGAGCATGCCGGCCGCCACGATCAGCGCGAGCGCCACAATGCGCCACAGTTCCAGGATCGGCTCCTGAGGCGGCGTCTTGGTCTCGCTCGACATCGCTTCCCCTTCCCGCCTCCGTGAACCCGGATGGGACACCTGGAGGGTAAATGAATACTTAACCTCACCGCTGCGAGGCCGCCTCGGTCATCCCGGAGACGACCGGCTTGCGCCGTGCGCGGCTGCATCAACGCCGCCTGAAAAGACCAGAAACGCGGCGGGAATGCGTGACGCCGCCCACTCGCGACGGCTCCCTGGCGGGTCCGGTGCGGCATCGCACACCCGCTGCGCAGCCGGGCGCGCCGTCCTGAGACCGGCGAGTCCCGACGCTCGCGCGACGCGTCGTGGAAGCAGGGCGGCCGGGCGCCGCACCACCGTCTGCGCGGATGTCCACAGCTCAGATCGCCCCATTATTGGAGTTCCGGGGGAAGCTTAGGCGTTGTCCAGATTTGGCCGCAATCGTCGCCGGTTTTCGACGTGTGATGTCTTTCCGGGCCGGGAGTTGCCGATGTTCGAGAGCTGGTTCCTGGGCCCGGCACTCGTCGCGCTGATCAGTGCGGCGGCTCTGGTGGCGATCGGAGCCAGCCGACAGGCACCTGTCGTCCGCAGGGTAGCCGCGGGCACGCGGCTTCCGGATCCGCGCCGAGTCTTCGGACGCAAACGCCGCTGGCGTCGGTCGGTCCCCATCGCGCGGCGTCTTGGCCTGTTGCCCCTGCGGTGAGCCGCCGGTCCGCCGCGACGGCCTGAATCCCGTCGAAGCAGGCGCGTCGGGATCGGTCCGGGCCCTTGGTCCGTTGTGCCTGCCGGAAGCCGGTCTGCCGGCACCACCTCGATTTCTGGACCCGGACACGACATGCTGGCTTGGTTCCGCGCCCTGATGCCGAAGGAGGATCGGTTCTTCGATCTCTTCGAGCGTCACGCCGCCACCCTTGTCGACGGCGCGGCGGCATTGAGGACGCTGCTGGACGGCACGCAGGATGTCCCGGCGGCGTGTGCGGTCATCGCGGCGCGCGAGGACGAAGCCGACGCCATCACGCGGGACGCGCTCCTCGCGGTGCGCCGGACCTTCATCACCCCCTTCGACCGCGGCGACATTCAGGCTCTGGTCGGCTCCCTGGACGATGCCATCGACCAGATGCTCAAGACCGCCAAAGCGGTGCAGCTCTTCGAAGTGACGGCTTTCGAGCCCGCGATGCGCGAGATGGGGGCCGTGATCCAGGAGGCCGCGCAGGTCACAGCCGAGGCGCTGCCGAAGCTGCGCTCGCTCGGCGAGAACGCCGCCGCGCTGAACACCCTGACCGAGCGCGTCATCGAGCTGGAAGGCCGCGCGGACGATCTGCATAACGCCGGACTGAAGACCCTGTTCAAGGCGTCGGGCCGGGATCCCATGGCCTTCCTGGTCGGGTCCGAGCTGTACGATCACCTGGAGAAAGTCATGGACCGCTTCGAGGACGTGGCGAACCAGATCAGCAGCATCGTGGTCGAGCACGTCTGAGCCGCGGGCCGCACGCGTGACGTTCCTCGTCATCCTCATCGCCCTGGCGCTGGTCTTCGACTTTCTGAACGGGCTGCACGATGCGGCGAACTCCATCGCCACCATCGTGTCGACCCGCGTCCTGGCGCCGCGCTACGCGGTATTCTGGGCGGCGTTCTTCAACTTCGTGGCGTTCCTGGTCTTCGGCCTGCACGTGGCCGGCACGGTGGGCTCCGGCATCATCGACGTCGGTGCGGTCGACGATCGGGTGATCCTGGGTGCGCTCGGCGGCGCCATCTCGTGGAACCTGATCACGTGGTACGCCGGGATCCCCTCCTCGAGCTCGCACGCCCTCATCGGCGGCCTGCTGGGCGCCGGGATCGCCAAGGCGGGGGTGGGCGTCATCGTCTGGCACGGCGTCATCGCCACCAGCGCCGCCATCGTGCTGTCGCCGGCCCTGGGCTTCGCCCTCGGCCTGCTGCTGATGCTGGCGGTGTCGTGGATCTTCGTCCGCTCGACGCCCTACGCGGTGGACCGCCTGTTCCGCGGGATGCAGTTCGTCTCGGCCTCGCTCTACTCGCTGGGCCACGGCGGCAACGATGCCCAGAAGACCATGGGCATCATCGCGGCCCTGCTCTACGCGCACGGTGAGAGTGGCAGCTTCCATGTCCCCCTGTGGGTAGTCCTGTCCTGCCAGACCGCCATGGCGCTCGGCACTCTGCTAGGCGGCTGGCGCATCGTCCACACGATGGGATCGAAGATCACGCGCCTGTCGCCCATGCAGGGCTTCTGCGCCGAGACGGGCGGGGCCGTCACGCTGTTCGCCGCGACGGCCCTCGGCATCCCGGTCTCCACCACCCACACGATCACCGGGGCGATCGTCGGGGTCGGGGCGGCCCGCCGGGTCTCCGCTGTCCGCTGGAACGTGGCGCAGAGCATCGTGGTCGCCTGGGTGATCACGATGCCGGCCGCGGGCCTCGTCGCCGCCCTGACCTATGCGGTGTCGGGCTTGGTCCTGCCATAGGGCGGTTCCTGCCGTCGGGCGGGCAGCGCGGTTTCACCAGCGGCGGTGCCAGCCGCCGTGCCAACCCCGATGCCATCCACCGTGCCAACCCACGTGGCGGAATCCGCCCCAGCGATAGCCGCGGTGCCACGCGAAGCCGCGGTGCCAGCCGTGACGGTAGCCGTAATGCCACCGGTAGCCGAACCGGCGGTAGGCCGGGACGAACACGTACGGACGATAGAAGCCGTTCGGCCGGCACCATCCATAGAAATTGCGGTGAAAGCCGGGGCCGCACCCGTCGCGCGCCTCGGCGCTCGTGCCGGCCATCAGAACGCCCGCCGCGAGCGCGACGGGAAGGGCAAGCGTGCGAATCATGATCTCCTCCAAGGATGTCCGGCCCTTGCCGGACGGGAAGCGGACTCAGGATCGAGCTCAGTTCGGCCAGCAGCGGCGGCCGTAAGGCCCGATGTGGAAGCCGGCCGGACAGGAGACGCCCCGGACATAGCCGCCCCACTGACCGCCCGGGCGGCAGCCGCCGTAGGGGCCACGATGGGCGTAGGGACCGCAGCCGCCGTAGACCTGGATGATCTGCGCGTCGCCCGGTCCATCGGACACCGCGTACTGGACTTGCGGCAGGGCCGAGGCCGGGACCGCGAGCGCGGCGAGCAGCGCGGCCGGGGCGAATATCTTCAGCATCGATGAGTTCCTTCTGCTCGTGTGAGGGGGTGTCGGGCTCTCAGAATTGCCCCGGCCCGTGAAGCCGCGACGTGTGAGCAGAGGTTCGCCCGCGCGCTGTGCCCGGGTGTGACGGGCAGGCGCCGGATCGTAACGTTCCGTAACGATGAGTTGCGTGCGCCCGAGCCGTCAGGCCAGGCTCGGCAGCGTCAGGACGAGCCGCGCCCCGCCCCGCGCACCCGCCTCGGCGACCACGGAGCCGCCATGCGCCTCGGCGATCTGCCGGCTGATCGCGAGGCCCAGGCCCGTACCGCCGGTCTGGCGGTTCCGGGACCGCTCGACCCGGTAGTAGGGGCTGAACACCGCCGACCGCTCCGCCTCCGGGATCCCCGGTCCGTCATCCTCGACGACGATCTGGCAGACCGCTCCAACACGCTGCACCGCGACCGCCACCGAGGTCCGACCGAACTTGACGGCGTTCCCGATGAGGTTGGCGACGACCCGGCGCAGGGCGACGGCATCCCCCGCCACCGTGGCGTCCCGCACCTCCTCGCCGGTCATGCGGATGTTGGCGCCCTGCGCGGCGTGCTCGGCGACCTCGACGGCCACGAGGTCGGCGAGATCCACCGCCGACCGGGTGGCCTGGACGGCGGTGCCGCGGGCGAAGCCGAGGGACGTCTCGATCAGGTCGGTCATGGCGTCGAGATCAGACACGATCCGGTCGCGCACGACCGCCTCGCCGACCCCTTCGGCCCGCAGGCGCAGGCGTGTCAGGTAGGTCTTGAGGTCGTGTGAGATTGCGCCGATCAGCAGCGAGCGCTCGGCCATGAGGCCGGCGATCCGCTCCTGCATGTGCTGGACCGCGCGCGCGAGACGCCGGATCTCCGGGGCGCCGCGCGGAGCACTCACCCGCTCCGGTACGTGGCCGTCGAAGCGGGAGACCGCATCCGTGAGGCGCCGCAGCGGGGCAAGTTCGTGGCGGGCGCCGACCAGGACGAGGCCCGCCACCGCCACGCCGAGGGCCGCGACCCACAGGCTGAGCGGCTGACCCAGCAGCCAGGGCATCAGCGAGCGATGGCTCCGGATCGTCGTGATGACGACGGTCCGGCCGTCCGGCAACCGGGCGCTGGCCAGGGCCAGGCCGCCCTGGGGCCGCGTGACATCCGCCCGGGCCACGTCGGCCGCATTGACGCCGTGGCGCAGCATGTCGGGGCGGGTGAACGCGGAGACCTGGCTGGCCGGCTCGCTGGTCAGGCGGCGCAGGCGTGCCTCAAGACGCGGCTCGCGGATCAGCGTGGTTTCGTCGGGCGGCGTGTCGACGATGTCCACGGCGAGCGCCTCGCCGCTCACGGCCTTCAGGATCGCCGGCCGCTGTGCCGGATCGGCCTCCGACAGGAGCGAGATGATTCCCGCCGCCTGGTCCACGCGGGGAAACGGCGTCTTGTAGGGCGAGATCTCCTGGCCCCGCTGCCAGCTGTCGACGCCCACGGTGGCGAGGACGAGCAGCGACAGCGCCCCCAGGAGAAGCAGCATGATCCGGCCGAGCAGGCCGACGCGGCTCATCACGGGCTTCCGGGCTTCACCGCTGCCGCCAGGATATATCCCGCGTTGCGCACGGTCTTGAGGAGGCCGGCGGCGCTGCTGCCGGCGGCGTCGAGCCTGTGCCGCAGGCGGCTGACCTGGACGTCGATGGTGCGATCGAAGGCGTCGGCGGTCCGCCCGCGTGTCCAGTCGAGGAGCTGGTCGCGCGAGAGCACCCGTTGCGGGCGCGTGACGAAGCAGTGCAGCAGGTCGTACTCGGCGCTGGTGAGGGGTACCTCGGTGGCCGGCGCTCCGGTGGTGACGGTGCGGGCGGCGAGGTTGATGACGAGGTCGGCTACGCTCAGCGTTTCCGGTCCGGGCTCGGCGGCAGAGCCTCCGCCGTTGGCCCGGCGCAGGACGGCGCGAATGCGGGCGAGCAGCACCCGCGGATTGAAGGGCTTCGAGACGTAGTCGTCGGCGCCCATCTCCAGGCCGAGCACCCGGTCGATATCCTCGTCCTTGGCAGTGAGCATCACCACCGGCGGCCCGTTCGCGTCGCGCAGGCGCCGGCAGATCGAGAGCCCGTCCTCGCCGGGCAGCATCCAGTCGAGGACGATCAGGTCCGGGAGCGTGCCGGAGGCCAGGAGCCGGTCGAGGCTGGCGCCGCCGTCGAGCGCGACGACGCGAAAGCCCTCGCCCTCCAGGTAGCCGGCGAGCAGCGTACGGATGTCGGGATCGTCCTCGACGACGGCGATGGTCGTGCCTTCGTGCATGGCTGGAGCATAGGCGCCGCCGACGCGGCGGCAACGCGAATCCGGCCGCTGTCACAAAACGTTACATGAAGCGGTGGAGGGATCGCATCTGCGCTAAAGGTGCTTGAGGCCGTAGCTGCTCAGGAGGGGCAGCAACTCGTTCCGGGCCCGGATGCGATGCTGGCGCGCGGCGTCGAGGGCCTCGGCGGCATCGCCCGCGCGGACCGCTCCGGCGATGCGCCGGTGCTCCGCGATCGAGGCGTCGAGACCCCGGCGGAGGTTGAGCGTCAGCATCCGCGCCCGATGGGACTGGTCGTTGATCGCCTGCACGATCCGGCTCATGCGGCCGTTCCGGGCCTGCTCGATCAGCGCGGCGTGGAACGCCCCGTCCGCCTGACCCCAGCCGAGGAGATCGCCGCTGGCGTGCGCGTCCGCCATTGCGTCCGTGTGGCCGTCGAGGACCTGCGCGGCCGCATGGCGCGCGTCGTCCGGCAGCGCGGCGACCAGTTCCGCCGCCCGGCCATCCATCGCGATCACGACGTCGTAGATCTCGCGCATGTCGTCCGGCGCCAGCGCCAGGATCAGGATGCCCTTCCGGGGCAGGACCCGCACGAGCCCGTCCTCCTGCAGACGGATGGCCGCCTCGTGGACCGGGGTCCGGCTCATGCCGAGCCGCAGGGCGATCTCCTGCTCGGAGGCCTGATAACCCGGGGTGAAGCTGGCGTCCCGGATCGCGGCGCGCATCGCCGCGTAAGCCGCGTCGACCAGGGAGGCGGGTCTCTGACCCTCGTCGGCGCCCGCCTGCCCGTCCTGACCCTTGCTGGGCTGCGCCCGCGCCATCGACCCCTCCCCTAGCAAGGCAGCCCTATCACTGTCCGGGGCCCCTGCGGAACACGCGTTGACAGCCCACCTCATCGGCCGTACCTGTATTTCATCTTGCATGGAAGATGGCGCGCAAGGAACAGCAGCGCGTCGCGGCACTGGGAGGATGCGATGGACGGCTCGCTCGAGCAGGCCACGATGCGCCGCGTCGCGTGGCGGTTGATACCCTTCATCTGCCTCCTCTATTTCATCGCCTTCATCGACCGCGTGAACATCGGTTTCGCGGCATTGACGATGAACAAGGATCTCGGCTTCTCGTCGACAGTCTTCGGCTTTGGGGCCGGGATCTTCTTCTTCGGATATTTCCTGTTCGAGGTCCCCTCGAACATCATCCTCGACAAGGTCGGCGCGCGGCTCTGGATCGCCCGGGTGATGATCACCTGGGGCTTCCTCTCGGGAGCCTTCGCCTTCATCGCCGGCGAGACGAGCTTCTACGTGCTGCGCTTCCTGCTCGGCGCCGCCGAGGCCGGCTTCTTTCCCGGCATCATCCTCTACCTGAGCTACTGGTTCCCGGCCCGCTACCGCGCCGCGGTGGTGTCCCTGTTCATGGCGGCGGCGCCGATCTCCGTGCTGCTCGGCTCGCCCCTGTCGAGCCTGCTCCTCGAGATGGAGGGGCTTCTCGGCCTGCACGGCTGGCAGTGGATGTTCCTGGTCGAGGCGGTGCCCGCCGTGATCCTCGGGGTCGTCGTGCTGTTCTACCTGACCGACCGGCCCGAGAAGGCGACGTGGCTCGCCGCCGATCAGCGGGCGTGGCTCGTCGCCGAGATGGAGGCGGAGCGCGCCCGCAAACAGACGAGCGCCCGCCACAGTCTCCTGAGCGGACTCTCCGACCCGCGCGTGCTGGCCCTCGCGCTCATCTATTTTGGCACTTCAGCCGGCCTCTACACGCTGGGCATCTGGGCGCCACAGATCATCAAGGGATTGGGCCTGTCGACGATGGCGGTGGGCCTGCTCAACGCCGTGCCGCCCTCCGTGGCGGTGGTGGCGATGGTGCTCTGGGCGCGTCATTCCGACAGGACCGGCGAGCGCACGTGGCACGTGGTGATCGCCTGCCTCGCCGCGGCCGTCGGCCTGATCCTGGCCGGGGGCGCCGCCTCCGTGCTCGCGGTCGTCGCCGCGCTGAGCCTCGTCAATGTCGGGATCAGCGCCGCGAAGCCGCCTCTCTGGGCCATGCCGACCATGTTCCTGTCCGGCTCGGCGGCGGCCGTGGGGATCGCCACCATCAACGCGATCGGCAATCTCGGCGGCTTCGTCGGCCCCTGGGTGATCGGCTGGATCCGGGACCGGACCGGCAGCTTCTCCGGCGGCCTGATGTTCGTGGCGGGCCTGCTCGTGCTCTCCGCCATCCTGACCCTGGTGGTCGCCCGGGCCGGGCGGCGCGCCGAGCCCGCCGGCGCGGTCGCCCGCTGAACCTTTCCAAAGCTCAAGGAGATCGATGATGACGAAGACTTACACCATCGCGGCCATCCCCGCAGACGGCATCGGCGTCGAGGTCATCGCCGCCGGCATCGAGGTGCTCGACGCGCTGGCCGAGAAGACCGGCTCCTTCGCCTTCACGTTCGACCATTTCGACTGGGGCTCGGACTATTACAAGAAGCACGGCGTGATGATGCCGGCCGACGGCCGCGAGCAGATCCGGGACCACGACGCGATCTTCTTCGGCGCCGTCGGCGCGCCGGACGTGCCCGATCACATCACCCTCTGGGGCCTGCGGCTCGCGATCTGCCAGCCCTTCGACCAGTACGCCAACGTCCGCCCGACCCGGATCCTGCCGGGCATCACCAGCCCGCTGCGCAACGTCTCGGGGCCGGAGCTCGACTGGGTGATCGTGCGCGAGAACTCGGAGGGCGAGTATGCGGGCGTCGGCGGCCGGGTCCACCAGGGCCACCCCAACGAGGTCGCCACCGACGTCTCGATGATGACCCGCTCGGGCGTCGACCGGATCATCCGCTACGCCTTCGAGCTCGCCCGCTCTCGCCCGCGCAAGCTGCTCACCGTCGTCACCAAGTCCAACGCCCAGCGCCACGCCATGGTGATGTGGGACGAGATCGCCGCCGAGGTCGCGAAGGATTTCCCGGACGTCACCTGGGACAAGATGCTGGTCGACGCCATGACCATGCGCATGGTGACCAAGCCCGAGACCCTCGACACGATCGTGGCGACGAATCTGCACGCCGACATCCTATCGGACCTCGCGGCGGCCCTCGCGGGCTCGCTCGGCATCGCGCCGACCGCCAACATCAACCCCGAGCGGACCTTCCCGTCGATGTTCGAGCCGATCCACGGCTCGGCCTTCGACATCACCGGCAAAGGCATCGCCAACCCGGTCGCGACCTTCTGGACGGCCTGCCAGATGCTGGAGCACCTCGGCGAGAAGCCGGCGGCCGACCGGCTGATGCGCGCCGTCGAGCGGGTGACCGCGGATCCGAACCTGCACACGCCCGATCTGGGCGGCAAGGCGACGACCCGGCAGGTCACCGACGCCGTCATCGCGGCGATCCGGGGCGACAACGCCTGACGCTTCCGCGCAGACGTATCCCGCATCCGCCGTGCATCGTTCCGGCGGATGCGGACCGACTGTACTCTGCATTCAAGTTGGCGCGCCGCGGAGAGCGGCGGGCTATAGGCAGTGGGAGGACGCGATGATTCCATCTGACCCCAGCCGACGCCGTGTGCTCGGCAGTGCGGCCGCCGCGTCCCTGGGCGCCTCGCTCGGGCTCCGCGCCCGATCGGCCTCCGCGCAGCACAACGTGCGGTACTCGACCGGGAGCGAGGCGCCGAAGTTCCGCGTCCCGCAGAACGCCACCGACTGCCACTTCCACATCTACGACGACCGCTTCGCGCCGGTGGCGGGCGGACTGCCGGCGCCGAACGCCTCACTGGACGATTACCGCGCCCTTCAGGCGCGTCTCGGCACCGGCCGGGGCGTGGTCATCCAACCGTCCCTCTACGGGTTCGACAACCGTCCGACCCTCGAGGGCATGGCGGCCCTCGGGCCGAACTTCCGCGGCGTGGCCGTGGTGAACCCCTCCGTGAGCGACGCCGAGCTGCAGCGCCTGCACGGCCTCGGCATCCGCGGCATCCGTTTCAACCTCGCGCAAACCGGCGCCACGACGCTCGACATGCTGGAGCCGCTGTCGCAGCGGGTCGACGCCCTCGGCTGGCACTGTCAGATCAACATGCCGGGCGAGAAGATCGCGGCGGCGGCCGACACCTTCCGCAAGATCCGCGGCAAGCTGGTCTTCGACCATCTGGCCCATTGTCCGCAGCCTGCGGGCGTCGAGAGCGACACGTTCAAGCTGATCCGCCGGCTCCTCGACCAGGGCAACACCTGGGTGAAGCTGACCGGCCTCTACGCCGACACCAAGGTCGGGCCGCCCACCTACGGGGATTCCGTGGCCGTCGCGCGCGCCTTCGCGGCCGCGGCGCCGACGCGGTGCCTCTGGGGGACAGACTGGCCGCATCCCACCGAGAACCAGTCCAACAAGCCGGACGACGCCCTGCTCCTCGACCTGCTTCCGACCTTCGTGCCCGACGCGGGCGCCCGCACGCGCATCCTCGTCGACAACCCGGCCGAACTCTACGACTTCCCGAAGTCCTAGCGCGGGTCAGACCGGTATCGCGGATGTCCCGGCTCCCACGGGGTTCCGGAACGAGGTGAAGCGGTCCGGCTCGTCCAGGGGCACCGCGAGGGTGCAGCGGACGCCCTCCGTCGGAAAGCTCAGGTCTACGGTGCCGCCGAGTTCCCGGCTGATGCCGCCGGAGATCAGGCGCGTGCCGAAGCCGCGGCGCTGCGGGGCTGTGACGGGGGGACCGCCGCTCTCGCGCCACTCCAGCGCCAGGGTCCGGGTGGGCCTGTCCGTCGTGGCCACGTGCCACGTGATGTCGATCCGGCCGCCCTCGGCCGCGAGCGCTCCGTACTTCGCCGCGTTTGTGGTCAGTTCGTGGATCGTCATGCCGAGCGCCAGCACGTAGCGGGGCGGCAATTCGATGTCGGGGCCGTTCAGCCCGAAGCGGCGCGGCGCCGCGTCCTCGAAGGGGGCGAGCGCGCTCTCGAGCACCGCGCGCAGGGACGCCCCGCCCCAATCATCGCGCGACAGCAGGTCGTGCGATTTCGACAGCGCCAGGATGCGTCCCTCCAGCCGTTCGCCCCGGTCATCGTCGCGTCGTCCTTGACGGGCCAGGGACTGAACGGTCGCCAGCGTGTTGCGCACCCGGTGGTTCAGCTCGTGCAGCATCAGGGTCTGCCGCTCCTGCAGACGGCGGCTCCGCTCGATCTCCGATCGCAGCTCGCCCTCGTGGGTCTGGAGCGCGGCGGCCATGGCGTCGAACGCCTCGCCCAGTTCCCCGAACTCACCCGGGCCGGCAAGCCCGCTGCGCGTGTCCAGCGCACCGGCCCGCCACGACGCGGCGGCGCGGAGCAGCCGGCGGACAGGCTGGCGGATGAAGGCGCGTCCCGCCAGCAAGGCGGCCGCGATCGCCAAGGCGGCGCCGAGGCCGATCAGGACCAGTCCGCGCCGCGTGGCGGCATCGATGTCGGCGAAGGCCGTCGTCGGTGAGAAGGCGACCGACACCGTGACGGAGTCGAGGTCGTCGGGGCTCGCCTCCGCCACGGCGGTGATCCGCGGGCTTCCGTTGAGGCCGGGCAGATCCGCAACGCCGCCGCGGTGCTGGACCAGGGCCGCCCAGAACGGCTGCGGGAGCGTCCTGCCCACCCATTCCTCGTGACCCGGCAGCCGGATGAGGACCGTGCCCTTCCGGTCCGCGACCGTCAGGGTCGCGTCGGGGGGCAGGCCGGCTGAGGCCTGTCGGCCCGCCAGATAAGACAGGTCGATGCTCGTCAGCACGATCCCGTCCGAGCGACCGTCCGCACCGGGTATCCCTATGGCGAACTGAATGGTCGGCCTCCGGGTGACACGGCCGGACACGACGTCTCCGACCGCGAAGGCGCCCGTGCGCATCGCGTCCTGGAAGTAGGATCGGTCGGCGATCGTGTAGGCGCCGGGCGAGGACCCGAGTGTGTTGCAGCGAATTTTCCCGTCCGGATCGGCGACGCCGAAGAAGAATGACCCGGGGACCTTGTCGACGACGCGCCGGAGATAGGCCGTGCAGGTTTGCGGATCCCGGGTGCCGGATCTCGGGCAGTTCGGACAGGATGCCGAGGATCTGCTGAGCGCCGCGCCCGTACTGGCCCAGGTCGGCGGCGATGCCCCGCGCGGTCCGCATCGCCTCGCTGCGGACAGCCGCGCTCCGGGCGGCGCGCAGCGCGTACTCGTTGTAGCCCTGGATGGCGAGTGCGGGCACGAGCGCCAAGCCCACCAGCCCCACGATCCGCTTCGTCAGTGACATCGAGGGCGTCGTCCTCCTCCTGGGCACCCTCGCCTCGGGTTCCGGCACCTGCGCGCGCAGATAGGCGGCTTCGGCGTTTCGGAAAGCGCATTCAGGAGGTCGATCGCCGGCGCCGGACGGATCCGGCCTCGGGCCGATGCCGGAGCAACCGCACGGTCCTCGGAGCCGCGGCCCTCTCCGCGGATCTCGGGACGTTGCGTCCTGGGAGCCTTGATGATGCGCCCGACCTCTTCGTTCGGCGGAGGATCACATGGGTTCGACCGTTCTTCCACTCCGACGAGGATGCCCTGGGTTGATGGTCGCCCCGGTCTCTCCAGGGCGCCGCAGGCGAGCCCGAAATCCAGAACCCCTGTTGCGTCAGGATCTCGGCCATCGGCGTGTTCGAATCCTGGGGCTCCGCTTCGTGCCGCCAGTACCGCGAAGGTGATGCGGTTTCAGTCGAAAGTCATCAGACCAGGGTGCTTCGGACCCGAGCGTTAATAAGATAAAAATCCTGATTGGGGTTACCGGGGGCTAGCGCGGCGTCGGTTGCGTTCGGCCCTACGCCATGCGGGACACGAAGGGTGCATCCTGCCGCCGCGCCAAGCACCAGGGCGTCACGCGCACGTCATCACCGGGATGATAGCGGCGCGCCACGGCGAAATTCCCAGACCCTATGCCGCCACTCAGCCCGCTCGGCCCCGCCGACGCGGGCTTTCGTGTGCTCAGACCATCGTTCAACGCTGTTGCCGCGGAGCAACAAGCGGCGGCTTTCCACCGCTTCGTAGCGTGGGCAACCTAGCCAGGACTGGAGGAGATGAGCAATTTTGTGCCGCAGGCATGAGCAATAAAAAGCTGTCGGCGCCCGGAACCGCATCATAATGCAAGAACGTTAGGCGTTTCGGGCCGCATGACGTCAGGCCGCCAGAGGACACATCCGCATGCTGTACCTGATGCGCGACGCCTACGATCAGATGCTCTCGCCCATGCGCGTGGCCGCCGAGGTGGCCCGGACGGCGTGCGAAAATCCGTTCAGCCCTCTCTCTTACGCACCCACGAGTCGCGCCATCGCCGCCGGCTGTGAGCTGTTCGAGCGTGCCACACGCACTTACGCCAAGCCGGCCTTCAACCTTCAGGTCGCCGAGCGGGTGGTGTGGGAGCGACCATTTTGCCGCGTCGTTGCCTTCGGCGAACCGTCGGACAAACCGAAGCTCCTGGTGGTGGCCCCGCTGTCCGGTCATTACGCCACCCTGCTCCGTGGCACGGTCGCGGCCTTCCTCGACACGCATCAGGTGTTCATCACCGACTGGGCCGACGCCAAGAAGGTGCCGCTCTCGGCCGGCCGCTTCGATCTCGACGACTACATCGATTACTGCATCGACCTGTTCACGGAACTCGGCCCGGACCTGCACGTGGCGGCGGTATGTCAGCCCTCCGTTCCGGTCCTGGCTGCAATCGCCCGCATGGAGGCGGAGAACCATCCACTCGTCCCGCGTTCCGCCGTGCTGATCGGTGGCCCGATCGATACGCGCCGCTCGCCGACGGCCGTGAACCGCCTGCCGCAGGAGCGGAGCATCGGCTGGTTCGAGCGCCATTGCATCCACGAGGTGCCGTGGACGCATCAGGGCCACGGCCGCGACGTCTATCCGGGATTTCTCCAGCTGGCCGGCTTCATCAGCATGAACCTGGACCGGCATCAGACGGCCCACTGGGACATGTTCAACCACCTCGTCGAGGGTGACGGCGACTCCGCGGCCAAGCACCGGGAGTTTTACGACGAGTACCTGGCCGTGATGGATTTGCCCGCGGAGTACTATCTCCAGACGGTCGAGACGGTGTTCATCGAGCACCGCCTGCCAAAGGGTGAGATGCGCCATCGCGGCGCGCTCGTCGACCTGAACGCGATCCGTCGCTGCGCGCTGATGGCGATCGAGGGCGAGAAGGACGACATCACCGGCATCGGCCAGACGCGCGCCGCGCTCGACCTGACGCTGAACCTGCCCGACAGCAAGAAGGCCTATCACCTCCAGATGGGCGCCGGCCATTACGGCGTCTTCAACGGCTCCCGCTTCCGGGCCGAGATCGTGCCGAAGATCGTCGCGTTCATGGAGGCACACGGAGGGGCGGTGGAGGCTGCGCCGGCGATCACGCTGCCGAGCACCCTCCTGCCTGAGGCCGACATCGTGCCGGACGTTCCGGCAGCCCTCATCGCCGACAGCGCTCTTGCGGCCCGCGCGCTCGGATCCGAGCTGCACGCGTAGCTCTGTCCGGCGGACGCGCCGACGCCCTGGACTCGCCCGGAGCCTTTTGCAACGCTCTATCGAGTGGGCATCGCCGGTCCCGGTCTGGCGCGACCCGCCACCTCGTCCAAGCGGGGGTGGGTGAGGGAGGTGACGGGACCTGATCGGGCATGCTGACGCGACGCGCTCACGGCGCGCGCCTTTGGCACCGGCGAAGCCGACGCTTCCGTTTGAACGAGATCGGGCACGCTTCCGGCAGGCGCTCCTCCGGAGTGTTCCGCCGGGCGCTCAGTGAATCGTGCCGCCTCCCTGCAAAGCACGTCGCGGCCGTCGCGGGGTGTCGGTTGATTGATGGCCGATGAACGGCCTCGCCTGCCGCTGGAGCCATTCAGCGCGTCTGACCAAGACCTCGCGCTGCCTCTGCCGTTTCTGCTCGAGCTGGCAGAGGATCCGATCCCGCTCCGCCACGGGATCGGACCAACCCTCGAGGCGCTCGCAATCGCTCTGGAAGCCGAACTCGACATCTGCCAGGGCCGCCAGGGTGGCCTGGAGCATCCCCGTCAGATCATCGAGCCCGAGATCTGCTCCGCGCGCGCCGGACATCGCATCGGACAAGGGATCGGCCCCAGGATCGGCCGAGGCACCGGTCTGACCCAACCAGTTCAGCCGCGTGATCCTCAGGAGCACATTGGACGCCGCGACGAGGGTGCCGGACGCGTCGCGCAGGGGTGTGGGATACGGCATGAAGGGAATGCGTGTCCCGTCCGGCCGCTCCAGCAGGGCCTGGACGCCGCGTACGGGTACGCCCTGGCGGATCGTCTCGGCCATGGGGCATCGATCGAAGGGAAGCAGAGCGCCGTCCATCGTGAAGATGCGCCAGCAGCCGCACCAGCGCGTCTTCCCGAGCTCGGGATGATAGCCCCACAGATCAGCTGCCGCTTCGTTGTAGTAGGTCAGCCAGCCATCGGCGTCCGTCGTGTAGACGGGCGACGTGAAATCCTTGAAGACGTCCGCGCAGGCCGGTTCGAGGTTCCAATCGCGTACAGGGCCGACAAATTCGAAGTCGTCGTCGTCCGGAAACATGCCGCTCTCCCTCGACGGACGGGCGAGGAAATGCCCGTCAAAGCATTCCGGTCGCCCCCCTCTGTCGCGGGTGCCTGGAGCCGCGGCGACCTTTCGGCAGCCTCGGCTCGTCAAGGACGCAGGACGCGTCGCACTCCAGATCGTCCAACGCTACGGAATTGTGCCTCGAAGCTTCCGGGGGCGGTCGCTCCGCGGCGCCATGACCGACTCAGGCCGGTCTGGGCTCTCCCGCATCGTCTTGTACGGACACCGCTCTGTCGCACAGGACGGACATTCGTTCAAGGGCGATCGAGAAGTTTATTGGAGTAGAAGGAGTATATTCTTTGTCTAATCACCTGCGTGCGTGTTGCGATTGCTGGTCACATGGAATTGAATTTTTTGCCGAGCAGCTGGATTAAGATCAGATCGCCTGTGAAAGCTTTCCGGATTGGAAAGCCGTTCGCCATGAGCCCACCGGCCGGCGGCCCTGCGCCGTGCCGCGGCGGCCCGGCTTTCAGGCTCTGCAATGGTCCGATCGGGCGCTGGAGGTGCGTATCCAAGTCGCCGGCTGAAGGAGACCAAGACACGGATCGGTCGCGCCCGAGAAAAGCGTTGGTGAAGGCGAAGCCCCACGCTATGAAAGACGGGATCGATACCTGTCGCCAAGCCGGCGCGGGCTGTACAATTCAATCGATACTGAAGGAAGTCTTGAGGCTGCCGTGAGCCTCTCAGGTTTTCGCGACTCCACCCGATCGATGGTGCCCAGGAAAGGACTCGAACCTTCACCTCTCGCGAGACTGGTACCTGAAACCAGCGCGTCTACCAATTCCGCCACCTGGGCTCGCCGTCGGCCATCGGCCGGCGACGGCTCCGTTTAGGCAACGGAGCCGTCGCCGTCAATCGGGATTTCAGCCGCGCGGCCATTCCCGGATGTCGACGAAGCGTCCGGCCACCGCGGCGGCCGCCGCCATCGCCGGCGAGACCAGATGCGTGCGCCCCCGCGGACCCTGGCGGCCCTCGAAGTTGCGGTTCGACGTGGAGGCGCAGCGCTCGCCCGGCCGCAGCTTGTCGGGGTTCATGCCCAAGCACATCGAGCAACCCGGCTCGCGCCAGTCGAAGCCCGCTGCCTTGAGGATCTTGTCGAGGCCTTCAGCCTCCGCCTGCGCCTTCACGAGGCCCGAGCCCGGGACGATCATGGCGGAGACGCCCTCATGCACCTTGCGGTCGCCAACCACACGCGCGACCTCGCGCAAATCCTCGATGCGGCCGTTGGTACAGGAGCCGATGAAGATCCGGTCGAGGGTGATGTCGGTGATCCTCGTGCCCGGCGTCAGGCCCATATAGGCCAGCGCCTTCTCCTTCGACTGGCGCTTGTTGTCGTCGGCGATCTCCGCCGGGTCCGGCACGCGACCCTGGATCGAGATCACGTCCTCGGGGCTCGTCCCCCAGCTGACCAGCGGCGGCAGGTTGGCGGCGTCGAGGCGCACCTCACGGTTGAAATGCGCGCCCTCGTCGGTGACGAGGCTCTCCCAGTAGCGCCGGGCCGCATCGAAGGCCGCACCCTTCGGCGCCTTCGGGCGGTCTTGCACATACGCGAAGGTGGTCGCATCGGGGGCGACCATACCGGCGCGGGCACCGCCCTCGATCGACATGTTGCAGATCGTCATCCGGCCTTCCATCGAGAGGCCGCGGATCGCCTCGCCGGCATACTCGATGACGTGGCCGGTGCCGCCGGCTGTCCCGATCTCGCCGATGATCGCCAGGATGATGTCCTTCGCGGTCACCCCCGCCGGCAGCGTGCCGTCGACGGTCACGCGCATGTTCCGGGCCTTGCGCTGCACGAGCGTCTGGGTGGCCAGGACGTGCTCGACCTCGGAGGTGCCGATGCCGTGCGCGAGCGCCCCGAAGGCACCGTGCGTCGAGGTGTGCGAATCGCCGCACACGATCGTCTGGCCCGGCAGCGTGAAGCCTTGCTCGGGCCCGATGATGTGAACGATGCCCTGGCGGACATCAAGGGCGTCGTAGAACTCGATGCCGAAGTCGCGCACGTTCTCGGCGAGCGCCTCGAGCTGGGTGCGGCTCTCGGGGTCGTCGATACCCTGGCTGCGGTCGGAGGTCTGGACGTTGTGGTCGACCACCGCCAGCGTCTTCTCCGGGTGACGCACCTTGCGGCCCGCCGCCCGCAGCCCCTCGAAGGCCTGCGGGCTCGTCACTTCGTGAACGAGGTGACGGTCGATGTAGAGAAGGCTGGAGCCGTCCGGCTGGACATCGACGACGTGGTCGTCCCAGATCTTGTCGTAGAGGGTGCGCGGGCTGGTCATCGGTTTTCGTCTTCAGATGATGCGTCGGTTCTGGCGCTCGCGGGTGATGCGTGGTCCTTAGTAGGCATCGCGCGCGGTTTCCGAAAGAGGCCAGGTCTGTCGCGGTCGGATGGCCGCCCGGCGCCCGTGGACGGATGTCACGCGGACGGGCCGGTCAGGGTGGCGCCGCCCCCGCTTCAGGCCCTATGCCGGGCGCGGGATCCGGTTGCGCAGGCGGCGGATCGACGATGGCCGGCCGACGGCCTCACAAGGGAGTGATTGATGCCTGACGCGGCGGCCGACATCCTGTTCCTGCGGAAGATGCACCCGCTGGTCGAGACAGCTCTGGACGGACGGCACACGGTCCACCGCCTCGCGGACGCCCCTGACCCAGAGGCAATGCTGGACGCGGTCGGACCGCGCATCCGCGGGCTCTGCGTCGGCGGGCAGGTCGGCATCGACGGCGCGCTGATGGACCGGCTGCCGAACCTGGAGGTCATCGCCAATTTCGGTGTCGGCTACGACGCCGTCGACGCCGTCGAGGCCCATCGGCGGGGCATCGTCGTCACCAATACGCCGGACGTGCTCACGGACGAGGTCGCCGATCTCGCCATCGGCCTCGTGCTCGCCACGCTCCGGCGCCTGCCCCAGGCCGACCGCTACCTGCGCGCGGGTCACTGGCCGAAGGCGCCGTTCCCGCTCACGGCGTCCCTGCGCGGGCGGCGGGTTGGCATCCTCGGCCTCGGCCGGATCGGGCGGGCCATCGCCAAGAGGCTGGAAAGCTTCGGCGTCGAGATCGCCTATCACGGTCGACGCCGGCAGACGGACGTGCCCTTCGCCTACTACGACAGCCTGATCGGCCTCGCACAAGCCGTCCACGTGCTGATCGTGGTGGCCCCGGGCGGCTCCGACACCCGCGGTCTCGTCGACAAGGCCGTGCTGGAGGCCCTCGGCCCCGAAGGTATCCTGGTCAATGTCGCCCGCGGCAGCCTCGTGGACGAGGCGGCCCTCACCGAAGCGCTGAAGGCGGGCACGATCCTCGGTGCCGGCCTCGACGTGTTCGAGAACGAGCCGCACGTGCCGTCCGACCTCGCGGCCCTCGACAACACGGTGCTGCTGCCGCACGTCGGCTCGGCCTCCGAGCATACCCGCGCGGCCATGGCCCAACTCGTCGTCGACAACGTGATCTCGTGGTTCGAGGGTCGGGGCCCGTTGACGCCCGTCGGCGAGACGCCCTGGAAGCCGAAGGCGTGAGATCCGCCGGACCTGCCTTCCTGATACTCCTGGCACTGGTGTCCCGGCCGGCGGCGGCGCAGGATATGCCGGCGGCGCAGGCCGCGCCGGCGGCGAACCCCGAGCCGGCGACGCCCGCCGCGGATTCGCCCGCCGCGGATACGCCCGCCGCGTCGTCGGCGCCGCCGAGCCTTCCCGAGAAGATCGGCCAGGTGCCCGGAACCTGGGATCTGTCCCGCGACGGCACCAACCGCCGCTGCGTGATGACCCTCGTGCTGGACAACGGCGATGCCGGACGGAAGCTGCGCTTCCCGGCCGGCTGCCGCCGCGCCCTGCCGGTGCTCAACGGTGTCGCGGGATGGCTCTTCGTCGACGGCGTCGTGCGGCTGGTCGATCGCAACGTCCGCCCGATCCTCGACTTCACGCGACGGCCGGATCAACGCAGCCTCGTCGCGTCCTCCGAGGGCGGTGAGCGCTACAGCCTCGTGCCCCTCGACATCGTGGCGATGCGCCCCGGCGGGCCGTCCGAGGCCGAGGCCGCCGCACCGGAAGGAACGCCGCCCTCCCCGCTTCAGGCCGCGGCGCCCGTCCCGGCCGAATTGCAGCCCGCGACGGCGGCCGCGGCCGATCCCGGGCCCAGGCCGGGCGTCTACGCCCTCGATCGCTTCCAGGAGCGCGACACCTGTCGCATCGCCCTCGATGGGACCGGCGGCGGCGTGCGGATCGTCCCGGGTTGCCACGATGGCGGCCTCGAGGTGTTCGATCCCGTCCGGTGGCGCTTCGCCAACGGTCGCATGACCCTGACGGCGAAGCGCGGCCACAGCATCGATCTCGTGCCGAGCGGCGACGGGCGCTGGCGGCGCGACCCGGAGGTCGGCACCACCTTCGTGCTGCGCCGCGTCGAGTGACGTCGCGCAGGCCGGCGTCGGCCAAGCCAGCGCAGGCCTGCCGGCGCCCGCGGACGGTCGCAGGTTTTCGTCGCGGAAATGGCTCAGCGCGTGGCGCCGCGCCCGTCCTGCACCGGGAGCATCCGCTCCAGCAAACCGTCGCGGCGGACCAGGAGGTGCCACACGGTGCCGGCGATGTGCAGGAGCACCAGGGCATAGACGGCCCACTGCCCCGCGACGTGGACCGACTCCGCCACCTTCTGGGCGGCTTCGTCCTTCTGCAGCCCCGGGACGGTGAACAGCCAGAAATACGGCGTGTCGCGGCCGGAGAGCGCGCTCAGCAGATAGCCGCTGATCGGCATGATCAGGAAGATCGCGTAGAGCAACCAATGATTGATGCGGCCGATCAGCGTCAGGAGCCGCGGGGCCTGCGGGTCCGGGGGCGCGGGACGAATCATGCGCCAGACGATCCGCAGGACGACGATCGCCAGGATCGTCAGGCCCACCGACTTGTGAAGCACGAACATGCTCCCCTTGGCCGGCGTCGGCGGGAGGCTGATCGCCACCCAGGCCAGCGGCAGGATGGCCAGCACCAGCGCCGCGGTCAGCCAGTGCAGGACCTGCGACACCGGGTGGTAGCGGGGCAGGCCGGAGGCCGTGACGTATGTGGCCGGCTGCGGCGTGATCGTTTTGCCGGCCGTAATCGGAGAACCTGACATGATCCCTCGCGGATGAGCGTGGTCCGCCTGGGATCTAGGGCCCGCATCGGCACGGGGGGAGTATCCCGTCAGACGTCGGCGGTCCGCTTCACGTCGAGCAGGGCCGCGAGTTCCGTCGCCGCTGCGCCGAGCCGGGTCGCCACGGTGCCGTTGACGACGCGACCATCCACGAGATCGTCGGACCCGGCATAGACCGAAGTCGGCGCCACATGGGCCGCGAAGAAGCCGAAGAGCGGCCGAAGTCCATGCTCGACCACGAGGGCGTGGCGCAGGCCGCCGCCGGTGGCGGTGATCGCCACCGGCATGCCGGCCATCCGCGCCGGCTCGACGAAGTCGAAGACGTGCTTGAACAGGCCGGCATAGCCGCCCTGGTAGACCGGGGTGCCGACGATCAGCGCGTCCGCGCCCTCGATCGCCTCGATCAGGCCCGCCGCCGCCGGGGGCAGGTCATCGCGCTGGGTCACGCCCAGCCCGGGTCCGGCGTCGATCAGATCGTAGACCGTGAGATCGATCCGGCGCAGGCGTTCGAGCTCCGCCCCCAGCGCTTCGACTAGGACGCGGGTGCGCGAAGGCCGCTTGGCGCTTCCGGAGAAGGCGACGACGCGGGCAAGCCTCGGCTTGATGTTCGACTCGATACTCACCGGGAACCCTTCCGCTGCGAGACGCCCCGAGACGGGACCGCGCACAAGTCAGCCGCGTACCGCACACGCGCCTGGAGCCAAGTATTGGTAGCGCATTCCTCGGCCGGGTGAACACTCGGTGCATCCGAGTGTTGCGGCCGTATGGTTAGTTGTCGGCGGATTTTCATGCGCGCAGTCTCCAGACGTGGCTGCGCTTGATCTCGGAATCCTCCAGGGACCGCGAGACGGGCACCGCGTAGGTCGCCAGGCATTCGAGCCGCTCCCGCGGGAGGTATGTGCGGCCCGGATCCCCGATCAGCACCGTCGTGCCCCGCGCCTGCAGGCTCGTGAGCCAGGCAGTGACGGCCTGGGCGAGGTCACGCTCGTAAAACACGTCGGCCGCCAGGACCAAGTCGGCCTCCGGCTGCTCCCGGAGCAGGTCGTGGGCAACCGGCTCGATCAGCCCTGCGACGCCGTTGGCGGCGGCGTTCAGGCCGATCGCCGCGACGGCGAAAGGATCGAGGTCGCTGGCGGTCACGTGCCGCGCCCCGGCGCGGGCGGCCGCGATCGCCACCAGACCGGAGCCGGAGGCGAAATCCACCGTCGCCGCGCCCGCCGCGGCCTCCGGATGATCGAGGACGTAGCGGGCGAGCGCCTGTCCGCCGGCCCAGGCGAAGGCCCAGAACGGCGGCGGGAGCCCGATCTCCTGAAGCTCCTCCTCGGTCTTCTGCCACAGGGCCGTTGCCTCGTCGGCCACGTGGAGCCGGATCTCCGGAGCGTGCGGGACCGGCAGCAGGCGGGTGTGGGCGCGGATGAAGCCGGCCGGATCGTCGGGCGCGCGCATGGTCAGGCCTCCAGCAGGTCGCGCCAGAGGGCGCGGACGCTGTCGGTCACCGCGAGCTCCGTGAAGCCGCCGGTCTCGATCCGCGCGCGCGCCGCTGCCCCGAAGCCGGCGACATGTGCGGGATCGCCGCTCAGCCGCACCAGGGCGCTCGCCAGGGCCGGTGCATCCCCCGGCGGGACGAGAAGACCCTCGACGCCGTCGCGCACGAGGCTGCGGCAGCCCGGAACGTCGGACGCGACCAACGCCCGGCCGCAGGCGGCCGCTTCCAGCAGCGTGCGCGGCAGCCCCTCCCCGCCCCGGGACGGGAGGCAGGCCACATGGTGGGCCGCCCAGACCGCGGGTATGTCGGCCGTCGGCCCGTGCCAGGTCACGCCGTCGCGGCTCCAATCCCTCAACGTCGCCTCGGCGATCACGCGCCGGTTCGACGGGTCGGGTGCACCGTACAGGGCGAGTTCCACGGGTGCGCCCTGCGAACGGGCGAGGCGGACCGCCTCGACGGCCACGTCGATCCCCTTGGACCACAGCATGCGGGCCACCACGGCCACGCGCAGGGGGGGCATCGGCGGAAGGGGTGTGGGCGCGAAGGCCGCGGGATCGACTCCGGCCCCGCCCACGACGGTGACCGACTGCTCCAACGGGTCGAGGCCGAGCGCGCGGGCGTCGTCCGGGTTCTCGAACAGGAAGCGCGTGCGGCGAGAGGCCAGGGGCCCGCGGATCAGGGCCCGCAGGGCGAGGCGGGTCGCGCGCCCAACCCGGTCGCTCCGCGCCCCGACGAGACCGAGGCCCGTCAGCGCGTAGACACGCGCGGGGATCCCCGCCATGGCCGCCGCCGTGCCGCCGACCAGGATGCCGCGCAGGGCGATGCAGTGCACGACGTCGGCCTGAAGCGCCTTCAGGATCGCGGCGAGCTGCCCGGCCGCGTAGCCGGCGGCCATCGGGTTAAGGCTCGCCCGTTCCGCCTCCAGCGGCACGACCCGCGCGCCCGTCGCCTCGATGGCCGCGCGATGCGCGCGCACGCGGGTGACGACCGACACGGAGAGGCCCATGCCGACGGCGGCCCGCGCCATCGGCAGGAAATGCGAGGCGAAGAACCAGTCCTCGGTCACCACGAAGACCAGACGGCGCATCGGGCGGGGCGGGTTTTCAGGCGCGGGATCCATGGAAGCCCTCTAGCACGCGGGAGCGGCTCGTCCTGCGACCGATGCGCAGGCCCGGAACGGCGTCGCGGGCGGCCGGTTGAACAAGGCCTTCCCGCCGGGCCCGGTCGCCCGGCGGCGTGCACGGAAGGGGGGTTCCATGGCGGGTGTCGAGACGGCGGAGAGCGGCGGAAACCTTCGGGCTGCCGCGGAGGAGGCCGGGCTCGTCTACGTCGATGACGGCCGTCCCGGCCTGACGCGCAAGCGCAGCGGCACCGGCTTCCGCTACCTCGACGCCAAGGGCGCCCCGGTGCGCGACAAGGCGGTGCTGGCCCGTATCCGGTCGCTCGCCGTGCCGCCGGCCTACACGGATGTCTGGATCTGCCCCCGCGGCAACGGCCACATCCAGGCGACCGGTCGGGATGCCAAGGGCCGGAAGCAGTACCGCTATCACCCGGACTTCCGGGAGGCCCGGGAGGCCAACAAGTTCTCGCGGATCATGGCCTTCGCGAATGCCCTGCCGGGCATCCGCCAGCGCGTCGACGCCGACATGAGGGGAAAGGGCCTCACCCGCGAGAAGGTGCTGGCCACGGTCGTCCACCTTCTCGAGACCACGCTGATCCGCGTCGGAAACGACGATTACGCCCGCACCAACAAGAGCTACGGCCTCACTACCCTGCGCGATCCGCACGTCCGGATCGAAGGTGCGGCGCTGTCCTTCCGCTTCAAGGGCAAGAGCGGCAAGACCTGGGACGTGTCGCTCAAGGATCGGCGCGTGGCGAGGATCGTGAAGGCCTGCCAGGACCTGCCCGGCCAAGAGCTGTTCCAGTACATCGACCAGGACGGCACCCAGCGCGACGTCACGTCCTCGGACGTGAACGCCTATCTGCGCGAGATCACCGGCGAAGAGTTCACCGCCAAGGACTTCCGGACCTGGGCCGGGACGGTGCTGGCGGCACTGGCGCTGCGCGAGTTCGAGAGCTTCGACAGCGAGGCGGGTGCCAAGCGCAACATTCGCACCGCCATCGAGAGCGTGGCGGGCCGGCTCGGCAATACGCCGACCATCTGCCGCAAATGCTACATCCATCCCGAGGTCCTCGACTGCTATCTGGAGGGCGGCCTGCTCCTTCAGGTGAAGGATGCGGTGGAATCGGAATTGAGTGCGGACCTCTCCGATCTTCGCCCCGAGGAGGCTGCGGTTCTCGGCCTGCTCCAGGCCCGTCTGGCTGCCGCCAGGCACGCGGCCCGGAACGGACAGCCGGTCAAGCCAGCCACTGCGCGCGGCCGGGGTTCCAAGGCACCGCCCGGCAAGGCGTCGCCCAAAAGCAAGGCGCAAGGCACGGCGAAGCCGGCGGCCGGATCTCAAGGGTCGGCCTCCGCCAAGGGACGGCGTCCGCCGAAGGCCCGCGCCGAGACACGGGTCGGCGCAGCCTGAGGATGGAGCGGCCCACCGGGGGGCGGCCCGAGGTCCCAGTCAATGCCGGGACTGGCCGTCGGTGTTCGATCTGCGGCTGTCGGTGCCGCGCCGGACCTGATCGCCGTTGTCAACGACGGGCGCCAGGCCGAGCTGTCGGGCGAGCGAGACCAGATCCTTGAGGCGGCCCGTCTGGGTCTTGCGGCGCAGGTTGAGCCGGTGGGTCTCGACGGTGCGCACGCTCAGCGCCAGCCGCCGGGCGACCTCCTTGTTGCTGAAGCCGGAGCTGAGGAAGCGCAGCACCTCGGCCTCGCGGGGCGTGAGGCCCAGGCTGTCGGCCGCCTCGCTCGCCGCCGCACCGGGCTGCTCCGGCGGCGTCAGGCAGTCCGAGCCCTCCGCGAGCGCCAGCAGCGCGGCGCCGAGTTCCCGGGGCGACTTCGAGCGCGCCACGAACGCGTCGACGCCCGCAGCCAGCAGCGCGCGCAGGTCATCCGCCGCGAGCGCGCCGAAGGCCACCAGCGTGCGCAGGTTGGGCTGACGCTCCTTCAGGCCGACGATGCGGGCGATCCCGTCGGCGAGCCGGATCTCGTCGAGGAAGATCAGCGCGACGGTCGTGTCGGTGTTCGCCCGATCCAGATCCGCCTCGCCGATCGTGTGGAGCTCGGGCATGTGCTCCAGTGTCGCGCGAACAGTCGCGCTCAGGTCCTGCGGTTCATCAAGGATCAGGACGCCAACGGCCGTACTCATGACCTCGCACCTCTCTCTCCCGGCTTGATACAAGTGGCCGGGCTCGAAGTCGAAGTTCCAAGATTCGTTCCAGCGCAGTTCGGCGAATATTAAGCTTGATGCCAGCGGATTCGGTGCAATCTTACAGATACTAACCTGATCGACGGTCCGATCTGGGACAGCGCCGTCGGTTGCCCAACGTGGCCGTACCGTTCTGGGGCAATGGTAATGTCTCAGCTCGCGACCGCGAGGGCGTCGGCCGGATAAGGGACGACACGATTGCGTCCGCCGCTCTTCGCTGCGTACAGCGCCAAGTCGGCCCGCTTGATCAGGGCCTCGATGCAGTCTCCATCGGTCCAAGTGCTGACCCCGAAGCTGCAGGTCAGCCGGATCGTGCCGTGGGCGCCGCGGATGCGCCGGTTCTGGGTGGCGGCGCGCAGTCGCTCGGCCCGCGCGCTTGCCTCCACGAGGCAGCAGCCGGGCAGGACGACGGCGAACTCCTCGCCGCCCAGCCGGCCGGCGATCCCATCCTCGGCGATCAGGTCGGCGACCGCCTTGATCGCCACGTCGCCGACATCGTGCCCATGCTCGTCGTTGATCCGTTTGAAATGATCGATGTCGAGGAGGATCGCCGAGATCCCTCCCGGACGCCGGTGCTGTTCGGCCGCTTGGCGCGCCCGGTTGAAGAAGGCGCGCCGGTTATAGGAGCCCGTGAGGGGGTCCGTCTCGGCGAGGCGGATCAGTTCCTCCTGCATGGTCGTCAGGCGCTCGGCCGCGCGCAGCCGGGCGTTCAGTTCCTCGGCGCTCGGGGGCTTCTCGATGAAATCGTCGGCGCCGCTGTCGAGGGCTTCGGCCAGGATCCGGACGTTCCGGGCGGACGACATGGTGATGACGTGCAGCGGTCGGCGCTCTTCGGCCAGCAGGCGGGCGGACCAGCAGAGTTCGAGCCCGGACAGCGGCCGCACCTCCAGGCTCGTGATGAGGACCCGCACGGCGGGTGTCGCGGCTAGAAATTCGAGCGCCTGCGCGGAATCGGTGAAGGGATGAACCGCATGACCCCGCGGTTCGATCAGCGAGGCGATGATCTGGAGCACGACGCGGCTCGAATCGACGATGACGATCTGCATGGCGCGGTCCGAACACGATATCCGCGGTCTAGGCCAGAAGACTTAACTCACCCCAAACGGGATGGATTCCAATATGACCGCGGCCTTAACCACACCGGACGGGCGCTACATCGTCGTTCGCGGCCGCCTGTGGCGAACCGCCAATCCCGCGCTTCCGCCGGAGCGTCGCGAGGCCCTTGTCGCCCGGCTGATGACGGCACGCCGCGCCGTCCAGGCCGCCAAGCGCGCGGAGCGGCAAAGCGATCCAGAGGCCGGTGCCGCCCTGGCGGCCGCCCGCGCCGAAGTGGATGCGGCCAAGGTCGCCCTCGGTGAGCGGGGTCCCGTCTGGCGGAGCGACGGCGCGCCCGACCTCAACCGCAGGCTGGCGCGCCATACGCCCTACGCTGCGTGGTTTGCGGGGCTCACCGCCGGGGAACCCGCACCGTGATGATCTGCGGGCCGGCGGGCCCATCCTCCGCGGCGCCTACGCGCCGGCGGCCGTTCGCGGGGGCGCCGTTGATGACGGTGAGCGTCGGCTGCGCCGCGGGCGGGGCCGCGATCCCCGTGACGGTGGGAACGCCGTAGGTCCCGTAGCTCCAGGGGGACGGGACGATCTCGGTTGGCCGGGGCACCCTGGTCAGCGGGGCGCCGATGTAGGTTCCGCGCACGAAGTCGCCGGCGAAGCCGTCGCTGCCCGCGTAAACGGGGCCGTACGGGAAGGATCTGTGAAAGGGTTGCGCCGAGGCCGGCATCGCCGCGACGAGGGCGAGTAAAGTCAGGATGGTCCGGGTCGCCATGGGACCGGCTCCGATGCGCGTCGGCGCGACCGGGTCGCGCGGGGGGGCTGGGGAGTAATGATTGGGAACGGAGCGGAGCACCCGCCGTTCCGCTCCTCCAGACGCGGAGATTGCGTAAACCCCCAACCATACCCAGCAGATGCGTCGCGGGATCGCCCTGCGAGCGTTCGGCGATCAGCGGCAGGTGGTGATCCGCCGAACCACCCAGCCCTCTCCCTCGATCCAGAGGCGGCGTCGCGCGCGGCTGCATGTGGCATCGTCGTCCCGGTCGGCCGAGGCGGGGTGGACCTGCGTGCCGGCCTCCGCGACCTTGGTCTCGCCGGGATCGCTCGCCGCCTGGGCTGCGAATGTGGCGACAAGAACAGCCGCGCCGGCCAAGCCAGCAGCTTTCAGACGAATCATCATGTGGGGGAAGCGCTCTGCGGCCATGCTTCGGGGGTCGTTCCATGAATGCACGGCCCGCCGATTCGGTTTCATCGTTGGCGTTGCACGGTGTGCCCACCCACACCGCCCCCGACGGCGCTTAGACTTCCCGGTTTTCGCGAGTAAGGAGGAACAAAACCGGATATCGGGACCCCCGAC
Source organism: Methylobacterium mesophilicum SR1.6/6 (assembly GCF_000364445.2). NCBI lineage: Bacteria > Pseudomonadati > Pseudomonadota > Alphaproteobacteria > Hyphomicrobiales > Methylobacteriaceae > Methylobacterium > Methylobacterium mesophilicum. Next base: position 4,057,991 of record NZ_CP043538.1, on the reverse strand, counting down.
GCTCCGGCATCGTCCCCGATCAGGGCTGCGAGATCCGGTCCACGAAGCAAGGGTTCATGAGCAAGCCGAAGCCTCCGACCAACGCGCTTCTGACGCCGGAGAAGCGCGCCGAGGACGTTGATCAGACGATCCGTCCGCTGAGCCTGTCCGAGTTCATCGGTCAGCGGGCGGCGCGGGCGAACATGCAGATCTTCATCGAGGCGGCGCGCAAGACCGGGCAGGCGCTCGACCACGTGCTGTTTGTCGGCCCGCCGGGCCTGGGCAAGACCACGCTGGCCCAGATCGTGGCGCGCGAACTGGGCGTGAACTTCCGCTCCACCTCCGGTCCGGTGATCGCCAAGGCCGGGGACCTGGCCGCGCAGCTGACCAACCTGGAGGAGCGCGACGTCCTGTTCATCGACGAGATCCACCGGCTCAACCCGGCGGTGGAGGAGATCCTCTATCCGGCCATGGAGGACTACCAGCTCGACCTGATCATCGGCGAGGGCCCGGCGGCGCGCTCGGTCAAGATCGAGCTGCCCAAGTTCACGCTGGTGGGCGCCACGACGCGGGCGGGTCTCTTGACCACGCCGCTGCGCGACCGGTTCGGCATCCCGATCCGGCTGGAGTTCTACGAGATCGACGAGCTGGAGCAGATCGTGGCCCGCGGCGCGCGGGTTCTGGGCTTGGGGATGTCGGCGGAGGGGGCCAACGAGATCGCGCGGCGGGCGCGGGGCACGCCGCGGATCGCGGGGCGTCTGCTGCGGCGGGTGCGGGACTTCGCGGTCGTGGCGGAGGCCGAGACGGTGACGCGGGCGATCGCCGACCGGGCGCTGCAGCTGCTCGACGTGGACGGGGCGGGGCTCGACGTGATGGACCGCAAGTACCTGGGTCTGATCGCGCGCTCGTTCGGGGGCGGGCCTGTGGGGATCGAGACGATCGGGGCGGCGCTGTCGGAGCCTCGGGACGCGATCGAGGACATCATCGAGCCCTACCTGATCCAGCGCGGCTTCGTGCAGCGCACGCCCCGCGGCCGCGTGCTCACCCGCCACGCCTACCGCCATCTCGGCATCGCCCAACCGAAACGCGATCCGAACGGCCAGTCCGGCTTCTTCGACGGCGCGCCGGACTGAGCACCTTATCGGTCCACATGCGCCTGCCTCAGGCCAGATCTTCGCTTGCAACATGTCTTGCAGTTAGCCGTCTTCCCGCGGGGCTTGCGGATCTTGTGCGCCGCATCAATCGCAAAGTGTTGTCGACATAACGATTTTCCTGTCCGCCCACCTGACAATACAGCCGAGCTTTGCGGAGGCGCTGCACTGGTTCCGGTGACGAAAATCTAGTTCTCGTGATGGAACAGCGGGAAAACCGGTTTGTTGTGGAGGCGACCGCGCCAAGTTTGATTGGCGCCGGTGAGGCTGCCGTCATTCGGGGTCCTGTCCCCCGGCTCGCGGCAGGTCTTCGAGCATCAAGAACAACGTCAGGGAAAAACTTCAGCCATGAAGAAGATGACGCTGGCCGTCCTCGGCCTCTCCGCTGCCGTGATCTCGGCGCCGGCCTTCGCGCAGGACGCGCTGCCGATCCGCATCCTGCCTTTCGCCAACCAGGACGGTGTCGGTGCCGCCGCGACCGAGACCCCGGCATTCCGCGCCGAGGCCCTGCGTTCGGACGCTGCCAGCATTGAGGCGAGCCGCATCGCCCTGCAGCGCTCGCGCAATCCGCAGGTGCGCAACTACGCCAACCGTGTTCTCGTCGAGCGCAAGGCGACCACCGATGCCCTGCTGCCGCCGAACACCTCCCTGTCGCGCAACGGCTCGGTCGTCTCCGACAACCAAGGCATCCGCACCGACCTGAGCAACCCGGTCGGGCTGGTGCTCGCGCCGGTGACGGTCGCGGCGAACATTGGGACCAGCATCGTGGGCGGCGCCCTCGGCGCGGTCGGCATCGTCGACAACAGCCCCGCCGAGCCGGGCCGTCGCGTGGCGCTGGGCGAGCGCGGTCAGGCGCGGCTGGCGCAGCTGCAGTCCGCCCCGAACGGCCGCGCCTTCGATCGCACCTACGTGGACCAGCAGGCCCGTTCGGACGCCCGGACCCTGGCGCTCTACGACTCCTACGCGAAGTCCGGCGACAATGCCCAGGGCCGCAAGTTCGCCAGCGAGGCGCTGCCCTACATCGCCGACGAGCACGCCCACTCGGCGAGCCTCGCTGCCCGCATCGGCGGCTGATCCGCGCCTCACCGAGAATGTTTGCGAGGGCCGCCCCAAAGAGGCGGCCCTCGTCGTGTCGCGCGGGCTCTCGGCGGGCCGCGAAAGCGTTGCGAGCCGAAGCGGCTGCCGGCCCGGCGCAAGAGCGCGCATTGAAACAAAGGCTTAGCACCGTTCCCCAATTGCCACGCGATCGAGAACGGCTCTAAGAGTCGCCATGAGCGCCAGCGAGCCCACGACCGACATGCCCGTAGGCGGCAGCCCGCCGCATCATCTGTCCGTGCGCGTCTACTACGAGGACACCGACTTCTCGGGCTTCGTCTACCACGCGAGCTACCTGCGCTTCCTGGAGCGGGGCCGAACCGAGCTGCTCCGCGGCCTCGCCGGCGATCAGTCCGACCTCCACCGTGAGGCCAGCGGTCTCGTCTTCGTCGTCCGGCGGATGAGCCTCGATTATCTGCGCCCGGCCCGGATGGACGATCTGCTGACGATCGTCACCCGCACGACCGCGCTGCGCGGCGCCTCGATGCAACTGGCCCAGGAGGTCCGCCGCGGCGACGCCGTGTTGGTGGCTGCCGATGTCACCGTCGCCTGCGTGCGGGAGGGTCGGGCGGTCCGCCTTCCGGACACCCTCCGCCGCTGTCTCGCGCCGAGAGGTCTGGACTAGCTCCTCAGCCGGCCCGCGATGGATCGACCTCCTGCAATAGCCGGGCAAAGGCATGGGCGATCGTCATCGCGTCGTACTCGATCGAGACGAGCTGGTAGCCCATCGCCACCATTTCCCGGGCGCGTGCCGGCGACGGCGCGAAGGCGCAGGGGAGCTTGCCCGCCGCCAGCGTCTTGCGGACGATGTCGCCGAGCGCCGCCGTCACCGCCGAGCCTGACGGGTCGATGACCGTCCCCTTGGACAGCGCGATCGACAGGTCGGCGGGGCCGACCAGCACGCCGTCGATGCCCGGAACCGCGAGGATCTGCTCCAAGGCGGCGATCGACTCCGCAGTCTCGCACATGGCGATGGTCAGCGCCCGCGAATTGCCGGCTGCGAGGTATTCCGACCCGTCCCGAAGGCCGGACAGCAGGATCGCCCGGTCCGGTCCCCAGCTCCGCTGCCCGACCGGTGGAAACTTGGCGGCGTCCGCGAGCGCCTGCGCCTGCGCCACGGTGTTGATCATCGGCGCGACGATTCCGGCGGCGCCCGCGTCCAGCATCCGCGAGACCATGGCGACGTCGCCGACGGCGACGCGCACGAGGGCGGCCTTACCGGCCAGGGCCACCTCGGTGATCGCCGCGCACGCGGATTTGTAATCGTAGCCACCGTGCTGCTGGTCGAGGAGCACGGCGTCAAAGCCCGCCCGGGCCAGGGCGCCGGCCAGCGCCGGATCGGCGATCACGGACCAGCCGAGGAATCGGGCCGGGCCCGTCGGCAGGATTTCCTGGAGGCTGGGGACGGGAAGGGTCATGCGCTTCCTGTACTGGTCTGGTGGAGATCTCGTGCGGGCGGCGACTCAGCGCCCCGGCCCGACCATAGAGGCCACGGTTTCAGGAGGTCCAGCCCGCCGCCCCGGTTCGAACAGCCGGACGCCTCAGGATCGCCCGGATCGAAACCGATCCTTAACCCTGCCGCGGCCTTAACGGGGTCGATGCGACGGCGGGGCGTAGGGGCTGCCGACGGCCCTTACTTTCGACAGATTCGCGGGCGACAGCCTTGATATCGCTCACGGATCCGGCGGACGCGGGCCTCGCCCGGCGCATCGCGATCCGGAGCAGGAGACCTCGACGGATGAACCCAGCCGACGCGATGCAGGCCGCGCCTGTCGCCGACATGACGCTGCTCGGCCTGTTCCTGCAGGCCCACTTCGTCGTCAAGATCGTGATGGTCGGGCTGCTCAGCGCCTCGATCTGGTGCTGGTCGATCATCGTCGACAAGACGCTGCTGTTCCGCCGGACCAAGGCCGAGATGGACGCGTTCGAGGACGCGTTCTGGTCCGGTCGCTCTCTGGAAGAGTTGTTCCGCTCGTTCAACGACCGCCCGGCCACCGGCCTCGCCGCCGTCTTCGTCGCCGCCATGCGGGAGTGGAAGCGCAGCTTCGAGGGCTCCGGCCGGCAGATTCAGTCCCTGTCGCAGCGCATCGAGAAGCAGCTCGACGTCACCATCCACCGCGAGGTGGAGCGTCTGGAATCCCGCCTCCTGTTCCTCGCCTCGATCGGCTCGGCCGGCCCATATATCGGCCTGTTCGGCACGGTCTGGGGCATCATGACCGCCTTCACGTCGATCGCGGCCTCGAAGAACACGTCGCTGGCCGTCGTTGCCCCCGGCATCGCCGAGGCGCTGTTCGCCACCGCCATTGGCCTGTTCGCCGCGATCCCGGCGGTGCTCGCCTACAACAAGCTTCAGGCCGAGGTCGCCAAGGCGCAGTCGCGCCTGGAGGGCTTCGCCGACGAATTTTCCGCCATCCTCTCCCGCCAGATCGACGAGCGGCTGCCGCTCGCCGCCTGAACCGGCTGATCCAGAGGAGACCGATCCATGGGTATGGCAGCGGGCGCGTCCCAGGGTGGCAAGCGCCGCCGGCGCAGGGGCAGGCGCAGCGGCGCCATCAACGAGATCAACATGACGCCGTTCATCGACGTCGTGCTGGTGCTCCTGATCATCTTCATGGTGGCCGCGCCGATGATGACCGTGGGTGTGCCCCTCGACCTGCCGCAGTCGAAGGCCTCGCCGCTCAATTCCGACGTGAAGCCCATCACCCTGTCAATCCGCCAGACCGGCCAGATCTTCCTGGGCGAGGATGAGCTCACCGACGACACGATCGTGCCGAAGCTCATGGAGACCGCCAAGACCGGGACCGAGGAGCGCGTCTTCGTGCGCGGCGACAAGCGGGTCGATTACGGCCGGGTGGCGCAGGTGATGGCAATCGTGACCGGCGGCGGCTTCAAGAAGGTCGCCCTCGTGACCGAGCCTGAGCATCAGTAGGGCCGCGCCGTGGAGTTCCGCTTCGACCGCCAGGAACCGGGTGTCTGGATCTCCGCCGGGACCCATGTGGCGCTCCTCGCGCTGGCGCTGTTCAGCGTCGCCGCCCCTGCCCTGCCCGAGGCGCAGGAGGGCGTGCCCGTCGAGGTGATCACCGAGAACCAGTTCTCCGAGATCACCAAGGGTGAGCGTCAGGCCGACAAGCCGATGCCGAACGCCCAATCGCGAGCTGATCGCCAGGCCGAGAAGGTCGAGGATCGCGAGCCCGAGAACGCCAAGACCGACGCGCCGACGGCCCCGACCCGGACCGCCGAGATGAAGCTCGCCAACGCGGAGGAGATGCCGCTCCGCAGCGAGCCGGATCCGCAAGAGACCGCCAAGGCCGCCAAGGCAGCGCAGGAGAAGCGCGACGCCGAGAAGGCAGCTGAGAAGGCCGCCGAGAAAGCCGCCAAGGCCGCGGCCGAGAAGGCTGCGGCCGACAAGGCGGCCAAGGCTGAGGCGAAGGCCAAGGCCGAGGCGGCCGCCGCCAAGGCGGAGGCCGAGAAGCGCGAGCAGCTGGAGAAGCTGATCGAGAAGCAGGAAGCCGAGGCCGAAGCCGCCCAGAAAGCCGCCGCCAAGGCGAAGGCCGAGGCGGCCAAGGAGGCGGCCAAGAAGGCGGCCGATGCCAAGGCTAAGGCCGAGGCGGAAGCCGAGCGCCAGAAGGAAATCGCCGAGGCGAAGGCCGAGGCCGAGCGCGAGAAGGCGGAGGCCGCCGCGAAGGCCAAGGCCGAGGCCGCCAAAGCAGAGGCTGCTGCCAAAGCGGAAGCCGCCGCCAAGGCAAAGGCCAAGGCGATGGCGGACGCGAAGGCCAAGGCCGACGGTGAGGCCAAGGCGCGGAAGCAGGCGGAACTCGCCGACAAGTTCAACGCGGGCGACATCCGCTCCATGCTCGCCTCGAAGGCACCGTCGCAATCGACCGGAGCCACCGGCCACGCGGTGCAGAAGGTGGCGGCGCTCGGTGCCGCGACCGGCACGGCGCAGCGCCTGTCGCCGTCCCTGCGCGACGCGCTCGTCGGCCTGCTCCAGCAGCAGATCGAGCGCTGCTACTCGGCACCCCCTGGTGCGACCCAGGGCGTGGTTCTGCCCGTCCTCGACATCCGGCTGAACCCGAACGGCTCGCTGAGCACGGAGCCGCGGATCATGCGCGGCGGGTCGAGCTCCGTGGATCAGTCGATCGCGCAGGCCGCGCTCCGGGCGGTCCGCCGCTGTGCGCCGTACAACATCCCGGCCACCTACGCGCCGTATTACAATGACTGGAAGGCCATCAACGCGGAGTTCGAGTTCACGGCGACCTGAGGCCATGCCCCGGACCGCTGCCCTCGACAGCCGACTCGTCTGATCGTCACTCGGATCTGAACTATGCAGAACGTCTCATTCGTCGGGCGCCTCCCGACGTCCTTCGCCGCGCGCCTGATCGCGGTCTTCGCCCTGCTGACGGCTTTCCTGGCGGGGCCGGCCCAGGCGCAGCTGCAGCTGCGCATCGGCGGCGGCAACTTCCAGCCGATGCCGATCGCCATCGCGGATTTCGGCGGCGATCCGAGCCTCGCCGGCCTCGTCTCCGGCGTGGTCACCAACAACCTGCGCCGCTCAGGGTATTTCACGCCCCTCGACCACGCCCGCTTCCCGGAGCAGCCGAACTTCGACGCGGCTCCCAACTTCGAGAAGTGGCGCGCCACGGGCGTCCAGGGCCTCGTTACCGGCCGCGTCGTCCGGGAGGCCGGCCGCGTCAAGGTCGAGTTCCGGCTCTGGGACGTGACCTCCGGCCAGCAGATGACCGGCCAGCAATACGGCACCGACGCCGCCAACGTCCGGCGCACCGGCCACCTGATCTCGGACGCCGTCTACACCAAGATCACCGGCCTCGGCCCCTGGTTCGACAGCCGCATCGCCTTCGTGGACGAGACCGGCCCGAAGGAGAACCGCCGCAAGCGCCTGATGGTGATGGATCAGGACGGCGCCAACGTTCGGGCGATCACCAACGGCGAGATGTCGATCGTCGCGCCGCGCTACTCGCCGGCGACCCAGGACATTGCCTTCATGGCGCAGGCCACCGGCCACCAGCCGCGTGTGCAGATGATCAACCTGGAGACCGGCGCGCGTCAGGCCCTCGGCAACGTCGATTCCATGAGCGCCAGCCCCCGCTTCTCGCCGGACGGACGCAAGATCGTCATGAGCGTGCAGCAGGGCGGCAACGCCGACATCGTGACGATGGACATCGCCTCGAAGGCCCAGCGCTCGATCACCAACGGCATGGCCATCGACACGTCTCCGACCTATTCGCCGGACGGATCGCAGATCGCGTTCGAGTCGGATCGGGGCGGCTCGCAGCAGGTCTACGTGATGGGCGCGGACGGCTCTAACCCGCACCGCATCACCTTCGGTGCCGGCTCGGCCTCGCAGCCGGCCTTCTCGCCCCGCGGCGACCTGATCGCCTACACGCGTCAGCGCAACGGCGGCTTCGCCATCTGCGTGTCGAAGCCCGACGGTTCCGGCGAGCGCGTCCTGACCGAGGGCTTCCACAACGAGGGCCCGACCTTCGCGCCGAACGGCCAGTACGTGCTGTTCTTCCGCGATCCGGGCGGCCAGGGCGGCGGCAAGCTGTTCATGGTCGACATCACCGGCAAGGTCGAGCAGCCGGTCCCGACGCCCGCCTACGCGTCGGACCCGACCTGGTCGCCGCTCCTCGCGGGGCGCTGACGCCTGCGATTGCGTGAGCGGTGGATCTCGCCCAACCGTCTCATCCTGAGGCGCCCGCGTCAGAGGGCCTCGAAGAAGCCTTCCAGCCAGCCGCGCGAGCCCTGGAGGGCTCCTCCGGGCCCGGCTCTCCGCTCCGGCGCCCCAGGATGAGGGCGCGGGTCGGAGGGCTCAATCAAGATTGCGATCCTGTGCCGCGTACCGCGCAGGTGCTCGATCTGCCGCGCGCACAAGACTGAGCCGCAAGACAACATCCACCCGACGCGCAGAGTGCGCCGGTCATTGAATACGCGTTCTCATATCGTTTCCGGTTGAACGCTTCGGTCCGATCCAGCCTGCTGGGCCATCGCGAGCGCTGTGCAGCGACCCAGGTCAGAGCGACGCTGCTGGATTGCTTCGCTCCGCTCGCACAGACGGCGGACCGATCTGATCCACCGGAAACGGTATCACCCCTGCACCATCAGCCGATCGCGCGCCTTCAGCGCCGGAAAGAGCTTCCCCCAGAGCAGAGCTACGCCGATCGTCGCCGCGCCGCCCGCTACCACCGCCGGGACGGCCCCGATCGCGGCGGCCAGCAGGCCGGACTCGAATTCGCCGAGCTCGTTGGACGCGCCGATGAACACCGTGTTCACCGCCGAGACCCGGCCGCGCATGGCGTCCGGCGTTTCGCCCTGCACGAAGGTCTGGCGGACGTAGACCGAGATCATGTCGGCGGCGCCCGTCACGAACAGGCAGGCCATCGACAGGGGCAGCGAGGTCGACAATCCGAAGGCGACCGTGGCGGCGCCGAACACCGCGGCGGCCCGGAGCATGCGCAGACCCGCATGGCGCCGGAGGGGGTAGTTCGCGAGCAGCACCGCCATGGCCACGGCCCCGAAGGCCGGCATGCTCCGCAGGGCGCCGAGGCCGAGCGGCCCGACATGCAGGACCTCGCCGGCGTAGATCGGCAGCAGCGCCGTCGCACCCCCGAGGAGGACGGTGAACAGGTCGAGGCTGATCGCGCCGAGCACCACCGGTTGCGAGCGGATGTAATCGATCCCGGCCGAAAGCGCCGCCCAGGTGATCGGCGGCCGCTCGCTCACCGGAGCGGGCCGGAAGCGGATCAGCACCGTGAGCCCGCTTGCCAGGGCGAAGCTCCCCGCGGCTCCGCCGAACACCACGGCGGGTCCGAGGGCGTAGAGGAAGCCGCCAAGGGCCGGTCCCATCACGGACGCGCTCTGCCAGAGCGACGCGTTCCACGCGATGGCGGAGCTGAACTGCGGGCCCGGGACCAGGGTCGGCAGCAGCGCCTGCAAGGCCGGATTGGCGAAGGCGCGCGCGGTGCCGACCACGATCACCAAGGCGTAGATCGGCCAGACGGACTGCAGGCCCGACAGCGCGCAGGCGAGAAGGCCGAAGCTCGCCGCACTCTGGAGGGCGAAGGCCGCGGCCCCGACGAGGCGGCGGTCGTAGGCATCCGCCACATGGCCGGTGATCAGCGCGCAGAGGATCGCCGGCAGGAAGCCCGCAAGACCCACGAGGCCCAGCGCCAGGGCGGAATGGGTCAGATCGTAGACGAACCAGCCGATCGCCACGGCCTGCATCTGGTAGGCGAGGCCCGTCAGGAAGCGGGCTGCGCCGAACAGGCGGAAGTCGCCGATGCCGAAGACGGCCCAGCCGGAACGATCATGCGCGGACATGGACCCCTGCTGCGCGGCAGCGGCTCAAGAATCAAGTGCGCTGGCGCGGCACCGGCGAGCCTTGATCCCGCTCAGACTCGTAACGCTCCTGATTCCGGCGCGGGAGCGGGACGAGCTCGCCCGGCGGCCGGGCTTCCGGTCGCGGCGGCAGGACGGGCTGCCTGTTCGGGTCGATCGGGAAGGTGCAGGTCACGCAGGTGCCGTCGCCCGGCGCCGTCTCCAGCAGGATCCGGCCGCCGTGCAGTTCCACGAAGGAGCGCACGATCGACAGGCCGAGGCCGACGCCGCGATGGCGCGTGCCGAGGGTGTGGCTCTCGAAGCGGTTGAAGACCGAGTCGGCGATCTCCGGCGGCATGCCGCGGCCATGGTCGCGCACGCTCAGGAGAAGCTCCTGTGCGGTCCGGCGGGCCTGGACTTCCACGCGCTGCCCGGCCTCCGAGAAGCCCACGGCGTTCGAGAGCAGGTTGAACAGGATCTGGCGGACGCGTTTTCCGTCGGCGTGGACGCTGCCGATATCCTCGGGGACGTCGAGGGCCAGGGTGATGTTCGACTCGGCCAGCCGGTCCTCGATGCCGCGCACGGCCGCCTCGATGGTGGCCTGGACGTCGACGTCCTCGCGCTGCAGCTCCAGCGAGCCGGCGTCGATCGAGGCGAGATCCAGGATGTCGTTGATGATGACGAGGAGCGCCGCCGACGAGCGCATGATGTGGTCGGAGTATTCGCGCTGCCGCTCGTTGAGGGCACCGACCGTCTCGTCGCCCAGGAGCTGCGTGAACCCGATGATGTTCGTGAGCGGCGAGCGCAGCTCATAGGAGACGTGGTGGACGAAGGTGTCGCGCAGCTGGGCCGCCTTCTCCAGCGCGTCGTTCTTCTCGGTGAGGGCCCGCTCGACGTTTACGCTGGCGGTGATGTCGATCAGGGTGAGGAGCGTCGCGCCCTCGGGCAGCGGCTGCGCGGCGCAGTCGAGCACGGTGCCGTCCACCACTTCCAGCCGGCAGGACCGGGCGGTGCGGGATTCCAGGCCGACGACCGCGTCGCGGATGTCGATCCAGGGTTCGTCGGCCGGCGCGAGTTCCCGGCAGGCCGCGATCACGGCATCGACGTGGGGCCGTTCGTCCACCAGGGCCGCGTCGAGCCGCCATACGGTGCAGAAGGCGCGGTTGGCGAGGGTCAGGCGTCCGTCGGCCCCGAAGACCGCGACCGGTTCGGCCAGGGTGTCGAGGGTCTCGGCCTGAAGGCGGCGCAGGGCGTTGTAGCGCGATTCGGCGTTCAGGTGGTCCGAGACGTCGTCGAACAGGTAGGTCAAGCCGCCCTGCGGGTTCGGATCCGCGACCACGCGCAGCGTCCGTCCGTCGGGCAGGTACCACCAGCTCTGGTTCGCCTCGGCGGCGCGGTAGGCGGCCAGCACGCTCTGCTTCCAGCCGCGGAAATCCGCCTGCTCCTCGAGCTTCCGCTCCGCCCGAAGGTGGTCGAGGATCTCGCCGTCGGAGGGGCGGCTGTCGAGGAACGCCTGATCGAGGTCCCAGAGCTGGCGGTAGGCGGCGTTGTGGAAGATCAGCCGCTGCGAGACGTCGAACATCGCCACCGCGGTGGGCAGCTGGTCCAGGGTGCGGACGTTCGCGTTCATCTGACGCTGCAGGTCGGCGCGGACGCTCTCCAGTTCGGAGACGTCGATCGCGATGCCGACCCGGCCGCTGTCGAGGCTCGTCTCGAACACGTCGAGCATGCGCCGGCTGCCGGCCACGATGGCGGAGAGGCGCGGGACGCTGCGGGTCAGTCCGGCCGAGCGGGCCGCCTCCTCGCGGGCGATGGATTCCCGCGCCGGGCGATCGAACAGCTCCAGCCCGGCATCGAGGGCGGCCTCGCGGCTTCCCGCCTCCACGGCGGCCACGTAGGCGGCGTTGACCCAGCTCAGGCCGCCCTCGCGGGTGCGTCGCCAGACAGGCTGCGGGATCGCGTCGAGCAGGCTCGAGAGGGCCGAGAGACCGCGGCGGGTCTCGTCCAGGGTCGCGCGCAGGTCGGCGATCTCGCAGCGTTCCTGGCTGGTCTCGCGCATCCGCAGCAGCGCGCGGCCGGCCACGGCCTGTCCCTGCGCCTCGATGCTCCGGCCGGTCTGGGTCGTGAGGCTCAAGGCGAAGCTGGTGCCGCGCGTCCGCAGGGTGTCGACGGCGGCCTCGACCGCGGTGGCGTCGGCCGCGAGCAACCACGTGCCGAAGGCGAGGACGCGGCGCGCGTAGCCCGAGGTGGGCCGCTCGCCGTGGATCGCGAGGCTGATGTCGCCTTCCACGACCGGCTCGCTGCGCTGGTCCCAGGTCACGATGATCTGCCGCTCGGCATTGAGCAGCATCTCGGCGCGGTCATGGGCGCCGCGCAGGACGTCGAGGGCCGCGGCCAGCTCGCGCTCGCGGCGTGTCCAGCGCCCGCGCTCGTAGAGGTGGAGGAGCGACAGGATCACCGCGAAGACGACGAGGCCGCCGAACACGGCCAGCGCCGCCACACTGTGGATCTCCCGGCCCGGATAGGCGGCCGCGCCCTGGGGCAGCTCGGCCAGGGCCGCACTCGCCAGGGTGAGGGCGATCACACCAACGCCGATACGAACGTGCGTCGCACGACCGACACCCATGGTTTGCCCCGCCCCCCGGACATCGACGGCGACGCGAGCGGCGCGCGTCATCACGCGGCGCACGGCGCATCGTCCACGCGGAGGTCGCTCCCAACCGCCGCGGTCCCCTCGATCAAAGATTCGCCTGCACTCTAACGTGTGGCGGATTCGCGCCGGAAGGGGAACGAAGCGTGGCTTTGCGCCCGCGGCGCATAATCACCCGTTAACGACACACAGAAGACACAGTTCGATCGCGCGTCGGCGGCTTGACAACGAGAGAGGCCCGGCGCAGCGCGCCGGGCCTCGGATCACGTCTGGGTTGTAGGCCTTCGGAGGGCGCCGACACGCCCTCCCGGGGCCGCCTCAGTAGCGGTAGTGCTCGGGCTTGAACGGGCCGTTCTCGCCGACGCCAATATAGGCGGCCTGATCCGGGCGCAGCTTCGACAGCTTCACGCCGATCTTCTCCAAATGCAGGGCCGCGACCTTCTCGTCGAGCGCCTTCGGCAGGGTGTAGACCTGCTTCTGGTACTTGCCCGGATTGGTCCAGAGCTCGATCTGGGCCAGCGTCTGGTTGGTGAACGAGGCCGACATCACGAAGGACGGGTGACCCGTCGCGTTGCCGAGGTTCACGAGGCGCCCCTCCGACAGGAGGATGATGCGATGGCCGTCCGCGAAGGTGATCTCGTCCACCTGGGGCTTGATGTTCGACCACTTGAGGTTCTTCAGGCCGGCAACCTGAATCTCGTTGTCGAAGTGCCCGATGTTGCAGACGATCGCCCGGTCCTTCATCGCCCGCATATGGTCGAGGGTGATGATGTCCTTGTTGCCCGTGGCGGTGACGAAGATGTCGGCGCGCGGGGCCGCGTCCTCCATCGTCACGACCTCGTAGCCCTCCATGGCGGCCTGGAGCGCGCAGATCGGGTCGATCTCCGACACGAGCACGCGGCAACCGGCGTTGCGCAGGGACGCGGCCGAGCCCTTGCCCACGTCGCCGAAGCCCGCGACCATGGCGACCTTGCCGGCCATCATCACGTCGGTGCCGCGGCGGATGCCGTCGACCAGCGACTCCTTGCAGCCGTAGAGGTTGTCGAACTTCGACTTGGTGACCGAATCGTTCACGTTGATCGCCGGGAAGAGCAGCTTGCCCTCCTTGGCCAGCACGTAGAGGCGGTGGACGCCCGTGGTGGTCTCCTCGGAGACGCCCTTGATGCTGTCGGCGAGGCCGGCGAACCAGCCCTTCGGCTTCTCGGCGAGCTTCTTCTTGAGGAGTGCGAAGAAGATCTCCTCCTCCTCGCTCTCCGGCTTGTCGAGGAAGGCCGTGTCGCCGTTCTCGGCGCGCAGGCCGAGATGGACGAACATGGTGGCGTCGCCGCCGTCGTCGAGGATCATGTTCGGCATGCCACCGTCATGCCAATCGAACAGGCGCGAGGTGTAGTCCCAGTAATCTTCTAGGGTCTCGCCCTTCACGGCGAAGACCGGAATGCCGGCGGCCGCGATGGCGGCGGCGGCATGGTCCTGGGTCGAGTAGATGTTGCACGAGACCCAGCGGATGTCGGCGCCGAGTGCCTTCAGGGTCTCGATCAGCACGGCGGTCTGGATCGTCATGTGGAGCGAGCCGGCGATCTTGGCGCCCTTAAGGGGCTGCGCCGCGCCGTACTCCTCGCGGACCGCCATCAGGCCCGGCATCTCCGTCTCGGCGATCGAGATCTCCTTGCGGCCGTAATCGGCCAGCCCGATGTCCTTGACGATGTAATCCTTGGCCATGTGTCGGCGGCTCCGTGTTGGCGTTGCGGTTCGGCGCGAGCCTCTACCACTTCGCCGGCCCCGAAGCAATCAAGACATAAAGATGTCTTTATGCGTTCCGATCAGCGGAGCGGCCGGGGTCACCGGCCGCCCTCTCGCGGAACTGCGCCGCCGGGCGCTCAGCGTGTCGGCCGGGCCAGCCAGCCCAGGCCGAAGGCGACGGCGGCCACGAGGGCGAGCGTCGTCCCGCGGTTCTCGTCGGCGCGCGCCGCGAGATGGCGCCCATGATGGATCGCCCGGTCACGGTAATGCTGGCCGCGCTCGATCGCCTCGTCGGCCAGGGCATGGCCGCGCTCGCTGGCATCGCGGAACCGGGCGCGCCCCTCCTCGACGAGGTGCTCGCCGCCCTGGCGCAGATCGCGGACCGTGTCGCGGGCCTCGCCGTAGGCGTATTGCGCTGCACCGGCGGCCTGATCGTAGGCGCCGTCGAACTGATCCCCGGGGCGGCCGCGGACGGCACCCGCCGCCGTCTTGGCACGTCCCCGGAGGTGGCGAAGCCCGCCCTCGAGATGATCTCTGTTCATGATGTCCCTCCGATCCGGGGCGCACGCCGCAAGGGTGCTTCGCCCGTGTCGGGTCGGAACGAGGGCGGAAGGCTCCGGTTCCGTGCGGCGTGCCGGCCGGGCCTCAAGTTTCTGTGCGCCGCTCCGCAAGACCTCGGGCCGACGCTCAGCCTCTTGCGTGGGGCGGCCCCGTGTCGTGCCGCGCGCAGGCAAGTCCGTTCCGCGAGCACCGGGCTTGCTACGGCGCGCGTTCTCTCCGGAGGACTCAGGCGGTCATCGGCATGGACCTGCCGAGCACTTTGATCGCGCCCGGATAGTCTCGCGACGCCCTCAGATCTCGATCTCGGTGCCGACCTCTACCACCTGCCGGGTCGGCACGCCGAAGAAGGCGCCGGTGCGCTCGGCGTTGCGCTGCATGAAGGCGAACAGGTTCTCGCGCCAGGGCGCCATCCCGCGCTTGTCCTTCTTGGGGATGATCGTCTCGTGCCCGACGAACACGGTCATGTCGTCGAGCACGTGCGGCGGCAGGTGCCGGGACTCGACCGCGCGGGAGAGCCCCTCCGGGATCGAGGCCTCCTCCATGAAACCGTAGCGGAGGATCACCCGGTAGAAGTCCGGCGCCAGGATGGTCACGTGGGCGCGCCGCTCCCGCGGGACGCTGGGCGTCTCCTCGTAGAGCGCCGTGATGATCAGGATGCGCTCCATCAGGGCGTGGTTGCGCTCCACGAAGCGCGAGAGGTGCAGCGGGATCCCGTGCTCCGCCGCCGACAGGAAGGCCGCCGTGCCGGGCAGGCGCAGGAGGTCGCGGTGCTGGAGGCCGGAGAGGAACACGTCCTCCGAGAGCCGCAGGGCGACCCGCGCCTCCTCGACCAGCTCGTTGCCCTTCTTCCAGGTCAGCATCATCAGCGCGACGAGGCCGGCAAGGACCAGGGGAAACCAGCCGCCCTCCAGGATCTTGACGCTGTTTGCGGCGAGGAACACCGCGTCGATCATGAGGAAGACGCCGTTCACAGCGACCACGAGAACGGGATTGTAGCCCCAGCGCAGGGCGATCAGGGCCGCGAGCAGCGTCGTGATGCCCATCAGCATCGACACCGCGATGCCGTAGGCGCCCGCCAGGGCGTCGGACGAGCCGAACATGACGACTGCCACCAAAGTCGCGGCGGCAAGCAGCCAGTTCACCATCGGCACGTAGATCTGGCCGCGCTCCTCGCGCGCCGTCTGGACGATGCGCATCGCCGGGAGGAAGCCGAGCTGCACCGATTGCTGCGTCAGCGAGAACACGCCCGAGATGATCGCCTGCGACGCGATGATCGTGGCCAGGGTGGCCAGGGCGATGAGCGGCAGGTGTGCCCAATCAGGGCACAGGTGGAAGAACGGGTTCTCCAGCGCGTCGGGCTCGGCAAGCAGCAGCGCGCCCTGGCCGAAATAGTTGAGCACCAGCGCCGGCAGCACCAGCGCGAACCAGGCCGCGCGGATCGGCAGGGCGCCGAAATGGCCGAGATCGGCGTACATCGCCTCGCCGCCCGTCACCGCCAGGAACGCCGCGCCCAGCATCGCGAAGCTCACGTGCACACCGGCGTGCAGCATGAAATCGACGGCCCGGAGCGGGTTGGCGGCCGCGAGGATCCCGGGGCTGCCGACGATGCCGCCGACGCCCAGCAGGGCGAGCACCACGAACCAGACCAGCATGACGGGGCCGAAGACGCGGCCGATGGCGGCCACGCCCTTGTGCTGCACGAGGAACAGCCCGATCAGGATCACCAGCGTGATCGGCACCACGTAGGGTCCGAGCGCCGGCGCATCGACCTTCAGGCCCTCGATCGCCGACAGAACCGAGATCGCCGGCGTGATCGCCCCGTCCCCGTAGAGCAGCGCCGCGCCCACAAGGCCCACCACCAGCAGCAGCGCCTTCCACGTGCCCGGACGCGCCTGCCGCGCCCCGAGCAGCGCCAGCATGGCCACGATGCCGCCCTCGCCGCGGTTGTCGGCGCGCAGGATCAGCACCGCGTATTTCAGCGACACGATCAGGATCAGCGACCACAGGATCAGCGACACCGCGCCCGTGGCCGCCGCCGGCACCGAGGCGCCCCCGCTGGTCGCCGCCTTCACCGCCTCCTTGAACGCGTAGAGCGGGCTCGTGCCGATGTCGCCGTACACCACACCCAGCGCACCCAGGATCAGGCCGGCTTTCAGCCGGCCGTGGGCCGGCTCGGTCTCCCCCGCCTCGACCGGGGGATTCGCCGCGGGGGCTATAGACTGGCTCATCGCACGGTTCCCGCAGGCATCCCGCCGGAATCTCGGCAGTTCGGCACCGTTCGACAGGTAGCGGCTTCGGCGACGCCGTCCAGCGAGGACGTTGTTCACAACGCGAAGACCGTGATCCCAGGGTGTGGATACCGAATCTGCGCGATGCCTTGCCGAACCCACCTGCCGGATCGGAATCGTCCGTTCAGGAATCGATCAGGGCCGCAAGCCGCTCCGGGCAGGCTTCGCCGCGCTTCAGGCAGAAGACCGGTGCACCGGCGTGCCGGGCGATCGACGCGGCCACGGTTCCGACCGGCGCGGGAGCGCCGACGCTCTCGCTCACCACCACGGCGAGCAGCGGAACGTCGTACCGGCGCAGGGTCTCGCAGGCGGTCAGCGCGTGGCTGATCGCGCCGAGGTAGCTGCCGGTCACCAGGAGAGCCGGCACCGACAGGGCCTTGAGCCAGTCCAGACCTGTCGCCGCCGCGGTGACCGGGCTCATCAGGCCGCCCACGCCCTCGATCAGCAGCGTCCCCGGCGTGCCGGCGATCTGCGACCGGCACCAGCCGATGAGGTCGTCGAGGTCCAGGGACCGGCCCTCGAGCACGGCCGCCTGATCGGGCGAGAGCGGTGCAGAGAAACGCCAGGGTGAGCAGCCCTCCACGGCCTCGGCATCGAGGACGAGGTCCTGCGCGTCCAGGAGGCGCGCCGTGTCGCTCTCGGCAAAGCCCGGGTCGTGCAGCGGCGGGACGCCGCTCGCCAGCGGCTTCAGCGTCCGGACCGTCCGGCCGCCTGCCCGCAGGCAGCGGGTCAGGGCCGCGGTGACGTAGGTCTTGCCGATCTCCGTGCCGGCGCCGGCGATGAAGACCGTCCGCGCGGGCATGGCGGCGTCAGGCCTGCAGGCTGCCGTGGCAGTGCTTGTACTTCTTGCCCGAGCCGCAGGGGCACGGCTCGTTGCGGCCGACGCGGCCCCAGGTTGCGGTGTCGGTCGGATCACGCTCCAGCACGGCGCCGTCCGCCGCGAGGCCCTGGGCAGCGTAGCCGTAAGCGGGGCCGCCACCGCCATCGCTGCCCGAGCCGCGCCCGGCATAATCCATCTCGTTCTCGCCGGTGACCGGGTCGAGGTGCTGGGCGAACATCGGCGGCAGCTCCGGGCCACCCGGCGGATACTCGTCCTGCTGCTCCTGCATCACGATCTCGACGCGCGAGAGCTGCGCGGTGACCTGCTCGCGCAGGGCGGTCACGAGCCCGTTGAACAGGTCGAAGGCCTCGGACTTGTACTCGTTCAGCGGGTCCCGCTGGGCAAAGCCGCGCCAGCCGATCACCTGCCGGAGGTGATCCAGCGTCACGAGGTGCTCGCGCCAGAGATGGTCCAGGGTCTGGAGCAGGACCTGCTTCTCGATATAGGCGGTGATCTCGGCGCCGTTTTTCTCGGTCCGCTCGGCGTAGGCCGCATCGGCCGCCTTGAGCAGGCGCTCGCGCATCTCCTCGTCGGCGATGCCCTCTTCCTTGGCCCAGTCCTCCACCGGCACGTCGAGGTTCAGGACCTCCTTCACCTGCTCGCGCAGGCCGGCCACGTCCCACTGCTCGGCGTAGGCGTTCTCGGGGATGTGGCGGGCCACGAGGTCGTCGATCACGCCCTCGCGCATCTCGTCCACGGTCTCGCGGACGCTGTCCTGACCCATGAAGTCGCGGCGCTGCTCGAAGACGACCTTGCGCTGGTCGTTCATGACGTTGTCGTACTTGAGCACGTTCTTGCGCATGTCGAAGTTGCGCGCCTCGACCTTCTGCTGCGCCTTCTCGATCGCCTTGTTGATCCAAGGGTGGATGATCGCCTCGCCCTGCTCCAGGCCGAGCTTCTGCAGCATCCCGTCCATGCGGTCGGAGCCGAAGATCCGCATCAGGTCGTCCTGAAGCGACAGGTAGAACTTCGAGCGGCCGGGATCGCCCTGGCGACCGGAACGGCCGCGGAGCTGGTTGTCGATCCGTCGCGATTCGTGGCGCTCGGTGCCGATGATGTAGAGCCCGCCTGGCAGGTCCTTCTTGCGGCCCGCCGCCGGATCGGCCGGCTCGCCCGAGGCCAGCACCTTGGTGCGGTTCTCCGCGATCTCGGCCTTGATCGCCTCGATGGCCGCGTCGCGTTCCGGGCCGTCGGCGAGATGGCCGAGCTCCTTCTCGATCCGCATCTCGAGGTTGCCGCCGAGTTTGATGTCGGTGCCGCGGCCGGCCATATTGGTGGCGATGGTGATCGCGCCGGGCACGCCGGCTTCGGCCACGATGTAGGCCTCCTGCTCGTGGAAGCGGGCGTTCAGCACGGCGAAGCGCTTGGTCACCCGGCCCTCGCGGGCGGCGGCGTAGACGTCGGTCAGCGCGTTGGGATCCGAATAGTCGAGCAGGCTGTAGCCGTGCTTCTTCAGGAGTTCCGCGAGCAACTCCGACTTCTCGATCGAGCCGGTGCCGACCAGGATCGGCTGGTGGCGGGCATGCGCCTTGTCGATCTCGGCGATAATCCCGGCGTACTTCTCCTCGACCGTGCGGTAGACCTCGTCGTCCTCGTCGACGCGCTCGACCTCCTTGTTAGTCGGGATGTCCACCACGTCGAGCTTGTAGATCTCGGCGAACTCGTCGGCCTCCGTGGAGGCCGTGCCGGTCATGCCGGCGAGCGTCTTGTAGAGGCGGAAATAGTTCTGGAAGGTGATCGAGGCGAGCGTCTGGTTCTCGGGCTGGATCGTGACCCGCTCCTTGGCTTCCAGAGCCTGATGCAGACCCTCCGAGTAGCGCCGGCCCTGCATCATGCGGCCGGTGAACTCGTCAATGATCACCACCTCGTCGTTCTTGACGATGTAGTCCTTGTCTCGGGTGAACAGCGTGTGGGCGCGCAGGGCCTGGTTCACGTGGTGGACCAGCGTGACGTTGTGTGCGTCGTAGAGGTCCCCCTCCTTGAGGAGGCCGGCCTCGCGCATCGCCTCCTCGACGAACTCGTTACCGTCCTCGGTGAGCGAGACGGTGCGCTGCTTCTCGTCGAGGTCGTAGTGCTCGCGCACCAGCCGGGGCATCAGCGCATCGACCGACACGTAGAGTTCCGAGCGGTCGTCCACCGGCCCCGAGATGATCAGCGGCGTGCGGGCCTCGTCGATCAGGATTGAATCGACCTCGTCGACGATGGCGTAGTTGTGCCCCCGCTGGGTCAGCTGGGACATCTCGTACTTCATGTTGTCCCGCAGGTAGTCGAAGCCGTACTCGTTGTTGGTACCGTAGGTGATGTCGCACGCGTAGGCGTCCTTGCGCTGCGCGTCGTCGAGCCCGTGCACGATGGTGCCGACCGAGAGGCCCAGGAATCGGTAGACCCGGCCCATCCATTCCGCGTCGCGGGATGCCAGATAGTCGTTCACCGTAACGACGTGGACGCCCTTGCCCTCCAGGGCGTTGAGGTAGACCGGCAGCGTCGCCACCAGGGTCTTGCCCTCGCCGGTCTTCATCTCGGAGATGCCGCCTTCGTGCAGCACCATGCCGCCGATGAGCTGGACATCGAAGTGACGCTGGCCGAGCACGCGCTTGGCCGCCTCGCGCACCGTGGCGAAGGCGGGGACGAGGATGTCGTCGAGGCTCTTGCCGCTCGCAAGTTCCGCCTTCAGCATGTCGGTGCGGGCGCGAAGGGCCTCATCCGACAGCGCCTGGATCTCCGGTTCCAGCGCGTTGATCTGAGCGACGCGCGGGCGGTAGCCCTTGACGCGCCGGTCGTTCGAGGAGCCGAAAATCTTCTTGGCGAAAGAGCCGAGCATCGTTGACCTGCGGACGCGCGAGCCCGCCCACGGGTGATCGTGGCGGGCCGGCCTGGGCGGAGTTGGCCGGGCTTATAGAGGTAAACATCGGCCGGCGCACCTGTAAGGGGCAGCCCTCAACGCGCTTGGGTCCGGTCACGGTTCCGGCATCGTCGGAACGGCCGCGCTTGCCTTCTCGCGCAACGCGGGCCACCTGTGCCGCGGCCAGCCGCCCGGCCCGCACCTGGGCGGATCAGAGACAAGAGCCGAGGACTTCGCCCGCATGCCGAACACCGCCCTCCTCCGGCGCGCCAGCGCGCTCGCCGTCATGATCGCGATGCCGGGATTCGCGCTGGCGCAGGCGCCCCAGAAGGCTCCGGTCCAAGCCACGACGCCCGCGGCGAACACGCCCGCCGTCGCGGCCGGACCGGACTCGGTGGCGGCCAGCGTCAACGGCAAGCCGATCACGCAGGGCGACCTCGCCATCGCGGCCGACGACCCGGCCCTGTCGCTGCCAGGCGTCGACGAGGCGCAGAAGAAGAACCTGCTCGTCGACTACATGGTCGACCTGCGGGTCGGCGCGCAGGCGGCCGAGGCCGCCAAGGTCGGCGACACCCCGGAGTTCAAGCGCAAGCTCGCCTATTTCCGCGACAAGCTTTTGCTCGATGACTACCTCGAGCAGGAGGCCAAGCGCGCCGTCACTCCCGAGGCCGAGCACGCGATCTACGATCAGACCGTCAAGCTGATGAAGCCGGAGGAGGAGGTGCACGCCCGCCACATCCTCGTGGACAACGAGGCCGAGGCCAAGAAGATCGCGGCCCGCATCAAGGGCGGCGAGGATTTCGCCAAGGTCGCGGCCGAGACCTCGAAGGATCCGGGCTCGAAGGCCGAGGGCGGGGATCTCGGCTGGTTCACCAAGGAGCGGATGGTGCCGGACTTCGCCACCGCCGCCTTCGCGATGAAGCCCGGCCAGGTCTCCGACCCGATCAAGACGCAGTTCGGCTGGCACGTCATCAGGGTCGAGGAGAAGCGGACGAAGCCGCAGCCGACCTTCGACGAATTGAAGGAGCAGATCGACCAGCACCTGATCCGCAAGGCGCAGCAGGACATGATCCTGAAGCTGCGCTCGGAGGCGAAGATCGAGCGCACCGACGCGCCCGCCGAGGCGGCGCAGCCGGCGCAGGAACCGAAGAAGCCGTAGCTGGTGCATCGGGGCGCGTCATCGACGGATGCCGCCCCTCTCCCATCGGGACCGCAGCCCTTCTCCGGACACCAGAGACGGACGTTAAGGGTGATCCGGAATCCGGCACCTTGAGCGCCGCGAACGCGCCGCCGCTTGCACGGGATAGACGCGTCCCGACCTTTCGTGCTGGATCCCGGATCGCATCCCGCTGACGGTGCAAGCGCCCGGGAAAGGGTTGATCGGGCAGCGTGCCCGAGCATCCCGCCCGCACAGTTGCGAACGGGTCACCTCTGAGGCCGGATGCCGGTCGGTCGGCCCCTTCAATACGGTCGATCAGGCACGAGGTAGCTCGACTGCGCCGGCGCGGGTTGCGGCGTGATCCCGTGGGCGGCGAGTTCCGCTGTGCGGCGGCCCTCCGCGATCCAGTCGAGCGCCACGATCAGGATCCACGGACACGCGATGCCGATGAAGAACGCCATGAGATCATCCTCCCGCGCCGGATCGAGGGAGCCGCCCGGCTTAGGAAAATAATAGGCGGGCCGGGCCGCGCTGCAAGCGGCATCCCGGCCGGGATCTCAGATCCAGCCCTGAAGCTCGCGGCGCACGACGTGCTCGATCACCCGCATGCCGAGGTCGCTGTCGTTCAGACAGGGAATGTAGGCGAAGCGCTCGCCGCCGTTCTCCTCGAAATAGTGCCGGTTCTCGCCGTCGAGCTCCTCGAGGGTCTCCAGGCAATCCGCCGTGAAGCCCGGGGCGACGATCGCCATCCGCTTCACCCCCGACTTCGCGAGCTCCATCACCGTCTCGTCGGTGTAGGGCTTCAGCCACTCCTCGTTGCCGAAGCGCGACTGGAAGGTGACCCGCATCTTGTCCGGCTGCAGGCCGAGCGCCTCGCGGATCAGACGCCCGGTCTTGTGGCACTGGCAATGGTACGGGTCGCCCTTGAGCAGGTAGCTCCGCGGCACGCCGTGGAACGAGGTCAGGATCACCTCCGGCTCGAAGTCGAGCTTGGCCAGACCTTCGCGGATCGAATCGGCCATGGCGGCGATGTAGACCGGGTCGTCGTGGTAAGGCGGCGAGACCCGCACCGTCGGCTGCCAGCGCATGTCCATCAGGGCGCGGAAGGCCTGATCACAGGCCGTGGCCGAGGTGGCGGCGGCGTATTGCGGGTAGAGCGGCACCAGCAGTATGCGATCGCAGCCCTGGTCGAGCAGCGCCTGAATCCGGCCGGCGACCTCGGGCTTGCCGTAGCGCATCGCCCAATCGACCACGACCGAATCGCCCATGGCCGCCTGGAGGCGGTCGCACTGGCCGCGGGTGATGGTCTTGAGCGGTCCCTCGTTCAACGCATTGTTCCAGACGCTCGCGTAGTCGCGACCCTTCGGCCCGGGGCGCTTCGTCAGGATGATCAGATTGAGGAGCGGCCACCAGATCAGCCGCGGCACCTCGATGACCCGCCGGTCCGACAGGAACTCCTTGAGGTACCGGCGCATGGGCCAGTAGCTCGTGCACTCCGGCGTGCCGAGGTTCATCAGCAGCACGCCGACACGGCCCCACGCGACCTTTGGGTGGTCGCCCGGCAGGGTGTCGGCCGCGGGCTTGAGCGGAGCGAGGGGCCGGCCATTCGCCAGCGCGGCGGGTTCGACGCGTTCGTTCATGGCAGCGTTCCGGCGCCGCGCGCCGAGTCCTTCCTCTGGCTTCAGATATCCGGGGGCCGGCGCACGCGCTTGGGCCTTGACCGGAGGCTTACCCCTGTCGGTGCGCTTCCATGTAGGGTGCGATGCCGCCCCGCGAAGACCGGACGCGACATGCCGCACCGCGGTCAGCCGAACACGCGACCCCTGTCCCTAATCACGGGCGGCGGCGGGCCGCAACCACGGCCGCTCTGCCGCTGCCACGACGCTGCTATGAGGCTGCTCCGGCGCCGCCTATCTCGGTCCGGGATCAGACCGCGAGACCCGATGACCGCCACCCCCGTCGCCGACGCACTCTCCGCCTTCCGCGCCTCCGGATCGCCCTGGCTCGCGCTGCCGTTCTTCGGGGGTGGGCAGGCCGATGCCGTGGCGGCGCGCGTCGACGCGCGGCTGGCGGCCGGTGCCCGCGTCCTGCCCGCGCCGGACCGGATCTTCCGCGCCCTCATCGAGACGCCCCTCCCCGCCGTACGCGCGGTGATCCTCGGTCAGGATCCCTATCCGACCCCGGGCGATGCCAACGGTCTCGCCTTCTCCTTCGTAGGATCCGGCCGCCTGCCCGCCTCGCTGAAGGTGATCCTGGCGGAAGCTGGGTCCGACCGGGCGGCGGGCGGTGACCTGACCGCCTGGGCGCGGCAGGGCGTGCTGCTCCTCAACAGCGCGCTCACCGTTGAGGCTGGCAAGGCGGGGGCGCATCTGCGCTACGGCTGGGCGGCGCTCACCGACGAGGCAGTCGCGGCGGTCTCTGCCCGGCCCGAACCCGCGGTGTTCCTGCTCTGGGGCGCCCAGGCCCGTGCCCGGGCAGCCCTCATCGATACGAGCCGCCACGGCGTGTTCGAGAGCGGTCACCCATCGCCGCTCAACCGCGCCCGGGATTTCCCGGGTTCGGATCCGTTCGGCCGGGCGAACCGCTGGCTCGCCGAGCACGGCGTCCGGCCGATCGACTGGCGCCTCGGCTAGACCCGGCGGTTCTTCACTGCGGCTTGGCATTGTCCGCGGGCTTTGCCGGGGCGCCATCCTGGCTCGCCGGCAGGAGCACATTCTTGGCCACCGTGCCCTCCGGCCCGTACTCGCCGGCCACCGCGATGCAGGCTTGGTCGCGGTTCTGCGCCATCTGGTTCGACATCAGCGTGAACATGGTCTGGACGCGGTTGCCGAAGGGGCCGCGCGGCTGAACATCCCCGATCTGGACGTTCTGCTTCGCGAGCAGCGCCTCGAACTGGTCGCTGCCGATCCGGTAGCCGCAGACGTTCGACGCGGCGAAGATGTAGGCGGCGAATTCCAGGGCGCGAGGGGCCGGCGCATTGCGGATCTGCGCCTGCGCCGGCAGGGCTGCGAGAATCAGGGCGGCAGAGAGAGCGACGTGGCGCATGCGCGGCAATTTCCTCGGTAGCGGGCAGTCACTGTCGGATTGCCTCGAACCGGCGGGAGATAGGCCGGTGTGAACCGCGTGCCAATGCGACCGAATTTGCCTGCAAACCGCGGTCCGCCGTTCACAAGCCGTTGGCCATAGCCGAAATCCTGGGCCGCCTGAGCGTCGAAATCGCGCCTGCGTTCCGCGCGCGGGCCAAGGTGAGACAGAGTGTTAACCCGCCCGCGTCACGCCAGGGACGAAGGTTTGTCCAGATCCAGGCGGTCTGCATCGCATGTACGGCGTCAATTCCTCCGTCAAATCTCCTCCGGCCTCCGTGTCACGGGAGATCGCCCAGCGCGTGCGGGGCGTCCTCACCGACCGACGGACCGGCGCGGCTGCGGCCACTCCGGCGATCTGTCCGCATCGCGTCGCCCGCTGGGCCTGCGGCGAGGGCCTGGGCGCCGGCACCGCTGTGGCGCTGCTGGTGCGGGACCTCGGACAGGCGGAGGCGATTCGCCTCGGACTCACTCGGATCGGCCTGCGCGTCGCGTGTCTCGACGGCGATCGCCGCGGCGCGGGGCTGGCCGAGAGCCTTGCCCTCTCCGGAGCGACGGTGGTCATCGTCGACACCGCCCTGGCCGAGGCTTATGCCGGGGCCATGGGCCGGCTCGTCACCTATCCGGCCGTGTGGTGGAACGGGCCCGGTGCGGACTTCGCCAGCCTCGACTTCGCCCTGGCCGAGCAGGAGTGAGACTGCCCTCCAGGCAGGGCTACCACTTCAGCCACGCGTCGAGCGCCTCGTAGCGGGCGGGATCGTCCGGGCAGAGGCCGCCACCGCATTCCGCCGCCGTAGAGGCGGCGTTGGCGAGGACGATGAGGACGAACAGCGCGAGGCAGGCCTTCCCGAAGGTTCCGCCGTCGTGCGCCAGCTGCGTTTCCGGCCGCACGCCGTCCTGCATCAGGAGGAGCAGGCCGACCACCGCGATCAGCGCCACGAAGGCGATGAGCGCGAGGGTGTAGAAATGAAGCCCCAGAAGCGTTGAGCCGTAGCCGCCGGTCCTGGGGACGATGTGCAGGGCGACCTGCCGGCTCGCCAGGACGATGCCGACCAGGGAACTCAAAATCGCCACGCCGTAGTGCGACGGCCGCGGTCCGAACCGGACGCTCAGCGCGAACCCGAGACCCGAGGCCGCGAATGCGGCGCGCTGGAGCAGGCAGAGCGGACAGGGCAGCTCGCCCAGCACGAATTGATAGCTGAACGCCACGAGGAGGATCGCGCAGCAGCCGAGCAGGCCGAGGGCGTTGAGCGTGCGCGCGTGAAGGGCCGCCATGACCTGCGTCCGTTCAGAAGTCGAGGTTGAGGGCCGAGGTGGCGTGCGCGGCGAACAGCGCGAGGGTGCCGATCAGCGAGACGAGCCAGAGGCCGATGGCGAGGCCGCGGCGACCCGCAAGGATCGCGGCGCCGCCCGCCGCCAGGCCGACGAATGGCAGGACCATCATGGATATCCCCTTCCCCTGCGCACGGCGAGCCGGGCACCCGCGCCGACTTGCTCGCTTGAGGATTTAAGCTTTCGTGAAGCTGGCGCGGCCCCGGACGGCATCGCTGCCGACCGGCCCGCATGTTACCGTCCTCTGAGAGACCGGTCCCGCAGCGTGGACGGGCCGGCGCCGGGAAAGGACCCATGATCGCAGCCCCAGCGGCCGTCCCGGATGTCTTGCCCGACCCGGCCGCCCCGATCCTGCTCCGAAGCGACGACGGCGGGGTTGCGACCCTCACCCTGAACCGTCCGGAGGCGCGAAACGCCCTGTCGATGGCGCTGATGAACGCCCTCCAGGAGCAGCTTGACGCCATCCGGCAGGATCCGGGCGTGCGCGTCGTGATCCTGCGTGGGGCCGGTCCGGCCTTCTGCGCCGGACACGACCTCAAGGAGATGCGCGCGGACCCGTCCCGCGCGGCGACCGAGGCGGTGTTCCGCACCTGCGCGCGTCTCATGCTGAGCCTGACACGCCTGCCGCAGCCGGTGATCGCCCGGGTCCACGGGATCGCGACCGCGGCCGGCTGCCAGCTCGTGGCCACCTGCGACCTGGCGATCTGCGCCGAGTCCGCGCGCTTCGCCACCCCGGGCGTGCAGATCGGCCTGTTCTGCTCGACCCCGATGGTCGCCCTGTCGCGGGCCGTGTCGCGCAAGGCCGCCCTGGAGATGCTGCTGGTCGGCGAGCCGATCGAGGCCGCCGAGGCCCTGCGGATCGGCCTCGTGAACCGCGTCGTGCCCGAGGCGGAACTCGATGCCGCGGTGGGCGCCCTCGCGGTCCGCATCGCCGGGAAGGCGCGGCGCGTCCTGGCGATCGGCAAGGAGGCCTTCGGCCGGCAGATCGAGATGGGCCTGGAGGAGGCCTACGGCTACACAGCCGAGGTGATGACCCGGAACATGATGATGGCCGACGCGCAGGAGGGAATCGACGCGTTCCTGGGCAAGCGCCCGCCCCGCTGGGAGCCGTGAGGCTTCCGGCTCTGACGCGATAGGACGCAGGCTCAAGCCGCCGGCTCGCGTAGGTTATGGCGTCGTCCTGCCCTAAGATGGAGGCTTCGTCCGATCCCGCCGGATATGGCACCCCTTGCGGAACGGCTGATGAGCACCATTGACCTGTTCGGTCTGACCGTAGCCTTCTACGGCGCCATGCCGCCGCGCCGGCCGCAGCGCCCGGACCGCAATGGCGCCACCTGGGCGGCCGCCGTCGTGTTCGGCGGCGTCTGCCTCGCCACGATGGGGCCGATGATCACCATCTGGAGCTTCCACCGGCCCTACGCTGAGGCTAAGGCGCGCTGCATCGAGTCCGGCGGCCGGGTTCTCTATGCGGCGCTCGACGGTAGCGGCCCCTATCGCTGCGAGCGCCCGGCCAGCGTCGCGGCGGCGCGCCCGCTCAAGGCGGCGGATTAATCCGCGACGCCGCATCGATGTCGGGTATATCCGGCGCGCGCCTGACGCCAACCGGATGCCGAGACCTTGGAAAACGCGCTCCTTCGATGGGTCCAGTCGACCGCCCTGCTGCGGTCGGACGTCGAGGCTCTCATCGGCTTCGTGCTGGCCGTCGGCGTCACCCTGCATGCTCTGCTGCGCAAGCGTCGGGTCAGCGTGGCGGTGGGCTGGATCGGCCTCGCATGGCTGTCGCCGATCTTCGGCACCGCGCTCTACCTGACCTTCGGCATCAACCGCGTCTCGCGCCGCGCGAGGCGGCTACGGACCAAGCCCTCCGACGCGACGCAGCTGCCCGACACCGACGACGCCGTGGTGCCGGAAGCGCTCTGGCCCCTCGACCGTGCGATCCGGCGGATCACCGGCCTGCCGGCCTTCCAGGGCAATACCGTGCGGATGTTCCGCAACGGCGACGCGGCCTATCCGGTCATGCTGGAGGCGATCCGGGCGGCGCGGACGAGCATCGCTCTGTCGAGCTACATCTTCCGGAACGATGCCACCGGCGGCGAATTCTGCGATGCCTTGGTCGACGCCCAGGGCCGGGGCGTGCAGGTCCGGGTCATCATCGACGGCATCGGCGGCGGCTATTTCCGGGCGCCCGTCTACCGCCGCCTGACCGCCGCCGGGGTGCCGGCTGCCCTGTTCATGCACTCCGCCCTGCCCTGGCGGATGCCGTTCCTCAACCTGCGCTCGCACAAGAAGCTGCTGATCCTCGACGGGCGCGTGGCGTTCACCGGCGGCCTCAACATCTCGCATCCGAATCGTGTCGCCCTGAAGCCCGAGCATCCGATCCGCGACACCCATTTCCGGCTGACCGGGCCCGTCGTCGAGCAGCTCGCCGCCGCCTTCGCGGCCGACTGGGCCTTCGTGGCCGGCGAGAACCTCGACGGCCCGCCCTGGTTCGTCGATCTGGAGCCGGATGGACCCAGCGTCGCCCGGGCGGTCACATCTGGTCCCGATGCGGACGTGGAGAAGATCGAGCAGGTCATCCTGCAGGCGCTCGCCTGCGCGCGCCGGTCGGTCCGGTTCGTGACGCCCTACTTCCTGCCCGACGAGCTGGTGACCGGGGCGCTGGCCCAGGCCGCGACGCGCGGCATCACGGTCGACGTCGTCGTCCCGCGGGTCAGCGACCATCCCTTCATCGACTGGGCGGCGCGGGCCCATCTCGACCCGCTGCTCCGGGCGGGCGTGCGGGTCTGGCTCGACGAGCCACCGTTCGATCATTCGAAGGCGATGGTGGTCGACGACATCTGGTGCTTCGTCGGTAGCGCCAACTGGGACATGCGCAGCTTCCGCCTCAACTTCGAGCTGAACGTCGAGATCATCGACGCGGAGCTGGCGGCCGAGCTCGATCGCTTCATCCGCGGCAAGATGCAGGCGCGGCTCAGCCGGGAGGACGTCGCCGCGCGCGCGCTGCCGGTCCGTTTGCGCGACGCAGGCGTGCGACTGCTGCTGCCATACCTTTGAAGCGCCCGGGGGCGTGCGCCTCCGGGGCCGGCCCGAGATGGACGACGATCGGCCGGTGATCGGACGGGCCTCGCGGGAGCACCGCGTGATCGTGACAGATCAGGCCGCGGGCGAGACAGCGGTCGAGCCGCAGAGGGAGCACGTCCACCATCGCGTGGGTCGGCCGGCGCGGGCCGACATCCCGGAATCCCGGGATCAGCGCGGGGCCGACGATGTTGTAGTCGCCGAGAACCGCGGCGCGGGCCGGCAATTCGCCGACGATGCGGCGGAGCTGGCGCCGGTTCAGCATCTGCCCGTGGGACAGGTGGACGTTGGCGACGCCGAACTCCCCGAGGTCGAGGATCTGGCAGACCCGGTGCACGAGCGCCCCGGAGGGCAGCGCGATCACCCGGGGCGGTGCCGGCCAGGGCTTCGGGCTCCACATGGCCAGTCCGTGGATGCGCCCGGGTAGCGGCGCCCAGGCGTAATGGCCGCCGATCCGGTCCAGCAGGAAGCCGATGGCCCGGGTCGCCTCCTGCATCAGCAGCAGGTCGGGCTTCTCCTGTGCGACGAGGGCGGCCACGTCGTCCACGGCGGCGCCGGTGCGCCGCAGAAGGTTCCAGCTCACGATCTTGAAGGGCTCGGACGAGCGGTCGGCGGGCGGGACGGGCGGGCTGACGGCGGGCGCAGGGCCGGGGCGAACCGGACGGGCAGCGATGGTCATCGGGCGGGACTCGTACCTCACCGGGCGGCTCACCCGCCACCGCCACGCTCTAACGCGCGCGGGGGCGGAGCGTTCGATGAAATCCGGCGCCGAAAAGATGGCGGTGCCGCGGGAGCGGCTCCGCCTGACGGAACCACAGCGCGTTTCCGAAGCCGCTTGAGGCGCCCCCCACGAACAGCCTAAGAGCGCCGACGTGGCGCCGACGTGGCGCCGACGCGGTGCCGACCTAGCGCCGGGCCCCACGCGTCCCGACGTTCCAAGCAGCATTCCCGGAGGCCGATGACGGGCTTCAGCTTCATCCACGCGGCGGACCTGCATCTCGGCAGCCCGCTGGCGGGCCTCGCCGCCCGGGATGCCGAACTGGCGCGCCGACTCGCTTCGGCGGGGCGCCAGGCCTTCGAGGATCTGGTCAGCCGGGCCATCGAGCGCGCGGTCGCCTTCGTGGTCGTGGCTGGCGATGTCTACGACGGCGACTGGGCCGACACGACGATCGGCCTGTTCTTCGCCCGGCAGGTGGCCCGGCTCGACCGCGCCGGCATCCCGACCATCCTGGTGCGGGGCAACCACGACGCCGAGAGCGTGATCACCCGTGCCCTGACCCTGCCGCCCTCGGTCCACGTGTTCCCGTCGAACCGCGCCGGCACGCTGCGTCTCGACGATCTGCGGGTCGCCCTGCACGGCCGGAGCTTCCAGGGCCGGGCGGTCGAGGAGAACCTGTCTCTAACCTACCCGGCCGCCGTGCCGGGCTGGTTCAACCTCGGCATCCTCCATACCTCCTGCACGGGTCACGCGGCGCACGAGACCTACGCGCCCTGCTCGATCGCCGACCTCGCGGCGCGCGGCTACGACTACTGGGCGCTCGGCCACATCCACGAATATGCCGAGCTGTCCCGGGATCCCTGGATCGTGTTCCCCGGCAACCTCCAGGGACGGAGCGTGCGCGAGTGCGGGGAGAAGGGCGCCGTCGTGGTCGATGTGGCTGACGGCCGGGTGACCGGCGTCACCCGCCTCGCCCTCGATCGCGCCCGGTTCGAGCAAGTCACGGTGGACCTCGCCGGCGCCGCCGACATTCGTGCCGTCCTGGAGGCTGCGGAAGTGGCGCTCCGGCCCCTCTCCGCGCTGGCGGCGACCCGCCTGATCCTGGTGCGCGTCCTCCTTACCGGCGTCACGCCGGCCCACGACGCGCTCTCGGCGGATCGCGACGCCGTCACGGCCGAGATCCAGGCCGCCGCCCACCGGATGCACGAGGATATCTGGCTGGAGCGGTTGAAGATCGAGACACGCCGGCCCCGCGCGTCCCTCGATCCGGCCGGTCCCGCCATCGATCCGGCCGCCTTGCTCGCCGACCTCGACCGCGATCCGGAATTCCGCGCCCGAGCCCGGGCCGCCCTCGCCGAGATCGGTGGGCGGATGCCGTCGACGGTGGCCGCGGAGGCCGGTCTGGAAGCGGAATTCGATGCCTTCTGCGCCGAGGCAGAGGCGCTGATCCTCGGTCGACTCGGGGGGCGCCATTGCTGAACCGGCTGCCCAGGGCCGCGCGATGCGCCTGACCCACCTCGCCCTGGAGCGCTACGGCGCGTTCACGGACCGGACCCTCGCGTTCCGGCCCGACGCCCGGCTGCACGTGGTGCTGGGCGCCAACGAGGCCGGCAAGAGCACCGCCCTCGCGGCCGTCACGGACCTGCTGTTCGGATTCGGGAAGAGCACCCCCTACGCCTTCCTGCACGACATGCCGCAATTGCGGCTCGGCGCTGAGATCGTCGCGGGCGACGGCCGCAGGCTGAGCTTCCGCCGCCGGAAGGGCAACAGCCGGACCCTCATCGATGCCGCCGAGGCGCCTCTGCCCGACGATGCACTGGCGCCGTTCCTCGGAGGGATCTCCCGCGCTGTGTTCTGCCGCGCCTTCGGCCTCGACGCCGCGAGCCTTCGGGCGGGAGGACGCGAGATGGTCGATTCCGAGGGCGAGATCGGCGCCAGCCTGTTCGCGGCCGGCTCCGGCCTGCGCGGCCTGACGGAGCTGCACGCGTCCCTTGAGGCGGAAGCCGACGGCATCTTCGCGCCGCGGCAGGCCAAGCACCGGACCTTCTACCAGGCGCTGGAGCGCCACGAGACGGCCCGCCGGACCATCCGCGAGAAGGGGCTGCGCGTAGGCGATTGGCGGTCTCTGAACGACGAGATCGCCGCGGCGGCGCAGCAGCTGGACGCCCTTCGAACCGAACAGAAGGCCCTGGCCGTCGCCCGCGCGCGCCTGGAGCGGTTGAAGCGCGTCCGCCCCATCCTCGCCGAGATCGATGCCCTGGAGGAGCGCGTGTCGACCGACCGCGGCCTGGCGGACGCGGATCCCGCCTGGATCGAGCGCCTCGGCGCCGCCCTCGAACGCTGCCGCGCCGGGCAGATCGAGGCAGAGCGCGCCGAGGGGACCCGCGCCCGCGCCCGCGCCGAGGCCGAGGCTGTGGCGGTCGAGCCGGGGCTGACGCTCCGCGCCGACGAGATCCTGGCGGCGCTCAGCGGCACCAAGGCCTTCGAGAAAGGGGCCGCCGACCTGCCCCGGATCGAGGGGGACTCCCATAAGGTCGGGCTGGAATTGGAGCGGCTGCGCGCCCGGATCGGGGCCGCGGACGTCGCGGCTCTGGGAGCCGGTCAGCCCACCGATGCCGCCCGCGCCCGGATCGAGCGGCTGATCCGCGATCATCGGCTCCTGGCGGCGGCCGAAGAGCAGATCGCCCGCGATCTCGCCGCGGCCCGCACCGAGTGCGACCGGATGGCCCGGGCGGTCGAGGCGGCGGGCGCGACGCACGACCCAACCCCGCTGCGCGAGGCGCTGAAGCCCCTCGCACGCCTGCGCGAGCGAATCGCCGCCCACGCGACCCTCGAGGCGACGATCCGGCGGGAGACGGCGCTGCTGCACAACCAGGCGGCCCGCCTGTCGCCGCCCGTCCCGGACCTCGCCGCGCTGGTACGGCTGCCGCTGCCTCGGCCGGAAACGGTGGCGCGCTTCCGCACCCTCCTCGACGGCAAGACCCGCGAGCGTGAACGCGCCGCCGACCACCGCGACGCGGCCCTCCGTCAGGCCAACGCGACCCGCGAGCGGCTGCGCGCGCGGGAGGCCGGACGGCCGATCGCCACGCGGGAGCGGGTCGAGGCGCTCCGGGAGGCCCGTGACGCGGCCTTCTCGCCGCTGCGGGAGGCGATGGAGGCGGGGCGGCCTGTGGGACCGCCCGCGATCGCGACCTACGAACGCGCGCTCCTCGATGCGGATCGGCTTGCGGACGCGCGCGCGGACGACGCCGCCCGGTCCGCTGCCCATGCGGCCGATCTCGACCGTCTCGCCGCGGAGGAAGCGGCCCTTGCCGCGGCCGCGGATGATGTGGCCGGGATCGATGCCGAGATCGCGGAGGGCGAGGCCGCTTGGCGCGAGGCATGGCGGGAGGCCGGGATCGTTCCCGCCTCCCCGGCCGAGATGGTCGCGTGGCTGGCCGAGATCGAGACCATGATCGAGGCCGAGGAGCGGCTCGCGGATCAGCGCCTCGGCCGGGACAGGATCTGGGCCGAGATCGACGCCGCACGGGCGCCGATCGCCGCGCTCGGCGCGCGTGCCGGCCTCGACCCGGCGCCCGGGCTCGACAGCGGGCAAGCCTTCGACAGGCTCGAGGATCGCGTCGCCACGCTCGCGAGCCGCTGGGAGGCGAACCTGCAGACCGGCGGATCGCTGCGCGCGGCGCAGACCGCGGCCGAGCGGCTGGAGGCCGCCCGGGACGAGACCGAGAGCCGCCGCGCCGCGTGGCGCACTGAATGGTCGGCGGCGCTCCAGCCCCTCGGGCTCGATGCCGCCGCCCGACCCGAGGAGGCGGAGGGCGCCCTGGGGGCGTGGCGCACCGTGCCCGACCGACTCTCGGAGCGCGCCGCTCTCGAGCGCCGCTCGGCCGGCATCCGGCGCGACATGGAGGCGTTCCGGAGCGCCGCGGCGGCTCTGGTCGACGCGCTGGCCCCCGATCTGGCGGGCACGCCGCCGACCGGTGCCATCCGCACGCTCCACGCGCGTCTCGTCGCCGCCCAGGCCCGCGACGCGCGCCGCGCCGAGCTGGACCGGCGCTGGGAGGAGGCGGAGGCGGCTGCCCGCTCCGCCGCCGACCTGCGCGATGCGTCCCGGGAGGCTCTGGGTCGGCAGATCGCCGAGGCGATGCCGGATCTCGCCGGGGCGCCGCTTCCCGAGATCGAGGTGCTGTTCGGCCGGCTCATGGCCCGGGAGCGATTCCGGGCCGAGCAGCTTCGGCTGCGCAACAGCCTCGCCGGGGCTGCCGACGGGCTGCCGGAGTCCGATCTGCGCGCCGATCTCGGCGCGCTGCCGCCGGAGGTGTTGGAAGCCGAGCTGGCCCGCCTTGCCCTGGAGGCTGAGGAGCAGGCCGAGCGCGGTCAAGTCATCTTTGCTGACCGGGACCGGGCCGAGCGGCGCCGGGCGGAGCTGGAGGGTGGGACCGGGGCCGAGCTGGCGCTGGCCGAGCGCAAGGCCGCCGAGGCCGACCTCGAGGCGTCGGCGCGGTCCTGGGCGGTCCTGCGCTTCGCCGGCCTGATGCTGAGCCAGGCGATGGCCCGGCATCGCGCCGGACAGCAGGACCCCCTGGTGGCGCGGGCTGGCGCGCTGTTCCGGGCGCTGACGGGCGGCGGATTCTCGGGGCTCACCCAGACCTATGACGAGGCCGACACGCCGAAGCTCGCGGGCCAGCGCGCCGGAGGCGGCACGGTGGCGATCGAGGGTATGAGCGAGGGCACCCGCGATCAGCTCTACCTCGCCCTGCGGCTCGCCTA
The DNA here is from genome assembly GCF_000364445.2 of Methylobacterium mesophilicum SR1.6/6. Classification (NCBI taxonomy): domain Bacteria; kingdom Pseudomonadati; phylum Pseudomonadota; class Alphaproteobacteria; order Hyphomicrobiales; family Methylobacteriaceae; genus Methylobacterium; species Methylobacterium mesophilicum. The sequence goes on along the minus strand of NZ_CP043538.1, from coordinate 4,023,333 downwards.
TCTCGAGGACTATGCCGGCCGCGCCGAACCGGCGCCGTTCGTCGGCGACGACCTGTTCTCGACCTTCGACGAGACCCGCACTGGATACGGCCTGGACGCGCTGGCCGAGATCGGAGCGCAGATCCAGCCGATCCTGTTCACCCATCACCGCCACGTCGCCGAGATCGCGCGGGAGCGGCTGGGGGCCGCCGTAGACGTGGTCGCGCTGTAGGCCCGGCGGCCGGTTCCTCGTTCGCGATGATCGCTCGTCGGCTTCGACGGCAGACCGGCGCCGGTGGCGGATTCCGCCGAGACCGATCGTCAGTCGCCCAGATAGCGCGCCTCCAGGTGGGCCCGGAACGCCGCCGTGCCCAACGGCGCACCGGTGGCGCGAGTCAGCAGGTCGTCGGTCCCGAGGACGCTCCCGACCGCGTGCACGTTGGCCCGCAGCCAGTCCCTGAACGGCGCGAAGTCGCCTTCCGCGAGACAGCCCGGCAGGGCCGGCTCGGCGGCTTGCGCGGCCCGGAACAGCTGCGCCGCCGCCAGCGCGCCGAGCGTGTAGGTCGGGAAGTAGCCGAACGCGCCGCTCGGCCAGTGGATGTCCTGGAGGCACCCCACCCGGTCGTCCGGCACAGTCAGGCCGAGGAGTTCCCGGATGCCGTCGTTGAAGGCGCCCGGCAGGTCGCGCACGGCGAGGTCTCCGGCGATCATCGCGGTCTCCAGCCGGTAGCGCAGGAGGATGTGGGCCGGGTAGGTCGCCTCGTCCGCGTCCACCCGGATGAAGCCGGGAGCGACCCGGGTGTTGAGCGCGTGCAGGTTCTCCGGCGACCATTCCGGTCCTGACCGCCCGAAGGCCTCGCGCAGCAGCGGCGCCAGGAAGGTGAAGAACTCACGGCTCCGGCAGGCCTGCATCTCGACGATGAGCGACTGGCTCTCGTGCAGGCTCATGCCGCGGGCTGCGCCGACCGGCTGGTGCCGCCAGGAGGCCGGGCGGCCCTGCTCGTACAGGGCGTGGCCGGTCTCGTGCAGGACGCCCATCAGAGCGCGTCCGAAGTCGGCCGCGTCGTAGCGGGTGGTGATCCGCACGTCGTCCGTGGCGCCGCCGCAGAACGGGTGCAGGCTGATGTCGAGCCTCCCGCGTGTGAAGTCGAACCCCACGGCCTCCATGAGCCTGAGGCCGAGCGCCCGCTGCACCTCGACCGGGAACGGGCCGGCGAGCGGCAGCGGTGCCGGCCGCGCGGCCTGGATCTCGCGGGCGCGGGCGATCAGCGCCGGCAGCCAGCTGGTCAGGTCGGCGAAGAGCGGATCGATCGTCGTCCGGCGCATGCCGGGATCGTAGCTGTCGAGCAGCGCGTCGTAGGGATCCAGGCCGAGGGCCTCGCCCTTCGCCTGCCCGATCTCCCGCTGGAGGCGCAGAACCTCGGCGAGGTGCGGCTCCAGCTTGGCGAAGTTGGAATCGCGGCGTGCCTCGCGCCATACCATCTCGGAGCGGGACACGGCCCGGGAACTCGCCTCCACCAGATCGCGGGGGACGGCGGTGGCATGCGCCAGGGCGCGACGCATCTCCCGCAGGTTGGCGGCCGGCCAGGGATCGAGGTTCTCCGTACGCTCGGCGGCGACGAGTTCCTCGGCGGCCGCGGGCGCCGTCAGCATCTCGTGGGCCAGCCCGCGCAGGATCGCGAGTTGGTCGCCCCGCGCCTCCGCGGCGCCGTCCGGCATCAGCGTCTGCGCGTCCCAGCCGAGGATCCCTGCCGCGCCTTCGAGGGCCGCGAGGCGGGCGAAGCGCTGTTCGAGGGTCTGGTAGGCGGTCATGCGGTGCGAGCCTTCGTTTGTGTCGCTGATCAACGGAACGATGCCTAGGAGGGTCTTACCCGCGACGTGTCACGGCCGGCCACTGCAAGCTCATCGGTCGATGCCGGTGGCCTTTGACCAGAGAATTTCGGCTGCGATCGAGCCATCCCACTTGCCACCGCGGATTCATCGCTTAGGTTTATTTCTGCCACAGAAGGAAACCTGAAGTGATTGATAACCTGCGCCGGCGGGAGCCGGAGGACAAATCCAAGATCAACGTCCACGAGGATTGGGAGCTTGAGTACTGGGCTCGAAGGTTCGGTGTGACGAAGGAGCGGATCAAGGACGCTGTCAGGCAGGTTGGCGTGCAGACGAAGGACGTCGCCGAATTTCTCGGCCAGCGGTGGCCGTGATCGCTCGTCGTTGGCTTTCCCGGTGATGCAGCAACTGGTCTGCTGACTTTCCCGGCGCAGATGCCACACGGGAGGTGCTTCGACGGACCGACCATCACCCCGTCTGCAGCATCTCCAGTTCGAGCCAGCGATCCTCCGCCTGCGAGAGTTCGGTCTCGGCCTGCGCCAGCATGGACGAGGCCTTGTCGAAGCGGGCGGGGTCGCGCGCGTAGAGGTCGGGATCCGCCAGGAGCGCCCGGAGCTGGCCGATCGCGGCTTCGAGCTTCTGCATGCGCGCGGGAAGCGTCTTCAACTCGTGCTGCTCATTGAAGCCGAGCTTCGGCTTGCCCGCCGGCTGCGATACGGACGGAGCGGACCGCTCCCGCGGCTCCTTGGTCTTCGGGGCGACGGTGCGTGCCTCGATCCCCTGCCCGCGCTGGATCAGCATGTCGCTGTAGCCGCCGGCATAGTCCACCCAGCGTCCCGCCCCCTCGGAGACCAGCACGCTGCCGACCACGCGATCGAGGAAGTCGCGGTCGTGGCTCACGAGGATCAGCGTGCCCTGGTAGTCGCCCAGCATCTCTTGGAGCAGGTCGAGGGTCTCCAGATCCAGGTCGTTGGTCGGCTCGTCGAGGACCAGGAGGTTGGCCGGCTGGGCGAGCGCCCGGGCGATCAGCAGGCGATTCCGCTCGCCGCCCGACAGCACCGAGACCGGTGTCCTGGCCTGCTCGGGATTGAACAGAAAGTCCTTCAGGTAGCCGATGACGTGGCGGCTCTGGCCGTTGACGGTCACGCTGTCGCCCCGGCCGCCGGTGAGCACGTCGGTGACGGTCATGCCGGGCTCCAGCACCGCCCGGGCCTGATCGAGCACCACCGGGAGCAGGTTGGTACCGAGCACGACCTGCCCGGCATCCGGTGCGAGCTGGCCCATCAGCAGATTGATCAGCGTGCTCTTTCCGGCGCCGTTGGCGCCGACGATGCCGAGCCGGTCGCCCCGCATGACCCGCAGGGACAATCCGTCGACGATGGTGCGATCGCCGTAGGACTTCGCGATGTCGCGCGCCTCCACCACGAGGCTGCCCGAGGATTCAGCGTCGGAGGCCTGCATGCTGACGTTGCCGACCGGCCTGCGGACCTCGCGGCGGTTCTTGCGCAACTCGTGCAGGTTGCCCAGTCGCCGGACGTTGCGCTTGCGCCGGGCGGTGACGCCGTAGCGCAGCCAGTGTTCCTCGGCGACAATCTTGCGGTCGAGCTTGTGCTGGTCGCGCTCCTCCTCCTCGAAGAAGGCGTCGCGCCACGCCTCGAAGCTGGAGAAGCCCTGGTCGATCCGCCGGGTCTCGCCGCGGTCGAGCCAGATCGTGGCTCGCGACAGGGCGGAGAGGAAGCGCCGATCGTGGCTGATCAGGACGAGGGCCGCGCGGGTGCCCTTCAGCTCCGACTCCAGCCACTCGATGGCGGGGAGATCGAGATGATTGGTGGGCTCGTCGAGGAGCAGGACGTCCGGCTCCGGGGCCAGCGCCTGCGCGAGCGCCGTGCGCCGTCCCTCGCCGCCCGAGAGCTTGGTCGGATCCTCCGCGCCGGTCAGCCCGAGACACTCCAGCAGGTAGCGTGCGCGGTGCGTTGACTCCCCCGGCGGCAGGCCGGCCTCGACGAAGTCCAGCGTGGTCGCGAAGCCGGAAAAGTCCGGCTCCTGGGCGAGATAGCGGATCGTCGTGCCGGGCTGGACGAACCGGCGCCCCCTGTCGGGTTCGACGAGGCCGGCGGCGATCTTCATGAGCGTCGATTTGCCGGAGCCGTTCCGGCCCACCAGGCAGGTTCGCTCGCCGGGCGCGATGGCGAGGTCGGCGCGGGTGATCAGCGGCGTGCCGCCGAAGGTGAGCGCGACGTCCTGAAGGGTGAGGAGCGGGGGAGCGGCCATGGGCCGGCTTATGGCAGTGCGGGGCGGCCTGTTCAAACGGCGCCGCCCCGTTCGGAGCCGGCGCCCGTCAGGCGATCGGGTTCGCGGGCCCCGGCGGGCTGATCTCCGGCGCGCCGGGATCATTCACCGGGATCTCGGGCGGCTGGATGCCCGGCGCCTCGGCCGGGGTGTTGCCGGGGATCTCCGGCCCGGGTGGCTGCGTCGGCGCCTGCGGCGGTTCATAGGGCCGGTCCGGCGCCGGGATCGGCTGCGGCGGCACCTCGGGGACCTGTCCCGGGTCGGCGAGCATGAACTGGGGCAACTCTATCCTCCGCGAGACCCACGGCGCGGATCTGCGCCGTTCGGGCGGAAACAAGGTCCCGCCGCTCGGGTTCCGGATCGCTACTTCTTGGTCAGCAGGAGATTGCCTTCCTTACTCGCCACCTTCTGGATCTTCTCGGCGAACAGAGCCAGGAGGAACGGCAGCTTCACCTCGAGGCGGACGCTCTCGGCACCCACGTCGATGGTGCCGGCGACCTTCTGGGCCATGGCGGAGACGCCGAAATCGAGCCGGTCGCCCGTCCAGGCTAACTGGTCTACCGCGATGCCGCTCTTGGCCAGGAAGGCCCGCGCCTGATCGGTGCCGTGTTCGAGGCGCCGCTTGGCCTCGTCGCGGCCGAGGTCATGCGGGATGTCGACGATGAGGGGCTTGGGCATGGGCGGTTGATCCGGGCTGAACCCGGCAGCAGATGGGGCCTCGCATCGGCCCCGACAACGCCCGGGACGCGCCCTGCCCGCTCCTGGAAGGGCGGCCCCGGTTCGAAACCGTCAGTGCAGGACGTGCAGGGACACGTAGGTCGTGCCGCCCATCCCGAGGGCGCGGGCCGAGCCGCGCGACAGGTCGATGATGCGGCCGCGCACGAACGGACCGCGGTCGTTGATGCGAACGACCACCGAGCGGCCGGTGCGCGTGTTCTCGACGCGGACGCGGGTGCCGAAGGGCAGGCTGCGGTGGGCGGCGGTCATCCCGTTGGGGTTGAAACGCTCGCCGTTCGCGGTGCGGTGGCCACTGCCGTACCAGGAGGCCGCTCCGCTCTGCGCGGCGGCCGGGAGGGTGGTGCTGAGGACGGTGGCGAGCATTCCGAACGAAACAGCGAACTTTCCGAAACCAAACGACATTCTTTGCGCATTCCCTTGTTTTTTCGGGACGGCGCCAGTCGTTTCGGAAATCGGCCGGAATAAGGCGGGTCTTCGCGGTCGACCGCGATCGCGTTTAGGGCCCGATTTTTCGGCCTATGCTGATTACATGCGCAATTGTTGCGGAACTTTTCCGGTTTATCTTGGAAAAATGTCTCGGAAAGTCGAAGCGCGTAATCGGCAAGATGTTCGTAAAATGAGGCACGAGTAGCGCTTCATAGGTCATAAATCCTAAGCCTTGCGCTGAGGGTGACCCTGCATCCCGCTCAGGTGGACCCAAGGCGCCGCAGACCGCTTCCGCGGATCCCGTCGCCGCGAGGCGCACCGCTGCCGGGTGGATGCGGGAAGGAGCGGCGTCGGGATGCGGCGACACGTCCGCGATCCAGCGAACCGACGCGCTGCGGGCGTGGCATCAATGCGTAGGCGGATATCCAGTTCCAAGCTCGGCAAAAACTGCAGCCCCAGAACGGGACGTGCGCCAAGCAAATTCGACAACGCGACCTTTACCGTAACCGGGGCATGGTCTGCCGGTCAGTCGCGTAACCGGTGTTTGCCATGGCTTCCCCGCGTACCGTGGCTGCCGACGTCGTCGCCCGGAAACAGGTCTCGCGTGCCGGGCGGCCCGCGTCGGCACCACGGATGGGTCTCGTACCCGCCCAGCGTTCCCTGCCCCTCGACCAGGTTCTCGTCGGGGACTGCATCGCCGCCATGAACGCCCTGCCGGCGTCGAGCGTCGACTGCGTCTTCGCGGATCCGCCTTACAACCTTCAGCTCGGCGAGGCCGGCCTCCTGCGCCCGGACCAGAGCCGCGTCGACGCGGTCGACGACGACTGGGACAAGTTCGCGACCTTCGAGGCCTATGATGCCTTCACCCGGGACTGGCTCGCCGCCTGCCGCCGCGTGATGAAGCCGAACGCGAGCCTCTGGGTGATCGGGTCATACCACAACATCTTCCGGGTCGGGAGCGCGTTGCAGGATCTCGGTTACTGGATCCTCAACGACATCGTCTGGCGCAAGGCCAACCCGATGCCGAACTTCCGCGGCAAGCGCTTCACCAACGCCCACGAGACCCTGATCTGGGCGTCCCGCTCGGCGGAATCGAAGGGCTACACCTTCCATTACGAGGCGCTCAAAGGAGGCAACGAGGACCTCCAGATGCGCTCGGACTGGTTCATCCCCCTCTGCACCGGCGAAGAGCGGTTGAAGGATGCGACCGGGCACAAGGTCCATCCGACGCAGAAGCCCGAGGCCCTGCTCGCCCGGACCCTGCTGGCGGCGACCAACCCCGGCGACGTGGTGCTCGACCCGTTCTTCGGCACCGGCACGACGGGCGCCGTCGCCAAGCGCCTCGGCCGCCGCTTCATCGGCATCGAGCGCGAGGCGACCTACGCCGAGGCCGCCCGCACGCGGATCGCTGCCGTGGAGACGCTGTCGAGGGCGGCTCTGATGGTGGCGCCGACCAAGCGCGCCGAGCCGCGTGTGCCGTTCCTGTCGGTGATCGAAGCGGGTCATATCCGGCCCGGCGAGACCGTCACCGACGAGCGCCGCCGCTTCCGCGCCACGGTGCGTCCGGACGGGCAACTCGACAACGGCCTCGTCATCGGCTCGATCCACAAGATCGGCGCCCTGGTCCAGGGGTTGCCGGCCTGCAACGGCTGGACCTTCTGGCACGTCGAGCGCGGCGGAAAGCCCGTGGTGATCGACACTTACCGGGCCGGTCTCCGCCAAGCGATGGCGAACGGCTGAATCGCCGCCGCCTTTGCCAGGACTGCGAAGCAATCCGCTCAGCGCGACGATGTCGGACGTCGCGCCGGCCCGGGTCGCTTCGCTACGCTCGCGATGACGGAGAGGATGGCATCGGCGCAAGGTCTCGATCGAGGACCGTATCGCCCGGGTGCCGTCGTTCCGGGCTCTCGTCCCCGGCAAGCTCCGGAGTGGGGGCGTGACGGGTTCACGACCGGTTTCGCGCCGGTCCCCGGCGTCGCGGCGCTGCCGGAGCGGCGGGCGGCTCGACCTCACCTTCGAACAGTTCGTCCGCCTCGGGCGGCGGCGTCGGCGGCGCCTTCGGCCGCGGCTTCGGCACGGCGCGTACGCTGGGGCGCGGCTCAGGATCCGGCATGGACACCGGCGGCTCCATCGCCGCGAGCAGCGGCATCGGCGGCGGCTCCTTCCTGGGGCGTCCGCGCGGCTTCTTCTCGGGCTCCGGCTTCGGATCGAAGGCGTGGGCCAGGACCTTGCGCATCAGGCCGGGCAGCGGCTCGTCGTCGAGGGCCGCGCGCGGCGTGAAGCGCATGCCGGGAGGCGCCGGCGTCGACAGCGCCACCCGGGCCGCGAACACCGTCAGCTCCAGCGGGAAATGCGTGAAGCCGTGGCGGACGAGCCCCGGAAGCCGCTTCCAGCGGGCGTCGAGAGGCGCGTCCAAGAGCGCGGCCGCGGGATCGTAATCCGCCTCCCAGGCGCCGCCCGGCGGCTCGGCCATGTTGCCGAGAAGTCCCTCGGGCGGGCGGGTCCGCAGAAGCACCGCCTCGTCACCGCTGCGAATCGCCACGAAGGCCGCGCCGCGGCGCAGAGCGCCCTTGGCCACCCTGATCTTGCGTGGGAACGTCTCCTGCGTGCCGAGCGAACGGGCGCGGCAGGGCCGCATCCACGGACAGAGCGCGCAGGCGGGGCGCTTGGGCGTGCAGATCGTCGCGCCGAGATCCATGAGGGCCTGCGCGAAGTCGCCCGGCCGGTCCGCGGGCACCAGCGCCTGCGTCAGACGCCGGATCTCCGGTCGGCTGCCCGGGAGCGGCGTCTCCACCGCGTAAGCGCGGCTTAAGACCCGCTCGACGTTACCGTCGACGGCGGCCTCAGGCCGGTCGAAGGCGATCGCCGCGATGGCCCCCGCCGTGTAGGCGCCGATGCCCGGCAGTTTGCGCAGGCCCTCGGCCGTGTCGGGAAACCGGCCGCCCGCCGCCGCCACCGCCTTGGCGCAGGCGTGGAGATTGCGCGCGCGGGAATAGTAGCCGAGCCCGGCCCAGGCCGACATCACCGCCTCCTCGGGGGCGTCGGCCAAGGCGAACACGTCGGAAAACCGGGTCAGGAAGCGCTCGAAATACGGGCGGACCGCCGCGATTGTGGTCTGCTGCAGCATCACCTCGGAGAGCCAGACCCGGTAGGGATCGGGCACCTCGCCGGCCAGCGCCCGCCACGGCAGCACGCGCCGGTGCCGGTCGTACCAGGCGAGCAGGTCGTCGGCGCGCGGTCCGGGACCGGGCTCGGGATCCGGGTCTGTGCGAGTCGGCATGGGTGCGGGCTGCATAGCCGGAGGGGATGGGCGATCATAGGGCGGCGAAAGCGCCGGCGCGTCCTCCCTTCGTCAACCATCCTGCGCTAACCTTCGCGGATCCACAGGGCCGGAACCATCATGGCGCGCGTCAAACCGCTGGCCGAGCTGATCGAAAGTTGCATCGGGCCGGCCTTCGCGGCGCAGGGCTTCGCCTCGACCGACATCCTGGCCGCCTGGCCGGAGATCGTCGGCGAGCGGCTCGCCCGCTACTGCCGGCCGTCCAAGCTCGAATGGCCGAAGCGCCGCCGCAAGGATTCCGGCACCCCGGATTCCGGCACCCTCGTGGTGCGCGTCGAGGGTGTCTTCGCCCTCGAACTCCAGCATCTCGCGCCGGTGGTGATCCAGCGGATCAACGCCCATTACGGCTGGGCCTGCGTTGCCCGGATCGTACTGCAGCAGGATCGGGTCGGGCGCGGCAGCCGCGTGCCGTCACGCGCGCGGATCGACCCGACCGCCGCCGGCGAGGTCCGGCGCGCCGTGGCGGAGATCGCCGACGACGGCCTGCGCGCGGCCCTCGACCGCCTCGGCACCGCCGCGGTGGCGACGCGCCCGGAGCGGTGAACGGTCGATTCGGCCGCCTTGCCAGGACGGCCGCGCCCGAGTACCGGCATCGGAAAGCCAAAACTGTCCAATGCGGCGGAGCCTGCCCGATGACGACGCGACGCGACGCTCTCAAGTACTCCGGCCTCGCCCTCGGCGCCGGCCTCGCCCTGCCCTATCTGTCCCGCGGCGCCCAGGCGCAGAATGCCGACATGGCCGCGCTGCTGCAGCCGGGGCCGCTGGGCGACGTCTGGCTCGGCCCGGCCGACGCCAAGTGCACGATCATCGAGTACGCCTCGATGACCTGCTCGCATTGCGCCGCCTTCCACCGGAATACCTGGCCGACCCTGAAGGAGCGCTACATCGACACCGGCAAGGTGCGGTTCACGCTCCGGGAGTTCCCCCTCGACCCGCTGGCCACCGCGGCCTTCATGCTCGCGCGCTGCGAGGGTGACTCCAAGTACTATCCGATCACCGACCTGCTGTTCGACCAGCAGCAAGGCTGGGCCTTCACGCCGAAGCCCGTGGACGCTCTGGAGCAGATGCTGCGGCAGGCCGGCTACAACAAGCAGACCTTCGAGGCCTGCCTGAAGGACCAGAAGGTCTACAGCGCGGTCAACACCGTGAAGCAGCGCGGGCTCGACGTGTTCAAGGTCGATTCCACGCCGACCTTCTTCATCAACGGCGAGCGCTACACCGGCGAGATGACGGTCGAGGGCATGGAGAAGGTGATCAAGCCGCTCATCGGCGCCTGATCGCCCGGCCGGAGCGCCGCACGAAGTGCGGCTCCGGCGCGTCGCTCCAAGCTGAAATACCAACTCAAAATCAAAGACTTACTGTGTATGGGGTTCGCCTTGACACTCAAGATAGGCGAAACTATGGTGCGCCCCGCTTGCTGGGGGTGTCCAGCCGGTTCCAGATCCTCCCGCCCGATGAGTTTTCAGCCGTGAACGGCGACGACCCGAGGGACGGGGAAGGGACCGCGCAGACGCCGACGGACAGCGAACTCTCCGCGAGGCTCCGACGTCTCGAGACGCAGATCGAACGGAAGCGGCCGCAGGCTGCTCCCGATCCTTCCTCGCGCCCTCGGAACGGCGGATCCTCCTCGCTCGGCCAAGCCATGACGCTCTCCACGGAGTTCGTCGCGGGCGTGATCGCGGGGGGCATACTCGGCTGGATCGTCGATCATGTCTTCGGGACGAAGCCCTGGGGCCTGATCGTCCTCTTGATGCTGGGGTTCGTCGCGGGGGTCTACAACGTGATGCGCGTGTCGGGTTTCGCCGCCGCGCGTCCGGTACGGCGCGATCGGCAGGAGCCTTAAGGCGCGCCGTTCGATAGGGCATGTGGGGCGGCCGGCACGTGTCGGCGCGGGACAAGAAGGGCGGAAGCGGGAATGGCGGTCACGATCGACCCGATCCATCAGTTCGAGCTGAAGCCGCTCGTATCGCTGGGCCATATCGGCCATCAGCAGCTCGCGTTCACGCAATCGGCCCTGTACATGTTCGCCGCCGTCGGGGTGATCGCGCTGATCACCATCGTGGCGACGGCCTCCCGCTCGGTCGTGCCGGGCCGGATGCAGTCCCTGGCGGAGATCTTCTACGAGTTCATCGCCGACACGGTGCACCAAGCCACCGGCGACGGCGGAAAGCGGTTCCTGCCGCTGGTCTTCTCCCTGTTCATGTTCGTGCTCGTCCTGAACCTGTTCGGGATGATCCCCTACGCCTTCGCGGTGACCAGCCACCTGATCATCACCTTCGGCCTCGCCGCGCTGGTGATCTCCACGGTGGTGATCTTCGGCGTGATGAAGCACGGCACCCACTTCTTCGGCCTGTTCGTGCCGTCGGGCGTGCCGAAGCCGCTGCTGGCGATCCTGGTGCCGATCGAGGTGATCTCGTTCATCTCGCGCCCGATCAGCCTGTCGGTTCGTCTGTTCGCCAACATGCTGGCCGGCCACATCGCGATGAAGATCTTCGCGTTCTTCGTGGTTCAGCTTCTTCTCGCGGGCGCCTGGAGCGTGCTATCGCCGCTCCCGCTGTTCCTGACGATCGCGCTGACCGCCCTCGAGTTCCTCGTTGCGGCGCTTCAGGCCTACGTCTTCGCGACGCTGACGGCGATCTACCTCAACGACGCCCTTCACCCCGGCCACTAAAACCGGCCGGCTCCACCCGCCGCAAACGTCACCGCACGTTTCGTTCTGAAGAGACCCTAGGAGTTACCATGGATCCCGTCGCTGCGAAGTACATCGGCGCCGGCCTCGCCTGCCTCGGCATGGCGGGTGCGGGCATCGGCCTCGGCAACCTGTTCGGTCAGTTCCTCGCCGGCGCCCTTCGCAACCCGTCCGCGGCCGACGGCCAGCGCGCCACCCTGCTCCTGGGCTTCGCCCTCACCGAGGCGCTCGGCATCTTCTCGCTGCTGATCGCGCTGCTGCTGCTCTTCGCCGTCTGATCGGCGCCGGAGGCCGCGGTCGCCGCGGCCTCCTCGGGCAGCCGCCCGATGAACGGGTGGGCGCTCCCAGGCGGGGCGCCCGCCGTCTTCCGTCACCGCCCTGCGGTGGCACAGCGAACGGTGTCAGTGTAGCGGTCTCATGGCGCAGCCCAATCCCCTCACCACGCCGCCCTCGGGCGCCGACACGCAGATCGTGCCGGGCCATACCGAGCACACGGAAGCGCATTCCGGGGCCTTTCCGCCCTTCGAGACCTCCGGCTTCCTGGCGCAGCTGATCTGGCTCGCCCTGGCCTTCGGGCTCCTCTACTATCTCATGGACAAGATCGCGCTGCCGCGCATCCAGTCGATCCTGCACGCCCGCGCCGAGCGCCTGCGGGCCGACCTGGATCAGGCGCAGGCGATGAAGGCCGAGGCGGATGCCGCCGGCGTGGCCTTCGAGACCGCCCTCCGGGAGGCTCAGGGCAAGGCGCGCGACATCGCGCAGACCACCCGCAACGAGCTGGCCGCCGAGGCCGAGACCAAGCGCAAGGCGCTGGAGGAGGAGCTGAACACCAAGCTCTCCGCCTCCGAGGCGACGATCCGTACGCGGACCGAGGCGGCCATGGGCAACGTCCGCTCGATCGCCGGCGAGGCGGCCTCCGCGATCGTCGAGCGTCTGACCGGGCAGGCTCCCGATCGGGCCACGCTCGACCGCGCCCTCGACGCCACCGCACACTAGACGGGAACCCACGATGCTGCTCGAAGCCGAATTCTGGGTCGCCGTCGCGTTCGTCATCTTCATGGGCATCGCCTGGAAGGTCGGCGGCTTCTCGGCGATGACCAAGGGCCTGGACGGCCGTGCCAAGCGCGTCCGCCACGAGCTCGACGAGGCCAAGCGCCTGCGCGAGGAGGCGGCGGCCGTGCTCGCCGACTACAAGCGCCGCCGGGCCGAGGCCGAGAAGGAGGCCGAGTCGATCGTCGCCAGCGCCCGCGAGGAGGCCAAGCGCGCCGCCGAGGAGGGTCACCGCAAGCTCGACGATTTCCTCGCGCGCCGCACCAAGGCCGCCGAGACCAAGATTGCCCAGGCCGAGGCTCAGGCCGAGGCTCAGGTGCGCGCCGCCGCCGCGGAGGCCGCCGTCAAGGTGTCGGAGACGATCCTGCGCGAGCGGCTGCAGGGCGAGGCCGCGCAGGGCCTGATCCGGTCGAGTCTCGGTGAGGTCCGGACCCGGATGCGATCCTGACGTCGCCCGCCGACGACGCGGAGTTCGAGAAAGCCGCCTCCGGGCGGCTTTTTTCATGATGGGACAGCTCCGCTTTCGCGCGCGATGCGGTTCGTCGGCGGCGTGCCGACGGGTGTGCCGCGAGCCGGGTTGGCAGCTCGGTCCGTGCGATGACGTGAATCCGCGTGGGCTGCGGCGAACATCGGAGCCCTGACCGGTGTTCCCGACGCGGGTGCGGGCGGAGGGGTCATGGCGGACAGGGCGCGGATCGTGATCGTCGGCGGCGGCGTCGCCGGCATCGAGGTGGCCACCAGCCTCGGGCGCGGCGGCCGGGCGGACGTGACCCTGGCCGATCGCAGCCTCTCGCATGTCTGGAAGCCGATGCTGCATACCTTCGCGGCCGGCACCGCCCGGGCCGACCGGCAGAAGGTCGATTTCTTCGCACAGGCGCGGCGCAACAGTTTCCGTTTTCAGCCGGGCACCCTCGTCGGGATCGACCGTCAAGCCAAGCGCGTGCGGCTCGCCGTGGAGGCGGCGGAGGGGCGCCCGGAGATCGACCGGCCCTATGACCTGCTCGTCCTCGCCATCGGCAGTCGGGCGAACGATTTCGGCACGCCCGGCGTGGCCGAGCATTGCCTGACCATCGACGACCTGACCGAGGCCGAGCATTTCCACGATCAGCTCCGGTGCCACCTGCTGGCGCGCCTCGACCGGGGCAGCATGCTCGAGATCGCCATCGTGGGCGGCGGCGCCACCGGCGTCGAGCTGGCCGCCGAGCTGAAGCACGCCATCAACCTGCTATCCGCCTACGGCTCCCCCGACCTGCCCCGCCGCCTGCGCCTGACCCTGATCGAGAGCGGCGCCCGCCTCCTGCCGGCCTTTCCCGAGAAGGTGTCCCGAGCCGCCGCCCGCACCTTGTCGGACCTCGCCGTCGAGGTGCGGACGAATGCGATGGTCACTGGGGCGGATGTGGACGGCTTTTCCCTGAAGGACGGAAGCCGCATTCCGGCCGGCCTGAAGGTCTGGGCGGCGGGCGTGAAGGCTCCGGACGTGCTCGCCGGTCTCGACGGCCTTGAGCGCTCGCGGACCGGGCAGCTCGTCGTCGGGCCCGACCTGCGCACGAGCCGCGATCCGGCGATCCTCGCCTTGGGCGACTGCACGAGCCTCGACGATCCGCAATCCGGCAAGCCCGTCCCGGCGACCGCGCAGGCCGCGCGCCAGCAGGCTCAGCACCTCGCGCGCCATCTCGGCCGCGCCTTGGCCCGCGGCGGCTCGGTCGCGACGGATCTGCCGCCGTTCCGCTACGTCGAGAAGGGCGCCATCGTATCGCTCGCCGATTTCAACGGTTGGGGCACCCTCGGGCGCTACACGTTCGGAGGCGGCCGCCTGAACGGACTCTCGGCCCGGCTGACCCACGACCTGCTGTACCGGCAGCACCAGATCGGTCTCTACGGTCCGGTGCGCGGGACCATGACGTGGCTGCTCGACGACCTCGACCACCTGATCAGCCCGCCGGTGCGACTCGATTGAGCGGGCTCCCAGTCGTTGCTTGGCGCTTCGACACCGTCTTGGCGAGCGGAGCGAAACAATCCAGGGGTGCAATGCTTGCTGAAGCCTGCGTGGCCCTAGGTCCGTCGCTTCGCGCGCGAGAATGGCGTGACAATGCCGCCGGTGTGATCCCGCCAATCAGTCGAGGCGCTCGCCCTCCACCGCCTTGGTCTCCTCCACCTCCGGCGCAACCTGGCCGTAGTTGAGCACCGCCACCAGCGCGGCACCGCCGAAGGTGTTGCCCAGCAGGGTGGGAAGGAAGAACTTCAAGCCGTAATCGCCCATCGTCGCCGCCCCGGTGACCACGAGGAAGAAGGCCTCGACCGAGCCGGCCACGATGTGGGCGAGGCCGCAGAGCGCCACCAGCCACGTCATCAGCAGGATCACGAAGGGGGCTGCGCTCGCGGTCGCCGGCAGGAACCAGACCATCAGGGCGATCATCCAGCCGGCGAAGACCGCCTTCACGAACGTCGACCAGAAGCCGTGCGCGATGGCGTCGTGGCTGATCTCCGCAAACGCCTTGAGCACCGGCGGCTCGAAGGCGCCGGAAAAGGCCGTGAGCGTCGCGATCGCGAGCGTGCCGAGGATGTTGCCGCAAAGGACGATGGTCCAGAGCCGGATCACCCGAAGCGCCGTCTTCACCGAGCGGTCGTGCAGCAGCGGCAGCACCGGCGTGATGGTGTTCTCGGTGAACAGCTGCTGGCGCCCGAGGACAACCACCAGGAATCCGACCGCGTAGCCCATCGAGCTCACGATCTTGGCCCAGTCGGTCTCCGGCAGATGGCTCCGCAGCACGCCCGGGACGATC
This sequence comes from Methylobacterium mesophilicum SR1.6/6, assembly GCF_000364445.2. NCBI lineage: Bacteria > Pseudomonadati > Pseudomonadota > Alphaproteobacteria > Hyphomicrobiales > Methylobacteriaceae > Methylobacterium > Methylobacterium mesophilicum. Next base: position 4,008,209 of record NZ_CP043538.1, on the reverse strand, counting down.
AGCGACAGGGCGATGCTGAGGCCCGCCGCGAAGGCCGAGAGGAACAGCGCCAGACCGTGGCGCCGCAACTCCTCGTCGCCTTCGAGCCGGATGACCTCATGAAGGACGTAGGCGTCCGGCCGGCCGATCTCGGAGACTTCCTTCAGCAGCTCATCGCGGCGCGCCTCCGGATCAGCGCGCTTGTCCTTGTCCCGCACCATTCGCCCAGCTCCGCTACGCAACCCGCTCGATCGAATGATGACGTCTCAAGCCGAGAGCTGCGCCAGCAGGGCTTCGACCGCGATCCGCGCTTCCGCCAGGGCCTGGCTGTCGCGGCTGCGCACGACGATCCGGTTGCGGAAGCCTTCCGGCGTGATCGCCGGATACGAGCCGATGGAGACGGCCGGCCGCATCTTGGCGATCTCGCCGAGGCCGCCTGCGTAGCTGCCCTCGGGGAGCCCCGCCGCCTCGATCGTCTCGGACAGCATGGCGGTGCCGCCCTTCAGGGTCGGGGCGACTGAGTCGAGCATGGCCTGCATGATGCTCGGCACGCCGGCCATGACGTGAACGTTGCCGATGCGGAAGCCCGGCGCCTTCGAGACCGGGTTGGCGATCAGATCCGCGCCGAACGGGATCCGCGCCATGCGCAGGCGGGCCTCGTTCAGATCTTCCGGCTTGTGACGCTCCAGCAGCATCGCCCGCGCCCGCTCGTCGACATCGATGCCGACCCCGAAGGCCTGGGCCACGCAGTCGGCGGTGATGTCGTCGTGCGTGGGCCCGATCCCTCCGGTCGTGAACAGGTAGGTGTAGCGCTGCCGGAGGGCGTTCACCGCCTCGACGATCATGGCGGCCTCGTCGGGCACGATCCGCACCTCGCGCAGGTCGATCCCGGCGGCGGTGAGGAAGTCGGCGATGGTGCCGATGTTCTTGTCCTTGGTGCGACCCGAGAGGATCTCATCGCCGATGACGAGGATCGCGGCGGTGACGGAATCGGAAGGCTGGGTCATGGAGCTCTGGCGTCGGACGGGTCTGGCGGGCAGATAGCGCGACCGCAGCCCACGACTACGTGAACCCCGAGGACCCGATGCAGTTCGTCGCGCCGCTGGTGCCGGGACGGCTGGTGCAGCGCTACAAGCGCTTCCTGGCCGACATCGAGACCGAGGAGGGCCGCGTCACCGTGCACTGCCCCAACCCCGGCGCGATGCTCGGGCTGAATGCGCCGGGCGCGCGGGTGCTGCTCTCCCGCTCGACCAATCCGGCGCGCAAGCTGCCGTTGACCTGGGAGCTGGTGGAGGCGGATCTGCCCGGTGGCCCGCAATGGGTCGGCATCAACACGCTGCGCCCGAACGCCCTGGTGGCCGAGGCCTTCCGGGCCGGCATCATCACGGCGCTGGCCGGTCACGACACGCTCAAGCCCGAGGTCCGCTACGCGCAGGCGAGCCGGGTCGACTTCCTGGCCAGCGGCGCGGAGGGCGGTCCCTGCCATGTGGAGGTCAAGAACTGCCACCTGATGCGCCAAGCGGGTCTGGCGGAGTTTCCCGACTGCAAGGCCGCCCGCAGCGCCCGCCACATGCGGGATCTGGCCCAGGTCGTCGCCGAGGGCGGACGGGCTCTGGTGGTGATCGTCGTGCAGATGCACGCGGAGGCCTTCGACGTCGCCCGGGACATCGACCCCGTCTTCGACCGTGCCTTCCGGGAGGCGCGGGCCGCCGGCGTGGAGGTCCGGGCCTATCGATGCGCCGTCGGGCCGGAGGGTGTGGCCGTCAGCGATGCAATCCCTGTGATCACGCCGGCCTGACTGCAGACCGCTCGAACATCAGGTTCAGCCGCGAGCGCGAGATCTCGCGATAGCCGTAGCCTTCGAGGTGCGTGGGCAGGTCGAGCTGCCACTGCCCGGTGCCGTTCTCGATCAACAGGATCTTGGGCAGCAGGGACTCCGGCGCCTCGCGGAGGAACGGCTCCAGGATCAGGTCCTCCGCGCCTTCCACGTCGAGCTTGATGGCGTCGACCCGGGTCAGACCCTCGCGGCGCAGGAGATCGAGGAGCGGCACCGCCGGCACGGTGATGCGCGCCCCCTCGTTGGTGCCGACGATGCGCAGGCTCGACTCGCCGCGGTTGCGGGGATCGATGAACAGCGTGAGTTCGCCGGCCTTGTCGGCCACCGCACAGGCCACCGCCTTCACCGTGTGGAACGGGTTCTGGGCGATGTTGTAGGTCAGGCGGTTGAACACGTCGGGCTGCGGCTCGACCGCGACGATCCGGGCGGCTGGGCCCGAGAAGGCCGCGACGCACAGGGCGTACGCGCCGATATTCGCGCCGATGTCGAGGAAGACGCAATCGTCCGGCAGCCGTTCCTGCAGGAGCGCGCGCTCCTCCGGATCGAAGAATTGCGGCGTGAACAGTACCTTCTTCTCGCAATTGTTGTTGTACGGGTGCAGCCGCATCCGCGCGCCGTAGCGGGTCACGTCGAGGGGCTTGCCGCCGAGGCGCGCGATGGCGATCCGGCGCAGGAACAGCGCGAGACGCCGTCCGTACCAGGACTCGGCCGGGATCCGGTTCGTGCGGCGGGTGATCGCCGCCACGAGGCCGGACGGTTCATAGGTGCCGTAGGGCTGGGTGTCCGTCATGACCGGGGCGGTTTGCCAGCCGGCGCTCCGACCCGCAAGCGGATCGATCCGCGTTGCCCCGGCGCGCCCGCGTGGTCTAAGCCGTGGCCGAGCTTCAGGAACACAGGTTGCGCGGCATGGAGTCCTTCAATTCCGACGGCGTGCGGATCGCCTATATCGACGTCCCGCCGGCGGACGGGGCCGGCAAGCCGATCCTGCTGATCCACGGTTTCGCGTCGAACCATGCCGTCAACTGGGTCAACACGCAGTGGGTGAAGGCCCTCACGCAGGCCGGCTACCGGGCGATCGCGCTGGACAATCGCGGCCACGGCGAGAGCGAGAAGCTCTACGATCCGGCCGCCTACAGCTCGGAGGCCATGGCGGGCGACGCGATCCGGCTGCTCGACCATCTCGGCATCGAACGCGCCCACATCATGGGCTACTCGATGGGCGGGCGGATCACCGCCCATATCGCCCTCGACCACGCGGACAGGGTTCGCTCGGCGCTGATCGGCGGTCTCGGGATGCATCTGGTCGAAGGCAAGGGCCTGCCGTCCGGCATCGCCGAGGCGCTGGAGGCGCCCGCCGGCACGCCCGCCCCGAACCCGACCGCCGCCGCCTTCCGCATGTTCGCCGAGCAGACCCGCAGCGACCTGCGGGCGCTCGCTGCCTGCATGCGCGGCTCGCGCCAGACGCTGAGCCGGGCCGAACTCGGCCAGATCGAGGTGCCGGTCCTCGTCTCGGTGGGCACCCTCGACACGGTCGCGGGTTCCGGGCCGGCGCTCGCCGCCCTGATCCCGGACGCGCGGGCGCTGGAGATCGACGGCAAGGACCACTCCACCGCGGTCGGCGCCAAGCCGCACCGGGATGGCGTGCTGGCGTTTCTCGCGGCGCAGCCCTGACGCGTCATACCAGGTGCGGTTGATCGCTGCCGCACCGCCGTCCTGGCGTGTGAAGCGAAGCAATCCAGGCGGCGCCACGCTCACCAAGCTCGCGCGGCCCTGGGTCACTTCGCCTTGCTCGTGATGGCGGGGGATGCGTCCCCCGAACCGTTCAAACGGTTTCGGTGTCAGCTCTTGAGCCGGTAGCCGGTGCGGAAGATGTAGGTGACGAGACCGAGGCAGACGCACAGGAACAGGGCGGTCATGCCGAGGCTGATGGCGATGCTGACATCGGCGCTGCCGAAGAACGCCCAGCGGAAGCCGCTGATCAGGTATACGACCGGGTTGAGCAGGCTCACCGCGTGCCAGAACGGCGGCAGCATGCCGATGGCGTAGAAGCTGCCGCCCAGGAATGTCAGGGGTGTCACCACGAGGAGTGGCACCAGCTGCAGCTTCTCGAATCCGTCCGCCCAGAGGCCGATGACGAAGCCGAACAGGCTGAACGTCACCGCGGTCAGCAGCAGGAAGCCGATCATCCAGAGCGGATGATCGATCCGCAGCGGCACGAACAGCGCGGAGGTCGCCAGGATGATCAGGCCGATCAGGATCGACTTCGAGGCCGCCGCCCCGACGAAGCCCAGCACCACCTCGAGCGGCGAGATCGGCGCCGAGAGGATCTCGTAGATCGTGCCGGCGAAGCGCGGGAAGTAGATGCCGAACGAGGCGTTGGAGATGCTCTGCGTCAGCAGTGAGAGCATGATCAGGCCGGGCACGATGAACAGCCCGTAGGGCACGCCGTCCACCGCCGAGACCCGGGAGCCGATCGCCGCGCCGAACACCACGAAGTAGAGGGTCGTGGAGATGACCGGCGCCAGGATGCTCTGGCCGGCGGTGCGCCAGAAGCGGCCCATCTCGAACAGGTAGATGGCCCGGACCGCCGGCCAGTTCATGCTGAAGGCCGCGCTCATGCCGATGCTCCCTCCTCGCGGACGAGGCCCACGAAGATGTCCTCCAGCGAACTCTGCTGGGTATGGAGGTCGTTGAAGCGGATCCCCGCCGCGGCGAGTCCCGTGAGCAGCCCGGTGATGCCGGTGCGCTCGGCCCGCGTGTCGTAGGTGTAGACCAGCTCGCTTCCGTTGCCCGCAAGGGCCAGTTCGAAATCGGACAGCTCCGGCGGTATGGCCTGGATCGGCTGCTGGAGATGCAGCGTCAGCTGCTTGCGCCCGAGCTTGCGCATCAGCGCGGCCTTCTCCTCCACCAGGATGATCTCGCCCCGGCGGATCACGCCGATGCGGTCCGCCATCTCCTCGGCCTCCTCGATGTAGTGCGTGGTCAGGATGACGGTGACGCCCTGCTGGCGCAGCTCGCGCACGAGCCGCCACATGTCCTGGCGCAGCTCCACGTCGACGCCCGCGGTGGGCTCGTCGAGGAACAGCACCCGGGGCTCGTGCGACAGCGCCTTGGCGATCAGCACCCGGCGCTTCATGCCGCCCGACAGGGTCATCAGGCGGCTGTCGCGCTTCTCCCACAGGGACAGCGCCCGCAGGATCCGCTCGATATGGCCCGGGTCTGGCCGAAGCCCGAAGAGACCCCGGGAGAAGCTGACCGTGTTGACCACCGTCTCGAAGGCGTCGGTGGTCAGTTCCTGCGGCACGAGGCCGATTGCCCGGCGGGCCGCGCGGTAATCGCCCGCGATGTCGTGCCCGTCGACCAGAACCGTGCCGGAACTCGGCGTGACGATGCCGCAGACGATGTTGATCAGGGTCGACTTGCCGGCGCCGTTCGGGCCCAGCAGCGCGAAGATCTCGCCGCGCTCGATGGCGAGGTCGATGTCCCGCAGGGCGGTGAAGCCGGACGTGTAGGTCTTCGACAGCTTCGAGATGGCAATGATCGGCATCAGGGCCTGGGATCAGCGGAGGCTAGCGCGGCCTCGCCCGTCTCCGCTCGGGTGAGCAGACGGCGCGGCCCGCATCGGGCGCGGCCGGGCCTATAGCACGCGGCGCACCCAACACTCACGGGTCCGATGTGCGCGGACGCACCGCGACGCCACAGTCCGACGACTCTCCGAAACCTTCTACCAGCGCCAGGCACGCGCTGCGGCGCTCGGGATCGGCGATGCGCGAGAAGGCCGCCAACAGGGCCGCGCATTCCGACGCGCTCGGCCCGGTGGCGCCGTCTGCCCATGAGACCCGGCTCCGGAAGGCCATCACCGGAATATTGAGCGCACCGGCGATCTCTCCGAGCAGCCGCTCACGCTCGTCCGCAGCGGCCTTCTTCAGATCGGATCCACCCGCGTCCGTCATGATTCCTTCAACATCGTTCCTTCAGCCCGTCGCCGGAAATCGCTTCCCGGCAGACCTGTCCCGCTCCGAGCGGCGCCAAGCGCGACCATTCACAAATTCCGCTCGGCTGCAACCTACCGTTATGTTCGTACCGTTGTCGGACGGGTCGAACCGGTCGTCTGCATACGTCGAAAGCCACGGCTTCAAGGCGGTGAAGTCAGTATCGATCTGCGTGTCGCCCGTTATGGACCGAATAGGACGCGACGATCCTGTCATCGGGGTTGCGCGACCGGACTGACCGCATCCTACGCTGCTCGCCGAAGCGTGATGAGCGCGACCAAGCCGACGAGCGTCGCGGCGCCGAGGAAGCGACGCCACGGATTCACGCCGCGGAGCAACTCATCGAGGGCCCACCATGTCAGGGCCAGATCGGCTCCGACCGAGAGCCAGGACGCGAGCGAACCCGTTCCGCCCGAGCTCCACGCGGCCAGGGTCAAGCCGCCGAACAGCCACAGCGGCAGGTTCGGCCACTGCGCGATCGTGATGGCGCCTGTCGTCCGGTCGCGAAACAGCCAGTCGATCCCGCGCGCCACCGGGCCGGTCCGCCCTTGATCCATGACGTGGAACCTTCCCGTGGGAGATCGCCGGAAAACGGCCGACCGTAATCTTAACCGTTCAACAACCTTAATGAACAGAAGCGGTCTGTAAATCCCTAACGGAAGCTGAAAGGACTCGCGAAAAATCCGTTAATGGGGTGATGATGCGTTACCCAAGCAGCAACGAAGCTGACGTCCACGAAGGTCTGATCATGAGCGCCCGCATCGAAGATCTGAAGTTCATGCTCACGCTCAGCGCCGTCGTCCTGTTCGGCAGCGGACTGGACATCATCCTGCGCTGACGGCGGCGCCGAGATGGGCGCGCACCCTGCGTTCGCCGGGGGTGATCGCGCGGCGCAGGGCCGAGCGGGCGGCCGAGACCTGCGCGTCCAACGTCCGGGTCTGGTCGGGCGCGAAGGGGACCGCGACCACGCGTCCGCCCGAACCCGCTATTCGCGGCGACCCAAGCGGGTTGGCGGCGGACGGAGCGATCTGTCCGGATCGGAGATAGCTTCGGAGTTCGGCCACCTTCGCCTGCCGCTCCGCACGGATCTTGATGGCGGCGATCACGAGGCCGATCAGCCCGGCCGCCTCCAGGAACGCCGCGACCACGTAGCCCGAAGCCATTCGATTCCACCAGCTGCGTCAGGGAGGGCGCCGCGCCGAAGCGGCAAGACCTGATCTGCGCCCGCGTGGTTAGCGCGGCCTTAACGGCTCCGTCGATGGACGCTGTCCCCAGATTGCCTGCAGGATTGAGAACGTCGCGGAACGCTGCCTGTAACCTGCGGCGTCCATCCGTCATCTTCAGTATCGGTTGCCTAGTCTTCCCGAGCCGATGCCCACGTGCCTCAGCTCCCCGCGGAGCACGTTCGGCCTGTCCTCCGATAGCGCGCAGGACCGCGGACGAATTCTTCCCCTGGCCGCTCGGTCAGGACGGGCTCTACGACCTCGTCGACGGCCTGCCGGCCCCTCACGCGACGATGACGACGGGCGCCAGCGCCCGCTTCGCCTTGGCCAACCCTTGGCCGACATCTACGACGCCGTCGCCCTCAAGCCGGGACGCCCGCTCCCCGGAGGCCGGACTACCACATGTCGAGCGCGACGCGAGCCTCGTCCGACATGCGGCTCTGGTCCCACGGCGGATCGAACACCATCGTGACCGCGCAGGACTGCACGCCTGGGACGGCGGACACCGCGTTCTCGACCCAGCCGGGCATCTCGCCCGCCACGGGGCAGCCGGGCGCCGTGAGGGTCATGTCAATCGCGACATTGCGGTCGTCCCCGATATCGACCTTGTAGATCAGGCCGAGCTCGTAGATGTCGGCCGGGATCTCGGGATCGTAGACGGTCTTCAGCGCCGCGACGATGTCGTCGGTCAGGCGGTCGAGCTCCGCCTGCGGGATCGTCGAGTCGCCGGCGACGGCGGGGGCGTTCATGCCGCCCGTGATGGTTGCGTCGGTGCTCATCGCTTCACTCTCCCCGGGCCCGCACAGGCGGGACCAGCCTCATCCCCGTATCAGGTGAACAGCATCTCTGCTCTGCCGAGCGCCTCGGCAAGGGCATCGATCTCGGCGGTGGTGTTATACAGCCCGAACGAGGCGCGGCAGGTCGAGGTAACGCCGAACCGCTGGAGCAGCGGCATGGCGCAATGCGTCCCGGCCCTCACGGCGACCCCCTGCCGGTCGATCACCGTGGCGATGTCGTGGGCGTGCGCCCCCTTCATCTCGAAGGCGATCACACCGCCCTTGCCGGGCGCGGTGCCGATCAGGCGCAGGGAATTCATCGCCCCGAGCCGCTCCTGCGCGTAGGCCGTCAGCTTCGCCTCGTGGGCGGCGATCGCGTCGCGCCCGAGCGTCATCATGTACTCGAGGGCGGCGCCGAGTCCGACCGCCTCGATGATCGCCGGGGTGCCGGCCTCGAACTTGTGCGGCGGGTCGTTGTAGGTGATCGCGTTCTCAGCGACTGTCCGGATCATCTCGCCGCCTCCCTGGTAGGGCGGCAGGCGGTCCAGCCATTCCTTTTTCCCGTACAGCACGCCGATGCCGGTCGGACCGTAGACCTTGTGGCCGGTGAAGACGAAGAAGTCGCAATCCAGCGCCCGCACGTCGACGGGCGTGTGCACGGCACTCTGCGCCCCGTCGAGCAGAACCGGCACGCCGTGGGCGTGGGCGATCCGAACGATCTCGGCGGCCGGCGTCACCGTGCCGAGCACGTTCGACATGTGGGTGATCGCCACCATCTTGGTCCGGGGCGAGAACAGCTTCTCGTACTCCTCCACCAGGAAATTGCCCTGGTCGTCCACCGGCGCCCACTTGATCACGGCGCCCCGGCGCTCGCGCAGGAAGTGCCAGGGCACGATGTTGGAGTGGTGCTCCATGATCGAGAGGATGATCTCGTCCCCCTCCCCGATCAGGCCGGCCCAGCCCATCGACGAGGCCACGAGGTTGTAGGCCTCGGTGGCGTTGCGGGTGAAGATGATCTCGTCCGTCGAGGCGGCGTTGAGGAACTGGCGCGTGGTCTCGCGCGCGCCCTCGAAGCCCTCGGTGGCGGCGTTCGCCATGTAGTGAAGGCCGCGGTGGACGTTGGCGTAGCCGGTCTCCATGCAGGAGACCATCGCGTCGATCACCTGCCGGGGCTTCTGCGCGGAGGCGGCGTTGTCGAGGTAGACGAGCGGCTTGCCGTAGACCTGCTGGCCCAGGATCGGGAAATCCCTGCGGATCGCCTCGACGTCGTAGGTTGGGGTGAGGACGGGTGCGTTCATCGGGTCACGCTCACGGATCTCCCTCCCCCTCTGCGGGGGAGGTGGCCCTCGCGTCAGCGAGGGTCGGGAGAGGGGAGCCCGGCCGCCGAAAAAGGACTGAGCGGGTGTCGAGAACATAGCCTCGTTCTGCACCGTCGCTCCCCTCTCCCGCCTCACTCCGTTCGGCACCCTCCCCCGCAAGGGGGAGGGTTGAGTCAGCGTCAGCTCCGCGCCGTCAGCCAGGCCTCGATCTCGCCGATCAGTGCCGCGCGGGCGCCCTCGTGCGTGACCGCCTCCACGGCCTCGCCGACGAAGGCCTGCACGAGCAGGCTCTCGGCGGTCGCACGCGGCAGGCCGCGGGCCATGAGGTAGAACAGCAGGTCCTCGTCTGGGGCGCCGCAGGTGGCCCCGTGGCCGCAGGCGACGTCGTCGGCGAAGATCTCCAGCTCCGGCTTGTTCATCATCTGCCCCTCGTCGGTGAGGAGGAGGCAGTCCGACTTCATCTTGCCGTCGGTCTGTTGCGCGGCCTGACGCACGATGATCTTGCCCTGGAACACGCCGGTGGCGTCGCCGTCGATGATCCACTTGAACTGCTCGCGGCCGACGCCCCCGACGGCGGCGTGATCGGCGAGCAATGTCGAGTCGGCGAGCTGGCCCTTGCGCAGCATGGCGGCGCCGTTGACCACGACGTTGGTATCCTCGCCCGCGACGTGGACGAAGATCTGGTGGCGCGACAGCACCGCTCCGGTCACGAGATTGACGGTCTCGACCTGACCCTCGGCCTCGACCTTCAGCGACAGCGTCGAGAGCGCGATGGTGGCGTCGCCCTCCGTATTCAGGCGGGTATGCCGGAAGGCGGCCTTCGGGCCGACCACCACGTCGAGCGCGTCGTTCGGCTGGCAGGTGAGCCCGTCCGGTCCCTCGTGGCTCTCCAGCAGGCCGAACTCCGCGCCCTCGCCGATCTGAACCAGCACGCGGGTGGCCGTCGAGAACGGCGTGTTCCCGGTGCCGACGAAGCGCAGGTGCAGCGGCCGCGCCGGCTTCGCGCCCGGCGCCACCGTGATCAGCGCGCCGTCCGCCAGGAAGGCCGTGTTGAGCTGGTAGACCGGGTTATCGCGGGCCTGCGGCACCGGGGCGAGCTGCTTCAGGTCGACATGGGCCCGGGTCAGCGCCTCGGACATCGGGACGACCGTGACGCCCTCGGGGATCCGGTCGAGATCCGACAGCTCGCGGACGAGATGGCCGTTCACGAAGGTGAGGCGCGCGGCCTCGATGCCGGAGAAGCCCTTCGCACCGGTGACGGCCGCCTTCGCGTCGTCGAGGCTCGGCGCCTCGGCCGGGGGCGCGGCCTCCGTGATGGCGGCGCGCAGGTCGGTGTACTTGAAGGCCTCGACCCGCCGGCTCGGCAGGCCGGTCGCCTCGAAGAAGCGGAAGGCCTCCTCGCGGGCGATCGCCTTCTCGCTGGCGAAACTCTGCCGGGCGGTCTCGAACAGCTTCGACAGGCCGGCCTCGGCGGGGGAGCGGAGGTTGGTGACGTCGGCCATGGCTCAGGCCGCCTCCCCGGTGCGGTACTCCGCGTAGCCCGAGGCCTCGAGCTCGAGGGCGAGCTCCTTGCCGCCGGTCTTCACGATCTGACCCTTCGACATGACGTGCACGGTGTCGGGCACGATGTGGTTGAGCAGCCGCTGGTAGTGGGTGATCACCAGGAACGAGCGGCCCTGGGCGCGGAGCGCGTTCACGCCCTCGGAGACAATGCGCAGGGCGTCGATGTCGAGGCCGGAATCGGTCTCGTCGAGGACGCAGAACTTCGGCTGCAGCAGCGCCATCTGGAGGATCTCCATGCGCTTCTTCTCGCCGCCGGAGAAGCCGACGTTGAGCGCGCGCTTGAGCATCTCCTTGTTGATCTCGAGCTTGTCGGCGGCGCCGTTCACCGCGCGGATGAAGTCCGGGGTCGACAGCTCGGCCTCGCCGCGCGCCTTGCGCTGCGCGTTCAGGCAGGCCTTGAGGAAGGTCATGGTGCCGACGCCGGGGATCTCCAGCGGGTACTGGAAAGCCAGGAAGATGCCGGCCGCGGCGCGCTCGTCGGCGGCCATCTCCAGCACGTTCTGCCCGTCGAGCAGGATCTCGCCGTCGAGAACCTCGTAATCCTCCTTGCCGGCGATGACGTAGGAGAGCGTCGACTTGCCCGAGCCGTTCGGGCCCATGATCGCCGCGACCTCGCCGTCGTTCACGGTCAGGTTCAGGCCGTTCAGGATGCGGTTGTCCTCGATCTGCACGACGAGGTTCTTGATTTCCAGCATGTCTTGGTAGTCCTGTTCGAATTCGCTGATTGTCCCCTGCCCCAAGCCCTCGCTGGTCACGCAACCCGGCGTGACGAAGCGCGACGCGCTCTCCTCCCCCTTGTGGGGAGGAGCGGGAGGTGGGGGTGGAGCAGAAGGCAACGCCGCGCTTTATCCGGCACCACCCCCACCCCTGCCCCTCCCCGCAAGGGGGAGGGAAGATGCACACACCCGCCGAGGGCCCTTAGCCCACCGAGCCTTCCAGGCTGATCGAAATCAGCTTCTGGGCCTCGACGGCGAACTCCATGGGCAGCTGCTGCAGCACGTCCCGGACGAAGCCGTTGACGATGAGCGCGGTCGCCTCCTCCTCGGAGAGGCCGCGCTGCTGGCAGTAGAACTTCTGCTCCTCGGAGATCTTCGAGGTGGTGGCTTCGTGCTCGAACACGGCCGAGGCATTCTTCGACTCGATGTACGGCACGGTGTGCGCGCCGCACTGATCGCCGATTAGCAGGGAATCGCAGTTCGTGAAGTTGCGCGCGCCCTTGGCCTTCCGGTGCGCCGAGACGAGGCCTCGGTAGGTGTTCTGCGACCGGCCGGCCGAGATGCCCTTCGAAATGATCCGGCTCGTGGTGTTCTTGCCGAGATGGATCATCTTGGTCCCGGAATCGACCTGCTGCATGCCGTTCGACACCGCGATCGAGTAGAACTCGCCGCGGGAATCGTCGCCGCGCAGGATGCAGGACGGGTACTTCCAGGTGATCGCCGAGCCGGTCTCGACCTGCGTCCACGAGATCTTCGAGCGGGCGCCACGGCAATCGCCGCGCTTCGTGACGAAGTTGTAGATGCCGCCCTTGCCGTCGTTGTCGCCCGGGTACCAATTCTGGACCGTCGAGTACTTGATCTCGGCATCGTCCAGGGCGACCAGCTCGACCACCGCGGCGTGGAGCTGGTTGTCGTCGCGCTTCGGGGCGGTGCAGCCCTCCAGGTACGAGACGTAGGAGCCCTTGTCGGCGATGATCAACGTGCGCTCGAACTGGCCGGTGTCGCGCTCGTTGATGCGGAAATAGGTGGACAGCTCCATCGGGCAGCGCACGCCCGGCGGGATGTAGACGAACGACCCGTCGGAGAAGACGGCCGAGTTCAGCGTCGCGAAGAAGTTGTCGGTCACCGGCACGACCGAGCCGAGGTACTTCTGCACCAGCTCGGGATGCTCGCGCACGGCCTCGGAGATCGGCATGAAGATCACGCCGGCCTTCTCCAGCTCCTTCTTGAAGGTCGTGGCCACCGAGACCGAGTCGAACACCGCGTCGACCGCGACGCGGCGCTCCGGCGCGATGCCCTCCAGCACCTCGACCTCACGCAGCGGGATGCCGAGCTTCTCGTAGGTCTTCAGGATCTCGGGATCGATCTCGTCGAGCGATTCCGGCCCCTGCCGCTTCGGGGCGGCGTAGTAGTAGATGTCGTTGTAGTCGACCTTGTCGTAGGAGACGCGGGCCCATTCCGGCTCCTTCATGGTCAGCCAGCGCCGGTAGGCGTCGAGGCGCCACTCCAGAAGCCACGCGGGCTCGTTCTTCTTGGCGGAGATGAAGCGGACGACGTCCTCGGAGATGCCCTTCTCGGACTTCTCCATCTCGATCGTCGTCTCGAACCCGTACTTGTACTGGTCGAGGTCGATCGAGCGGACCCGGTCGATGGTTTCCTGCACAGCAGGCATCAGCGTCTCCTAGGCATCTCCGGCGTCAAGGACCGGGAAGCGTCTGTCGGAAAGCGGGGGCTGCGGCGCTCAGGCCGCCTGTCCTCGCCGTCTATATAGGGGCTGCAAGGCCCGTTCGAAGGCGTCGAGGAAGCATGCCACCTCCTCGTCCACCGTGTTCCAGCCGAGGCTGACGCGCAGCGCCCCCCCGGCGAGATCCGCATCCACGCCCATGGCGGCCAGCGTCGCCGAGCGCGCGACCTTGCCCGACGAGCAGGCCGAGCCCGACGACACCGCCACGCCGGCGAGGTCGAGGGCGATCAGGGCCGCGGGCGCGTCGAGGCCCGGGACCGAGAAGCTCAGGGTGTTGGGCAGGCGCGGCGCCCCGGCGGCGAACACCACCGCGTCGGGCGCGAGCGCCCGCACGCCGGCCTCGATCCGGTCGCGCAGGTCCGACAGGCGCGCGGCCTCCTGCCCGAGGGCCTCGCGGGCGATCCGCGCGGCCTCGCCCATCCCGACGATCGCCGGCAGGCACTCCGTGCCGCAGCGCTGCCGGCGCTCCTGGCCGCCGCCGCGCAGGAAGGCGCTCTCCAGCGCGACGCCCTCCGCGAGCACCAGTGCGCCGACGCCCTTCGGCGCCGCGAACTTGTGGCCCGACAGGGTGAGCGCGTCGAGGCCGAGCGCAGCCATGTCGAGGGGGATCTTGCCGGCTGCCTGGACCGCATCGCTGTGGACGAGCGTCCGCCCGTGCGACCGCGCCAAGGCCCCGATCTGCGCCAGCGGCTGGACCGCGCCGGTCTCGTTGTTGGCGGCGTGCACGGAGACAAGCAGGGTCTCGTGGGCCAGGGCGGCAAGACGCGCCTCCAGGGCGCCGAGGTCGATCACACCGTCGGCGGTGACCGGCACTTCCTCGACGGCCGCTTCGGGGAACCGGTGGCCGGACGCGACGCACGGGTGCTCCGTCGCCGCGTGAAGCAGCCGCGTCGGAACCGGCACGCCGCGGCGGCGCAAGGCCCCGGACAGGGCCGCGTTCGCCGCCTCGGTCCCGCCGCTGGTGAAGACCACCTGCTCCGGCCGCGCGGTGACGAGGGCCGCGACGTCGCTGCGGGCGGCCTCCAGCGCGGCCCGGGCGGCGCGACCCTCCTGATGGATCGAGGACGGATTGCCGGGGAGCATCAGGGCGCGCGCCACTGCCTCGGCGACAGCCGGCCGGACCGGCGCAGTCGCATTGTAGTCGAGGTAGGCGCGTGCCCGGCTCATCCGCGTTCCGTTAAGCCCTTTGCTGCGGCGCGTCACAATTCCTTGCCCGCGCACCGGCTCGCCGTGCTAAGGCGCGCCGAGAGAATGAGATCCCGCCGACCGGGCGCGGCCGGCGCGGCAGCCAACGAGACGTATCGGCCGCCTTCTTTAGAACAGTTCTAATCGCCTAGAACTGTTCTAAGAGTGCTTTTATGGTGCGGGCGCGACGAGTCAAGGCTGCTGCGCCGCCGTATCGATCGTCCGGCGGACGAACTCCGGAGTGAGAGACGAGCGATGCCCGAAGTCATCTTCACCGGCCCGGCCGGCCGCCTGGAAGGCCGTTACCAAGCCCCCAAGAAGCGCGGCGCGCCGATCGCCATCATCCTGCACCCCCACCCGCAATTCGGGGGCACGATGAACAATCAAATCGTGTACAATCTTTTTTACACCTTCGCCAATCGCGGCTTTGCAGCCCTGCGCTTCAATTTCCGCGGGGTCGGGCGCAGCCAGGGGTCGTTCGACCACGGCTCGGGCGAGTTGTCCGACGCCGCCGCGGCGCTCGACTGGGTGCAGTCGGTCAATCCGGAGGCGAAGTCCTGCTGGATCGCGGGCGTCTCCTTCGGTTCGTGGATCGGCATGCAGCTCCTGATGCGCCGTCCCGAGATCGAGGGCTTCATCTCCATCGCCGCCATGGCGAATCGCTACGACTTCACCTTCCTGGCCCCGTGCCCCTCCTCCGGCCTGTTCGTGCACGGCTCCGAGGACCGAGTCGCGCCCGCCCGCGAGGTCATGCCGGTGATCGAGAAGGTGAAGACGCAGAAGGGCGTCATCATCGAGCATCAGATGGTCGAGGGGGCGAACCACTTCTTCGACGGCAAGGTCGAGGAACTGACCCAGACGGTGGACACGTACCTCGACAAGCGCCTCGGCAAGCGCGAAGAGGCAGCCTGACGCAGCCGGGCCCCGCGCCTTGACGCGGGGAGCCCCGGAGGAATAGGGCGCGGGCTCCGGAATTGAGATCCAACCTCGCAGGTCTGATGTCAGAGAGCCCATCCGACCATCCCGTCGTGCTGCTGGTGGAAGATGACGGCCTCCTGCTGATGGAGGCGTCGGACACCCTGGCGGATGCCGGCTTCACGGTGGTGGAGGCAACCCACGCCGACAAGGCGCTGAAGGTGCTGGAGAACCGCGACGACGTCGGCGTCCTGATGACCGACGTCGACATGCCGCAGGGCTCAATGGACGGCTTCGCGCTGGCCCGGCTCGTGGCGCATCGCTGGCCGTCGATCCCGGTGCTGGTGGTGTCCGGCATGGGCACCCCCGGCCCGAACGACATGCCGGAGGGGGCGCGGTTCATCCCGAAGCCCTATGAGCCGACGACGCTGGTCCGCACCCTTCAGGCCTTCGTCCGCCGCGCGGCTTGACGCCGGCACTCCGCTCGGGCTCACCCCGGTCCGGGCGTCGAACACCCGACCGAGAGCCATGACGGACCAGAACCGACAGCACCGCTTCGCGACCCGGGCGATCCACGCCGGCGCGGCGCCGGATCCCGCCACGGGGGCGCGGGTCCAGCCGATCTACTTCACCAACGGTTTCGTCTTCGACTCGACCGAGCAGGCGGCGGACATCTTCGCCGGCCGCCGGACCGGCTTCTCGTACTCCCGCGGATCGAACCCGACGGTCGCCGCGCTGGAGCGCCGGGTCGCCGACCTGGAGGGCGCGAAGGCGGGCGTGGCGGTATCCTCCGGACAGTCCGCCATGCAGTTGGTTCTGATGACGCTGCTGAAGAGCGGCGACGCCTATGTCGCGTCCCCCCGCCTGTTCGGCGGGTCGCTCGGCCTGATGCGCCGCCTCGACGGGCGCTACGACCTGAAGCCCCGCTTCGCGCGCGGGATGGCCCCGGAGGATTTCGAGGCGGCCATCACCCCGGACTGCCGGGCCATCTTCTGCGAATCGATCGTGAATCCCTGCGCGTCGGTGGTGGATCTCGACGGGATCGCCGCCGTGGCCCGCCGCCACAATCTGCCGCTCGTCGTGGACAACACCCTGGCCTCGCCGGCCCTGATCCGACCGATCGAGCACGGCGCCGACATCGTCTGGCACTCCACCTCGAAGTTCCTCAGCGGCTCCGGCCAGACCATCGGCGGCGTGATCTGCGACGCCGGCCGGTTCGACTGGGCGCAGGCCGGCGGCTACAACCTGATCACCGAGCCCTGGCCGGATTACGACGGGCTGGTGCTCACCGAGGCCTTCCCGGAGACACCCTTCGCGGCGGCGTGCCGGTTTTTCGGCCTGCGCGACCTGGGGCCCGGCCTGTCGCCGATGAACGCGTTCCTCACGCTCATGGGCGTCGAGACCCTGCCCCTGCGCATGGAGCGGCATTGCGCCAACGCCCGCGCGGTGGCGGCCTTCCTGAAGCAACACCCTGCGGTGGCCTGGGTGAGCTATCCGATGCTGCCGGGCCAACCCGGGGAGGACCTCGCCCGCCGCTACACGCCCGAGGGGCCGGGCTCGATCTTTACCTTCGCGCTGAAGGGCGGCGAGCCGGCGGCGCTGCAATTCATCGCCGGGCTCGAGCTGATCTCGCATCTGGTGAACATCGGCGAGATCAAGTCGCTGGCGATCCACCCGTCCTCGACCACACACCGGCAGCTGCCGGAGCACGAGAAGGCCGCCGCGCAGGTGGGGCCGGAGACGGTCCGGCTGTCGATCGGGTTGGAGAACGAGGCCGACCTGATCGCCGATCTCGAGCAGGCGCTGGACCGGCTGGGCTGAGCGAGGCGCTCGGTCCCCTACCCTCATCCGTCATCGCGCGCGCAGCGAAGCGATCCAGGGAAGCGCGCGGCTGATCGTCGTTGCGCTGACTGGATTTCTTCGCTGCGCTCGCAAAGACGGCGACGATCAGACCTCGCATTCCAGGTCCCATCCGCTGCCGCATGCGGGAGGGACTTCGTCAATCCCGATCCTTCGAGAGAGCTGAGCCTCCGCTCAGCGCCGCCGCTCCAAGATCGAAACGTAATTCGTTACCGCCGCCCCGCCCATGTTGAAGATCCCGGCGAGCTCCGCGCCCGGCACCTGCATCTCGCCGGCCTCGCCCATGAGCTGCAGGCAGGCCATGACGTGCATCGACACGCCGGTGGCGCCCACCGGATGGCCTTTGGCCTTGAGTCCGCCGGACGGGTTGATCGGCAGCCGGCCGCCCTTCTCGGCAAGACCCTCACGGACCACGCGGTACCCCTCGCCCGGCGCGGCCAATCCCATCGCCTCGTACTCGATCAACTCCGCGATGGTGAAGCAGTCGTGCGTCTCCACGAACGAGAGGTCGTCGTTGCCGATCCCGGCCTGCGCCCGCGCCTTGTCCCAGGCCATCCGCGCACCCTTGAACTCCGCCGGGTCGCGACGAGACAGGGGCAGGATGTCGTTGACATGCGACCGGGCGCGGAAACCGATCGCCCGTTCCAGACCCTCGGCGATCTCCGCATCCGCCACCACCAGAGCCGCGGCACCGTCCGAGATCAGCGAGCAGTCGGTGCGCCGCAGGGGCGCCGCCACGTAGGGATTCTTCTCCGAGATCCGGTTGCAGAAATCGAAGCCGAGATCCTTGCGCAGCTGCGCGTAGGGGTTGCCGACGCCGTTGCGGTGGTTCTTGGCGGCGATGCGGGCCAGCTCCTCGCTGCGGTCGCCGTAGCGCTGGAAGTAGCCCGCCGCGATCCGCCCGAACACGCCCGCGAACCCGCCCTCGATGTCGGCCTCCTCCTTCCGGTAGGAGGCGCCCAGCAGGATGTCGCCGGTCTCGGCCACGGTCTTGGCTGTCATCTTCTCGGCGCCGATCACCAGCGCGACGCCGCCGCGTCCGCTATCGACGAAATCGAGGGCCGCGTAGAGCGCGGCCGAGCCGGTGGCGCAGGCGTTCTCCAGATGGGTCGCCGGCGCGTGGGCGAGGCCCGGACGGTTCACCGCCACCAGCGAGCCCTCGAAGCCCTGCTTGGAGAAGCCGGTATTCATCGAGCCGACGTAGATGCCGTCGACCTGGGACTCCTCGACGCCGGCATGGGCCAGCGCCTCTCCGGAGACCCGGGCGATCAGTCCCTCGACATCCGGCTCCTCGAGCTTGCCGAAGGGCGTGTGGGCCCAGCCCACGATGCAGGCGCGCGTCATCCGGTGGTCTCCCGATTGCTGGCCCGACGATGGGCCCGGCGCGGCCGTCGATCAAGACGCGTCCACCCTTCCGCGCGGTTTCGGCCCGGCATGACGAGGCGTCGCCGCCCTTCAGCGCAGGTGGAAGGCGACCCACGCGACGGCCACGAGCGTTAGGGCAGTCAGCAGGATCTGGGCGAGGCTCCGCGAGCGGATCCTCACGGCGCGAAAAGATCTGGATGGCGGGCGCGCAGCGCCAGGACGAGGGTGAGTGTCTTCAGGTCGCTGATGGCGGCGCGGTCGGCCATGCCGGCGAGCTCGGCGAGCGGCATCTCGACGACCCGGATGTTCTCGTGCTCGCCCTCGGCTCCGCCGCCGGCCTCGGCGCGGTCCGCCGCACCGTAGGGTGCGAGGTAGAGGTGGATCTTCTCGGTGGTGAGGCTCGCGCAGGAATAGGCGGCGCCGACGAATTCGAGCGCGCGCAGGCGCAGGCCGACTTCTTCCAACGCCTCCCGGCGGGCATTCGCCTCGGGACCGCCGTCGTCGATGATCCCTGCGGGTGCTTCGAGCTGAGCCTGTTCGCCGGCAGCGAAGAGCGGCGGGACTCGCAACTCACGCACCAGCGTCGCCACCTTGCGCTCGGGATCGTAGGGCAGGATGCCCACCGAATTGCCGTGATCCTCGATCTCGCGCTCGACGACGGCGCCGTCGGCCAAGCGCACCCGCGCGACGCCGAACCGGCTCCAGCCCTCGTGGACGAAACGGATCTCGAGGATCTCGGCCGGCATCGCGCGTCTCCGATGGAGCGGGTTCCCGAAGCCCTACACGCAACCGTGTCGTCGAGTTCCGGGAACGCCGGCGCGCGCGCCGCCGTTTGCGTCCAATCAGGCGCATGGCCACGCTTCCGCGGCGCGCATTCCGGTCAGGATCAATGCAAGCACGACCGATCAGCGGCATCAGGGACCGTTCGACGCGCGATGCCGCGGCGATCTGGGCGGCGCTCGCCCTCGCCTACATCGTGTTCGCGGGCTCGGTGAGCCTGAACGAGGGCTTCGCCGCGATCGGCTGTGCCACCCTCGGGACCGCGTGGTGGTGGGCCGTCGGACGGCGCGGGGGCACCCGCTTCCATTTCGGCCGGCAAACCCTCCGGCCCCTCGGCCCGGCCATCCGCGACATGCCCCGGCAGACGCTCCGGATCGGCATGAGCCTGGTGAAGGCCGTGCTCGGACGCGAAGCGGTTGGGACGATACGCGCGCAGAGCGCGGCCGAAGTGACCTGGGCCACACCCTCCGGCGACACGGCTCCGGCCGCGCGGGCCGTCGGGCTGCTCGCCGCCTCGCTCGCCCCCGAGAGCTACGTCCTGACCCTCGACCGCGCGCACGGCACCGTGACGACGCACGTCCTGAAGGACGACGGGCGATGAATATCTGGACGGCCGCCATCCTGGCGCTGCTGCCGCCCCTCGCCGTCGCGGCGGCGCTGGCGTGGCGGGGCCGGCCCGGCCAGCGCTTCGCCGCCTATCAGCTCGCCGGAAGCGTCACGGTGCTGATCCTGACGCTGCTCGCCTTCGCCACCGATCAGGCTTCGATCACCGATCTCGCCCTCACCCTGGTCCTGCTCAACCTGCCGGGCACGATGCTGCTCGCAGTCTTCCTGGAGCGCTGGATATGAGCGTCGTCATCGGCATCCTCCTGGCGCTCGCGGTGGCGGTGACTTGGCTCGCCGCCCTGGCCCTATGGCGCTTGCCCCGGGCCCTGGACCGGTTTCACGCCCTCGCCTTCCTGAATGTCGCGTCCTCGATCCTCGTCACCCTCGCGGCCTTCCTGGCCGACGGCATCTCCGGGCGTTCGCTCAAGATCCTGGTCATGATGGTCGTCTTCCTCGCCTGGGCGGCGGTGCTGTCGCACGTGTCCGGCCGGGCCGTGCTGATGCGCGAGGGCCGCTCGGCATGAGGACACCCCGATGATCGTGATCCTGCCGCTGCTGTTCCTGTTCACCGCGATCTCCGGCACCGCGGTTGTGCTGGTACGCGACCCCACCCGACAGGTCTTCGCGATCGCGGTGAACGGGCTCGTCCTGACGATCCTGTTCGACGCCCTTCAGGCGCCCGACGTCGCCCTGTCGGAGCTGGCGGTCGGCTCCGCGGCGGTGCCGCTCCTCTTCCTCGTCGCGCTCATGGCGGTGCGGACGCAGTCCCCCGAGGAGGAGTCTTGAGCCCCCGGATCCGCATCGCGCTGCTCGCTCTGTCGGGGCTGGTCCTCCTGCCCTGCGCCGCCGCGGTGATCGCCGGGTTGCCGCCCTTCGGATCGACCATCGCCCAGTACGGCGAGCGCATCAACGCGATCACC
Organism: Methylobacterium mesophilicum SR1.6/6; assembly: GCF_000364445.2. Classification (NCBI taxonomy): domain Bacteria; kingdom Pseudomonadati; phylum Pseudomonadota; class Alphaproteobacteria; order Hyphomicrobiales; family Methylobacteriaceae; genus Methylobacterium; species Methylobacterium mesophilicum. The sequence goes on along the minus strand of NZ_CP043538.1, from coordinate 3,987,429 downwards.
CCGCAGGCTCGGCACGTCGCCAACATGGTGAGTGCGATCAATTTCGACCTGCGCGGCCTCGACACCCTGGGTGAGGAGTTCATGCTGCTCGCCGCCATCACCGGAACGGTGGTGCTGCTGCGGGGTCGGCGGGGCGAGGGCAGCACCGAACGCGCCCTGCGTCGGCCCGGCCGCGCCGTCATCCCGCGCTCCGAGGCCGTGGTGCTCGCCTGCCGGATCGCGGGGCCGCTCACGGCCCTGTTCGGTCTCTACGTGGTGCTGCACGCCACCGTCACACCGGGCGGCGGCTTCCAGGGTGGCGTAATCCTCGCCTCCGGCACCCTGCTGATCTACCTCGGCGAGGGCTATGCCGGCTGGCGCGACGCCGTCCGCAGTCACTGGCTCGACGCCCTGGAGGGCGGTGGCGCCCTGCTCTTCGCCCTGTGCGGGCTGGCGCCGATGCTCACCGGCGCCGCCTTCATGCAGAACGTCCTGCCGCTGGGCACCTTCCGCGACCTGTTCTCCGGAGGCCTGATGCTCGTGGAGAACCTCGGCGTCGCCCTGGCGGTGACGGGCGGGTTCACGCAGCTCTTCCTCGAATTCATGGAGGAGACCCGCGAGGCGGACGCGCCCGACGAACCCGGGGAGGAATCCGCGTGAGCATGCTGCCCTACGCGGTCGCCGCGTGGCTCTTCGGGATCGGCCTCTACGGCATCGCCACGAGCCGCAACTTCATCCACCTCGTGGGCTGCCTCGGCGTCTGCCAGTCGGCGACCTACGTGCTCCTCCTGGGCCTCGGCTACCGCTGGGGCAGCATCGCGCCGATCTTCTACGATCACCCGCCGGGCACGCCTGCTGTCGATCCGGTGATGCAGGCGCTGGTGCTGACCGACATCGTAGTCGGCGCGACCCTGACCGCCCTCCTCCTCGTCCTGACGATCCAGGCCTACAAGCGCGGCGGCAGCCTCGACCCGGAGAAGCTTCGGCCGATGCGCGCCGGCGGAACATCCGGCCGCGGCCAGGGATCGAGCGCCGCGAAGGGTGGGGAGCGAACGACTCCGTGACCGCCTTCCCCGCCGCCCTCCTGCCCCTGCCGGTCGCGATTCCGCTCGTCGTCTGCGCCGTGACGCTCGCGGTCGCGCACCGTCTGCCGGGCCGCGTGCCCGACATCCTCGCGGCGCTCGCCGCACTGAGTGTCGCGATCCTGTCGGCCATCATCGCCGTGCACGCCGCCGACGGGCCGATCGTCTACTGGTTCGGCGGCTGGGAGCCGCGGGACAGCGTCCACCTCGGCATCGGCTTCTCGGTGGACGAGGCGAGCGCCTGGGTCGCGACCTTCATCGGCCTGCTCTACGCCCTGACCTTCGTGTTCGCCTGGGGCTTCTTCGGCCGCACGCATGGCCACTTCCACATCCTGATGCTGCTGTTCCTGGCCGCCATGGTCGGGTTCTGCTTCACCCGCGACATGTTCAACCTGTTCGTGTGGTTCGAGGTGATGAGCGTCGCCGCCTTCGCGCTCACCGCCTACCACTTGGCGGAATCTGCGCTCGCGGGCGCCATCAACTTCACCGTGGTCAACAGCCTCGCGGGATTCCTGATGCTCGGCGGCATCGGGCTGATCTACGGGCAGACCGGCACGCTGGACTTCGAGGGCATCGCAGCGGCGGTGGCGCGGGGCGGTCGCGACCCGGTTGTGGCCGGGGCCTTCTGCCTCGTGGCCGCCGCCCTGATGATCAAGGGCGCGATCGTTCCGTTCCAGTTCTGGCTCGCCGATGCCCACGCGGTGGCCCCGAGCCCGGTCTCGGTGATCTTCTCCGGCTCGATGGTGTCGCTCGGCCTGTTCGGCCTCGCGAAGGTGAGCGCCGTCGTGTTCGCGGGCTCCGGTCAGGTCCAGCACGCGCTGCCCCTCCTGCTCACGGCCCTGGGCACCCTCACAGCCCTGCTCGGCGGCTGGATGGCGCTGCTGCAGCGCCACCTGAAGCGGATGCTTGCCTTCTCGACGATCTCGCATGCCGGGATCATGCTCACCGGCCTCGGCGCCCTGTCGGCGGACGGCACCGGAGGCGTTCTGGTCTACGTGGTCGGACACGGGCTGGTGAAGGGCGCGCTGTTCATGATCGCCGGCATCCTCCTGGCCACCCAGGCGAGCGTCGACGAGATCGCGCTGCGCGGCCTCGGCCGCGGCATCATGCCGGCCGGGATCGCCATGGCACTGGCCGGGCTGCTGCTCTGCGGCCTGCCGATCGGCGTTCTCGACCAGGGCACGCGCCTCGTGCAGGGGGCTCTGTCGCAGCAGGGCCACGGCATCGCACTGGCCGCCACCGCGATCGGTGCGGCGCTGACCGGGGCCGCGGTCCTGCGGGCAGCGGGCCGCATCTTCCTGGGGCTCGGGCCCGATCCCGGCGACGAGGCCGGGGCGCCGAGCGAGGACGAGCGCGAGAAGGCCAACCGGCCCCTCTGGCTGATGCTCGCGCCCTGCTGCGCGCTGCTCGCCCTCGATGCCGGGCTGCCGGCGAGCCTGATCGAGCACGCCCTGCCGCGGGCGGCCGCGGCCTTCATGCACCGGTCCCCGGGCGGGTCGCTCGCCGAGGGGCCGGGCTGGCTGCCGTGGGCCTCCGTGACCACTGCACTGGCGGGCGCCGGCTACGGGCTGTTCCGTCAGCGGCTGCCGGCCTTCGTGGTCCGGCCGGTCAGCGCCACGCAGTCGGCGCCGACGCGGGCGCTGGAGATCCTGCACAGCGGCCTGATCGGCGACTACGCGACGTGGCTCGCTGTCGGAGTGGCGGTGATCGCGGCCGTACTGGCCATGGCGTGACCGGCGCGGATCTTCCCCTGCCCCGCCACTCTGCGGGACCACCACGGCTTGAGTGTACAGGCTAGGACCGTCCTGAGCATCCGATCCGCCGGTGAGGTTTGACGGCGAACCGGAACGGATCGATCGTGCCAATGTTCTGCCGGTGACAATGCATGTGGCCGCGGGCTGGCGCGGCGCGTTCCTCACGCTGAGAGGTCTGCCGTGTCCGGATGGAAATGCAGGGCGGCCATCTTCGGAGTTGCTGCCGCCCTGAGCGCTTCCGGTGCTGTCGCCCAGGGCGCGCCGGTGCCGAACGTGAACGACTGTACCTTCATCCGCGATCCGACGGCGCTCCGGGACTGCATCGAGCTGTACGAGGGGCAGCGCCTCGCTCCCGGGCCGCGGCCAGCCGGCTTGCAGCAGGCGCCCACGATTGATCGAACTCTGCTGGATGCCGCTGGACCGATCCCGCCGCGCGAGGCCTCAGGGCGCGGCAAGCGGCGCAAGCTGCGTCAGAGCCGCCGACCCGCCGAACCCGGCCAGGGGGTTCGCATCGAGCAAGTCGCGCCGCCTCAGTAGGTCGCCTGCACGAGACAGGTCCGTCCCTCACCGTTCAGGAGCGCGCAGAGAGCCTGCTCGGAGCGCGGCTGCTGGGACCGCGCCGAGGGACGCTGGAGTGGCCGCTTGGTGGAGCGTGACGCCGGCGACGGAGCGCTGCGCATGCCCTGGGATGTCGCGGGAAGGCTCGTCGGGTGCACGGCCGGGTTCGTCGGCCAGGTCGTCGCGAAACCGAGATCGGCGGATGCCATGAAAGCGAGCGCGGGCTTCGGTGGGCTCCGGCCGCTCTCCGTGGCCCAATCCTCGAGGGTGCGGCCCGTGATGCGGACCACGTAGTCGCGCGTTTCCGCCGGCATGCCGGAGCGGCCGTCGAGCCACCCGCGCACGCGTTGCGGCCCGGCGTTGTAAGCGGCTGCCGCCAAGCCGAGATTGCCGAAACGCGCCCGGTGCTCGCGCAGGAGTTCCGCGGATTTCGGGATCGCCTCCACGGGATCGAACGGATCGCGCAGACCGCGCTCCGCCGCCGTGCCGGGCATGAACTGGGCGATGCCCTGCGCGCCGACCGGGCTCACGGCCAATGGATTAAGACCGCTCTCCTGCCGCAGCAGCCGCAGGAAGAAATCGGACGGCAGGTCGTTGGCCGTGGCCGCACTCGCGATCAGGGCACGCATGCCGGCCTCAGCCTGGGGGAACAGGAACTGCGGGGCCAGGACCTGGGGGAACAGGCGGGAGGCCTGCTCCATGGGCTGGAGGTCCCCTCGACCGACCACCAGCAGGTCGGTCATCGCCGGGATGTCCATCAGGACCGGATCCAGTTGCGCGATCGGCGCGAGGATGATCGACTCCGCCACCGGCTCGACATCTGCCTTGTTCGAAGCCCGCGGCGCGACGATGAACGTCAGGACCGCGGCCGCCACCAGGCAGGCGGCCAACGGCGCTCGCGGAATTCGGCGGTCGAACGGACGCGGATGGCCGACGAATGCCTGCATGGTGGTTCAGGATTTTACCACGAGCGGTCCTGGCGGCAGTTCCGGTCCCGGGACTTCGAGCGGCGTCGGCTTGTCGCGCGCCAGATACTCGTCGACCAAGCGCGTTCCGAGCACCGGGTCGCGGAAGCGCCACAGCTTCTTGCGGGTGCCCTCGATGATCGTCGCGTAGACCGCGAGGTCGATCGCCTCCCGGACGGCCATCTGGGTCGGCTCGTTGCGTGTCACGCCGGCCTCGACCTGCAGCAGCTTGGGCGACGGCGACGTACCGGTAGGCGTTGGCGTTGAGGGCGACCGAGTAGATCGTCTTAGTCACCGTCACGCTGTTCAGCACCTCGCCGGTCTGCACCGAGATGATGCGCATGGCCACCGTCACCTCGTCGCGCCGGTACTTGGTGTCTCCGCCGACGCCGAGGAGGTTGGCGCCCGCGCCGCCCGTGACCGTGTTGGCGTCGTAGCCGATGATGCCGCCCTCGACGATCAGGCCGGCGAAGCGGATCGGCGGCAGCGGCTTGGCATCCGTGCCGTCGAATTCCTGGCGGGTCGCCCGGATGAGCTGCCGCTCCTGCAGGAGGTTGGCGAGGCCGGTGCGCTCGACGACGGAGAACCACTGGCCGCGGCCGGCGCGCCGCAGGGCGTCGACCACGAAGGCGCTGCCGCCCTGCGTGACCGCGCGCGAGTACTCGGCGATGTTGTCGTTCGGTTTGTTCTGACCGGTCAGGTCAGGAAAGTTGTAGATCGCGACATCGATCTTGCGGACAGGCGGCGGCAGCGTCTCGAGGTTGAGGTCGGTCGGCGACGGCGGCGTCACCACGGGAGCCTGGGCCAGCAATTCGCGATCCCACGGCGCGCAGGCCGCGAGACCTCCGCAGAGTACCGCGGCGCCGACCAGGCTCTTCAGGAAATTACGCACGGAGATGTCCGTCTTCGTTCCGCGCCGCCGCGCTCGCGCGCGCTGCCCTTGCAGGCCGCCAGATTGGCGGCGGACGGGGGCGCCGGCCTCAACTTCGGGATGGGTGTTCGGTCACCCCCGGGAGCGTGATGCTTCAGGGGGCGCCCGAGAGCGGGGTAATCGGGGCAGAGGTGGCGCCGCTTGAGACGGCCGCGGTCGCCGGCACCACGACGGTGGTAGTCGATTGTCCGTCGAAGATCTGGAGCTGGATGTTGGCGCCAACGCGCTGAAACGAGACCTGAGAGCCGCCGAAGCTGTAGCTGCCGCTCTGCTGCGCGTTCTCGCCGAAGATCGCCTGGGTGATCTGGTTCGCCAGGGACGAATAGATCTGGGATTGCAGCTGCTGCGCGAAGATCTGGCCCGGGCTCTGCGTGGTCGAAGAGCTGATCGCGGACTGGATCTGCTGGAGGCGCTGGGCGCGGCGTTGCGCGTCGTTCTGCGCCGCCGCCTCGGCCTGGAGCCACGACCCGTTCAGCGGGCTTCCGCCAAAGGACGGGTTGACCGGCTGGTAGACGAGGCTGCCGGCCTGCGCCTGCGCTCCCGCGAGGAGAAAGGCTGCGAGCACCGCCGGCCGGAGCACACGAGAGTGACCCACGTCATTACCTCCGTGAAACCGTCAGGGGCGGGCCGTTGCCGATCCGCGTGATGCTGATGGCGCCCGTGTCGGCGGCCGATTGCTGCGTGGTGATGGCGTTGTTGCTGCCCACCACCGTGACCGCGGCCGAGGCGCGGCTGCCGTCCTGCTGAGTGCCGATGGTGTTGGAATTCCCCACGACGGAAACCGCCGACCGGTTGCCGTCGCCCATCTGCGTCTGCGTCACGGCGTTCTGTGCACCGATGACGTTCTGGATCGCGATGTTGGCCGAGCCCAGCTGGTCGATCGTCGACACGTTGCCGGAGCCGAGCTGGAGCGCCCGGGCTTGATTGGTGGCCGCCGACGACGAGGCGGCGGGATAACCGCTGGGGCTGAGCAGCGAGATACCGGACTGCGCGCCGAGGATGTAGTCGCTCTCCTGGATCCCAGTGCCGGGGTTGCCGCCCGTGGAACGTTGCGCCCGGACCTGCACCTGCTCGATCGACACGCGCTCCTGCGCGGCGGCGGAGCCGGCCGCGAAGGCAAGGACAAGGAGCGTCAGCGCCCGTCCCGTGGCCCGACGTTGATACAGGCGGCGCATGATCTCCCTCCCAAGCCTCGGACTAAGCCATAAACCAGTATTGTCGAAGACTGAATAGTCTCAGCAGGTGCCGGAGCCTTTATAGAGCGAGTCTGTGGTAGGAGGGTCACACGGCGATGGCGCGACCGTTGCAGGGTATCGCTGTGTTAAGGATTTTCCCCGAACGACAAGCTTAATGCTGGAAACAAGACCAGATGTTGGCGATCTTTTAGCCTTATCGGGACGTTTCGACCGGTTCCCGACATCAGAATTGGCGGCCCGGCCGGTTGCCTGGCGGCGCGATCAGATCCTGCGCCGCTGCTGTGGTGCGGATTTGCCGGGTCAGAGCCGGTCCTGGCCGTCCTGGCATTCCGCGGTGGCGGCGCCGGACGTGACGCGCAGGCGCGCCCTGTAGTTGGCGCCGGCCTCGACGCTGAAGGTCGTGTTTCCGACGACACTGGGCTCGGACGGCTGGGCGGTGAAGGCGCCGCCCTGGTTGATGACCGAGGTGCCGGAGGGCCCGGACTTCTCGATGCGCAATTGGTAGGTGCCGGGCCCCGGGGCGACGCTGAAGACCCGGCCCGAGATCGAGACCATTCCGCCGTTGACCTGCTGGGTCAGCTCGCAGCGCAGGGCGGGAGGATCGGTCGGTGCCGTGACCGGCATGCTGAAACCTCGTATCTGCGGTGACAGGTGAGGGCCGCGCTGGTCGGCGCGGCCCTCTTTGGTGATGGAACGCTGGCGTTACAGGACGCCGCAGCAAGTCTTAGCGCTGACGGACGGTCAACACGTTGCTGGTGCCAGCCTGAGCATAGACGGCGACGTTGCCGTTGTTGGTCTGGTTGACGGAAGCCTGGTTACCCGTGCCGCTCTGGAAGCCGATAATAGCGTTGAAGTTGCCGTTTTGGGCAAGCTCAGCCGTGTTGCCGGTGCCAGACTGCGTATTGGTGATGCCGTTGAAGTTGCCGATCTGAGACACGGTAGCCTGGTTGTTGGTACCAGACTGATAGTTGTACAGCAGGTTGCCAATGCCGGACTGCAGGGCAGCCTCAGTGGCCGTGTCAAAGGTGCCGGGAGCGGCACCGGGGCCGGTCAGCTTGTTGGTAACATCGCTCTGCCGCGAGAAGGCATAGTTGCCGCTGCCCTTCTGCTCGAGCCGAGCGACGGCGCCCGTGCTGCTGCTCGCCTGGAAGAGGTCAGCGCCATTGCCGTTTCCGCCGTGCTGGTACACGCCGATCTTGCCGCCGGTTCCAGCCTGCGAAATGCCGATCCGATTGTTGTCTCCGCTCGTCTGCCAAGTGAAGGCTTCGTTGTTCTTGCCGCTCTGGACGGCCGACACCTTATTGTTCTTGCCGCCAAGGGCCAGATTGCCAGAACCGAACGCGTAACCCTGCTGGTAGTAGGCGATGTTTCCAGTTTCCGTCTGAGACGCCGTGATCGAGCTGCCGTCCTGGTAGAGCTGAGCAGCGTACAGGTAGTTGAAGCCGTTGTTGGTGGCTGACTGAGTCAGATCGATCTTGCTGTTCTTCACATAGGTCTGATCGCCGAGGGCAAGGTTCCCACCGCCGGACTGAGTGATCTTGATCGAGCTGTCCTTGGCGCCGTTCTGAGTGGCCGTCGCATCCTGGAAGTTTTTGGTCTGCGTGACCGCGATCGTGCCGTTGTCGGTCTCAGCATTCTGGTAGGTGTCTGACTTGTTGTGGTCACCCGTCTGCGACACGGTCATCTTGCTGTTGCGCGTTCCGTTCCACTGCCGGCTGAGCGCAGTATTCTCGGTGCCGTCCTGCGTCACGGTCATGGTGTTCTTGAGGACGCCCTGCTGCTGCGAGGCATCGGTGACGATATTGCCGTTGCCGCCCTTCTGCGTCACGGTGATGGTGCTGTCCGTCACGCCGGCTTCCTGCCGAACCTGAGCTTTGTTGCCGTCAGTGTTCTGATTGAGGGTAATCTGCGAATTGTCGACACCGTTCCGCTGCAGGCTCTTCGCTTCGTTGCTGTTGCCCAGCTGATTGACGGTAGAGGCAGTCTTGTTGCTCGTGCTGCTCTGATCGACATACGCGGTGTTACCATATCCCGACTGCGTCGCCGACGCTGTGGTGTCCGTGGCGCTCTTCTGCGTGACCAGCACAGAATTCGCGATACCGCCGCTATTATTCGTCTGAGTGACGGTGATTGCGCTCCTGGACGAATCGGAGTCCTGGCCGGTCACGACCCGGTTTCTGTTGCCTTTCTGCGTGACCGTCTGGCTATTGGTTGAGCCGGACTGCTGCAGGTTGAAGACGTTGTCGCTGCCGGTCTGCGTCAGATCGATGAAGCTGCTCGAGGTCTTCTCGTCCTGCTTGATGAGGTTGGTGCCGTTTGAGGCACCGAACTGGCCCACCAGCGTGCCGCTCGATCCGGTCTGGCCGTTGTTGCCGCCGTTCTGCTGCAACTCGACGCGACCCTTAACGCCCTGCTGGGTGACATCGGCGGTGTTTCCCGAGCCGATCTGCTGACCCTGCTTCTGGTTGCCGAGCGAGTTTCCTGTGCCAGTCTGATTGACCTTCAGGACGTTGTCGCCGCTGCCGCCCTGCGTGAAGGGCCGGAAGAGCGAGCCGACCGAATTGCCGCCACCGGTGCCAGCAGTCACCGTCTCCGTCCCGGAGCCGTTGTCATTCTGGTTGACCGTGATCCGGTTCGTGTTGCCGGACTGATCCGTATAGGTCTTGTTGCCGCCCGCCGCGTAGGCGGAAGCCGTGAATGCGATGGCGGCGACGCCCATCGACAGCCCGATCAGGTGCTTATTCATCTGATACCCCTTTTCCTGAACCACTTTCTGGCGGGCGGCGCCGCTGTCTTGGGCGCTCAGTCTCATCCCGGGACATCCGTCTCGGCTGGACCTTGACCATTCAGTAACCGGAATTTTCAGTGTGTCCAGGCGCCTTATCAGCGAGTAGGTAGTTTTCGCTGGTAATTAACGACAACGATTGCAATAACGCCTCTCAAGATGGCGAGTACTACGTAGATCAATACTAGAGTTAATACTGAAACGGCAATGTCACCCGGCTGCATTGCAGCGGGTGTCTATTGAGGTCCTGGCTATCACTTGGAGCCGGCATGGCGGGTCGAGGCAGATCGCTGCCCTCGGCGCGCCTTAACACCCTGTTAACTGCCCAGCTTCGGTCTGTCCAGTAGAATTGGTAACGAAAAATTGATATCTGGCATAAACCAGCGGACTGGTTAATTCGGCGCAGAAAAATGAGGAACTAAAGCAATTGAGATCAAACCTTTAATCTACAAATAATCCGTGATAGTTCAGAAACCGATCTCAGACTATGATGTTATTCTGAAAAACATCGATCTTCATCGACGACTGGCACTCCGCTCCGGAGGAGACCTCTCTCAATCGCCGGAGTTTTCTCGGATAGCGGCTCCCGCAGCTCGGATGTTTCTTTTGGCGGAAGACGCCGAATTACGACAGTCAAAAATCTTGGCAGGCTCTCCCGGGATGTACAGTTTCAGACAATGGGATGTCGCATCCATCGCAGGCTTGGTGGTGACGGTGTCATCAAGCTTCAGGGCCTATCGACCACGGGCCGTATAATCTGCCCCGGTGCCCTGCCTGCGTCCGCAAACACAAGATTATAGCTTACGCGTGGGTCGTGGCCTGTGCCGGAGAAGCTAGCCGGGTCGGCCGGCGTCGGATGGACGACCTCGACCGCGAACGCCGTACCGTCAGATCTCTTCGAGAGTGCTGACCGCCGCCTTGAATGGCGCCGATTTCAGGCGATCGGACCTTCGTGGCGGCATCGCATACGCGATGATCGTCCCCATGCCGGAAAGCCCGCTCCGCGAGGTTGTTCACGGACGGCGAGCACGGCGGTCACAGATCGAAAGCGACGCACGCCAGGAGACAGGCCTCGTGGCATCCCATCGCCTCGACCCAGGAGCGGCGGGCTGCTTGTACCCGTGGCTTCGGAGAAAGCTGGCTACGCAGCCCTCCTCACTTCGTTCGCGACCATCAAGGCTCCGGCTCCACCGGCGAACCAGCATTCGATGCGGCAATTTCAACGATCGTCGCCGTGCCATTTTTGACACCCCGCAACATTTGTTCAGGCGATATGATGGATCGAGGGTGGTTCCAGCGCAGAAATGAAGGCTGTGCTAGCTGGCCGATACCAGTTCGGTCTGGGCGGTCCACTTTGTCGCCGGATGCCGGGGCTACAGTCGTAACCTAACCCGGTATCAACCAATCCAGAATATCGCAGGATCCAAGTCGTTCTTGCGGGCACGGACATGGGAGGACACGATGAGGCAGCGGGGCTCATCGCAGGGGCAAGCGGTGCTCGTTGCCGTGGCCGTCTGGTATGCGGGTGTTGCGACCGCCGGAGCGCAGCCGGCCGCCGCTGGGGGGCCATCGGCGGCGGCGCCCGCAGCTTCACAAGCGTCATCCGCGCCCACGGCAAACCCGCCGACGTCCGGCACATCGGGCTGTGACGCCAACTGCGTCCGAGCCAACAACGAGGTGGCTGGACAGCTCTGCGCGCCCAAAATCGAGGCGGAGGCACCAACCGACTACGAGTGGGTATCGCGTCCGTTCGCGAAGATCTTCCAACAAGCCGAGGCGCCGGAAGGCGCCGACGCGGTGGTCCGCTATCGTGGTGACTCGATCCGATTCCTCTCTCCGCAGAAGGAGTGGGTGCGCGTGACCTACGAGTGCGGGTTCGACGCCGCGAAGCGGTCGGTCAGCTACGTGCGGGTGCGGCTCGGTCGGCTCGACAGGCCGGAGGCGCCTGAGGGACAGGCGCGCACTCAGGCCCAGCCTGTGCCGCAGGCCCAGCAACAGGCGCGGGCCGCGCAGCAGCCCGCCCCAAAGCGGGTCCTGCCCTCCGAACCCAATGAGATCGAGATCCGGCAGGTCAAGCCCAGCCGCAAGCAGGCACAGCAACAATGACCGCACGACGCGACCGCACCGGCCTCGCCCGCGGGGCGGGCGCGCTGCTGCTTCTCTCACTCGCGTCCACCGCGGGGGCCCAGGTCACACCGATGAGTGTGAACGATTGCACCCTCCTCCCTGATCCGGGAGCGTTGCGCCGGTGCCTTGACCAAGCTGAGGGCCGTGTCGTCACGCCGCCGCCGCTGAATTCTGCGACTGGTCTCGACCAATCCAAACGTGCGGTCGAGGCCACGCGCCCGGTCGCCGAGCCAGCAACGCCGAGTCGCGTGGAGCCGAACTTTCTCACAGGGAAGGCGAGCCGCCCGATCGGGGTTCAGCCGAAGAATAAGAACGTGATCGATCTCGATTGATGTTCCTCGGACGCTCTCTCTGAGTTGAGCAGTACAAAATCGGGCATGATCGCCCTTCCGCGCCGTGCGCTGCTGTTCGAAGTCCGCTCAGCGGGGCTAAAGGGCGCCGTGGCTGCGCTGCTGGTGAATGGCACGAAGGCTTGCCTCGGCGTCGGAAGGTCGCGCGCCGCGGCTGTCTCGGACTTCGGCAGCAGCGAAACACATCCGACATCGACGCTCGGCTGTCGACGTGACCTGTGAAACGCCGCGTTCTGATGTTCACGCTTGCCTCACGGTTGTTGCTCCACCTTCCGTTATGTCGCTACCGCGACACACTCATCCGTTGCTCAGGTCAGAGCGGGCGCGACAGAAAGGAACATCGAGGGCGGATGGCAGCGCCTTGGGCTCCGTGTGCGAGTCCGAGAGATCGGCGATGCGATAGGAACTTCGAGCAAGCACCGTCACTTTGTCGGAGCCTCGAGGCTCAGTGCTGGCGAATGGTCAGGAGAGATCCGCTGCCAGTCTGCGCATAGCCGATGATCTGATTGACCCCGGATTGGACCAGTGTCACGGAGTTGTTAGCATCGTTCTGGTAGCCCACAATCGAATTGTGTGACCCGGACTGAACTAGGACGCCGAGATTGTTGCTGCCGCTCTGGGATACATTGATCTCGTTCTGAACGTCTCTCTGCGTCACGAGAAGCAAAGCCAAATCGACTTGAAGGGTTGCCGCCGGGTTGCCTGAAGCCGACCGCTCTGATCGGCCTGGTGCCTCAGAACCGCTCCGCTCGATGTCGAGCGGAGCGGCAGGTCCCGATTGAAAGTCAAACGAGCTCGTGTTCGCCCCCGATCTGAACCAAAACCGGTGATGCCCGCCGCTGATGGCGCGATCCTGTATCGCGCTACGCGGATTGCTCGTGAGATCGGGATCCAACTCGGGACTCGAAGCCTGTTCCTGACGGAGGTCAATCTGTGCACTCTTAGTCCTTTGATCTGCTGCAGAACTGTTCGCAGTCTGTGAGGCGACCAGGATGAACGCCAAAGCGATCGAACTCGCGCGCATTGCTACAGGTTGTGCAGGCAGAAACTGGATGCCCATCGTCTACAACACGCTACTCAGTGAGGATTTTCATCCTGATGGGACCACTAACGTTAAGGCGCCGTAAAAACGACTTTGAGGCGAGAGGCTTCTCTCACCCTGGTGCCACAAGCCTTTCTGCCCTTCGAAGCTGTTGCTGATTAATAACACCGTTTGCTAGGTACCTTTAAGAACGAAGATTCGGCTGTAGTTGCAATATTCGCAGGTAGAATAATGTCTTGTGGAAACTATGCAGCGGATATAGGTGTTTGTCAAAATTAATAGCCAATATATCCGGTTGATTGCAGCTTAGACAAAGGCGTCATTGCAGTGAATGCTTGGTCAACTAGTCAGCGTGGCAACCAGCATTTGGACGAATTCGTTGACCGTCACGGTGCCTATCAAGATCCTAAAACGACAGCGCCGGACAGCCCCGGCTCGTTCTGAGCCAGCAAAATCAGACCGACGACCGGCGTCATGGCGGCCTCACTGGCAACGATGTCGCCGACTTCCATGCAGCGTTCCATTTTTCGTCGAGGCTCTCCGCTGCGTTTACGGATTGCGGTTCGACCCGCGATTTTCCCTGCAAGTCCATGTCGGTCGACATGTTCGGGTCGAATGGGCTCACAATGGCGGCGCGCTCCGGGGGCATGGATCGATCGCAATCGGTGAGCCTGCCCAATCGAGCGACAGCGGATTGATACAGGTCCCTGGAGCAAGTTCGGCCGCTACTGCTTAAGTAGAATGGTCCAACGAGCTCGAGAATTGCGCTGCATGTCGCTCAAGGCCCTGGTCTTATAGGCTGAAATCGGATGGCCGTGGGTCCTCTGATATGTTTAGTCGTGAAAGTTCTGGCAATTCAGATTAGCGGCCTGAAATCAATCTTGACACCAGCTGACGTCCTGTCTAAAAGCCTAACGCTCTCAATTTAAAATATCCATGTATAGGAATTGATTGATTGAAGTAATCCTGTTTGCAAATGTGAAATAAGGATAGGGGTTAAAATAGATTTCCTGACCGACGCTGATGCAAAGGGTCTGACTAAGGAATGTGGTTGCGTGCCGACATTGTTTAAACTAGTCCCTTATCTGTTTAACGTCTCCGGATTTTCCGATGATGTATGGATGTCTCGATGATTGATGTTTGTTGTGCGTCTTCATTCAGATAATACAGGCGACGGTAGATTTCTTTAATTTCAGTCATCAGGTCCAAGATAGCAAACGATGCTCAAATCGGGCTCCGAAAGACGTCAGAGATCATAAAGAGTTGTGCATGACTAGTCTTACCGGCCCTCGTATAGTGATTGCGGATGATCATCCAGTGGTTCTCGCGGGGCTGGTTGCGCTCCTTCGTCAGGTCAATAATCTGAACGTTGTGGCGGCCTGCTCAGAGGGGGAAACCGCTCTCAAGAAGATCCTCGAGTTGCAGCCCGACATCGCATGTCTTGACGTCCAGATGCCGAGATATACGGGCTTTGAGGTTGTAGAGGCCGCGCGCCAAGCAGGGTCTAAAACGAGCTTCATGTTTCTGACCGGTTCCGTATCGCGCGAGGAATTCGCAACTGCGTCAGAGTGTGGTGCAATTGCAATATTTCATAAGGACTCAGCCAGCGTTGAGCTTGTAGAATGGTTTGAAAATTTTGACTTGAAGCGCGATGGTCGCTCGCTGGAGTTAAGGGACGCGGAATTCAGTCCTCGAAGCCTGACAGCTCGCGAACGCGAGATCGCAATGCTGGTTGCGCGCGGGTTGACAAACAAGCATATCGCTCGAGAGGCTGGTATCTCTGAAGGAACAGTGAAGATACATCTTTACAATATCTTCCAGAAGTTGGGCGTGGCGAACAGGACAGAACTCGCAAATTACGCAAACGTGCGCAGTGTTGTCGGACTGGAGGAACACCGCTTCTGACTAAGAGCGCCTAACAGAACCGTTTGATCTGCTTGAGGGTGATGAGGCTCGCGGCCAGGGTTGTGAAGGCCTCGTAGATGTCGCCGCGCCGCTCGTAGCGGATGGGCAGGCGGCGGAAGCGGTTGAACCAGGCATGGGTCCGCTCGACGACCCAGCGGTGACGCCCGAGCCTCTCGCTGCTCTCGATGCCTTTGCGCGCGATCCGCGGCACGATCCCGCGCGCCCGGCACTCCCGGCGTCGTGCTTTGGCATCATAGGCCTTGTCCGCGTGCAACTTGTCCGGACGATGCCGCGGGCGTCCGCGCCGCCCGTTGCGCAGGGGCGGGATGGCGTCGAGGGTCTGGGCCATCATCACGCTGTCGTGTCGGTTGGCGCCGCTCAGGCAGAAGCCGAGCGGCGTGCCGCGCGCGTCGGTGACGAGGTGGCGCTTCGTGCCCGGCTTGCCCCGATCCGTCGGGTTCGGGCCCGTGGCAGAGCCCCTTTTTTGGCCGGGACAGACGCACTGTCCAGGCTCGCGCGGCCCCAATCGATCTCGCCCGCCGCGTGCAGGCGCTCCAGCAGGATCTGATGCAGCCGCGCCCAGACGCCTGCCGCCTGCCAGTCGCGCAGGCGGCGCCAGCAACTCATCCCGCAGCCGCAGCCCATCTCGGCGGGTAGCATCTCCCAGGGCAGGCCAGAGCGCAGCACGAACAGGATGCCGGTCAGCGCCGCACGGTTCTCGAGCGGGCGCCGCCCGCCCTTCGGACGCGGCCGGGGCGGCGGAAGAAGCGGGGCGATCTCAGTCCACAGATCGTTGGGAAGAAGGGGGCGAGCCATCCCAGCCAACGCCCGACCACACGATCCGTGCCCGTTCTGTTAGGCGCTCTTAACCTGCGATCTTGCGCCGGTGCACCGTCGCCGGTCAGATTCGAGGCATGACAGAGACTGTTCCGCAGACCTCACAATACGTCATCACCGCCCACGCGCAGCGGGGCTTCATCCAGCAGACCCGCGCCCGCGCGGCCAGCGCGATCGTCCTTGCCCGACGATGGCTGGATGCGGGCTACAACGACGTCGAGGTTCTCGACCCCTCGGGCCGCCAGCTGAACGCGGAGCGCTACAGGAACGCCATCCTGAGCAGCGGCAAGCTCTTCCGCTAGCCCCTGCGCTCGGTCCCTCGGGGGGCCGTCGGTCACGCGATCGCGGCCCGGGGTCGCGGCCCGCGCACCAGCAGGCGCCGGAGACGGAGGGCGGGCCTCTCGATGTAGTCCCAGGAGAGGGACGCGAAGGATCCGGTCAGGACCAGCACCAGCGGGAAGATCACCGCGTAGGCGAGCCCCTTCGAGACGCCGCCGAGGTGCGGGATCAGGACCGCGACGGTGGCCTGCGTCAGCGGGAAGCCGTACAGGTAGATCCCGTAGGAGAGGTCCTTCTTCACCACCCGGTCGAACCAGGCGAAGCCCTGCATGCCGACATACACCATGCAGTAGGTGAGCAGCATGCCGCTGACGACCCCGAGGACGTCACCGAGCATCAGGACGTAGTACAACGTCCCGCAGGCCAGGAAGAGCGGGAAGCTGACGATCACGCGCCGCGCGTTCAGGAACATCGCCGCACCGAAGAAGAACATCAGCACGATGTACCACGTGGCGAAGTGCGTGTTGTCGTGCCGCACCGTGAAGCGGGCCGGATCGTACAGGCCGAGGCCCAGCGCCACCGCGGAAATCCCGGCGACCGCCAGGGTGAAGCGCGCCGGCGTCGCCAGCACGCCGCTCAGCATCAGTCCGAGCATGATCAGGTAGCACCAGAACTCGGGCGGCAGCGTCCAGAGGTTGGCGTTGACGATCGAGGGCCACGGGTTGTTCTGGAAGACGCCCGGCAGTTCGAGGGCGACGTGGCCGACGATGTTGCCGAAATAGTTCAGCAGCATCGGGTCCGCGAAGTACTGGTTGAGCGGCAGGGTCGTGAAGAACGGGCCGAGCACGAGCGCCGAGAGCGTCACCTCGACGGTGAGGGCCGGCACGATGCGCAGGCACCGGTTGGCCAGGAACGGGCCGACCCTGCCGGTCCTCAGCGCGCTGCCGGCGATCAGGAAGCCGCTCAGGGCGAAGAACAGGCCGACAAGGGCGAACAGGCCCGGCTGCAGGAATCCGCCCAGGACCTTGCCGTGGCCCAGGGCCGTCGTCACGCCCGCGGCGGCGCCGTTCTCCAGGGCGGCCTGAGCCGGGCTGGCGCCCCCGATGACCGCGACGCGGCAATGGTGCGCGAGGATCGCGACGGAGAGGGCGTGGCGGAGGAAGTGAAATCCCGGCCCGATCCCGCCATGGGCCGCCAGGATCTCGGCCAGATTGTCAGAGCCGCCGGGCGGCTTCTTCGCCCGGTCCCCGCCCCCCGGACGAAGCCCTTTGACGCGGCCGGCGGATCGATCCGAGCAAGGGCATGGCAATCAACTCATCGTCCGCGGACGCAGCCATTCAGGACCGCGAATGTCATCGAGCCGGTCGAGAATAATAATCGCTCCTAATTCTATCAATTAAATGAGATGATTAAGGTTTACATGGACCCTGCGCCGCACCTCGCGCAGCCGTTCATCACTGGATAGAGGCCCGCGTGCCGAGACAGCGGGCTGCTTCAGGCGGCGAATTCCAGGACGGTGAGGCGGTCGGACACGCGGATCTCGCCGGTTCCGCCGTCGAGGGCGACCGGCTCGGCCCGGACGTCACCCTCATCGTCGAACCGGTGCGCGACGACCGCGTTCCGTCCGACTCCGTCCTCGAGCCGCAGGCGGCGCTCGACGGGGGCTCGCGCCGTCCGGGTCGCCGGATCCCAGCCGGGAACGCCGAGCCAGAGCGGCAGCAGGACCACGCCGTCGCCGCGCCGGAAGGCGGCGCCCTGAACGTCCTGATGGTCGCCCGCCGTGGTGATGCGGAACGGGGCCGCCCGCGCGACCGGCGGGCTTCGTCCCGCCGCGCGCGGGCCCGAGAACAGGGCGATGAGACGCTTGACGGCCCGGTAGGTCGCGGTCTGCCCGCCGTCATGGGTCAGAAGCCCGAAGGCGGATTCGGGATCGGCATCGCCGCGGCCGAAGCTCGACCGGAGCTCGTAGAGATAGGTCCGCCGCATGCCGGCGAGATACGCGAAGAGCAGCAGGCGCGGCATGTAGCGCGCCCGGATCGGCTCCGCGACCGGCAGATGGGCCGACGCGGTCGCCAGCGCCGTGTGGTAGCCCGTCTCGGTGATGATGCTGTCGACCGCGCCGCAAACCGGCATCATCGCCTCGCGGAAGCCGCCGAGGCGCCCCGGCCCCCGGGTTTCGGGGTGCTCCATGCCCGGATAGGGGTGCAGGTTCGATCGCTCCGTGAACCCCGCCAGGGGCCTCGCGAGGGCGATGTTGCCCTGAATGTAGCTGGGCGAGGCCACCGCGATCCGGGATCCGGGCAGGTCCCGGCGGACGGTCTCGTGAAGCGCGCGCTGATGCAGCCACGACAGGGTCGGGTTGCGGACCGGGTCGGCGAGGAGCGCGGGCTCGTTGCCGCCCTCGACGATGTCGATCGCGCCCCCGCAGAGGTCGTGGATCCGCGGCAGCGCCGACGGAGGCGTCGTGACGTACTGGTCGCTCGGGTCGTTGCACACCACCGAGAACCGGCGGCCCATCCGCGTCAGGTCGCGCATGCGCCCGTACAGGACGTCGGTGATGCCGGGCGCCGGGCTGTAGACGCCCTGCCGGATCTGCATGATCGCGAGATCCTCGATCGCCGGAAGGATCGAGCTCTCGAAATACCGGTCGTAGACGGTGCCTTTCTGGGCCAGATGCACGTTGACGCCGATGCGGCCGACGAAGTCGTCGGCCTGCCACGGCATGGCGTCGTGTCGGCGACGCAGATCGGGCGTCTTCGGCTGACTGGCCGACAGGGTCGCCGACAGGCCGGTCGCCGTCGCGGCGGCCGTGGCGGCCAGGGCTTTCAGGACCGAGCGGCGATCGCGATGCATGTGTCCCGTCACCATGCCGGCCGCCCCGCGCGGACGGACGTCTCCCTGACCGCCGGCCGGGCCGCGCTCGACGAGCCGACACCGGTGCTTGCGCGGCGAGGTGAGCCGATCCGCGCCGAGCCGGAGGCCGGTCTGTGTCGCGTCGCGCGGCTGCGCGCAGAGCGGAGACTGTCACACACCGAAGGCCTTCCCCAAACCGCAGCGCCGGCCGTGCCGCATTGGTCGAAGGGCAGCGGCCGGCACGTCGGACAGCACGGGGCGGGCCAAGCGGACGAGGCCCCGTCCGTGCCGGATCGGGACAGCGCCGGGACAGCGGCTCGCGGATGATCACAGTCGCGCGAGAATCGGGCGATCCATGAGGCGATGCAGGACCCGGCGCCGGCCACGGCCACGCCTGCGGCAAAATCGGCAGCCCCTTGATTCCGATGCGCACCGCCAGATGTCGCGGGCAGCTTCAGGCCCGGCGGGAAGTGCTCCCGAAAGTGTGAGGCCGCCTGCAGCGTCCCGCCGTCGTCGGCGACCGGTGCAGGGAAAGAGGCCGGCGACGCCATCGGCCGCACGACATCGGTTTCGCGCCCGGGGGAACTTCGATGAACGAGATGACGATCGACAAGACCAACACGACGACTTTCGAGATGGAGGGCCGGTGCCCGTTCGGCGGCGACCGGATCGGCGGCGCCTTCGGCGGCCGGCCGGCGCTGGAGAACTGGTATCCCCATCGCCTTCGGGTCGAACTCCTCCACCAGAACGGGCTGGCGGCCGATCCCCTGGGACCGGACTTCGACTACGCCGCCGCGTTCACCGCGATCGATCTCGACGCCCTCAAGGGCGACATCAAGCAGTTCCTGACCTCGTCGGTCGACTGGTGGCCGTCCGACTACGGCAATTACGGGCCCCAGATGATCCGCATGGCCTGGCACTCGGCCGGCACCTACCGCATCGCCGACGGGCGCGGGGGCGCCGGCACCGGCATGCAGCGCTTCGCGCCGATCTCGAGCTGGTGGGACAACGGCAACACCGACAAGTCGCGCCGCCTCCTGCAGCCGATCAAGCACAAGTACGGCAATGCCCTGTCGTGGGCCGACCTGATGGTGCTCACCGGCAATTGCGCCCTGGAGATCATGGGCCTGCCGACCTACGGCTTCGCCGGCGGGCGGCTCGACGCCTGGGAGGCGGACAACGCCACCTATTGGGGCCCCGAGGTCGTCGACATGGGCACGGTGTCGAGCTTCGACGAGATGGTGAACCGCGACAAGCGCTGGCGGGCCAAGAACGGCGACGCCGACTACGACCTGGAAAACCCGCTGGCAGCCTCCCATCAGTCGCTCATCTACGTGAACCCCGAGGGGCCCTACGCCAGCGGCGATCCGATGGCGTCCGCGCGCGACATCCGGGTCACCTTCACCCGCATGGCGATGAACGACGAGGAGACGGTGGCGCTGATCGCGGGCGGCCACGCCTTCGGCAAGAGCCACGGCATGGTGCCCGCCAAGGAGATCGGTCCGCCGCCCGAGATGGCGCCGATGGAGGCGATGGGGCTGGGCTGGCACAATCCGAAGGGCACCGGCGCCGGCAAGGACACGATGACCAACGGCATCGAGGGCAGCTGGACCCCCGACCCGACGCAATGGGACAACGCCTACCTGGAGAACCTCTTCAAGTTCGAGTGGGAGCAGACCAAGAGCCCCGCCGGCGCCCTGCAATGGACGCCCAAGGACCCGAACGCGCCGCGGACCCCCGACGCCCATGTCGCGGGCCAGACGCATCCGCTGATGATGATGACCTCGGACATCGCCCTCAAGGTCGACCCGGCGTACCGCAAGGTCTGCGAGAAGTTCCTCGGCGACTTCGACGCCTTCACCCAGGCCTTCTCCAAGGCATGGTACAAGCTCACCCACCGCGACATGGGGCCGAAGCACCGCTATCTCGGCCCGGAGGTCACGATCGAGGACGGTCTCCTGTGGCAGGACCCGATCCCCGACGCGGCCTACGCGCCGGTGGGCGAGCCTGAGATCGCCGCGCTGAAGCAGGCGATCACGGCGACGGGGCTGTCGGTCTCCGATCTCGCCTTCACGGCCTTCTCGGCGGCCTCGACCTACCGCGACAGCGACAAGCGCGGCGGCGCCAATGGCGGCCGGCTGGCCCTCGCCCCGCAGAAGGACTGGACCGTCAACCGCCGCGCCGCGCCGGTGGTCGAGGCCCTGCGCGGCGTGATGGCCGCGTTCAACGGTGGCCGCAGCGACGGGAAGAAGGTGTCGCTCGCCGACCTGATCGTGCTGGGCGGCTGCGTCGCCGTGGAGAAGGCCGCCGCCGATGCCGGCACCGCCGTCGCGGTTCCGTTCACCCCCGGCCGCGTCGACACCACGCAGGAGCTGACCGACATCGAGATGTTCGAGTGGCTGAAGCCGGTGGCCGACGGCTTCCGCAACTACGTCGATGACGGGTTCGGGCAGATGACCCGCAGCGTCTCGCCGGAGGAGCTTTTCCTCGACAAGGCGAACCTGATGACGCTGACCGCGCCGGAATGGGCCGTCCTCACCGGGGGCCTGCGCGTGCTGAACGCCAACCACGACGGCTCGGAGCACGGGGTCTTCACCGACCGCGTCGGGGTGCTGACGACGGACTTCTTCCGTACGGTCACCGACATCGACCTCGTCTGGGAGAAGGCCGATCCGGAGGCGATGACCTTCGTCCTGAAGGACCGCGCCACCGGCCAGCCGCGCCGCGCGGCGACGCGCAGCGACCTCGTCTTCGGGTCGAACGCGCAGCTGCGGTCGGTCGCCGACGCCTATGCCGGCAGCGATGGACAGGCGCGGTTCGTGGCGGACTTCGTCCGGGTCTGGGACAAGGTCATGATGCTCGACCGCTTCGACGTGAGGGGCCACCGGCGCTACGCACCCATGGCCGCCTGATCGACGCGGCGGTCCCGACGACTGCGACGGGGATCCAAGTCCCCACCCTCATCCTGAGGTGCCGGAGCGCAGGGCGGGCCTCGAAGGAGCCTTCCGGGGACCGCCGCGACGCCCGGAGACCTCCTGTGAGGCTGCTGCGCAGCACCTCAGGTCGAGGAGAGTGGAGGTCGAACAGGCTCTCAGTCCAGCGCGGCCACGCGGACGGGGCGCGGATCGCGCGGCGCCGCATGCGCCGGGTGTCCGCAGGCGCGCGAGTGCCGCTTGCCCGCATCGGGGCAGGGTGGAATGCCGGCCGGGTCAGACCAGGGCGCCGGGCGGGCCGCCGATCAGCGACTTGCCCGCGCGGGTCACGAGCTTCGCGAACGCCAGGGCGGCGGCCGAGGCCTGGGTCTCGGACGGGAAGGTCCGGTCCGATTCGAGGACCGTCAGGTGCGTCGCATCGAGCAGCACCCAGGTCCAGAAGTGTCTACCGGTGGTGCGGATCTCGAAGTGCATGGCGGGCTCGCGGCGTGGGACATGCGTCCACCATGCATGAGGAAAAAGCTCGACGTGTTAATGGCTTGGCGAATGCAACAACCTGTGTTGACGGCGGGCCCCGCCATCCCCGCTATCCGCGCTGTTCACAGGCTGCCGTATCGCCGCCCCGCGGGCGGAGTCCGCGTCACCCCCAGGCACGCCGGTTGAACAGGAGCACGTCCCGCTCGAAGACTTCAACGACCTGGAAATCGGGCAGCAGATCCAGAATTCCCTGCAATCCAATCGCGTTCTCGTAGATCTCGCGATCGGAGAACTCGGTATAGAAATATTTGGTGGTTCGCAGCGTCTGCATCCCACCCAGGATCAGATCCTCCTCGGCCCCCTGCACGTCGGCCCAGATGAAATCGATGTCCTTGACCCTGGTCTCGGCACACCACGCGTCGAGGGTGGTGACCTCCACGTCGATTCTCTTGTCGAAGGAGATCCAGGGGAAGAGCGCGAGATGCTCCTTCGGGGCGCGCAGGGATCCGGATTGGTCCCACTCCTCGATCTGGCCCGTCTCGCGGTCGATCACGCCGGCGCCGAGATCCTGCCCGGAACTCTGGTGGAAGGTTGCCGTCCCGACGCTGCGCCCCAGGGCTTTCTCGGTCAGGTGGATCCGCGGACTGAGATTACGCGCCCGCATTTTCTTGATGGCGCGGGGATCCGGCTCGAAGGCGAAGATCTGACCATAGGGGAGCCATTTGGAAAAATTATCGCTCATATCCCCGTTATTGGTTCCAATGTCGAGGATTGTAGCATTTGAACGATCGATAAGGCGAATGATGTCGGCTTGTTCCAGTCCTTCACGCGGCATGCAAGTACGATCCCATTCCGTTCCGACCGTTCGCGCTGCGCGGTGCGATTGATCCGGCGGCGCCGGGGAAACTTTGACCCATAATTCTTTCGGTACGCAACGGTATCGATACCGATACTGCAGTCGAAGCCGCCCACAAATCGGAACTACCGGACCTTATGTCCGCGGAGCCGCCGCCGCTTCCGCATTGTGCCCCGGTCACCAAAGCGGGGCTCGCGCGTTGTCCCTGTCGTCAGATTCCGTCCGGAGCGTCCCATGCTCGCCCGATCCGTCCTGGTGTTCGTCCTCCTCACGTCGGGCGCGCAGGCCGCCTTCGACGACCTGAAGGGCTATCTGGCCTCCTGTCTGCGGTTCGAGATGAGCGGCGCCCCCGCGCAGCGGAGCCTGCCCCTGTCGGCCCGGGTCCGCGACGCGCTGGACCGGTGCGCGGACGACGTCGCGCGCCTCGAGCGGGCCGATGGCCGGCGGCTGCGCGGCGATGGCGGCATCAGCCCGTCGACCAAGGCGGTGATCCAGAGCGTCGTAGGACACAGCGGAAGCGGCATCGCCAACGTCCGGTACTGAGCGACTCGAACGATGCCGACGGCTCTGCGTCTTCGCGAGCGAGGCCGAAGCGTAACGCGCGGTCGCCGCCCGGATCGCGCCGGAGCCCGCCCGTCGCCGGACTCAGCCGTGACGCCCGTGCGTCGGCCGCACCGGCTTCCGCGACGGCACGTCGGCGCGTCTGCGGGCGGCGCGGACGCGTTCGATATCGGCCACGCCGATCGGCCGCGGCGGCTCCTCGCGGGTGAACGGCATGCGCGAGTGCATGTCGCCGTAATAGTCCGCCCCGCCCATCCCGAAGCTGCCCGCGACGACGGGACCGTCCATGCGCGCTTCCCCGGCGGAAGCGGCCGTGGCGACGCAGGCGAGGCAGAGGGCGGCGAAGATCGAGCGCATGCGTGACCCAGGCATCGGAGCTTCGCCCCGAGTAAGGCAGACCCGGTAACGATATCGTAAGCGCCCGGACGACCGGCCGCCCGGGGATCAGCGGTCCGGCAAGGCCGCGCCGGCGAGCAGCTGGACGAGTTCGGCCTGCCGCGCCGTACCGGTCTTGGACATCACGGCCTTGAGCTGCGAGCGCACGGTCGCCGACGACGTGCCGAACGCCGCCGAGAGATCCGCGACCGTGCTGCCGGCCGCGATGCCGCGGGCGACGCGTGCCTCCGCGGCCGTGAGATCGAACAGGCCCTCGAGCACCGACAGGCCAGGCACGTGCCGGGCCACCAGGGGCGTGAATACGGCGATCGCCTCGGCCGCCGCGAACAGGTCGGCGGCGGCACCCCGGATCGGCAGCAGGTGCAGGATGGTGGGCGGCCGCCCGTCGCGCGCGGCCAGGGGAATGGAGCGCGGCCCGGCACTCGCCGCGACCGGAAGCTCGGCCAGGGCGCGCGCGAGCAGCCGGTCCGCCGCCGGATCGACCAGAGCCAGGCGCGCGCCGTCGAGGATCTGATTGCGCAGGAGTTCCTCGCAGCTTCGGTTCATCGCCAGCGTGCGGCCGCGACGCCCCAGGATGGCCGCCGGCAACCCGACGGCTTCGAGCGCCTCGGCCGCCGCGCGGACCGTCCGCAGGTGCAGGCGCGCCGACATGGTGGCGGCGCGCGCGAGGTGCGGACGCACGCCGTCGAGGCGCGCCACCGCGTCCCGCGGGATCGGCCCGCGCGCGAGGGCGCGCTCCACGTCGAAGATCACTTGGTCGCCCGTGGGAACCGTGACGACGCTGGCGGCACCCATGCCGAAGCCGCGCGGATTGAAGAACTCGCGGAACACGGGCTCGCGTGCGAACTCCTCCGGCGTGTAGACGTCGAGGTCGGTGACGAATCCGGCATGGCGCTTGGCGAGCAGCCGCGCGGTGCGATCCGTGCGCGTCAGCCAGCCGTCCGCGATATAGGCGTCGACGCTCTCGGCGAAATCCGCAGTGGCGACGAAGCGGAAGCCGTCGAGGTCGGACGTGAAGAGCACGCCCGCATCCGCCCCGCCGAACCGGGCCAGGTCGGCGAGAACGGCCGGCCAGAACTCCGGCAGCACGGCGGCCTCGTAGATCCGATCCACGAGGTCGGCGGGCGGATCAGCCATGGTCGCGAAGTCCGTGCCGGGTCACGCGCGATTTTGCCGATGCAGGTCCCGGCCGATGCGCCCTCGCGTTTGGTTGCCTGCGGTCGACATCGCCGTCCTGATCGTCCCGGATCAGGTTCTAGGATCGATTTTTCACGAAGCAACTGAACGGGCTCTGATCGACCGGGACTTCCACAATCCATCGCGGTCCCGGTGGGGCGCCGCACCGTCGCGGCGATTGCCGGAACCGTCCCGGTCGTCCGCAGCCCGATACGAGACCGATCAGACCATCAGTCTCCTGAGCCACTCCGTCGCAACGCGGATTAAACTCTCGTCTGATCCGTTTACCGCGCCCCGACAAGTCGATGACAATAGCACCGGGCGCCCGGATGGAATGTCTCCCGGTCAACACGCCGAAAAATCGGACCCGGTCAGCTTCCCGATCTTAGTGTGACTTCGCGGACACATGATTCCCGGATGTTTCTGTTAGGTTCAGACCATACTGAGAAAGCGGGGGAGATACTTCCACATGAATAAGTCTCTGGCCACGTTGGCCACGTTCGCCGCCATGACGGCTGCCGCGTCGGCCGCCGACCTGCCGCGCCGGGCCGCGCCGCCGCCGGTGTTCACGCCGGTCCCGGTCTTCACCTGGACGGGCGCGTATTTCGGCATCAACGCGGGCTACGCCTACACCGAGGCGGACACGATCCGGACGGGTGCGGGTCCGGACGATGACCTTGCCGGACGCCTACCAGGACCACGACAGCCCGGAGAAGATGTACGCGCAGGCGGGGCTCGACGCCGCCACCATCGTCAGGACCGCGCTCGATACGTTGCCGGCGGAGGCCGGCAAGACCGAGCAGGCCAGCAACGTGGTGAGCGTGCGCCGCCGCCCGCGCTGAAATCGGGTCGATCGGACGGCGCAGTAATCCCCTCTCCCCCCGCACCGGGAGAGGGGGCCCCACGGCCCGGCCGGCAAAGCCCTAGCCCAGCGCCTGCTCCACCGCCTTGCCGCAGGCTTGCGTGTCGGCATTGCCGCCGAGGTCGCGGGTGCGCAGCGTCCGCTCGGACAGCACCCGCTCGATCCCGCCGACGATCTCGGCCGCCGCCGCGTGCTCCCCGAGATGCTCCAGCATCATCGCCCCCGACCAGATCTGGCCGATCGGGTTGGCGATGCCCTGGCCGGCGATGTCGGGCGCCGAGCCGTGGACCGGCTCGAACACGGAAGGGTGCACCCGCTCCGGGTTGATGTTGCCGGACGGCGCGATGCCGATCGTGCCGGTGCAGGCGGGCCCGAGATCCGACAGGATGTCGCCGAACAGGTTCGAGGCCACCACCACGTCGAACCGGTCCGGGTTGAGCACGAAGTGCGCCGTCAGGATGTCGATGTGGTACTGGTCCCACGACACGTCCGGATAGCCCGCGGCCACCGCCCGCACCCGCTCGTCCCAGTAGGGCATGGTGATCGAGATGCCGTTCGACTTCGTGGCCGAGGTCAGGTGCTTCTTCGGGCGCTTCTGGGCCAGATCGAAGGCGAACTTCAGGATCCGATCGGTCCCGTGACGGGTCATGATCGTCTCCTGCAGGGCGAATTCCCGCTCGGTGCCGGCGAACATCCGCCCGCCCGCGTTCGAGTACTCACCCTCGGTGTTCTCGCGGACCACCCAGAAGTCGATGTCGCCCGGCTTGCGGTCGGCCAGCGGGCACTTCACCCCCGGCATCAGCCGCACCGGGCGCAGGTTGGCATACTGGTCGAATTCCCGACGGAACAGGATCAGCGAGCCCCACAGGGAGATGTGGTCGGGCACGCGCTCGGGCATGCCGACGGCGCCGAAGTAGATCGCGTCGTGGGTCTCGATCCGCGACTTCCAGTCCTCCGGCATCATCCGGCCGTGCTGCTCGTAGTAGTCGCAGCTCGCGAAATCGAACCAGTCGAGCTGGAGCGCGAAGCCGTGCCGCTTGGCCGCCTGCTCCAGCACGCGCACGCCCTCGGGCACCACCTCCTTGCCGATGCCGTCGCCCGGGATCACCGCGATGCGATAGCGGCGGGACTGGCGGGTGTCTTGGCCGGGCATGGATCCTCCACGGGTTTCGGCGTTTGGGTCTCACAGACCCCGGGTTGCAGCCGCCAGGGTGATTGGTGCTGGCCCGTATCCGGTCAACACCCCGGCCTGACAATCAGTCGCTTTCCCCCGCCATGGCCCGGCGCTGGCGGTCGAGCTCGTCGCTGTAGCGCTTGAGGGTGTGGCTCTCGGTGAGCAGGCCCAGCACCTTGCGGGTCTCCGGCCCGTCGACCACGGCGAGCGCCTCGCTCTCGGTGCGGTCGAAGGCGGCCGCGGCGTCCTTGGCGTTCATGCCCGGCGTGAGGAAGGCGTCGGCGTGGAGCAGGAGGTCGGCCAGCACCGGCTGCGCGGCGGCCGCGGCGTCCCGCGCGGCCGCGTGCGCCTCGGGCACGTTCACGATCCCCGCGTAGCGCCCGCGTCCGTCGACGGCGATCACCCACGAGGGCGAGCCGAGGGGATGGGCCCGCAGGAAGGTGGGCAGCGGCGTGTCGAGGGCCACCGTGCCGGGATCCCGGCGCATCAGCCGGCCCACGGTGAGCGAGCGGATCCAGCCGACATCGTGGGGACTGCGGATGCTCTCGCCGCGCAGGTGGAAGCGCCATGTGGCGAAGGAGTAGCCGAAAGTCTTGCGCACGGTGAGCGAGGACGCGATCACCGCCGCCAGCACGACCCCGGTGATCGGCAGGCTGCCGGTAACCTCGAGCGCCAGGAACGTCATGGTCAGCGGGCCGCCGATGACGGCCACCGCCAGCGCGCTCATGCCGATCACCGCATAGGCGAGCGGGGTGAGGCCGAAATCCGCCAGGGGCGGCACCAGCACCGGCGCCAGGGCCGCGAACAGCTTGCCGGCGATGGCGCCGAGGAACAGCGAGGCGAAGAACAGGCCGCCGCGGAACCCGGAGCCGATCGAGATCGCCGAGGCCGTCGCCTTGGCGGCGAACAGCCCGGCGAGCACCGCGATCCCGTGGCCCTGCCCCTCGGCCGCGAAGTGCATGTGCAGCGCGCCGTGTCCGCCCGAGAGCACCTGCGGCGTCGCCAGCAGCGCCAGCGCGCCGACGCACAACCCCCGAAGGCCGGCGCGGCCGCCCGCGGCACCCCCGAGGCCTGGACCAGCCGCTCCACCAGGGTCACGCCTCGCATGATCAGGACGCCCAGCGCCGCGCAGAACAGCCCGAGGGCGAGGCTCGGCAGGATCTCCATGCTGGTGACGTGGGAGGTCGTGACCGCCTGCATGTCGCCAAGATCGACGAGCGGCTGCGCCTCGATCAGCGACCGCGAGACGAGGTTGCCGCAGAGCGCCGCCACGACCACCGGCGTCAGCGTGGCGATGGAGTAGGTGCCGATGATCAACTCGAAGGCGTAGAAGGCGCCGGCCAGCGGCGCGCCGAAGCCCGCCGCGATGGCACCGGCGGCGCCGCACCCCACCAGGGTCCGCAGGTCGCTCCGCCGCACCTCGAAGGCAATTCCGAGCCTCGAGGCGAGGCCGGCGGCGATCTGCGTGTAGCCGGCTTCCAGCCCCACCGAGGCGCCGCACCCGTTCGAGATGACGTTCTGAAGGGCGAGGTAGACGCTGTCGCGCAGGGACATTCGCCCGCCGTGCAGGGCGTTCGCCTCGATCGGGTCGATGGCGGGACGCTTGCGGGGACCGCGCACGTACTGCATCACGACGATCAACGTCCCCAGCAGCGCGCCGCCGAGGCAGGGGCCGACGAGCAGGAGCGCCGGCGTCACCGTATCGGCCGCGCTGAGGCGCAGGCCCTGGGGCAGAAGGAAGAGCAGCTCGCGCAGGCTCTGGGTCACCCAGCTCATGGCGGAGACGGCCGCCCCGGCGATGCAGCCCACCAGGGTGGCGAGCGCCACGAGTCCGCCCTCGCTCCGGCGGACGAGGCTGCGCAGGCGTCCCGGAGCCTGGACGATCCCGGCACCGGTCCAGCGCCGACGGGTGCGCCCGCCCGAACCGGCCGCCTTCCGGCCCGGCGCGTCCGCTGGCCTCCCGGCGGAGCTCTGCCCCTGCTCCGCCGCCGCTGGCTGTCGCGCGCTCACGGTCGGTTCCTCGCCCTCCGGTCCCGCCCCTGCACTTAGGGTCCGATTGCCTGCTGCGTCCACCGGCCCTGCATCCCGGCGCACAGATCGCCTTGAAAACCGCCGCGGCCCACGATACACCGCCCGCCAGTGCCGCCGTAGCTCAGTTGGTTAGAGCACCAGATTGTGGATCTGGGGGTCCCCCGTTCGAGCCGGGGCGGTGGTACCATCGATTTCGCTCGATAGCGCAAGGGGTTGGCGGATCGCCGACCCCTTTTTTCGTGTTCGGAACCCGGGCCCGGTCCGACAGGCCGGCTCGGAGGATGAGTCTCTCCTCGCCCGCCTATGGCGGAGGAAGCCCACACCGGGGAGGACCGGAGATGGTCCGCCCGAGCAGCCGGTCGCGCGCATCCGCGAACCAGTCCCTGTCAGGATTCAGATGACGAGGCCGGGATCTCGCCCGAACGAATGCTATACAATCGCCAAATTTGGCTGCTCACCTTCGGCAAGCCTGAGTTCGATTACGCGCATGAACTGAAATTGCTATGAACAGCACGACCCATCACAATCAGCTCCAGACCGTCAGCGCCTTGGCGGCCACGCTGGCCGACCGGATGCTGATGGAGCGCCTGACACGCGGGACGCTCCCCCTGGCGAATGCCAGCCGCCTCTGGACCGCCTCGCTCCTGCTCGAAGAACATCAGCATCCCATTCCCCGCATCGTGGTTGATGTCCTGGACGAGGTTCGGCACTGCGAGCCGGAGGACGAGACGCACGCCCCGGTCGCGGAAGCCGCGCTGGACGTGACCGTCCCGGCGCGGAGGCCGGTATCCACCCCGCCCAAGGGACGGCTGGTGCGGATGCTGCGGCCGTTCCGGCGGTCGGCCACGGCCTGAGACCGTCCGGAGAGGCCGAACTCCATCCGTAGCTCCATCCTCCCTGACGTGGCCTTGACGCGCCCGTGACGCGGCTCTGCCGGCCATGCCGATCCGCTGTTTCCCCCGCGCGTCAGGAACGCTAAGACCGTCGCCGATCGCGGCGGCGTCTTCCGTCCGCGGCCGGGCTCCCGGGACACGTGAGATGAGCATCCCTGAACGGCGCGTCCGAACCCTGTTCGACGAGGCGGCCATCGCCAAGCGCAACGACGAGTTGGCCCAGGAGATCCTGGCCGCGCGGCCGGAGAACCTCTTGGTCGTCGCGGTGCTCAAGGGCAGCTTCATGTTCGCCGCCGACCTGCTCCGGGCGCTGCACCGGGTCGGGCTGTCGCCGCAGGTCGAGTTCGTGCACCTGTCGAGCTATCGCACCGGGACGGTTTCCACCGGGCAGGTGGAGATCCTGCGCGACGTGCAGAGCGAGGTGCGCGGCCGGGACGTCCTGCTCGTGGACGACATCTTGGAATCCGGGCGGACCGTCGTTTTCGCCAAGGACCTGCTGATGGCGCGGGGCGCCCGGCGGGTGCTGACCTCCGTGCTTCTGGAGAAGCCCGGCAAGCGCGCCGTGACGATCGACGCGGACTTCGTCGGCTTCATCTGCCCCGACGTCTTCGTCGTCGGCTACGGGATGGATGCGGCCCACGCCTTTCGCCAGCTGCCCTTCGTGGGCGTCGTGGACTACGGCAGCGGCGATCCGGACCTGTTCGATCCGTGATAGAAGCGCCGTGCAGCGCGGCATTTTCGCCCCCGGTCCCGATGCAGCCGTGGTTTCGAGGTGTGACATCTTGACAGGCGACGGGTCCGTCTATGTCTGTCGTTTACCAAGAGCCTGGCCGCCTCGGCGGGCACTCGCACAATCGAGGACGTTTACGGGACCCCATGGCGCGCATCCTCCTGGTGGATGACGAAGAAACTGTCCGGGGCTTCCTGAAGCGGGGGCTCGAGATTGACGGCCACGCGGTCGTCACCGCCAACGACGGCAGCGACGGGCTCGACCGCCTCAACGAGGCCGATGGCGGCTTCGACCTCATGCTCACCGACATCCGCATGCCGCTCATGGACGGCATCGCCCTGGCGCTAGCCGCCAAGCGCGACTTCCCGGACCTGACCATCCTGCTGATGACCGGCTTCGCCGACCAGCGCGAGCGGGCCCGCGGGCTCGATGCCATCGTCACCGACGTGCTGACGAAGCCGTTCTCCCTGGCGGATCTGCGTGCCACGGTGAAGCGCGCGCTGGCCGCCTGAAGGGCCGGACAGACGCGAACGACACGCGCAGACCCTGACCCCGCCTCGGCCCGATCAGAGCGTACGCGACCGCAGCTGCGTGACCACGATCTCCGCCAGGATCACGACGCCGAAGATCGCCGCCAGCACCACCGCCACCTGATCCCAGTAGAGCAGGTTCAGCGCGGTATCGAGCGCGACGCCGATTCCGCCCGCGCCGACCAGGCCGAGCACGGCGGATTCCCGGATGTTGATGTCCCAGCGGAACAGCGCGATCGACCAGAAGGCCGGCTTCACCTGCGGCCAGTAGCCGAGCAGCAGGGTCGAGAGCCGCCCGGCGCCGGCGGCCTGCAGCGCCTCGATGGAGCCGCGGTTCGCCTCCTCCAGCGCCTCCGCGAAGAGCTTGCCGGTGAAGCCGACCGAGCGCAGCGCGATCGCCAGCGTGCCGGCGAGTGGGCCGGGGCCGAACACCGCCACGAACAGCAGCGCCCAGACCAGGGAGTTCACCGAGCGGGAGGTCACGAAGACGAACTTCGCCAGCAGGTTCAGGGGCAGGCTCGACGTCACGTTCCGCGCCGCCAGCAGCCCGATCGGGACCGCGATCGCGATCGCGATCAGGGTACCCAGCGTCGCGATGTGCAGCGTCTCCACCAGGGCCCGCAGGGTCGGGGCGACGTAGCCGGGATCCATCGGCCACATCCGGCCGAACAGGTCGGCGAGCTGGTCGGGGGCGTCGTAGAGGAATTCCGGGATCACCTCGATCGTGCGCAGGCTCGTCACGAAGGCGACGGCCGCCATCAGCGTGAAGGCGAACCGGGCGAGGCGCTTGCCCAGGGAGAAGCGCTGCCAGCGGCGTGGGGCCTGGGTGGCAGAGGCGGCGACCGAGGCGCCGGCGCTCACTGGAATACCTTGCGGGCCCAGCCCGACACGATCTCGGCCACCATGATCAGCGTCACGATGACGATCAGGATCGCCAGCACGACGTCGTAGTCGAAGCGTTGGTAGGCGGTGAACAGCGTCGCGCCGATGCCACCGCCGCCGACGATCCCCACCATGGTGGAGTTCCGGAGGTTGGAATCGAGCTGGTAGGTGGCGAAGCCGATGAAGCGCGGCAGCACCTGCGGCTGCACGCCCATGATCAGGGTCGACAGGAAGCCCGCCCCGGTCGCCCGCACCGCCTCGACCTGCTTCAGGGAGATCTCCTCGATCGCCTCGGCGAACAGCTTGGCGATGAAGCCCACCGAGGCGACGATCAGCGCCATCACGCCCGCCAGCGCCCCGAAGCCGATCGCCTTCACGAACAGGATCGCCACGATGATCGGGTGGAACGAGCGGCACAGGGCGATGAGCCCCCGCATCGGCCACGTCACCCAAGGCGGCATCAGGTTGCGGGCCGCCAGAAAGCCGATCGGCAGGGCGACCGCGATGCCGATCACCGTGGCGATCACGGCGATCTGCAGGCTCTCGACGATGCCGGACTGGATCAGCTCCCAGCGCGAGAAGTTCGGCGGGAACATCCGGGCCAGGAACTGTTGCCCGTGGGCGAGGCCGCTGGCGAAGCGCTCGGGCACGAAGCCGAGCTGGGTGGCGGCGTAGATCGCGTAGACGGCGAGAAGCGCCCAGCCGATCCGCGCCGTCCAGTTCGGACGGAAGGCGGCGCCGCGGGCGGCCTGCGAGGGGGTGGGTCCGGCGGTCGCGCTCATTCGAGCCAGTTCTCGCCGCCGTAGATGCCGCGCAGATCGCGCTCACTCAGGTCGCCCGGCGGGCCGTCGTAGACCACGTGCCCGCCCGACATGCCGACGATGCGCGCGGCGAAGCGCTGGGCCAGCGCCACGTTGTGGATGTTGACGACCACCGGCACGCCGCGCTCGGCCGCGAGCCGGGACAGGATCTCCATGATCTCCACGGAGCTCTTCGGGTCGAGGGACGAGGTCGGCTCGTCGGCCAGCACGATCTCGGGTTCCTGCATGATCGCCCGGGCGATGCCGACGCGCTGGCGCTGGCCACCCGAGAGGGCGTCGGCCCGCCGCGTGGCGAAGCCCGAGAGGCCGACCGCGTCGAGGAGGTCGAAGGCGCGGGCGATGTCGGCCTCGGGAAAGCGCCGCAGCCACGCCCGCCAGGCCGGCACGTAGCCGAGCCGCCCGCAGAGCAGGTTCTCCATCACGGTGAGGCGCTCGACGAGGTTGTATTCCTGGAACACCATCCCGATTCGCCGCCGCGCCCGCCGCAGGGACCGGCCGGAGAGCTGAGCGAGATCCTCGCCGCGGAACAGGATTTCTCCCGCGGTCGGCTGCACGAGGCGGTTGATGCAGCGGATCAGGGTGCTCTTGCCGGTCCCGGACGGCCCGATGATCGCGGTGAGGCCGGTGCCCGGCACCACGAGGTCGATGCCCTTCAGGACCGGCTGGCCGGCCCGGTACTCCTTGACGAGCCCGCGGATCACCAGGGCGCGCGGATCATCCGCCTGGACGCCTGCAGCAGGTTGGACAGTCTCGCGGAGCGCGGAGCCCGCCATCACTTCTGGCCCGCGCCTTCCGCCTTCTTGCGCGCCGCCTCGGCCTCGCGGGCGGCCTCCCGCTCGTAGGCGGCCTTGTTGTAGGGCGTGCCCGATTCCTCCGCGACCTTGCGGACGATCGCCCAGTCCTTGAGGTAGGTGATCGGCGCGAACCGGTCGTCACCCTCGAAATCCTTCACCATGTCGGGCGGGAAGCGGAAGTCGTAGAAGCACTGCTTCAGCTTCTCGGCGAGTTCCGGCTTGAGATCGTGGGCGTAGGCGAAGCCCGAGGTCGGGAACTTCTCGCTCGTGTAGATCACCCGATAGTCGTCGCCCTTGATCGTGCCGCGAGCGACCATCCGGTAGAACACGTCGGAGGCGACCGGGGCGGCGTCGTAGTCGCCGGTGCCGACGCCGAGCGCCGACTTGTCGTGGCCGCCGGAATAGATGAGCTTGTAGTCCTCGCCCGGCTTCAGGCCCTGCTCGGGGAACAGCGCCTTGGGGGCGAGGTTGCCGGAATTCGACGAGGGCGCGGTGTGGGCCACGCGCTTGCCCTTGAGGTCGGCGAGCGTCTTGTACGGGCTGTTCGCCTTCACCACGACGATGAGGTTGTAGCCCTCCGCGCCCTTCTCGGTGCCCTTGGCGGCGAACGGGACCGCGCCGGCCATGTTGACGGCGAAGCCGAGCGGGCCCGTCGAGAAGCCCGCCACCGTGAGCCTTCCGGAGCGCATCGCTTCGATCTCGGCCGAGTTCGACTGGACGGGATAGTAGATGACCCGCTTGCCCGTGCACTGCGACAGGTAGGTGGTGAACGGCTTGAAGGAATTCTCGTAGACCGCGGGATCCTCGACCGGCGTGTAGGCGAACACGATGACGCTCGGGTCGCGGGTCTTGGCCGGCACGTCGGCGACGAGATCCTTGTTGGCGTCGCAGTAGGCGTCGTCGAGCTGGCCGCGATTGGGACACTCGTCCGCCAGTGCGGGCGCTGCCGAACCCAGTCCCCAGAGCAGCGCTAGGGCTGCGCCGTATCGGGCGATTGTCACGCGGTTTCCTCCATGCGGAGCAGGGGCTTAGGCTGCCCCGTCCCGTTGCCGCCCGGTCCGTGCCGAGCTGAGTTGGCAAACTTGTAGGCGCCGGGGTCCGGATCGCGCAAGGCCGCGGGTGCGGGGGTCCTTGAGGGTTGGCGCGCGGTGACAGGGCCGGTCGATCCGCGGCCTGCCGGGATGGCCGGTCAGCAGCTCCGGCCGCCGTCTTTGCGGGCGCAGCGAAGCAATCCAGCCGGCGCCACGCGCACGGATGTCCCGCGGCCCTGGATTGCTTCGCTGCGCTCGCAAAGACGGTGCGGGAAGCCGCGACGCGGCGGGGCGGCCTACACCGCGGCCAGCAGCCCCTCCCCCAAAAAGCCCTCCGGCCCCGCGATGCCCGGCAGGGCGAAGAAGTAGCCGCCGCCGATCGGGCGGATGTACTCCTCCAGGCCCTCGCCGGAGAGGCGGTTCTGCACCGTGATGAAACCGGCGGTGAGGTCGGCCTGGTAGCAGACGAACAGCAGGCCCATGTCGAGCTGCCCGGCCGCGGTCAGCCCGCGCGAGTAGTTGTAGCTGCGGCGCAGAATCAGGCTGCCCTCCGTGCCGGGCAGGCGCGGGTTGGCGAGGCGGATATGGGCGGCGAGCGAGATGGCCTCGCCGTCCGGATCGCCGGCATAGTCGGGGACGTCGCGCTCGTGGCCCTGGCGCAGCGGCGCACCGCTGCCCTTGTGCCGGCCGATGATCGCCTCCTGCTCGCCCAGCGGCGTGCGGTCCCACCGCTCGACGAGGGTGCGGATGATCCGCACCACCTGGTAGCTTCCCCCGACGGCCCAGGCCGGCTCGTCCCGCCCCGGCCCGACCCAGACGTAGCGGTCCATCAGCCGGGGGTCGCGCACGTCGAGGTTGGCGGTGCCGTCCTTGAAGCCCAGCATGTTGCGCACGGTGTCGGCCCCCATGGTCTTCACCACGTGGGGCGGCAGGAAACCCTCGATCTTCCAGCGCGGCGCGAGGAGGCCGGGCGTCGCCTTGAGGACGTCGCGCAGGGCATGGATGTTGGTCTCGGCGGTGTTCGAGCAGAACTGGATCAGCAGGTCGCCGTGGCACTGGGCCGGGTCGAGGGCGTCGTTGGCGAAGCGCTCCATCGGCCCGAGATGGCGCGGGCGGGCGCGCGCCAAGCCGAACCGGTAGTCGAACAGGCTCGCGCCGACCGAGACCGTGGCGGTGAGGTTGTCGGGCAGGACCGTCGGCCCGAGGATGCCGGAATTGCGCGGCGGCAGTTGCGGATGGACGTCGGGCACGGCGCCGCCCCGGGTCAGGAAGGCGAGGCGCTCGGTGAGCGTCCGGAACAGATGGGGCAGCTCGCCGCGGCGCTCGGCCAGGACGTCGAAGGCGATGGAGAGGGCGGCGGCCGGCTGCGGCGTCACGATTCCGGCCTGATGGATCCCGTAGAAGGGCTGGGCGACGAGCGTCCCCTCGGTGGCGGTGGTCGGCGTCGCGTCCTCGGCCCGGGCGGGTCTGAGGAGCGCGGCCGCGCCGAGGCCACCGAGGAAGCTGCGGCGCGTGGAGACCGGGGACGGGAGACGCATCATCGCTCGATGAATTCTGGAGATTCGGCCGCTTGTTGCCTCGAATAAAGACCACAGGACGGCGCCTTGGCAATTTTATCAGTCCAAACCGAGCCTGCCGCGCAACGTCGACAGATCTTCGGCCAGCAGGGTGATCGGCCCCTTGAGGGCGTTGCGGTCCCGGGCCGTGAGGTTGTCGTAACTCTGGAAGCCGCCATCCGGGCTGCGGTAGCGGCCGAGCAGGTCCTCGACCCGCTTGTAGCTGCGCTCGACCCGGGCCACGAAATCCAGGTCCGGCAGCAGCGGGCGCAGGAGCGTGAACACCACCTTCGAGCCCTCGATGTTGGCCTGGAAGTCCCACAGGTCGGTGCGGCTGTAGCGCTCCTCCTCGCCGCTGATCTTGGTGGCGGCGATGCCCTCGATCAGGGCGGAGGCCGCCCCGACCGCCTTGGCGGGCGGGACGGCGAGGGCCGCGATGCGGTCGCGCAGGGTCACGGTCTCGGCGGCGAGGCGCTCCGCGACCTCGCCCAGCCCTTCCGTGGTGCCTCGGGTGAAGAGCACCATCTCGAGGCGGTGGAAGCCCACGAAGGCGGGATCGCGCTCGCGCAGTTCGAACTCGTCGCTGCGCACGTCGAGGCGCTTGATCAGGTCGGGGAACAGGGCCGCCACCGGCTCGATGCGCTCGTAGGGCGCGCGGGCCGGGGCGTAGAGCCGGCGGGCCTCGGCGAGCTGCCCCGCCTGGATCGCCGCGACGAAGCGCGCGGTCTCGCGCACGAAGGCGTCGGCCTGGGCGACGACATAGGTTCGATAGGCCGAGAGGGCAGCGGCCAGTTCAGGCGGGATCGGCCGGGTCGGACGCCCGGGACGCGGGCTGTCCGGCTGCTCCAGGGCCCAGCCCGGAGGCGGCCCACCGCAGCCGATCAGGATCGCCACGGCGAGGGCCGCGACGCGGCGTCGGTCCCTGTCGCGGCGTGAAGTCTCGGGCATGAGCGGCCGGAGGCGGAGCGTGGTTCGGAGCGCGGCGCGGGCCGGCCGGAGGTTCCGGCTAACCGAGGCCGTGCGCCCGAGCAACTGCCGGTTGTCGCCACGGCCTAGGATTCGCCGGCCCGGGGAGCCTCTTCGGACACGTCGCGGGTCGTGACCGTCGCGCGGTCAGACGACGAGCGGGAGCACGATGGCGAGCAGGACATTCGTGCCCACGAGCAGGACCAGGGGGAGCGCGTCCATGGCCGCTCAGCCCAGGCAGGCCAGGGCGCGGGCGCCGGACGCGGCGGCCTTCGCCGGGCAGGCGGGCGGTGTCACGGCAGAGGCCCGGGCGTCGGCCGGCCGGGCGGTGACGGCCTGCGAGAGCATCGGCAGGTAGGTGGTGCCGACCAGGATGCCGGCCGAGAGCAGCAGGCGAGCGATGACGTCGAGCATGGTGTTTCCCCTCTTCCGGCCTTCGAGGACCGTTGTGCGAGGCGGTGTCTACGGGTTTCGTGATGCGGGAATATTGCGTCCCGTGTTGCTTCGGCGCTCTCGGGAAGTCATCGCGCGGATGTCACAATAGCCGAATGTGTCGTCGCGAGGTCGGCGACGGGTTCGGAGGCCGCAGCTTTGGCGGGGCGCGGGACAGGGTGCGGGATGCGATGACGCGCGGGTTCGGTAGGTCCGGCATCGCGCGCCGCGTCCTCGTGGTGGGCGCGATCCCGATCCTGGTCGCCGCCGCGATCGCGGTGGGCGCCTGGATCCTGCTCCACGAGGCCGAGCGTGCCCGGGCCGGCGCCGTGGTGGCGACGGAAACGGCGCAGACGCTGACGGCGATGAACCGGGCGCGGACGGATGCCCTCAGCGGCAGCCCCGAGCGGCGGGACGAGGCCGAACGCCGGTTCGACGAGCGGGCCGCCACCGCTGCGGCGCAGCTCGACCGGCTTGAAGGGCTGGCACGGACGAGCGGCCAATCCGCTCTCGTGGCGACCGTGACGGGCGACCTGACCTCGCAGGTGACGCGGATGCGCGCCCTCCTCCTCTCGGAGCGGAGCGCGAACGCGACGATCGCCGACATGGCCCAGCGGGCGGACGCCCTGGTGGCCCTCACCGACGTCGCGCGACGGCGCCAGCAGCAGGACAACGCCCAGCTGATCGCCGTGCTGGCCGTCAAGGACGCCGAGCTGGAGCGGAACCAGGGTGTCGTCACCGCCCTGCGGGAGCTGCGCGAGGGGATCAGCACCGCGGAGCTGAACCGGGCGCGCATCGGCCGGCCCGTCTTCCCGATCGAGTTCGACGAACTCGCCGCCGACCTGCGGCAGCTCGATGCGGTGGGCGAAAGACTGCGCCGGGTCCTGCGCGTCGACGGCGAGGCCGGGGCGGCCGACAGGGCGACGGAGCTGCTGAAGGCCTACCGCGACCGGAGCCGGACCGAGGACGACCTCAACCGCGTGCTCTCCGAGGGGTTCGAGCTGACCCGCGCCACCCAGGCGGGCCGCGTCCTGGTCGAGTGGTGCGACCAGCTCGTCCAGGTCAACGTCGCGCGCCAGAACCGGCTCTACGAGGAGGTCGCGCTCCTCATCCGCCACTCGGTCCTCTCGAACGAGGCCGAACTCTCCGCCCAGGACATCGCTCTGACGGCCCTGCGGCTCGCCCGGCGGACGGATGCGGCGCTCGCGCGCCGTGACACCGGCGAGGCGTCGCGGGTGCTGGAGGCGGGCGCGGGTCTGTCCGGCACCTCCCGGACGCTGCTCATCCCGGTGAGCATCCGCGACGAGATGGCGGCGGCGATCGACGGCTGGCGCACGCAGCTCGCCGCCACGATCGACCGGATCGGCGAGCAGAACGAGACCATCGCCGACATGGACCGGCGCGCCGCCACCATGAGCGCCAACGCCC
The DNA here is from genome assembly GCF_000364445.2 of Methylobacterium mesophilicum SR1.6/6. NCBI lineage: Bacteria > Pseudomonadati > Pseudomonadota > Alphaproteobacteria > Hyphomicrobiales > Methylobacteriaceae > Methylobacterium > Methylobacterium mesophilicum. Next base: position 3,948,257 of record NZ_CP043538.1, on the reverse strand, counting down.
AGACGCTGAGCCGGGCCTTCATCGACGATGCCGACCAGTTCGGCAGCGTCATTCGGCAGCTCCTGATCGTCGGGGCGGTCGGGGCGCTGTGCCTCGGGATCGGGGCCGCCGCCGCAGTGGCGCGCTCGATCACCCGGCCGCTGCACGCCCTGCAGCACAGCATCGTCGCCGCCGCCGGCGCCCCCACGCCCGAGGATATCGGCCGGGACGACCACCTGCTCACCCGGAGGGACGAACTTGGCGACATCGCCCGGGCGACCAACGCGTTCCTGGAGCAGATCCGCCGCCGGGAAGCGGACCGGCGCAACGCCTCGCAGCGGGCCGACGACGCCCTGGTCACCCTGCGGCAGGCGCAGGAGGACCTGATCCGGGCTGAGCGGCTCGCCTCGCTGGGCCAGCTCGTCGCCGGCGTCTCGCACGAGATCAGCACGCCGCTCGGCATCGCGCTGACCACGGCCACGCAGGTCCAGTCCGACTCGGTGGCGTTCGAGCGCATGGTGGGGGAGAACCAGCTCTCCCGCTCGCGGCTGACCCAGTATGCCGGACGCATGCAGGAGGGCGCGCAGCTCCTGACCAGCAACCTGATGCGGGCGGCCGACCTCCTCTACAGCTTCAAGCAGGTGGCGGCCGACCAGGCGATCGAGGATCGCCGGGCGCTGAACCTCGCGGACTGGATCGACGAGCTCCTGAAGAGCCTGCGGGCCCTGGCGCGGCCGGGCCGGCACGTCTTCGTGGTCGAGTGCCCGAAGGACATCGTCATCGACACGCTGCCGGGCATCCTGGCGCAGGTCGTGTCGAACGCCGTCAAGAACGCGATCGAGCACGGCTTCCCGGACCGGGAGGGGGGGCGCATCACCATCACGGGGACCCGGACCGGGGACGGGATCAGTTTGTCGATCGCCGATGACGGGCGCGGCGTCGACAGCGCCGATCTCGGCCGGGTGTTCGACCCGTTCTTCACCACGGCCCGCGCCCGCGGGGGAACGGGCCTGGGCCTGCACATCGTCCACAACCTCGTGGTGAACCGCCTCCAGGGGCGGGTCGAGCTCCAGAGCAGCACGGGCGCCGGCACGGTGCTGCGGCTTTGGCTTCCGGAGCGGCTGGCATGAGCGGGGCGACGTTGACGGTATCGCGCGGCGGCCTCGTCCGCCTGGGGCTGCTGATCGCCGCCCTGCTCCTCGCGCTGCGCCCGCTGCCGGCCGCCGCCGTGACCGAGCTGCAGTTCTGGCACGCCCTCGACGGGCCCAACGGCGAGCTGGTGACCCGCCTCGCCGAGACCTTCAACGCGGCGCAGCCCGAGTACCGGGTCGTCCCGGTCTACAAGGGCTCCTACGCCGAGACGATCAGCAGCGGCATCACGGCCTACCGCACCGGCGCGGCGCCGCACCTGCTGCAGGTCTTCGAGGTCGGCAACGGCACCATGGCGGCGGCGATCGGCGCCGTCAGGCCCGTCGCCACCGTGATGCGGGAGGCGGGGCTTCCCGTGACGCCGGAGGATTTCCTGCCGGTCGTGGCCACCAACTACCTGGCCCCCGAGGGCGGGATGCTGTCCCTGCCGTTCAACGTCTCCTCGACGGTGATGTGGATCAACCGGGACCGGTTCCGGCAGGCGGGCCTCGACGTTAAGCGCCTGCCCACGACCTGGCCGGAGGTGTTCGACGCCGCGCGGCGGCTCAAGGCGACCGACCCGGCGCGCTGCGCGCTCTCCTCCGCTTGGCCGACCTGGGTGCATCTCGAGCAGCTCTCCGCCTGGCACGACCGGCCGCTCGCCACCCGCTCCAACGGCCTGGACGGCTACGACGCCGAACTGGTGTTCAACGGTCCGCTCCAGGTCCGCCACCTGCAGAACCTGGTCGACCTGAAGCGCGCGGGCGTGTTCGCGTACAACGACAGGGTCAATCGCGGGGAGAGCCGGTTCGTGTCGGGCGACTGCGCGATCTTCCTCACCTCGTCGAGCCTCTACGGCAAGGTCGCCGCCGCGGCCCGTTTCGACTGGACGGTCGCGCCGATGCCCTTCTACCCCGACATCGTGCCGGAGCCGCAGAACGCGATCCTGGGCGGCGGCTCGCTCTACGTGATGCAGGGCAAGACGCCGGACGAGTACCGCGGCGTCGCCCGGTTCCTGGCCTTCCTGATGGACGGGCGGCAGCAGGCAACGATGTACCGGAACACCGGCTACATCCCGACCACGCGCGGCGCCTACGACGACGCGGTGGCGGAGGGCTTCTTCGAGCGGCACCCGCAGCTCCACGTCGCCGTGCAGGAGCTGACCCGCCGCCCGCCGACGCGCAACACCGGCGGCCTGCGCCTGGGCAACATGCTGCAGATCCGCGACCTCTGGGCCGAGGAGCTGGAGGCGGCCCTCAACGGCGTGAAATCCCCGCAGAAGGCCCTCGACGACGCCGTGGCGCGGGGCAACCAAGTGCTGCGGGTCTTCCAGCAGCGGACCAAGAAGTGAGCGCGACGGGTCGGGCCGTCATCACGAGCGAAGCGAAGGGACCCAGGGTCGCGCGACATCGGCCTTTGTGGCGCCGCCCTGGATTGCTTCGCTCCGCTCGCAAGGACGGCGTTGCCGTCATCGCGGGCCTTGGAACCGCACCGTCTCGAACAGGTGGCGGCCGAGGGGATCCATCGTCAGGCCGCGCACGTCGCTGCGGATCGCCAAGTGGACCTTGGTGTGCGCCAGCGGGACCCAGGGCATCGCCTGCCGGACGATCGCCTGGGCCTGGCGGTACAGGGCCTGACGCGTGTCCCGGTCGCCGGTGCGGCGGGCGGCCTCGACCAGCCGGTCGTAGGCCGGGTCGCACCAGCGGGCGAGGTTGGCCCCACCCGTCTGGGCGGCCTTGCAGCCGAGCAGGACGTTCAGGAAGTTGTCCGGATCGCCGTTGTCGCTCGTCCAGCCGTAGAGCATCAGGCTCGGCTCGCCGCCGTAGAGCGCGGCGCGGTACGCGTTCCAGGGGCGGGTGACCAAGCGCGCGCGGATGCCGACCTGCGCGAGGTCGGCCTGGATCATGTCGGCGACGCGCTTTCCGTTCGGGTTGTAGGGCCGGCTGACCGGCGGATACCACAGATCGACATCGAAGCCCCCTGCGAGTCCCGCCTCTGTGAGCAGGCGCAAGGCTTCGGCGCGATCGAAGGGCGTGTCCGGCAGGTTCGGATCGTGGGCCCAGATCCCCGGCGGCAGCGGCCCCTGCGCGAGGAGGCCGGCATCGCCGTAGACGCCCGCCACGATCGCTTGCCGGTCGATCGCGAGGTTGACCGCGCGCCGCACCCGCACGTCGTCGAAGGGCGCGCGAGTCGTGTTGAGGGCGAGGTAGGCGACGTTCAGCTCGGCCAGCGCCAGCAGCGTCAGGCCCGGCTCCGCCCGGATCGCGTCGAGGTCGCCGGTCGCCGGGAACGCCATGGCGTGGCACTCCCCGGCCCGCAGCTTGGTCAGCCGGACCGCCGCGTTCGGCGTGATCGCGAAGACGAGACCGTCGGGACGCTCGCCCGGTTCGCCGTCGTCCGCCGCGCGGCGCCAGTAATCCGGGAAGGCGCGGTAGCGCAGGACCTGGTCCGGCCGGTAGCCCTCGAAGACGAACGGGCCCGTTCCGACCGGCGCCCGGGCGAGGTCGTCCGAGGCGTCGGCGGCCGCGAGGGCGGCCGCGTACTCAGCCGACAGGATGGCCCCGAAGGCCTGCGCGATGTTGGCGAGGAAGGTGGTGTCGGCCTCGCGCAGCCGGAAGCGGACATGGCGCGGATCCGGGGCGTCGATAGCCTCGATCAGGTCGGCGAGGCCGAGGTCGTGGAAGTAGGTGAAGCCCTGCGCGGCGCCGTCGGATCCGGAGCGCCGCTGCCGGCTGAAGGAGAACACCACGTCCTCGGCGTTCAGGGGGCGGGTCGGCGTGAAGCGCGCGTTGGCGTGGAAGCGGACGCCATCCCGCAGGGCGAAGACGTAGGTCCGGCCGTCCTCCGAGACCGTCCAGGATTCGGCGAGTCCCGGGCGGATCGTCGTGGTGCCGGGCGCGAACTCCACCAGCGTGTTGTAGACCTGCCACGCCGCGTTCATCGTGGTGGTGGTCGTGGCGCGGGCGGGATCGAGGCTTTCCGGGCTGCCCTCCGAGCAGAACACGAAGGTGCGGGCCGCCGCCGGGGCGGGGCCGAGGAGCGGGCCGGGGAGCAGGCCGGCCGCCAGGGCGAGGAGCCCGGCCCGGTATGCTGCGGCCGGGCTCACGGCGTCCCCAGCGCGGTGGGGAGCGGCCGGGACGCCGGTCCCGCGCGGCGGGTGGGAAAGTCGATCTGCACGACGGTGCCCTGGCCGAGTTCGCTCGCGAGGGCGATCCGGCCGCCGAGCTTGGCGGTCACGAGGTTGTGGACGATGTGCATGCCGAGCCCCGTGCTGCCGGAGCTGCGCGCCGTCGTGAAGAACGGATCGAAGATCCGGTCGAGGTGCTCCGGCGGGATGCCCTGGCCGGTGTCGCGGACCTCCATCCGCACGAGGCCGTCCTCCTGTTCCGACACCGCCACGGTGATCCGGCCCACCTGGCCCGCGCGAAACCCGTGCACGACCGCGTTGGCGATCAGGTTGGTCACGATCTGCGCCAGCACGCCGGGATTGGTGTCGATGACGAGGTCCGCCGGACAGGCGCGCTCCACCGTATGGCCGCCCTTGCGCAGCATCGGCCGCAGGCTCGCGAGCAGATCGTCGAGCCAGGTCGCGAGTTCGACGCTGCGGGTCTCGTCGCTGACCCGGTCCACCGCGACCTGCTTGAAGCCCTGGACGAGGTCGGCCGCCCGGGTGAGGTTCGTGCAGAGCAGGGTGGCACCCTCCTCCACGCGGTCGACGAAGTGGTTGAGCCGGGAGCGCGACAGCGTGCCGGCGGCGAGGTTCGTCCGGAAGGTCCGCGCCTCGTCGCTCATGAGCGTCCCGGTGGTGAGCGCGATGCCGAGCGGCGTGTTGATCTCGTGGGCGACCCCGGCCACGAGCTGCCCGAGGGAGGCGAGCTTCTCGGCTCGGACGAGGTTGTCCTGGGTCCGGCGCAGCTCGACCAGGGCGACGTCGGCCTGATCCTTGGCCCGGCGCAGCGCCCCTTCCCGGCGCGTGATCTCGGAGACGAAGACCGCGGTGGCGCGGGCGATGTCGCCGAGTTCGTCCCGGCGCCCGGTACCCCGCACGGCCGCCCCCGCCGGGTTGCCGGTCAGCATGACCATGTCGCCCTGGAGAGCGCGCAAGGGCACCAGGATCGAGCGGGCGACGAAGATCACCACCAGGGCGCCGAACAGCAGCAGCCCGGCCGCGCCGGCGAGCAGGATCCGCTGGATGAAGATGCCGAACCGGTCGGCATCCTCCACGAAGGCGTCGTTGAGGGCCTTGGCGCTGTCGATCATCGTGGCGGCGAGCCCGTCCATGGCGACGATCATGGCGTTCTGCTGCCGCAGGCCCCCGATGGTCGTGGTCAGGCGCGCCCGCCAGCCGTCGAGCGCCTGGACCATCTCGGCCTGGATCAGCGGCGAGATCGGCAGGGCGTTGGCGCGCCGGGCGAGGCGCTCGCCCGCGTCGCGCATGCGCTCGGCGAGAGCGTCGTCGCGGTGCAGCAGGGCGCCGGCGGTCCGCGGCCCGAGCTTGAGGGTGCCGATGGCGACGTTCTGCGTGGCCTGCTCGATCTCGTTGGCCTCCACGGAATAGGCGAGCAGCTGCGCCACCTCGTCGTGCAGGCTCTCCTGGCCGGAGGTCTCGATCTTCAGGTTGCGCTCGATCCAGCCGTCGAGCTTTCCGTCGCGATCCGGGATCGACTCGGCGGTGAGCGCGTCGAGCGCCTCGGCCTCGGCCGCCCGGCCGTCGTCCCGCAGCGCCGCCGACAGGTCGCGGCTGGCGGCGCGGAAGCGGCCCTGCGCGCGCTGGGCCTCGGCGTCCGAGGCCGCCGGTCCGGCCGGGTTCGTGCTCTGGCCGGAGCCTTGCGCGGCGATCACCGCGCTCTCGGCGGTCCGGGCCCGCAGGGTGTTGAGGTGGGCGACGAGGCCGCGGGCGACCCGAAGCGCCTCGACCTTCTCGGCCAGCGAGCGGGCGAGGTCGGCGTTCGAGGCCTGCTGGCGCAGCCGCGCCCGATCGGTGAGGTCGATCAGGGTGTCGGCCCGCTGCGTCATCTCGCGGATCAGGCCGTCGTTCTCCTGGGTGCGGCGGACGAAGGTCTCCATCTGGCCCCGGTAGCGGGCCAGGGCCTCCTCCACCGAGGCGATGCGCGCGCGCTGCGCGTCGATGCGGGCGAAGCCCGCCAGCCGGCCGAGGCCACCTTCCGCCCGCGCCGTCAGGCTCGCGAAGCGCTCGGCATAGGCGGGCCGGTCCTGCGCGTCGGCGGCGGCGTACTGGTCACGGACCAGGCGCGCGGTGGCGATGTCGTGGTACACGTCGGCGACCAGCACGGCTCCCCGGCGGGCGCGCTCCTCCTGGGCCAGGAGCAGCCAGCCGGCCATGGCGATCGCGCCGGCGGCGAGGATCGGCACGCCTCCGACCAGGGCGATCTTGGGTCCAACCCGCATCCGCGTCCCGACATAGGGGTCCGGCGGCAACTTAAAGCCGTGCCGGAGCGCGGTGCAATCGGGCGGCGTTCCGGCGGATCCCGGCGGCTCGGTGGCCGGATCATCCGGTCTCCGTTCGAGGACTTCGGTCGATGCCGCCCGCTCCGTCATCACGCGCGCAGCGCGGTGACCCAGGGCCGCGCGCGTCCCGTCGGTGCGGCGCTGCTGGATTGCTTCGCTGCGCTCGCAAAGACGGCGTCGAAGCCATCCACCACGCGCGGTCTCAGCCGCGCCTGGACCGGGCCGGTTGCGGGTCAGAGCCGACCAGCACCGCATCCTGCGGCTCACGCGCGCCATCGTGCGGCGTAGGTACGCCGAACCGCTCCGCCCGGGTCGGCAGGCGCCGCGGCGCGGGATCACGGCCGTGTAGCATGCGGCGCAACTGGAGCAGGAAGGCGGGATCTTCGTCGGCCCGGGGATCGTCGCTGAAGTGCGGCATGGCGGTACGCCTTCCTTACCGCGGGCGGGGCGCGGCTTCGACCGCGATGAGCCGCACGCGGCGGGACTCGGGCGCATCCGCCGCGCCGGCGCGCGCGCAGGCGCCCGGCGGATACGGCCAAGCCGTCCCGGCGCAGGGAGCGCCGTCACGAAGCGGTGCCCCCGCGGCCGGTGCGCCGCCGGCCGTCACCGGCGTCACCCCGCCCGGAGCACCCAGGCCGACGAGGGCCAGGACGCAGAGCGTGCCGGCCGCCGCGGCCGACGAGGTTCCGATCAGATGTCGCACGCTCAGTCGCATGGCCTGTCCTCCGGGGCCCCTCGGCCCCCGATCCTGCCACGCTCATAGGGTTGATCCGTGCCGCCATGATTGCGTCCCGGCCGATCTGAGGGCCGGAATGTTGCGTCCGCACGCCGGGACGCAACAATTGCCCGCCGAACATCAATCTCCCTCGGGCCGGAAGATGTATCCGAGGCCCCTGACAGTGCGGATGTAGCGCGGATTACCGGGATCCGGTTCGATTTTCTTCCGGATACGGTTGATCCGGACGTCGATGGCGCGGTCGAACGCGTCCGGGTCGCGAGCATCGGCGAGGTCGAGCAGGCGCTCGCGGGACAGGGCGCGGCGCGGGTTGTCGGCGAACGCCTTGAGCAGGTCGAATTCCGAGCGGGTGAGCGCCTGTTCGAGGCCGGCGTCGTCGCTCAGGCGCAGCGCATCGAGTTCCAGCCACTTGGTCCCGAACCGGATCCGGCGCGCCTCGTCCCTGCCGGGAGCCGCCGGCGTGGCGGCGATGGGCGCCTGTGCCCGGCGCAGCACCGACCGCACCCGGGCGACCAGCTCCCGCAATTCGCAGGGCTTGGGCAGGTAATCGTCGGCGCCGAGTTCCAGCCCGACCACCCGATCGATCGCGCTCGCCGTGGCGGTGAGCATGATGATCGGGATGGCCGTGCGGGCCTTGAGGTCGCGCACGATCGAGAGCCCGTCCTCCTCCGGCATGTTGAGATCGAGCACGATCAGGTCCGGGCTCTGCCGGGCGAGCTGCTCCCGCAACGCCCGCCCGCCGTCGCACAGGACCACCGCGAAGCCGTGCAGCTTCAGGTAATCCCCCACCATCTCGCGGGTCGCCGCCTCGTCGTCGACCACGGCGATCGAGGGCATCGCCGCGCCGCCGGGCGCCGGCCTGTCAGGAATGCTCATCGCGGCTGCGCGCACTTTCCGGTTCCACTTTGGAACGAATGTAGGAATCGTATCGGATCACGTTAGCGTGACAAGTTTTCACCACGATTGCTAGCGTACTCGTCAGGTTTCGAGCAGCATTTCAGGCCATAGCCATGGATGACGATACCCTCACGTTGATCCCAGACGATCTGGATGAGGCGCAGCCGAGCGCGGGGGCGTGGGTCATCGCGGTGATCGACGACGATCCGGCGGTCCATGACGGCACCCGCTACGCCCTGGCGAGCTACACCCTCGACGGGCGCGGCCTGGAGATCCTGACCGCCCGGTCGGCCGCGGAGGCGCGGGTGCTGCTCGCCGAGCGCCGCGACGTCGCGGTGGTGCTGCTCGACGTGGTGATGGAGACCGACAATGCCGGTCTCGACCTCGTCGACTACATCCGGCGCGACCTCCGGCAGGAGACCGTCCGGATCATCCTGCGGACCGGCCAGCCCGGGCAGGCGCCGGAGCGGCGGATCATCGTCGATTACGACATCAACGACTACAAGGCGAAGACCGAGCTGACCGCCGACAAGCTGTTCACCAGCCTCACCGCGGCCCTGCGCGCCTACCAGCAACTCAAGCGCCTGGACGAGACCCGGCGCGGGCTGGAGATCATCATCGATGCCGCGCCGATGCTGCTGGACCACAAGTCGATGCAGCGCCTGGCCGAGGGCGTCCTGACCCAGGTCGCCTCGCTGCTGAACGTCGCCTGCGCGGGCATCCTGGTCCTGCGCGAGACCGCCGCCCCGGCGGAGCGCTTCTGCGTGCTGGCGGGGTCCGGCTGCTACGGCCATTACGCCGCCCGCGAGCCGGCCTGGCCCCTGGAGGAGCGGGTGCAGCCCCTCGTCGAGCGCGCCTTCGCGGAGCGCCGCCACAGCTTCGGCGAGCACTGGTCGACCCTGTACCTGCACACCGCGAGCGGCAGCGAGATCGTCGCGCTGATCGAGGCCGACCGGCAGCTCTCCGAAATGGACCGGTCGCTGATCGCCCTGTTCACAAGCCGGCTGTCGATCGCCTTCGACAACGTCATCCTCTACGAGCGGCTGCAGCAGACCAATGCCGGCCTGGAGCGGCGGGTGGTCGAGCGCACCGCCGAGCTGATCCGGGCGAACCGCCGGCTGGACCTGCAGCGCTCGGACCTGCGGCGGGCCAACAGCCTCAAGACCGAGATCCTCGGCACCATCGCGCACGACCTGAAGAACCCGCTGGCGGTGATCCTGGGCCGCGCCGAGATGCTGTCAGACCTGATCGACCTGCAGGGCGACCGGGCGCAGATGCGCGCGCAGATCGAGCATGTGCGCACCAGCGCCAAGGGCCTGACCGCCATGATCGACAGCCTCATGGCGGACGCGATGAACGACGCCCTCGACATCAGCCTGCGCCGCGAGCCGGTCGATCTCGCGGGCCTCGCCCGGGAGGTCTGCGAGGCCGACCGGCCGCTGGCCGACGCCAAGGGCCAGACGCTCGTCTGCGAGGGCCCGGAGGAGCTGTTCCTCTGCGGCGACGCCGAGCGCCTGCGGGAGGCTCTCGACAACCTCGTCTCCAACGCCATCAAGTACAGCCCCGGGGGCGGCGCGATCACCGTGCGGGTGAGCCGCGAGCCGGGCCCGCGGGGGGCGGAACTCGTCTGCGCCGTCGCCGATCACGGGCCCGGCCTGTCGCCGGAGGACACGACCCGGGTGTTCGGCCGCTTCCAGCGCCTCTCGGCGAAGCCCACCGGCGGCGAGGGCTCCACGGGCCTCGGGCTCTCGATCGTCCGGCGCATCGCCGAGCTGCACGGGGGCCGCGCCACGGCCGAGAGCGCGGGGCCGGGGCTGGGCGCGGTGTTCTCGGTCCGCTTCCCCGAGGAGGCCGTGGGCGTCTACTGACTGTTCTTGTACGAACGCCCTGTCACCTCGACTGATCAATCTTTTGCACGACGGACGAAATATTCGACGCAATCATCACGCAAACGAGCTTGGCCATAAGCCCACCTCGAAGCGGCCGAGCGACGGTCGCCCTGACGGGGAGACGATCGATGGCCACGCAGATGATGACCGCCGGAATGACCGGCACGGACCGGATCGTGGCGTGGACCATGATCGCAGGACTGGCCCTGGCGCTGGTCCAGTACGCGCAGGATCTGGCGCTGCCGGCGCACTTCATCTGAGGACCCGCCGGGCCTCGCACGGCCCGGTGCGGTGGTCGGAGGGGGTCGTCAGCCCTCGCGGGGAGGAACGCGAGGGCCAGTCCCTGCGGATCCCGCCTCTGCCTACCCCGGATTGCCGTGCGGCCGGCGTCGCACGTCAGGCTGTGCCGCTTTCTTAGCGAATGGCCTGCGATGGAGGGCGGATCCGTCCCGCAACCGGACCTCGTCCATGCAGACCGTTGGCTCCATACTCGACAGGCGCGGCGGCCTCGCCCCGGGCTTCGACCTCCTGCGGATCGTCCTGGCGCTGTCCGTCGTGATCTGGCACGGGCGCGCCATCGTCAACAACGAGATCACCCGGGTCGACGGCTTCTTCGAACTCGGCAGCTACGGCATCATCGCGGCCTTCTTCGGCCTGAGCGGCTTCCTGATCACCGGCAGCGCCCTCCGGCTGCGGCTGCGCGACTTCCTCCTGAACCGGGCGCTCCGGATCGTGCCCGCCCTGGCGGTGGAGGTCGTGCTCAGCGCCCTTGTCCTGGGGCCGCTCTTCACCGTTCTGCCGCTGGCGGATTACGCCACCGACCCGCACACCGTCCGGTACTTCGCCAACATCCTCGGGTTCATCGTCTACACGCTGCCGGGCGTATTCGCCCACAACCCCACCGATGTCGTCAACGGCTCGCTCTGGACCATCCCGCACGAGATCGCCTGCTACGCGCTCATGTCGCTGTGCGTGCTGACCGGATCGCTGCGGCGGCCCGGGCTGGTCGTTGGCGCGGCCGGCCTGATCATCCTGCTCGGCTTCCTCCTCGGACTCGCCAGCCCGGGCGAGCCCGCGAGCCTGCCGGCGCGGCTCGCCGACAAGCTGCTCGTCGACAAGGCCTCACGCCTCTACGTGGCGTTCCTGCTGGGAATCGCCGCCTACCTCTACCGCTACCGCCTGCCCTACGACTTGCGCCTGATCGGCGTGGCCGTCCTGGCCGTGGGCGCGGCCGGCGCGCTCGACCTGACCGCCGTGACGGCGGTGCCGGTCTTCCCCTTTCTGAACCTCGTGGTTCTGCCGGCGCTGGTCTACCTCACGGTCTGCCTGGGCGTGACCGACCTCTGGGTCCCCACCCTGCTGCGGCGCGGCGACTATTCCTACGGGATCTATCTGTACGGCTGGCCGATCCAGCAGGCCCTGGTCGCCCTCGTGCCCGTGCGCGCCACGACCGGCCAGGTCCTGCTGGCGCTGCCCTGCATCCTCCTGTTCGCGATGGTGTCGTGGCACCTGATCGAGCGGCCGATCCTCGGCCTGCGGCGGCGCTTCTCGTTCGTCGCCGCGCGCCGGTTCGAGAGCGGGGGCGGGCGGCCTGCGGACCCTGCCGCGGCGAGCTTCGGACCGTCACGATAGGGCCGGTCGAGCCGTGCGGGACAGCGTGGTCGCCCGCGCAGACCTGGAACAGACCCGCGGCGGCCGGACGGCCTGCGGCGACCATCATCGGCGCCCGGATCGCGACAAGGAAAGACACAACGAAAGACCTTGACGGACAATATCGACGTCAGTCTCTCTGTGGCGGTGACAATCGCTCGGGGCGACGCCCATGGTCCGCCAAGCCTTCGCAGCCGCACTCTTGCTCGCCGTGACTGCGGGCCTGCCGTCCCCGGCGCATGCGGGCCACGTCCGCACCTTCGTCTACCGGCCCGTGGCGGGTGACAGCCCGCAGCGGATCAAGTGCAAGACGGAGGCCTTTCAGATGATCTCCGGCGCGAAGGGGGCGGCTCAGTACGCCGAATACAACCGGCAGCTGCGCAAACGGCATTTCAAGGCGTGCATGTCCGGCGGGTGACGCGCTGCCGCCCGGTGCCGTCATCCCGGTATGACGTCGGGGGTCCGAGCCCGGGATGCGAGGAAGGCCACGCCCACGTCGCTCGCCCGGCGCCACGCCACCCGCACCGCGTGTGGCTTCGGATCGGGACCGATGCGGAGGTTGAACATCCGGGGCACCGGCACTCCGCTCGGGAAGCTCAGACAGGCGCCGATATTCGACACGTTGATCACCAGGCACCGCACCTCCGCGGCCGCGCTCGGGAAGGCGGCATGCCCCGTCAGCGCGACCTTGGCCCTGAGCTTCGCGCGACGCTCCTCCATGGTGATGTCCCCCGTCACGTTCGTTGCAGGTGTAGAGTGCCGGAAGGGCCTTAAGGCTTTGCCCTGCACGACCGGTCCGGCGCCGGAGAGCGCACCACAACGAAGACTTGGAGCCGTGTCCGATCGCAACGCGCACGGTACACGACAGGGCGCTGTGGTCGGGTCATCGGGCGATCCCATCCGAACCCCACATCCTGAGGGGCTGTGCAGCGCAGGCCAGGCCTCGAAGGAGCCATCCAGGGATAGCAGGTCCCTCTGGAAGGCTCCTGCGGGGCCCGCTGACGCGGGCACCTCGGGATGAAGGGGGTGGGTGCGCGCACGTGTCCGGGGGAAAACCCTGATCCCGGGGAACGGCGCGGGCCTGTCGGCGCTTCATCGCCATCCACACGGAGGCGAACATGACCGAGAAGAAGGGCCACGGCAGCGCGACCGCCAAGAAGGCCAACGCCAAGGCGAGCCGCGAGGGCAAGTCGAACCCGCGCAAGTCCTCGTCGGCGCAGGCCGAGCTGGGCAAGAAGGGCGGCAAGAGCAAGTAGCCCCGGCAAGTAGCCCCAGCAACTGGCCCTCCGCGCCGCGTTCCGGATCCTCCCTCAGGCGGCTTCGCGGAGCGCGTAGCGGCGGCAGTGCCGCAGGTATCCGGTCTCGTGGAGGCCGGCGAGTTCGACGACGCTCGACCACAGCCAGGTCGGCGCCTGCGCGCCGTCGTCGGTGTCCCTCAGGATCTCGGCACGCCAGGACGCGGCCGTCTCCGCGTCCAATTGCCGGCCATGGGCCTTGCCGACCACGAAGGCGAGGTAGTGCGCCGCCCGCACCGCCTCTTCCCGGCTGAACTGGTCAACGTCGAGCTTGAGGTCCTGCGGCGCCAGTTCGCGCATCACCACGGGCTTGTCGAGGAGGCGCACCGACAGCATGCGCTCGCCCAGGTTCGGCGCGAGCGCCCGCGCCCCGGCCACGACCCGCTCGGCGGGATCCTGGGGCATGTCGGCGTCCGGTGCCGCCGGGGCCGCGGATGGGACCGCCTCCTTGAGGTCGACCAGCGCGAAGGTGCGCCGGCCATCCGGCTCGACGATGCGCACCAGGGTGGCGTAGCGCAGGAAGCCCAGGGAACTGCAGCCCTTCATCCAGTAGGCGGCGTCGACGAGGCGGACCTCCGACTCGGCGGCGCGCCGGTTGAGCTTCAGGACGAGGCGGCGCACCGCCTCCTCGCGGAACAGCGCGTCGAGGGCCGCCCGCTCGGCCCCATCGAGCGCCCAGAACTTGCGCCCGAGCGGGATGGAGGGCTCGACGTCCTTGAGGCGCTCCCGGGCGAGATGCTTCCAGCGCCGGCCCAGGGCCCGGCGCCGGACGGTGCGGACAGCGTCCGGTTCGGGGGGCGCTGCGTTCCCGCCGGGGCCCGACAGCCCGCTTGCGTAGCCGCTGAGCATCTCCTCCAGCATCCGGGCGGTGACGATCCCGGGCAGGTCCGAGCCGCGGGCCGCGCTGGCGAGCGACAGGCCGAGGCGGATGAGGTCGTGGGCGGGGTTGCCCACGACGGTCTGGTCCAGATCGCGGATCTGGATGTCGATCTGGCCCTCGGCATCGGCGAGCGGTCCCAGGTTGCCGAGATGGCAATCGCCGCAGATCCAGACCGGCGGTCCCTCGGGCAGGGTGCCGCGCGCCAGTCCGTCCAGCCACTCGTAGAACTTCACGGTGCTGCCCCGGACATAGGCGTGGGCCGACCGCGCCATCTTCCGCGTCCGCTGCCGCTCCAGAACCGCCGCACGCTCGTCGGGTCCGAAGCCTCGGATCTCGGCCATTACATCCACCTGCACACGTTACGCCGCGGCCCCAGCCCCGCCGCCCAGTCCAACGCACGGGAACAGGCAGGGTCCGCGCGTCGTATCGTCCTGTCTGTGGATTACCGGACCGTCGACTTCGTGGGGGCGGCGCTCACCAAGCGGGATGGTTGCTCAAGGGCGGCGCCCGGAGGATCGACCGGTCGACGTTCAGGATGTCGCGGTGGCCGCACAGGGCCATCGTCATGTCGAGTTCCCGACGGATGATGTCGAGGCACTGGGTGACGCCGGCCTCGCCGTAGGCACCGAGCCCGTAGAGGAACGCGCGGCCGACGAAGACGCCCTTGGCGCCGAGGGCCACCGCCTTCAGCACGTCCTGGCCCGAGCGGATGCCGCCGTCCATCAGCACCTCGATCCGGTGGCCCACCGCCTCGGCGATCTCTGGCAGGACCGCGATCGAGGAAGGTGCGCCGTCGAGCTGCCGGCCGCCGTGGTTCGAGACCACGAGCGAGTCCGCGCCCGTCTCGACCGCCCGCGCCGCGTCCTCGACGTCGAGCACGCCCTTGAGGATCAGCGGCCCCTTCCAGCGGTCGCGGATGCGGCGGACGTCGTCCCAGTCGAGGCGTGGATCGAATTGCTGCGCCGTCCAGGACGAGATCGAGCGGGTGTCGGCCACGCCCTCGACATGGCCGACGATGTTGCGGAACGTACGCCGCTGGGTCCGGAGCATGTGCCAGCACCAGCGCGGCTTGGTCATCAGGTCGATGAGCGTCGCGGGGGTGAAGCGTGGCGGCGCCGAGAGGCCGTTGCGGATGTCCTTGTGGCGCTGGCCGAGGATCTGGAGGTCGAGGGTCAGGACCAGCGCCGAGCAGCCGGCGGCCTTGGCGCGGTCGATCAGGCGGTCGTTGAAGGCGCGGTCGCGCATGAAATAGAGCTGGAACCAGAACGGCTTGGTGACGTGCTCGGCCACGTCCTCGATGCTGCAGATGCTCATCGTCGAGAGGGTGAACGGCACCCCGGCGGCCTCCGCGGCCCGCGCGGCCAGGATCTCGCCGTCGGCGCGCTGCATGCCGGTGAGGCCCGTCGGCGCGAGGGCCACCGGCATCGTCACGGCCTGACCAGCCATCGTGGTGGCGAGCGACCGGTCGGTCATGTCCACGGCCACGCGCTGGCGCAGCTTGATGGCGGCGAAATCATCCTCGTTCGCCCGATAGGTCGATTCCGTCCAGGAACCGGAATCGCAGTAATCGTAGAACATCCGCGGCACGCGGGCTTTGGCGACGCGACGCAGATCCTCGATCGTGGTGACGATGGTCATGCGGCCTCACGGAAGCAGGAGGATGGCGACGGTCGCGGCGCGGGTCGCGTCCCCGCCGAACCGTTCCGCCGGCCGACCGGAGGCGCGGCGCCCGATGGTCTATCATCGCGCCCGGGTGGGGAATACTGGGACCGCCGCGGGCCGCCGGCATCGCGCACGAAAAAGGCCGGCCGGGTCGCCCCGGCCGGCCGGTCTTGCGTGCGCGGCGCGCGCGGCCGCGATCAGCGCAGGAGCTGGAGCACGCCCTGCTGGGCCGAGTTGGCCAGCGACAGCGCCGAGATGCCCATCGACTGGCGCGTCGACAGCGCCTGCGAGTTCGCCGCCTCCTGGTTCAGGTCCGCGTTCGTCAGGTTGGCCGAGCCGGTCTGCAGCACGTTGATCAGCTGCTTGGAGAAGTCCTGACGGTTCTGCACCACCGACAGGTTCGAGCCCAGCGTGCTCGCCGCCGAGTTGAGCGCGCTGCCCGCCTTGGTCAGTGTCGCCAGGGTGCTGTTCACGTCCGCGTTCAGCAGGAAGTTGCCCAGACCGTTCGAGCTCGTCGAGCTGTTCGAGTTGGTGATCGCCGACAGGCCCAGACCGGTGGACGTGGCATCGACCGAGGCGACGTTCAGGTTCGAGCTGCCGGTGTCGTTGAACTTGATGTTCAGGTCGTTGCCCTTGCCGGCGATGAGGTTGACGCCGTTGTAGCTGGCGTCGCCGGCGAGCTGCGTGATCTGGTTGAGCAGGTTGTTGTACTGCTGGGCCAGGGAGGCGCGCTGGGTCACGCCGGAGACCGCCAGGTCGCTGCTGACCACCGTGGAGGCGGCGGTGCCGTAGGTCGAGGCGGTGGTGGAGGACGAGGTGAAGCCCAGGGCCGCCTGGCTGGTGGAGTTCTGGAACTCGACGTCGGCCTGGGCATTCAGCACGATCTTGGTGCCGGTGCTGTCGGTGGAGAAGATCGCGCCGGCGCCGAACGAGCCGTTGGAGGAGGTGCTGGCGGAGCTGACCGCGGCGTTCAGGGCCGCGACGGTGGCCGAGATGCTCGACGAGGCGGTGATGTTGGCCGACACCGAGGTGCCGTTGATGGTCAGCAGCACGGAGGCGCTGGAGGCGCTGGCGCTGTAGGCGTTGGCGGCGGTGCCGGTGGTGGAGAGCTGGGTCGAGAGCGCCTGGTTGGCGATCGACTTGGCCTGATCGACGAGCTTCTGGATCGAGGTGATGCCCTGGTTGGCCGCCTGGATCGACTGGATGCCGTTGGAGACGCCGTCGAGCAGGGTGTTGAGGGCGTTGGAGCGGCTGTCGAGGGCCTGGGAGGTGAAGAAGTTGGTCGGGTTGTCGAGGGCGGAGTTGACCGTCTTGCCGGTGGCGAGGCGGTTCTGGGTGGTCGCCATCAGCTGCGCCGTGTCCTGCAGCGAGAGCAGGTTCTGACGCGTGGCAGCGGATAGAGTAATCGAGGACATTCTACGAAATTCCTTTCGTACGCTTGAGCTTCAACCGTCCACCAAGCCGCTCCCCGAATGCATTCCGCCGAGAACAGCCCAATACCCTCAATTCGATGTTCTTCTTGCGTCGAATAAGATCCGATAGGATCTTGAGAGCTATTCGGACCAACTTCACACAAGAACGTTAAAAGTCTGCTAACCAATCCGAGAGACGCGCGGGAAACCCTGTCGCTTAACCATTCCACGTCTCCGCGCCGTCATCGAAGAAGGGCAGGCGCCAGGCAGATGCGCTGTGAAACGGTGCGGCTTATTCCACATCGAAACTCGCAGCGCAGCGGATGAGGCCAAATCGATTTCACTATATAGAACCATAAATCAAGTTTATGTCCCAATGATACATGAACTACAAAGATAACCATTGCGCAGCATGCAAATAGGAATCGGCGGAACCTGCGCTGCTCCGGCTTCACGGGCGCGAACAGAGGCTCACGATCATGAGTGTCGGCGCGCAGCAGATCGAAGCTCCAGTCGGACTTTCCAATCCGATCGCGCGGCTGCGTCAAGCATCGCCGGATCCGGGATCTGTCGACCCCTCCGACCGGTTCCTGCTGCTGCTCGCCCTCTGCCGGCTGGCGGGAGGGACGTTTCCCCTCGTGGCCTGACCTGTCTCTGAGGGCTTCCGGAACGCGGGCGGCCCGTGCGCGCCTGTGACCGGGGGCAAGCCCTGGACATTCCGGATCGCGCGTTCGGACGGGCTCTCAGATGAGATCGATGTCCGGAGACTCCGCACCGGCCGCCTCCTGGCCAGGGGCCCGGGCATCGACGGCGTGCCGGATCTGCGTGACGTAATGCGCCCGGGCGGCTTTCAGGATCTCCGCGGGACGGATCGTGCCCTCCGGCTCGCCCCCGCCGAGGCGCTGCCGCGTCCCACCCAAGATACTCGCGGAGCATCGCCATCGACCGCTTCGATCTGCTGGCGCATCCCATCCTTGAACGGGATCTGGCCGAAGACCGACAGCACCTGTTCGCCCACCGCGGCCGTCCGGTCTTTGAGCTCCGTCAACTCGGTCCGCGCCATCCCGAGGAGCCCCTGCGTCGTCGCCCGGGCGATCCCGTCGACGTCGGCCATCAGAGCCTGGAGCCGTGCTGCTCGGTCCGGGCCACGTCATCGCCGCGATCGGCGATCAGCACCTCGCCGATCGTCCGCTGGGCATTCGAGACCTAGAGACGCGCCTCCGCCCTGGCGGACGGCGACGTCTGGGCGAGATCCTGGAGCGCCCGGGCGATGACCTCGAAGCCGGCCCCGTGGATGCTGGCCCGGCCGGCCTCGCTATTCGCCTTGAGCGCCAGCATCCGGGTCGCGCCGCCGACCTCCTCCAGGGTGACGATCAGGGCATCGAGGGTGCGCATCTGCTCGGTCGCGGCGTTGACCGTGCTGCGCTCCTCCCGGGTCTCGCAGAGGCAGCGGTCGCGATAGGTGCCCAACGACGCCGCGAGCGGCTGCAGGGCGGTGTCGCTCTGCTCGGCGAGGCCGACGATCCGGTCGTGGGTGCCGCCGATGCAGACGGCGCTGCGCGCCTGAGCCGCGTTGAGCGCCTGCAGCGACGCCATGATCGCCGCCGCACCGTCCGTCTGCGCGACGATGCTCCGTACCTGCCTCGCGCGTGACCGAAAAATACGGGTCAGGCGGCGCGCACCGCCGCTTGGCCGAGGCCGGGACAAGGCGCTGACAGGGGGAACTCAGGCGGCGACCGGATCCCGCTCCCGCTTCGGTTGGGCGATGCCGAGATGGCGGTAGGCGTGGCGGGTGAGCACGCGGCCGCGGGGCGTGCGCTGCACGAAGCCGCGCTGGATCAGGTAGGGCTCGATGATGTCCTCGATCGCGTCCCGAGGCTCCGACAGCGCCGCCCCGATCGTCTCGATCCCCACAGGCCCGCCCCCGAACGAGCGCGCGATCAGACCCAGGTACTTGCGGTCCATCACGTCGAGCCCCGCCCCGTCCACGTCGAGCAGCTGCAGCGCCCGGTCGGCGATCGCCCGCGTCACCGTCTCGGCCTCCGCCACGACCGCGAAGTCCCGCACCCGCCGCAGCAGACGCCCCGCGATCCGCGGCGTGCCCCGCGCCCGCCGCGCGATCTCGTTGGCCCCCTCCGCCGACATCCCCAAGCCCAGAACCCGCGCGCCGCGGGCCACGATCTGCTCCAGCTCGTCGATCTCGTAGAACTCCAGCCGGATCGGGATGCCGAACCGGTCGCGCAGCGGCGTGGTCAAGAGACCCGCCCGCGTCGTGGCGCCCACCAGCGTGAACTTGGGCAGCTCGATCTTGACCGAGCGCGCCGCCGGGCCCTCGCCGATGATCAGGTCGAGCTGGTAGTCCTCCATGGCCGGATAGAGGATCTCCTCCACCGCCGGGTTGAGCCGGTGGATCTCGTCGATGAACAGGACGTCGCGCTCCTCCAGGTTGGTCAGCTGCGCGGCCAGGTCCCCGGCCTTGGCGATCACCGGACCGGAGGTGGAGCGGAAGTTCACGCCCAGTTCGCGCGCCACGATCTGGGCCAGCGTGGTCTTGCCCAGGCCTGGCGGGCCGACAAACAGCACGTGGTCGAGCGCCTGCCCGGTCTTGCGCGCCGCCTCGATGAAGATCTGCATGTTCGCCCGCGCCGCCCGCTGACCGATGAACTCGGACAGGCTCAGCGGACGGACCGTCTGATCAACGTCATCCCGGCCCGCGCCCGTCCTCAGCGGGGCCGTCTGCGGCTGCCGGACCGTCTTCGTCGGCGTCGTCATTCAGGCCGCCACCTTCACCCGGTCGAGCGACGGCTCGAAGGGTTGGACCAGCACGCGGCGCCCGGTCAGGTCGTGCACGCTGACGCGCCACTCGGCCCAGTCGCTCCGGCTCGCCAGAGACTGCCGCACATCGGCCGCAACCTGCCGTGCCCGCTCGACCAAGCGCGATGATGCGCGAACCTCGCGACCCCGCGCATCAAACACGCATTCGAGACCGTTGGTACAGTGAAACCGGTAGCGTGCCATCCCTCGCTCCTCCGCGTCGATATGGGCGCGTCCCACTCTTCGTTCACTATATGTTCTCGTTTCGGCAGGATCCAGCCCCGGCGAAGCGCCGCAGGGCGGCTGGACCGCGCCAAAACGATCCTCCGGCGATCCGCAACGATCCGCAACCCGGCCTTGGGAGTTGGAGAACAGTTCGCAGCCGGTCTGAAGGTCCGGCTCCGAGGCGATCAGAGCGATGGAGCGTCGGACGGGTCATGGAATCGGTCGTGGAACGGATCTGGTCTCTTCGATGGATGATCGCCCTTCTGGTCGTGGGCGCGCCCGTCGCGGCGGCCGCGCAGGGTGGGGGCCTCGTCGTCCAGGACACCAAGCTCCACACGCCGCCGGATTCGCACGAGCCCCAGCGCGCGCAGGTCGACCTGCGCAATCCAGGCCCCGATGCGGTGGTGCAGGTGACGCTCCTCTGCACGTTCACCGGTGCCGGCGGCTCGGTCCTCGACACGCAGACGACGTCGGTGCCGCGCGTTCCCGCCCGCGCCAGCGTGCGGGCGGAGGCGATCTATTATGGCTGGCCCCGGGCCAACGGCGCGGCATGCCGGCTCGCCGAGGGGCGTTAGAGCACTCCCTGCCGAACCGGATACCGGTTCCGCGCAAGGGATCGCATCACAACGAGAACCGAGAGTTGTGACCGCCCTGCCCGCGGACACCGCGCGGGCGACGGACGCCCGAGGATCTGCGTTGAGTGCCGGCCCCGTGTGGCGCCGGAGGCCCGTTTCCGGCAGAAGGCCGTCACCAACCCTTTGTGAACGGCAGTCCCGCCCCACGTGACCGTTTCCGCCGCCAGCCCGAACGAGACCGCCCGTGCCTCCTGCCCGCGCACCGGCCCGGTCGCGCGCGCGGCGAGGGTGCCGGATCCGGCCGCCCGGCGCGGGGTCTGACCGTGAACGCCGCCGGAACCGACGACCTCCTGCAGCGCGTCCGTGCGCTGGAAGCGGAGGCCGCCGAACTCCGCGACCGGGCTCAGCGGCAGCGGGCGATCCTCGACAGCACCACCCAGTTCGCCGTTATCGCGACGGACCGAGAGGGCCACGTCACCGACTGGAACACGGGCGCGGAGCGCATCCTCGGCTGGAGTGCAGGCGCGATGCGCGGCAAGTCCATCGCACGCCTGTTCACCGCCGAGGACCGGGCGGCGGGCCGCCCCGAAGCCGAGATGCGCGCGGCCCTGGACCACGGCCGGGCCGAGGATGACGGCTGGCACATGCGCGCCGATGGCAGCCGCCTCTGGGCGTCGGGCGAGATGATGCCGCTGCGCGACGGGGCTGGCGCCCATCTCGGCTACGTGAAGGTCCTGCGCGACCGCACGGACCTGCACGCCACCGGGTTGGCCCTGCGGGCGGCCGAGGGCGGCCTGGTCCGGGCACAGGAGGCCGGCGGGATCGGCCTGTTCTCCGTGGCAGTCGATGACGGAATCGTGGAGCCGACCCCCCATTTCTGCCGCCTCTTCGGCCTGCCGGAGCGCGAGACCTACCCGGCCGCGGCGCTCGAAGCGCTGATCGTCCCGGAGGACCGGCCCCGCGTCGCGACCGCTGGAAGTTTCGAGGACGGCGCGATCCTCCGGGATGTCGAGTACTGCATCCGGCGGCCGGATACCGGGGAGATCCGCTGGATCGCGCGTCGGGGCGACCTTGAGCGCGACGCCGACGGGCGACCCGTCCGGTTCTCCGGCGTGGCGCGCGACATCACCGAGCAGCGGCAGGCCCAAGAGGCCGTCCGGGCCGGCGAGGAGCGCTACCGGACTCTGTTCGAGGCCATCGACGACGGCTTCTGCATCATCGCGTTCTTCGACGGTCCGCACGGCCCGCTGAGCGACTACGTCCACGTCGAGGCCAACCCCGGCTACGAGCGCCACACCGGGATCCCCGACATCGTGGGGCGGACGCTGCGCGACCTCGTCCCGGCGGAGGATGCGGAAGCTTGGCTCACGCTCTACGGCGGCGTGCTCCGCACCGGCACCGCGATCCGGTTCGAGCGCTACTTCGCGCTGGTGGACCGCACCATCGAGGTCTCGGCGGCCCGGATCGAGCCGGCAGCCCGGCGCCAAGTCTCGGTGCTCTTCCGGGACATCACTGCCCGTCGGAAGGCCGAGGATGCGCTGCGCGCCAGTGAGGCCATCGCCCGGACCAACGTCGAACGCGTGCAGCTCGCCCTGGCGGCCGGAGCGATCATCGGCACGTGGCTCTGGGACCTGCCCAGCGACCGCTTCACCGTGGACGAGGCGTTCGCCAAGAGTTTCGGCCTCGACCCCGCCCTCGGGCGCGACGGCCTGACCCTGGCGCAGGTGGTGGAGACCGTCCACCCGGACGACCAGGCGGGGCTCGCCGCGGCGATGCAGGCGGCGATCGCGCGGGGCGGGACCTACGCGCACCAGTACCGGGTCCGCCGCGCCGACGGGCACTATTACTGGCTGGAGGCGAACGGCCGGGTCGACCACGGGCCGGACGGGACGCCCCTGAGCTTCCCCGGCGTCCTCATCGACGTGGAGGAGCGCCGCGCCGTCGAGGCCGAGCGGGACCGGGTCACCGCCATGCTGCGCGCGCTCAACGAGACCCTGGAGCAGCGCGTCGCGGAACGGACCGCCGAGTTGATGCGGGCCGAGGAGGCCCTGCGGCAATCGCAGAAGATGGAGGCGGTCGGCCAGCTCACCGGCGGTCTCGCCCACGACTTCAACAACATGCTGGCCGGGGTCGTCGGCTCGCTCGAGCTGATGCAGACCCGGATGCTGCAGGGCCGGGTCGGGGACCTCGACCGCTACATCACCGCGGCGCAGGGCGCGGCCAAGCGCGCCGCCGCCCTCACCCACCGCCTGCTCGCCTTCTCGCGCCGCCAGACCCTCGATCCGAAGCCGACCGACGCGAACCGTCTGGTCGAGGGCATGATGGAACTCGTGCGCCGCACGGTCGGCCCCGCGGTGGCGATCGAGACGGTGGGGGCCGGCGGCCTGTGGCCCACCTTGGTCGACCCGAGCCAGCTGGAGAACGCGCTGCTCAACCTGTGCATCAACGCCCGGGACGCCATGCCGGCGGGCGGGCGCATCGTCATCGAGACGGCCAACCGCTGGCTCGATCACCGTGCCGCGCAGGAGCGCGACCTGGAGCCGGGCCAGTACGTGTCGCTCTGCGTCTCGGACAACGGTACCGGCATGACCCCCGACGTGGTCGCGAAGGCCTTCGACCCTTTCTTCACCACCAAGCCCATCGGCGAGGGCACGGGGCTCGGCCTGTCGATGATCTACGGCTTCGCCAAGCAGTCGGGCGGGCAGGTCCGGATCTACTCGGAATACGGCCACGGCACGATGGTCTGCCTGTACCTGCCGCGTCACCTCGGCGAGGCGGAGGGCGAGGCGGCTCTGCCGGACCTCGCCCACGCGCCGCGGGCCGAGCAGGGCGAGACGGTCCTGGTGGTGGACGACGAGCCGACCGTGCGGATGCTGGTGACCGAGGTTCTGGAAGACCTCGGCTACGCGGCGATCGAGGCGGCGGACGGCGCCTCGGGCCTCAAGGTGCTGCAGTCGGACGTGCGCATCGACATGCTGATCACCGATGTCGGCCTGCCCGGCGGCATGAACGGCCGCCAGATGGCCGATGCCGGGCGCGAACGGCGCCCGGACCTCAAGGTCCTGTTCATCACTGGATACGCCGAGAATGCCGCGCTCAACCACGGCCACCTCGGCCCCGGCATGCAGGTGATGACGAAGCCCTTCGCCCTGGAGGCGCTTGCGACCCGCATTCGGGGCATCATCGCGGGCGAGGGGTGAGGGGGCCTGGACTCAAGCGGACGGGTTGGGAAGCATCGCCCGGTTGACAGGTCTGGTGGTCCAGGCTTTCCCCCGCAGAGAAGGAGTGCCGCAGTGCCCCGCATCCTCCAGGGCCGGCAGCGCGCAGAGGACGAGCCGGGCGGCGCGTGCCATCAGGACGGGCCGCCCTAGATCGAGCGTTCGGACACACCGCGTCGGACCGAAACGGAGGCGACAGAGAACCTGCCGTGGACACGCATACCATCCCGACCGAACTTAAGGCCTATTTCGAGACCTCCCACATCGCGCTGGCGCTGGCCTCCGTCGGCGACGACAACCCCCTGCTGCTGGTCAACGCGCCCTTTCGCACCCTGACCGGGTACGAGGACGCGGATGTCGTCGGCCGCAACTGCCGCCTCCTGCAGCGCGATGCCGAGAACCGCGAAGCGCGCGCCAAGATCCACGCCTTCCTCGAGGGCGACCGGCTGGCTTCGGTGCGCACGCCGATCGTGAATTTCCGCAAGGACGGGCGGCCGTTCGTCAATCTGCTGTACATGTCCAAGCTGAAGACGCTGTCGGGCGAGGTGCGCTTTCTTTTCGCATCCCAATTCGACGTCAGCCGCTCGCAACCCGAGTTGCTTTCCGCGTACGATACCGAACTCAGCCGGACCTTGTCCCGGCTGAGTCCGACGCTTGCTGAGAGTGGTATGGTCATCGAGGGGTCCCTGATGACCATCGCCAACACGGTCGCCACCGTCGCGCAGGCCAAGCTCACGCTCGCGGATCTCGATGCACCAGGATTTCCATAACGAGCCCGGAGGCGCCGCCTCCGAGGTTCTGGGCGGCAGCGGGCAGGTGGTGCCGGCTCCCTTCGCCGGGCCGGTGGTGGGGATCGGCGCCTCGGCGGGGGGGCTCGAAGCCCTGCGCGAGATGCTGGCGCGCGCCCGGCCGCCGACCGGCATGGCCTTCGTCATCGTCCAGCACCTCGACCCGAACCACGAGAGCATGCTGGCCCAGCTCCTCGACCGGCAGACCGAGCTGCAGGTGCTCCAGTGCGAGGGCGGCGAGCGCATCGCGGGCGACACGGTCTACATCATCCCGCCCGGGCGCGGGCCTCGCCATCCAGAACGGCGTCCTCGAACTCACCCAATTCGTGCAGCCGCGGGGGTTGCGGCGGCCGATCGACGACTTCTTCCTGTCGCTCGCCGTCGACCAGCAGGCGAACGCCGCCTGCGTGATCCTGTCGGGCACGGGGGCGGACGGCACGACGGGCCTGCGCGCCGTGAAGGAGCACGGCGGTGTCTGCGTGGCGCAGCAGCCGGACACGGCGCGCTACGACGGCATGCCGCTCTCGGCCGTGGGGACGGGCCTCGTCGACTACGTGCAGCCGCCCGGCGAGATCGTGGACTGCCTCGCGGCCTTCTTCCGCCGCCGCGGCACCGATACCGGCGGCGGCGAGGAATCCGGTCCGGTCGCCGATCATCTGGACGACCTCTGCCGGGTGCTGCGCACGGCCGTCGGTCACGATTTCGCCGGCTACAAGCGGACCACGCTGGTGCGGCGGGTCGAGCGGCGCATGCACGTGCTGGGCCTCGAATCCGCCCGCGCCTATCTCGCCCGCGTCCGCGCCGACAAGGCCGAGTGCGAGGCGCTGTTCCGCGACCTGCTCATCAACGTCACCCGCTTCTTCCGCGACGCCGAGCTGTTCGAGATCCTCCGCGAGCGGGCGATCGAGCCCCTGCTGCGCACCCGCAACCCGGACGAGGACGTCCGGGTCTGGATCCCCGGCTGCTCCAGCGGCGAGGAGGCCTACAGCATCGCCATGCTGTTCGCCGACGCGGCCCGCCGCCTCGACCTGCCGCCGGCGGTCCAGATCTTCGCCACCGACATCGACGAGCGCATGCTCCAGATCGCCCGGGAGGCGAACTACCCGGCCGCGGCGCTCGCCGACATCCCGGCGCATCTGCGCGAGCGCTACATCGTGCCCCACGCCGAGCGCTTCACGATCGCGGCCGAGATCCGCGACCTGATCCGCTTCTCCAGCCACAGCCTGGTCAAGGACCCGCCCTTCTCCCGGGTGGACCTGCTCTCCTGCCGCAACCTGCTGATCTATTTCGACGATCGGCTCCAGCAATCGGTGGTGCCGCTGTTCCACTACGCGGTGCGGCCCGGCGGCTACCTGTTCCTCGGCCCCTCGGAGAGCGTCAGCCGCTTCGAGCAGCTCTTCCCCGCCATCGACCAGCACGCCCGCCTGTTCGAGCGGCCGCCGGGCGCGCCGCACTACCCGATCGACCTGCCCGGCAGCGCCCGGCGGAGCGAGCCGAGGCAGGGCGGCCGCGGGGAGCGCCGGGGCGAGCCGTCGATCGCCGACGAGACCGTGGCGGTGCGGCGCGTGGTCGAGCGCTACGCCCCGCCCAGCATGGTGCTGAACGAGGACGGCGGCATCATCGCTGCCTACGGGCGCCTGAGCCGCTACTTCGACTTCCCGGTCACGCGGACCGGCGGCACCAGCGCCATCACGCTGGCGCGGCCGGGCCTGCGCGACGTGATCGGCCCCCTGCTCCGCCAGACCCGGGACACGCGCAAGCGGGTCGTCGTCCGGGACGTGGAGATTCGCTCGGATTACGGCACCCAGGCGATCGAGCTGGTCTGCGATCCCCTGCCCGACGGGGCGATGCTGCTGATCCTGCGCGAGACCGGCACGTTCCAGCCGTCGGACGACCTCGACCTCATGGAGATGGACGCCGGCGGCGACCACGTAGAGGCCCTGGAGGAGGAGCTGCTGCGCACGCGCTACAAGCTGCGCTCGGCCGTGGAGGAACTGGAGACGACGAACGAGGAGCTGAAGAGCTCGAACGAAGAAATGATGTCGATGAACGAGGAGCTCCAGTCGACGAACGAGGAGCTCTCCACGGTCAACGACGAGCTGAAGACCAAGGTCGAGCAACTAACAGTTGCCAACGCCGACCTGCGCAACTTCTTCGAATCGACCGACCTCGCCGTCATCGTGCTGGACCGCGAGCTGCGGGTGCGCAGCTACACGGCGGCGGCCTTGACGATCTTCCCGCTTCAGCCGGGGGACCGCGGCCGGCCGCTGGCCGACGTGGCGAGCCGGCTCGCCGGCCAGGACTACCTGCACGACGCGCAGGAGGTCTGCGCCGGCGGCTCGACGATCGTCCGGCGCATCACCACCCGGGACGGTGACCGGACGCTGTCGTTGCGGGTCCTGCCCTATCGCCTGCAGAACGGCAGCGTGGACGGCGCCACCCTGGTGCTCACCGACATCACCGAGGCCCTGTCGCTCGAGCGTCAGCTCGCCGCTGAGCGGGAGCGCCTGGAACTGGCCGTCAAGGCCGGGGGGATCGGCGTCTGGGAGTACAGCCCCGACGCCGGGACCATCCTGGTCGACAGCACCGCCGGCGCGATGTTCGGCCTCGCGCCCGACACCGCCCATCCCACCGCGGCCCTGATCGCCTGCGTCACGCCCGAGGACCGCTCCGGCCTGGAGGCGGCCCTCGCCGAGGCCGCGCACGGGCTGGACGAGTTCGAGGCCCGCATCCGGGTCCGCCCGGCGGAGCACGCGCCCCGGCACATCCGCAGCTACGGGCGCCTGACCCGGAGCGGCGACCGCAAGCGGATCGTCGGCGTCTGCATCGACGTCTCGCCCGAATACGCGCTCGCCGAGACCCGCGACCTGATGCTGCGGGAGATGAACCACCGGGTGAAGAACCTGTTCGCGATCATCGGCGGCATGATCTCGGCGGGCGCCCGGACGCACCGGGAGATCGGGGTCTTCGCCTCCGACATGCGCGACCGCATCTCGGCGCTGGGGCGGGCGCATTCCCTGGCCGATCCCACCGACGGCCAGGGCATGAGCGACCTCGCGGGCCTGATCGGCGCGACGCTCCGGCCCTACCGTGACCACGTCCCGACGGTGATCGAGGGGCCGCTCGTCACCATCAACTGGCGGCACGTGTCGTCGCTGGCGATGATCCTGCACGAATGGGCGACGAACTCGGTGAAGTACGGGGCCCTCGGGGCGGAGGACGGATCGCTGTCGGTGACCTGGGAGCGGACGGACGGACTCGTCCTCGCATGGCGCGAGCGGATGGCCCGCGTCCCGGAGCCGAGGCCCGGACGGGGTTTCGGGACGATGCTGGTGGAGATGTCCCTGCGCCAGCTCGAAGCGACCGTGACGCGCAGCCACGACGCCGCCGAGTACCGGATCACGCTGCATCTGCCGGAGGCGGCACTCCTGCGGAGCTGACGCGCGTTCAGGGTGCGCACGTCGAAGTGAGTCACCCGTCCTTGCGAGCGCAGCGAAGCATTCCAGGGCAGCGCCATGCTGGGCGATGACGCGCGACACTGGATCGCTTCGCTGCGCTGCCAAGGACGGGACGGAGCGCCGGGACGAACCGGCGCCCCACCCCCTCAGTCGATGACCTCGACGATGCGGTGACCGCGATCGACCAGAACCGGCTGGTCGTTGACGATCGTGTAGCGGTAACCCGGCCGCACCCGGTACTCGGTGGGCACGTCGTAATAGGTCACGCTGTCCTCCGGCAGGACGGTGCCGACCCGGACCGGACCGCCCCAGCTGTACGAGCGCACGCCGCGGTCGCGGACGTAGCTGCGGAAGCGCGGGCGGTCGTCGACGCCCAGGATTCCGCCCACCGTACCGGTCGCCGCGCCGACCGCGCCGCCGACGATGCCGCCGACCGGACCGGCTGCGGCCGAACCGGCCTCGGCTCCTTCGGCCGCACCGCGCAGGGTTCCCTGCGCCTGGGCCGAGATCGGGAGGGCGAGCACGCCGGCGGTGGCCAGCGCGAGAAGGATCTTGTTCGTCATGAGGATAACTCCTGGAACGTCAGAGGAAGCGGCGAGGCGGTGCCTCAGTTGCAGCCTTCCTTGTGGACGGTCTTGGAGTTGCCCATGCCGTCCTCCTTGTGGACGGTCTTCGAGCCGCAATCGACGCTGCCGGTGGTAACCTCGCGCTTCTCGACGACGGTATCGCGGTGGTCGACGACGGCGGGGCCGTCGCGGCGGATCACCGTGGTGTCCTCGGCGCTCGCCGGCACGGTCGCGCCGCAGAGGGCCGCGAACAGGGCACCCGAGAGAAGAACAGTACGCATTGATAGCCTCCTGAATTTAACTGAAGGCAGCAACGGCAAGATTGGAAAAGCGTTCCACGAATCCCTGCCCGTATAATGCGCATGCGTTCCGCACGAACCCGGGTATTGATTGCGGACAATTGAATGGAATCGCCCCGTTCGGCGGCCCCCGACGCGCCGATCGCTTCAGCCGACCAGGGGCGGCACCCGGGACCACCAGTCGTGCGCCCGCTCATACTGGTGGGCGACGCGCAGCATCAGGGGTTCGCCGAAGGGCCGCGCGGCGATCTGCAGGCTGATCGGCAGCCCGCGCCGGTCGAACCCGCAGGGCAGCGCGATCGCCGGCAGGCCGGTGAGATTGAACGGGTAGGTGAGGCGCCAGGAAGCCGCCAGGACGCTCTCCGGCCGGCCGCCGATCGCCACGCTGGTCTCGTCCGTCCGCCACGCGGTGAGCGGGGCGGTCGGGCCGACGATCACGTCGGCTTCCGCCAGGATCGCCGCCATCTCGGCCATGATCAGCGCCCGCACCTGCTCGGCCCGCAGGTAATCCGGCCCGGTCACCAGCCGGCCCATCTCCACGAGGTCGCGGACATCCCCGGCGAAGCCCGCCACGTGGCCCAGCGCGATGCTGCGGTCGTGGTAGGCCGTCGAGGAGGCGAGTTCGATGGCGTAGATGGCCCCGAGCCCGTGGCGGAGGGCGGGCGCCGTCACGTCCCGGACGGTGCAGCCCTGACGGGCGAAGAACCGGATCGCCTCCTCGACGGCGGCGGACACCGCCCCGTCGACCGCGTCGAAGAAGTGATTGCGGATCACCGCGACCCGCAGGCCCCGGATCGGCCGGTCCAGCCCGGCCGTGTAGTCGGGGACCGGGGCCGCGCGCGAAGCGGCCGGGTCGTCCGGGTCTGGGCCGGCGAGCACCTGCAGCATCAGGGCGGCGTCGGCCACCGTTCGGGTCAGCGGCCCGGCATGGTCGAGGGACCAGGAATGCGGCACGATCCCCGACCGGCCGATCCGCCCGTAGGTCGGCTTGAGGCCGACGACGCCGCACAGGGCGGCGGGAATCCGGATCGAGCCGCCGGTATCCGAGCCGAGGGCGGCCGGGCAGAGGCGCGCCGCGACCGCGGCGCCGGAGCCGCCGCTGGAGCCGCCGGGCACCCGGTCGAGGTCCCAGGGGTTGCGCGTCGGCGGCGTGACCATGCCCCAGGCGAATTCGTGCATGCGCACCTTGCCGAGGATCACCGCGCCGGCCGCGCGCAGCCGCGTCACCGCGTGGCTGTCCGCCCGCGGGAAGGTCAGGGCCTCCACCGCGGTGCCCGCCCGGGTCGGCAGGTCGGCCGTCGTGTAATTGTCCTTGATGGCGATTGGGACGCCGTGCAGCGGGCCGCGCGGGCCGCCCCGGGCGATCTCGGCATCGGCCGCGCGCGCGGCGTCGAGGGCTGCGGGCGACAGGTGCACGAAGCTCCCCAGATCGCCGTCGAGGCGCCCGATCCGGTCCAGGCAGGCACCGACGAGATCGGCGCTCGACAAGTCCCGCGCCGCGATCCGCTGCGCCAGCTCCGTGATCGGCAGCTGCCAGGGAGCATCACTCATGGGGCATCACTCATGGGGTACCCGGCGGTAGGGCAAGGTCGGATCGAAGACGACGGGCGGATGGATGTCCGCGAGGTCGAGGGTGCGCAGCCGCGCGATCTCGGCGAGGACCGGCGCGAACTGGGCCAGCAGGTACGCGACCCGCGCAGGCTCCTGGCGCAGGCCGACGACGTCGCGCAGGAGGTCGGGGGCTCCGACGGCCTCCGCGCCCGGCCGCTCGGCGGGCGGTTTGAGGAGCATCGCCACGACGTCATCCGGAAGGGCGCCGGCCGGACCGTCCTTCCGGGGCATGCCGGCCACGAACGGCACGAGCTGGCGGCGGGCGACCAGGAGGACGCGGCGCAGCTCGGCGACGGGCTCCGCGTGCTCGTCGACCCGCAGGTCGAGGAGCGGGTAATCCTCGCCGGCGACGATCCGGAGCGAAGCCGACTGCTTGCCGCGCTTGTCGCCGCCGGCGGCGTCGCCGGCCTCCAGGGCGCGCATCAGCCGCTCGTCGAGGTCGCAGGCGGCGCCCCCCGCGAAGGCCTCCGCCATGGCGTCGATCACGCCGGGTCCGGCGAGCATGTTGCCCTGGACGGCGTAGCCGGGACCGGTGCGGTGGCCGGCCGCCGGCGTGCAGCCGGCGCCGGTCCAGGCCGCGCCGGTCCCGCGCGCGTCGACGAGGCCGAGCTGGCGCAGGTCGGGCCGGTCGTCGGTTGCGAGGGCCGCCGCCAGCGCCGCGTCGGGATCCTGCCCGCCGGCCAGCCCGTCGAGGATGCGGGCGGCCAGATAGGGGTTCACCCAGGATTGTGTGGTGACGGCGCCGATCCCGGCCCTGAGGAACGGGCACAGCCCGCCCACCGCCGGGACGGCGCTCGCCACCGCGACGCCGAGCTGGCCGGTCCGCGGGCAGCGGGCGGCGATCGAGAAGGTGTTGAGTTCTCTCATGCGCTTTCGGCTTCCCCCTCCCTACTCCCGATTCACCACCGTCTTTGCGAGCGCAGCGAAGCAATCCAGCAGCGCCCCGTCCGGGAGCGTGGCGCGACCCTGGGTCGCTTCGCTGCGCTCGCGATGACGGTGGCGGATCCGGGTCGACCTCACACCGCCAGATGGTCGATGACGCGCGCCTGCGCGTCCGGCGCCCGCGCCGACCCGCTGTCGACGATCTCGCCGAGCTTGAGGACGGCGTAGCGGTCGGCGAGCGCCAGGGCGAAGGCGACGTGCTGCTCCACCACCAGCATGGACACGCCCGAGTCCCGCTCGGCCTGGAGCACGCCGCGCAGGCGCTCGACCATGGAGGGCTGCACGCCCTCCGAGATCTCGTCGATCAGCAGGAGGCGCGGGCGCAGCATCAGGGCGCGCCCGAGGATCAGCATCTTCTGCTCGCCCCCCGAGAGCGTGCCGGCCCGCTGGGCCAGCCGGTCCTTGAGGAAGGGGAAATGGCCGAACAGCCGCTCCAGCGCCTCCGGCAGCATCCGGTCGGAGGGCACCGCGAGGCGCAGGTTGTCGCGGATCGACAGGTCCTGGAACAGCGGCTGCTCCTGCGGCGCGTAGCCGACGCCGAGCGCGTTGAGCTTGGCGGGGGTGAGGCCGGCGAGCGCCTGGCCGCCGACGGTGATGCCGCCGCCGCGCAGGGCCACCATGCCCAGGATGGTCTTGAGCAGCGTGGTCTTGCCCATGCCGTTCTTGCCGAGCAGCGCCACGATCTCCCCCGGCCCGACCGAGAGGGACACGTCCTTCACGATCGAGACGGCGCCGTAACCGCTCGACACCCCGTCGAGGGCGAGGGCGGCCTCCGCCGGCCCTGCTGCCTCCCGCACCGCCGGCCGTGCTGCCTCAACCATGGCCGCCTCCCGCATAGATGGTCCGGACCAGCTCCGAGCCGACGACCGCCTCCACGGTGCCGTCGAGGACGAGCCGGCCCTGGTGCAGCACCACGATCCGCGACGAGATCTCGCGCACGAAGTCGAGGTCGTGCTCGACCAGCACGGCGGCGATCCGTCCCCCGGCGGTGAGCGCCTTGAGGACGGTGCCGATGGTGGTGCGCTCGGCCTTGGTCAGGCCGGCGGTGGGCTCGTCCAGCAGGATCAGCCGCGGCTCCAGCGCCACCACCATGGCGAGTTCCAGCGCCTGCTTCTGGCCGTGGGACAGGAGGCGCGTCGGCTGCGTCAGCTGGCGGTCGAGGCCGGTCATGCGCAGCACGTCGAGGGCCGCCTGCGGCAGGCCCAGCGTCTCCGCCTGCCCGACCGGGCTCAGGCCGTCGTGGGACGCCCGGGCGAGGCGGAGGCAGTCGGCCACCGACAGGCTCTCGAACACGCTCGCCACCTGGAACTTGCGCCCGATGCCGAGGCCGACGATCCGGTTCGGCGTCAGCCCGGTGATCGGCGTGCCGCCGACGGCGATCGCGCCCTTGAACGGCTCGGTGCCGTCGCTGAGGCAGCGCATCAGCGTGGTCTTGCCGGCGCCGTTGGGCCCGACGAGGCTGACGAGCTCGCCCGCGCGGATCTCGAGGTCGATGCCCTCCAGAACCGTCAGGGCGCCGTAGGCCTTGGCGAGGTTCTCGACCTTGAGGATGGGGGTCGCGGCGGCGGCCTGCTCCGCGGCGGCCACCCGCGCGACGAGGCGCGGCGGCGCCGGCTGCCGCCGGCCCACCGGCAGCGCCCGCCAGAGGCGGCCGACGAGGTCGGCGAGGCCGCCCGGCAGCAGGATGATGATGGCCACGAAGGCCGTCCCCAGGAGGAGCTGCCAGAGGAACGGCAGGTCGCCGGACAGGTTCGCCGCGAGGTAGTCGATCGCGATGGTGCCGAGCACCGGGCCGAGCAGCGTGCCGCGGCCGCCGAGCGCGACCCAGATGACCAGCTCGGTGCCGAACAGGAAGCCGGCATTCTCGGGCGCGACCACCCCGGAGGCGTTGGCGAACAGGAAGCCCGCGAGCCCGGCGACGGCGGCGAGCGCGGCGGTCAGCCGGATCTGCAGGCGCCGCGGGTTGAGGCCGAGATAGGCGCAGCGCGCCTCGTTGTCCCGGAGCGCCACGAGGGCGCGGCCGGCATCGGCCCGGACCAGGATCCAGGCCGCCAGCGTGACCGCGATCAGGAACAGGGCCGCGAGGCGGAAATAGCCCTCGATCTCGAAGGGCAGCACGTCGAAGCCGACGAGGCCGCTGCTGGAGCCGGTCCATTCCCCGCCCGAATAGATGAGCTGCACCACGACGATCGGGACGACCAGCGAGATCACCGAGGCGTAGAGCGGGGTCGAGCGGTGGTAGAAGGACAGCCAGCCGACCGCGAGGCCGAGCAGGGCCGGCACTGCGAGCGCCGCCGCGACCGCCGCGGCGATCCCCAGCGGCGTCGCCCCGTAGGCGGCGAGGATCATCGCGGTGGCGTAGGCGCCGATGCCGAAGAAGGCCGCCTGCCCGAAGGTCAGGATCCCCGCGAAGCCCCAGAGCAGGTCCACCGTGACGGCCAGCACCGCGTAGATCATCGAGCGGGTCAGGACGTTGACCGCGAAGGTGTCGAGGAAGAGCGGCGCGATCCAGAGGGCCAGGGCCGCCAGGGCCGCGACCACGACGGGCGCCGCTCGGGACAGGCGTCGCCGGCGGGGTGCCGCGGCGGCGCGCTCGGCGACGGGCAGGGTCTCAAGCACGGGAGAAACCTTTCGGGCTGATCCGCAGCACGAGGGCTGCGAGCACCGCGACCGCGATGCTGCCCAGGATCGGGCTCACGAAGGTGCTGATCAGGACCTGCGCGGCCCCGAAGACCAGGCAGGCCGCCGCGAGCGCCAGGTACGAGGCGTCGGCGACCATCACCAGCATGAAGGCGCCGATCAGCCAGGAGACGCCCATGTTCGGGTCGACGCTGGTGAGCGGCGTCAGCAGGACGCCGGCGAGGCCCGCGAAGCCGGCGCCGAGCATGAACACGACGAGGCGCACGCGCCCCGTGTCGATGCCGAGGCTGCGCGCCAGGGTCTCGTTCATGATCACCGCCCGGGCCGAGAGGCCGAGCCGGGTCCGCTCGATGGTGAGCGCGAACAGCGTGCCGATCGCGAGCGCGATGCCGAGGGCGACGAGGCGGTAGGCGGAGTAGTCGACGCCGAGGATCTCGACGGTGCCGGCGTAGAGGTTCGGGGTGAGCTGGACGTCGCGGCCGAAGGCCAGGGTGATGAGCTGCCCGACCACGATGCCGAGCCCCCAGGTGGCGAGGATCGCGTCCAGCGGCCGCCGGTAGAGCGGGCGGATGATGAAGTGCTCGGCGAGGCCGCCGAGCGCCGCGCCGATGACGAAGGCCAGCGGCAGCGCCAGCCACGGATTGAGCCCGAGCCGGGCGGTCACCACCGCGCAGTAGGCGCCGACCGTCAGCCACGCCCCGTGGGCGAAGTTGATGATCTTGAGCACGCCGAAGATCGCCAGGAGGCCGATCGCGACGATGAACAGGATCGCCGCCGTGGTCAGGATGTCGAGGGTGAGCAGCATCGGGGTTTCCGGGTGCGCGGGATCGGGGACGGCGCGGCGGGTGACGCTGTGCCCCCTCCCCCCTCCGCGGGGGAGGGTGGCCGTCGCGTCGACCGCGACCGGGTCCGGCGACGGGAGGCGACGCGTTCGACGAAACGGACGCCGGTGGCGCCCATCACCGGGCAGAGGGCGTTCACCCGGATCTTCCAGGGCGCAAGTTCGAGGGCCAGGGACTTCGAGGCGAGGCTCGCCGCTCCCTTGGAGGCGTTGTACCACGTCAGCCCCGGCTGCGGACGCAGGGCCGCCGTCGAGCTGACGTTGAGGATGACGCCGCCGCCCGCGTCGCGCATCAGCGGCGCGATGGCGCGGACGTAGTGGAAGATCGACTTCACATTGACCCGGAACACGCGGTCGAAGAGCGTCCGCCCGCCGTACCGACGCCCAAGTCGAAGGCAGACGACCGGCGCAATCTGTCCCGAGAGCGTAAGCGCGTGGGCCCGCGCGGTCGCGCGAGGCATGGTGATCGTGGCCGGGTTCCAGAAGATCGACGACACGCCGCCCGAGCCCGACGCCGCCCCCGCGTACGACAGACCCTGGGCCTGCGTGCTCTGCTCCCGGATCCCAAACGCACCCGCATGCGCCTCCGTCATTCCACAGACCGAGGCAAGCAGCGCGGCCGCTCCGACACGAAATCCGATGTTGGCAACCATACCTTTTCCCCCAGATCTGCAGATCTCATCGATGCAGAAAGATAATTTTTTGTTTTGTTACGTGTGGCGACTTCTGTCTCAGGCCCGTCACGGCTTCGCCTGGCACTGTGACCTCACCGGACATCGCCGTTCGCAAGATCGGCATCATGACCTATACGTCATCA
Organism: Methylobacterium mesophilicum SR1.6/6; assembly: GCF_000364445.2. Lineage (NCBI taxonomy): Bacteria > Pseudomonadati > Pseudomonadota > Alphaproteobacteria > Hyphomicrobiales > Methylobacteriaceae > Methylobacterium > Methylobacterium mesophilicum. The sequence goes on along the minus strand of NZ_CP043538.1, from coordinate 3,912,466 downwards.
AAGTGACTTAAGGGGTATAAAACTGCAAGGTTGAGACGCCGCGTTTGGCGGTTGAAACCGGTTGCAGCCGGTCGAGCCGCGGTGGGTGTGCCCTTTTGGCACCAATGCCGGCACAGTTTCGACGCGGACGGCACCGCTTCTGCCTCGCGCGACCGCGCGGGCCCACGCGCTTACGCTCTCGGGACAGATTGCGCCGGTCGTCTGCCTTCGACTTGGGCGTCGGTACGGCGGGCGGACGCTCTCACGCACCCGGTCCGCCCAGCCCGTTCGCGATCCTCGCATCGTCCCACGCGGTCGGCGACGCCCCGCGTGCCACGCGCGTGCGCAATCCGTGGCCCGGGAGCGTCAGACGCCCGTTCGCCGATCGGGCTTGCACGAGTCTGACCTATTGGGATATTAGTTGACGTATACGTCAGTCCTGGCCTGCCTAAGCGAAGCGCTCCCAAAAGAGCCGAGCAGGAGAGGGAGGGGAACATGTCGGCCATTCACATCGATGGCGTGCTCGGCGAAGCGGCCGCGTCCGCTCAAGCACGGCGACAAGTCGCTGGATCGAGCACGCTGCCGGATCTTCTCGATCAAAGCGTGTCGCGCTTCCCGGACCGGCCGGCGCTCGAATTCTGCGGGCGGGCTTGGACCTATCGCGAGGTCGGCGCTCTGGCCGATCGGTTGGCGGCGGGTCTCGCACGACTGGGAGTCGGGCGCGGTGTCCGGGTCGGACTGTGCCTGCCCAACACGCCGTATTTCGTGGTCTTCTACTTCGCGGTCCTCAAAGCCGGTGGAACCGTCGTCAACTTCAACCCGCTCTACACGTCCCGGGAATGCGCGACCCAGATCCGCGACTCGGGGACGACGGTGATGGTCGTGTCCGACATCGCCCGGATCTACGATCCGGTCGCCGCGGTCGCGGACGAGGCGGGGTTGCACCACCTGGTGGTCTGTCCGCTCGCGGACGTGCTGCCCCTGGGCCGGGGCGTTCTCTATCGCCTGTTCAGGCGGTCGGAAACCGCCCGGGTGCCGGCGGATGCGCGGCACGTCCGCTGGGCCAGGCTGGTCGGGCGTTCCGGTGGATCCCGGACGCGTGCCACCGTGCGCCCCGACGATGTCGCGCTGCTACAATATACCGGCGGGACGACCGGCACGCCCAAGGGGGCGATGCTGACCCACGCCAATCTCGCCGGGAATGTCGCTCAGCTGGCCCCGCTCGTCCGGGAGGCGGGCTTGCGGGACGGCCGCGAGCGTGTCCTGGCCGTCATCCCGCTATTCCACGTCTTCGCCATGACGGTGGCGATGAACCTCGCGCTCAAGATCGGCGCGCAGATCATCCTCGTTCCACAGTTCAAGATCGATCAGCTCCTCGCCACCATCGCCCGAACGCGGCCGACCTTCTTTCCCGCGGTCCCGACGCTCTTCGGGGCCATCAACAAGGCGGCGGAAACCGCGACGGTCGACCTTGGATCGATCCGGCTGTGCATCTCGGGCGGTGCCCCGCTGCCGGCCGAAATCGCCGCCCGTTTCGAGGCGCTCACGGGATGCCGCGTGTCGGAGGGCTACGGCTTGACGGAGTGTTCGCCGGTCGTCTGCGTCAACCCGTTCGATGCCCGCCGCCGCGCCGGGTCGGTCGGTCTGCCGCTGGCGGACACGGCCATCGAGATCCGCGACCCGCGTCACCCGGATCGGATCCTGCCGCCCGGCGCGAAGGGCGAAGTCTTCGTCCGGGGTCCGCAGGTCATGGCCGGCTACTGGCGCCGTCCGGCTGAGACGGCCGAAATCCTTCTCGACGGCGCGCTGAAGACGGGGGATATCGGCTACCGCGACGCGGACGGCTTCCTGTTTCTGGTCGACAGGATCAAGGATCTGATCCTCTGCGGCGGATACAACGTCTATCCACGCCAGATCGAGGACGCGCTCTACGAGCACGAGGCCGTCGAGGAGGCGGTCGCGATCGGCATTCCCGACGCGTATCGCGGCGAGAGCCCGAAAGCTTTCGTGAAGCTGCGCGCCGGGCATGATACGACGCCGGAGGCGCTTCGGGTTTTCCTGGCGGCGCGGATCTCGAAGATCGAGCTGCCTCGGGAGATCGAGATCCGGGCGAGCCTGCCGAAGACGGCGGTCGGCAAGCTGTCGAAGAAGGAACTGGTCGCGGAGGAGCGCGACCGCGCCGATCGCGCGGCCCTGGACAGGCGGGCGTCGGCATGACGTTGACGCTCCATAGAGTCCAGGAATACGGTGGCCTCCCGTTCGAGAAGGCTCTCTGTGTCCGACACACTGTATACTGTGACCCAACTCGCCAAGGAATTGGGGGTCACGGCGAGGACAGTCCGCTTCTACGAGGACAAGGGGCTTCTAAATCCGCAGCGGGCCGGGAACACGCGCATCTTCGCGCACCGCGACAAGGTGCGGCTGATCCTCATCCTGCGGGGCAAGCGCCTGGGCTTCTCGCTGCGCGAGATCAAGGACTACCTCAATCTCTACGACGTCGATCCGACGCAGAAGGAGCAGTGGCGCGACCTTCTGAAGAAGATCGAGGGCCGAATCGATCAGCTCGTCGAGCAGCAGAAGGCTCTCGTCGAGACGCTCGGCGAGTTGGAGAAGCTCAAGCACTACGCGCTGGCCGCCCTCGAAACCGCCAAGCCGGCCAACACGCGGCGGGCGCGCTAGAGCGCTCTCTGCCGGTTCGGCGCCAGGAAGCGCGCCCGAACCACGCTTCCGAGCCCTGTCCGGTCGCGCTGCCGCGCTTCACGACCGCGTCCTGCCGGGTATCCGAGGGGACGATCCCACCCATCGTCCTCATCCTGAGGCGCCGGAACGCAGCGGAGGCCTCGAAGGAGCCCTCCAGCCGGCCGCGCGATCCCGGGAGCCCTCCTTCGAGGCTCGCTGCGCTCGCACCTCGGGATGAGGGTGTCGGGTTGGAAGGCCGCCTTTCCGAGCTAGGCCAGTCCCGCCGCGGCGCGTCGCGAGCGGGAACCGCCCGCGGACCCCGTCTCGAAATACGCGCCTGCGCCGCTCCGCTTTCCCGCGGGCGGCCGTCACCCCCGCACGCCCCCTTCGTGATCGTTCCGAGAGGATAGCATGACCGACGTCTTCATCGCGGGCTACGCCCGCTCGCCCTTCACCCTGGCCAAGAAAGGGGCTCTCGCCCGGGTCCGCCCGGACGACCTCGCCGCGCAGGTCGTGCGCAAGCTCGTCGCCGATACCGGCATCGCCTCGAAGGACATCGAGGATCTGATCGTCGGCTGTGCCTTCCCCGAGGGCGAGCAGGGCTTCAACGTCGCCCGGTTGATCGGTCTGCTCGCCGACCTCGACCTCAGCGTCGGCGGCGTCACCGTGAACCGCTTCTGCGGCTCCTCGATGCAGTCGGTCCACATCGCGGCCGGGCAGATCATGCTCGGGGCCGGCGAGGCCTTCATCTGCGCGGGCGTCGAGAGCATGAGCCGCGTGCCGATGATGGGCTTCAATCCGATGCCGAACCCGGCGCTCCACGAGAAGCGGCCCGGCGCCTACATGGGCATGGGCGACACCGCCGAGAACGTCGCCCGCCGCTGGCAGATCACCCGCGCCGATCAGGAGGCCTTCGCGGTGGAAAGCCACCGCAAGGCGGCGCAGGCCCAGGCCGAGGGGCGGCTCGCCGCCGAGATCGTGCCGATCGCCACCAAGGCCGGCACCGTCGAGGCCGACGGCTGCATCCGGCCCGATGCCAGCGCCGAGGGGCTCGCCGGCCTCAAGCCGGCCTTCCAGCAGGACGGTTCGGTCACCGCCGGCACCTCCTCGCCGCTGACCGACGGCGCCTCGGCGGTGCTCGTCTGCAGCGCCGCCTATATCCGCCGCACCGGCCTCAAGCCGCTGGCACGGATCGCCGCCGTCGGCGTCTCGGGCTGCGAGCCGGAGATCATGGGCATCGGTCCCGTCGCCGCCTCGCGGAAGGCCATGGCGCGGGCGGGCATCACCGCGGACGCGCTGAGCGTGGTTGAACTGAACGAAGCCTTCGCCTCCCAGGCGCTGGCCTGCATCCGCGACCTCGGCCTCGACGAGACGACCGTCAACATCGACGGTGGCGCCATCGCGCTCGGCCATCCTCTCGGCGCCACGGGCGCCCGAATCGTCGGCAAGGCGGCCGCGCTGCTCGCCCGCGAGGGCGGTCGCTTCGCGCTGGCCACCCAGTGCATCGGCGGCGGCCAGGGCATCGCCACCCTTCTGGAGCGCGCATGATGACCGGGATCCGCAAAGTCGCCGTCATCGGCGCCGGGGTCATGGGCTCCGGCATCGCCGCCCATGTCGCCAATGCCGGCGTGCCGGTGCTCCTCATGGATGTCGTGCCGGAGGGCGCCGCCGACCGGAGCGCGCTGGCCAAGGACGCCATCGCCAAGATGCTGAAGACGGAGCCCGCCGCCTTCATGTCGCCGCGCGCCGCCAAGCTCGTGGAGGCGTGCAACATCGAGGACCATCTCGACCGGCTCGGCGAGGCCGACTGGATCATCGAGGTGGTGGTCGAGCGCCTCGACGTGAAGCAGACCCTCTACCGGCGCATCGATGCGGTGCGCCGGCCCGGCACTGCGATCTCGTCCAACACCTCGACCATCCCGCTGGACGCGCTGATCGAGGGGATGCCCGAGGCGTTCGCGAAGGACTTCCTGATCACCCACTTCTTCAACCCGCCGCGCTACATGCGGCTCTTGGAGATCGTCACCGGCCCGCGGACCGATCCGGCGCTGGCCGCGGCGGTCGCCGGCTTCGCCGACCGCCGGCTCGGCAAGAGCGTCGTGCGCTGCAAGGACCGGCCGGGCTTCATTGCCAACCGGCTGGGCATCTTCTGGATCCAGAACGCCATCGCGGCGGCGATCGACCTCGGCGTGCCGGTGGAGGAGGCCGACGCCGTGATGGGTCGCCCCTTCGGCATCCCGAAGACCGGCGTGTTCGGCCTCGTGGACCTCGTCGGCCTCGACCTGATCCCGCACACCACCAAGAGCCTGCGGGCGGCCCTGCCGTCGGAGGACGCGTTCCACGCCACGTACCGCGAGATGCCGCTGATCACGACGCTGATCGCGGAGGGCTATACCGGCCGCAAGGGCAAGGGCGGCTTCTACCGCCTGAACCGGGCGGGCGCGCAGAAGACCAAGGAGGCCATCGACCTCAAGACGGGCGAATACCGGCCGTCCGCCAGGGCGGACCTGCCCGGCTTGAAGGAGGCGAAGGGCCCCCGCGCGGTGCTCGACCTGCCGGGCCGCGTCGGCGGCTACGCCTGGACGGTGATCGGCCCGACGCTGGCCTATGCCGCCGGCCTCGTGGGCGAGGCGAGCGACGAGATCGCCGCCATCGATGAGGCCATGCGCCTCGGCTACAATTGGAAGTGGGGTCCGTTCGAGCTGATCGACCGGATCGGCGGCGCCTACGTGGTCGAGCGGCTGGCGAAGGACGGTCACGCCGTCCCGCCGATCCTCGCCGGCCTGGACGGCCGGACCTTCTACCGGGTCGAGGATGGCCGCCGGCAGGTTCTGACAGTCGGGGGCGACTACGAAAACATCGTCCGTCCCGAGGGCGTGCTGCGGCTGGAGGACATCAAGCTCGCGGGCAAGCCGCTCCTCAGGAACGGCTCGGCGGCCCTGTGGGACATCGGCGACGGCGTGGTCTGCTTCGAGTTCACGTCGCAGAGCAATGCCCTGGACGAGCAGATCCTGGTCCTGCTCGGCAAGAGCATCAAGCTGGTCAGGGACAAGCACAAGGCGCTGGTGGTCTACAACGAGGCGACCAACTTCTCGGTCGGCGCGAATCTGGGTCTCGCCCTGTTCGCCGCCAACATCGCCGCCTGGGGGGAGATCGAGAAGCTGGTCTCGCTCGGCCAGCAGACCTATGCCCAGCTGAAATACGCGCCGTTCCCGGTGGTCAGCGCCCCCGCCGGCATGGCGCTCGGCGGCGGCTGCGAGATCCTGCTCCACTCGGACGCGGTGCAGGCCCATGCCGAGAGCTATATCGGCCTCGTGGAGGCCGGCGTCGGCCTCGTCCCGGCCTGGGGCGGGTGCAAGGAGATGCTGGCCCGCTGGCAATCGGCGCCGAAGCTGCCCAACGGGCCGATGCCGGCGACCGCCAAGGTGTTCGAGACGGTCTCGACCGCCACCGTCGCCAAGTCCGCCGAGGAGGCCCGCGACCTCCTGTTCCTGCGTCCGACCGACGGCATCACCATGAACCGGGACCGGCTGCTCGCCGACGCCAAGGCCAAGGCCCTGTCGCTGGTCGAGGGCTACGCGCCGCCCAAGCCCGTGACGCTGACGCTTCCCGGCCCGTCCGGGGCGCTGGCCCTGCGCATGGCGGCCGAAGGCTTTGCCCGGCGGGGCATCGCCACGAAGCACGATCTCGTAGTGGCGGCGGAACTCGCCGCGGTGCTCTCCGGGGGCGAGGCCGACAGCCTCGATCCCGTCGACGAGGCGGCGATCCTCGAGCTCGAGCGCGAGAGCTTCATGCGCCTCGTGCGGACGGAGGCGACCCTCGACCGGTTCGAGAGCGTGATCGAAACCGGCCGGCCGGTGAGGAACTGACGCGATGCAGACCTACAAGGCTCCCCTGCGCGACATGCGCTTCGTGCTGCACGAGCTGCACGCCGACCAAGAGGCCCCGGTCCTGCCGGGCCTGGAAGACTTCACCCCCGACGTCGCCGACGCCATCCTCGAGGAGGCGGCGAAGTTCTGCGAGGAGCGGCTGCTGCCGCTGAACGCCTCCGGCGACGCGGAGGGCTGCCTGCTCGAGAACGGCGCGGTCCGCACGCCGAAGGGTTTTCCGGAGGCCTACCGGGCGTTCCGGGAAGGCGGCTGGACCGCGATGGGGGCGGATCCGGCCTATGGCGGCCAGGGCCTGCCGGCAGGCATCAACAAGCTGGTCGAGGAGATGATCTGCTCGACCAACCTGTCCTTCGGGCTCTATCCGGGGCTCAGCCACGGCGCCTACAAGGCGCTGGCGGACCACGCCTCGGAGGAACTCAAGGCCGCCTACCTGCCGAAGCTCGTGGACGGGACCTGGGCGGGCACGATGTGCCTCACGGAGGCCCATTGCGGCACCGATCTCGGCCTGCTGCGCACCCGCGCGGTGCCGCAGGCGGACGGCTCCTACACGGTGACGGGCTCGAAGATCTTCATCTCGGCTGGCGACCACGACCTTACCGAGAACATCATCCATCTCGTCCTGGCGAAGCTCCCGGACGCGCCGAAGGGCGTGAAGGGGATCAGCCTGTTCCTCGTGCCGAAATTCCTGCCCCGGGCGGACGGGACGCCGGGTGAGCGCAACGGCGTCTCCTGTAGCGCCCTCGAGCACAAGATGGGCATCAAGGCCTCGGCCACATGCCAGATGTCCTTCGACGACGCCACCGGCTGGCTCGTCGGCGAGCCGCACAAGGGCATGCGCGCGATGTTCACGATGATGAACAGCGAGCGCCTGTCGGTCGGCATCCAGGGGCTGGGGGCCGGCGAGGCCTCCTACCAGGGCGCCGTCGCCTATGCGCGGGAGCGGCTCCAGGGCCGCTCGCTGGTCGGCACCAAGCGTCCGGATTTGCCCGCCGACCCGATCATCGTGCACCCGGACGTGCGGCGGATGCTGATGACGATCCGCGCCACCAACGAGGGCTGCCGGGCGCTCGGTGCCTGGGTCGCCCGCAGCCTCGACGTGATGGAGCACCACCCAGACCCCGCCGAGCGGCGCCGGGCGGAGGATTTCGCCGCGCTCATGACCCCGGTGGTGAAGGCGCTGTTCACCGATCTCGGCTTCGAGGCCGCGAGCATCGGCATGCAGGTCTATGGCGGCCACGGCTTCATCCGCGACCACGGCATGGAGCAGTATGTCCGCGACGCCCGGATCTCGATGATCTACGAGGGTACGAACGGCGTGCAGGCCCTCGATCTCGTGGGCCGCAAGCTCCCGGCCCATGCCGGGCGGTACCTGCGCAGCTTCTTCCACCCGGTGCTCGCCGCCCTCGACGCGGCGATCGAGGACGATGACCTGTCGTCTCTGGCCCAGCCGCTGGCCAAGGCTTTCGGCGCGCTGCAACTCGCCACCGCTCACATCGCCCAGCGGGGCCTCAAGGATCCGGAGGAGGCGGGCGCCGCCGCCACGGAGTACCTGCGGCTCTTCGGGTTGGTGGCGCTCGGCTACATGTGGCTGCGCTCCGCCAAGGTCGCCCACACGGCGCTGAAAGCCGGCACGGACGAGCGCGACTTCTACGAGGCGAAGCTCGCCACGGCCCGCTTCTACATGGAGCGCGTCCTGCCCCAGGTCGCGGGCCTGCTGGCGGCCGTGAAGTCCGGCAAGGGCGCGATGATGGCGCTCGACGAGGCGATGTTCTGACGCGAAACCCCCGCGCCCTGCCCGAAGGCCGGGCGGGGGGCATGCGTTCATTCCAGGCGAAACGACGGAGGCGAGCGATGGCGGAACTCGGGCAACTGGTCGAGTCCATCGAGGAACGGTCCGAGGCGCTCAGCACCCTCGGTTACCGGGTGCGATTCGATCTCACCGATGGCGGCAGCATCCTGGTGGACGCGACCGGCGGCGGCGTGAACGTTTCCACCGGCGAAGGCGGCGAGGCCGACACGGTGATGAAGCTGAGTTCCGACAACCTGCTCAAGCTGGTGCGCGGCAAGCTGAGCCCGATGATCGCGTTCTCCACCGGCCGCCTGAAGGTCCAGGGATCGCAGGGCGTGGCGATGAAGCTCGCCGGCTTGCTCGACGCCTGATGCCGCCGCGCAGGACGTGACGCCGGTCACCGGCGATCGGAAGATCTTCAGGAGAGGCAGGATGAAGGTTCTGGTGCCCGTGAAGCGGGTGGTGGACTACAACGTGAAGATCCGCGTGAAGGCCGACGGCTCCGGGGTCGAGCTCGCCAACGTGAAGATGTCGATGAACCCGTTCGACGAGATCGCCGGAGCGGCCGTTGCCGGGCTCACCGGTCCTGCCGGCCCGCGCGCCCGGGCCCGTCCCGCCCGCACGTCACGCCGACGGCGCGGGCGCCGCCGCGGCCCCGACCGCGGACAAGGCGGGGCGCGGGGCCGACGCGGGATCGGGGACGGCGCGGGGGTGACGCTGTGCCCCCTCCCCCTCCGCGGGGAGGGTGGCCCCTGCGTCAGCAGGGGTCGGGAGAGGGGAGCGACGCTTCAGAAAAGGGCGCGACCTTCATGAAGGCCGGCGTTTCATCCTGCCCCGTCGCTCCCCTCTCCCGACCCCCTTCGGGGGCCACCCTCCCCCGCAGAGGGGGGAGGGAGAGAAGCGGCTCCCCCAGCCCCCCGCCCCTCACTGCAGCTTCGGGCACTGCGCGCCGGGATCGACGTCCTTGAAGGTGCCGGCGACCTTCACGGTGCCATCCTTCTGGATCTGGCCGAGGTACATCGTCAGCGGCGCGTGGTGCTGCTTGCTCATGGTGATCGTGCCCCGAGGCCCGGTGAAGCTCACGGTCGGCAGCGCCTCCAGCACCTTGGCGGTCTCGGTCCCGCCGGCCTTCTCGACGGCGGCCTTGTAGAGGTAGATCGCCTCGTATTCCGGCACCGAGAGGTCGTTCGGGGTGCGCAGCTCCGCGCCGAACTTCTTCTGCATCGCCGCCAGGAAGGCCTTGTTCTCGGCGCTGTCGATCCCGGTGACGTAGGAGGCCGAGAGGTAGACGCCCTCGGCATCCGCGCCCATGCTCTTGGCGGTGCCCTCGTCGAGCGCGAGGTTGGCGAAGGGCAGCGTCACCCCCGCGCCGCGCAATTGCTTGGTCAGCGTGACGTTCGGCGCGCCGCCCGCCGTCGAGGTGATCAGCGCGTCGGGCTTGGCCTCCTTCAGCTTGGAGATGATGGCGGTCCAGTCGCTGCCGTCCATCGGCAGGTATTCCTCGCCGACCACCTTGCCGCCGGTCTTCTCGACGTAGCTCTTGGCGAAGCCCAGCATGCCGCGGCCGAAGGCGTAGTCGCTGCCGATCAGGAAGTAGGTCTTGGCGCCCTGCGCCTTGAAGGCGTCCACCACCGGCGGCACCTGCTGCTCCGGCACCCAGGCGTCCACGAACAGGTTCTTGTTGCAGGAATGGCCCTCGTAGAACGAGGTGTAGATGTACGGCACCTTCCCCTTGGTGACGGCGGGCAGGCCGGCGTTGCGGGCCGCGCTCGTCTCCATCGAGATCAGCACGTCGACCTTCTTCTGGTAGATCAGGCTGTCGAAGGCCTTCTGGGCGCCGGCCGCCCCGGAGGCATCGTCGGCCACCTCGAGGACGAGCTTGCGGCCGAGCACGCCGCCCTTGGCGTTGATCTCCTCCACGGCGAGTTCGGCCGCCTGCACCACCGAGGGGGCGACGACGCTGTTGGCGCCCGACAGGCCGACGGGCACGCCGATGACGATCGGCTTGCCGTCGGCGGCCGGCGCGGCCGTGGCCGCGAGGGCGAGCGCCGCGGCGCCGGCGAGGGACCATTTCACCATGAACGAACTCCTGAGGACGGACTGGGGGACGGGCTTGGGTGACGGGCTTGGGTGACGGACCGGGGCGGGGGCGGATCCCGGCTCAGCCGTAGAGGTCGGTGCGGCGGTCGCGCAGGAGCGAGTTGAACGCGTTGAGGTCCTTGCGGCCGGCCTCGTCGAGGTCGACCAAGGCCGAGAGGGTCTCGGTCCCCTCCCGGCTCGCCGGGCCGGCGAGCGGCCAGCCCTTGGGACCGATGATCAGGCTCTGCCCCTCGAAGGGCTGGCCGCGCTCGATCCCGACCCGGTCGGCGCAGGCGATGAAGATGCCGTTCGAGTGGGCGGCGGCCCGGTGCAGGGTGTTGGCCATGGCGGCTTCGCCCTCGGGCTGGTTGGGCATCGGCACCCAGTTGGTCGGGATGCAGACGATCTCCGCGCCCCCGAGCGCCAGCTGGCGGAAGGTCTCGGGGAACCAGCCGTCGTAGCAGATCGCGATGCCGACCTTGCCGAGGGCGGTGTCGAAGACCGGAAAGCCGAGATCGCCCTTGGCGAAGAACACGTTCTCCTGGTCCCAGAGATGGGCCTTGCGGTAGGTGCCGATGTAGCCCTCCGGCCCGACGATCACGGCGGCGTTGTAGAGGGTCTCGCCGGCGGCTTCGGCGATCCCCGCCACGATGTGCACGCCGAGCTCCGCGGCCAGCGCCGCCCAGGCCCGGGTGGTCGGGCCGTCCGGCACCGGTTCGGCCAGCGCGGCGGCCTCCGCGGCGGATTCGAACACGTAGCCGGTGCTGGCGAGTTCCGGCAGCACGATCAGCCGGCTGCCCTCCGCGGCGGCGGCGCGGACGAGATCCGACGCGCGCGCCACATTGGCGGCGACCGCACCGATCTGCGGCTCGAACTGAATGCACGACACCCGTATCGGCGCGCGTGCGGAGGCGTTCGCTCGGATCATGCTGGTTCCAAAACGCAAAAAGCCCCTGGGCGCGAAGTTCATCCGCGAACCAGAGGCTTCAAAGCCGAGATGTGATGCAGCCTGTCTGCTGCGGGGCAGCCTTGCCCGGTCCGGCAACGATACGCCGGGCCGGACGGACCGCAAGATCATAAATGCGGCATGCTGCTGCGATCAGGTCTTTTCCGCCAGCGCGATGCGCAGGCCGAGACCGCTCATCGCCTCGTGGGCCGACACCACGCCCTCGGCGACGCTCGCCATCGGCACCCGGGCGGCCGTGGCCCGCTCCCGGAGCATCCTGTAGGCGGCTTCCTCGTCGATCCGGTTCAGCTCCACGAGCAGCCGGACCGCCTTCTCGACGGTGCGGCGGCCCTTCATGGTCTCCTCCAGCCGGTTGATCTTGCTGGTGAGCCGGCCCTCGTAGCCGCGCCGGTAGCGGGCCAGGGCGAACTGGGTCAGCACGCCCCGGGGATGGAGGGGCTTGTTGAGCACGCCGTGGGCGTTCACGTCGGCGATCGCCTTCAGGGAGGTCGGGCTCTCGTAGGCCACGATGGCGATGACCGCCGGCTCGGTCGCCTCGATGGACGGCAGCAGGTGCATCACCTGCGCGTCGTCGAGCTGGATGAACAGCGTGTCGATCTCCGGCGGCAGGGCGGCGGGGGGCGGCCAGGCGAGCGAGACCGCGCAGCCGAGGCGGCGCAGCTGCTCCAGGAGCGCGGCGCCCTCCTCGTCTCGGGGATGGATGACGAGGGCGCGCGCCCGTCTCAGGTCGTCCAGGATCCTGCGGGCGGGGGCGGTCACGCGGCGAGCCCCTCCTCCAGCCAGTTCGTCTCGAAACGCGACCAGGCCAGGTAGGGATCCGGCCGCACCGGCCGGCGCGCCCGCCAGACGACATCGAACTGCCCGTCCGCGCGGGCGACGCCGATGCCGGGGGTGAGCCAGATGTGCCGCGTCTCGCCGTCGAAGGCGAGCTCGCCCTCCGGTGCCGCGAAGCGCTGCCGCAGGGCCGCCGCGCCGAGGCGCTCGGCATCGAGGGTACCGGCCTCCGCCAGGGCGCGGGCGAAGAGGTGGACCTGGGCGTAGGCGGTCTCCGACCACATGCTGGTCGGGCGCTCGGCCCCGAACCGGGCCTGGAAGGCCGTCACGAAGCGCCGGTTCTCCTCGGACGCCAGGGCGCCGAAATACGGGGCGGCCAGCACGTGGCCGGCGCAGTGCTCGGGGCCGATCGCCCGGATCTGCCCCTCCGCCATGGTGAGGCTGGCGATCGGGCAGCGGGCGCGGTCGATCCCGGCTTCCGCGTAGGCCCGGTAAAGCCGCTCGGCGCCGCGCCCGACCACGGTGGAGAACACCGCGTCCGGCGCGGCCTGCCGGATCTCGGCCACCATGGCGGCGTGGGCCGCGTCATCCGCGTCGAGGGGCGCGTAGCGTTCGCCGACGATGGTCCCGCCCTTCGCCTCGATCAGGTCGCGCATCACCCGGTTCGACTCCCGCGGGTAGATGTAGTCGGACCCGATCACGAAGATCCGGGGACCGTGCTCCTGCAGGAGGTAGTCGGCCAGGGCGAAGACGTTCTGGTTCAGGGTCGCGCCGGTGTAGATGATGTTCTCCGAGTACTCGAAGCCCTCGTAGATCGACGGGTACCAGAGCAGGCCGTTGTGCCGCTCGACGGTCGAGAGCACCGACTTGCGGCTCGCCGAGAGCGAGCACCCGAACACCACCTCGACCCCGTCCTCGGCGAGCATGCGCCGGGCCAGGTTGCGGTAGGCATCGTTGTCGCCGGCCGGGTCGTAGCAGACCGGCTCGATCGGGCGCCCGAGGATCCCGCCGGCCGTGTTGATCTCCTCGATGGCGAGCGCCGTGCCGAGGAAGTGCTCGGTCTCGGTGACGCCGCTCACGCCGCTGCGGGAGAACAGGACGCCGACCCGCCACGTCGCCTCATCCTTGGCCGCCATGGTCCCTCCAGGCTCGCCGCAGGCGCCCGGACGGCGACCGCGTCACCCACCGTCCTACCCGACGGACCCGCTCCGGCGGAAGCCGCCGGACGCCGCTGGACGCCGCGGCGCGTCAGCGCCCCCACAGGCGGCACAGCGGTCCGGCTCGAAAGCGGACAGGGTCACTGTCCGGAACGGGCGCCGACAGCGGACGCGACTTTCCGATCCGCGCTCCTGCGGCCGGCTACCTGTCTGCCCCGTTCCGATCGAGTTGCCGGCACGCAAGCGCGATGGCGCGCGGGATTTCACGGTCCTTGACGTAGTAGGCCACGAGCCGGCGCGCGATGCCGAGCTGAGCGGCAGCGGCATCGAGCGTCAGCTTGTTGCGCGTCAGAAACGCCGAGAAATCTGCGTTGGTCATGGCTTGGGCTGCCATCTCCTCGATGGCCTCCGCGCCGATATCCAGATCCTCGTTGCCGGGCCACACGATCGAGGCGCCGTAATCGCCGAGACGCACGGTATCGAAGGCCACAGCCCCGTCGCGCAGGGGCTTGAAGACCTTGAAGCTGAAGATCATCGGCGCGAGATCGACCGTTTCTGTGCGCCCGGCGCGCGAGCCCGAAGCCCACGTGACCCGCACGGCGTGCCGGCCGTTTCCAGCCTCGACGCGCGACAGCTTGGGGAGTGCTCGGCCTACGGTGACGATGTCAGTCCCGCTCATTGAGACGCCTCCACTCCGTCATCAAGGCTTCGGTCTGGTCTGCCGCCCAGGCCACGGCTTCAGCCAACGCCTTCCGCTCGTAGGTTCCTTCGATCACCCGCAGCGTTTGGATGTCGATCAGGGCGTGGAAGTCAGGACCGATCATGTGGAAGTGCGGTGGGTTGTGATCGCGTGACCGCAGGTCGACCTTGAAGCCATCGAAGCGCTTGAACGTCGGCACGCGAGAGCCGCCTCATCACGGTCCGGCAAATATAGTGCACTACGTGCACTGTCGCAAGAGTCCGGGGACGTGGCGCTGACCACGGGCGGCGTGTCCGTATTCAATCATGCTGTGATCGTCGGACCCCTTCATCGAGGCTGCGACGACGGCACGCTCGGGCGCGGCCGGGAGTCGGGCTGCGGATGCCATCGACCTTATGCCAGCGGACCCGCGCGTGACGACGGGTCGCGGCGCTGTCCCCGCCCCGGAGGCTGCCCCACCGTTGCTCCCCCTGCGGCGAGCCCCGATCTTCGACGCCAGGATGTGCCGTCCCGGGCGCATCCGCGCCGGCCCCGGGATGAACCAGCGAGCGACGCCACAGCCCCCCGACCGCGGCCAGCCCGTCGAGGCGCTGGCCGGGACGATCGAGCGCGTCACCTTCCACAGCCCCGAGACCGGCTTCTGCGTCCTGAAGGTCCAGGCGCGCGGCAAGCGCGACCTCGTGCCGGTGATCGGCCACGCGCCGGCCATCGGGGCGGGCGAGTGGATCACAGCCACCGGCATCTGGCACACGGACCGCCAGCACGGCCTGCAGTTCAGGGCCGACACCCTCAAGGTGACGCCGCCGACCGGGATCGCCGGCATCGAGAAGTACCTCGCCTCGGGCCACATGCGGGGCATCGGCCCCGCCATGGCCAAGCGGATCGTCGCGGCTTTCGGGGAAGGCACGTTCGAGATCATCGAGGCCGATCCCGGCCGCCTCACCGAGGTCGGGGGGATCGGGCCCAAGCGCGCCGCCCGCATCGTCGCCGGCTGGGCCGAGCAGAAGGCCGTGCGCGAGATCATGCTGTTCCTGCACGCCCACGGCGTCGGGACCGCCCGGGCGGTGCGGATCTTCAAGACCTACGGCCACGAGGCCATCGCGGTCATGACCGAGGATCCCTACCGGCTGGCCAAGGACATCCGCGGCATCGGCTTCAAGACCGCGGACGCCATCGCGATGAAGCTCGGGCTCACCCGGGAGGCGCCGCAGCGCCTGCGGGCCGGGATCTCGTTCGCCCTGCAGACCGCCACCGATGCCGGTCACTGCGCCCTGCCGGTGGCCGAGCTCGTCACCCTGGCGGTCGAGCTGCTGGGCGTGGAGGCGCCCCTGATCCGCGCGGCGCTGCTCGAGGTCCTGGAGACCGGCGAGGTCGTGCAGGACATCGTGGGCGACAAGGCCTGCATCTTCCTGGCCGGCCTGCACGCCGCCGAGCGGGCCATCGCCGAGCGGCTGCTGCAAAGGGCGCAGGGCGCGCCGCCCTGGCCGGAGATCGACCTCGACCGGGCGCTCCCCTGGGTGGCGGAGAAGACCGGCAAGACGCTCTCGCCCTCGCAGGGCGAGGCGGTGCGGCGCGTGCTCGGCGCCAAGCTCGCCGTGGTGACCGGCGGCCCGGGGGTGGGCAAGACCTCGACCCTCGACACGATTCTGCGGATCCTGCGGGCGAAGGGCGTGCGGGTGCTGCTCGCCGCCCCCACCGGCCGGGCCGCCAAGCGGATGAGCGAGCAGACGGGGCTGGAGGCCAAGACCCTCCACCGCCTGCTGGAGATCGACCCGAAGCACGGCGGCTTCTCGCGCAACGCGGAGAACCCGCTGGCCTGCGACCTGCTCGTCGTCGACGAGACCTCGATGGTCGACGTGCCGCTGATGAACGCCCTGACCAAGGCGATCCCCGAGCACGCGGGCCTGCTGCTGGTCGGCGACGTCGACCAGCTGCCATCGGTCGGGCCGGGGCAGGTGCTCGCCGACATCATCGCCTCCGGCGCCGTGCCGGTGGCGCGGCTAACGGAGGTTTTTCGGCAGGCAGCCGAGAGCCGGATCGTGGTGAACGCCCACCGGATCAATGCCGGACAGATGCCCGAACCGGCCCCGCGCGGCGCGGAGAGCGACTTCCACCTCATCGAGATCGACGAGCCCGAGGCGGCCGTCGGGACCCTGGTCGAGGTGGTGACGCGGCGCATCCCGGCCCGGTTCGGCCTCGATCCGGTGCGCGACGTGCAGGTGCTCACCCCGATGCAGCGCGGGGTGCTCGGCGCGCGCAACCTCAACCACGCCCTCCAGGCGGTGCTGAACCCGGACCCGGCGATCTCGGTGGAGCGGTTCGGCTGGCGCTTCTCCCCCGGCGACCGGGTGATGGAGAGCCAGAACGACTACGACCGGGAGGTGTTCAACGGCGACCTCGGCACCGTGGCGCGCATCGACCCGGAGGAGGGCGCGGTGATCGTCGAGTTCGAGGGGCGGGAGGTGATCTATCCCTACGGCGAGCTCGATACGCTGGTGCCGGCCTACGCCACGACGATCCACAAGTCGCAAGGGTCGGAATACCCGGCGGTGGTGATCCCGGTGGCGATGCAGCACTGGACCATGCTGGCGCGCAACCTCCTCTACACGGGCGTGACCCGCGGCAAGCGGCTGGTCGTGCTGCTCGGGCAGCGCAAGGCGGTGGCGGTGGCGGTCCGCGGCGGCACGATGAAGCCGCGCTGGACGAAGCTGCGGGACTGGCTGGGCGGGTGAGGAAAATTAGGCGCGGAAGGCGCCGCTTCTCCCCTCCCCCGCAGAGGGGGGAGGGAGGGCGCGTGGTGGATTCAGGCCGCCCATCGCCGCAAGCCGCCGGCCCACCGGCAGCCTTGAACGCCGGTTGCCGCGGCCCCAGCTAGGCCGTGCGAGGCCACGTCCTCCCTCTGCTTGCGCGGAGCACAAGCCCGGGACGGCCCGGCCCTTTCAGGAGGGCCGCCATGGCCTGGATCTATCTCGTCGCCGCCGGCCTGCTGGAGGTCGCGTGGTCCTACGCGATGAAGCTGTCGGACGGCTTCACCCGCCCCTGGCCGACCGCCGTCATGGTCGCCACCATGGTGGGCAGCGTCGGCCTCCTGGCCCTGTCCATGCGCACCCTTCCCCTCGGCACCGCCTACACGATCTGGACCGGCATCGGCGCGGTCGGCGCCTTCGCGGTGGGGGTGGCGGTCCTCGGCGAGCAGGCCAGTCCGGCCCGGCTGGTCGCCGCCGGCCTGATCGTCGCGGGCCTCGTCACCATGAAGCTCGCCGGCGACGCCTGACGCCTCCGAGCTGAACTATGACGCAGGGATACACTGCGTATTTCCGATCTCACCGGCGGCCAGGCGGTGAGATTGGTAATTTTTCTCCTTCTAAGGTACGCAGGTGAAGGATCAGCGATCGAAGCCCGCCGGACAAAGAGGCTTCACGCGCTCTGCGGAGGACCCATGAACGAGATCGTCAAGCCGGACTCCCTGATCGTCGCCGAGGCCGAGAGCCTGACGGAAACCTTCTTCGGGGGCTGCCCGCACGATTGCCCCGACACCTGCTCGATGCTGTTCGACGTCAAGGACGGCCAGCTCCAGGGCGTGCGCGGCAACCCGGACCACCCGATGACCCGGGGCGGCCTCTGCGTGAAGCTGAAGGACTACGAGAAGCGCCACTACCACCCGGACCGGCTGCTCTACCCGATGAAGCGGGTCGGCCCGAAGGGCTCGAAGCAGTTCGAGCGGATCACCTGGGACGAGGCGCTGGACACCATCGTGTCGCGCTGGAAGGCGATCATCGACCAGCACGGGCCGCAGGCCATCGCGCCCTACAGCTACCTGGGCAACCAGGGCCTCGTGCACGGGCTGAACGGCGGCGACGCCTTCTTCAACCGCATGGGCGCCACCGTGACCGAGCGGACCTTCTGCGGCGAGGGCTCGTGCACCGCGTGGCTCCTCACCGTCGGCCCGACGGCCGGCCTCGACCCCGACAGCTACATCCACTCCAAGTACATCGTGATCTGGGCCTGCAACTCGGTCAGCACGAACCTGCACCACTGGGCGATCGTGAAGGACGCCCAGAAGAAGGGCGCCAAGGTCGTGGTGATCGACACCTACGCGTCCCGCACCGCCAAGGCCGCCGACTGGCACATCGCGCCCAAGCCCGGCACCGACGGCGCGCTCGCCATGGCGCTGATCAATTCCATCATTGCGCAGGGCCTCGTCGACCAGGACTACGTCGACAATTACACGGTCGGCTACGAGGAGCTGAAGGAGCGGGCCGCGGACCGCACCCCCGAATGGGCCGCCGAGATCACCGGCGTCTCCGCCGACGACATCCGCAAGCTCGCCTACGAGATGGCGACCGAGCAGCCGGTGGGCATCCGCATCGGCGTGGCGCTGGAGCGCCATTACGGCGGCGGCCAGACCATCCGGGCGGTCGCCTGCATCCCGGCGCTCACCGGCGCGTGGCGCCATGTCGGCGGGGGCATCACCCAGTTCGGCGTCTGGGAGCACCCCTACAAGTTCGACGTCATCTGCCGGCCCGACCTGATCCCGGAGGGCACCCGGGTCGTCTCGAACCTGCAGATCGGCCGGGCGCTCACCGGCGAGATGCAGCTCGATCCGCCGATCATGTCGATGATGTGCTGGAACTCGAACCCGGTCACGCAGGCGCCCGAGACCGACAAGATCGTCGAAGGCCTGATGCGCGAGGACCTGTTCATGGTCTCGGCCGAGCACTTCATCTCGGACACGGCCTCCTACGCCGACATCCTGCTGCCCGCCACCATGGGCGCCGAGATGGAGGACATGATCCTCTCCTGGGGCCACCTCTACCTGACCTACAACACCAAGTGCGCCGAGGCGCCGGGCGAGGCGATCCCCAACAACGAGATCTTCCGCAGGCTCGCCGCGCGGCTCGGTTTCGAGGAGGAGAACTTCAAGTGGAGCGACGCGGAGTGCCTTGAGCACTACGTCGACTGGAACGCCCCGGCCTGCGAGGGCATCGACCTCGCCTACATGCGCGAGCACGGCTTCGCCCGCCTCAAGGTCGGCACGCCGGACGACCGGGCGCCGCACCGGGAGGGGAACTTCCCGACGCCGACCGGCAAGTGCATGCTCAAGGTCGAGGGCGCCACGAACTTCGTCGCCCCGCCGTTCCGGCAGATGTACGAGGGCTTCCAGCCGGGCGAGGCGCTCGACCCGCTGCCGGACTACCTCGGCCCGCGCGAGTCGCACACGAACGATCCCGAGCTCGCCAAGCGCTACCCGCTCAACATCGTCTCGCCCAAGAGCCACTACTTCCTGAACTCCTGCTACGCCAACATGGAGGACAAGCAGAAGGGCCAGGGCGAGCAGTTCGTGCTGATCAACCAGCACGATGCCGATGCCCGCGGCATCCGGGAGGGCGACCGGGTGAAGGTCGGCAACGACCGCGGCGCCTTCAAGGGCGTGGCGCGGATCACCGACGACGTGAAGGCCGGCATCGTGGTGGCGACGCTGGGCTACTGGCGCCAGCTCAACGAAGGGACGGTGAACAGCATCTCGTCCGGTGCCTTCACAGACATGGGCCACGCGCCCTCGTTCTCCGACAACCTCGTCGAGGTCGCCAGGGCGAATTGAGCCCGGTCACGGGCCGACCCGCCGTGCCGGCCGGCTCACGAACCGGGAGCCGGCCAGCAGGAACCGCCAGGGCGTCTCGGCGCCGCGGGTGATCCCGATCCGCCGGTCGGCCACGACTGCGGCCGACCCGGCGCGGGGCACGAACCGGAACGGCGCCTGCGCCACGGGCGCCCCGTCCAGCGCGTCGGTGACGCCCAGCGCCTGGCAGAGCCGGCCTGGGCCGGCGCAGAGCAGCCGCGGCGCCTCCGTGCCCCGGCGCGCCGCCATGGCGGGAAGCCCCTCCGTCGGCTCGAGGGCCCGGAGCAGCACCGCGCTGCCGGGCTCGCAGACGAGGTTCAGGCACCAGTGCATGCCGTAGGAGCGGTAGACGTAGGCGTGGGCGGGGGGCCCGAACATGCTGGCGTTGCGCCGGGTCGGCCCGGCGAAGCTGTGGGAGGCCGGATCGGTCCGGTCGTAGGCCTCGGTCTCGACGATGATCCCGCCCGCCGCGCCGACGAACAGCCGGGCGCCGATCAGCTCGGCCGCCACCGCGGCGGCGTGGCGGGCGAAGAAGGATTCCAGCATCGGGCCTCCGGTTTCGGGCGGGCTACCAGATTCCGCAATCCTGCGATCCGCACCGTCGTTCCGAGGCGCCGCAGGCGAGCCCGGAACGATGCGAGCGCGGATCACGGGGACGATTCCGCGGCCGCCGACGCTGCGTCGGCGTCATCCGGGACGGGGCAACCCGGCCCCCTCCCCTCGGGTTGGCCCCACCACACGGACACGCGCGCCGGGGAGGCGTTGGAATCTGAGCATTTCCGGGACGGTCGATGTCGCCATCGTGGGCGCGGGCGCCGCGGGCCTCGCCGCGGGGCGGCGACTGTCCGCGGGCCGGCCTGAACTGCGGATCCAGGTGCTGGAGGCGCAGGACCGCACCGGCGGGCGGGCGCACACGGTCGTGCCCGACGCCGTCGGCGCGCCCCTCGACCTCGGCTGCGGCTGGCTGCACGGCGCCGAGCGCAATCCGTGGCTCGCCATCGCCGGGGACTTCGGTTTCCACGTGGACCGCACCCCCGCTCCCTGGGACGTGCAGTACCGGGACCTCGGCTTCCCGCCCGCGGACCAGCGCGCCTACGAGGCCGCCTCGGAGGCGTTCCAAGCCCGGCAGGCGGCGGCCCAGGGCGATCCCGTGGACCGGCCCCTCGGGGCGCTCCTCGAACCGGACGATCCCTGGAACGGGCTGCTCAATGCCGTCAGCACCTACGTGAGCGGCGCCGAACTCGACGACCTCTCGACCCACGACGCCGCCCGCTACCAAGTCCACGGATCGGACTGGCGGGTGACGGAGGGCTACGGCCGCCTCGTGGCGCGCTACGGCGACGGCCTGCCGGTGGCGCTCGGCACGCCGGTATCGCGGGTCGACCACGGGGCGGCCGGCCCGGTCCGGCTGGAGACCCCGCGCGGGACGCTCCGGGCCGGCGCCGTCGTGGTGACGGTCTCGACCAATGTGCTGGCCGAGGGCGCCATCCGCTTCGATCCGCCCCTGCCCGGCAAGCAGGCGGCCGCGCACGCCCTACCCCTCGGGCTCGCCAACAAGGTCTTTCTCCACCTCGTCAGGCCGGAGGAACTGCCGGCGGACGCCCACCTGATCGGCAACCCGCGCAGCGCCCGGACGGGCGCCTACCACCTGCGCCCCTTCGGCCGGCCGGTGATCGAGGGCTATCTCGGCGGCGCGCTGGCCCGGGACCTGGAGCGCGCGGGAAGCGGGGCCGCCGCCGCCTTCGCCCTCGACGAGCTGGTGGCGCTGCTCGGCGCGGATTTCCGCCGCCGGGCCACGCTCCTGACCGCCACGCGCTGGGGGCAGGACGCGGCGATCCGCGGCTCCTACGCGTATGCCCGGCCGGGCGCCGCGGATCGGCGCGCGGTCCTGGCAGCGCCCGTGGGCGAGAGGCTGTTCTTCGCCGGAGAAGCGACGTCCCCGGACGCCTTCACCACCGTGCGCGGCGCCTACGAATCCGGGCGCCGCGCGGCGGACGAGGTTCTGGCCGCGCTCGGAGGGCAGGCGGTGGGTCCGTCCCGCGGGCCGGCGCGTTGACCGGCGTGCCCCACCTCGTCCAGGCCCGCCTCGTCAACGACCCGTTCTCGGATCCCGGCGTCCATCTCGACTTCCGCCACGCGCGCCGTGCCCTGCTGTTCGATCTCGGCGACGTCGCGTCACTGTCGGCCCGCGAGCTGATGCGGGTGAGCGACGTCTTCGTGTCGCACGCCCACATGGACCATTTCGCCGGCTTCGACCGTCTGCTGCGGATCTGCCTGCATCGCCCGCTGCCCCTGCGCCTCGTCGGGCCGGAGGGGTTCATCGCCCGGGTCGCGCACCGCCTCCACGCCTACACGTGGAACCTGCTCGGGCCGCACACGCCGGATTTCCGCATCCGGGTCGAGGAGTTCGACGGCACCCGCCTCGTGCGCGCGGCGGAGTTCCGCGCCCCGGAGCAGTTCGCCGAGCGCGCGGTCGCGCCGACGGATCCCGGGCCCGGCCGGGTGCTGACCGAGGAGGAGTTCCGGATCGACGCGGTGCGACTCGATCACGGCATCCCGTCGCTTGCCTTCGCGCTGGTCGAGCCGGTGCGGGTGAATGTCTGGCAGGGGGCGCTGGAGCGGCTCGGCCTCGTGCCGGGCCCTTGGCTCGGCGCGGCCAAGCGCGCGGCGCGCCGCGGCCTGCCGCCGGAGACCGCCGTGCCGGTGGCCGAGGGCCGGACCCTGCCCCTGGGCGACCTCGTCGCGGACCTCTTCCGGGTCGGCCCGGGCCAGAAGGTCGCGTACGTCACCGACACGGCGGACACGCCGGACAACGTCGACCGGATCCGCGCCCTGGCGGCCGGCGCCGACACGCTGTTCATCGAGGCCGTGTTCCGGGAAGCCGACCGGGCGGCGGCCGCGCGCACCCGGCACCTCACCGCCGCCCGCGCCGGGGCGCTGGCCCGGGACGCGGGGGTGCGGCGCGCCGTGCCGTTCCACCATTCGGCCCGCTACGCCGAGGCGCCGGAGGCGCTGACGCGGGAGTTCTGGGCCGCCTTCGCGGGCGGACACCCGAACCTGGCCGACGCGGACCGGCCTCGCGCCGCCGAGGTGAAATAAATCCGACACGGTCGAAGTCTTGCTGGTACGAGAAGCGCCAAACAGGCGGGCAAGCGGCCGATCCCAGCGGACCTCCCAGCATGATGCGGACCCTATCGATCGCGACGCTGCGCTCCGCCGAGCCGGGCGCGCGGGACCGCGCGGCCGCGCCCGCCACCCGGAGCCCCCTGAGCCTGCGGCGCCTCCGGCTGGGCAGCGGCCTGATCCTGTTCGGCTACGTGCTGACCCACTTGGTCAACCACGCCCTGGGCAACGTCTCCCTCGACGCCATGGAGGACGGCCTCGACGTCGTCACGGTTGTCTGGCTCAACCCGCTGGGCCTGACGCTGCTCTACGGCGCGCTTCTGGTCCATCTCGTGCTCGGGCTCCAGGCGCTCTACGCGGCCCGCTTCTTCCGCTGGCGGCCGTCCGAGACCCTGCAGCTGGTCTCAGGCCTGCTGATCCCGCCGCTGCTCATCAGCCACATCGTCGGGACGCGGGTCTCTTTCGCCACCGAGGGGCTCGAGAAGGGCTACGCGCAGGAACTCTACGCCTTCTGGGTGGCCGCGCCGCCGCTGGGCCTGATGCAGGTCGCCGTCCTGATCGTCGCCTGGATCCACGGCTGCATGGGCCTGCACTTCTGGCTGCGCCTGAAGCCGGCCTTCGGGCGCATGGCGCCCTGGCTGCTGGCGCTCGCCGTCCTGGTGCCGGTCCTGGCGCTGCTGGGCTTCGCGCAGGGCGGCCGGATGATCCTGGCCCTGGCGCAGGATCCGGCGTGGCGGGCCGAGGCCCTCCGGCCCGTCCATGTCGGGCTGCCCGATCAGGTGGCGCGGCTCGCCGCCATCCGGGACGGGATGCTGGGGACTTATGCGGGGCTGGTGGCGGCGGTCGTGGCGGCGCGCGGCGTGCGGACGCTGGCGGAGGTCAAGCGCGGCACGATCCGGCTGAGCTACCCCGACGGCCGGATCGTGCGGGTGCCCCGGGGCACCAGCGTGCTGGAGGCGAGCCGGCGCAACCGGATCCCCCATGCCAGCGTCTGCGGCGGCCGCGGCCGGTGCTCCACCTGCCGGATCCGCGTGACCGACGGCAGCGACGGCGCACCCAGCCCCGGCCGCACCGAGCGCTCGGTCCTGGAGCGCATCGGCGCCGGGCCGGGGGTGCGCCTCGCCTGCCAGTTCCGGCCCGAGACCGACATGGCGGTGGTGCCGCTCCTGCCGCCGCAGCCGCGGGCGCGGCAGGCGGACCTCCTCGACCGGGCCCAATCCGGCGAGGAGCGGTTCATCGTGGCGATGTTCGTCGACCTGCGCGGCTCGACCCGGCTCGCCGAGGAGCGCCTGCCCTACGACACGGTGTTCATCATCAACCGCTTCCTCGGCGCCGTGGGCGACGCCGTGCGCGAGGCGGGCGGCTCGACCAACCAGTTCCTCGGCGACGGGCTGCTCGCCCTGTTCGGCCTGGAGAGCGAGCCCGAGGCGGCGGCCCGGGACGCCCTGCGGGCGGTGGAGCGCATCGCCGAGGCGGTCGACACCCTGAACGACCTGCTGGCGGCCGACCTGGAGCACACCCTCCGGTACGGGATCGGCGTCCATGCCGGCCCGGCCATCGTCGGCGCGATGGGCGACGCCACCGACGCCCGCTTCACGGCGCTCGGCGACACCGTCAACGTCGCGTCCCGGCTGCAGGGGCTGACCAAGGCGCTGGGCTGCGTGGCGGTGGTATCGGAGGCGGTCTACCGGGCGGCGCGCGTGGCGCCGGAGGCGATCCGGGACGTCGCGGTGGACGGGCGGTCGGAGGCGGTGCGGGTCAGCGCCCTCGGGAGCGCCTGACGCCTCCGTCCTTGCGAGCGCAGCGAAGCAATCCAGGGTGGCGCCACACTGCCAATAGGTCCCGCTGCCCTGGGTCGCTTCGCTGCGCTCGCGATGACGGGTGATCCGTGCGGAGGGCGCGTGTCACGCCCGGTGCGGGTGCTCCGCCCCCAGCCGCGGCGCCAAGACCAGCATCAGCGGCACCACGGCGAGCGCCGTCCCGGCCGACGCCACCGCGGCCCAGTGCGGGCCGGCCGCGTCGCCGAGCCTTCCGTAGAGCAGCGGCGCGGCGAGGGCGCTGCCGCCGAGCGTCCAGGTGTAGAACACCGCGAAGGCCCGCTCGACGCGGCCCCCGGGGGCGAGTTCCGGCACCGTCCCGTAGAGCACCGAGGAGGTGCCGTTCAGCATCACGCCGAGCACCGGCAGAAGGATCAGCCCGGGGGCGAGCGGCAGCACGATCACCGCCAGGATCGCCAGCGCCGTCCCGGTCTCGGTGAGGATCACGGTCCGCGTCACGCCGAGACGCTCGCCGAGGCGCCCGCACACGGCCTTGCCGAGCGCGCCGCCGACGAAGACCAGCGACAGCGCGAGGCCCACGGTGGTCAGCGCCGCGCCCTT
This sequence comes from Methylobacterium mesophilicum SR1.6/6, assembly GCF_000364445.2. Classification (NCBI taxonomy): domain Bacteria; kingdom Pseudomonadati; phylum Pseudomonadota; class Alphaproteobacteria; order Hyphomicrobiales; family Methylobacteriaceae; genus Methylobacterium; species Methylobacterium mesophilicum. Next base: position 3,887,331 of record NZ_CP043538.1, on the reverse strand, counting down.
CTCCTGCAGCAGGAACGGCAGGTAGAGCAGGAAGGCCGGCCGGGCGGCGTTGTCGAGCATGCCGATGGCGACGAGGAGCCGGAAGCCCGTGGGGCTCCGCGCGCCGCCGGTGGCCCGATGGGCCACCCGCTTGGACGCTGCCGGGCCCTCGTGTGATGCCGGCTCACGCGGAAGCAACCGCCAGACCGCCAGCGCCACGACGATTCCCGCCCCGGCGATCACCCACAGCGCGTGTCGCCAGCCCGTCAGGGTCAGTAGCAGGCCGACCAGCGGCGGGACCGCCGCCTTCCCGAGATCGCCGGTGAAGTTGTAGGTGCCCAGCGGCCCCCGCGCGCCGGGACCGTAGGCCCGGGCGATCACCGCCGAGGCCAGGGGGTGCTGGGTGCTGCTGCCCGCGCCGCCGAGCAGGAGGCCGATCCCGAGCCCGACGAGGCCGCCCGAGGCCCCCGCGATCGCGTAGCCGGCCGCGCTGAGCAGCGTCCCGAGCACCAGCACGGTCCTGGCGCCCCAACTCTGGGCGAGGCGGCTCGCCGGCATCTGCAGGGCCGCCAGGGCGCCGTTGTAGAGTGAGCGCAGGAATGCGAGGGCCACGTAGTCGAGGCCGAACTCCGCCTGCCAGACCGGCAGCAGCACGTAGATCAGATCCGTGTAGCCGTCGTGGAGGGCGTGGTTGACCCCCGCGGCCGCCAGCGTGCGCCGGGCCTCCGGCACGGGGGCCCGTTCGGACGAGGCGGTCAGATCGGACGCGACGGACATCCAGCTTCCTTCGTGGTTGCCGCGCAGCATGCCGCCCTGGTCGGTGGCTGACAAACGACTTAAGCTGACGCTCGCGTGAGGAAACCTGACCCGTGCACCGCCGCCTGCCGCCGCTCAACGCCCTGAAGGCCTTCGAGGCGGCGGCCCGGCACGGGAGCTTCACCCGGGCGGCGGACGAGCTGCACGTCACCCACGGCGCGGTGAGCCGGCACGTGCAGATGCTGGAGGCGTGGCTCGGCCTGCCGCTGTTCGCGCGCCACAACCGGCGCGTGGCCCTCACCGAGGCGGGGGCGGACTACGCCACCGAGATCGGCGCCGCCCTCGACCGGATCGCCCTGGCCACCGCCCGCCAGGCCGAGCGCGGGCGGCCGCGCCTGCTGCACGTGAACGCGCTGGCCACCTTCACCCTGCGCTGGCTCATCCCGCGCCTGTCCGGATTCCAGGTGGCCAACCCGGCGATCGAGGTGCGGCTGACCACCTCGAACGTGCCCCTGGCGAGCCTCGCGGAGCCGTTCGACGTGGCAATCCGGGGCGGTCCGGACAGCCGTCCGGGCCACGTCGCGCAGGCCTTCCTGTCCGAGCGGCGCATTCCCGTGTGCAGCCCGGCGCTGCTGCAGCGCCTGCCGCTCGAAGGGCCGGAGGATCTCCGCCGGCACACGCTGCTGCACGCCGCGACGCTCCAGCGGGTCTGGCCGGACTGGCTGCGGGAAGCGGGCGTTCCGGACCTGACGCCGCAGGCCTCGGTGACGCTGGAGCACTTCTACCTGACGCTCCAGGCCGCCCTCGACGGGCTCGGCGTCGCCATGGGCCCCGAGCGGCTGATCGCCGACGACGTGGCCGCCGGCCGCCTCACCCTGCCCTTCGCCGGCCCGTCCCTGCCGGCGCGGAGCTACTACACCTACGTCCCCGAGCCGCGGGCGGAGGATCCGGCGGTCCGGGCCTTCTGCGGCTGGCTCGCCGAGGCGGCCCGGCGGCCGTGAGATCCGTCCTTGCGCGCGCAGCGAAGCAATCCAGGGCAGCGCGACATCTGTCAGCGTGGCGCAACGCTGGGTTGCTTCGCTCCGCTCGCAAAGACGGTTCGGAGTGGCGCCCGGGTGCGGTCCGGCGCATGGATCGGATCCGGAACGCGCCCGACACAGTCCGGGTTGGCGTGAGACGCTTCTGCCGAAGGTGACCGCATGGCGCGCAAGCGTCTCCGCCCGACGATCGAGAGCCTGATCGACTCCCTCGGCCGCCTCGGCGTCGCGCCGGACGCGGTCGATCTCGACCGGCTGCTCGCTCAGCTCGAGCTACCCGATTACGGCGCCGAGGTGGAGGACGACCGCGTCGCCCGGGCACTGCGCGAGATGCAGGCGGCCCGGGCCTTCGCGGAGACCGGCATCCCGGCGATCCGGAAGGCGATCCCCACCCTCCGGGCCGTGGTCACCAAGGACCACCGCATCACCTGGCTGATCCGCACCGAGATCCCGCTCCTCGACAACGGCCGCCTGGACCTGCGCCTCGACATCGCCCCCGAGCCGGAGGCGGCCGAGATCCTGGCCCGCATGGCCGCCCGGAACGATCCGGCCCACCGCCTGGAGGCCTTGCGCGAGGCGGTGGCGCGCACCGCGCTCCAGGCCACCCGCGCCCTGCACAAGCCGGTCGACCGGCTGCGGGCGCAGCTCCTCGTCGACCTGCGCGAGGTCGGGGCGGACGCCGCTGCCTACATCGCCCACATGGACCGGTCGCTCCGGTCCCGCGTGTTCACCTACGGTCCGAAGCTCGCCCGCGGCCTCAACGACACGCTGACCCCCGTGCGCCGCCACGCCAAGGCGGTGGCCCGCGAGGGCTCGCGCCTGCGCCGCCTGCGCGATCAGGTCGGCTTCGGGGCGTATATCGAGCGGTTCACCGCCGCCCGGCGCCTCAACCGCAAGATCCTGTTCCACATGGGGCCGACCAATTCCGGCAAGACCTACGCGGCGCTCCAGCACCTGACCGCGGCCGAGACCGGGGCCTACCTCGCCCCGCTCCGGCTCCTGGCGCTGGAGAACTACGAGACCCTGCGCGAGCGGGGCTTGCGCGCCGGCATGATCACCGGCGAGGAGGTGCTGGGCGAGGCCAACCCGACCCATACCGCCCGCACCATCGAGACCGCCGACCTGACCCGGCCGATCGACGTGGCGGTGATCGACGAGATCCAGATGCTGTCGGACCCCGACCGCGGCTGGGCCTGGACCAACGCGCTGTTCGGCGTCGCCGCCAGGACCGTGATCGTCTGCGGCTCCGACGACGCGCTGTCGTATGTCCGCCGCGCCGCCGAGGCCGCCAACGAGTCTCTGGAGGTGATAACCTTCACCCGCAAGTCGCCGCTCCTGTTGCTGGAGGAGCCGGTGCCGCTGGAGAAGGTCGAGGCCGGCGACGCGGTGGTCGCCTTCTCCCGCCGGGCCGTGCACGAGAACCGCGAGATCCTGGTGGCGCGGGGCCACCGGGTGGCGACGATCTACGGCGCCCTGTCGCCGGAGGTCCGCCGGGCCGAGGCCGCGCGCTTCCGCTCCGGCGAGGCCAACGTGCTGGTCACCACCGACGCGATCGGCATGGGGCTGAACCTCGGCCCGCTGAAGCGGATCGTGTTCTCGGCGGTGCGCAAGTGGGACGGCACCGCCGAGCGGGCGCTGACCCATTCCGAGATCCGCCAGATCGCCGGCCGGGCCGGCCGCTACGGCCACCAGGATGTCGGCTACGTGGCGGCGACCGACCCCTACGCCGCGGAACCGATCCGCACCGCCCTCTCGGGCGCCCCGACGGCCCCGGCGGCCGACACGCGCTTCTTCGTCCGTCCGGATCTCGGGGCGATCCGCTCGGTGGCCGAGGAGATGCGCACGCACAGCCTGCACGAGGTGCTGACCCACTTCGCCCGGGCGACCTTCTACGCGGGCTCGCCGTTCCAGCCCTCGGCCCTGGAGGAGGTGCTGGAGGTCGCCCGGATCGTCGACCGGGCGCGGCTGCCGATCGAGGAGAAGTTCGCGTTCTCGGTCTGCCCGATCGACCGGCGCGACGAGATCGCCATGAGCCTGCTGGAGCGCTGGTGCCAGGCCAGGGCCGCCGGCCTCACGGTCCCGGCCCTGCGGGGCAACCTCGCGGGCGAACTCGACTATCAGGAGCGGACCGTGAAGCTCGCCAGCGCCTATCTGTGGCTGTCGCGGCGCTTCCCCGAGACCTTCGACGACGTCGACGCCATCCGCCACATGCGAGGCCGCGCCAACGACGCCATCGAGCAGCACCTGCGGGAGACCGCGACCCGCAAGGCCGAGCGGCGGAGCCGGCGGACGAGCGGGGCGCGGTGAGACGCAGCATCCGGGCATGAAAAAGCCCGCCGCGCTTCAGGACGCGGCGGGCTTTGTAATGTGATGGCGAGATGATGTTGGTTGCTGGGACCAGCAACACCCGATCTCGGCGTGATCCGACGATTCGTTCCGTGCACAGATCGTTGGCCATGAGGGAATGCCACGCCCTACTCTCGCGCCTGATCGAAGGAGTTATACTGAAGTGAGCGGAGTAGTTGCTCGAGCCGAGACGGGCTCGGCGCCCTTCAAGCCCGGCACCTCATAGCCCGGCACCTCGGTCGCGGTGTCGAACACCCCGGCCATCAGATCAGCACCCCGCCACCGAAGCTGACGAAATTCACGAACAACGTGCTGGAGGCGAAGGCGATCGGCAGGCCGAATACTACTGGATCAGCCGGCGACATAGCCTAACCGTAATTACCCACGGGGTAGCTTGGTCGTCGGTTGAACGCCCGCGGCTGCGCTCCTGCCGAGCCAAGCTTGCCTCTTGCGCGGGTCGTCTCTTGCGCGGGGCGAATTTCGCTGATTCCTTCGTGGGATGCGATCTTCGAGTTCGGCAAGGTCGACGCCATCGGCCATTCCGGCATCATCGTGGTCCTCCTGGCCATCGCGGCCGACGATGCAACGGCAACCGTGCGGGCCCGGCAGGCGCTGATGGCGCCGGCCTACTATGGCGGCGCGCTCGCAGCCTTCCTGGTGCTGTACTATCTCGGCCACGCCGCCCTGTTCGACGCGGCGCCCCGGTTCCACGAACTCGCCAAGCTGGCGGTGATCTGAGGCGGGCAAGCGGACTGGACCGGTGGCCTGCCGCCGTCGTCGATCCGTGTCGAAGGCGTGGTCGCAGCCTGTGACCGCCGTGAACCACGCTCAGGACGTGCGCGACGCGGGTGCATGTGCCAGGCAGGCTGCGCCAGTTCATGCCGCCCGAGATACGGTTGGCGGTCGCGCCGGTGTCCTGGGACGAGCCCGGGCGTCATCTTCGTTCCACGGCTCCAGATCGTTAAGTGTTCAGCGTTAGCCGTCGCTCTCCAGGATTGGAGAAGGCACGATGGCCCGGCTCGGTTACCTGATGGTCGACGGTCTCGCGTTCGTACTGGCCGGCATTGGACTGACGGCAGCAGTAATGGGCCAAGCGCCAAAACTGCCGACTTCGGCCACGGTGCCGCCGGCAGCGCCGGCCGCGTTGGCCGAGCCTGTCACGACCGGCGCTCTCACGCCGAAGGGCGACGATGTGGCCGCCAGCAAGGCGGTCGCGCAGCCGGGACCGGTCGCTGGATCCGCCGGTGGCGCAGCCCGGGTCTGGGTCGACCCACCGCACCGCTGGACCGCCGCCGGCCGAGGGGAACCGGCGATTGATCAGGCCACCGGATTGCGCCTCCCGCGACCATAGTCCCGCCACACGATCGAGCACGGGACGAGCGCATGAGGCTGCCGCCGCGCCGAGCCCGCTTCGTCCTGGCGGCGCTCGGAATCGTCGTGCGGGCGCGGCTTGCGGATGGGGCTTGCGGGCGCGGCTTGCGGACGGGGCGGTGCTGTCGCCCGAGAGCCCGTTCGAGGCCGTCCTGAACGTCGTCCGTGCGGATGGCTGAGCTACAGCAGCGCCGCTGCCATTCGTGCGGTTCCGATATTCAGCTGTAGCATGGCTCCTCGGATCCCATTCCTATCAGCATTCGTATTGTCCTCGACAGCACTTCCAAGCTGTAAAATCGGATGGCTCAAATCTGTGCGGCAGATTGACAGCATTGCGTGTTTTCAACTTGCCGGCGGAGTTCGACCGGCACATGTCGACCCTGAGGGCGCACATCAGGAACGTACAGCATGTCAGAAGAAAACGCTGAGCTCGGCTCCAACGTCACCGCATTGACTGGCGACATCGTCGCTGCCTACGTCTCAAACAATGCCGTTCCGGTAGCGGAACTGCCGAACCTGATCCGGAGCGTGCACGGAGCCGTGGCAGGCTTGGCTTCCGGCAGCTCAGCCAACCCAGCTTCGGCAGAGCCGATCGAACGGCCTTCCGCCGCCGAAATCCGCAGGTCGATTCAGCCAAACGGGATCGTCAGCTTCCTCGACGGTCGATCCTACAAGACGCTCAAGCGGCACCTCACGGCTCACGGGCTCGAGCCCCAGGCCTACCGCGCGCGCTTCGCTCTTCCGGCGGATTACCCGATGGTAGCCCCCCGCTACGCCGCCCAACGCTCGGCGCTGGCCAAGGCGATCGGTCTCGGCCGCCCCGGTGCAATGGCCCATGCTGAGGCGAAGGGTCGTCGCAAGGCCGCCTGATCGCACTGACGCGGCGGAAAAGCAGCTCCTGCGCCCACGGGACGCCGCGCCCACGAAGCAGCGGGGTCTTCGCGTTTCGGGGCGCATCGGCATCGCGCTCATCGCCGGCCGCGCCGGAGGCGGCCGGGTCGCGGATCGGCGGCGGTCGCCGAGCTGACGGAACCCCGTGCCCGCCAGCGCGCAGACTGATCCGCGATAGCGCAGCGACAGATCCCTTCAGCCCCGCCGGCACCGGCGCGCCGGGCATTTTCGTTGAAGCTGAAAGGTCGCTCGATCTGTCATCGAGCCGGGGTTTCCTGTTTTCGTGGCGCTGGTACGGTCGCAGCCGTGTCTCCCCCTTCGACTCTTCAGAGACGCACCAGCCTTCCGCCCGCCCGGTTCGCCGCGGCGGGCTTTTTCGTGCGTCGACCTGCTAGGTGTTTGATCCCGGCGCGGCCGCGGCGATCGCCGCCGATCGGATCGGATCGGATCGCCTTCGGTCCGATGGCCGGCGACCGCCTCGCCGCGGGCCGGGCGGGCCGGTCTGGGAGTTCGTGGCGCGGGGACGTCAGAACGGCCACGCCTCGTCCTTCGGCTCCGGCATCCCTCCCTCGCCGGGTGCCACGAGCTCCACGATCTCATCGAGCGGCTGCGTCACCCGGATCGTTCGACCCGCCGCCGTGATGAAGGTCTCGTTGCGCATCAGGTCGGTATCGCTCAGCGCCTGGACGCTCGTGACACGGAGCAGGTGCCGACAGCCATCGCCGTCTTGGACCTGCAGGAAGTTCCCGACCCGTCGAACGGCCGACATGTCGCTCTCCCAATCCTTCTGCATGCCGGGCTTCAGCCGCCCTGCAGGCTCTCGGCGAAATCGTCTGGGATCTCGCCCCACTGCCCGAGGATCGTGACGCCCTCCAGCTCGCCGGTCTCGTCGTCGGCCACCACCTTCAGCGCGGCCGCGCCGGGCATCCGCTTGGCCAAGTTCTCGGCCTTCTTCAACGCACCGCTCTCTGTCTGAGCGGGCTCCTGGCGAGCCGGCCGCAGCCTCTTGCGATGGAGCTCGAAGGGCTGCACCACGAACGCCGTCTTCATCGCCATCTTCGCCTCACTTCTGCAAAAGGCGGCGTAAGCTGACGCCACGATTCGCCTTCTACCCCACTGTCCACACCCGTCCACGGCGCATTTTGGTTCGATGACCTCGCCGATTGAACCACCGGGCCGCCTGATGTTTGTTCTTCGTCTGTTCTAGCACGGCGGGACCACGGGTGCACCTCAACCGGATCGACGAACTGCTGGTCCAAAGCGCTGACGCCGTCCGCATCCCACTGATCGGACAGGCGCTGTGCGCCGGCTTCCCCTCGCCCGCGGACGACTTCGTCGAGGATGCGCTGGAGCTGCCGCGCTGGCTCGTGCCGAACCCGCCCGCCACCTTCCTGTGGCGGATCAGTGGATCGTCCATGGAGGGCGCCGGCATCTACGACCGCGATCTCGCCTGCGTCGACCGCAGCCTGAAGGCCGGTCACGGCAGCATCGTCGTGGCCGCGATCGACGGCCAGATGAGCTGCAAGCGCCTCGTCATCGAGGGCAACGTCGCCCGGCTCGCCTTCTGCAATCCCGAGATGCCCGCCTTCGCGATCGAGGAACTCGGCGAGAGCGTGCTCTGGGGCGTGGTGCGCTTCTCGATCCGCTGGCATGTGGCCCGCGGGCAGCTCTCGTGAGCACCCCCGACGCGCGCCTGCGTGACCGGATAGGCGGCGGCCGCGCCGTGGCGCTGATCGACGGCAACAGCTTCTACTGCGCGTGCGAGCGCGTGTTCGATCCCAGGCTCGCCGCGGTGCCGGTGATCGTGCTCTCCAACAACGACGGCTGCGCCATCGCCCGCACGGCCGAGGCGAAGGCGCTCGGCATCAGGATGGGCGACCCGTATTTCAAGATCCGCGACCTGTGCCGGGCCCGGGGCGTGCGGGTGTTGTCGTCGAACTACACGCTCTACGGCGACATGTCGGGGCGCACCAACGCGGTCTACCGTCGGTTCAGCCCGCAGGTGGAGATCTACTCCATCGACGAGAGCTTCCTGAACCTCGCCGACGTGGCGCCGGCCTTGCGCGTCGAACTCGCCCGGGACCTGCGGGCCACCGTCCGGACCTGGACGGGCATTCCCACCTGCGTGGGCATCGGGCCGACCAAGACGCTGGCCAAGCTCGCCAACCACATCGCCAAGTCCGTGCCGGCGCTCGACGGCGTGTGCGACCTGACCGACCCGGTGGCCTACGCGCACTGGCTGTGCCGGATCGACGTCGCGGCAGTGTGGGGCATCGGCCGCGCCTCGCTCGCCAAGCTGGAGGCCATGGGCGTCGAGAGCGTGGCGGACCTGCGCGACCTGGACCCGCGGCCGGTGCGCAAGGGCCTGACCGTCGTGGGCGAGCGCATCATCCACGAGCTGCGCGGGCTGGCCTGTCTGCCATTGGAGATGGTGCCGGCCCGGCGGAAGGGCTGCGCGGTGACGCGCTCGTTCTCCAGCCGGGTCGAGGACCGCGCGACCCTTGAGGAGGCGGTATCGGCCCACGCGACGCGGCTCGGCGAGAAGCTGCGGCGCGAGGGGCTCGGCACCAACCATGTGTCCGTCTTCTATCACACGAGCGAGCACGACCACGGTGCCCCGATGCGCTCCGTGTCCATCACGGTCACCTTGCCGGAGCACACGTCGGACACGCTGGCGCTGATCAAGGCGGCGCGGCACGGGGTGGCGAAGACGTGGCGCGAGCCGGGCGAGCGGCCCTGGCGGTACGCGAAGGCCGGCCTCGTCACCAACGACCTCGTGCCGCTGTCGCACAGCCCGCGGGCGCTGATCGGCGCGCTGGACCGGGCGCGGTCGGGGCCGCTGATGGCGGCGATGGATGCGTGCAACGCGCGCTGGGGTCGCGGCGCGGTCGTGCCGGCGCGGGCGGGCTTGGTCAGCCGGCGCGACTGGAACACCAAGTTCGAGATGCGCACGCCGCGCTACACGACCCAGGTCAGCGAACTGCCGGTCGCCCATGCGTGACGGTCGTCGCTCACGTCTCGGCGTTCCCGCGGATGCCGCGCGTGGCAAGCCATTCGCGCCCGGCCGGCGTGAGGCGCCCCGCGTGCCGACCGGTTTGCCCGCGGGTCGCGCGTTCCCCGACGTCCCTGAACTCGCGCAGCGCCGGCATCGCGGTTGGATCGGCGTCGTGGCACAGGCCGCCGGGGCTGGCGGCGACGGCTCGCAGCGCTGCAAGGTGGCGACCGCGGGCTGGCGCCGGCGGTTCGGCGGGCGCGCCGACGGCTCTTGCGGCGGACCGGGCGAGTCCATCATCCCGTACTCGATCGCGAGCGCGAGCAACGCGCCATCCATCAGCGTTTCGCCAGCGACGCGCCGAGCGGAAACTCGTCGCTCCAGGGTTCGACGCTAGGGCCGCGGGCCCGGAGCGCGTCGGCGGCCTCCGCGCCAGGACCGGCAATCTCGCTCCCGTCGCTACTGCGCCGCGATGAGCATCCAATTGCGGGCCCGGGCCAGACGATCATCGTCCGGCAACAGCGGCATGTCGGCGATGACGCGCTCCACGATATGGCGCGTGGTCGCCTCGTCGAGGCCGAGGCCCTCCGCGAAGCCGTAGAGCTGCCTCATCAGGCGGGCGACGACGACCTCGTGCTCGTGGTTGGGCTCCTCGCTCAACGCTTCGTCACCCTCCGCCGCCGCTCCAGCGGCAAAGCCTTGCCGAGGAGGCCGATCCTCTGGATGATCGGCTCGGCCGGCGTGCCGGAGGTCGTTTCGCACGCGCGCGCGACCGCCGCTCGGATGGGCTTCAGCGCCTCGACAGGATCCGTCGGAGGCGCAGGCTCTGACGCCATCACCGCCACCTCTCCTCCTTGCAGGCGAGAAGGTAGGACACGTGCATGCAGCGCGATTGCGCCGCCTGCGATCTCGCGTCCGCCATGCAGGCCTCCATGCCCATGGAGAGCAGTCCACGATCCAGGTCTCTTTCGGAGGCGCACGTGAAGATCGGCTCGAAGCCCTCGAAGCGGCTGACCTGCCAGAAGATGGCGACGATCGAGAGCAGGCAGAATGCTGCGACCAGGATCTTGCTGTCGTAGAACCAATGCCGGCCCGCGGCTGTGGCCACCGCCTCGCTCACCCCGTCACCGGATGGGCCGGCAGGATTGTGGTCCGGACCATGGTGCGCCTCCCCGCCACCTTGTCTTCAGCGCCTCGGCCGCGCCCGCGTTCGTCCGGACCCTCTCGACGCGGTCGAGGGTCCAGGCCTTCGCGAGCGGGTAGGCCTCGCTTGCCTAAGTCGATGCCCTGGGTCGAGGCGATCACCATCCACGAGAGCTACTGCAAGCCAGAGGCAGCGTCGAGCAGCCCGTGACGACGCAGGACCGTCCTCAATCCGGGTGTACGTCCTTCAATTCGAACAGCATCGTCCCAGGCCTCAGATCGGCCGAACCTTCTCCCGCCAAGATGACCAGCGGCCAATGCGACGTGTCGTTCGGACGACCCGAGTGGCGGCGCGTATGCTTCGCCCACGCCGTCGCTTCGCGAATGGCAACGTCCAGATCGCGAGCTTCGAAGTGGAAGCGCTTGAACGAGGTCTGGCCACTCAGTTGGCCCAACGTGAAATCGTAAAGCGGCATGGACCTGTTCCAATGGAAGATGCGCATTGCAAGCCAGAGGCTTCGCCTTGTCGCCGGGCGCTGAAGCCTGGATCGAAGCGCCTGGATGGCTGACCGACGCGGCGCGCTTCAATGCCGAAGCCGATACGTGTCGCGCTTGGCCTCTGTGTCGATGACGGGAGGCAGGCTGAGCTGTCGGGCGAGCGAGACCAGATCCTTGAGCCGGCCCGTCTGGGTCTTGCGGCGCAGGTTGAGCCGGTGGGTCTCGACGGTGCGCACGCTCAGCGCCAGCCGCCGGGCGACCTCCTTGTTGCTGAAGCCGGAGCTGAGGAAGCGCAGCACCTCGGCCTCGCGGGGCGTGAGGCCCAGGCTGTCGGCCGCCTCGCTCGCCGCCGCACCGGGCTGCTCCGGCGGCGTCAGGCAGTCCGAGCCCTCCGCGAGCGCCAGCAGCGCGGCGCCGAGTTCCCGGGGCGACTTCGAGCGCGCCACGAACGCGTCGACGCCCGCAGCCAGCAGCGCGCGCAGGTCATCCGCCGCGAGCGCGCCGAAGGCCACCAGCGTGCGCAGGTTGGGCTGACGCTCCTTCAGGCCGACGATGCGGGCGATCCCGTCGGCGAGCCGGATCTCGTCGAGGAAGATCAGCGCGACGGTCGTGTCGGTGTTCGCCCGATCCAGATCCGCCTCGCCGATCGTGTGGAGCTCGGGCATGTGCTCCAGTGTCGCGCGAACAGTCGCGCTCAGGTCCTGCGGTTCATCAAGGATCAGGACGCCAACGGCCGTACTCATGACCTCGCACCTCTCTCTCCCGGCTTGAGACAAGTGGCCGGGCTCGGGTACGTAGTTTCAATTCTTATTCCAGATTTTTCGCGCCGATATTGATCAAAAATGCACCTTCCAGCGGAAGGTAAATACCTGTGGCGCACAAGATTGTCTCAATCTGGAACGCCCAGTTTCGAGGGGCGCGCTGAATCAACTTTCCCAGCGAATGACTGTCTGCCCAAGCTGCCACGTACCCAGGTGAAACGCATCGTCAGGTGCGCGCTCGCGACAGCGGCGCTCCGAAGTCGCCCTTCTTCGCGTCCTCCCGACCGCGCTTGATGCGGCGATCCGATCGGCGATGCGGAGGCGGGCCGCCAGTTCGAGCGCAGGGCGCAGGCCCCGCGCCCTCTCGATCCCGAACCCGGCGAGCAGGCCGCGGATCATGGTCACCAGCTGCGTGCGTTGCTTGGCCAGCCGGTCGCGCGTCCGGGACGCGTACCGTATGACATCATGGCACCGTCTTTAACGCAAAGCTCATTGTGGAAGATGGACGGCAATCTCTGTTGTCGTGCTGACGGAGCTCTGCGCTTTCTTTGGACGCCGATGTGATCCTGAGCCCGCGCAGCAGGGATCCGCGCATTTGCCCCCATCCGGCAACAGCACCTGAGAGAAAATCTCTCGGCAGCATTGCACCTTGCAAATCAAGGCACAGCAATATCGGAGACTCTGTCAGAGATCGGCCGGGGCTGCCAGATATGGCTCAGCTCTGACGACTGGTATTGAGGTCGCCAGCAGGCCGCCTGCCTGAGCCGGATTTGCACCGGTCCGCCTCTGGGCTGCAACGCACGGAAGCGGACCTCGCTGTGTCGGTCAGATGTTTACAATCATCAAGGATAATATCGAACAAGATAGGGTCCGGTGGGGTGCAAGTTTCCAGATATGCGCCCGTTTTATCTTCACAGGATACTTACTGTGAAGGCAATGACGTCGCTATTAAAATATCAAATTTGATATCGAATTTTGGACTATTCATGTATTTGATTCGGCAGCTCATTTGATTTGACAGCCAATTTTTGTACATTTGCGATGCACATGTGGATAGCGGAAAGCAGGCCGACCCCGAAGAGGCTTGCTGTAGAATCATCCGTTTCGATCGTTTCGACAGCAGCGCGGAGTTTTTCCGCTAATACCATCAAGTCTTGGGCTCCCGCGTGAATGTGTGGCAGCCGCGATCCAAGATCGATTCCACCGTCATGCGCTTGGCTCAGGCCCAACGCGAGGCGGCACATATGTGCTCCGTCGCGGCGCGCCGTAGGGAAGATGCTCACGTTCGACATCAGTCTTTGCCCCTCGATCAAGCGGCCATGCTGTGGGAGGCATCCCGTACTTGTTGGGACGCACTCGCGATCTCTCGTGTGGCGATCGCGATGACGCTCACACCTTGGCTGATCTCTGTCACGGCGGCCGTCATCGCGTGCATGCTGGCCGACATCTCCTGCGCGACCGCGGCTTGCTGCTCGACCGAGGCCGAGATCGCGCTTGAGATCGCATTGACCTCGCCGATCGTCTCGCCAATGCCCGAGATCGCAGCGGCGGCCTCGGTCGCGGCGGCCTGGGTCTGTCGGATCTGAGCGCTGATGTTGTCGGTCGCTTTCGCGGTCTGGGCTGCCAACTCCTTGACCTCGGCAGCCACGACCGCAAACCCTTTGCCGGCTTCCCCAGCCCGCGCCGCCTCGATGGTCGCGTTCAAGGCGAGCAGGTTCGTTTGGCTGGCGATGCCGTTGATCATATCCACCACCTCGCCGATGCGCTGGGCCGCGGCCGCGAGGCCGCCGACGACGATCGAGGTCGCTTCCGACTGATCGACGGCGCGCCGCGATACGGCGAGGGCGCGCCCCACCTGCTGGCTGATCTCACGAACCGACGCCGCCAGTTCCTCGGCACCGGCCGCGACATTCTGCGCGTTGCCGGCCGCCTGCTCGGAAGCGCTGGCCGCGCCAACCGCCTGCTCTGACGCCTTTGAGACAGATGCGGCGATCCCGTCGAGGTCGGCGTCGACCGCCTTCTGAAGGCGATCCCGCTCAAGGCGCTTGTGGGCTGCCGCTGTGATGTCGGTGGCAAACTTCACGACCTTAACCAGCTTGCCTGACGCATCAGCGACAGGGTTGTAAGTCGCTTGGATGTAGACGACGCGTCCGCCCCTCCCGACTCGTTTGTACTCGGCCTGTTGGAACTCTCCTTGACGCAGGCTGCTCCAGAACCGATCGTATTCCGGGCCAAGCTCAGCCGGATCTACGAACACACGATGCTGTCTTCCTCTGATCTCGTCGAGAGTGTAGCCGACCAGAGCTAGAAAATTTGGGTTGGCGGTGATGACGGTGCCGTCGAGATTGAACTCGATGATGCCCTGCGATCGGTCAAGCGCACGCAATTTGCCTTCGCAATCGGCATTCCACAGCTTCTGCTTGGTGATATCGTGCGCGAATTTGATGACGCCGTAAGGTTTGCCGTTGCGGCCGATCAGCGGTGAGTAGCTCGCTTGGATCCACACTTGGCGGCCGTCCTTGCCGATCCGCTTGTACTCCGCTGTCTGAAACTCTCCCCGCCGCAGTGCGGCCCAGAACTGTTCATAGGCTGATCCCTGTTCTGCGGGATCTACGAATGTTCGATGGTGTTTACCTTTAATCTCATCGAGCTTGTAACCCAGCGCATTCAAGAAATTGTCATTTGCCCATCTCACCGTGCCATCGAGCGCAAATTCAATCACAGCCTGCGAAGCGTAGGCTGCATTCAACTTCGCATCGTTTTTGCGATAGGCGAACATCAGATTTTCCTCGATCCTATAAGTGCTCAAAAGGCCGGTTTTAGTTGTACTCGATCGTATTTTGCTAGATTCTTGATTGCGCGACCGGTGCGCATTCACGGCGCCGAGAATTTGTGACGGGATTTGTATCAAACCGCACACATGGAGGTCCGGCTTGAGAGATGTGGAAGAAAACCTGCCATGCCGTGAGGCATGTGCCGCCGCCTATGCCGGCCCACCGATCAGGCCGGAGCTTTGCCAAGACCGACGTGGTGAGCGCATCAGGAGCTTCAGCCCGTGGGATTTCCGCCAGCATGCCGACTGATGCACGACGACACCGGGTCGAGGGTTCGCCGGATGGCCGGACAATAACTGCTTTTGGAACAAGCCGATGGCTGTCCTGCGGACGACCCGGTTCGGTTGCGGCAAGCTGCTCAGGCTGGAAACTGGTCGATCCGCCCTCATGCGGCGATACAAGAGCGTGGACGCGGCCATCTTGTCCAATCGAAACTCGTCGCAGTGTGTCGGAGAGTGGGCCTGCGGGAAGTCTGATGGCTTGGAACAACGGCGCTGATCTATCCTACAAGTCGCGCTGAATAATCAGTCCGTACCAACCTTGACCAAGCTACCTCTCATACCCTGAGGATCAATGATAAGCTTGAACCAAACAGGAGTTCGCAGGACGTACCACGCCACTCTGACGCCGGGCTGAATCCATTGCCACCACCTCGGTGAGAACACCTTGTCGATCGGAGGCCGCTAGCACGCGCAGCTGTGCATCCACGCGCAGAACCCTGGTGCGGGCTGGACTTGCACCGCAAAGTGGCGCGCTCTCTTCCTGGAGGAGGGGCCCGATGGCAGACCGGAGGCGGACATGGCCACTGAGCTCGAGCGCCTGCGACGCGAGCACGCGGTGCTGCGCCAGGAGCGGGAGATCCTGAAGCGGGCGACGGCCTTTTTCGGCCCGAGGAGGGACGTCGATGAGGTTCCGCCTTCGTCGAGGCGGCCAAGAACGACTTCCCGGTCGCGCGCCTGTGCAAGGTTCTCGACGTCAATCCGAGCGGCGCCTTAGCCTCGAAGAAGCGTCCGGCCTCGATGCGGCAGCGCGAGGATCTCGTCCTGCTCGCCCATGTCCGGCGCGCCGGCCGGTTACATCGATGGCTTCCACAATCCCCGACGCCGTCACGCGGCGCTCGGCTTCACCAGCCCCACCCAGTTCGAAAGGGGCATCGCTCCCCAAACTGCTCTCACTCAACTGAAGCTAGTCCAAGCTGAAGCTAGTCCAAGCACGACCTGCTCCTCGTCTTCGGTCTTGGCTGATCCTCTCAAACAGCTTGGCCCAAAGCTAGCCGGCCAAGCGCCAGCTATTCGCCGCACGATCAGGAACCGGGCGGCGTGCCGCGGAGCCTGATCGTCGCGGCTTGCGGGCGATCGGCCTTCCGCCCGCCATCCGGCGCACGACGCTGGGCGTGCAGCCCCGGCTTCTCGTTGTCATGCGCTGTCCGACGTCATGCATTGTTCGACGCCGGACCGGCATCGGCTTCCGCGGAGAGCGTTCTCGCCTAGCCCGTCTGGTCCCGCCGGGTCAGCTGTTTGACCAGGGCGGCCAGCTTCTCCTCGGCCGCCTTCAGCGCGACCCGCGAACTGTGTCCGGGCGGCGTACCGTCAGCGGCCGCGCGCAGTCTCGCGATGATGCCCTGGGTTTCCTCGACCTCGGCATCGAGCGCCGCGCGCTCACCAGATCGGTCTCCAGCCATGTCGGTCCTCCTGGGCTTGCACGCCCTCGCGCAAGCCAGGGCAGCGGCCCACTGAGTTAGGCCATCCGCCCCGCGAGACGAGCCTCACGCGGCGTATCCCCGGCCGCTTCAATCGCGCCGCGCTTCGGCACTGGCGCGTGCGAGCACGGCCCGGAGCGCCGCGCGGCCCTCCACCGCGAACCAGGCGCGCAGCATGCCGCTGGTCTCGGGTCGGTCGCCCGGCCGCTCGCGGAACAGGTCCGCGTAGCGGGCCAACTCGCGCTCGACGAACATGTCGAGGTAAGCGGAGCCCTTCGCCTTCGCGAGGTCGACGAGGGCGTCCTCAAGGACACGCTCCATCATCTCCCCGACCATGGCCGAGACGTAGACCGCTTCCGCGCTGCCCTGCTCCAGATCCTGCAATCGACCCTCGATGACCGCGACGGTTGCCCCTCGGCTGCGTCACCGTCCTATGCGCCACCGCAGGTCCGACGCAAGGCGCGCCGCAACGCCCGCGGACGCCGCAGCAGCCGGCAGGGTGCCGCCGGACGCGCAGGCGGGACAGGAAGACCCGCCCGGTCCACGTCAAGGAGGTCCACGTCCAGGACGGCCGTTCGCCGCTGCGGGGCGCCGTGATGCCTCAGGAGGCCCGGTTCAGGCGGGCTGGCGTCTGCGCCTGCGCCGCAGAACGACGACCGTGAAGCCCGCCAGGAGCAGGCCGAGGCCGGCATTCAGCTCAGGCGTCGGCGCGCCACCGGACCCGCTCCCCCAACTTGGCTCCGCCGCGCTCATGGATCCGAAGCCGAGAAGGGTGTCGCCGGACCGACCGCCCGAGCCGGCGAAGGCCGAGCTCTTGCCCTGGCCGCCGCCGCCGGCCGCGGAAGCTTCAGATGTGCGGACCCCACTCGTCGAGACGGCGGCGAGGCTCACGTGCAGATCGCCCACGGACGGCCGGCCGGCCTGATCGTTCGTGACAGCATTGCCGCTTCCACCCGCGACCGGGCCGCATAAACAGCGACCGATCTCAGTAAAAAAGCATATTCCTACGTAGTTCATGGCCGATGCTCAAATTATTGGTCATGTATCGACTCATTACAGGAAACGTTCCCATCGCAACATCGGGTTGCGGTGAACGGTCGTGAATCACAGTAAAAACTGCGTTTAAGCTTAGCGCGATTGCGCATCCCGCGATTGCGACCGTGTCCGGCGCGGGATTCCGATGACGTCTGGGCACGGCTCCAGGCCTCTGTGGACGCGCGCCCTTGCGCCGAACCGGCGTCCACGTCGGTGGGGAACGCTCTAATGCGCCGGTCCGCGCGCGGACGGGCGCCAGCTCATCCCGTAATCCGGGCGGGCGTCGGCCTGCGAGATGGCCGAGCCGTCCGCATCGAGCCGCGTGAGTCCGCCGACCAGCGCCAGCATCCCGAGCCCGATCGCCACCGAGGCCAGGAGCACCGTGGCTTGGTCCGCGTGCCGGCCAGTCCGGGCGATCGCGAAGGCGCCCAGCGTGAACACGAGTGCGGTGGCAGAAGCCAGCTTGAGAGCGTCGAGCATCGGCGCGCCTCCCGGGGAAGCCATGCGCGGATGACGGGTCCTGCGCAAGGCAGCTCTCACGCCTGACTGGTCGACCCGGTCAAGCGCGCCGTGCTCGGGGGCCGCATGCTCCACGGCCATGGCTGCGGCAGAGCCTTCGGTCGAATGTCCCGGTAAGCCGTCCTCCCGCCCGCGGCCGGTTCTCGGCGCGATGACGGGTTCCGATCCAGCGCGTCAGGACATCCGGACACCGACCATGAGACAGCTCCTCGCGTTCACGTCGGCCATGATCGTGTGTGCCGGTGCCGCTCTGGCACAGACCGATCCGCCGGACCGGGATTGCAGCCACGATCCCGAGACGACGGGCTCGCTCTCCCTCGACCCGCGCAGCCTGCACCTCCCGGCCGCGAGGCCCGGAAGGGTCGAGGTGACCCCTCCCGAGGACAGCTGGCAGGAGGAGGCCCGTGAGAATGCCGAGCAGCGCAGGCGCGATCTTCTCGCCTGCGGTGTGGATTGAGGGAGGCTCGCCGCTGCACTCGCCGCTGCGGCCTGCCGGCCGGCCGCGGGGTTGGACCTCGATCCCGCGCGGCTCAGCCGATCGCCCAGAGCAGCGGCAAGGCTCCGATCAGGAACAGGGCGGACGAGAGGAGGACGGCGGCACTCTCGCGGTGCCGGAGGAGAAGAGCGTGGGGGAACGCGAGCATGACGCAAGCCGGATCGACGGTGGGCGCCGGAAGGAACGCTCCCGAATCGTGACCGAACGGGGGCGTCCGGCGGCCTCCGCGGGCGATCCGCGGAGGCTGTCGCTTCCCGGTGACAGGTGGCGTCCCGGGCCGGGAGACGGATCGCGGCGGGAGGGCCGGCCCCGCGGGCCGGCCCTGCGACCGGTCCGCGACCTCAGGCGAACATGTCGGGCTGGGTCTCGGCGATGTGGCTGTACAGCGTCTGGAAGTGCAGCCAGCCGATATAGTCGCTGCCCACGTGCTCGCGGCTGTAGCGGGCGGTCTTCTCCGAGAGGAGCTGCGGCTTGATGCCGGTCGACTCGACCAGGAGCTGCTGCTGGCAGGCCCGCTCCAGGGCGATGAACCAGAAGGCCGCGTCGTCGATGCTGTGCTGCGAGCAGGTCAGCAGGCCGTGGTTCTGGTGCAGCACGCCGCGGTTGCGGCCGATCTGCTGGGCGACCGAGAGGCCGCTCTCCTTCTCTACCGCCACGGCGCCCGCCGAGGCGCCGATCACCGCGTGGCTGTTGTAGAAGGCCGCCGCGTCCTGGCTGATCATCTCGAGCGGCCGGCCGGTGGCGCACCACGCGGTGCCGTAGGTGGTGTGGGCGTGGCACATGGCCATCACCTCCGGGTACTCCTCGTGCACGGCGGCGTGCAGCACGAAGCCCGCGCGGTTGATGGCGTGGCGCCCCTCGACCACCCGGCCCTTGTGGTCGGCCAGGATCAGGTTCGACATCCGCACCTGCGAGAAGTGCACGCACATCGGGTTGGTCCAGTACAGCTCCGGACGCTCCGGGTCGCGGATCGTCAGGTGCCCGGCGAAGCCGTAGTCGAAGCCGTGCATCGCGAAGGCGCGGCAGGCGGCCACGAGGTGCTTCTTGCGGTAGTCGCGCTCCTCGGCGTGGTTGGCGAATTCGGGGATCTCCGGGAAGATCAGGCCGGCCTGCTCGGGCTGGTAGATCGAGGTCCGCTTGCGGCCGGCATCGTCGTTCGGCAGGTCGAGGGCGGCGGTCTCGTCGTGGGAATGATCGTCGAGCATGGCGTGTCCTTTCGTCGGGTGAGAGGGGATGGGGTGAGGGGGCGTCAGCGGTTGACGAGGCGCTTGGGCACCGTCAGCGCCAGGAGGCTGCCCAGGGCGAGGCACGCGGCGAGGGTGTAGACGCCGAGGCTCGTGGACTTGGTGGTGTCGATGATCCAGCCGATCAGGTAGGGGCTCACGAAGCCCGCGAGGTTGCCGACCGAGTTGATCACCGCGATGCCGGTGGCGGCGGCCGCCCCCGCCAGGATGGCGGTCGGCAGGCACCAGAACTGAGCGAGCGTCACCAGCACGCCGATGGTCGCCACGGTGAGCGCCGCCTCGGCGACGATCAGGTCCGTGCTGAACCGGATGCTGACCAGCCAGCCCACCACCCCGACGAGGCCCGGCACCGTGATGTGCCAGCGCCGCTCCCGGGCCGCGTCGGACAGGCGCCCGACCGTGACCATCGCCACCGCGGCGGCGCCGTAGGGCAGCATCGTCAGGAGGCCGATCTGCAGCGGGTCGGAGACGCCCGCGCCCTTGATCAGGGTCGGCAGCCAGAAGCCGACGCCGTAGAGACCCATAATGAAGAAGAAGTAGATCCCGCAGAGCAGCCAGACCCAGCCGCTGGTGAAGCCGTCGCGGAAGCGGTGGGCGGTGACGGTGGCGCCGTCGGCCGCGATGTTGCGGGCGAGCAGCGCCTTCTCGTCGGCGCTCAGCCACTTGGCCTTCTGGATGCCGTCGTCGAGGTAGGCCAGCACGCAGAAGCCCAGCACGAAGGACGGCAGCGCCTCGATCAGGAACAGCCACTGCCAGCCGGCGAGCCCGCCCATGCCGGCGAAGGCGTTCATGATCCAGCCGGAGACAGGGCCGCCGACGAGGCCGGCGACCGGGATGCCGGTCATGAACAGCGCGATGATGCCGCCCCGGCGCTCGGACGGGTACCAGTAGGTCAGGTACAGGATGACGCCCGGGAACAGCCCGGCCTCGGCGAGGCCCAGCAGGAAGCGCAGGACGTAGAACCACGTCGGCGAGGTCACGAACATCATGGCCGCCGAGATCACGGCCCAGCTCAGCATGACCCGGGCGATCCAGACCCGGGCGCCGACCTTGTGGAGGATCATGTTGCTCGGCACCTCGAACAGGAAGTAGCCGATGAAGAAGATCCCGGCGCCCAGCCCGTAGACCGTCTCGCTGAACTGCAGGTCGCTCAGCATCTGCAGCTTGGCGAAGCCGACATTGACGCGGTCGAGATAGGCGGCGACGTAGCAGGCGAACAGGAACGGCACGAGGCGCCATGTGACCTTGCGGTA
The DNA here is from genome assembly GCF_000364445.2 of Methylobacterium mesophilicum SR1.6/6. NCBI lineage: Bacteria > Pseudomonadati > Pseudomonadota > Alphaproteobacteria > Hyphomicrobiales > Methylobacteriaceae > Methylobacterium > Methylobacterium mesophilicum. The sequence continues at coordinate 3,866,477 of NZ_CP043538.1, read as the reverse complement.
GACCCGCGTCGTCTCGTCGATACTGGGCTCGACGAGGGTCATGACCCCCTGTGCCATCCGGATGTCTCCCTAGACTTGTCGTTCCGCAACCGTCTGCGCGGCGCGGGCGGCACTATCGTGCGCCGTCGATTCGTTGACAAACGACGATTTTTCACGCTTTTCATGAATTCAATTCATGGATTGACGCATGCGGCGGATCCCGAGCTTCCCCGCCCTGCGGGCCTTCGAATCTGCGGCCCGGCTCGGCAGCTTCGCCCGGGCGAGCGCGGAGCTGCACCTCACGCCCTCGGCGGTGAGCCACCAGATCCGGGCGCTGGAGCGCTGGTTCGAACGGCCCCTGTTCCGGAGGGCGAACCGGCAGGCGACGCTCACCGCGGATGGCGCGCGTTTGCTCGCGGGACTGACAGGCGCCTTCGACGCGATCGAGGCGCTCTGCGCGGAACTCAGCCCGCCGCCGCCCGCGGCTCTGGCCGCCGCGCTCGCCGTCCACTGCACGCCGAGCTTCGCGGCGAAGTGGCTCGGTCCGCGGCTGCCCGCCTTCGTGGAGGCCCATCCCGGCATCGCCATCCGCCTGTCCACCAGCGCCGACCCGGTGGATCTCGGGCGACACGGGGAGATCGACATCCTGATCGCCTACGGCCGGCCGCCCCGCGGTCCCGGCCTGACCGTCGAGTCCCTCGGGCCGGAGGAGATCGCGGCCCTGTGCACGCCGGAGGTCGCCCGGGCGGCGGGGCCGGTCGGGCCGGGGCTCGCCGAGCGCTTCACCCGGCTCGACTCGTCCTTCAGCCCGGTGCGCTGGCCGGACTGGTTCGCCCAGAACGGCCTGACCGTCCCGGCCGGGACCGCGGGCGCGGCCTTCGACCGGGGCTCGCTGGTGATCTCGGCGGCCGTCCAGGGGCTCGGGGTCGCCCTGGAGACGCTGCGGTTCGCGCGCGACGAGCTCGGCGCCGGACAGCTGGTGCGCCTCGGCGGCGACCGGGCCGAGAGTCTCACCCGCGACCTCCACTTCATCTGCTACCGCGAGCGCGACGAGACGCTGGCGAAGATCCGAGCCTTCCGCCGCTGGCTGCTCGACGTGGAGGCGGAGAGCCGGGCGGGGCAGGAGACATCCGCCTGACGCGCGCACCGTCGCGGGGCGAGATCGCTTCGGCGACAGGCCCCGGGTCTCACGCCGTCGTTCCGGGGCGCCGCAGGCGAGCCCGGACCCGAAGGGGCACGCCGGAGGCGGGCAACCCAGATCCGCTGTCGGCGCAGGGTTTTGGCACGTCGGCGGGTCTGGATCCCGGGCTCCGCCGCGCGGCCCCGGGACGACGAAGGGGCCATCGCGCCACGCTTTTGGTCTCCGCCGTCGCGGTCCTTTGCGTGGGCGTCTGCGCCTTCCAGTGCTAGGTCCGTCTTCAAGCACAAGGCCAACGCGGCGGAGCCCGGCCCCGACCGTGCGCCGATCAGGGAGAACGCCCCATGTCCCTCTTCGCAAAGCTGCAGCGGCGCGCCGGCGAGGGCCGGCCCGTCCGGGTCGGCCTGATCGGGGCCGGCAAGTTCGGCTCCATGTACCTGTCCCAGGCGCCACGCACCCCCGGCATCCACCTGACCGCGCTGGCCGACCTGTCGCCGGACCGGGCGCGCGCGTCGCTGCGCCGGGTGGGCTGGGACGACGCCCGCTTCGCCGCGCGCGGGCTGGAGGAGGCCGCGCGGGACGGCACCACCTTCGTCACCGCGGATGCCGACGCGATGATCGCGAGCCCCTTCGTGGACATCGTCATCGACGCCACCGGCAGCCCCGCCGCCGGCATCCGCCACGCGCTCAAGGCCTTCGCGCACGGAAAGCACGTCGTGATGGTCAACGTCGAGGCCGACGTGCTCGCCGGGCCGCTGCTGGCGCGCAGGGCCGCCGAGGCCGGGGTGATCTACTCCATGGCCTCGGGCGACCAGCCGGCGCTGATCGCCGAGCTGGTCGACTGGGCGCGCACGATCGGGCTGGAGGTGGTCTGCGCCGGCAAGGGCACCAAGTACCTGCCGGCCTACCACGCCTCCACGCCCGACACGGTCTGGGGCCATTACGGGTTCAGCGAGGACCAGGTCGCGGGCGGCGACTTCAACCCGCAGATGTTCAACTCCTTCCTGGACGGCACCAAGTCGGCGCTGGAGATGGCCGCGGTGGCCAATGCCTGCGGGCTGACGCCCCCGCGCGACGGCCTCGCCTTCCCGCCCTGCGGCGTCGACGACCTGCCGAGCGTCCTGCGGCCCGCGGCGGATGGCGGAATCCTGGCGGAGCGCGGCACGGTCGAGGTGGTCTCGTCCCTGGAGCGGGACGGACGGCCGGTGTTCCGGGACCTGCGCTGGGGCGTCTACGCGGTGTTCGCGGCACCGAGTCCTTACGTGCGCAACTGCTTCGCCCAGTACGGCCTGAAGACCGACGACAGCGGGCTCTACGCCGCCACCTACAAGCCCTACCACCTGATCGGCCTGGAACTCGGGATCTCGGTGGCCTCCATCGCGGTCCGCGGCGAGGCCACGGGGGCGACGGGCGACTGGCGCGGCGACGTGGCGGCCACCGCCAAGCGGGCCCTGCGGGCGGGGGAGACGCTCGACGGGGAGGGCGGCTTCACCGTCTACGGCAAGCTGATCCCGGCGGCCGACGCCCTGGCGCAGGACGCCCTGCCGATCGGTCTCGCCCACAACATGGTCCTGAAGACCGACGTTCCCGCGGGGCGGATCGTGCGCTGGAGCGACGTGGCGTTCGACGCGGGGCAGGAGGCGATCCGCGTCCGGCGCGACATGGAGGACCTGTTCCGGACGGAGTGGGGTGGCGCGGCTGGTTGATCCGGATCCGGATGACATCAGAAACATCGCCGCTTCTCTCCCTCCCCCCCTCTGCGGGGGAGGGCGGGAGAGGGGAGCGACGGTGCAGACCGAAGCGCCGGCCTTCACGACGGCTCTATTAAATCCTGAAGCCGGGCTCCCCTCTTGCGGGACTACGTCCCGGCCCGACCGCCTTCGGGGGCCACCCTCCCCCGCACAGGGGGGAGGGAAATCCGCGGAGCCGTTCAGCCCCTCTCCGATGGAGACGTGTGAACATGCAAGTCCGCAGACTATCCGCACTGCGCCGCGCCTTCCTCCTCGCGGCCCTCGCCTGCGCGGGGCCGGCGCGGGCCGGCTGGACGGGGCCGGAGGGCCAGCCGCTCTTCGTCAACGAGGCGAATCCGAAGGGCTACAACTACGCCCCGAGCCTGATCACCGAGAACGGGACCACCGACATCTGGTGGTGCGGGCAGGGCAAGACCGACGTCATCTATCATCGCGCCTACGACCCGCAGACCGGCTTCTCGCCGGCCCGGATCGTGTTCCAGCCGACGCCCGGGTCCTGGAACCGCCAGTACGTCTGCGATCCGAGCGTGATCAAGGGCAGCTTCACCAACCCGGTCGACGGCCAGCGCTACGCCTACGCGATGTACTATTCCGGTGCCGACAACCTGCCGGGGCACAACAACCAGACGGGGCTCGCCTTCTCCAACGACAAGGTCACCTGGGTGGATTATCCGAACCCGGTGATCGCGCCCCTCAACCCGGCCGTCGCCCAGGGCAATTACGGCGCGGGGCAGCCGGCGACCGTCAGCCTCGACGGCCGGTCGAGCCTCATGGTCTTCACCACCGACCTGACTGGGCCGCAGGGCGTGGCCGGCTTCGGCGACCTCTACGTGCGGCGCACGGCCGACGGGGTGCATTTCGATCCGCCGGTGCGGGTCCCGAACGGGACCGCCGACGGCACGACGATCAACCCGAACTCCGATTTCGGCTACGACCCGGCCTCCGGCGAGATCTACGTGATCACCGGCCTCGCGGGCCGCAACTGCCAGCAGGTCGCCTGCAAGGATCCGGCTCGCAACCCCGATCGCGAGACCTACCAGATGGGTCTCTACCGGATGCCGCTCAAAACCCTGCTCAGCGGCACGCCCGCGCGCTGGACGCCGGCCGGCACCCTGAACTCCGACGTCACGGGCTTCTATCTCAATCACAGCCCCGGCTTTCAGCGCGATGCCCGCGGAACCCTCACGCCGTTCCTGCCTGCCGTCACGGTGTTCTTCTCGGGCGGCGATCCCTATCCCGGCACGTGGCGCATCGCGACCGCGACGCTCGACCCGGCCTCCGACCGCGTGCCCCTGAAGCGGGCGGTCGGGCCGGCCGGGCACTGGGTCACCACGGGCTACACGGCGCCGGACTACACGATCGAATCCACCCTCGGATCCGTGTTCACGCTGCCCCGGCCCGGCACCGCGAAGCTGATGAGCTGCGTGGCCGGCGCCGACCACTTCCTCAGCCGCGACCCGAACTGCGAGGGGCACACGCCGCTGGGGCAGACCGGCTACGTCTACGAGGCCCCGCACCGGGGCAGCCACCCGCTCTACCGCTGCAACGCCGGCGGCCACGACCACTTCGTGTCGCTGGACAAGGGCTGCGAGGGGCAGACCGCCGAGGGCCTTCTGGGCTACGCGCTGGACTGAGCCGCCGTCGTTGCGAGCGTAAGCGAAGCCATCCAGGGCAGCGCCACGTTTTCCGAACCTCGCGCGACCCTGGGTCGCTCCGCTTCGCTCGCGATGACGGTGGGAAACACCCTCACCCCGCCGCCAGCGCCTCCGCCTTCGCGCGCCCGCCGAGATAGGCCGACCGGATCTCGTCATTCGCCCAGAGCGATTCCGGATCGCCCGAGAGGACCAGCCGCCCGGTCTCCAGCACGTAGCCGCGGTCGGCCACCGAGAGGCCCATTCGGGCGTTCTGCTCGACCAGCAGCACCGTGGTGCCGCGGCGGCGCACCTCGGCGATGATCGCGAACACCGCCTGGACGATCACCGGGGCGAGGCCGAGCGAGGGCTCGTCGAGGAGCAGGATGCGGGGCTTGGCCATCAGGCCGCGGGCGAGCGCCACCATCTGGAGCTGGCCGCCCGACAGCGTCCAGCCCAGCGCGTCGCCGAACCGGCGGATATCCGGGAACAGGTCGAACATCGCCTCGACCTCGTCGCGCAGCGCCCGCTTGGACAGGCCCGACCGGTTCGAGGCGCCCAGCATGATGTTCTCGCGCACCGTCAGCCCCGGGAAGACCCGGCGGCCCTCCGGCACGTGGGCGACGCCGAGGCGCACGATCGCCTCGGGCTTCAGGCCCTCCAGGGGCTTGCCCTCCAGCAGGATCGTGCCGGCGGCGGGCCGCACCAGTCCCGAGATCGCCTTCAGGGTGGTGGACTTGCCGGCGCCGTTGGAGCCCAAGAGCGTCACCACCTCCCCGGCGCCGACCGAGAAGGACAGGCCGCGCACGGCCTCGATCTCGCCGTAGCGGACCACGAGGTCGCGGATCTCCAGGAGGGGCGTCGTCATCGCGGCACTCACACCGGTGCGAGGTCGGTCTTGAGGCTCGCCGCCGGGCCGGCGGCGGCGTCCTCGCCGAGATAGGCCTGGATCACCGCCGGCTCGCGCAGCACGGTCGCGGTGACGCCGTCGGCGATGCGGCGGCCGAAATTCAGCACGGTGACGTGGCTCGCCACGTCGCTCACCAGCGTCATGTCGTGGTCGATGATCAGGATGGTCAGGCCCTTGGCGGCCATCCGGCGCAGGAGCACCGTCAGGGCGTTCTTCTCGCTGGAATTGAGCCCGGCGGCCGGCTCGTCGAGGAGGAGCAGCACGGGGTTGCCGGCCAGCGCCCGGGCGATCTCGATCAGCCGCTGGTGGCCGTACGAGAAGCCCGAGATCGGCTCCTCCGCCCGCCCCTCCAGGCCGACGAAGGCCAAGGCCGCTCGGGCGCGGGCCTCCAGGCTCGCCCGGTCGCTCGCGCCCAGCGGGTTGTTGGGCCGCTCGGCGCCGATGACGACGTTCTCCAGGGCGCTCATCGAGCGGAACAGGCGGATGTTCTGGAAGGTGCGCCCGATCCCGGCGGCCGCCCGCCGGTGCGGCGGCAGGCGCGTGACGTCCTGCCCGGCGAGCCGCACGGTGCCGCCCGTGGGGCTGTAGAGGCCCGAGAGGACGTTGAGCGTCGTGGTCTTGCCCGAGCCGTTCGGGCCGATCAGCGCGTGGATGCCGCCCCGCGCCACCGTGAAGCTCACCGCGTCCACGGCCTTGAGGCCGCCGAAATGCTTGGCGAGCTCCGACACCTCCAGCATCGGCGCCCCGGAGGCCTCGCCCTGGCTCAGGGTCAGCTCGGCGGCGGGGGCCGGGGCCGGGCGGGCCCGGCGCAGGCGCCGGACCTGATCGCCCAGAAAACCCCAGATCCCGTCCGGCATGAACACCACGATCAGGATCACCGCGAGCCCGTAGATCGCGAGGTAGAGCCCCGGGATCTCCTTGAGGAAGCGGAGCCATTCCGGGATCAGGATCAGCAGGGCGGTGCCGATCACGGCGCCGACCGGCGAGCCGACGCCGCCGAGCAGCGCCATCGTCAGGAAGACGATCGACTCGGCGAAGGAGAACTGGTCCGGGCTGATATAGGTGAAGCTGCCGGCAAACAGCCCGCCGCCGAGCCCCGCCAGCAGCGCCCCCAGGGCGAAGGCCGCGACCTTGGTGCGGTAGATGTCGATGCCCGACACCCCCGCCGCCAGCTCGTTGTCGCGCACCGCCCGCATGGCGCGCCCGAGGCGGGTCCGCGGCATGTGCCAGACCAGCCAGCCGACGATCGCCAGCACCAGCACGCAGAGCGCGAGGTAGCTCTGCCCGTCGGCGAACAGGGCCGGGCGGCGGATGTTCGGCACGCCGTCGGGCCCGTGGGTGACGGGGATCCAGTTGGTCAGCACCAGGGTCAGGATCTGCTGGAACGAGATCGTCACCATGGCGAGGTAGTGGCCGCCGAGGCGCAGCGTCGAGGCGCCGAGCGCAGCGCCGAGCACCACCGCGAGGCCGAGGCCGGTGATGAGGCAGATCCAGAAGTTCAGCCCCCCGTCGACCGTGCCGAGGCCGACCGCGTAGGCGCCGATCCCGAAGAAGCCCGCCTGGGCGAGGTTGATCTGCCCGCACAGACCCAGCACCACGGTGAGCCCGATCACCGCGATGGCGTAGGTCGCCGCCTGCATCAGGATGTTGAGGGCGTAGCCGTTGAGCGGCGTCGTGGCGGCGAGCGCCACGAGGCCGGCGGCCAGGACCGCGTAGGCGAGGCTGCCGAGGGGGAACCGACGCGGGGCGGGCACCGGCGCCGCGGCGGCGATGGGGGAGGGGGTGCCGCTCATGCCGTCCTCACGCCTTCTCCGCCACGCGCTCGCCGAACAGGCCCTGCGGGCGCACGACCAGGAAGACGATCAGGACCAGGAACGCGAAGGCGTCCTTGTAGGGCACCGAGACGTAGGCCGCCCCGAAGGTCTCGATGATGCCGAGGGCGAGACCCCCGATGATCGCCCCGGTGACGTCGCCGAAGCCGCCGATGATGGTCGCCGCGAAGGCCTTCAGCGCGATGGTGGCGCCCATCTGGATCGACACGAACAGCACCGGCGCCACCAGGATGCCGGCGATGCCGCCGAGCACGGCGCTGTACACGAAGGTCAGCATGATCATCCCGGCCACCGGGATGCCCAGCAGGGCGGCCATTTCCTTGTCCTGCGAGGTCGCCTGCAGCTTCTTGCCGACGAGCGTGTGCTCGAAGAACCAGTACTGGAACGCCACCAGGGCCGCCGTCACCGCGATGATCAGCAGGTACTGGCTGTCGAGGAAGACCGGGCCGAGCAGGAACCCCTGCGTCTCGAAGACGGGCGGGAGCACCTGCGGCTGCGGCCCGTAGAGGGCGAGCGTGGTGTTGGCCAGGAAGATCGATGCGCCGATGGTGGAGATGATCACCGGCAGGTAGCTGCGGTGGCGCAGGGGATAGTAGACGCCGAGGTTGAACAGGGCGCCGAGCAGCGCCATCCCGCCCAAGGTGAGGAGCAGCGACAGCCAGTAGGGCCACTGGAGGTCGACGGCGAAGACCACCATCAGGAAGGCCGCCACCATCGAGAACTCGCCTTGGGCGAAGTTCACCACGTTGGTGGCGCGGAAGATCAGCACGAAGCCGAGCGCCACCAGGGCGTAGACGGAGCCGATGCCGATCCCGGTGAAGAGAAGCTGCAGGATCAGGTCCATGCGGTCCGCACTCTCATGTGTCCTTCGGTGATGGGTCCGATGGTCCTGGAGCCGTGCCCGATCGCGGGCGGCTTATGCCGTTCACGCAGCCGGGTCGGAGACGTCTCCGCGCCTCTCCCTCCCCCCTCTGCGGGGGAGGGAAGGCGCGCCGGCAGGAAACACGCGCATCTCAACCCTTGTAGAAGTCGATCCGCCGGTCGAAGACGATGTTGCCCTTGTCGTTGCGCACGACGTTGTAGCCGTGCAGGCCGTCGCCGTTCTTGTCGAAGTTGTAGGTGCCCTCGGCGCCCTCGTGGCCGCGCACCGCCAGGATCGCCTCGCGGATCGCCTGCGGGTCGGTCTTGCCCGCCGCGTTGATCGCCTTGGCCAGCACCGTCACGGCGTCGAAGGTCCAGGACGACTGGTTGTCGGGGGCGATCTTCATCACCGCCCGGTAGGCCTTGCCGTAGGCGCGGGCGGCGTCGCTCGATTCCTCGGCGTAGTCGGCCACGCCGTAGGTGCCGTACAGCGACGGCCCGGCGAGCTTCAGGGCGGTCACGTTGGTGATCGACGGCGAGCCGACCCAGGGCGCGGTGACGCCGAGCTGGCGCAGCTGCCGGGCGAAGATGCCGATGTCGTTCTCGAAGGTGAAGTACGAGCCGATCACGTCGGCGCCCGACTGGCGGATCGCCAGCACCACCGGGGTGAAGTCCTGGCTCTGGTTGGTGTAGCCCTGGTCGAGGGCGACCGTGGCGCCGCCCTTGCCGAGGCTCTCGGTCAGCGCCTTGGCGCCGCTGGTGCCGAAGGCGTCGGTGGAGTGGATGATCGCCCACTTCTTCTTGCCGAGCCCGTTGACGCCGTGCTCGGCGATCACCTGGGCCGAGAAGCTGTCGTTGGGCCGGAAGCGGAACAGCCACGGATTGCCGAGCTGTGTCAGCACCGGGTCGGTGCCGCCGAAGCAGACCGGCTTGCCCGTCTTCAGGATGTCGGGCGCCATGGCGTGGTTCTGGGTCGATCGGATCGAGCCCAGGAAGCCCACGAGGTCGCTCTGCGAGGCGAGCTTGGAGAAGGCGAAGACCGCGCCGGGATTGGTGGTCTGGTCGTCCTCGGTGACGATCTCCAGCGGCTTGCCCAGCACCCCGCCCGCCTTGTTGACCGCCTCCAGGGCGATCTTGGCGCCGGCGAGCGCGTAGCGCCCGGCATCGGCGCCGGGGCCGGTCACCGGCAGCACCATGCCGATCCGCACCGTCGACCCGGCGCCCTGCGCGCAGGCCGAGCGGATCACCCCCGGCGCCAGACCGCCCGCGAGCGCGGAGGCGGCACCGGTCAGAAAAACGCGACGCGTCGTCGTCATTGGCGTATCCGTCCCATCGCCGATGCTCGAGGCCCGGCGTTGGCGTGGATGCTCCATACCGGATGCCAAGATGTCCATCCCGCCAGCCACCCGAGCTTCACGGAAATGAGAGGATGGCCCGGGATCGTCACTCGGGATCACGCGCGGTGAATGCGGATTGCGGGATGGGCTGTCGTCGAGCAGGGGGCGTCGTACGACACCCGCGCCGTCATTCCGGGCTCGCCTGCGCAGTTCCGGAATGACAGGTTAACAGTCCTGGCGCAGAGGGCAGTCATGGGAGCCCAGGCCCCTGATCTTGGGAGCAGCGGACGCCCGCAATCGCTCCGTGAGGCTTGGCAGTTCGTGAGGCTTGGCAGTCGGACTGGATGTGATCTTTTTTGAATGTTGTATTCTCATCGAGTCGTCTGAAGGAAAACATCTGGATGACAGTGTCATCGCGGCATTCGGGCGCCGGGTATTCCGGTGGACAGGCGCCGGAGCACACGCTTTAATCGTTCAAAATCGAGATGGCCCCGCCGAAGGGGCAGGCGGGTACCATCCGCCGGGAGGAACGATGAGGCTCGTAGACAGGCGCACGCCGGTCGACCGGCGGACTTTCCTCAAGGGTGCGGCCGCCGCCGCACCGGCGGCCGCACTGGCCTCCAGGGTCACCTCCGAGGCCTGGGCCGAGGGCGCGCAGGCGCTCACCCCCCACAGCCTCAAGACCCTGGTGCTAATGGCGCGGGACATCTACCCGCACGACCAGCTCTCGGACCAATACTACCGCACCGCGATCCTGCCCTGGGACGCCAAGGCAGCCGCGGATGCCGGCACCCGCACCCTGCTGGAGGAGGGCGTCGCCGGCCTCGACGCCGCCGCGAAGGCCCAGCACGGCAAACCCTATCTCGACGTCGGCTGGGAGGACGACCGGGTGCCCCTGCTGCGGGGCATCGAGACGGGCGAGTTCTTCAAGAAGATCCGCGCCGATCTGGTCGTCTCGCTCTACAACCAGAAGCCGCTGTGGCGGAAGCTCGGCTACGAGGGCTCCTCGGCGGAGCACGGCGGCTACCTGGAGCGCGGGTTCAACGACATCGACTGGGTCGACAAGGTCTGAGGGGGCACCGATGGCACGCTTCGACCTCACCGACGACTCGGTCGTCGTCATCGTCGGCTCCGGCGCGGGCGGCGGGACGCTCGGCAACGAATTGGCCCAGCGGGGCATCAAGACCGTGATCCTGGAGGCCGGCGACCGCTACGAGATCGCCGATTTCGTCAACGACGAGTGGGAGAGTTTCGCCCAGCTCGCCTGGAAGGACGCGCGCACCACCTCGGGCGACTGGCGGGTGGCGCGCGACTTCCCCAACCTGCCGGCCTGGATCGTCAAGGCGGTGGGTGGGACGACGACCCACTGGGCGGGCGCCTCGCTGCGCTTCGAGGACCACGAGTTCCGCACCCGCGACCATTACGGCGACGTCGCCGGAGCGAACCTCCTCGACTGGCCGGTGACGCTCGCCGAGCTGGAGCCCTGGTACGCCCGCGCCGAGGACAAGATGGGCGTGACCCGCACCAACGGCCTGCCGGGCCTGCCGGGGAACAACAATTTCAAGGTGCTGCAGGCCGGCGCCACCAAGATCGGCTACCGGGAGGTCCATACCGGGCGCATGGCGATCAACAGCGTGCCCCGGGACGACCGCTCCTCGTGCATGCAGATCGGCTTCTGCTTCCAGGGCTGCAAGTCGGGGGCGAAGTGGTCGACTCTCTACACCGAGATCCCCAAGGGCGAGGAGACGGGCTATCTGGAGGTCCGCCCGAAATCCATGGTGGTCAAGATCGAGCACGACGCGGCCGGCAAGGTTACCGGCGTGGTCTACGCCGACGCCACCGGCGCGATGCAGCGCCAGAAGGCCCGGATCGTCGCGGTGGCGGGCAACTCGATCGAGAGCCCGCGGCTCCTGCTCAACTCGGCCTCGGCGCGGTTCCCTGACGGCCTCGCCAACTCCTCCGGCCAGGTCGGGCGCAACTACATGCGGCACACCACCGGCACGGTCTACGGGATGTTCGAGCGGCCGGTGCACATGTACCGGGGCACCACCATGGCGGGGATCGTGCGCGACGAGGCCCGCCACGACCCGTCCCGGGGCTTCGCGGGCGGCTACGAGCTGGAGACGCTCTCGCTGGGCGTGCCGTTCATGGCGGCGTTCCTCAATCCCGGCGCCTGGGGCCGCGGCTTCACCTCGGTGCTCGACAACTACGCCAACCTCGCGGGGATGTGGATCGTCGGCGAGGATCTGCCCCAGGCCCAGAACCGCATCACCCTCGACCCGGCGGTCAAGGACGCGCAGGGCATGCCGGTGGCGAGCGTCCACTACGACGACCACCCCAACGACACGGCGATGCGCGCCCACGCGTTCCGCCAGGGGGCGGCGATCTACGAGGCGGTGGGCGCCACGAAAACCTTCCCGACCCCGCCCTATCCGAGCACGCACAACCTCGGCACCAACCGGATGAGCGCCAAGCCGCAGGACGGCGTGGTCAACGCCCTCGGGCAGACTCACGACGTGAAGAACCTGTTCGTCTCCGACGGCAGCCAGTTCACCACGAGCGCGGCCTGCAACCCGACCCTGACCATCGTGGCCCTCGCCATCCGGCAGGCCGACACGATGGCCGGGATGATGAGCCGGGGCGAGATCTGATGATGCGCCCGCGCCGCTTCCGGACCTGGTCCCTCGCCCTCCTCGTCGCGGCGCTCTCGGGCGCCGCCCAGGCCCAACCCCGCCCCGGCGACGCGCTGCCGCCGGACGCGGCGGCGACGCCCGGTACGAACAACAGCACGGTCGGCAGCACCGGCCAGACCCCGAACGTGGCTTACCCGCAGGCCCCCGCCGCCACGCCGGCCGCCGAGGGGGCCGACCGGGCCCGCCCGCCGACCGAGCGGGAGAAGGAGGAGCAGAAGCTGCGCTGAGATCCGCCGCGTCCTTGCGAGCGGCGCGAAGCAACCCAGGGCAGCGCGACCTCGGCAAACGTGGCGCAGCTGGATTGCTTCGCTCCGCTCGCAAAGACGGCTGGCCCCGCATCGACAGGAGGAATCCATGTGGACTGACGCGCATCCCGTCGCCGTGGCGCCCCCCGCCCGCGCAGCCGGTCGGATCGGGCCGGCACGCCTCGCCCTCGTCCTGCTGACGGCCGCCGCCCTGCTCGGCACCGCCGCCGTGGCCGTACGGTCGCCGGCCGTTCCCGTCGAGCCCGACCTCGCGCGGGTGATCCGCTTCATGGCGGTGATCAAGGGCGGGTTCGCGCTGGCCGCGCTCGCGGCCGGTTTCTGGCGCCTCGCCCGGCCGGCGGCGCCCTGGCGGACGGCGATCTACGTGGCCGGCCCGCCGGCCATGGCGGCCGGGGCGCTGGCGCTGGGGACGCTCCACAGCCCCGCCCTCGCGGCGGCGGCGCTGCATCTCGGCCTGCTCGCGGTGGTGGCGGCCGCTCTGACCGATGCCGACTTCCTGCCCGACCGGCCGCTCCTCGGAAGGCACTGGGGAAGGCGCTGACACCGCTTCCGCGCCGCGTCGGCAGGCGCGAGAGCGCTCGTAACAGAAAGGGAGCTCACCGGCCGCGGCGCAGTCCCAGACCGTGCCTCCGGCGCGCGAAAGCAGCCCGCGGGCCGGTCTCGCTCATGAACTTGAACAGGTTCTCGGCTTTGGCGCGCTCAGCGCAGGGCGAGCATCTGCACCGCCTGCGTGGCGACGTGCTGTACCGTCGGCAGATCGTAGGCGTAGACGCGGCCGGCCAGGATCGCCAGGGCCAGCGTCCAGAAAACCGCGCTGCCGACGCGCCGGGCGGTGCGATCGCCGGCCGTGTCCGCACAGGTGCGCGCGACGCCGTCCGCGACGGGCTCGCCGAACGGATCGAAGGTCGTCGCCTGGGTTTCGGAGAGGCTGCGCATGTCGGGAAATGTCGCGTCCGGGACGTCTCCGCGCAATGGAGGCGTCTTTCGTATTTCGCGGGTGCGAGAGACACTTGTTCTCTACCCGCGCCGGGTTGCGAACATCTTCTTCTCTCGGTCCCGATCAGGACCCGGCAAGCCCGATTCATGCCCCCGGCCGGAGCCGTCCGGGGTCGTTCCCGCCGGGGTGTGATAGGGCATGGGTTCCCGGCGGCCCCGCAGGGGCTCGCGGCTGACCTGGCGCCACGCCCCAGGGGGCTCTCCGGCGGCCCGGCGCGCCGCCTCGGAGGCCAGGATCGGGACGCCGTGCTGCTTGGTCGCCTGCTCCAGGCGGGCCGCAACGTTGACGGCGTCGCCCAGCACCGTGAACTCGTAGCGCGCCTCCTCGCCGATGATCCCGCAGAACACCTCGCCATAGTGGACGCCGACCCCGATGCGCACGGGCTCCGCCCGCGCGGCCCTGGCGGTCCAGCGGGCGATCACCGCGACGAGGTCCCGGGCGAAGGCGAGGGCGCGGGTGGCGTCGTCGGGCCGGGGCTCGGGCAGCCCGAACACCACCAGGGCGCCGTCGCCGATGAACTTGTCGACCACGCCGCCCCGCAGCCGGGCCAGCCGCGTGACCCGCCGCCGGAAGGCGGACAGGAACTCGGAGAGGGCGTGCGGGTCCAGGCTCTCGGCCAGGGCGGTCGAGCCGCGCATGTCGACGAACACGATCGCGGCGTCTTGGCGGCGTCCGGCCCTGAGACTCCCGTCGTCGTCGGCGAGCCGTAGGACCAGCTCCCGCGGCAGGAAGCGCGACAGCCGGTTGCGCCGGTTCGCCTCCCGGAGGCCCGAGATGGCGAACAGCACGAACAGCACGGTGAGGAGGCCGACCAGGATCCAGATCGCCAGGGCGATCCGTGAGACCTCCGCCTGGCGCCGCTCCATCCTGTCCGCCTCGTGCGCCTCCATGCGGCGCACGAGGTCGCGGATCGCGTCCATCACGGGCTTGCCCCGGCCCTTGGCCACGGCGGCGCGGGCCGCCGCGGCGTCGCCCCCGCGGCTGAGGGCGACGCTGGCGTCGAGTTCGTCGAGCTTCTCGCGGATCAGCCCGGTCAGGACGTCGCACTCGGCCCGCTGGTCGGGATCGTCCTGGACGAGGTCGCGCAGCAGATCGAGCTGGCGGTCGACGTTCACGCGGCCTTCCGTGAAGGGCAGCAGGAAGGCCTCGTCGCCGGTGAGCAGGTAGCCCCGCTGGCCGGTCTCGGCGTCCTGCACCGCCGACAGCACCCGGGCGAGGCGCCCGTCGACCGCCACGGTGTGGCGCACGGCGTCGATGCCGCGCTGCTGGTAGAGGAAGGCGCCGAGCGCGATGGCGGTCATCACCAGGATCGTGGCGAATCCCACCGTCATCCACGTCACCGTGCGCGAGCGCAAGGTCCGCCTCACCCGTCCGGCGACCCGCGCCCGCATCGGAACATCGGTCGGCGCCGGAACGGTCCGATCGGCGGCTGGAAGACGCCCGCTGGTGGTCGAGACAGCCATGTCAGGCGCCGGCCGCCCCGTGCAGCCGGACGGGGCGGCCTGTCCGCGCCTCGGCGGCGTCCGCCCGTGTCCGGCAATCCGCGATGGTCGCCCGGGCCGTGTCGATCGCGACCGCGGCGGCCGACATCGTCTTCGTGTCGGGCTCCCGTTCCCGGGCGTAGCGCACCACGTCCATGGCGAGCGCGTCGACCTCGACAGTGAGCGCCTCGATCGCCGCCGGGTCGCGCAGCGCCCGGGCCTGCCCGGCGATCTCCAGGAGCCGGTCCATGATCTCGTCGATCCGCTCGCGGCGCAGGCCGGCGAGGCGCTGCCGGATCCAGGCGAGCACCGACACGAGGCCGCCGGCCAGCGCGCCCAGGAGGTAGAGCGTGTCGCCGTAGCGCTCGATGAAGCCGTGCTGGTCGCGCTCGTAATAGTCGATCGCGCCGGGATGGATCGGGATGCGGGCGCTGGTCGCCGCCACGGTCGTGTCGTAGGCCGGGGCCTGGACGTACTCGGCGGCGTCGGTTCCTTGCGCGGCGGCGGTGCGCTTCTCGAAGAGCTGCTGGGTCACGTCGGCGGCC
Organism: Methylobacterium mesophilicum SR1.6/6; assembly: GCF_000364445.2. Taxonomy (NCBI): domain Bacteria; kingdom Pseudomonadati; phylum Pseudomonadota; class Alphaproteobacteria; order Hyphomicrobiales; family Methylobacteriaceae; genus Methylobacterium; species Methylobacterium mesophilicum. The sequence continues at coordinate 3,851,056 of NZ_CP043538.1, read as the reverse complement.
ACCACGCGGCTCAGGGAGGCGCGCGCCATCAGCCGGTAGGAGGCGCCCACCGTCTTCACGTCGTCCGCCGGCAGCTTGGGACGGCCGCCGAACAGGCCCCCCGGGATCGTCACCGCCTGGAGCCGGGGAAAGCGCTCGATCACGGCGCCGTCGTCCTCCACGGCGACGAAGTCCACCCTGCCGCCGCGGGCGACCCCCTGCACCGCCGCCACCAGGGCCAGCGCCTTGGGTGCCGAGGGGGCGATGATGCTGACGAAGGCGTCGATCCGCTTCTCGCGGAAGGCGCCCGCCACCGCCTCCTGGTCGACCGGGACCAGCCGGACCGTGGAATCCCGCGCCGGGCCCTCCGCCTCCTCCAGGGTGAGGCCGTAATAGCCGAGGATGTTCCGCAGGAGCCAGAGGTCTGCGTCGCGGTGGGCCGCGATGCCGAGCCGCTTGCCGGCGAGCTTCGGGAAGCTCTTGATCCCGGCCTGTTCCGGGGAGGCGATCACCATCGCCTGATCGCGCAGGATCGCCAGGGTCAGCCCGTTGGTCGGCAGCAGCACGTCGGGGCGGACCACCGCGAGGTCGGCCCGGCCGTCCTGCAGGGCGGCGGCGCTCTCGCGCACGTCGTCGAAGGACAGGATCTTCAGCCGGACGTTCTCGCGGCCGGCGTCGAGGGCGTCCGCGTAGGCCTTGATCAGACCGGGCTCGGTGCCGTCGCGGGGGGCGACCGCGATGGTCAGGACCGTCGCCTGGAGCAGGACCCACGCCGCGACCCCGCCCGCGCCGAGGAGCGCGGCGCCCGCCAGCAGCAGGATCTCGCGGCGCAGGAGCCAGGCGGGGAGGGTCCACATCGCGCCGGGACCTCAGAACAGCGAGATCAGCACGATGCCGGCGACCATCACGGCGGCGCCGATCAGGCGCGGCGGCCCCGCCTTGACCTGCTTCATGCCGAACCAGCCGAAATGGTCCAGCGCCACCGAGGTCAGGAGGTTGGCGGTGATGAGCAGGCCGTTGAAGGCGCCGGCCCCGACCTTGTCGACGAAGAGCAGCCCGGCGAACACCGCCACCGCGCCGGTGATCCCGGCGAGCGGCATCCACCAGCGGACCCCCGCGATGTCCTCGCGGGTCGGCAGCGGCGAGGGCCGCAGCAGGAAGACAAGCGCGAACACGAACACCACGGGCACGAACGACACCGTGGCGGCGAGCCAGGGGTTCTCCAGGGCGCCCCGGAGCTGCGCGTTCCAGACGACGCCGATCGCCATGAGGGCGCCCGCCACGAGGATGAACGGGTAGAGCAGCTTGCCGCCGACGCCGGACTCGCCGCCGTCCTTCTTGCCGCCCGAGCGCGCGATGAAGGTGACGCCCACCGCCATCAGCAGGCCGCCGAGCCAGGGCATCGGCTTGAAGCCCGCGGCCTGCAGGCCGAACAGCCCGAGCGCGTCCATCGCGAGCGAGGTGAGGATGTTGGCGGTGAGCGTCAGGCCGTTGAACGGCCCGGCGCCGACCTTGTCGATGAAGGCGAGGCCGCCGAACACCGCCACCGCGCCGGCGAGCCCCCCGAGCGGCGCGTACCAGGGCATCTTGCCGAGGGATTCGAGGCTCGGCAGCGGCGTCGGCATGGTTAGGAACAGGGTCGTGAACACGAAGACGATGGGCAGGAACGACACCGTCGCGGCGAGCCACGGGTTGACGAGCCTGCCGCGCAGCTGCGCGTTCATGGCGTTGCCGATCGCCTGCAGCGCGCCCGCCACCAGGATGAAGGGATAGAGGAGGGCAGCCGTCACGCGCGCGGACCTTGGGTTCGGGGGGTCAGAGGAGGAGCAGGCCGGCCAGCGCCAGCACGAGGGCCGGGGGCATCACCAGCAGGCCGAGCTTGAGGAAGGTCCAGGCGCCGACATCCTGGCCCTCGCGGCGGATGGCGGTGAGCCACAGGATGGTCGCCAGCGAGCCCGTCACCGAGAGGTTGGGCCCCAGATCGACGCCGATCAGGATCGCGCCCGCCACCTTCTCGGGGACGTGGGAGGCCTGCACGGCGGCCCCCGCGATCAGGCCGGCCGGCAGGTTGTTGACGAGGTTGCACAGCACCGCGATCAGGCCGCCCGCGCCCCAGGCGGTGGCCTCCGGGGCGGCCTGTGCGTAGCCCTTGAGGAGATCGGCCAGCATGGCGAGCACGCCGGTCTTCTCCAGGGCCTCCACGAGCACGAACAGGCCGGCCACCAGCGGCAGCACGCTCCACGACACGTCCTTGGCCACCTCGACGAGGCCGCCGCGCTTGAGGAGCAGCACCACGATCGTGGTGGCGAGGCCGGCCACGAAGGTCGGCAGGCCGAGATCGAGGCCGAGCGCCGAGGCGCCGATCAGCACGCCGCCGGTCGCCACGATGCCGATCCCCGCCACGAGGCCGGTGCGGGTGAGCGCTACGGCCTCGACGTCGGTGGCGACCGTCTGGCCGCGCAGGGTCTTCGCCTGCGTCAGCCGCAGCACCGCGTAGGTCGTCACGATGGCGAGCAGGGAGGGCAGGGCGAACAGGCCGAGCCAGCGCACCAGCGGCGGCATGTGCTCGGCGAAGACCACGAGGTTGGCGGGGTTCGAGATCGGCAGCACGAAGCTCGCCGCGTTGGCGATGAAGGCGCAGATGAACAGGTAGGGAAGGGGGTTCTCCACCTTGGCGGCCTTGGTGGCCGCGTAGACGGCCGGGGTGAGCACCACCGCGCAGGCGTCGTTCGACAGGAACACCGTCACGACGGTGCCGACGAGGTAGACGAGGGTGAACAGCCGCGTCGCCGAGCCCTTGGCGGCGCGCACCGCGATTCCGGCGAGCCAGTCGAACAGGCCCTCCTTCCGGGCGACCTCCGACATCAGCATCATGCCGACGAGGAACAGGTAGACGTCGGTCCCCTTCAGCACGCCTTCCCAGGCGGTGGCGGGGGCGAGCAGGCCGAGGGCGACGAGGGCGCCGGCGCCGAGCACCGCCCAGATCGCCTCCGGCCAGGAGAACGGCCGCAGGATGACGCCGAGGGTCGCGAGGGCCGCGATCGCCCAGGTCGTGATGTTGGGGGTCAGCGTCAGCGCGCCCATCGGGTCCGGTCGTCCTCTATCGGGGTTTCGAATCGTGCGGTGCGGTGTGGAGCGCTTCGGGGCTGGGGACTACCAGTCCCGGCCGTGGCGGTTCGGGCCGAGCTGGTCGCCCCGGAGACCCTTCTCGGGCCAGGCGGAGAGCCGGTGGGCGTCGCTGCCGGGGCGGTCATGCGCGGGGGGCGGCACGAAGCTCGGGCCCACGGGCTCGATCACCTCGGTGTCGTCCGTGCCGGAGCCGTCCGCGACCGTGACGGCGAGGCGGCGCATGCCCTCCCGCCACGGGATCCGGGCATGGACCGTGCGGGGGCCATCGGGCCGCATCGGGTGGGGCGGACCGCCATCGACGCGCAGGTGGCAGCGCCAGTCGGCCTGCGGCCGGCCCGACAGCACGAGGGCCCGCGCCGAGATCGTGCCGTCGGGCACGTCGAGGGGCGCGGTGGCGAGGCGCCGGTCGGCGGGGCTCGTGACCATGACGAAGGGCAGCGCCCGGTCGAGGGGCTTGAACCGCCAGCTCGTCACGGGCCCGTCGATCGCCGCGACCGCGTAGCCCACCGAGCCGTCCTCGTTCTGTCCGACCGAGCGGGCCGCCGCGTAGAGCGTGCGCCCGTCCGGGGCGAGCTCGTTGTAGTGGGTGTGGCCCATCTCGACGAGGCGCACGCCGTGGTGGCGGATCAGGCCGGAGAGTTCCTCCCGCTCGTCGGGCACGCGGAGGTCGTCCGGGTAGGTGTGGGTGAAGATCGCGCAGGGCAGGCCTCGTTCGTCCGCCTGGGCCAGCTCGTCGGCGAGCCACGCGAGCTGGCGCGGACCGAGGCGGAAATCGAGGCCGAACCCCTTCTCGCCGTAGCCGGCGCTGATCATGTCGAGGAACAGGCAGCGCACCCCCGCGACGGTCTCGGCGTAGTAGGTCTGCGTGACGGGCGCCGGGTCGCGCGGGCGGGGCAGGTCGTGCCGGAGCGCCGCGTGCCCGCCGCCGCGGGGGCTGCCGGCGACCGCGGCGAACAGGGCGCCGAAGTCCGTCATCGTGCCGTACTGGCGGTCGTGGTCCCCGGCGATCAGGCGCACCGGCAGGTCCGGGTGCCGGTCGAGCGCGTCGCGCAGGAGGGCGTACTGCTCCGCCCGGCCATCCTCGGCGAGGTCACCCGGCAGGTAGGCGAAGTCGAGGAGGCCGTTCCCGTGCAGGCCCGCCACCTCGGCGAGGATCGCCCGCAGGTCGTCGGCGTTGCGGTCGCCCGCCCGCTCCAGATGAAGGTCGCCGATATGCGCGAAGGCGAACACGCGGTGATGCACGCTCATCGCGCGCCCGAGGTGCCGGATGCGACGGCATCCGACCTGCGCGATCCGTGAACCCCCTGAGCCATCGTACCCCCCGGACAGGCCCGACACCCCCGGCCGGAGATCGGCCGCGGCTGTTGCGACCGGCCTGACGTTTCGGACACGGCCGGGTTCCGGTGCTCGGAGGTGGCGTGCGGGAGCGGGCACCTACTTTTTCGTGATCGATGCTCCGAAGACGGGTCAGAGGCGGGAAGTGTCGGGAAAGCAGACACCTCGTGTCTTCTTCCCCGACATGCCTCGCGCCTTCGGGGACGACAGTTGCGCGGTCCGGGCAGAGCTCGCCGGGCGCGGGCAGAGACTTCCGCAGACGGCTCAGTGCACGCGGCGGAACAGGTCCGGCAGGTAGCGCTCCAGCGTATCGTGCCCCTCGAACTTCACGTCCACGGTGGGTGCGGCGCCGCCCGGCCGATGCACGCCCACCACCCGGCCGCGGGCATGGCGCCAGATTCCCAGGATCTCGGCGAGGTCGAGTCGCTCGAACATGACCTCGTCGCCCTGCGACATGGCCGGAGCGGGCCAGGCCGCCCGATGAGGTCGGCGGGGTGCCGCATCCTCTCGGGAAGGCTCTTCCCCCGCCTCCCGGGACGCGGAGGAGGTTTCGTTCGCGGAGTGCTCGCGGAAGAGCATGATCTTCACTAAGCCGTTGCGATATCGTGATAATTGCAGCTGAAGCCGGATCCGGCAAGGCTTGTTCCGGCCCCGAGGGAGCGCTACCAATCCGCACGCGGCCGCGCCTGCGGCCAGGCGAATCGCGACCCGGGACCGTCCATGGGCACCTACCTCCCCGCGTTGGCCGGCGGCCTGCTGATCGGCGCATCGGCCGCGCTGCTGCTCCTCCTGAACGGCCGGATCGCCGGCATCAGCGGCCTCGTCGCGAGCCTTGGCCGCCCGGGCGGCCACCGCCTCGCCGATGCCGCCTTCCTGCTCGGCCTGGTCCTCGGGCCGCCGGCCTTCGCGCTGCTGGCCGGGCACTGGCCGGACATGCGAATCCAGGCCGGGTTGCCGGTCCTGGCGCTGGCCGGGCTGCTGGTCGGCTTCGGCACCCGCCTCGGCTCCGGCTGCACCTCCGGGCACGGCGTCTGCGGCCTTGCCCGGCTGTCGCCGCGGTCGATCGTGGCGGTGCTGGTGTTCCTCGCCACCGGCATGCTGACGGTCGCCGCCGTGCGGGGGCTGGCGTGAGCGTGGCCCTGCGCGTCGCCGTGGCCCTCGCGTCGGGGCTCATCTTCGGGCTCGGCCTCGCCCTGTCGGGGATGCTCGACCCGGCCCGCGTGCGCGGCTTCCTCGACGTCGCGGGCGCCTGGGATCCGACCCTCGTCTTCGTCCTCGGCGGCGCCGTCACGGTCTCGGGGCTGGGCTATTTCCTGAGCCGCCGCCGGTCCGGACCGGTGCTGGGGACCCGGTTCGATGGGCCCAGCAAGCGCCGGATCGACGCGCCGCTCGTCGGCGGGGCGGCCCTGTTCGGGATCGGCTGGGGGCTCTCGGGTTTCTGCCCCGGCCCGGCCGTCGCGGCGCTCTCCACGGGCGCGACCCCGGTCCTCGTCTTCGTCGCCGCCATGCTCGCCGGGATGGCGCTCCACGATCTCGGGCGCGGCGCTGCGGAGCGCCGGGACACGGCCGCGCCGCCCCTGGATCCGCGCGGTGGAGGCACCCCGGCCTGAACCCAGTGGGTCGCAGCATTCCGATTTAAGAAATCGCGCGAGCGGAGATCGTTCGTATCGGCAGATCTCGATCTTTAGAATGTTCGGCCCGGTGTACTTGATCTAGACAGTGCTCAACAAGATCAGCCGGAGGCACTTGCGCCGCTCATCCTGCGGGATGGCCGGCCGTGCGCCGGTGCGCGCAGGAAGGCCGCCTCCGCGCACGATCCCGCCCTCCACACCCTGCCCTGGCTCGATCGAGCCGCCGCGAGCCAGAGTTCCGCCCGATGACGTTCCTGCGTTTCCTCGCCGCCCTGGGACTCGCCCTCTGCGCAGTCTCGGCCCGGGCCGAGAGCCTCAAGATCGGCACCGTCCCGGGCGCCTACAGCGACGCCGCCCACGTGGCGGCCCGGGAGGCCAAGGCCCAGGGCCTCGACGTCCAGGTCATCGAGTTCAGCGACTGGACGACGCCGAACGTCGCGCTGGATGCCGGCGACGTCGACGTGAACTTCTTCCAGCACCGGCCCTTCATGGAGAACGCCGCGAAGCAGAAGGGCTACCAGTTCGCGATCGTGGGCCTCGGGATCCTGCAGAATATCGGCCTGTATTCCCTGAAGCATAAGAGCTTCGCCGAGATCCCGACGGGCGGCACGGTGGCGATCGCCAACGATCCCGTGAACCAGGGTCGCGCCCTGCTGCTGCTCCAGAAGGCCGGGCTGATCACGCTGAAAGACGGGGTCGGCTTCCTCGGCACCCTCGACGACATCACCGCGAACCCCAAGACACTGCGATTCACCGAGGTCGAGGGGCCGCAACTCGTCCGGATCACCCGCGACGTCGATCTCGCACAGGGCTACCCGCACTTCATCGTGGCGTCCGGCAGCTTCGACCCGACAAGCGGCCTGATCTACTCCGGCATCGAGGACAAGCTCTTCGCCGTGAGCTTCGTCACCAAGGCGTCCCGCAAGGACGACCCGGCCATCGCCAAGTTCGTCAAGCTGTTCCAGAACTCGGACGCCGTGAAGCAGCAGATCCGCAAGTCCTTCGCCGACAGCGACAAGCTGTACCTGCTGGCGTGGCAGAACTGATGGTCGGCCTCGTCTTCGACAGCCTGCGCGATCCGGGCGACCGGATCGCCGCCGGACCGCGGCGCCGGACCGCCGCACAGGCGACCGTGACGACCTCGCCCGGCCGGGCCGCCGGCACGGTGCGGTTCGAGGCGGTCTCCAAGACCTACCGGACCGCCGCCGGGCCGGTCCAGGCCCTCGACGGCGTCGATCTCGCCATCCCGGCCGGGGCGATCTTCGGCATCATCGGCCGCTCGGGGGCGGGCAAGTCGAGCCTGCTGCGCACCGTCAACCGGCTGGAGTCACCGAGTTCCGGCCGGGTGCTCGTCGACGGCGCGCCCATCGACGCCCTCGACACGGACGGCCTCGTGGCCCTGCGCCGCCGCATCGGCATGATCTTCCAGCACTTCAACCTGCTGGCGGCCAAGACCGTCCGGCAGAACGTGGCGCTGCCGCTGTCGGTGGCGGAAATTCCCAGGGCCGAGATCGGCCCCCGGGTCGCGGAGGCGCTGCGCCTCGTCGGGCTGGAGGACAAGGCCGACACCTACCCGTCCCGGCTCTCCGGCGGGCAGAAGCAGCGGGTCGGCATCGCCCGGGCGCTCGTGAGCAGCCCCGAGATCCTGCTCTGCGACGAGGCGACCTCCGCCCTCGACCCGGAGACGACGCTGGCAATCCTCGACCTGTTGCGGGACATCAACCGCCGGCTCGGGATCACCGTCATCCTGATCACCCACGAGATGAGCGTGATCCGCGAGATCTGCAGCGACGTGGTGGTGCTGGAGGGAGGCCGCGTGGTCGAGACCGGGCCGGTCTGGCGCGTGTTCGGGGCGCCCGAGCACCCGACGACGCGGGCGCTCCTCGAACCGCTCACCCGCGGCCTGCCGGCGGATCTGGCGGCCCGGCTGCAGCCCCACCCCGTGCCCGGCGGGTCCGCGATCCTGCGGATCACCTGTGCCGGGCAGGGCGCGCCCGACCTCACGGGCCTCGCGGCGGCCGCGGGGGCGCCGGTGCGATTGCTTCAGGCCGGCATCGAGCGGATCCAGGGCCACGCGGTCGGCCGGATGCTGGTCGCCGTGCCGGGGACGGATCCGGACGTGGCGGAGCGGCTGCGGGCGCTCGGCGGGGAGGTCGAGCGGCTCGGCTATGTCGGCCCGGACTTCGAGGCGGCGTGAGGCCGCCGGCGAGCCGCTGTAACCGCACCCAACCCGGAGCCCCGCCATGACCCCGCAGATGATCGACCGCCTCTGGCAGGCCTCCCTGGACACGCTGTTCATGGTCGGCATCTCGGCCGGGATCGCGGTGCTGGCCGGCATCCCGCTGGCGCTGTTCCTCGTCACCTCCGGGCCCGGTGGCATCTTCCCGGCGCCGCGGGCCAACCGGGTGGTCGGCACCCTGGTCAACGGCTTCCGCGCCGTGCCCTTCATCGTGCTGCTGGTGGCGCTGATCCCGTTCACCCGGCTGGTCGCCGGCACCACCATCGGCGTCTGGGCGGCGATCGTGCCCCTCTCGGTGAGCGCCACCCCGTTCTTCGCCCGGATCGCCGAGGTCTCGCTCCGGGAGGTGGATGCCGGCCTGATCGAGGCGGCGCAATCCATCGGCTGCCGGCGCCGGCACATCCTCGCCCACGTGCTCCTGCCCGAGGCGCTGCCCGGCATCGTCGGCGGCTTCACCATCACGGTGGTGTCGATGATCGGTGCCTCCGCGATGGCGGGCGCGGTGGGCGCGGGCGGGCTCGGCGACGTCGCCATCCGGTACGGCTATCAGCGCTTCGACACCACCGTGATGATGGTGGTGATCGCGATCCTGATCGCCCTGGTCTGCCTCGTGCAGCTCGTGGGCGACACCGCGGTGCGGCGGCTGCGCGCCCGCTGACGGATCCGCATCCCCAGGCGATCCGCCCTGATCCTGCGACCGGGAGGCCGCCACCATGACCCTGCACCTAGACGATTCGGCCTCCGAAACCACCGGAGCGACGCCGGCTGGACGGAAGCAGATCCTGTTGAACGCCTTCGACATGACCTGCGTGGGCCACATCAACCACGGCCTCTGGACCCATCCGCGCGACCGCTCGTCGGACTACAACACGCTGTCCTACTGGACCGGGCAGGCGAAGCTCCTGGAGCGCGGGCTGTTCGACGGCCTGTTCATCGCCGACATCATCGGCGTCTACGACATCTACGGCGGCGGCATCGACGTCACCGCCCGGGAGGCCGTGCAGCTTCCGGTCAACGACCCGACGCTGATGATCTCCGCCATGGCGGCGGTGACCGAGCATCTTGGATTCGGCGTGACCATCAACGTCCACCAGGAGGCGCCCTACACCTTCGCCCGCCGCCTCTCGACCCTCGACCATCTGACCGGCGGTCGGATCGGCTGGAACGTCGTCACCGGCTATCTCGACAGCGCCCATCGCGGCCAGAGCGGCGGCGCTTTGCCGGCGCACGACCGACGCTACGACTACGCGGACGAGTATCTGGAGGTGCTCTACCGGCTCTGGGAGGGAAGCTGGGACGACGCGGCCGTGCGCCGCGACCGGGAGGCCCGGGTGTTCAGCGATCCAGCCCATATCCGGCCGGTGGTGCACCGGGGCGAGTTCTTCTCGGTCGCGGGCTATCACCTGTCGGAGCCGTCGCCGCAGCGGACGCCGGTCCTCTACCAGGCGGGCGCCTCGGGCCGCGGACGCGCCTTCGCGGGCCGCCACGCGGAATGCGTGTTCATCTCCGCCCGCGATCCGGCCACCGCCCGCGACGCGGTTCGCGCCATCCGGTCCGAGGCGGTCGCGGCCGGCCGGAAGCCCGACGACGTGAAGGTCTTCGTCGGCCTCGCGGTCATTCCCGGACGGACGCGCGCCGAGGCCGAGGCGAAGCGGGACGAGTACCTGCGCTACGCCAGCCCGGAGGCGGGCCTCGCGCATTTCTCCGCCTCCACGGGGATCGACTTCGCCCGCTACGGGCTCGACGAGCCGATCCCCTACGCGCCGGGCAACGCGATCCAGTCGGCCACCGCGGCGGCGGCCAAGCGCGGGCTGACGAAGCGCGACCTCCTCGCCGAACTGCAGCTCGGCGGCCGCTACGCGGTGCTCACCGGCGACGCGGTCTCGATCGCCGACGAACTGCAGGCCTGGATCACGGATGGCGAGGTCGACGGGTTCAACCTCAGCCGGATCGTCGTGCCGGAGAGCTTTTCCGATTTCATCGACATCGTGATCCCGGAGCTTCAGGACCGCGGCCTCTACAAGACCGCCTATGCCGAGGGCTCCCTGCGGGCCAAACTCTTCCGCCGGGGCGACCGGTTGCCCGGGCGCCACCCGGCCGACACCTTCCGGCACCCGGCCGCCGCGCGGTGAGCCGCCGCCTCACAGACTCTCGATCCAGTTGCGCAGGAGTGCCCCCGGACCGTGGCCCGGACCGGTCTCCAGCCGGTGAGGCGCGTCGCTGGGGATGAAGCCGAAGCGGCGCTTGAACGCGCGCCGGAAGGTCCGCTCGTCCGAGAAGCCGACCGCGTAGGCGACCTGCGAGATCCGCGGCGGCCGCCCCGGCTCGTGCCGGGCGAGCATCCGCATCGCCGCCATGAGGCGCCGGTCGCGGATATAGGTGACGATGCCGTTCGGCGCGAACAGGCGATACAGCGTCGAGCGCGACAGTCCCAGCCGCGCGGCGATCACCGCCGGCGTCAGCTTCGGGTTGCCGAGTTCCGCCTCGACGAGGCGCCGGACCCGGATCCGGACGTCCTGATGCGGGAACGGGCGCTCGTCCGCCTGCCCGCGCAACCAGCTGGCGCAGAGCTGGGTGATCGCCGCCGAGGCCGACAGGGCCTCGCGCCGGTCCAGCAGGTCGCCGCAGGCGACCACGTTCGCCACGAAGGTGTGGACCAGACGCCCGAACGGGTCGCCGTCATGATCGAGGGGGCGGCCGTGCAGGGCGTCCGGGTGGCAGCCCTGCTGCTCAAGCAGGGAGCGGGGGATCAGGACGTTCGTGGCGTCCACCGGACCGGCCACGATGCGCACCGGCTGCGCGAGGTCGAAGACGATGCACTGCACCTCGGTGACGGGATGGACGCACCGCTCCGTCTCCACGCGGCTCTGCCCGCTGCGGTAGAACTGCAGCAGGATGTGGTCGAGGCCCTGCTGGGTGACCATCTCCCGCGACCGCACCAGCGTGTGGGCCGGCGCGATCACGTCGCCGACGATGAGATCGCCGAGATGGTAGCTGCGCATCGCGATCGGGCGCGTCAGATCGGTCTCGGGCCGGAAGCCGACCGCGAAGACCGGTGCCAGATGCTCCCGCCATGCCTGACCGAGCGCGTTCGGATCATCGGGTGGCTCGAAGCGCAGGCAGGCGATCCCGGCTCCCTGCGTCTCCTCGATCTCCGGTGAGGCCGGGGCGGAGCCGGACTTGTCAGAGGACATCTGCGAGGCCGTCACATGAGAACACGCGGCCGGCATCCGGCCGAAACGCCGATCGCGCGTTCCAGCCATCCCACGGGTGCCTGACGGTAAACTGGGAAGACGCAGGGATCATCCGGCATCGGAAATCGAGGGCCTGCAGATGGAGCGGAGACGAGCGGACACGGCAATCCGACTTTCGTTTTGACCCATACCTGCAAAGACGGTCCGATAGCCACGATCGCGTGGCATGAAAACCGTCCGCTGTTTTGATGCATCGCCCGGGAATCTTGCGTCTCAAGGACGTCGCCGGCCGTGCCAGATTCGCCCACGAATCCAGCCCGAGACGGCGGGGGCGAGATGCAGGGCTCAAGGCCCGAACGAGGCGCGAGACATCGCATCGCGGCCGGAAAAGCTGATCGTAGCCTGACTTCGGCCTTCAACGCGCGGGCTGCGAACCGTCGGCCTCGACGCTGCGCATGGGGCGGCGCCGGTCAATGCCACACGGAATTGGGGCCTCGCCGCATGGTTAATGTTTCACGTGAAACGTGGCCTTATCCGTCGGTCACGACGAGACACGGCCCGGTGCCGTGATCGAGCCGCTGTGTGATCCCCAGGCCTCTCAGGATGACGGGGTGGATCGGAGGGTCGATCCAAGGCTTCCGGATTTTATATCGTGTGTTGTCCCCTCGGTACGCAGCGGATCTGGAGCGCTGGCCATGGCAGCTCGGTCTGCGCACGAATGGGTCTGCCACGTCACACCGCATCGTCACGCCGCATCATTGTTATCGATGCGCCCGGCTCATGCATGTGGTTGACAGGTCGATGCCGGCCGAAATCCTAACGATCGAAGTCCCTGGAGACTCTGTGTGGCCCTGACTTCCGCTCGGGACGCCCTGCACCTCGTCGTCGTTGGTGGTGGGTTCACCGGCGCGGCGCTCGCCATCCACGCGGTGCGGGCGGCGAACCGGCCGCTCGATATCACCGTGCTGGAGCCCCGGGCCGAACTCGGGCGCGGCATCGCCTACAGCACGCGGGATCCGAACCACCGCATCAACGTGCCGAGCGACCGCATGGACATCGCCGCTGCGGCATCGGGGGCGGCATCCGCATGGTTCCGGGCGCGCGGCCTCCTGAACGGCGCGGGGGAGGACGACAGCTACGTTCCCCGGGCGACCTACGGCGCCTATCTGGCTGACCTGGTCCGGCGAACCTGCGAGGCGGCCGGGGATCGGGTGCGCCTGCGCCATCGGCGGACGATCGCCACCGCGGTGATACCGCAGGACCGGGGCTGGCGGGTGGAGACCGGGACCGGCGCGGCGGTCGCGGCCGATCGCGTCGCGCTCTGCTTCGGCCACGGGCTTCCGGCCCCGCCGTGCCCCCTTGGCCCCGGCGTCGCCGCGAGCCGCGGCTTCATTCCGAACCCCTGGGCGGACGATGCCCTGGCGGCACTCGGTCCCGACGCCTCGGTCCTGATCGTCGGCACCGGCCTGACCATGGCCGACGCGGTGACGAGCCTGCGCGCCAACGGCCATCGCGGCCCGATCACCGCGCTGTCGCGGCGCGGCCTCCTGCCCCAGGCGCACGGCGTCTTCCTGACCACCCTCGACGTGCTGGGCGTCCGCCGTCCGGAGACGGCCCTGGAACTGCTGCGCCACCTCCGGCGACAGGCCGCGGCGGTCGATCCGGCCCTCGGCTGGCAGCCCGTCGTCGATTCCTTCCGCAAGGTCCTGCCGGATGTCTGGGCAACCCTGCCGCCCGGCGAGAAGCGCCGCCTCGTCCGGCATCTCCTGCCGTACTGGGAGGTGCACCGGTTCCGCATCGCGCCGCAGATCGCGGCCGGCCTCGCCCGGGCGCGGGCGGAGGGACATCTCATCGTCGCGCGGGCCGCGGTGACGGGGCTGCGGCTCTCCGGGGACGGGCGCCTCGCGGCCGAGCTGCGCCGGGGCGGCAGGCCGGAGCAGCGCCTGTTCGACGCGGTGGTGCTCTGCACCGGGCCGCAGCGCGACAGCGCGCGCAATCCGCTGGTGGCCGGCCTGCTCGCGGCCGGCACCGCACGGCGCGACGCGGCCGACCTCGGCCTCGCCGTCGATCGATGCAGCCGCGTGCTGGATGCGGCGGGAGCACGCCAACCCGGCCTCTACGCCTTCGGCCCGATGACCCGGGGCAGCTTCGGCGAGATGACCGGCGCCGCCGACATCGCCCACCACATCGAATCCGTGGTCGGCGGGCTGCTCGCCCCGGTCCGGTAGCGGCGCCTCAGCCGAACAGGGCGCGCGCCACCGCCTGCGGATCGATCGGCTTCTGACAGAGGGCCACGGCCCCGTGGGGCGGTGGCACGGTGCCGGGATCGTAGCCGGTGGCGAACAGGAACGGCACGCCGCGCGCCTGCAGGGCGTCGGCGACGGGGTAGACGAGTTCATCCTGCAGGTTGATGTCGAGCACCGCCCCGTCGATCGTGTCCGTGCGGGCGATCAGCGTCAGCGCCTCGTCCACGCTGGGGACGGGGCCGATAACCTGGGCACCGCCCTCCTCGAACCAGCTCTTGAGATCGACGGCGATGAAGTAATCGTCCTCGACCAGCAGGACCCGCCTGCCGGTGAGGGAGTGGGCAGAAGCGGTCACGCGGTTCTCCCTGTGGCTTCTCCGTCGGGGAGGGGGAGGTTGATGGTGCAGTGGAGCGCCGTGTCGCTCAGCGCGTAGCGGGTCTTCGCCTTGAGCGCGTAGGGCAGGGCCCGCTCGATCAGTTCGCGCCCGTACCCGCCCTGCGTGACCGGGCTCTGGCCGTCCCGCGCGCGGACGAGGCCCTCTTCCACCCATTCCATGTGGAGCCGGCCGCCATCCTCCGCCCTGCAGGTCCGCCACGTCACGCTCAGGCGTCCGTGCGGCGTGGTCAGGGCGCCGTATTTGAGCGCGTTGGTCGCCAGCTCGTGCAGGGCGAGCGCGAAGGTCTGCACCGTCGCCTTGCGCAGGCGCACCACCGGCCCGTCGAGCCGGATCCGCGCCTCTAGGGCCGGGGCATCGAGGGCGGCGAGTTCGGTCTCGATCAGGGCCCGCAGCGTGATCGGCTCTTGATCCGAGCGCGACAGCAGACCCTGGACGCGCGAGAGCGCGGACAGCCGGTCGTTGAACTGCTCCTTGAAGCGCTCGCCCGGCCCGGTCACCGCCATCGTCTGCTTGGCGATGGCGCGGACGACGCCGAGGAGGTTGCGGGTGCGGTGCTGCAGCTCGGCGACCATGACCTGCTGCTGCTCCTGGAACTGGCGCAGGTCGTCGATGTCGGTGGACGTGCCGAGCCACTCGACGATCCGGCCCTGGCCGTCGCGCACCGCCGTGGCACGGGTCTGGAACCAGCGGTAGCGCTTCGCGCCGACGTTGCAGAGCCGGTGCTCGTACGAGAGGTGGCCGCTGACGGCCGCGTCCCGCCACGCCGCCTGGGCGGTCGCGACGTCATCGGGATGGACCGCCTCGAGCCAGCCCCAGCCGAGGCTCCCGCTGTCGCTCTGGCCGGTATAGGCGAGCCATTGCGGGCTCGACCAGATGCAGGTGCCGTCGATCGCGGCGCGCCAGACCAGTTGCGGGATGCCCTGGGTCAGGGTGCGGAACAGCGCCTCGCTCTCGCGCAGGCGCCGCTCGGCCAGCACCCGCTCGGTGCTCTCGACCACGATCGCGATGACGCCGGCGGGGCGCCCGGCCTCGTCGAAGACCGGCGAGTAATCGAGGTTCATCCAGACCGGCTCGGGCCGGCCGTAGCGATGGAGGGTGAGTTCCTGGTCGCGGTAGGAGAGCGTTCCGCCGGCCAGCCCGACGCGCATCACGTGATCGTTGAACGCGGCGACTTCCGGCCAGCCCTCGCGCACCTTGGAGCCGAGGAGCTGCGGATGTCGGCCGCCCGCGAAGCCCGAATAGGCATCGTTGTAGATCATGATCCCGTCCGGCCCCCACAGCAGCACGATCGGCACCGGCGACAGCAGCAGCGTCCGCACCGCGAAGATCAGGCTCTGGGGCCAAGTGTGGATCGGGCCCAGGGGGGTCCGGCTCCAGTCGTAAGTGCGGACGAGATCGGACAGCTCGCCGCAGCCGCCCGGGAGGATCCAGGCCTCCCGCCCATGGAGGCCGGCGGTCTGATCGTCTGACGGGTCGAGCGCAGGACGGGCAGAGATGGCGGCGATCCCGCGGCAGGCATGAAGGCGCCGTGGGGGCGCCGGCCGGACCGACCGAGCCGCCGATCCGGCCGCGACGCTACTATACGGCGATTTCCCTGTGTAGGGTCCAGCGGCTCCGCGACGCCTGGATCAGGCCGCGGCCCTCTCGACGGCCTCGGCGAGGCGGCTCGCGGCCTCGTCGCCCTTGTAGATCTCGTCCACCGCCTGCTTGAGCCTGGACGCGTCCTCCGTGCGGCCGAGGGCCTTGGCGTAGGCGGCCGCCGAGCCGAATCCGGCCAGGCCGTAATGCGACATGCGCTGGTACTGCGCGATGATCGCCACGTCGCGCAGCTTGCCGTCGCCCGGGGCTTCCTTGACGCCGTGCTTCAAGGCCTCGGCCACGAGGCCCTCCATGCCCTTGCAATGCTCGGGCTTGGTCTCGCCGCCATTGGCCTGGATCAGGCTCTTCAGCACGTCGGTGTGCTTCTGGATCCCGCCCACCGCGTGATCCAGCATCTGCTTCAGCTTGGCGTCGCTGACCTGACCGCCGAGCTGTTGCACGGCCCTCACCATCTGATCGTTGGCCGACCAGAGATCCTGCATCTCGTCGAGGTAGATCTCTTTCAGGCTGCCGGGTGCCGACATCGAAGCCTCCTGATGGGTTGCCGATGCCCGGTGAACCCCGGTCGAGAAGCGGTGTTCCGGGGAGCGTCCGGGGGCGCCGTCAGGCGCCGCGATAGCCCCCGGCGCCGTTGCCGGACGGGCTCTCGTGCCGGGGCTGCGCGCCGGTCGTGGTGTCGAAGGCGCCCATGTCGCCGGGTTCGGACTGGCCCGGCGAGCGGGCTCCCTGCGCCCGCTTCGCCACCGGCTCCGGCGGATAGGGGCGGCCACTCGGGGGATCCTCGGCAAGGGTCTCGCGGGCGGGGCCCGGGTCGGATTCGGGCATCGCGGCCTCTTGGTCGTGGGACGGTCGTTCTGGGCAAGGATCCGCGGCCGACCCGGTTCCGGCTCCCGGCACGATGCCCCGGCCCGCCGTTCCTTCATCATCCATTCCCGAGCGCCGGCGCCCTTCCTTGCGGCCTGAAACTCTAGCCGTTCTCCGGGAAGCGCCGGGCGAACCAGTCCCGCAGGATCTGGCGCTCGTAATAGAGGCCGCCGGTGGAGAAGCGCGGGTTGGACGTCAGCAGGAAGTTGATGTCGGTGACCGTATCCTCGCCCTGCGCGACGATACGGCCGCCACGGCGCAGGGTGTAGGCGAGGCGGATCCGCGGCGGCGTCGCGTCGGTCACCACCCGGAGGCCCGTCGGCGTCGAGAAACCCGGGCGGTCGAAACCCGCGAGGTCGACATCGAGGACGGTGATGTCGAGCCGCTCCCCGGGCCGGAGGCGGGCGTTGCCGAGATCCTGGAAGATCCGGGTCAGCTCCGCCAGGGTGACCCGGAGCGGCAGCCCGGATCCGAACCGGTTCTCGGCATCGGTGAAGCGCTCCGGTGCGGCATAGCGCACCTGCACGTCCGCCAGCGCCGGCCCGGCGCTCAGCAACGCCGCGAGGGTGAGACCGGCCCAGGCACCGGAAGCGCGCGTCGTCATCCCGAACCTCGTCCCGCCTGTGCCGATCGCGGCGGCCGGGCCGGGCACCGCTCGTCGGTGAGAACCGCCTGATGCCTCCGCCGTTTCCGCATTCCGGCCAGCCGCGGCCTGCGACGCGATGGCCGCGGGGGCGTTCATAGTCTCGCCGTGTTCCGGGCGCCACGTGGCGACTTCAGCCCGGAAGGGCCCCCAGTTCTGGGAGAACGACGGCATGATGAACTCTGTCCTGGCCCTGCTCACGGTCGTCGTGGTCCTGGCGGTCACCGCGCTGATCAAGCTGCCGCTCCTGCCGTTCCGGCTCATCGGCCGCCTCGTGCGGAGCCGTCCGGCCGCCGCCTGACCGGACGGGTCACGGCGCCGCGTCGATGGTGAAGGCCATCCCGCGGCCCGGACCGTGGTCGGAATAATCGACGAGCGCCAAGCCGCGCTCGGCCAGCGTCGCCGCGACGGTCTCCCGCTCCTTGCGCACCATCTGGCCGACCGCGAGGGGCGTCAGCCGCGGGCTCGCCCGGCGCAGCTGATCGACCGCGATGCTGGCCGGCACGCCCTCGCCCTCGGCGATCCGTGCGAGGGCGAGGCCCAGATCCCGGGCCTTCGTCTCGGCGGCCGTCTTCGGCTTGAAACCCATCCTGCTCCTCCTTCTCTCCGGTCCGAGTCTCTCCGGTCCAGGTCTCTCAGACCCAAGAGCCGGTCCCGCTCACGCGGCCCGGGCGTCGACGTTCACGTCCGGAAAGGCCTTGATCCAGACCCGCCGTCCGCGCGCGTCATAGACCTCGACCTGCCAGCCGAACCAATCGAACCGCTCCACGACCCGCTCCATCAGGGCGAGCGCCACCCGCTCGGCATGGACCCGCATCTGCGCCGCGTTCGGCAGCCGACTGCCCCTCAGGTCGGTCACCAGCTCGTGGCCGTCCGTGCAGTGGAAGCGGTAAAGCCTCATCGGCATTGACGTTTCCTCGATCAATCCACAGCGCTCCACCGCGATCCGAAAACGCGTCGCTCCGCCGGTTGAACTACCCGGGCCAATGCGCTTTGTTCATGAAATGTTCTAATCGGATTCGAGCCGCGATGCACGCAGATCCCGACGATGCGCCTGTGGAGATTCGTCTCAGGGAGGCCGAGCTGATCGCCGGCGCCTACCATCGGGCGGCGCGGGGCGATGTCTGGGGGGCCCTGGTGGCGGCCATCGCGGACGCACTCGCCGACCTCGACGAGGCGGAGCGCTGCATCGCGCGGCAGGGCGCGTTGATCTCGCGCGGCTATGCCCGCGGGCGAACGGGCGCGTGCGGGTCTGTCCTAATCCCGCGCCTGGATCGGCGGTGACGGCGGTTCGGGCGCGTCGGAGGCTCTCGTTCCGCTGCGGCGCGCATCCGCCGTCCGTCATCCCGGCGCGGCCCCGGGGGGCCGGCCGGGACAGGAAGACCGTTCAGGCGGCCCGGCCCTTGCGCTCGCGCTCGGCCATTGCGCCGGGCTGTCCGAGGCCGATGGCCTTGGCGAGGGCGGAGCGCTGCTCGGCGTAGCTGGGGGCGACCATCGGGTAGTCGGCCGGCAGGCCGTAGCGCTCACGGTAGCTCTTCGGGTCGAGGCCGTGGCTGGTGAGGTGGCGCTTGAGCGTCTTGTAGGTCTTGCCGTCGATGAAGCTGACGATGCCGTCGGGCCGGACCGACTTGCGGATCTGGGCCGCGCCGGGCTTGTCGACGTCCGCCGGGGCCGCCGCGCCGGTCTCGACCGTCAGCGTACCGGCGACGAGGCCGGCGATCGCGCCGTGCACGCGGGCGATCAGCGCCGGCAGCTCGGCGGGCGGAACGGAGTTGTTCGACACGTAGGCGGCGACAAGCTCGGCGGTGAGCGCGGTCAGGGCTCCGGCCTTCTCGTCGGATGCTTCGATCATAAGATGTCCTTTAGAACATGGTGCGGCTGGCTATAATCTGGGCTGCGGAAAGATTTAAAGGAAGTAGATTCGACTCATTATGGTTAATATATCGTAAAGATCCGGCGATGCGTGGACGTGAAGCCGGCTCCGCATCGCGGGAGGCCGAGGCGTTTCTTCAGGCGGGGACCGCCCGGTGAGGCCGGATCGTCGGCCGCAGGCCTGTGACGGAACGCGACGCGCGCCTTCTCCCGGGCAGGCCAGGGGAGAGGCCCCTTCTCAAGCGGGCGGGTGCGCGCGCTGAGACCACGAACCTGTGTCGTTCCCGGCCATCGCGGGGCTGGGTCGGGGGATCGGAGATCCCACGCAGGGGCGGTGCAGGCGGCACCGTTTCGCTGGACCCTTCACGAACCCCCACCCCTGGCCCGTCCCCACGCCCTCGAGCGATCCCGGGCGAGGCCGGGATCGCCAGGGGCGGGGACAAGGGTGCTCGTGTTCGGACAATGGCGTCAGACCGAGGCGGGTGGCTCCGCAAGCCCTGGGCGCGGGCGCGCGGGGTATCGGACCCTCGCCCGCCGACCCGGACCGGCGGGATGGCCGCGCCGTATCCGCGTGGGGGGCCGTCGCATCCGGCCGCGTCAGCCGGCCCCGTACCCGCCCTTGCGGTTGTCCGGCTGGCGCGGCGTCGGCCTGTCATCGTAGCCGCCGCTCTCGGGGGCCGCATCGGAAGCGGGATCCGCGGGGCCCGGCGCGTGCGGGCCGCTTCCGCCGATCGCGGGATCGACCGCCTTCGTCTCACGGGCCGGCCGACCCGGCGGAACCGAGCGGAAGGCTTCCCGCGCGGCCTCGACATCCTGTCCCATGCACCCCTCCTGTCCAGCCTTTCCGCAGGCTGTGACAGGCCAAAACCGCAGTCCAGGGCAAGTTCCCGAGCCCGCGCGCGAGGCCGGCGGTCCGTCACGCACCTGTGCCGGGCGCCTCCCGCTTCCCGCCGTCCCCGGCGGATGCCGGTTGCGCCGGGTCAGTGGGATCCGTGATCGCGCGCAATGGCGCGCCCGAGGCTCATCAGCAGCATGTCGGTGGCGATCCGGACCTCCGCGGCCGCGTCGTCGCCCAGCGTCCGCTTGAGGGCGATGGCCAAGTCGGTGGCCCGCTCCAGGGGGTTGCCCACCGCAGCCTCGCCGCTGAAGACGTAGCGATCCTCGCCCTCGCGCATCTCGGTGATGTCGATGATGATGCCGCGGGCCCGCACCGGGTGGCCGATCGCGTTCTGGAAGGTCCGCCCGCGGCTGAGCAGCCAGCGCACCGTCCCGTCCGCGGCCACGACGCGGTACTCGGCCAGCACCAGCCCCCCCGCCCTCACGGTCCGCTGGACATGATCCAGCAGCCAGTCGTGGTCGTCCGGATGCACGGCCGCCAAGGTCTCGGGACCGCTGATCTCGGTCTCGGCGCGCGAGGGGTCGCCGGTCAGGAGCCGCGCCGCGCCGGTATCGTACACCATGGTGCTGCGCACGATGTCCCAGTCCCAGGTCCCAACCACGCAGGAGGCGTCCAGGGCGGCGCGCAGCCTGTCGAGCGGTTCGCTGAAGCCGTCGATCGCGTTGATCGGCGCCTTCGAACGCTGTCCCATCGCCCAAAACCTCCCTGACCGTTCAGACTAATCTGGCGCAAGATCGTGCCA
This sequence comes from Methylobacterium mesophilicum SR1.6/6, assembly GCF_000364445.2. Taxonomy (NCBI): domain Bacteria; kingdom Pseudomonadati; phylum Pseudomonadota; class Alphaproteobacteria; order Hyphomicrobiales; family Methylobacteriaceae; genus Methylobacterium; species Methylobacterium mesophilicum. The sequence goes on along the minus strand of NZ_CP043538.1, from coordinate 3,830,288 downwards.
ATTCACCCCGGTCCGCAGCAATATCACGGCTCCGCGATGAATCGACCTGTCGTCCGGCTCATCCGCGCGCAGGGCCGCGCGGGCGGCGGACCGGCCGCTGGCTACTTGCGCTGGCCGGTGGGATTGGGCGTAGCGGAGGTGTCCGGCGATACGGGCGGGTTGACCGGAGTTACCGTCGACCACGTGGCGGCGATCAGCACGATGGCGGCCAGCATGGCCGCGAAGATGCCGATGAGGGTCAGGCGCTTCATGGGCTGAACAGAGGTGTCCGGACGGAGAGATCGATGCCCGGGAACCGTCGGGACACCCGGAACGATCCCGCCGCCTGCCCGACATCCCGTCGCGTCCCCTACGGCTTGGGGGGCGCCGCCGCCGGTCGAGGAGCGGAAGGCTCGGTCCGCACCCGCGCCAGGGCGGCGGCGGCGCCCTGGGCCAGCGCTTCGAGCCGGCAGACGGTCGCGTCGTCGGGGATGACCGACGCGCACCAATAGGCACCGAGCGCGGCCGTCGGTTCGGGCGAACCGATCGGCACCATGGCGAGGCTGCGCATCGAGGTGAGGCGGTAGAGCTCGGCCGGGACGCGGACATCGCATTCGATGTCCGGCACGATCGCGGTCGCGTCGTTGAGCATGGCCCAACCCGAGACGCAGGCCGTCAGCGGAAATTTTCGACCGCACCAGAGCGGCTCGATGGCGTCCTCGGCCACGTAGAACGATGTGTCGCCCTCCCGCAGAACCACGGCGATGCCGTCGGACCCCGCGATGGCCCGCGCGGTCCGCTTGAGGATGGTCACGACCTCGCTGAGCGAGCCGGCGGCTGCCAGGGCTGCCGTGGCCTGCGCCAGACCCCGGTCGGGTAGGAAAAGCGTCTCAGCCATGACGATGGCGTAGCGGAAAGAAGCTGCCGGGTCCACGCGGCAGTCTACGATGGCGCCCGCGGCCTTCGGGGTCGCCCCGCGAGGCGGACCTGCCGGCGAGCGCGCTTCGGATCAGTGCGACGACAACCTGCGATAGGATTTCGGCGCCGTCTGATACGATCGAGGCGAGCACCCGCGACGGCGCCGGAGATCTCTCCCCGGATACCGGCGGTATTCTGCGGCCAAACCGCTGTTCCGCAGCAGAACTCCTCAAATAGTTCCCTCCGATCGATCACGACACCGCGATGATGTGCTCTAACGCACCTTTCGGCCGAACCGTTCCGGACGGGCTCGGGCGCTGTTGCATCCGTGCACTATCGCCCGAGGACATCCTGCAGTTCCTGTCGCACCGCACACATCCCGTCCAACGGGAGACAGAGGACCAGATGATCAAGAAGCTTCTTCTCGCCAGCGCCGCGACGGCGCTCCTGACCGGCGCCGCCTCGGCGGCCGACCTTCCGCGCCGTGCCGCGCCGCCGCCGGTGTTCACCCCCGTGCCGGTGTTCACCTGGACCGGCGCCTACTTCGGTATCAACGCCGGCTACGCCTTCGACGCCAGCGACCGCAACACCGGCAACACCTTCGGCGTGCCCTTCCCCTACGCCGCCCCCGGCACGGTGGCCACCTTCCGCAACCGCAGCCAGGACGGCTTCTCCGGCGGTGGCCAGGTCGGCTACAACTACCAGTTCACCCCGGGCTCGGGCGTGGTCATCGGCGTCGAGGCCGACGCCCAGTACCTCGACTTCGGCCGCAACCGGAACAACGCCTTCCTCTCCGGCGCCCTGGCCCCCGGCTACTACGTCACCGACCCGCGCGGCCTCTCCAGCCTCGACTTCTTCGGCACCGTGCGCGGCCGCCTCGGCTACGCCTTCGACCGCACCCTCGTCTACGGCACCGGCGGCTTCGCCTACGGCTCGGGCAGCGCCGACCGCTCCTTCGGCGGCTTTGCCGGCAACGACAGCTTCCGCACCGGATGGGCCGTCGGCGGCGGCATCGAGTACGCCCTGCCCACCGACTCCTTCCTGAACTTCTTCCGCTCCTCGGCCGTCACGCTCAAGGTCGAAGGCCTGTACGTCAACCTCGACCGCAACACCCGCAACCAGGGCGCGTTCGTCATCAACGCCGCCAACAACGTCCCGGCCGTCTACAGCCCGATCGGACGACGCGCCGACGAGTTCGCCGTCGTCCGCGCCGGCCTGAACTACAAGTTCGGCTCGTACTGAGACCACGCCGCAGCGGTCGGGATCCCGACCGCTGCGCGCACCCCGCGCGATGCCGATCCGGCATCTGGAGGGGCCGCTTCCGCGAGGGGGCGGCCTCTTCGCCGTTCAGGCCGTGTCCTTCAGGCCGACGTCCCTGCGATCGGACGAACCTCCCCCGCTTGCGCTCGCGAGGACGACGATGCGCGGCCGGCTGCTCGGCGGCGACGGGCTCGTCCGGCCGGCTCAGTAACCCTTCCAGAGGCCGGGGGTGGCGAGTTCGAGCAGGTGCCCGTCCGGATCGCGGAAGTAGACGCTGATGCCGCCCCGTGGCCAGCGCGTGCGCCCCTCGATGGTCACGCCGGAGGCCGCGAGATGGTCCTCCCAGGCCGCGAGGGCATCGGCGTCGATGGAGAACGCCACATGGGCCGGACCGCGGCCGTCATGGGGCGGGATGAGGCCGCCCGGCGTCGCGATCGGCTGCAGGGAGCCGCCTTCCGGAAAGAGCAGCAGGACGCCGCGGCCGGCGACGTCGAAGCTCCGCATGCGGAAGTCGGTGTAAATGCAGGGCAACCCCATAGTGTCGCGGTAGAAGGCCTCCGCGCGGTCGAGATCCGCGACGTACAGCGCCGTCTCCAGGATGGCGTTGAGCTTGGGCATGACGACCTCCCGTCAGCCGCTCAGGCGCGGCGGCCCGCGGCCGCCCGGCGGGGATTCCGGCGTCGGGTCGCGGGCCTCACGGTCCCCCGGCGGTCGCGCCGGCGATCACCATCTGCAGGGCCTCGAGGTCGATCCGCCCCGTGATCCGCGCGTAGCCCGGCTCCGACAGGTCCACCTGCGGCGCGGGATCCTCCGCTTCGGCCTGGCGCTTCAGCTCCGCCAGGATGGCGTCCCGCACGGCGTCGTCCAGGGTCATGGTTCCCGCTCCCGGTCATCGGCGCGCCCGGCCCGCGGGATCCGATCCGGTGCGGATCGGCCCCGCGCCGGGCGATGCCTGCACCGGGGCCAACCGGCCGATCCCGGTCCCGGTTCGCGGCCGGGCCGCGTCCAGGCGGTCGCTCAGGCGGTCGATGGGCGCGGCGCGCCCGGGTCCGGCCGCGGGGTCCGGCCCGGGACCAGCGACAGGCCGGCGGAGATCAGGGCGAACAGCACCAGCGGCACGAGGCTCAGGGTGAAGCTGCCGGTCCCGTCCTTGATGGCGCCGATCAGGTAGGGGCCGAGGAAGCCGCCGAGGTTGCCCACCGCGTTGATCGCCGCGATGCTCGCCGCCGCCGTGGCGGGGGGCATCTGCTCGGTGGCGAGCGCCCAGAACGGACCTTTCAGCATGTAGACGCCCACCGCCGCCACCGTCAGCGCGGCGACCACCGGACCGAGGCCCGTGAGCACCGTGCCGCCCGCCAGCCCCAGCGCCAGGACCAGGAACGAGAGCGCGAGGTGCCAGCGCCGCTCGGCGGTCTTGTCGCTGTGCCGGCCCCAGAGGATCATGGCCACCGAGGCGAAGCCGTACGGGATGCTGTTGAGGAGGCCGGTCTCGACATTGCCGAGGCCGAAGCTCTTCACGATCTGCGGCGTCCAGAACGAGAGCCCGTAGCTGCTCGCCGTCGAGCCGAAATAGATGGCGGCGAACAGCAGGAGCCGCCGGTCGCTCAGGATCTCCCGCAGCGGCGGCTTCGCCGGCTGGCCGCGCCGTGTGTTGCGCGCCGCCTCGGCCTGGAGCTGCCGCTCCAGCCAGTCCCGCTCGGCCGGCGGCAGCCAGGCCGCGTCGCGGGGGCCGTCCGGCAGCAGCCACAGGACCGCGACGGCGAGCAGCACCGCCGGCAACCCTTCGAGGATGAACAGCCACTGCCAGCCGGCGAGGCCGAAGCCCGTGACGTTGAGGAGCGCACCGGAGATCGGCGAGCCGAGGAACGACGAGATCGGGATCGAGATCATGAAGACCCCGATGATCCGCGCCCGGTAGGCAGAGGGGAACCAGTAGGTGAGGTAGAGGATCACGCCGGGGAAGAAGCCGGCCTCGGCGAGCCCCAGCAGGAAGCGCAGGCCGATGAACGACCACGGCCCCTGCACGAGCGCCATGGCGGCGGAGATCAGCCCCCAGGTCGCCATGATCCGAGCGATCCAGAGCCGGGCCCCGAAGCGCTCCAGCATCAGGTTGCTGGGGATCTCCATCAGGAAGTAGCCGAGGAAGAAGATGCCGGCGCCCCAGCCGAATACGGTGGCCGACAGGCCGACATCGTGGTTCATCTGGATCGCCGCGAAGCCGACATTCACCCGGTCCAGGAACGAGACGAAGTAGGCGAGGATCAGGAACGGCACGAGCCGCCAGCCGATCCGGCGCATCGCCGAGCGTTCCAGGGCGGCCTCGTCCGGGGAGCCTGTCGCCAAGCCTGTCATCGAGCGTGTCCTCGTCGCGTCAGGGAATCCGCGCGGCGTCGAGGGCGTCGAGGCACCGCCGCGCTGGCGATGAGACGGACATCCCGGGCTTCCTCGCGGGCCGGTCAGCTCTGGCGGCGACCTGTGCCGACCCTGCTTAACCCGTTCCCGACGCGGCTGGGAAGCGCTCACGGAGCTTCAATGGACCGGATCTGTTGACCGTGACGGTGTATTCGTCTGGCAGGATACCGTGGAAGAACGCCGAACCGGCGACAGAGTAGGCTCTTGCAGAGGTGCCGCAGGGGCCGGTTGCCGGCTCGTCTTTGCGCGCGCAGCGAAGCAAACCGGGGATGCGGGGCCTCGGTCAGGCGGGGCGCCGCTGGATTGCTTCGCTGCGCGCGCAAAGACGCGAAGCCGATTCTGCACGATCCCTGGACAGGAACGCGACCGTTTCTCCGTTCGGGGAGCCGGAAGAAGGGCGCGCACGAGCCCCGACCCGCCGATCCCGCGCCATGGGCCAGGGCGGCGAAATCGGGTTCCCGCATTGCAACGCTTCGGTGTGTCGATTTCCGTGTAACGACAACGCCGTCGTTCCGGGCCCCGCTGCGCAGTCCCGGAACGACGGCGCTGTCGATCCGCGGTTCCGCCAAGCCTCGTCAACCCGCGTTCGTGGCCCTGCGCCTCACCCCTTCTTGACGTTCCAGAACACCGGCACGCCCTCGAGGACCCCCGTGAGCGACGGCTTGTACGAGGTCTGGTTGAAGTACTGCCCGAGGGGTAGGTAGGGCAGGTCGATGAAGGCCTGCTTCTGCAGGTCGCCCGCGAGCGCCTTCCGCGCGGCGGTGTCGGGCGCGTCGAGCCACTGATCCCGCAGGGCCTCGATCCTGTCGCTGGTGGGCCAGCCGATGGCGGCGGTCTGCCCCGTCCCGCGCAGGAAGGCGCTGACCGCCGGATTCGCCTGGTCGAGCCCGGCCCAGAAGGTGCAGAAGGCGCTCCAGCCGCCCTGCGCGACCGGGTCCTTCTTGGCGCGCCGCTGCACCACCGAGCCCCAGTCCATGATCTGGTAGTCGACATTGAAGCCGGCACGGGTGAGCATGTCGGCCGCGACGTCCGCCAGCGCCTTCAGGCTGGGGAAGTCGGAGGCGCCCATCAGCACCACCTTCTCGCCCTTGTAGCCGGCCGCCGCCAGCGCCGCCTTGGCGCCCGCATAGTCGCGCTTGGCCGTCAGCGCGTCGAGGCCGACATCGCTCGCCATCGGCAGGCCGGGACAGAAGAAGCCGGTCGGCACGTGGATCAGCTTGGGGTCGGTGCCGGTCACCGCCTGCATGAAGTCGGTCTGGTCGACGACCTTCAGCAGCACCTGCCGGATCGCCGGGTTGTCGAAGGGCGGCTGGAGCTGGTTCATCCGCAGGCAGCCGATCAGGCCGGTCGGGTCGGTGATCCGCGTCGTCAGCCCGCGCAGCGTGGGCACGAGATCGGCCGGCGGCTGCTCCCACCAATCCATCTCGCCCGTCTGCATGGCCGAGGCGGCGGTCGCCTGATCGGGGATGATGGTCCACTCGACCCGGTCGACGAAGGCGCGCTTGGGACCCGACGTCCATTGCGGCGTGCCGCCCTCGCGGGGGACATAGCCGTCGAAGCGCTCGTAGACCACCCGGGCGCCGACCACGCGCTCGTCCGCCTTGAAGCGGAACGGGCCGCTGCCGACCATCTCGGTCACCTGCGTGAACGGGTCGGTCTTCGCGAGGCGCTCCGGCATGATGGCGCAGATCGAGGAGCCGACCTTGCCGAGCGCGTCCGGCAGGAGCGCGAAGGGCTTCTTCAGGCGGAACTGGATCGTCCGGTCATCCGGGGCCGAGAGTTCGTCCGTGTAGGCCATGAGGGTCTGGCCCATGGCGTCGCGCTTGCCCCAGCGGGCGACGCTCGCCACACAGTCGCGGGCCAGTACGGGGCTGCCGTCGTGGAAGGTCAGCCCGGGCCGCAGGGTCAGGCGCCAGAGCTTGCCGTCGTCCTCGACCGTGTGGCCGGCCACCATCTGCGGCTGGGCCGCGTAGGCCGAATCCGTGCCGTAGAGCGTGTCGAACACCGCGAGCCCGTGATTGCGGGTGACGTAGGCGGTGGTCCAGATCGGATCGAGCACCGTCAGGTCGGCCTGCGGGATGAACTTGAGGGTCCGGGCGGCCGTACCCTGCGCCAGTGCCGGGGCCGCGAGAGCGGCGCCCGAGAGCGCCACGAAAGTCCGTCTGTTCAGCATGCCAGCCTGTTCCATCCGGTGAAGACCGATGGATCGTAGCATGCGCCGGGCCATGGATTGATACGGGGTATGCCAAGCCGCTTCGCGGCTCCGGCTTTCCGCCGTCGGGATCGCCGGACCCGTCCCGGTGCCACGGCTCGGCGCCAGCCGGCTTAGTTTGTCAAAACCACATTGGGCCTGTGGAAAGCTGTGTGAACAAGCTTTCGTCAAGATAAAGACTTTATCTGTGGCCACTGGAGAGACGTCACCGGGCCCGGCCAACGGGGTGCCGCTCGGGGGCGCTCCCGACTTCGGCGCTGCTGCCAGACCGGTCCCGTCAGCGGGCGGGGCATTCCAGGATTGTCTTGATGAACTTCATCGTGTCCGCACGCCTGTCCGCGCGCCGGTTCGCCTATCAGCACGCGTCCCTGCTTACCGCCCTGGACCAGGGCATGAGCCTGATCGCGGCCGGGATGGCCGAGGTGACGATCACGGACGGCAATGGCCGGACCCGGACGCCGGCCGCCCTGTACCAGTCGCTGTTCGAGGCCGGCCGCGCCCCGTCGAAGGCCGCGCCGGTTCCGGCCCGGGCCGCCTGATCGATCCGGCGGCGCGCCCGCCTCCGGGCGGTTTCGCCGCCGCCGGCCCTTAATCGCGGCGAAAAACCCAGAGAAACCTGATGGGTACGGATTTGTCTTTCTGGACATTTCCGCAGATCAGGCTTAGCCTATGTGTGTTCGTGCCGTTGAAGTGCCGGCTCGAATGCTTCCGGAGATCGTTTTACATGAAGCGCCGCAGCGCGCGACCATTCATGGTCGAAGTCAAGAGCACCCGTGGCGCACGCGCAACGTTGACCTCCCCCGACATGCGGTCGCGCCCGGACGCCGGCCTGTGGCCGGAACTGGCTCAGGCCGCGGTGGCGCCGCCGCAGCCGTCGCCAAGACCGGACGTTCCGGCGCCTTCGGCGCAGCGGCCGGAGCAGAAGGAGCCGCCGGCGCCGGCCCGGCGCGTTCTGCCGAGCCTTGTCCCGATGTTTGAGGTCCCGGCCGAGCCCGAGCCCGAGCCTGTCGCGCCGCCGGCCCGGCGGACGCGGCGCGAGCGGGCGCCCGCGGCGGCTCAAGCCACGCGCGCCGAGCCCGTGGTGGAGCCGGCACTGCAGGTCCCACCGGCCGCTCCCCGTCCTGAACCTGCCGTCGCAGCGTCGCCCCTGCGCACGTCACCGGCCGCGGCCGGCGAGGACCCGTCGCCCCGCCCCACGTCGTGGCGCCGCACGAAGGAATTGCGGCTCGGCGAGCGCTGGAAGCGGCGCCTGCCGCACTACGCCCGCTGAGGAGCGCCTTGAGCCTGCAGGTTGCGGCGTTCCGCAGCCTCAGGTGAAGAACGGTCTGAAGTTCTCGATCCAGCCGCGCAGCCACGCCTCGCAGCCCTGCTGGGCGCCCGCGGCATCCTGCCCGTGGCCCCAGATCTCCTCGGCGAGGGGGCTCCACCACGTCCAGAGCCGGTTCGAGCCGTCGTACTCGCAGATCCCGACCTGGACGGCGCCGACCCGCCCGATGAAGCGCGGGAGCGGCACGCCGGCGGTCACGTCCTGGGTCCAGGTGATCAGGCTCTGAGGCATGCCCTGAGAACGGCGCCCGAGCCCGGACGTTCACGTCTCACGCCGCCCGTCGCTCCGGCAGGGCCCCGGCGGCCAGCCGAGAGTTGCGGTAGCGCGCGTCCGCCGTGACCTCGCCCTCGATCCAGGGCGGCAGCACCACCGGCTGGTCCTCGCGCTCGAGTTCGATCTCCGCCAGGATCAGGCCCGAGAGCGCGCCGCCGAACACGTCGACGTCCCAGACGGCACCGGCATGATCGACCCGATAGCGGGTCTTCTCGAGGCGCCGGCCGGCCGGCACGGCGGCCAGCAGGGCGGCCCCGTCCTCCGGCTCGATGGCGAACTCGATCTCGTCCCGGCAGGCGCCGCGCCGGGGGCTCTTCCAGGTGATCAGCGCGCGCTCGCCCGCTTGTCGGATGCGGATCGTGTTGGCGTCGTCGGTGTAGAGATAGCCCTGAACAAAATGCGTTCCCGACCGGCACAGGGCCAGCACGGACGGGTGCGCGATGAATTTGCGCTCGATCTCGACAGGCATGCCGCAACTCGCTGCCATGGGCTGGAAGTGGTTACGCGGACAAGGGCGCGCAACACAAGCGGTGCGCGCGCCGCTGAGCACAGCGTTACAGGCATGGCGCGCCGACCAGCGCGACCGGATGTAAATTCGCCATCTTCAACTATGTAAAAGCACGGGGCGCTCGGCGATTGCAGAATCACGCCCGGAACAATCGTCCCCTTTTATCCTCGAGGTCAGCGCTGAAGACGGTATCCAAGCGGCCCAACATGAAGAAGCTTCTGCGGAAGGCGCAGGCCAAGCCGCTCAAGCAGGTTGCGGCCCTTCCGTTCCGGGTCGGTGCGGACGGCCGGCTCGAGGTGCTGCTGATCACCTCGCGCGATACCGGGCGCTGGATCATTCCCAAGGGCTGGCCGATGATCGGCCGGAAGGCGCACCGCGCGGCCGAGCGCGAGGCCTACGAGGAGGCCGGCCTTCAGGGGCGGATCGCCGCGAGCCCGGTCGGCCGGTACCGCTACGAGAAGCGCCTGGATCACGGTCTGGCGCTCCCCTGCAAGGTGCGCGTCTTCCCGCTGCGGGTCGAGGTCCAGCACGAGCGCTGGCCGGAGCGGCATCAGCGCACGCTGCGGTGGTTTCGCCCGGAGGAGGCGGCGCGCCTCGTCCACGAGGACGAACTCCAGCGCCTGCTGAAGGGATTCGCGGCGCCGGATCGCGACGGCCGCGCCTGAGCGTCTCCACAGCGGAGGGATCGGGCGGACGATCCGGCGCGGAGCGAACCCCCGCGCGGAGCGGGTCGTCCACGGGCCCCGCCGCGCAGGGCTGATCCGGCGCATGGTGCCCGGGTGACGGGAGTTCTTCGGCCCAGGGGCGCGGTTCCGGCGCCGGCCGGTCGGAGGAACCGGCCCTCCGCCCGATCGTTGGTCCAGCAGATTGGATCATTTCTAAGGTCCAAGGCGACTCTCCCTGCCGGGCGGCCCCGCGCCGCCGATTTCCCAGGAGCCTGACCATGAACGCGAAGTGCGAGACCTGCCGGTTCTTCGATGAGCACAAGGGCAACGGTGTCGTCGCGCAGAACGATGCCGGCCTGTGCCGCTTCAACCCGCCCGTGAGCCAGCCCGCCCCCGAGTCCAAGGGGCTCTGGCCCGTGGTCGCCGCCCAGGATTGGTGCGGCCACTACACGCCGGAGATGACCGCCGCGGAGTAAGCGGACCGGGCGGCGTGGGACAGCTTGGTCCCCGCCGCCCAAAGTCGTCATGCGAACCGATCGTCCTTGCGAGCGCAGCGACGCGATCCGGATACGCCGCGGTTCCTGACCGCGCGCCAGTCCCGGATCCGTGGCCCCGCCCGTGGGGACGTCCGCGCGTCCACGGGTGCGCTTGCCGCCCGAACGGCGCGGTTGGCGCGGCGGAGCGAGCCCGGCCGCAGGACGCCGATGGATGGTGTATCCCCCGGCGGGTTCCGAACCCGGCGACGATTTTCGGCCTGTCCGGCCGTGACTGCCGGGCGACGCGCAAAAAAAAGACCGCCCTTGAGGAAGCGGTCCGAAGTCTAGGGAGGAAACGCCCACGAGGGGCTGCAGCACGGCGACGCCGTCGCGGTGCTGCACTGCGGTCAACCCGAGTCGGATGACCTTGTTCCTGGGCTCGCGATCACCGCCGCGTTCCCGCTCGGAGCCGGCCGGGGAAGTCCGCTCCAGCGTCGTCAGCCCCTGCAGGGACGCCGCGGCCGGATCGAGCGACGCAGCGAAGCGCCCCAGGGCTGGCGCGAGGCCGAACGACGTGGAGCCCAACCCCGGAGGCGCTTCGCTGCGCCCACAAGGGCGGCGGCGCCGAAGGGATCAACCGGACACGGTCTCAGTCGTGCTCAGTCGTGCGCGAGCTCATCTGCAGCGTGGCGCGGCCGGATCCGCCGTTTCGCCGCCCCGTAGAGCACCTGGGCGAGCTGCTGGGCGGAATAGGGTTTGCGCACCAGGGCGAAGCCGTGGGTGTCGTCCTTGGCGAGGACGTGGCTGTAGCCGGACGTCAGCACCACCGGCAGGTCGGGGCGGCTCGCCTGCAGGTGCCGCGCGAGGGCGAAGCCGCCCATGCCCGGCATGACCACGTCCGAGAAGACCACGTCGAACCGGTCCGGCGTCCTGTCGAGTTCGGCCAGTGCCTCCTCGGCGGATTTCGTCCAGACCGGCGCGTGGCCCAGATCCTCCAGGATCTGGGTGCAGAACCGCCCGACCCCGAGATTGTCCTCCACCACGAGGATGCACAGGCCCCTCTGGGGCTCCACCTCGCGACGGTCGTCGGACCCAGCATCGTCCGACGCCGCGGAGGCCTCGACCTGCGGCAGGTACAGGGTGAAGGTGGTGCCGCAGCCGACGGCGCTCTCCACGTCGATGTCGCCGCCCGATTGCTTGGCGAAGCCGATCACCTGGCTGAGGCCGAGCCCGGTACCCTTGCCGATCTCCTTGGTGGTGAAGAACGGCTCGAAGATCCGCCCGAGATCCGAGGCCGGTATGCCCGCACCGGTGTCGGTGACCCGGACGGCCACGAACGGCCCGCGCGCGCCGGCATGCCCGCGGATCGGCGGCATCGGCCGGTCGCTCTCGAGGCGCAGGGTCAGGCCGCCCTCGCCGTCCATGGCGTCCCGGGCATTGACCGCCATGTTGATCAGCGCCGTCTCGAACTGGCTCTCGTCGGCGCGCACGAACCGGGGCGCGTCCGGCAGCTCGATGGCGACGCGGATGCGCGCGCCGGTGACCGAGTCGAGCATGTCGGCGATGCTGCGCAGGCGCGCGCCGATGTCGAAGACCTGGGGCTTCAGCGCCTGCCGCCGGGCGAAGGCGAGGAGCTGGCCGGTGAGCTTGGCGGCGCGGTCGACCGTGTCGGAGACCGCGTCGAGGTAGCGGCGGCGGCGCTCCTCCGCGAGCTCGGGCCGGCGCAGGAACTCGACGGACGAGCGGATGATGGTCAGCAGGTTGTTGAAGTCGTGCGCCACGCCGCCGGTGAGCTGGCCGATGGCCTCGAGCTTCTGCGACTGCCGCAGCGCCTCCTCGGCCTGGCGCTGCTCGGTGATGTCGCGCCCGAACCCGTAGTACAGCCCGTCCTCCGGGACCACGGTCCAGAGGACGCGCCGCCGGTCGCCCGCGCGGGTCAGGCAGGACAGCTCGACGTCCTCGACGCGGCGATCCGCGCAGAGCGGCTCCAGGGCCGCCTGCGCCGCCGCGCGCTCCGGCGGCGCGACGAAGTCCAGGGCGGGCCGGCCCAGGGTCTCGGCCTCCGACCAGCCGAGCGCCCGGCTCCAGGAGGGGTTCACCGCATGCGCCCGCCCGTCCCGGTCCGCGACGAGCTTCAGCACCGGCGAGAGCGTCCAGACCCGGTCGCGGTCGCGGGTCTGGGCGGCGACCTGGGCCTCCAGGCGCTCCGCCCGGCTCTGGAGCAGCGCCTCGATCCGCGTCCGCTCCGAGACGTCGTGCGCGAACACGTAGAACCCGTCGACCCGCCCCTCCGCGTCCCGGCGCGGGAGGTAGCGGGTGTCGGCGGTCCGGGCCTCCCCGTCCGGGAAGGTCCAGGCCCATTCCTGGCGGACCTCGTGCCCGGCGAGGGCCTGCGCGATGGCCGCGCGCCGCGCCTCGAAACCCTCCGCGCCGAGGAGACCCTGGACCGTCTGGCCGACCACCGCGCTGGCCGACCGGCCCGTCCAGGTCTCGTAGGCGGCGTTGGCGAACCGATAGACGAGGTTGCGGTCGATGAAGGCGATCAGCACCGGCATGGCGTCCGCGACCAGACGGAGTTCGGCCTCCCGTGCCTGGAGCGCCAGCTCGCTCCAGCGGCGCTCGGTGATGTCGTTGAACAGGATGGCGACCCGGTTCCGCCCCGGCCCGTCGACCCGGTAGGCGTGGACGTCGTACCAGCGGCCCAGCGCCCTGGCCTCCTGCTCGAAGCGGACGGGCTCCCCGGTCAAGGCGACCCGGCCGTAGAGATCGAGCCAGCGCTGCTCGGGTGCGGGCACGAGATCCTGCAACTGTCGGCCGACCGCGTCTGTCAGGCCCGTCTGCCGCTCGAAGGCGGGATTGACCTCCAGGAAGCGTCCGTCGATCGCGCGATCACCTTCCCCGAACACCATCTCGACGAGGCAGAAGCCGGACTCGATGAACGCGAAGAGCGAGCGGTAGCGCTCCTCGTTGCGGCGCAGGGCGGCCTCGGCGCAGCGGGTCTCCAGCTGCGTCATCACGGTCCGGGCGAGCGCCTTGAGGATGAACAGCTGCTGGTCGGTCAGCGTGCGCGGCACGCGGTCGAGGACGCAGAGCGTCCCGATCGCCCAGCCCTCGGGCGTCACGAGGGGCACGCCGGCGTAGAAGCGCAGATGCGGCTCGCCGGTGACGAGGGGATTGGCGGCGCTGTCCGGCATCGCTGTGAGGTCCGGCAGCACGAGGGCGCCCTCCTCGCGCATTGCCTCGGTGCAGAACCCGAAGTCGAGGGGCATCGCCCGCACCGCGTGGCCGAATGCGGCCTTGATCCATTGCCGGTCGGCATCGACGAAGTTGATATGCGCCATCGGCGTGCCGCAGGCCTGGGCGGCCATCTCGGCGATCTCGTCGAACTCGCGCTCCGGCGGGGTGTCGAGGATGGCGTAGGCCCGCAGGGCGGCGAGCCGCTGGGGATGCTGGGGCTCGAAACCCGACGGGCGGGGCATTGTCCTGTTCCGCGACACGGGAGCGTCATAGCCCACGTCCCTGACCCTCCCAAGTGAGTCCATGCAACGCAGTTCTGGCGGCGTGGCGAACCGATCGTTGCCGTGACGGTAAGCTGTTGAAGCGCCCCATCGGATCCCGCCGCGGCGGCCTCTTTTCGGTTGCTGCATCGGATCGGGTAGCGAGCCCGGATACGTGCCCGGATACCAGTATCCACAATTTCAAATTGTACATCCGTGCGTCCACCGTCCGGCGCGACGACGGCCCCGGGCGGCGGCGCCCGCGCGCTCACGTTCTCGTGTTCCCGGGGCCACGCGCGCAGACGGCCCGTCGGTGGTCAGGCCGCGCCTGTGGATCCGATCGCCGCGGACGGGAGCCTCGGCGGCGGATGCGGCGTTGCCGGCTCGAAGGGGACAGGTTCGGATCAGGCATGGCCAAGCGCAGGACGAAGGCGGGCGCGCAGCAGGGACTCGAGGACGCGCCGCTGATGCCCACCGGGGCCCTGGCGGTGGCGCTGCTGGCCTTCGCCGCGGGACCCGGGCCGGTCGTGCACGTCGCCCGGGACGCGCGCCGCCTGGAGGACCTCGCCGCGACCCTCCGGGCGCTCGATCCCGACGCGCAGGTCGCGGTCTATCCCGAATGGGACTGCCTGCCCTTCGACCACGCCTCGCCGTCGCGGGCCACGATGGGCGCCCGGGCCGCGGTGATGCGGTGGCTGACCGACACGGACGCCCTGCCGGACTTCGTGCTGACGACCGCCCCGGCGCTCGTCCAGCGCGTGCCGCCGCCGGAGACCTGGGCCACGGCCCGCGTGACCCTGCGGGTCGGCGACACCCTCGACGTCGCCGCCGCGACGACCGACCTCAAGCGCCTCGGCTACATCCTCGACGAGCGGGTCGACGAGCCCGGCGAGATCGCCGTCCGCGGCCGCACCGTGGAGGTCTTTCCCGCCGCCGCGCCGCGGCCCTGCCGGATCGAGCATGCGGGTGGACGCGTGACCGCGATCCGCTCCTACGATCCGGTCTCGCAGCGCTCGGTGGCGGACGCGATGGAACTGGTGATCGATCCGGCGACCGAGATCATCCTGGAGCCGGGCTCCGGCCAGAGCTTCGAGCCGTTCACGGGCCAGGAGCACCGCCTCGACCGCTACTATCCCCACCTCGTCACCCTCCTGGACTACGTGCCCGAGGCGCGCCTCGTGGTCGAGGACGGCACGCAGGCGCGAATCGACGCCTTCTACGAGCAGATGGACGAGGCGCGCGGGCGGCTGAAGGCCCGCGACGGGCGTGGCTTGGCCGGCGCGGGCCTCTACCTGGCGCGCGACGCGTGGCGCGACATCGTGGCGGCGCACGAACGCATCACCGCCACCGAGGCGGCCGGGGCGCCCCGCGCCATGCCGGCCTTCGCCCGGGAGCGCCGGCCGGGGACGGCGTTCGCGAAGGTCATGCGCGACCGGCTGAAGGCCGGCGACATCGTGGTGCTCGCCGGCACGGTCCGGCCGCTCCGGCGCCTCGT
The DNA here is from genome assembly GCF_000364445.2 of Methylobacterium mesophilicum SR1.6/6. NCBI lineage: Bacteria > Pseudomonadati > Pseudomonadota > Alphaproteobacteria > Hyphomicrobiales > Methylobacteriaceae > Methylobacterium > Methylobacterium mesophilicum. The sequence continues at coordinate 3,815,266 of NZ_CP043538.1, read as the reverse complement.
GCGCCAGGCCGGCAAGATCGCCGAGCGCCCGATCCGCCTGATCGACGCCTGGGCCGACGTCGCCGAGGCGGTCCCGGGCGACGTCCTCGCCCTGGAGGCGCCGCTGGCGGCCGGGTTCCGGGTGCCCGAGCAGGGCGCCACCGTGATCGCCGCCGCCGACCTGTTCGGGCCGGAGGCCGCGGTGGCGGGGGGCGCCCGGGCGATCCTGCCGATGGGCGAGGTCGACCTGCGCCCCGGCGACGTGGCCGTGGACCGCGATCACGGCCTGTGCGTGTTCGAGGGGCTGGAGCCGGTCGCCGCGCGGGGCGGCGAGGGCGGCGAGGGCCCGGAGGCCTCCGAGGCCCTGCGCCTGCGCTTCGCCGGCGACGCGATCCTGATGGTGCCGGTGACCCAGGCCGACCGGATCTGGCCGCTACGGGCCGGAGCCCGATGCCGTCACCCTCGACAAGCTCGACGGTGGCACCTGGCCTCGGCGCCGCCTGGAGGCCGAGGCTACCATGGCGCGCACCGCCCGCCTGATGCTGGAAGCGGCCCGCGCCCGCCGGGAGACCGAGGCCCCGGTCCTGGCGCCGCCGGCCCGCGACATGGAGCGCTTCGCGGCCGGCTTCGGATTCGCGCCGACCCCCGATCAGGCAGCGGCTTTCGACGCGCTGATGGCCGATCTCGCCTCCGGCCGGCCCATGGACCGGCTGGTCTGCGGCGATGTCGGCTTCGGCAAGACCGAGGTGGCGCTCCGGGCGCTGGCGGCGGCGATCTTCTCCGGCAAGCAGGCGGCGCTGATCGCCCCCACCACCGTGCTGGCGCGCCAGCACACCGAGATTCTGCGTCGCCGCTTCGGACGCTTCGGCATCGAGGTCGCGCAGCTGTCGCGCCTCGTGGCGCCCGCCGAGGCCAAGCGCGTCAAGGCGGGACTCGCCGACGGCACGATCCGGCTCGTGGTCGGCACCCACGCGCTGGCCGGCGCCGCCTTTGCGGATCTCGGCCTGACGGTGATCGACGAGGAGCAGCGCTTCGGCGCCAAGCTGAAGGCGGATCTGCGTCGCTTGGCCGAGAGCCCCCGGGGGGGCGGTCACGTGCTGACGCTGACCGCGACCCCCATCCCCCGCACCCTCCAGGCGGCCCTCGTCGGCCTCCAGAGCCTGAGCGTGCTCGCCACGCCCCCGGCCCTGCGCCAGCCGGTCCGCACCGTGGTGGCGCCCTTCGACGCGGACGCGGTCCGCGAGGCGCTCATCCGCGAGCACCGCCGGAGCGGCCAGAGCTTCGTGGTCTGCCCGCGGATCGAGGATATCGGTCCCATGGCCGAGCGCCTGCGCGCCCTGGTGCCGGGACTGGACATCCTCGTGGCGCACGGGGACCTGAAGCCGTCGGCCATGGACGAGGTCATGGTCCGCTTCGCGGAGGGCGACGGCGACGTGCTGCTCGCCACCGCCATCGTGGAGAGCGGGCTCGACGTGCCCCGGGCCAACACCATGCTGGTCTGGGACGCCGCCCGGTTCGGGCTGGCGCAGCTCCATCAGCTGCGCGGGCGCGTCGGCCGCGGCCAGCGGCGCGGCACCGTCCACCTGCTCAGCGACCCGGCCGCGCCCCCGCCCGCGGCGGCCCTTCAGCGCCTGCGCGCCCTGGAAGCCCTCGACCGCCTCGGCGCCGGCTTCGCGGTGAGCGCCCGCGACCTCGACCTGCGCGGCGCGGGCGACCTCGTCGGCGAGGATCAGGCCGGCCACGCCAAGCTGGTCGGACTCGGCCTCTACCAGCACCTGCTGCAATTGGCGCTCACCGCCGCCAAGGGCGGCCGGGCCGAGGATTGGAGCCCCGAGATCGAGCTCGGCCTGCCGAGCCGGATCCCCGCGGATTACGTGCCCGAGCCCGAGATCCGCCTGAGCCTCTACACGCGACTCCTGCGCCTGCGCGACGCCGAGGCGATCGAGGCGCTCGCCGGGGAAGTGGAGGACCGGTTCGGCGCGGCGCCCGCGCCGGTGCTCGCCCTGTTCGACCTCGCCCGGCTGCGCGCCGCCTGCTGCGAATTGGGCGTGGCCCGGCTCCGGGGCGGTCCGCAGGGCGTGGCGGCCGATCTGAGGCCCGACCGGCCGCTGCCCGCGATGGCGGCGGCGAAGGAGATCATCCTGCGCGAGGGGCGGGTCGTGTGGAAGCGCCCCTGTCCCGGCCCCGCGGATTGCGCTGCCCTGGCCGATGCGCTGCTGGAGCGCGTGCGCGCTGCCCGGGAGCGCGCCGGCTGAGCTCGTGCGTCCGCCCGAAGAACAGGGGCCTCGACCGTGCCGCACCGACTGGGTGGGCTAGGATGGTCACACGTCTTTCTCGGCGGGAGGGAAGCGAGGGGGTTGCGCGTCTCCCGCCCCACAGGGAGGAGAAGAGAGAGCTCCGGACAGAGATGTGTGAACGTCCAAGAGGGCGCTCTGCCGTGTGCCGTTGAACGCGTTGCGACCGGGCCTGCTTGCGCCGGACGCTTCAAAGGGTCACAGCCTGTCGCGTAGAAACCGCGAACGGGAGTGTCCCATGCACGTCACGATTGAGCAGGCCGAGAAGGCCATCGCCGCCGCGCGGGCGAAGGCGACGGAACTCGGCACCCAGATGTGCATCGCCGTGGTGGATTCCGGCGGCAACCTGAAGGCGTTCCATCGCATGGACGATGCGTGGGTCGGTTCCATCGACATCGCCCACAAGAAGGCCAAGACTTCGGTGTTCTTCGGCATGATGACCGGCCAGATCGGCCAGCTTTCCCAGCCGGGCGGCCCGCTCTACGGGATCGAGCACTCGAATGACGGCCTGATCACCTTCCCGGGCGGGATCCCGATCGTCGACGCGGACGGCGTGATGTCGGGCGCCATCGGGGTCAGCGGCTCGACCGTGGAAAACGACCACACCGTCGCGGAGGCCGGCGCCAAGGCCATCGGCCGCACGGAGCTGCCGGCCCATCCCTGGCGGACCTGAATCCGGCGCCGCCGATCAGGCCTGACGCTGCGCCAGCGTCCGGCCGATCCCGAGCAGCAGCATGCCGGAGACCGTCTGCAGGTACGGGTCCCCGTAGCGGTCGAGGGCCGCATGGGCGTCGATGCAGTGATCGGCGGCGGCCTCAAGGTCGCCGGCCTGCAGCGGGGCGCCGTCCGGGGTGCGTGCCGGCCGGGCGTAGAGATCCGTGACGTCGAGATAGGCACCACGCCCGTGCAGCGTGCCCGAGCCGTCCGGGCCCAGGAAGCCCCGGTTGAGGATCCAGCGGACGTCGCCCCGGCCCGACAGGACCCGGAATTCGAGGGAGACCGGCCCGCCGGTCTGCCGGACGCGCCGGATCTTCCCGAAGACCCAGTCGCGGTCCTCCGGATGGATGCGTCCCAGCGCGGTCTCGAGGGCGAGGGGCTGACCGGCGAGGCCCGGGTTACCGGCCAGCATGGCGGCGGCGCCCGCGTCCAGCACCGACCGGCCGGCGGAGACATCGGTATCCCAGATCCCGACGAACCCCGCGGGCTGCAGGGCAGCGACTGCCTCGGACGCTAGCTGCATCGGGCCCCCTTCGAATTGTTCCAACCTGTGCTTGTACGGTGATGGACATAACAATCAAGACACAGGCAGCCCGTGGCTGCCCTGTCCAGAGGTGTCGAGGGCTTTGGGTATTTATCAGCATCTGACATGTTGTCGCGGTGATCAAATATGATTACCCTCGGGGTTAATCTGTCATGCGCGAGGGAATTGTATCAGACTCGCCAGTCCTGTCGGCGGGCGGGCGTCCGTAGGTAGAATCGCGGCTTGCGGATACTTCGCGCGCCTCCGTCGGCGACGCTCTGCGAGGCCGCGGGACTTCATCTCTCGCGGATCGTCCTGCGCCACGATCCGTCGGTTCGGGACCGGCGGGTCGGCGTGGCGACAGCCTCGACGTCCGGCCGCGATGACCGACCTCGCCCGTCGGGAAGCGCCGTCCCTGGTGCGCATCCGCGACACGGCCTAACCTCGCCGCACCCCGCACGCACCCCGCAGAGGCGCCATGGTTCGCAATCCGGACCGCACCAACCTCCCACTGTCGCAGGATCGGCTCTGGGCCAGCCTGATGGATCTTGCCCGGATCGGCGCGCTGCCCAACGGCGGCAACGACCGCCAGACCCTGACCGACCGCGACGCCGAGGGGCGCGCCCTCTTCCAGCGCTGGGGCGAGGCCGCGGGGCTCACCCTCGCCGTCGACCGGATCGGCAACATGATCTTCCACCGCCCGGGCCGGGACCCGGCCCGGAAGCCCGTCGCCATCGGCAGCCACCTCGACACCCAGCCCACCGGGGGCAAGTTCGACGGCCCCCTCGGCGTGCTCGCCGGGCTCGAGATCATGCGCGCCCTGCAGGAAGCCGGGATCGAGACCGAGGCGCCGCTCCTGCTGATCAACTGGTGCAACGAGGAGGGCGCGCGCTTCGCGCCGCCGATGAGCGGCAGCGGCGTCGCCATGGGCATCGTTCCGGAGGCCGACGTGATGGCCACCCGGGACCTCGCCGGCCACGTCTTCGGGGACGAGCTGCGGCGCATCGGCTGGCAGGGCGCGGCGGACCCGGCCGGCCTGCGGGGGATCGGCGCCTATTTCGAGCTGCATATCGAGCAGGGCAAGCGCCTGGAGGAAGCCGGTCTGACCATCGGGGTGGTCGATCGGGCGCTCGCCCAGATCTGGTACGAGATCACCGTGCTGGGCGAGGAGGCCCATGCGGGCAGCCCCATGGTCGGCCGGCGCGACGCCATGATGGCCGCGGCGGCGCTGATCGCGTCGCTGGAGGACATCGCCTTGGCGGCGGTCGGCGCCGGCGACGAGCGCGGCCGGGCCACCGTGGGCGTGCTGAAAGCCGAGCCGGCGAGCCGCAACATCACGCCCGGCCGCGTCTGGTTCAGCCTCGACACCCGCCACGGCGACACGGAGCAGCTCGAGGCGATGCGGGCACGGATCCTGGCCCGGGCCGACGGCCTAGCGGCGGAGCGCGGCGTCACGATCCGCGTCGACGAGTTCTGGCGGGCGCCGCCCACCGCGTTCGACCCGGTGCTGGTGGACCGCGTCCAGGCGGCCGCGGAGGCGCGGGGCCACGCCTGGACCCGGATGCCGACGGCGATCTACCACGATGCCGTCTACTGCGCCCGCACGGTCCCGGCGGCCCTGGTGTTCTGCCCCTGCCACGGCGGGATCAGCCACAACGAGGCCGAGAGCATCACGCCGGACTGGGCCGGCGCCGGGATGCAGGTCCTGGCCGACGCGGTTCTCGCGACGGCCGGCTTGGCCACCGCGCGGGCCTGAAGGGGATCGCCATGCCCGACGACAACGTCATCCGCCCGGCCTTCGGCGCCCGCCGGCCGGGCGCGCCGGCCCAGGGGCCGGAGCCCGCGCAGGCGCCCCTGCGGGTCCTCGGCACCGGGGCCGGCCATCGGGTCGGGCTGATCCGCGACCCGGCCGCCGAGGAGGGCGACGTCGTCCGGGTGGTGGTGGGGCCTGAGGCGGATCCGGTGGTCGAGACCGTGGCGCTGCTGCCGGCCTCCGACGGGGCGGAGGCCGAGGCCGAGCGGATCGGATTCGCGATCCTCCGGGCCCTGGAGGTGGTCGAGGGCGGGCTCTGACGGCACGCTCCGGCGGCACGCATCAGCCGCGCGCCGCGCGACGGGGGCACTTGTCCGGGAGGGAGACATGACGGTCGGCCGGGTCAGCAGCGCCGAGATCGCGATTCCGGCGCGGGCCGGGACGGTCTGGTCCGTCCTGACGGACCTGGATGCCTATTCCGCGTGGAACCCGGTCATCCGCAAGGCGGAGGGGCCGCAGCGCCGGGGAGGGCGCTGGCGCCTGGAGCTGACCTTGAACGGGCGCGCCGCCCTGACGCTGCGGGCGCAGGTGATCTGCTGGGAGCCCGGCCGGCGGCTGACCTGGCGCGTCGGCTTCGCGCGGCCGCACCTGCTCACAGGCTGTCACGACGTCCGGATCATCGAGACCCGGCAGGGCGTCAGCGTGGTCCAGGCGGGGACCTTCGCGGGCCTGCTCGCGCCGGCTCTGTTCCCGTGGCTGCGGAACCGCGTGCAGGGGAGGTGCGCCGCGATGAACGAGGCGCTGCGGGACGAGGTCGCCCGCCGCATCGCCGAGGCGACGTGACCCGGCCGACCCGGGTCGCGCTTCCGGAGAGGGCGAGGCCGCCGGGCGCCCGGGACGGCGTCAGTCCACCGGCTTCGGCTTGACGATCGGCGAGCGCGTCAGGCTCTGGATCTCGCGGCCCGGCCGTCCGGCCTTGAGGGCGATCTCCTCCTCCTGCTCGGCGATGAGCTGCCGGGCCGGCTCGTCGCCGTCCAGGCCGCCGAGGAGCTCCACCGGCACACGCCGGTTCGAGGCTCGGGAACCGTCCGTGTAGACGATATCGAACAGAACAAAGCCCCGCTCCTGCGGTCTCGACTTGATGCGCTTGGCCATAGGTGCTGATACGCCGCCGGAATCGATCGCGGCAAGGTGCGGCACCGGGCGGAGGGTTGCGCGGCGCGCACAAGCCGCACCCGGAGCCGCCACGCTCCCGCCGCGATCTGCCGCGCCGCCAAGTTTCGCTCACATGTGAGGACGCCGTCCGTGATACCCTGGGTTCATCTCGACACCGGCACCGTTCCCGGTGGCGGCACCGACCTGCGCCTGATGCGGCGGGGCGACGAGTTCGCGATCCTGGCCGACACGATCGAGCTGATGAACAACCGCCGCAGCGGCTCCGAGGTGGCGCTCGCGGCGCTGACCTGCGACCGCCTGAGGGACCGGTCCCGGCCGCGGATCCTGATCGGCGGGCTCGGCATGGGCTTCACCCTGCGGGCCGCCCTCGCGGGCCTCGGGCCGGAGGCGCACGTGGTGGTGGCCGAGCTGGTCCCGTCCGTGATCGCCTGGGCGCGGGGGCCCCTGGCCCACGTCTTCGCCGGCTGCCTCGACGATCCGCGCGTCGACCTGCAGGAGGCCGACGTGAACCGCCTGATCCAGGCCGGCCCCGAGCGCTACGACGCGATCCTGCTCGACGTCGACAACGGCCCCGAGGGCCTGATGCGCCGGGCGAACGATCGGCTCTACGACAACTGGGGCCTCAAGCGGGCCCGCTGGGCGCTGCGGCCGGGGGGAATCCTCGGCGTCTGGTCGGGTGCGCCCGACCGCAAGTTCAAGGGCCGCCTGCAACGCTCCGGCTTCGTGGTGGACGAGCGGCGCGTCCACGCGAGCGGCCGGGGCAGCGGTCCCAAGCACGTGGTCTGGCTCGCGACCCGGAGCGCGGCCCCGGATGAGGCGCTCCGGACCGACACCGGCCGGCTACGGCCGGCCCGGTAACGTCTGCCGCTCACGGTCGCACCCCCTATCCCGACACCGCGATGTCCCGCACATTCTACTCATGGGTGCGAATGGCGGGCATCTCTACACGGTCGAGGTCAGGCCGAGCCGGCACGATCCCGGTCGATTCACCTGGGCGATCCGCGACCGCGGCAAGCTGGTCCGGGGATCGTACCGTCCGCACGCCTCGGAGCGGGCCGCGCGCGCCGTCGCCCTCGCCGAGGTCGAGCGGCTGATCGGGCATGACGGAACGGCGGGTTCTCCCTAGGCAGGCTCGGCCATGACCTCTGTGAATGCCCTGACGGTCAGCCCACCGCGCATATGCATACCTTCACGCCCTGCGGGCCGTTGCATGCCGCAGTGCAGTATCCTATCTGTGCAGTGCGAGATCGCGATGGCGTCGCGGTCTCGCTGCCCTTCTTGGGCGTTTCCTCCCTAGACTTCGGGCCGCTCCTTCGGGAGTGGCCTTTTTTCTTTCCCGCCGCTCAGCCTCAGGCTGTTGCGTGTGCGAAGGGCTGACGAGCGACCAGTCAAGCGGAACCGGGAGCTTGGCCGTTCGTTCTTTCGTCATGGAACACTTCCGGTCCACACTCGCAACCACCGCCATTGCCGTATTCGGCCTGGCCGTGGCCGCGCATAGTCTGCATCCGTCCAATCGCGACGTGCTGACGACTCCGCCTCGTCCGGTCGCGGCGGTGGTGCAGCCGGCCGCGTGGACGGACCCGCCGGCCCGGCTGGCCGCTCCCGAGACCACGGGCGCGATCCGGACGGATCTGCGCAGCGTCGTCCCGGCAAACCCGCTCCCGTCCGCGGTCCCCGCCCCGCAGCAGGCGGCCGTGATGCCGCCGCTCGCGTCACCGCTCCCGGCCGAGATGGCGGGTTCGTCCGAGCCGCTCCGCAAGGCCGTGGTGGCGCGCCGGCCCAAGGGCAACGAGCGCGCCGCGCACCGGAGCGCCCGCCTCCGCCACGCCGCGCTCGCCCGCACGGCGGCCGTCGACCGGACCGCCGCCCCCGCGGCTCCCCAAGCCGTGCAGGCCGCCCCCGCCCCCGCCGCCGCCTCGCGGATCGACCCGATCGGCGACATCCTCCGCGGCCTCGGCCTCGGCCGTGACAGCTGAGTCCGGGCCCGGCGCCGGGCCTACTGGACGTGGATGGTCAGCTTCATCTTCGGGTGGATGCCGCACTGGATCGTGAAATCCCCCGGCTCGGCCAGCGTCAGGCGCGTCTCGGTGCCGGGTTCCTGGTCCCCGGCATCGAAGGTGAACCGGTCCGCCTCGATGAAGGCGTGATGCGTCAAGCTCTCGTCGCCGTTGCGCAGCGTGATCGTGTCGCCGCGGCGCAGGTACAGATCGGTCGGCATGTAGTGACGCCCCTTCTGCAGCACGATCCGGGCCGCGCTCGACAGCGTCGCCCAGGCCGTCTCAGCCACGAGGCCCGAACCGGCCAGGGCGAGCGTCCCGACGACCAAGAGGGTGTGCAGGCACCTGCTGCGAGGGGGCATGTCGGGCGTCCGCGCGAGATCTGAAGCGTTCCGGGGCCGTGAACCGCCGCCGGGCGGCCCGGGGCGCCGCTGCACCACATCCTGCGGGCCGGCCCTCAAAACCCCGATACATCGATCGATAAAATTTTATCGGATGCGTCTCTGTACGGTGTTAATATCGGGTCTACAGCCAGTTTAACTGTATTCGTAGCTATAATCGCCGGACTCTTGCGAGCCGTCCCGCGTCGCCAGCGCGCCGCGGACATGCTCCCGGAAGACGTGAACCCGGGCCGGCAGCTCGCGCCCCGCCAGGGTGACGGCGCGCAGGCGCGCGCCGCGGGTCGCCCAGGGGGCGAGCACGCGCACGATCTGCCCGGACGCCACCGCGCGGGCGGCGACGAGGCCGGGGAGATGGCCGATCCCGGCGCCCGCCAGGGTCAGCCGATGCGCGGTGGCGAAGTCGCTGACCCGGATCGCGGGGCTGAGGGCCAGCTTCTCGGTGCGGCCCTGGCCGTCGGTGAGGGCGAGCGGCGCGGCGCCGAAGCGCTCGCGGGCGAGGATCAGGTCGTGCTCGCCCAGATCCGCGAGGCGCGTCGGCGCCGGGTGGCGCAGCAGGTAGGCGGGGGCGGCGTAGAGGCCCACCGCCAGGGTCGCCAGGACCATCGCGCGGTAGCCGGTCTCCTCCGCACCGCCGAGCCGCAGGGCGAGGTCGATTCGGTTGGCCGCGAGGTCGAGGCGCGCGTCGGTGTTCAGCATCTCCACGGTGATCTGCGGATAGGCCGTCCGGAAGCTCGCGACGATCTCGGGCATCACCTCGATGCCGAAATCGATGGACGTCGTGATCCGCAGGTGGCCGGCCGGTACCGTGCGGGCGTCGCGGGCGGTCTCGGCGGCCTCGTCGAGGAGCGTCAGGCTTTCCTGGGCCTTGGCGTAGAAGGCGAGGCCCTCGGCGGTAGGCGAGACCGCCCGGGAGGTCCGCGCCATCAGCCGGGCGCCCAGCGCCCGCTCCAGACGGGAGATCCGCCGGCTGACGCTGCCCTTGGTCTCCCGCAGGCTGGCGGCGGCGGCCGTCACCGTGCCGAGGTCGACCACCGCGCAGAAGGCCCGCACGTCGTCGAGGCCGCCCTGGAAGGTTTCCGTTCTCGCAACCATGGGGTTCCGGATAACAGGCTCAACCGGGGCGGTGAACGGGGCTAGAGGGCTGCCGCGGCGCGTCGAAGCGCGCTCGACCGTCGGCCGCGTGTAGGAGACACCCGTGAAGTCGATTCTCGCCTCCGGCCTTCTGGCCCTGCTGATCGCCACCCCGGCGGTCACTCCGGTCCTCGCCCAGACCCCCCCGACCCGCGACCCGGCGCAGATCCAGGCCGGCACCTACGCGGTCGACCCCAACCACACCCAGGTCGGCTGGCGGGTCTCCCATATGGGCTTCTCGAACTACGCGGGCGGCTTCTCGGACGTGTCCGGCACATTGGAGCTGCAGCCGAAGAACCCGGCGGCCGCCAAGCTGTCGGTCAGGATCCCGGTGGCCTCGGTGGCGACCACCAGCGCCAAGCTCACCGACGAGCTCAAGGGCGACCAGTGGCTCGACGCCGCCAAGTTCCCCGCCATGACCTTCGTGTCCACCAAGATCACGCCCGAGGGCAAGGACCGCGCGAAGGTGACCGGCGACCTGACGCTCCACGGCGTGACCAAGCCGGTGACGCTGGACGTCACCCTGATGGGGGCCGGGGTGAATCCGCTCAACAAGAAGGTCACGGTCGGCTTCGAGGCCACCGGCACGCTCAAGCGCTCGGAATTCGGCGTGAAGACCTACGTACCGCTGATCGGCGACGAGCTGCACCTCACCATCGCGGGGGCGTTCGAGAAGCAGGAGTGAGGGCGGGCCGTGATCGCGGACGGGACGAAGCCTGTTCGATCCCACGCCCGTCAAGCGACGGGAATCCAAGCCTCTCCCTCATCCTGAAATGCCGGAGCGGAGCGAAGGCCTCGAAGGAGCCCTCCAGAGGTCGCGCGGCCGGCGGGAGCCCTCCTTCGAGGCTGCTGCGCAGCACCTCAGGATGCGGTCGCGGGTTGGACAAGCCCGATCGAACGGCCTGTCGGAGCCGCCCGATCGCGCATCCTGCGCCGCACCCTATCCCGGCCGGTCCTCCGATCCGGTGCCCAGCGCCCGCTGGACCATCACGCTGTCCGCCCAGTGGCCGTACTTGAACGCCACCGCCTTCAGGAAGCCGACCCGCTCGAACCCGCAGGCCTCGTGGAGGCGCAGCGAGGCCTCGTTCTCGGCGTCGATGTAGCCGATGATCTGCCGGTAGCCGCCGGCCGCGCAGGCCTCGATCAGGGCCGGCAGCAGCCGCCTTCCGATCCCGGCATGCAGGTGGTCGGGATGGACGTAGATCGAGTGCTTGAGCGTGTAGCGATAGGCCGGGCGCTTCCGGAACGGCACCGCGTAGGCGTAGCCCGCCACCGCCCCGGCGCGGTCCGCCACGAGGTGCGGCAGGCGCTTCTTGCGCATCGACTTGCGCCGCCGCTTCAGGTCGTCGGGGAGCAGGCGGCCCTCCTCGAAGGCGCCGACATCGCCCACGCCCTTGCCGATATGGTGCTCGTAGATCGCCACCATCGCCTCGACGTCGGCGTCCGAGGAGGCGCGGATGACGATGTCGGGGGACGGCCGGGCCGCGACGGGGCCGGGGGTCTCGACCGCGATCCCCATCAGGCCCCCTCGCGCACCACGTAGGTGTGGAAGCGGATCCGCCCGTCCGGCTCCACCTCGCGGTAGACGCCCTGGATCTCGGCCTCGAAGCCCGGGAACAGGTTGGCCGAGGCCTCGAACATCTTGAAATAGTCGAGCATGGGCTTGGCCCGCTCGTCGAGCCGCTCGCCCGGCAGCACCGTGCCGATGCCCGGGGGATAGACCAGCATCAGCGTGGTGGCGATCCGCCCCTCGGCCTCGGCGATCGGCACGTAGTCGACCTTGTTGCGGGTCAGCATCTGGGCGGCCTTCTTGGGCGGCATCACCATCTCGGGCAGATGCTCCGGGGCGAACTGGCGCCGCTGCAGCGCCGAGGTGCCGGCCTCCCGGTGGAAGGCGTGGAACTCGCCGCAGAGGTCGCGCAGGCGCACGCCGCGATAGCGGTTCGGCCGGCGATTGACGAATTCCGGCATGGCCTCCTCCAGCGGGACGTTGTCGTCGTGGAGCCGCTTGAAGGCGACGAGGCCCGAGATCAGCGTGCCGGCCTTGGAGGATTCGACTCCCGGGGTCAGCAGGAAGAGCAGCGAGTTCAGGTCGTTCTTCTCGGCGACGATCCGGTTCTCACGCAGGTATTGCGCCACGATCGGCGCCGGCACGCCGTGCTGCGCGTAGGCGCCGGTCTTCCGGTCGAAGCCCGGGGTCAGCACCGTGAGCTTGTTCGGGTCGGTGATGGCGTAGCCCGGCGCCACGTGGGTGAAGCCGTGCCAGCGCGCGCCGGGCTTCAGCTCCCAGTGGCGGGGCGTGGCGGCGAGTTCGTCGGTCGGCACGCTCTCCCAGGGCACCTCGGCCCCGTCGGCGTTCCGGGTCACGTCCGGCACGAAGGGGTCGAAGAACCAGCGCCGGGCGGGGTCGCGCTCGTTCTCCTCGAATTCCCGCCGGATCGCCCGGACCTTCTTGCGCCACTCGATCCCGAGCCGGATCGTGTCGTCCCACAGGATCATGCCCGAGCGCCCCTTCATCATCTGGGCGCCGACGTCGAGGGAGGCGAACAGGGGATAGAAGGGTGACGTGGAGGCGTGGACCAGAAAGCTCTCGTTGAGCCGCTTGTGCTCGACCCGCCGGGTCTGGCCACGGATGTGCCCGTCCCGGGTGTGGATCTGCGAGGCCTGGGAGAAGCTCGCGAGCTGCTTGTGGGTCGATTGCGTGGCGACGATGCCGGGCGAGGTCTCGTCGAGGCCGGTCAGCCCCATGGCGAAGCGGCGGGCGTAGAGCGGGTGGAACTTCATGAAGCCCGCCCAGGCCTCGTCGAACAGGATGTAGTCGCAGAGGTGGCCGATCTTCTCCAGGATCTCCTGGGCGTCGTAGATCGTGCCGTCGTAGGTGCACTGCTCGATCACCGCGACGCGGAACGGCCGCTCCCGCCGCCACGCCTCCGGGTCGGTCACGAGCGGGTTGCGGCGGATCTTCTCGCGGATCCGGGTCTCGTCGAGGGCCTCGTGGAAGATCGGCCCGATCAGCCCGTAGGCGTTGCGATCGGTTTCCAGAAAAATCGGGATGCCGCCGCCGAGGAACAGGGCGCCGTGGTGGGCCGCCTTGTGGTTGTTGCGGTCGAACAGGACGAGGTCGTCCTCCGCCACCAGGGAGGACAGGACGATCTTGTTGGAGGCCGAGGTGCCGTTGAGGACGAAATAGGTCTTCTCCGCCCCGAAGATCCGGGCCGCCTCCTTCTGGGCCTTCAGGGCCGGGCCCTCATGGGTCAAGAGGTCGCCGAGATCGAGGACCGAGTTGTCGAGGTCGTCGCGGAAGATGGCCTCGCCGAGGTGTTCCACGAAGATCCGCCCGATCGGGGAGCGGTTGTAGAAAATGCCGCCGTTGTGGCCCGGGCAGGTCCAGAGCTGGTTGCCCTTCTCGGCGTAGTCGACCAGCGCGCCGAAGAACGGGGTCTTCAGCGTCTCGGCATATTGCGTGACCCGGCTGACGAGGCCGCGGGCGATGAATTCCGGCGTCTCCTCGGCGAGGAAGATGTAGCCGTCGATGAAGTCGAGCAGCTCGACCGGGATGTCCTCCAGCCGCTTGCGGCGGACCATGATGACGATCGGCATCTCCAGGCCGCGCTTCCTCATCATGTCGATGAGGGCGGCGGCCTTGCCGTCGAGGCCGCGCTTGCCCCAGTCGACCACGAGGCAGCCCACCGCCGCGTCGGTCTGAACCGCGATGGCCGCGTCCTCGACGCGCCGGGCGCGCACCACCTCGAAGCCGCGCTGCTCCACGGCCGCCACGATCTGGTTGACGCGCGCGCCTTCCAGATCGTCCGGATCGAAGGCCGGGGCGCACATCAGGACCGTGAAGCGACGGTGGAAGTCCATGGAGCCCTCTTGGCCGGGAACGCAGCGGGTCGCTTTCCGGCCCGTCTGCGACGATTGCATGACACAGCGCGCGGCGGGCAGCCGGGGTGCGGACGAAAGGGCGTGATCCGCAGGGTCGAAGACGCTTGAACACCCCGCCCACCTGCACCCTCATCCTGAGGTGCTGCAGCGACGCGGAAGCCTGGAAGGCGGGGTCCAGAAAGTGCTGCGATCCCTGGAGCCTTCCGTCGAGGCCCGCTGGCGCGGGCACCTCAGGATGAGGGGGTCGTCGGGAAGCCGATCGCAGGGCGCGTCACACCCCGCGCCGCCGCTCCCAGACATCCGGATTGACCAGCCCGCCCGGCCGCCGGCCGGCCAGCACGTCGACCACGCGGGTCGCGGCGGTCTCGGCGGTGCGGATCAGGGCCGCCTCGGTGGAGCCGCCGACATGGGGTGTCAGGATCGCGCGCTCCTGGCGGGCGAGGGGATGCTCGGGGGGCAGGGGCTCCTGCGCGAAGACGTCGAGCCCGGCCCCCGCGATCGTGCCGGCCTCCAGGGCCTCGATCAGGGCGGCCTCGTCGATCAGGCCGCCGCGGCTGGTGTTGATCAGGAACGCCTCCCGCTTCATCCGGGCGAGTTGATCCCGGCCGATCAGCCCGCGGGTGCCCGGCGTCAGCGGCACGTGCAGGGAGACGATGTCGGCCTCGGCCAGGAGGGCGTCCACCGAGGCGGCCCGCAGGGCGCCGGCATTGGCGAAGTCGGCATCGGGACGGCTCGGCCCGTAGGCCAGGACCCGCAGGCCCAGGGCGGCGCCGAGCCGGGCGGTGGCCTGTCCGATCGCCCCGAAGCCGACGAGGCCCAGCGTCAGCCCGGCGAGCTCGACGAGGCGGGCGGTGAACTTGAAGCTGTCGTCGCCGCGTCGGACCGAGCGGTCGGCCCCGGGCAGGGCCTTGGCCAGGGCGAAGATCAGCGCGAGCGTCTGCTCGGCCACCGACACGGCATTGGCGCCCGGCGTGTTGACCACCACGATCCCGGCCCCGGTGGCCTCCACCTTGGCCACGTGGTCGGTGCCGGTGCCGTGCACGCCGATCACCCGCAAGGCGGGGGCCGCCGCGATGGCGCGGGCCGGGAAGCCGGTGTTGCGGGTGATGACGGCCACGCAGCCGGCGACCTCGCGCGCCAGGGTCTCGGCGTCGGTGCCGCTGGCTGGGCGCGGCTCCAGCCCCGCGGCCCGCAGCCGGTCGAGACCCGCCGCGTGGATCGGCTGGACGATGAGGCACGGACCGGTGATCACGGGAGGGGAAGCCTCTGCAGGGGGGAGGATCGAGGGGGCAAGCCGCTTGCCGCGACCCTCTTGGGCGCTCCGCGCCGCACTGGCAACCGCACGGTGCGTGGGTGAGGTCCGGCCGGGCTCGATCGGTGGCCCTCAGCGCGGCCTTGCATTGCGGCGGTCCAGCAGGCTGAAGCGGCGGTGCAGGCCCAATGTTTCCCGTGAAACATTGCGTTAACCCAGCGCGCCCGACGCCGAGCTCGTCCGCTTCCGCGATCCGCGACCGCGCCGCTGTTGCATCGGTACAGTCGCGACGCGATCCCCGGCGGGTTACCACCGGTCCGGCATGACCACATCGATTTGGCGCGATCGACGCAATGACCTGGCCCGGGCGCGGCTGGAGCGGGCTCTCCCGCCCGTCTTCCCGGGGGCGGTCCTGCAGCACGCCCTGGCACGGCCGCTGATCCCGCCGACGCCGCGGCTCGCGGTCGAGAGCTACTGGCGCAACCACATCCTACGGGCGGACCGGCTGGCGCGCGCCCTGGCGGCCCGCTCGGGAACGCCGGAGGGTTGGACGTGGCAGCTCGGCGCCGAGGGCCGGGCCGGGAGCTTCCGGATGCCGCCCGCGCCCTATCGCGACCCGGCCTTCGCCCGGGGGCGGGGCGCCTGCTGCATCTGCGGCCAGCCGGTCTACCGGTTCGGCTGGCACCGGGACCTGTGGCAGCGGGGACAGCCCAACGCCAATGCGGGCTGGCACGCGGCCTGCGTGGCCACCTGGAAGTTCTGGATCGCCCCGCACGCCCAGGTGCGCGCCCTGAAGCTCCGCCAGCAGCACCGTTGCGCCGCCTCCGGCAAGCGGCTGCTGCGCACCGCGGAGGTCGACCACGCCCTGCCGCTCTACCGGGTCTGGCGGGAGCACCGCGGCGCGCCCTGGCCGGAGCTGCTCGGCTACTGGGGCGCGCCGAACCTGCAGGTCGTCAACCGGGCGGTCCACGTCGACAAGTGCCGGGACGAGGCGGCCGAGCGGTCCCAGACCCTGCGGCTGTCCCGGTTCCGCGTCGTGGAGGACAAATCCGGGTTCGAGGTCATCGAGGAGGCGTGAGCGGCCGGCTCAACCGCCCAGAGCCTCCAGGCCCCGGGACAGGTCGGCCAGGAGATCGGCCTCGGCCTCGAGGCCGACGGACAGGCGCAGCAGCCCGTCGGTGATGCCCGCGATGGCGCGCGCCTCCGGATCCATGGCCGCGTGCGTCATGGTCGGCGGGTGTGCGACCAGGCTCTCGACGCCGCCGAGGGACTCGGCCAGCGTGAAGACCCGCAAGGCCTCCACGAAGCGCCGCACCGCGTCGCGCCCGCCCGCCAGCTCGAAGCTCAGCATGGCGCCGAATCCGGCCTGCTGCGCCCGGGCCAGCACGTGGCCCGGATGCGACGGCAGGCCCGGATAATGGACGCGGCTCACCGCCGGGTGCGCGTCCAGGAAGGCCGCCAGGGCCCCGGCGTTCCGTTGCTGCTGCTCCACGCGCACGAACAGGGTGCGCAGGCCCCGCAGCGTCAGGTACGCGTCCAGCGGCGAGCCCGTGACGCCGATCGTGTTCGCCCAGGCGGCGAGATCCTCGCCGACCGCCTTGTCGGCGGCGACCACGACGCCGCCGATGACGTCGGAATGGCCGTTGAGGAACTTGGTGGTGGAGTGCACCACGAGGTCGGCCCCCAGGGCAATCGGCTGCTGCAGGGCCGGCGACAGGAAGGTGTTGTCCACCACGGCGAGCGCGCCGACGGCCTTCGCGTCGGCGGTGATGCGCCGGACGTCCACCACCCGCATCAGCGGGTTGCTGGGCGTCTCGATGAGCACGACCTTAGGCCGCTCGGCCAGGGCCGCCGCCAGCGCCGCGGGGTCGGTCTGGTCGACGAAGGCCACCCGGTAATGGCCCCGGGCGCCGCGCATGCTGAGGAGGCGGTGGGTGCCGCCGTAGCAATCGTGTGGGGCGACCAGCAGGTCTCCCGGCCGCAGGCTCGACAGGGCGAGATCGAGGGCCGCCATGCCGCTGGCGACCATGACGGCCCGCGCGCCGCCTTCGAGCTTGGCGATCGTGTCGGCGAGCTGGTCGCGGGTCGGATTGCCGAGGCGCGAGTAATCGTAGGGCCCGGCCTGCTCGAAGGCCGGGAACTTGAAGGTGGTCGACAGGTGGATCGGCGCGATCACGGCGCCGAAGGCGGTGTCCTGCGCCACGCCGTTGGTCGCCGCGATCGTGCGGGCCGCGAATCCCTCTGCCATCGGCTGTCCCTTCCTGCGCCGTGTCCCGTGCCACCCGACGAGTCGGGTTGCGAGGCGCGTTCTTTATGCAGAACGGAACAGTCTTTCAAGAGAACGAAAGCTGCGGTCGCGGCGACGACGACGGGCCCCGTGCCGGTCAGGCCGCGAGTATGCCGGCCGCCGCACCGGGCGAGTCGTCCTCCCGGGCCCCGGCAGGCCGCACCGCCTCCGCTTCCCGCACCATGGCCTCCGCGAGCAGCCGGGCTCGGCCGGCCCAGAGGTCGCGTTCCGCCCCTAATCCGTCGAGCCGGCCCTCCGCCGCCGCCAGCGCCACCTGCAGGTTGTCGATCTCCGCGCGCAACGCGCTGGTGCGCTGCCGCTCGCTCGCCAGCGCCGCCTTCAGCACGCACAGGGCGGCCTCGGCGGCGTCCTGCGGTGCCACAGACCGGCCGGTGGCCGCCGGCTCACGGCCCGCGACCGGCTTGGCCGGCGCGCCGGCCGGCGGCGCGGCCTCCGGCCGGAGCTGCGCGATCGCGGCGCGCACCTGCACCACGTCGAGGCCAGACGCGTCCCGGGCCGGCTTGGCCGGCGCGGCCGCTTCCGCGGCCGGAAGACCCTCCTCCTCCATCACCAGCCCGTGCAGCATGGCGAAGACTTGGTCGCCGTCGAGGCGCGAGAGGTCGAACCCGCTCTCGGCGGCGAGGCTGCTGAACCGCGCCTGCCCCCGGGCGGACTGGCCCACGAACGCCATCGACCAGGTCGCGAAGCTGCGGCTCTCGGTCGGCCCGCACTGCAGGACCGTCACGTCGCCGTGGCGCGGGTCGCGCTGGATCCGCTCGAAGGTCGCCTCGACCCCGCGGCGCGGACCCTCCAGCACCTGCGCGAAGGCGCCGGTGTTGAACATCAGGGCACCGGTCACGCCGACCGCCCGGTTGTTCCGCTGCGAGGCGTCCAGGATCTGCCGGACGGCCGCCGACATCTCCGCTTCCGAGCCCTGGAGCAGATTCTTGCTGGCGTAGACGAGGCGGTAGAGGTCGCTCATGGCTGTGCGTCCGCGTGAGAGGGGGAGGATCAGGCCTGCGGGTAGGCGGCGAAGACGCGGGGGAGGTCCTCGGTGGGCAGCGGCTTGCTGATGAGGTAGCCCTGGACGTCGGTGCAGCCCTCCAGGCGGATCCGCTGCATCTGCTCGGCGGTCTCGACGCCCTCGGCAACCGTGGTCATGCCAAGGCTCTTCCCCAGGCCCGCGATGGCGCGGATGATCGCCTCGCCGTCCGGCTTGCTGGCCAAGTCCTTCACGAAGGAGCGGTCGATCTTGATCTTGTCGAAGGGGAACGAGCGCAGGTAGCTCAGCGACGAGTAGCCCGTGCCGAAATCGTCCATGGAGACGCGCACGCCGAGTTCCCGCAGCCGGTGCAAGGTCTGGAGCGTCCTGGTGTTTTCCTGCAGCAGCACGCCCTCGGTGATCTCCACCTCCAGCCGCCGGGCCGGCAGGCCGGAGGTGGCGAGCGCCGAGATGATCGTCTCCACGAGCCGGTCGCTCTTGAACTGCGCGGGCGAGACGTTCACCGCCACCGACATGTGGGCCGGCCAGGTCATGGCATCGCGGCAGGCCTGCCGGATCACCCATTCGCCGATCGGGACGATCAGGCCGATCTCCTCGGCCAGCGGGATGAAGTCGAGGGGCGACACGAGGCCCCGGTCCGGGTGCCGCCAGCGGATCAGCGCCTCGCAGCCGATCAGCCGCTCGCTCTCCAGTTGCAGCTGCGGCTGGTAGTGCAGCTGGAACTCGCGGCGGGCCAGGGCCTGGCGCATGTCGAGTTCGAGCTTCCGGCGCGCCTGCATGCGCGCGTCCATCTCCGGCTCGAAGAACCGGTAGGTGCCACGCCCGTCGAGCTTGGCCCGGTAGAGGGCGAGGTCGGCGTTCTTCAGGAGCCGGTCGGCGTCGGTGCCGTCCTCCGGGGCGAGCGCCACGCCGACGCTGGCGCCGATCGTCAGGAGATGCCCCTCGACCATGTAGGTCCGGCCGATCAGGTCGACGACGCGGCGGGCCAGCGCCTGCGTGCCCGCCGCATCGCGGATGCCCGCCTGGAGGATGACGAACTCGTCCCCGCCGATCCGCGCCACCGTGTCGGTCGGCCGCACCGTGGAGCGCAGGCGGTCGGCGACCTTCTCCAGCAGGGCGTCGCCGACCGGATGGCCGAGCGTGTCGTTGACCGGCTTGAACCGGTCGAGATCGATCAGCAGCAGGGCGCAGGCCTCGCCGGTGCGGGCCAGCCGCGCCAGGGACTCGGCGAGACGCTCGCGCAGGAGCAGGCGGTTCGGCAGGCCCGTGTGGGGATCGAGGCGCGCCATCTCGTCGGCGCGGGCCTCGGTGGCCTTGCGGGTGCTGACATCCTCCAGCGTCACGACCCAGCCGCCGCCCGCGACGGGGTGGAGCTCCGCCTGGACCGTGTGATCCGCCCGCCGCAGCTCGAACACGGTGGGCTGGCGCCGTTCGAGCGCGAGGCGGACGGCGCGCATCGCCGCGCGCCGGCCCTGCGCGGCTCCGCCCCGCAGGGCGCCGAGCAGCCGCATCGCCGACGCGTCGGCTGGCAGCGACACGTTCAGACGACCCAGGAGATCACGCGCCGGGGCGCTGGCCGCGACCACCGCGCCCGCGCCATCGATCATCAGCAGGCCTTGCCGGACCGCGTCCAGATAGGGGACGAGACCGTCGCGGCGCGCCGGCTCCGGGGCCGGATCAAGGTCCGGCCGGATCGGACGCGTCGCCGCGCGGCTCACCGCGAGGACGGGCTGGAGATCTGTGCGCATGCACCGGGCCTCGGCGAGGGCTGCCGCGCGGGAACCGGCGGCAGGAAAACCCGGCTGATCTAGGCCGAGATGTCCTAACTTCCGGTTTAGTTTCGGAAAATCGCGACGTTGACCTAGGTTAGGAAGCTAAAGCTCCGGTATTGATCGGAGTATCCGGAATGTCCTCGCGCATGGTGAGCCGGAATGTGCCGGATCATCCGCGCCGTCGCGCCAGACCGGAAGGCCGAAGCCGATGCAGCAGCCTCGCGCGCCGCGCAGATCGGCACCGGATCGCCTTGCCCTCATGCGGGGAGCCGCGTCGGCGCGCGAGGCCGGAGGCGTGCGCCACGGGCTTGGCGGTCCTGCGTGCGGCCTCTTGCGTCTCGCGGCCGGCACCACTAAATCCGCCTTACCGGTCGCGATGGTACGCCATCCGCCGGAACTTCCAGCAGCATCACCGGCCGGCGTGGATCCCTCGGGGTCGGGACGCTGTCGGGTGCGAGCCAAGGCTCGACCCGGATCCGGCGACTGAAGGAGCGTCCATCGTCAAGCGCCGCACCGAAGGGCTTCCGGGCCCTTTCGCACTGCGCTGTTTCGGCGGAGGCACCGGAGACCGGCCCGGCCGGTTCGGTTCCTTCGCCGGGAAAAAGGCGGTTGACAGGCAAGTCCGGGGCGGCCTATACGGCGCCTCCCGACGCAGTCCGGAAGAAAAACGGACCGGGTTGGACGGACTTACCGAGGTTGAGAAAAGTAGATCTGGCGAAAGCCAAGGTGCTTGACTTCTCCTCGAAAGGTAATTACGAAAGTGATTACTGATCTTTGACAAGTTGTGAATGAGGAAGGGAGACGCGGGCGGCGTTTGTCCTTGCGGCTGGGTCTTAGGACCTGGCGTGAGTAGACTTGTGCTGATCTGTCGTTTCTCTTTTGAGCTCACCGACGGGTATTTTGGCGCTGTGAAGCGTTGGGGTACTTGGTCGATGTGAGGCTCCGTCTGAGACTATGACGTGATCGGCCGGATCTTTCTCTTCAACGTGAGAGTTTGATCCTGGCTCAGAGCGAACGCTGGCGGCAGGCTTAACACATGCAAGTCGAGCGGCTCCTACAGGAGCGGCACTGTAAGCGTCATAACAAGCTTGTCGGAAGCTTTTCAGGTTTGCTGCAATATCTGCGTCAAGCTGAGCTTGCTTTGCAGACTCGGCATCCTGAAGCTGCTTCTTCGTTTTGATCAGCCGCACAATACGGCTATCCGAAACGGTGAAGAACCTACCTGAGACCTTTTTGATCTTGCCGTATATCTCGATCTCGGCGCCGTCGTACAAAGCGTTGATCGGTTTCTGAAAATGGAAATTCAGGTACGGATCGTCTGTGCCAACGGCATCGTTTGTGAGATAAGACGACGACCCATCATTGTTGACTGAAAATTTCTTGTGAAAAATGACGTTCTTTCCCTCACAGAAATCCTCAAATTTTGCTTCAACACAAGTTGCATTGATATTCTCGTTTGTAATTTGCGCATACAAAGTAGATGCATTTGGATCGACAGCGGGATAGACATCGGAATAAGATATAACATGTGATTGTTCATTGATGTTGTCTGATGAAAAGAACCGTCTTTTTATTTCAGATTGACCTATGCCTGCTACGACGGCAAGCGGCAACAAAAGGAACATCACCGTCGGACGCATGTCCTCTTTCCTTCACATCAAAAGCACGCACTCTTATGCTTGAATGGCTAAGCTTTTGAGTTATGACAAGCAAGATCTGAGTGAAGTCAATCTGAACATGGTGTGGGACAACGTAACTGCCGTGGTCGGATAGATATGCGCTGTGCGCTGGCCCAATTCAGTATGCTCGTTCCTTGAGGAGGCGGCTTGCGGGCGAGCGATCGGCCAACGTGCGGAACCCGTCCACATCCCAACCGTTGACTGGCAGATTGGATTTGTTCTAACTCGCAACTGAAGGCGGCACTCAACCGCCCCCTAGCTACAGGAGCCAAACATGGCCAACGCGAAGTGTGACACCTGCCGCTTCTTCGACGAGCACAAGGGCAACGGCGCGCAGGCGCAGAACGACGCCGGCCTGTGCCGCTTCAACCCGCCCGTGAGCCAGCCGACTCCGGAGGCTAAGGGCCTGTGGCCGGTGGTGTCGGAGAACGACTGGTGCGGGCACTACACGTCCGAAATGACCGCCGCCGAGTAAGCCTCGGATCTGAGCGAGCCGTCAGGGCCAGCCTTCGGGCTGGCCTTTTTCGTTTGTGCCAACGCATGCGCCGAATGCAGATCTGTTTCCGTATGCCTATCGAAGCGATCGGCGCCGGTTCGCTATAGGTGCGCCCTTCCCAGACCGGCGTCCGACCCGTTGCAGACCTTAAGCCCTGAGTTCAATCGCCAGCATCTCGCCGTGGGCGCACTCGACGCCGCCCGCCGAGAGCGAGAGGGACACTTGCGCCTTCCGGCCATCCAGCGACCTGAGCGTGCCCGTAATGAGCAGTTCCTCGCCGAGCGGCGTCGGCTTGCGAAAATCGACTTGAAGAGAGGCCGTCACGAACCGGAGGGGCGGCCCATCGTCACCCATCACACGCCCCCGGTCGCGATACGCGAACGCCGCCGCCGAAGCGGTCCCGTGGCAGTCGAGCAGCGAGGCGATCATCCCGCCGTAGACGTTGTCCGGGACCCCGCCGCTGTAGATCGCGTCCGGAGTGAAGCGGGCTTCGGTCCGTTCGTCCAGCAGGTAGCTCTTCAGGTGATGGCCATGCGGATTGGCGGGCCCGCAGCCGTAACAGTGGGCGAAGCTCGGCGGGTAGTGGTCCTGGATCGCCTTCATGGTCATTCCTCCCTGATGGCGCCGATGATGGCTTAGGCGGGCGGGACCGCAAACCGCCCGAAGCAACCGATTGGTCTGGTTCGGTTTGGGTATGCCTTTCCGGCACTGGCCTATGACGCTTTCAAAACGAGATACTTGACCATCCAAAACAGACCGCTATTATGTGAACCATCCAAAACAGACCATGGCGGTCACGATGTTCATCAGGGCGTATCTCAGGGCATCGACCAATCAGCAGGACGCCGAGCGTGCCCGCGGTCAACTTGAAGCGTTCGCTGCCGATCGCGGCTTGAGCGTCGCGAGCTGGTATGTCGAGAACGAGTCTGGATCCAAGCTCGATAGGCCTGAGCTGTTTCGGCTCCTACGCGATGCCCGCCCAGGTGACGTACTTCTTTGTGAGCAGGTGGATCGCCTAGCTCGCCTCAAGACCGACGACTGGACGAAGCTCAAGCTGGAGATTGCCGCTCGACGTGTTCGTGTAGTTGCGCTCGATCTCCCGACGTCCTGGATGATGGCGACCGCTGGCACGGACGAGTTCACCTCGCGGATGCTGGAAGCGCTCAACGGCATGATGCTCGACGTCCTCGCCGCCGTGGCACGTAAGGACTACGAGGATCGTCGTCGCCGGCAGGAGCAGGGGCAAGCCAAGGCTCGGGCTGAAGGACGTTACAGGGGCCGCCCTGAGGACGCTAAGCGCAATGCCGGCATCGCCGACATGCTCATTCACGGCATGAGTTGGTCGCAGATCCAGAGCGCCACTGGCTGTTCGCGCGCCACTGTCGCGAAGATCGCCAAGCGATCGGCATAGCCGTTATGCGATCTATCTGCCCCGCCTGTCGCAGCTCGATCGACAGTCTTTCGACCCGCTGCCCGTATTGTACGTCCTACCTCGTGCGCCGACGCATACCCATCGTCGGCGATTTGGCTGGGCTGATTGGCGGGGTGATCGCGATCGCCAGGAGCTTGATCCCTGCCATCCTCATCGGCGGTTTGAGTGCGGCCGTGACTGGCGTCGAGCTGATCGGCTACGTCGTCGCATACACGACGATGATCGTCAGCGTGCTCATAGCTGCGATCGTCGGTTATCTCGTTGGATCGACGCAGTTCCGAGAACGCTGAGCTGGTTTTCGACGACGTCGTTGAGGGATCGGTTCGACGACGACGATCAAACCGTCGTCGTCACGCTCTGTGCTCGACAGATCGTTGTCGGTGTCGTCTTGCGGATCGTAGCTCTCCTCAGTTTGCCATCGACTGTCGTTACCGTCTTGGTGACGTGTTGACTTCGTCGACGAGAGCGCTTTCGACGCCTTAGGTGGCTTTGGCTTAATCGGTTTGACAGCCTCATCGCGTAGTATGTCTCTGATTTTCATGTTCCTCTTCCACAATATGTCTAGAGCTATCTGGCGGCCGACCTCACTCCGCTCGGTCATCCGCACGTCGTTCGCTTCCTCAGATGACGACAAAGTCGTCATCTTCCGATGCTCCGCCGTGGGTCGCTGTGCTCTAAGTAACTAGGCAGTACAACAACTCTGCGGCCTGCGTGATGCAGGCAGCCTGAGCATTCTAACGCCGCAGCAAGGTCGTGCTGGTGTGTTTCATCGGCCTATATCAGGTGTTGATTGTCACCCGTGCCGACAGCCCCGACCTTGTTGTCTACGGTTATTTCGCTGCGATCGATCGTGATGCCACGAAAAGATCGGGATCATTGAGATCAGCCAAGCTACACTTGGTGGTGTACCAACCCCACGCTTGTCCGTCATCGCGGATCGGATCGGCCTGTACCGACCCACCAGGGGCGTACCTGTGCCACGCCTTCGATATGGCACGGGGAAATTCGTCTGCACGTTCTACCGGTACGGACCACGTGATGTGTACATGGATGTTCGTCGAGACATTCTCGATGACGCCGCGGAAGGACGTTCGACGTTCTTCCGGGAACCGGTTGAAGTGCGATCCGAACAACTGGCGATCGACGTCGAGATGCAGTCCGTCGAGATCCTTTTGGACACGCTCCGGCCGTATCGAGCCGTCCCGTACCCGGTTTGCCGCGGGGATCGTTTGGATCGTCCCATCTGCCGAGATCTGCCTGCACGGGCCAGCGGCTTGGGCGGAACGGGACGGATTGTATACGAGGGTTACGGCGTAGGCGATGCGCCCAATGGCACCGACGTCAGCGATCTGGAGCGCCGCGTGACCAGCCCGCAGAGCATGATTGCCCGCTGACCGAGGATGCGCTTGACGCCGTCGCTGATCACGTTCCGCGAGAGCGTCGAGAATGGCCTCGGCAGCCTGATGATCGACAGGGGTCACAGCGAACGCAGCCAGTCGACCAAGGCTTCATGGGCGCCAGCAGGGCCGCCGTGATTGCCGGTATCGTCCCAGGTTTGATCGACTTGTGCGCGCCACGGCTGGTCGGAACGTAGCCCAACATGGATCGCTGCGGACCAGCCGGCGTCTAGCTGCTCGACGAGCAACCGGTAGGCCCTGACGTCTACCGGCCAACCCGGTACATGTACTCGTGCGACCGATACGCATGCACCTTCGATGTTTCGGGGCTCAAGCTGAGGGTGCGGACCCGTTAAATACTGTCGGGCGTAGTGGTATACGCTCGCTCGAATGATGTTCTCGTCCATGTGATGGTGTACCTTGTCCTGGCAGACGAGGCTATTTAGTCCGGATCTAAATCCGGTTGCACTATTGAAGAGGCAGTATGTACGGACATCAGCTCATGCGTGTTTACGTTAGGCTCTCTAATCTCAGTTTGACGGCGAGTCGTGAGGCGTTTTCGAGAGATTGGTGCGGACGTGAGAGCAGCTACATGCGCAGCCACGAGCGACACCGCACGGTCAGCGCACGGGTTCGCGAGCGGACGATCACCAGGATCAGGATGCGTCTCGCCCAAGTCGCGACAATGCTCCCGGCCGAGGTTGCGGCCGAGGTACGTGCGATCGACGCGATGATCGTCGACGACATGATGATCGCCGATCTGCTGGGCCGGCGCTCCGTCGACAGGGTACGGGCGGTTTTCTGACCTACCTGACCTACCACCCGCCTCGATTCTGACCTGGGCTGTGTGTTTGACGTCGATCACTGCCCCTCGGCAGCCTTCTAACGGGTTCGCTAGCCTCGATTTTCACAGGTTGATCGGATTTAAGATCTTGTATGTGCGTGGCTTTCGCAAATCCGAAGGCACCCCCCCTGAACCTCGACGTCCTAACCGAAGCCAACCGGCCCACAGGGCCGAAACGATCTGCAAAATGTTTGTGTCGTTCCTCCGACCAGCGCGGCGCCGCTCCTCGACACTGAGCAGCCCAAGTCGGCGGGCCTCACGGATCGCGCTGCGGACGACGGTTGCGCACGTACCGACCACAGCAGCCATGTGCTCGACTGCGAGACGACAATCCCCATGACGGGCAACCTCGGCCGCGATCAGTGCGAGAACACCGGTCTCGGACGGGGTGAACTGTTCGGCGAGAGCTGGTGGAAGTCGACTGGATGCGGCCCAGCGCCGTCGGCGCGCGATGCTTGCCGACGTTCGCGGGCGCGATCCGACAACTTTTCGAGCGGGAGGGGGGCAGGTGGAAGGGAGCGCCGGAGGTTCCCGGCAGCTTCGAGAACTGCCGCCTCGTCCTCGGTGATCTCGCCAGCCGCGAGGGCCCCATAAACGCAGCTCAGAATGCCGGAGATCTCGCTCCGCGGTGCTCGGGCGATCTGCGCCCGCGTGATTTCGACGTCGATCATTTTTGGCCCTCTCGGGCCGTCGCAGATCCACACGCATCATCGCGGGGAAGCGTTTTCGTCGTACGAAAAACGCAGATCCCCGTTGACGCCCAAGGGGCGTCTGGTAACCTACTCGCTGTTCGGGCGGCGTAGGCCGACTAGATTTTCAAGGGCCTCGTCCTGCCAGGGACGGGGCCTTTGGCGTCTTAGGCTGCTACGGCATCTTGATCCTTCCCGGGTGAGTCCCCGGCGACCGATACAGCGTGCGGCCAAGCGTCGAAACGCGCAAGCGTTTGTTTACCGTCACCTTCGGCGAACGGTCGATGACCGACGATACAAAGCCTCATCGGCCGCTGCTCACCGGCAAGGATCTGCTCGACAGGATCTTCGACAATCAGGATCGCGTAGCAGCGGTTACGGACGAACGCTGGGTCCAACTCGGGCTACAGGCATCAGCCTGCTACGCCGCGGTGGGGACGGTTGTCGGTTACCTCGACAGGATGGCGTCCTGCTGGTGGGGGTGTCAGGGAGGCCACCACCGCATCGAGTACCTATGCGGACGGGCAACAGCCCAGACGCTCGCGGCACTGCGGCTCATGCGCTTCGGCAGCTACGACGAAGCGCTCCTACTCTGCCGCAGCCTTGGAGAGATCGCGAACCTCTTGTTCCTCTTCCGGGTAGAGCCTGCCTCTTTCGCGGAATGGATGACCGCATCTGAAGGAGCACGGCGCAGGAGCTTTAGCCCCGTTAGCGTTCGGATGCGCCTCATAGCAGGGGGCATTGATGCACCGATCGATGAGCATCGCTATCGACTTCTCAGCGGTCGTGCGGCGCATGTATCTCCGGATACCGTGCCGCAGTCTCACAACCTGCTAGGCGTGCCGGGTATCGGTCTAGGTTGGCAGGGTATCGGCGCAGTGGTCTGTCTCAACGAGATAGCTACAGCCCTCGCCCTCGTGACGGTCGCCGGATCGTTCGTGCTCGGGTTCGACAAACAGCTACAAGATGAGATCCACGACGTATGTCGTGCTCTCGTTACGCACATCGGTCCGATTGATCTCGGTCATGTTGAGAAGGCCGATCACGAGCTGCGTCAGAACCCTGATGCGCGGACGATCTTCGAGGAGGTTGCGAAAGCCATCAAGGCTGAACAAGCCGCTAACCCTCGGAGATCGTCAGGGGAGGGAGATCCGCAAGAGTGATCTGCGAATGCGGTCCCTTGGGATCGGCTGCTACCTCAGCGGCACGCCGGACCATCATCTTGGCGGCTTCTTCCAGCCATCTGCGCTCCGTCGGCATCAAGTCCGCTTTTCGCCCCTCCGCTTTTCGAGCCTCAGCGCCCCCCCTCGTGGTCGACAGCTCACCGACTTTTCTGAGTACGTCTGGAGAGATCGTAAAATATTTAGATGCCGATTTCAGACCACCATCTCTGTCTGTCAAAACCGTCAGAAGATAATATGCTACTGAAGTCAGCGATAGTCGACCTTCACAGTATCCGACGTACTGCCAATGCATGCTTTTTACATCGTCCGATATGACGATCCCGTTCGGTAGCGGGGGAAATTCGGAGTGATGCGCCATCGCGGTGCAAACGTCGATCGAGCATCTATCGGACATCTCCGAGACTCGTAGCGACGCGCCGCGCGAGGGTGCTCGATCGATAATCTCAACGTTCGTAAGCTTCAAGCGAAACGCGTTCGGCGTGATCGATAGGTCACTTGAGACGTGCCATGCATCGACATACGGCTGCACTATCGAGAGCGCATCCTCCTCAGTCGCACAGTGGCTTCTCATCATGAATACAACAGTGTCGTCGTGTGCCCTCAGATCGAAACGATCCGTCGCGTACTCAAGCAGTACCGCTTTCGAAAAATCGCCACTGGCACTCTTCAGAACTTGGTAGCGGACAGCGACGACGTGCGGGTCATTCACGACGATCGGCCTCTGTGCGGGTTGGTCGTACCTCGATCCGCAGGTCATCCAGTGGCCCGTCGGCCGCTGCATAGTCTGCCCGGTGCGCTGCTAGCAGCACCGTTTTGTCGTCAGTCTCTTGACCCAGCTCAAGCCTCACGCGGGTCTTTGCGATGACGTGCGCTCGGTAGAAAGCCACCGCACGTTCGATTGCCTCACCCTGCATCCGCATTCGCAGCCCCACCTTCAGGGCTTCGACCTCGTCGATCGTCGCTGCTTTGAGGCGTGTTCCGAACACCACTCGGGGTTCCGGGTTTGGCGGTCTGCCCTTGGGGCGCCGTGCGGGTTTCTCGACAGAAGGGGATGGAGGATCGGTTGCGTTTTCGGCACGGGCCGCGAGATCCATTGCGACCTCAAGTGAAGGCGGTTTCGGCGCCGTATGTCGCTTTGTGAATGTCGCCATCTTACGCTCGTTAGTTCACGTCATTTTTTACTTACAAACCAGCGCGGTCGATGATCGCCTGGACCAGTGCGTCGGCGCGTTCGCTGAGGCCTTTGAACCGAACTTCTGTGACCGCCTGTCCGTCGTTCTGCGCCTGCCGATAGGCGGGACGCTCTAGGAGCGCACCAGCCAGCACGTCATAACCAGCCTCCCCCACATACGATCGCGCGAAAGCTTCCTCAGCCTCCGTCCCAACCCGCACTAGGGCCAAGGTTAGCTTCGATCGAGGGATGCCAGCCCGTGCGAGGGAGTTGAACACGATCACGGCTGGCTCCAGATCGTCGACAGACGTGCTGGACGGCTGGACGACCAGGGCCGCACCCCTGGCGATTTCCAGGGTGCCTGCGGACGCGCGCGCAGGCCCATCCACGATCAATAGATCCACGGATGCAGCGGCTTTGAACGCATCGGCGGCGGTTCGGAAGGGTTCGACGGGAACCAAAGGCTCCAGGTTGGCGGCCATCCGGCGGCGGGCCCAGTTCGTCGCGGTGCCCTGCTCATGGTCCAAGTCAGCGATCTTGACGGACAAGCCGCCGGCTGCGGCCTCGCGGGCCAGAGCGCGAGCCAGGGTCGATTTCCCAACTCCGCCTTTTTGTGAGACAAAACCAACAATCGCTGACATGCGTAAGCCTCTACATGCAGTCGCTTACGTTCGCAAGTTTCTACTTACGTTTTTGATGCGGCTAACCCAAGGAGCTGCAAGGATGAGCTGCGGATGGATCCAAGCTGCCGACATGGATGTCAGCTTGCTGCGCGGACTGACGGTAATGCGCATCCCCCCGGTGAGCACATCCGCACGGCTCGTCAACGATCCATGTGACGTAGCCTAGAGGCTCGACTGGGTATGGCGATCATCTGGAGCGTTCACGCCCATGAGCGGGCGATCCGCCGTGGCATAGACCCCATATGGGCTGAACGAACGGTCGCGGCACCAGAGATCCTAGAGCCCGATCCCGATCATCCGGGACGATTGCGGGCTTACGCTGCAATCCCAGAAGCGGGTTGCCGCGTCCTGCGTGTGGTATACGATCCCAAGGATGGTAACGAAGTCATCGTCACCGTGTTCTTGGACCGCAAGAGAACGCGCGCTTTGAAGGGAGGATCGTCAGCATGAAGCACCAGTACGATCCCGCGGTGGATGCGCTCTACATCCCGTTGTCGACAGCGGCAGTTGTCGAGAGTGAAGAAGTGCGGCCCGGTATCATCGTCGACGTCGACGCCGAAGGTCGGATCGTTGGTGTCGAGATCCTCGACGCATCAACGCGGTTGGCGCCAGGGGCAGATCTCACAGGCCTTGCAGCATAGTAGACGTTCACCGACTTCATCTCTGGGTCCGGTGAACCGCAATGACTGTGCTGTCGCAATGTAAGTCGGTATGACGGGAAGTGATGTTGCTCGATCCATTCCAGTCCGCCGAGATCAAGATCAACCGAGCCAAGCATCACCTTGATGATCTCGACAGACAAGTGACCTCGTTCTTTGAACGTGGCGCTGTACGGATCGTCTTCGAACATGACGACGAGATGAGTGCCGGTGTGGGCTGGGAAAGCTCTGCCTTCGTCTATCGACAGCGTGAAAAGATCCCGCTGGAGTGGGGTGCAGCTATCGGAGATGTCATCCACAACCTTCGAGCATCACTGGATCTGATGGTCTCAGACATCTTTCGGCTGACAAAGGGCAACCCGCAGGATATCGGCTACGTTCATTTCCCGTTTGCCCGAGACAAAGATCGCCTTCACGAACAAATTAGAGCGCGACGCCTCAATCGTATTGGAAAGAAGTTCATCGAAGCTATAGAACACATTGCACCATATAAGGACGGCAATCGTGGGCTTCGAGCCATCCACGATCTGGACGTCCTCGATAAGCATCAAGCCCTGGTGCCAACTGTTGCAATCGTCGAAATCGACTGGCCTGTCTCCGTTACGAACTCTGAGAAGTTCGTAACCAGCGTTGCCCACGACGGTCAACGCATCATAATGATCCCGAAAGCACTTTGTCCTTTAGATTACGGCACTACGATCAAAGCTGATTTCTCGATCATATTTGGAGAAGGAAGTGCTTTCGAGCGAACGTACGTTGTCAAGCAGCTAGAGGCTAGCGTCACAAGTATCGAGTCTATCCTCAAGCTGTTCAAGCATGTGGCTACCGAGCAGGGATTGATAAAGAACCCTGATGGTATTTCGCAGGAAGTGGTCAGAGAGATCCCTACAGGAAATCTCAACTGGGGTAACGCCATCCTGAAGAAGGATGACACTGATGTCGAGCGCAGAGATCGACGTCGACCGGCGGCAGATGATCAGATAAGCCAGAGCTAGACTGTGCTGACGACGGTACCGTCACGCTAGCAGAGGTCTCGACGTGCCCAGGAATGCCATTCTCAGCGATCGTGCAGCTCTCGCCGAGAGGTTTGATCAGTTCACTGAGATCAGCGACGTCGTTGATCCGACATGGTGGCTGGAGGCAGCATGCCAATGCGTCGACTGCGCGTGTCGGAATGTGCCCACAGAGGGCTTCTCATGGTTGTCGCTGCTCGTTGACGGCCAAGACGTTGCGGTGATCCGATCTGGCCCTGCCGAGGTCATCATCGCCATTCTATGTCATCACGAAGCAAGATCAGTGGAAATCTGGGGGAACGACGTCGAGGCTCATGTTTTGATCCGCGCACGCATCGAAGCGTGGCGGATCACTCCGGCTGGCGATGAGATCGTTGAGCACTGATCAATGCCATATTACTCTGAGATAGTGCAGTCGTTTTTAGATACGAGTGTGAATTGGGTCGATACACCTGCTCCGTTTTGAGTGCACTTAAGTGCGTATCGACTTCTATCTCCCCAACTGTAGCTAACGTTTGACACCATGCAAATCACGATTGTTCGCCGTCCATTATCGTCGTGAGCGAACCGCTTGGTTGCTTTGAAACCCGCCTCCACTAGCAGTGGATTATGCGCATGTGAGAATGACGCTCCTACAGGAGCGGCACTGTAAGCGTCATAACAAGCTTGTCGGAAGCTTTTCAGGTTTGCTGCAATATCTGCGTCAAGCTGAGCTTGCTTTGCAGACTCGGCATCCTGAAGCTGCTTCTTCGTTTTGGGACTCCTGTGAGGGATTGGGGGGAAAGGGCCCGATTCTATGAGGATTCGGGGGCTTGAAATGAGGAATCGGGGGCGCAACTATGAGGTTTTGGGGGAGAAACCTCATAGTTGGGCACCAGGCAGTGTGGAGAAGGTGGGGACGGCTCCCCCAAAACCTCATAGTTGCGCCCCCGATTCCTCATTTCAAGCCCCCGAATCCTCATAGAATCGGGCCCTTTCCCCCCAATCCCTCACAGGAGTCCCCCAATCCCTCACATTTAAAGTTATAAACCTTTGATTTACCAATTTGATCGGCGCCTGAATCTAGAATCTTAGAATCCTGAATAAAGAAGAATCCGGGCGTCGCCCTGTGGGTCGCGCCTAATCGCGCCTAACAGCGTTCTCCGAGCCTGTAGTCTCGACCATCCAGTAGCTGCCTCTGACGCAAGAGGGCCGCCTGCAGCGGCCAATCGGTCAGCCTTCGGCTGTCTCTATCGTGCCGCTATGCGGCGGGAGGCGCTAACGCACCTCTAAGCGGACAACCTGCGGCTGACTTTGTTTCATCCCGACCGCCAGCTTACCGCCGTGCTCGCTCTGGCAAGGGGTGGGTCCTCGCCATGCTCGCTTCGCTGCGCGTGGCTCCGGTCCCGGCTACGCCGCCCTTGCCTGCCGCTGCGCGCGACGGTGCGCTTAAAGTATCGGGACGAGGAACATCAGGGTTCCGCCCCTACGGGGCGGTCGCTCCACGCCTCCGGCGCGGATCGAACAAGGAACGGAAGGGCAGGGTGGCGCAAGATCGCGTCGTGGCAGACAATTCCGGACCGCCTGATAGGGTCTGACGGTCCGGAGGTGGTTTGGGCCGTCTGGAAGCTGGAACGCGCCCACGGGCCTTAAAATCGACGGGCCGCTACGAGGCAGAATCTGAAAGCGCCCGCCGCAGCTGTTCGATGCAAGGTCGGCGGCCCTGGTGGCGCGGGTAAGGCGCCGACACCGGTCAGTTGAGCATCGTCACCACAGACCGGACCACCAGGCCGTCCCGGACCAGGGCGACGCCCTTCCGGCCGCCTTTGGCCTGCCAGGTCTCCAGCGGACTGCAGAACGCCCAGATTTCATCGCCGGACTCGAATTCGTCCGCAACGGCGACGGCGTCGGGATGGCCGAGGCCGACCTTGTCCTGCAGCGGCGGGTAATGGTCCGCCGCGGCGTCCGAGGATCGCCCCTGTTTTGGTGGTACTGTGGGGATGTATACAGCCGGAGGCAGCAGGACCGGCGTGTACCGTGCCCGGAACTAACCTATCACCCGCGCCAGCATGATCCGCCTCCGCTTACGGTGCCAAGGCCCAGTGCAGCACCGGAAGCGGGCAGGAGCATGGCGGGCCAGAGATCCCCGCCCGTAGGCCCATGGCGCTTTGACCCTACTCAGACACCCCAGCCGCTTCACACTGCAGCCACGGGCCGGCAATCGGACCAGGATCGGCGTCGACCGCGCCAGCGGCAGCAGCCGAAGAGGCTTGGCGAAGAGAATGTGTTAGGTGTTGCCTTACACCGAACGCATCTGGTAGACTGGCTTTGTATGAAGATCAGGAACGTTCGGCACAAAGGCCTCAGGAGGCTGATCGAGACGGGCAGCACGGCCGGCCTGCCGGCTGCCGTGGTCGATAAAGTCCAGAAGATCGTCTTCTTCCTGCAAGCCATGGGCAGCGAGGACGAGCTGCACGCCCTGCCAACATGGAAGCCGCACCAGTTCCAGCACGGCGACCGGGCAGGCCTGTGGGCGCTGCACGTGACAAAGAACTGGCGCATCACGTTCATGATCAACGGCGATCAGGTCGAAATATTTGACCTGGATTACGAGGATTATCACTGACGGACATTCATGCTCCAAGGAGGGAGATCACATGACCGAGCAAGGCTATACGCTGAAGAACCCGCCGCATCCGGGCAGCTTCATCCGCACGGAGATCATCGAAGGGCACGAGCTGTCCGTGACCGAAGGCGCTGAAGCGCTCGGCGTCACGCGGCCGACCCTCTCGCAGCTGTTGAACGAGCGCGTGTCGCTGTCGCCGGAAATGGCCCTGCGGATCGAAAAGGCCTTCGGCGTGAAGATGGACACGCTGATGCGCATGCAGAACGCCTACGACATTGCCCAGGCCCGCAGACGGGAAGGGGAGATCATCGTGCAGCGGTATGTTCCGAAGGCAAAGGAATCGACGCAGCCGAGTATAATCTAGGATGAGTGCAGATACTTACCTGCAGAACATTCTTATTCGCGAGGCGGTCGACATTGGCCTTTACTCGCCTGTGCGATCACTTCGGGGAGCACTTACCCCGATTTTGCAAGAGTGGGGCGGCCAGTACCTGATGGGCATAGCGCCAAGTGGATCCTTTGCCAAGGGCACCGCAAACAGGAGCGGCACCGATATAGACCTGTTTCTGTCGTTAGCTCAGAGTACGCCGCACACACTCAAGGAAATTTACGAAAAACTGTTTGCCCATATGGAACGCGCGGGCTTTAACCCGAAGCGGCAGAATGTTTCCATTGGTATCAGAGCTAATATCGCAGGCGTAAGTTACGACGTTGATTTGGTGCCTGGACGACGGCAGGACTGGATTTCCCAGGATCACAGCTTGTTCCGCCGCCGTGCCGACACTTGGACCAAGACCAACGTCGATAAACATATTCAGCACGTCTCAGCCAGCTATAGGACGCAGGAAATGCGAGTCTTGAAGCTATGGCGGAACCAGAAGCAATTGGATTTCACATCATTCTATCTCGAAATGACAGTGATTGCTGCGTTATATGGGGCGCCATACACCACGCTGGCCAACAATGTCTGGAAAGTTTTCGGATATCTGACCACAAAATTTGAAAGTGCCCGTGTGATTGACCCGGCCAATACGAACAACATCCTGTCGGATGAACTGTCCGCAGAGGAGAAAAGGAAAATCAAGATGGCTGCAGGACGTGCCCTTGCCGCTTCGGATTGGAACCAGATCGTCACATGAGCGAATGGTCCCTCGAACATCTGCTTTCCGGCCTGCATGAACGCGTGCAGCAGAGCCTGGCATCGTCGCGCCGCGCCTTCGGCCATCCTGGTACGAAGGGGGACGCGACAGAGGGCGTGTGGCTTGATCTATTCAACACCTACCTGCCGAAGCGCTACCAGGCAGCGAAGGCGCATGTTGCCGACAGCCGCAACGCGTTCAGCGATCAGATTGATGTCGTCATTTACGATCGCCAGTACACGCCACCCATCTTTGAGCTGCATGGCCAGACGATCATACCGGCTGAGAGCGTCTACGCGGTTTTTGAATGCAAGCAGGAGATCAACGCCCGAGAGGTTGGCTACGCGCACGGCAAGATCGCAAGCGTCCGCCGGCTGCACAGGACGAGCATGCCCGTGCCGTGGCTGCAGGGGAAAGCGGAGCCCAAGACGCCGCACCGGATCATTGGCGGCCTGCTGACCTTTGAGAGCGGATGGAGCCCGCCTCTGGGCGATACGCTCATCGAGGCGCTGTCGGACGCGGACGATGATAGCCGCATCGATCTTGGGTGCGTTGCTGCCAACGGCCTGTTCGGATGCACGGATCAGGGCTGTGGAACGGTTACCGCCCAGGGCAAGCCTGCAACGGCTTTCCTGCTTGAGCTGATTGCCCGTCTGCAGGAGTGCGGCACCGTGCCCATGATTGACGTGCGCGCCTACGCCAGCTGGTTGACGGCGCCCTAGCCGGACTGCCTAAACCCACCCCGCTGCCTGTCCGGTCAAACAGGGTGCACTTCAGAACGACGAGCTTGCCGGGCATGATCTGTCCTTCCAGGTTGGACGGAGAGATGCCTGTTTAGCATCGGCATGATGCCGCCGTGCCTCTCCTTTCAGCCCTGTTACGTCTGTACATATGCACCTTCGGGAGGAGGGTCGTCTTTCACCATGACCGAAAAATCGGTGATCTCTTTCAAATCCGGAAATTCGTCCGCATACCGCCCCCACCAGCTTCGAATGTCGTAGTAGAGCAGATACAAAAATTTATGATATCGATCATAGAAAGCTGACAGATCAAGCGTTGATCGTTCAATGCTTACATGGCCGAAGGTCTTGTTTCGGGCCTTGCGAAATTCTTCGGCGAATTCCGGCGGTATTTTTTCTGGATAATAGCTGATGTCGTTTTCCCAGTCTGGCGCGGTACCATCAAGTATTGCGTTTCGCCTATTAGTGACGATACGCTGTGTTTCCCCTGCGACAATACGATGAGCCATTTCTGCGCGGATTTGTTCCGTGTTCTGAAAATCTCGGACCGCGCCACCCATCAAAAACTCATACAGATGATGAATGAACCGCGCATAGGCATCATAGGTCTTGTAAGAAATACGCCGGTTCCCACCATTGCTTGCAATCATCATCCGCGCATAGAGCGAAAAATCATTGAATGCGT
This sequence comes from Methylobacterium mesophilicum SR1.6/6, assembly GCF_000364445.2. Lineage (NCBI taxonomy): Bacteria > Pseudomonadati > Pseudomonadota > Alphaproteobacteria > Hyphomicrobiales > Methylobacteriaceae > Methylobacterium > Methylobacterium mesophilicum. Next base: position 3,778,680 of record NZ_CP043538.1, on the reverse strand, counting down.
TGTCACATCGTAGAAATTCATGCTTTAAGGCAACGCATAAAGCCGTATCTGTGGCGTCGCCAATCTGAAATTTCATTGCTTCGTATCCGTCAAATGCGTCATGTCGCCTGACCTTCCATCACGCTCTCAGCCTTCAGCTGGTCGGCAATGCGCTTGAGCGTCGATCGACTGCATCCCGTTGCTGCAATGATCTGCGTCCATGTTTGCTTGGCGCGCAGCATCGCGGCAATAGCCTCATTGCGGGCCGTATCCTCTGCACACCCTTTGTAGGCGCCGGGATGCCCACCTCAGCTATCAACCCGTCATCATGGGCATCGTCGCATAGATACGGACCCGCGTCAGCGTCAGATCATGGGTCGTCTATCTGGTCGCGCAGCTCCTCGAACAGAGCTGTTTTTTGGGGGGTTACATAACCACGGCAGCCGAGCGCCCGCTTTTCAGCGGGAACCCATCGCCTTTTTCCTTCGCTCGTTACCCATTCGATACGGCTGCTGGCACGTGGCTCTTCGTCAGACGGATACACGATCTACTCTTGAAGGTAGCACGCTGCAAATCTAGACCCCAAGTAAATTCATTATTCTCAGCATATTCCTTGATCTCGGAACTCGATGGTGCAGTCAGTGATTTAGACAGATGTATAGTCTGATCGCCACTATATCTCGTCATACGATCGGCGCCCTCGGCCAGGCGCAACGCCTGTTCGATGATGGCATCCTCCTCCGTATCCATCATCCATACAATCACGGAGTAGCCGCCTTCCAAAGTGACAACCGCCCATATGTGTTGGTTTTGCATCTTGATCTTGAACAAAGACACTTCATAAAAGGAGTACATGGTTTTTCATCATTTCTCTGATTACATAATATTGTGAAAATCGAATTCTTAGCTCGTACGATTGATTAGACTTATCTCTAACTCCGGTTAAACGCCTATCGAGTTAGGCCGACGGCACGGACAGCATCTGCGTCGTCGGTTAGGGTCGAGCAGTCTTGTTGTGGCTGGTTCGGCTCAGTCCTTCAGACGGTCTGGGCAGAAAGCGTGAGCGTGATACGGGCAGCACGTCCGGGTGTGCGTTCGACCTGGATCAAACCGGCGTTCTCAAGCACGCGAAGGGCACGTGCTTTCGAGTCACGATCGACACCGAAGCTGCGCAGAAGTGCTGCGGGTAGGCTTACGGTGTTCTTGCCCTCCAAGTCGCATCGATGACGTAGGGCGATGTAGACGGCTAGGGCCTTTCCGGGAAGACGTGAGGCAACTGCCAAAGATTCCAGCGGTATAGGACCTTTGAGAAACCGGGCTTTAGGTTTCGTTTTATTGGCATAAGCTTCGAACTTAATCTCAATCTCGTCTGCTATCGGATTGATATTATCTGCTTGATCATAATTATAGTTAAACACAGACGTATAAGACTTATAAGAAGATGACCCGGTGTCGTGTGGGTGCGACGGTGGTGTCGTGTTGGTGCGACGCTCCCTGTCGCGTGGGCGCGACAGGTCCAGCAAGATCACTTTGCTCATGGGGTGCCCTCCCCCACCTCTGGAAGCAGCGCCATGACCCGGTCCCACATGGCTTGTCCGCCGTCATCCATGTAGCGATCCGGGTACCGCACGATCTTCACGTCAGTGCGAACTGGGAACCCGCCGGTGACTGCACGACCCGCCTCCGTCATCAAAGTACCCATCTGCGCGGCACGCTCCTTTATCTGCCCAAGTGGAGCTTGGATAAGAAACGCGTCATGAACGGGGGCGCAAACCTCGATACCAGCCTCAGTCCCCGCAATCGCTGCGATCCGCAGCATTTCCGCTCCATTGGATTGCATCGGAAAGTTCATTAAAGCAGATGCGCTCACACCTTCTACGATCCGGTGCCGCCACCCGAACAAAGATCGCATCTGACCCGTGAACGTAGCGGCGTTGATTACCTTTTCTACCCACGACCAAAACTTACGATATGTGTCCTTATGCAATCGCATCAGCGCTTTTGCTTCTACAGGCGTGATACCAAGGGATATCGCAAGAGTATCCGCTCCCATACCGTAATTCATACCGAGCACAACCGATTTGCAGCGATCCCGCTCGCCCTTGTGTGTAGTTACAGTAGCGTCCGGAGGGACAAGTCGAGCCGCCTTGGCGAAAGCTAGATAAGGGTCGCCCTCAGCATAGCCCTGCATCATCAGCTCATCACCTGATAAGGCTGCCGCAATCGCATTCTCTTGGGACGAGAAGTCAATGTAGGCAAGTCCGTAACCTTCTGGCGGGCGAATGATCCCTCGTAACCATTTGGCTCGACCGAATACAAATTCCGAGCTTTTCGGTTGATTACGACTGGTTTTAGCTTTGAAGGCTGAAATCATGCAGCGGTTGCGATTATCTGAGCCAATCGGTAATTCTTTATCGTTTAACTTCGCCATTGTTTTCCGCAATTGGCGAAGCAGGGCTAGTTTTGGATAGAATTCCACCATCAGTTTGAATGTGTCATCGTCCAATATTAATTGTCCGTTTGGGTAACGTGGCCAGTTAATTCCCGACCGCATGAGGTATTCGCCGAAGCGTGCCTGTTTGAAAGTGAGTCCATCGTAGACGCCGTAGTCCCGATCGACGTCAGCTACCAGCTTCGTGCGGATATCTTCCCAGCTGGCTCGAAGCTGATTGTAGACGGGCACATCAATAGGTATGCCGGTCCACTCCATTCGAGCCGCCGCAGCCATGTATCGTCCTCTGAGGAGCGCTTGGGGGAGGTCGAGTTCCGGAACCATCTGCGGTAGTAGAGCTTCGAGCGCAGTAACGTCGCTCTGGCAGTAGTTGAGGATGGCGACCTGCTCTGCGGCGGACCAAGCGGAGTTATCCATGATCAGCCGGCGCATGCAGTCTTTTTCGTCAACATCGATGTGGGTGAGACGCCGACAGGCTAGAGCACCGATCAGCCCATCACCCCACGGCAACGATATACCGTTCGTGGAGCAACGATGTTCGACGTAAAGATCCAAGATGCAGGCAGGGAAGGTCCACCCGAGCGCCAAGAAACAATTAAGCTCGGCGCTGTTGTAAAAGGCTACAAACAAACTGTCGGTTCCGCAGTCAAAAGGAGCCTGCCGCAATGTGATTAACTCATTACGCCACATCCTAATGATTCGCCCACTACGAAACTCTTGGGCAACCATACAAATTGGGTATTGCCGCTCGCCTGCTGATACCTGGAACTCAAAATCGACGAGCCAGATCTGTCTGTATCGGCGGAGGGCAGCCAAACCGCTGCCCTCGCCGTTGTTCATTTCAGGGCTCATTCGAACCCCTTCAGCCGACGCACAATAGTATGGTCTTCATTATCGATCACACGACCAGCAAACGCGATCTCAAGAAGTTCATTGAGAGTCTTATCCGGCCATACCGGATTTGAGCGCTCTGCAGGAGCCGTAATAATATTGTAGACACCCAACTGCTGATCTGACTTGAGACGGATCCAATTGCCCTGTGCATGTCTCGCTGCGGCATGAGCTGAGTCAATCCAACCGTTACGCTTCCCACCAGGATCAGGAATGCCAATCGGCCAAATTATTACGTTGTTCTCCCGGGTAATGCACGGTGTAAGTTGAACTAATCTAGCTTCATCCGCTAATACAGCTCTCATTCCGGGATCAATGAAGTAAACTTCATCTCGATCCAATTCGTCTTTGAATACGAGGGTTGTCAATATAAGATTTGGATCCTTAGTGACTTGGAACCACTCCTGTTTTCCTGGCTTTCGAACTGGCACTTTAGCCAATACTTGCGTGAAACCTGGTGCTGTGTCCAGTGGATCCATGCGTATTGAAGACAGGTCTTTGAAAAATTCAGGCATATCTATGGGTTTCCATTGTTATATTTCGTGAAAGTATCCGATCGATGAGATATGTTTTTGTTCTGCGTCGTCATCGGTTGGTATTCCGGAGGGTATTCTACGCAGAGACGTTCAACCTGCAGAAAGATGCCATAAAAGTAATTTTCTGAGATTTTGAACATACTGTTGCTTGATACTATAGCCATGCCGCTCGGCGTTTTACGGCTATTCTTTAATTGCATGTCTATAACAGTAAACAGGGTAGAAGATCGTCAAACGCATGACCAAGGCGCCAGAAGGGTCGCTGACGAGTAGTGAATGCGGGTCGGTGAAATAAGGAAGGCTAATCCGTTGCCTTTCCGGTGACGTGATGGAGCCGAGTACCGGAACACCGTTCCGCACGTTTACAGGATGTAGGAATTAGATGCTGATTTGAGAGAAACAGGCAAATGCCTACTTCAGCTCCGGAGCCGAACGACAGCTGATTGATTTGGTGGCTGAGAAGGAAGGCTCGAGCCGCGAGTTTCCGCCGCCGAATGAATATGTGACCGCAACTGTTTGGGCGTATATTCCTAAAAGGCATGGCTGCGGGAATATCTCATAGGCAGTGTATACTATAGCGCATGGCTTAGCTTAAAAGCCGGGCTGCTACTGATTGGCTCTTTGGATGGATAGGAAGGCTCATTCCTATGATTGCGACTGTAACTAAAGCAATCACTCGTTAATTCCGTGGGCCATCATTCCTCAAAAATCCCTGAAAATCCATTTCTTATACAAATTCAATAGGTTGCATTTTAGGAATTTGTCAGTTGGAACTTATCACTTGTTGAGTGTCTCCAACCATGCTGTTTCAGAGTGTGGTCGGGAAACGTCTTAGAAATGCATGAAATTGAAGAAACACGGTATCTTCGATACCGCTTCTGCGAGCTGCGCATCGACTGTCCGTCACCCTGACGATCCGAAGGTCAGGCTGCCTGATGTAGCGTTTATTTCAGTTTCGCTGGCTTTGCTGCCGATGTTCGAGATCTGCAACCACCGGCCGAAGAGTCGTTATCATTTTCGTACTCAAAGGAATGCTTAAGGGAGCGATTTCCGCCGGTCCCACAGGCCTATTATCATATAAGGCGAATTTATTAGGCGCAATGTCCTACAATAGCAATCCAGGCTCGTCACAAGCCAAGAATGACGCTCTTTGCTTTGCTTCGCTCTTTTGCAGACAAGTTGGTAATCGGGCGTCAGAGAGCAAGCGGTGATCGTCTGGATTCGCCCGGGCCGATCGTGCGAATGCCCACTCGTACCAACATCAGGATTTGCGTCAAGACGACCAGCAAGCGCCAACGCCGTTGCAGGTTAAGCTATTACAAACTATCATTTTTCTGCATCGTATCCCGGACCCGACGGATCGTGGTTCGCCCGACTTTGAGTTCTCGTGCAACCGCCGAGGCACCTTGGCCGTTACGCAGAAGCTGTTCAGCTAGTTGTCGTCGCTCTGGTGTAAGGCTCGCCGGTCTGCCAACGACTTTACCCTCGGCTCGTGCACGCGTCAGACCAGCCTGTGTCCGTTCGATCAGGAGATCACGCTCGAACTCAGCCACAGCGTTGATCACGCCCATGGTCAGCTTGCCGGTCGAACTGGTGAGATCAACTCCGCCGAGCGCAAGGCAGTGGACACGCACCCCCAGTGCGTCGAGCCGCTTGATCGTGCCCGCTACGTCCATAGCGTTGCGACCGAGTCGATCGAGCTTCGTCACGATGAGGACGTCGTCTCTCTCAAGCCGGTCGAGCAGGCGAACGAACGCTTTACGTTGATCGGTTGCGACACTTCCCGAGACCGTCTCTGTGATCACACGCTGAGGCTCGACCTGAAAGCCCGCTGCTGCGATCTCCTGGCGCTGGTTGTCGGTGGTTTGGCCCAATGTGGACACGCGCAGGTACGCAAAGGTGCGGGGCATGGTCAAAATCCGGCCGAAAGCGATGGCCGAAACTAGAGCCTGGCCGAAATCCCCGCAAGCCTATGTTTCGGCCGGATCTCCCGCCGGTGGCCGAAACCGTTCGGTTTCGGCCAGGCCTATTTAAGCCGAAGCTATGGCGAATATGATAAAGATGCCATATGGCTGCCTAATGGTAGATACGGAATGCCAAGCATCATGGCCTAGCATGGTTGGTGTGCCATACAGAGGGCATCGGGGTGATATGCCGTGAACACCACGCTTTCTAAAATTGACGCAGGTGGTCGTTTGATCATCCCGGCCCATGTTCGCAAAGCTCTCCATCTTGAGTATGGCGGACCTGTCGTGCTGACCTTGGTGGATGGCGAGCTTCGGGTTCGCTCTGTCGCATCTGCCATGGCAGAACTGCAGGCCCAGGCTTCATCCTACCTGGCCGGTGACGGCGCCTCGGTCGATGCGTTCCTCGCGGCGCGACGTGCCGAGGCTGCCAAGGAAGAGGGGGCATCAACAGGTCCGGAGGGTAAGCCGAACGCAATCACGACGGAGTCCGATCGTGGCGCTTAGCGTCCTCGACGCCTCGGCGCTGCTCGCCTACCTCCGCCGGGAACCTGGTTGGGAGCAGGTGCTTCAGGCTTTCACAGGAACCGCTACGATGACCACCGTCAACTTCGGTGAGGTGGCCGGGTGGATGGTCCGCAACGGCGCTGACGAGCCGGCTGTGCGGGCACTGCGGACTGGCCTTGTGTTTTCCCTCACGCCAGTCGACGACGATCTTGCTATTCGTGCGGCCCTCCTCGAGCCGCTGACCCGGCCCAAAGGGCTCGGGATCGGAGACCGGCTGTGCCTCGCGCTCGCCGCCCGCTCCAGCGCTGTCGCCCTGACCGCTGACGCCGCGTGGCAAGAGATTTCTGAAGTTGCCAGCGTCGAAGTCCGGCTTATCCGTTGATGCTGACCTGACGCGCCGGGCAGCGTTTACCCGACACAACAAAAACCGACAGGGTTCTCCGACAGCAAGTCGTCAGTTCGATCCGCATACAACACATGCCGTAGGGACCACGGGGAAACGATCGTTTTTCGGACATGCGGCAGAATAGGACGAACGTCCGAGTTGGGTGGAGAGCGGTAATTGGCTTGACGCCCGGAAGCCGCCATTCGCTAGTTCGTATGATGCGCTCGAAAGCGATCATGGTGGAGGCATCCCGGTTCTTGCTCCCGCATCCGCCGGGGCCGGCGAACCAGCAAAAGCGTGGGCCCATGGCCCCCAAGTGGATCGGGCGCGGTGGCTCGATCAGGAGGCCGCTTTCAGCTTCTCGCGCAGCGAGCCTGGTAGCGAGGCGAGCCACTCTTCCTCGCCGCCCGGCTGAGGCAGGACATGGCCGAACTCCGCGACACCCTCGGCCGGGATGTCGGAGACGTACACCCACACGTTCTCGGGTGAGGTGCCCAGGATCCCGCCGGTTTCCCGCATGATCCGTTGCAGGATCGCGGCCTTTTGTTCGCGGGTGCGCCCGCTCCGGATATCAGCACGTACCCACACATGGTCGTCCGGCGCTGATTCGCCGCCGATGTACATCGAGCCGCGCTCCACGGTGTAGAACACGACCTGCACGAAGTAGCGGGGTGCGGTCGCCTCCACCTGATGGATCGTCGTGACGCTCTCGACGAGCTTGCCGCGCTGTTCAGGCGATAGGTGCCTCATCGTCGTGAAAGCGTAGGTTGGCATCAGGGTCTCCCTCGTCCGGGAAAGGTAGAATAACCGGCACCTTCGGGTTGTCGTGTGCTGATCCAGGCAGTCAGCGCCGCGATTTGGACCGAAGCTAACCGAGCCTGAGATCCTTGTTCGGGTCGTACCCATCTCGGCAGGTGTTACGCCACTCGGCGGGTTGCAGGACACCGTCGCGAGCCCGATCCACGTCGGGCATGCGGTAGGCCTTCTCCTCGATCTCCGCGAGGCGGGACGAGACGATCTCGGTGCTGGAGACCCCGTAGAGCTTCTGGAAGTTCATGATCAACGGCTGCCACTTGGCAGGATCGATGCGGTTCTCGTGACCATCCATGAGCAAGCTCGGATGCACGTGGACACGAGTGATGCGCACTTCGAACGCGGAGAGCAGGCCCGCGACTTGGGGATCGTCGTCCATGATCCCATGCTGGGCCGCAACGACGGCTTCCAGTTGGATCGGGCACTCCAGGGCGCGCGGCGCGGCCACGGTCTGCGCGGCGATGGGTGTCAGACCAGCCACTTCGAACTTGAACGGCTCATACGTGTAGCCCAGCCGCTGCTTCAGTTCGGGTAGCTTCTCTGTGCCCGTCAGGCGCGCCAGCCTGTTCACCGCGTCAGCTTGCTTCGGCGACGGCAGATTGAGGACGCACTGGCCCGTGCGGATCATGTTCTGCGGCGTCTGCGATGCGGTTTGGAGGCCAAGCATGCACCGCCAACCGAGCCACCACGCGGACGACATGGGCGCGAGGTTGGCGGTGCCGTCCTCGTTCTGCGTGCTGATGAGGACGACCGGGGTTCCGAGGTAGAGGATCGACGGCTCGATTGAGACGTGGGGATCGGTCACGAGAGGCTCCGTGGCTTGGCAACGAACCACGTATGTGACCGCCCGGTCTGCGACGCTTCCCGCTTCTTGCGCCACAATCCAGTTTCTGCACTCCGCTTCGATGCGCATGGCGTTCGAAAGCAGCCACGAGCGTCGGTCTGGAAGCCGCCCGCGAGACAAGGGACTCGAAACGATGGCCAACGCTAAGTGTGAGACCTGCCGCTTCTTCGACGAGCACAAGGGCAATGGGGCCGTCGCCCAAAACGATGCCGGCCTCTGCCGCTTCAACCCGCCGGTCAGCCAGCCGGCGCCAGAGTCCAAGGGCCTTTGGCCGGTGGTTTCAGAAAACGACTGGTGCGGCCACTACACCATGGGAATGACTGCCGCCGAGTAAGGCAATCGCTCGCACGAATGACGAAAAGGGCCAACCAAGAGGTTGGCCCCTTTTTTCTGCTCAGGTGTCCAGCGCAGCTCTTAATACAAGATATGTGATGGAGCGCTATTGTGTTGCACCAACACAGAGTGATATTATTACAATAAATACGAGAACAGAGAGCATTATGAACTGCGATGAAACCTTTGCTTTGGATCCATATAGCTTAGCCAGGATGTCCGAGCCGGTGCCAGCCGGTAGGGCAGCAAGTAGAACCACCGCTTGAGTGGCTAAAGGGGAAAGGTGGAACACAAAGCGTGACAATACAAAGGCCAACAAGGGGTTCAAAAGGAGCTTGCAACACAGTATCCAAGCTGGAATACAATAACTTGGTATTCGAATTTCATCCTTGTCTGCTGAAAATATTCCAAGAGCAATCAACGCGCAGGGAGAGGCAGCTCCCGCCAATAGATTGAGAAAAACATCTGCCGAAGTCGGCGGGGTCATACCGAATATCGAGAAAATTACCGCAGCAACGGAGACGACCAAGGTTGGATTTAAAACGAACGCTCGATCAATTTTAATTGCATGTGAATGTGTCCGTCTACTCCTTGAGGAATTAAACTCTGCAAGAGAAATAACGATTATCAACGCAAATAACGTTGCAAGAAGAAATGCAAACGTGATTTCAACGATGATGTTCCTGTCTGCTGCAATCAAAATAAATGGGAGTCCGATGAATCGGATATTTGTGTAGCCTGCATTGAAGCATTTGATCGAAGCATCTGGAATGCAGTCGCCATAGTACAAACAAGCAAACAAGGCGAGGCACATGCTGAGCATGCCGCTCAACATGAGAGTTAATATGAAGTTGGGTTGCCATAGATTAGCCCAGCTGGCGTGGGAAATGATGTTGAATAATAGAGCGGGTGTCGCCAGCAATGAGTTAAAGCGGTCGATACCCAAAGCGGCATAAGGACCAAGCAGGCCGATGCGCCGAGCAAACCAACCGGTGAAAATCAGTAAAGGGATCGGAATGACGAGCTGTAGGGCTGAGAGCATGACCGCCTCCCATTTCGTGAGACGGTGAGGTCAGATCCCGCTCGACGATGCAGCTATGGCCCTACGGCAACTGAGCTGTTCTCAAATCTCGTGTCGGCATAAAATATGATGTAAGAATGAGATGCCGGTAGCACGCTGGCCTCTCTCGTTTTGGCGAGCTGATAATATTTCATTAAATCGACTGTCTTGATTGCAATTTGGGCAATGCCTGTCTTTTTTTAAGTCTTACGATGATCTCAATTTGCTGGACTTCCATACCCTCTGGCGGCATAGGAATGGAATTCATAACAACATTGAAATCTGGCATGTCAATCACTCTATCCTCTTCATCTAGATAAAAGTGATGATGTTCACTCGTGTTGGTATCAAAATAAGCCTTAGTTCCATCGAATGACAGCTGACGAAGAAGTCCGGCATCTGTAAATTGCCGAAGTGTGTTATAAACGGTGGCCAAAGAAATGAGGACTTTGGCAGAAATTGCTTCATCATAAAGCATTTCTGCAGTGACATGTCGGTCGCCGTGAGCAAACAGCAGCCATCCAAGGGACAAACGCTGACGCGTCGGGCGTAGGCCGACCCGGCGCAACCGGGTTCGAAGAGCCGCCAACGGACATCCACTGTCAGGAGGCAACACTGTCAAAGCATTACTACGATCCGTCGGCTTCAACATGGCTTCGGCACCGATATAGCAGCATTGATAGTTTGGTCTCCGCCGGCACTCCTTGCGCCGACGGAGAGCTGTAGGTCGATTGTCTATGGATGCTATGCAAACATATCGGGCTGGGTCTCGGCGATGTGGCTGTAGAGCGTCTGGAAGTGCAGCCAGCCGATATAGTCGCTGCCGACGTGCTCGCGGCTGTAGCGGGCGGTCTTCTCCGACACGACCTGCGGCTTGATCCCAGTGGCCTCGACCAAGAGCTGCTGCTTGCAAGCCCGCTCCAGGGCGATGAACCAGAAGGCCGCGTCGTCGATGCTGTGGTGTGAGCAGGTCAGCAGGCCGTGGTTCTGGTGCAGCACGCCGCGGTTGCGGCCGATCTGCTGGGCGACCGACAGGCCGCTCCCTTTCTCCACCGCCACGGCGCCCGCCGAAGCACCGATCACCGCGTGGCTCTTGTAGAAGGCCGCCGCGTCCTGGCTGATCATGTCAAGCTCGCGACCTGTGGTGCACCATGCGGTGCCATAGGTGGTGTGGGCGTGGCACATGGCCATCACCTCAGGAAACTCCTCGTGCACGGCACCATGCAGGACGAAGCCGGCGCGGTTGATGGCGTACTTGCCCTCGACAACGCGGCCGTCATGATCGGCCAGGATCAGGTTCGACATCCGCACCTGCGAGAAGTGCACGCACATCGGGTTGGTCCAGTACAGCTCCGGATGTTCCGGATCGCGGACCGTCAGGTGCCCGGCGAAGCCGTAGTCGAAGCCGTGCATCGCGAAGGCGCGGCAGGCGGCCACGAGGTGCTGCTTGCGGTACTCACGCTCCTCGGCATGGCTCTTGAACTCCGGCTTCTCGGGGAAGATGAGGCCGGCCTGCTCGGGCTGGTAGATCGAGGTCCGCTTGCGGCCGGCCGAGTCATTCGGCAAATCGATCGCCACATCACTTTGGGATGTATGAGCTTCTTCCAGCATCGCTTGTTCCTTTCGCGACCAAATCAGATGACAATCCGGATAAATCCTACGCTGGGCAAATCCTTTTATCTCTCGAAATGGAGATGCCCTAAATTGTTCCGGATTGATTTGCACCCAGCCAATTCGTAGTTCCAGCTAGGTGAACTGTATAGCAGAGATTTAACCTGCCTGACTGCGTCGATCCAACGATCTCAAGACAGATGTCAAATCAACACAGGTAAAGATCAATTTCAGGCCACGACGGGCCGTCGATGCTCGAACGCGATGACAGTCGATGGTATGTTAAAATCTAAGACCAGATCTTCTTTAGTCTCGACCTTAAACAAGACCATGCTACCGAGCGTCCCGTACTGCTCGACAATCGCATTTCTATCTAGGTGCTTGAACTTGTCGTGAAGCATCAGGAGATCCTTCTCCTGCGCAATTGGCGCATCAGGGGACGCGCCCACCCAATAACGAAGGATCTGCATCGGTTTACCTCTAACTCATGCTGGCCGGCTTAATGCGCCCGCTACGAGGTTGCAATTGAGTCGAAATCGTCAAGCTTCAGCTTAGAGATCTAGCTTCAATACCGGACTTGTCGCACGAGAAACGCAGGTAGTTAGACAGGTTTCACGCTCGTCATCGGATAGTATGAAATCTCGATGATCGACGGTTCCGCTAAGAAATTTTACTTTGCAGGATCCACAAAGCCCAGATATACAGGAAGTTTGAACCTCCACTCCAGCTTCACCAAGCACCTCTACGATGCTTCGGTCTGGCGGCACCTCAACTCTGGCTCCAGTGCTTGCGATTTCAACGACAAAGCTTCCGGACGCCATGTCAATTGCCGCTGCCTCGGCGCCATTCGGTTGCGCGACGGGAGCGGCGAAATACTCGCTGTGGACGGTACCGGCTGGCCAATGAGCGCTGGCGTTGGCGCATGCCTGCATGAACCCGCCTGGGCCACAGTAATATAGATGATCACCAGAGCGGTGTTGCTTTAGCAACTCGACTAGATCAAGACCGGCCCCCGGAACGCCCCCATCATAGTGGAAGTGCACGCATCCCGACGAGACAAATTCCTCAAGTTCTTGTCGGAATGCAGCGTGATCGGGCGTTTTGGCGCAATAGTGGAGCTGATAGATTTCCCCGCGGGCCTTCAGCTCGTGCACCATGGATTTGAGCGGCGTGATACCGATGCCACCAGCCACCAAGATGTGTCGTCGAGCGGTCGGCGACAGCGAAAAGTTGTTGCGCGGGCTGCTAACGGAAACGACGTTTCGGACTTGCAGTGTTTCATGCAAGAGACGCGAGCCACCTCGGCCGTTAGCCTCCAGCAAGACGGCTATGGTGTAGCGATGGCGATCTGCCGGGTCACCGCTCAGCGAGTACTGACGGATCAGTCCGCCGGGCAAATGGATGTCAAGGTGACTGCCAGCCGAGGTTTCCGGCAGAGCCTCTCCATCTGTTGACACCAACTCATAGGAGTTGATGCCAAGTGCCTCGGATCGAACCTGCCTGACGGCAAGCGAAAGCATCGTCATCTGAGTCGATGAGCTGTTCTGAGCCACGGTTTCCATCCCTCAGCCTACTGCGGGCGACCTCTTCGGGCCGCCCGCGTCAGGTCCGTACTCAAGCTTGATCGAACTGCTGCTCGAGTTTTTGAAGTCCGGCACGCACGAAGGCGTTACGCTCCTCGCCTCGCAGCTTGTCGCTCTCGGTCAGCATCATCACGAGTTGCTTCGCGATCTTGCGACGGTTGGCGACCTCATCGGCCAAGACGGGCGCCTCGCGGACGTTGAGCACGTTGCCCGAGCAGTAGCTGTTCGGCATGCCATTGAGTTCACGTAACCAGTCAGCAAACCCTTGCGCCGACGCTGCGGGATTGGTCCCCCGTGCCGCCTCGCGAAGCATCTTGCGGAATGCGTAAACACCAGCGTCGAATTTGGTCGGATTTTCCAGAGCGTGAACGGCGATCGGCCGCTGACTGATAATCGCCTCATAATCACCAGGGGCGTACTGGGCATCCTTGTAGTTGTGACGGGCGCGGTGATCAGACGGGATCTCCGGCATATCTTCGAGCTTGTACTTTCCGAACCGCTCGGGTCGGCGCATGGCCACCTGACCTTCGAGGAAGTCGATGGTCTCGTAGCCAACGAGCGACTTATCGCCGACACCCCGTGTATCAATCCCTGGGCCCATGACGCGCCAGCCGATCATCTTGCTATTTCGGTCATCAACCGGCACGGTCCAACGGATCATGTGGAACCGGCTAAAGTACTTCTGCGCCTTGCCGTCCTCGGACGTATAGGCGTGAAGGCTCAGGTTCGGCAGGACCTGATGCTGAACGCGGATGAAGAGCCGCTCGCTGTCCACGCGGCGTGCACCTGCACAGGCCAGGCTGCGCCCCTGATGCACCGGCACAAATTGCATGTCCGGAGCGACTTCCATCGAGTTGGCGCCGACCTCGTCGAAGGTGGTTCCCTGGAAATGCCCATCGACGACGTTCTTGCCCGCGTGAAGCGCCGTCGGGTGATAATTGTCCGCCGCGTTATCCTGCACCTGCAGCCAGTTGCAGTGCTGGAAATTGCTGTAGGCTACAAGCTCGTCGGTCGGTGCAACGGTGAAGTTTTCTTCCCACTCAGGGAATGGGGGTTCGTTCTCCGGAGGCCCCATGTACGCGAAGATCAGGCCGTGACGTTCGAACGCCTTATAAGCGCCCTGCCGGATTGAGCACCCAAAGCGCTCAGCTTCTGCTTCCTCGCCTTTTGGATACGGGACATGGATGCAGGTTCCATCCACGTCGAACACCATGCCATGATAACAGCACATAATGCCGCGCTCTTGGATCGCGCCATATTCAAGTGAGGCGCCACGGTGAACACAATGGGCGTGCAGAACACCGATTTGTCCGCTCTTGTCGCGGAAGGCCACCAGTTCTTCGCCTAAGATTTTAAGGAACCGAGGCGTGTCCGTCAGTTCCATCGACATGCAGATCGGATGCCAGAACGAGCGCATGTACTCGCCCATTGTGGTGCCGGGACCAACCTCTGTCAGCTCCGGATCGTGCTCCACCTCCTTATTGGTGTGATATCCACTGTAAGGAAGCAGGTTTTTCTTAACCGGACGGGGTGGTGATTTCGCAGCATCGGCAACGGCAGCGTTACCCGGGCGAAAGGTGGCTTCAGTCATCAAATTTCCTCCAACGATGGGGCACGGCCGTTCACCCGGCGCACTCATTCCCCGCCCCGCTCCGGCTACCCTTGCGGCATCGGCATAGCGATTAGGCACCGTAGGCGACTTCACATACCGTATACGAAAACCGATAGCAAGGCACGTTTGAACCCGTCCAGATTGGCGGTTGGGTTGCTCAAGGTGGTTTCCGGGAAATCAGCAGTTTTCTTGACTGGCCAACGAAATCAGACGAAGGCTGGTATAATGCCAGCACCTGTCAAAGCGGCAAGCGAAGAAAGAAGTGAAAAAAGCATCGCCTAGCTACTGAATGCGAGGACGACGGGAATATCAATGATAAAGTAAAAAGAAATAGTAAGTCGAATATGTCACTTAGGTATGTTAAAGGGTTCCAAGGATTTGGCTAATCCTTCTGTCCATTCACATGCGTTGCACCATGCCGCAAGAAAGCTTCTGTTTGAACCCCAGCACTCAAAGCATGGCGCCGTGCCGATCTTTCGCTCCCCTCTGGATCGCCCGCAAGAATGCTATCGAGTATCTGCTTATGTTCGCGCCAGACGCGGCTAATGGCGCGGTTAGGCGCGAGTACAACGACCATGGCGCGCTGAAGATGTGGCCAAAGAGGCGCCATAGTCTCAGCAATAGAACCGTTGCCAGACGAGTGATAAATTGCTTTATGAAAATCGATGTCCGCCTTCACTCGATCAGACATGACACACTTGTCGTCGAGAAGGTCGCCATGTTGCATGGCCTCGATAATGGGCTGCAACTCGCTTTCTGTTACCGAGTTGTTCATGACGCGCTCAGCGACGAGTCGCGCTGCAGTGCTGTCTAAAGCTGCGCGCACCTGGAAAAGATCGCGCAGTCGATTTGGCTCAATTGGTGCAACTTCCAATCCTTTGCCACCTGCCTCCTGCAGCATGCCGTGGTATTTAAGCAGCTGCAGCGCATGGCTCACGGGTGCACGTGACACGCCTAGGCTTGCGGCGAGGTCATCTTGCACCACCCGCTGACCGGGCATCAACGTGCAGTCGATAATAGACGTTAAAATGTGTTGGTATACCAGATCAGTCAACATGGGCGGTTTCACTGATTTCTTTTCTTTTTGTAAGACCCGATGTTCATCTGATCAAACACCTCAAGCTTCCTTACGTTGCGATTTCTGCGACTTATTCAAAAACAACGACCTTGGGCGGCCAAAGAAATCTATCTGGCTATAGGCCATCATTTTATAACTTTACAGTTAGTTCAGACGTGATCGGTTGCTCACAATCCTTCGCCCGCTCATATCAGACAACCTGATTGCATTCGGAATACAACCGCGATTGCCTCTTGTTTGCTCAAGAAGAAAACTACTTTGGCCCAAGCTTCGAGGCCAAGTGGCTTTCGATAACAAACACTAAGTTTTGTATGCTGAGAAACGCCATTCGTCAATAACAATAGGGAGTTGCGACCTGGAAGCATTCCAGCCTTGCGCAGGTCGAATTCGCCGTTTATCGTATACGGTATGCGAATCGTGCCCGGATCCGCCAGGGTGGTCGCATGTCTCGTCGTCGCTGCCAGCGATACGTGAAACCATGGAGGAGCGCCGCTCATGAGCGCCATAGGACTGACCCACCTGGATGCGTCCAGCCAAGGTATAACTATCCGACATAACGGTAAGATTTACGATCGCGTCTATAAACGTGTTATTCCATTTTTGCTTCTCTGCTATGTGTTTTCTTACTTAGATCGTATTAACGTCGGGTTCGCCAAGCTCAACATGCAGAGTGAGCTGGGATTTTCAGATACAGTCTACGGACTTGGCGCCGGAATATTCTTTCTAAGCTACTTTCTATTCGAAATTCCGAGCAATATTATCATATTAAAAGCCGGTCCGCGGATGTGGATTGCACGGATTATGATCACATGGGGATTACTTTCTGGTGGCATGATGTTCGTCCACAGCGAAAGTATGTTCTATCTCATGCGATTTCTGTTAGGCGCAGCTGAAGCTGGCTTCATTCCTGGCGTTCTATACTACCTAAATTGCTGGTTCCCTGCAGCCTACAAGGGGAAAGCTACTTCACTGTTCATGGCTGGTATCCCGATCGCAGGCATGATCGGCGCGCCACTCTCAGGATGGATCCTTCACGGGCTTGGTGGAGTGGGTGGTCTTAGTGGCTGGCAATGGGTCTTCTTGATCGAAGCGCTCCCGAGTATCCTTGCCGGATTTTTCTGCCTGTATTGGCTCGATAACGATCCTAAAAGTGCAACGTGGTTGAGCGATGAAGAAAAATCGATTATTGCCGCGGATCAGGACCGCGAGGCCAGCGTTAAGCAAGTGCATACAATTCGTGAAGGTCTGAAGGACCGGAAGACCTGGCTTCTTAGTGCTTTGTATATGACCTTCACAATCGGACTATATGCAGTAAGTTTTTGGCTGCCGAGCATAATCGTTCAGAGCGGTATTATCGATCCACTCGCGGTGGGATTTCTGACCGCACTTCCCTACACGGCGGCGCTCGTGACGATGTGTTTGGTTGGTATCAATTCAGACCGGATGAGGGAACGGCGGTGGCATCTTGCCATACCTGCGTTTGCGGGTGGCCTTGGACTGCTTGTCAGTGTGATCTTTTCGCATGAACCGATGTTGGCGGTAGGTGGTCTGACGGTGGCGACGGCGGGTATCATCACTTGTATCCCGCAGTTCTATGTCATTCCTCCGATGATGCTCAGTGGGCACGCAGCGGCGGCCGGATTTGCACTAATCAATTCGGTCGGGAGCCTGGCTGGTTTCATAAGCCCTTTCCTATTAGGTTATGTGAAGAGCCAAACTGGCTCAACAAACTTGGGGCTTATATTTGTTGTGATCTGTCTTCTAATCGGCGGCTCATGCGTTCTGCTGCTGTCCAAGTCAGCGGTAAACCGGTAACTTCACATCTAAGTAGATCTGAGCCATCATTCCTATGCGGCATCGTATGGTGGTCCAGGTCGTGATACGGGGCTTCCGTGATGAGGGCCAGCCTTCGGGTTGGCCCTTTCGTTGCCCGCCATCTCACGGTGTCAAAACGATGGGCTTCAGCAGAAAGCCTGCTTGCCGATCGATCTGGGAGCACTGGTGACCTCAACTCCCAGCCGTCACTGTGCTCCGCCGCTTCCAGGGATCAGTGTCGTCATTTCCGGCGAGCAACAGGCTGGTCACGTTCGGGGCAAGTCTGCCTGCAGTTCGTCGTGGTAGGTTGCGTACAGGTGAAAGTATCGCTGTAAGCCAGCCTGGAGGGGAGTACTCGCTACCAAGTCAGGGCTTCGAACTTTTGCCCTTTCCCAGTCTAATATCGCCTCGACGGCCGCATCCTGTACCCGAATTTCCTGCTCGACCGTCATTTGGTTGACTGGTCCCCAACCGAAGCTTTGCGCGATAAGCTCTTCGATCCTTGCCCGTTGTGAGCTGATATGGCCGGCAGCGTCGCTGAGCGGAGAGCGTGATCTCGTGCAGTTTACCTCACTGCGTTGCGAGCGTGAGTGGATCGAGTCCGCGCTTGCATGGGCTGCGGGTATGGCGTCACTCAGCGCCGTCACGCCACCACCGGCATGTCTGGCCAAGACATGGGTTGCTTCACGCATGCACCTGATCAGGGACTTAAGGGCGGACGCAGAAGCCGAAGTGAGGTCGCTATTTGCGAGACGAGTCGTCGTGTCGGTCATGGATGAGCATCGGAACGGGATGTGCCGGCACCATCGTGCTTTTTTGGCTATTCCGTAGCAGTAGTAGATGCTTGACCTCACCGTCCAATGCGTAAACGAAACGATCTTGATACCGGTTTTGAATGAAGCCTGACTGCGGAGGCGAATGAGTAAATGCGACCCGGATACAAAATCAGATGTTTTCCTTAAGATGCAGCTTGCGGTCCGGCAAAGCTCGTCATCGCGACTCGGACATAGCAGCTGAGAGGCGCGTGATATCATCTGTTCTACCCGCGATGTCATCCAGAAAAGGTATCAAAATCGATGGAATTACGTATTGGACGGCATTGTAGCGACTATCCAGATCTTGTTGCGTGAGTTGACGCGACCAGGAGTACATCGTGACTAAGATCATCGTCACTGCCATCGTTGCAGTCACGCTCCACACCGCAGCCTATGCCCAGGCTGTGATCGAGACGCCGACATCGACGACAGTCATCGTGCCTCCCGGGAGCCCTGGGGTGATCAGTCGGCACACGGGATCGACCGGGGACGAACAGGCTTTCACCTATTCGCCAACGGGTCGAGCCGCCGATGCTATCTCGGCTGACTCTGCTGCTGCCGGCAACGAGGGTCAGCCCTCACGCGTCGGCTCCACCGGCAGCGGTGGTAAGTAAGCTCCGCACGTGACAGTTGTGCCGCGCTCTCACTCATCTTCTGATGATGAGGGCGTGGTCGTCCGCTTGGGCGGGTCGTTCCTGGGTCTGATAAGCCGCAGTTGGATCGCTACCCTAGGCGTTCTGTTTGGTGTCGCGTAGCGTCTGTTCGAGCTATGGAACACCCTATTGGCCGTCCGGCCGGAGTTGTGCCCTGCCCTCAGAGATGACCGTCACATTTAACCAGTTCCGGTACTTCTGCACGTTGGCGGAGACCCTTCATTTTGGCCAAGCGGCCGAACGCCTGGGCATCTCGCAACCGCCGCTCAGCCGTCAGATCGCGCTGCTCGAAGAGAACCTCGGCGCCGAACTGTTCATCCGCGGCCGCAAGGGCGTGTCGCTCACCGCTGCGGGTCGGCAGTTGCTGGATGACTCAAGGGACGTGTTGCGGCTTGCCGATCAGGCGACACGCAACGTGGTCGCCACCAGCCGCGGACAAAAGGGTGGATTGAGCGTCGGCTTCACGATGTGCGCGGCCTACAGTGTCGTCCCGCAATTGACGATGCAGTACATGCAGCGCTTTCCTGAGGTGACCTTGTCCGTTCGTGAGATGCTACCGAACGTCCTCGAGACGGAGCTTAAGGAAGGCAAGATCGATTTCGCGATTACCTTCCCTGATATCGAGGCGAAAGGAAGCAGGCAGTATACCTTGTCCCGCGAGCCGATGAACCTCGTAGTCCCGCAAGATCATCGGCTTAGCCAATCGACGCGTGTCAGCATAGCTGATTTGCGGGACGAGAACTTTATCTGTGTCCCCCGCGAGCAGGCACCCCATCTCCACGACGGCATCGTTCGACGCTGCCAAGCCGATGGGTTCGCGCCGAAGGTGGCGCTAGAGGTATACCTGCAGCAGACCATCATCAATTTCGTCGCCGCAGGCTTGGGAGTTGCGTTCGTCCCAGAGTCGATGCGCCTCGCCCACATCCAGGGCGCGGCCTTCAAAAATGTGCGGAATGCCCCGATGGTTGAGCAGGTGTTGGCTTGGCGAGCAGCGAACAGGAACCCGTGCATGCCCGGGTTCCTGGAGGTCGCCAAGGATGTGTCTGGCACCAGTCGGGGATCAACGGGTGCCGGGCGAACGGAATAGCGTCTGCACGCGTTCACGTGCCATATCTGCCCAGCTGGCGAGCACTCCGCGAACGGTCGCGAGCGGCTTCGCACCATCCTCGACCTGAACGGTCGAGGTCAGTCCGACCACGAGATCGATGTTCGACGGCACTTCGTCGATGGCGATCCGCACTGGGACCCGTTGGGCGAGGCGGATCCAGCTGTAGACCGGATTGACAGACGCGAGGCCGGCAGCGCCTGCCTGTGCGTTGGCGACCTCGATACCGCGGGCAACGCTCTCGACATGACCCTTGAGCAAGCCCTCCCTGCCCATGAGTGCAGCTGTAGCATGGTCGCCGACATGGATGCGGCCGAGCTGCGTCTCCTCGAAGTAAGCGTCGATCCAGAAACTGTCAGAGTTGACGATGGAGAGGACGCGCTTTCCAGCGCTCGCATAATCTCCAGCCTGTACCGTGAGGTTCGTGATGTAGCCGTTGACGGGCGAGACAAGGCGTGTCCGCCTCCGGTTGACCTTGGCACGCATGAGGTTCGCCTGGGCTTGATCGACGGCCGCTTCCGCCATCAGCGCACCCGACGAAAAGCGCTGCTGCTCCTCGGTCGAGACGTAGCCACCGGTGGCCAGTTGCTCACGCCGTTTCATCTGGGCCCTTTTCGCTTCAAGGTCCGCCTTCGCGCCAGCGACGGCCGCCTCAGCCCCCTTGACCGCGACTTCGTAGTCGGTTGGGTCGATCTCCATCAAGAAATCGCCTTTGTGCACGAACCGGTCGGCGTGGACCGGTAGGTTCACGATCTCCCCCGAGACCTCGGGGGTTTGCGTGATGACGTAAGCGCGCACGGTCGCGTCCCGGGTCCAAGGCGCGAGCATATAGCTCTCCCAAAGTCCGAAGCCGAGCAGACCCGCGATGAACGCCGTGCCCAGGGTCATCAGGATTGGTTCGATCCTGAAAGGGCGCGCGTTGCGAATGGGACGCAGGCGCTCTTCGCTGTTCTCCGCTGGAGCGAAGGCGTCGCCTTCCCGCACCATAACTGAGGATCGCGACACGACTACAAACTCCCTTTGACGATGACGATGAGCGACAGCACGACGACGTAAAGTGCCACGTGGAAGAGCGCCGGGTGCCAAACGCGCGGCATCGACCCGAAGCGTTCGACAAGGCGGAGACCCACGAACAGCACTAGGGCTGCCGCGATCATCAGAGGCACGATGGGGGCGACGTAGATGCCGAGGAGATCAAGGTCGGCGAACCTCATGCCAAGGCTCCCGCGATTAGCTCCGCGGATGCCCGGCGTTGGAGCATTGATCCCGATAGCCGCTCATTTGGATCCGTCGCCCCGGCGAACTGACCTAGCCAGTAGCGCGCGCTGGCACTGTGACCGGCACCGATTTCGGCGAGACCTCGGTCGAGATGCTCGAAGCGTCCGGGACGGTCGCCCAACTGCCGCAGGTCGATGATGGCACCGCCGACCGACATCGCCATGAGCAGTGACGAGCGCTGCTCCAACGAGGCACTCACGGGTAGCGCCTCCAGGCGGCACGAGATCAGGCTGATCCAATCTGCCCGTGACATCCAGCGCCGCCGCACCGCCAAACGACGCATGTCGCGGAGCGAGAGCGCGACCAAGCGGTGAGCGCGCGTCGTCGTCGATAGAGAAGGGACGAGCAGCATCGCGAGCACGCCGAAGACAGCCCCGGCGACAACGGCAAGACCGGAATTCAAGAATTGGATGGGGTCGTAGACCGGTGGGTTGGTCGGAGAGAGTATGGCCAAGAAGTTGATGAGCAGCGCGGCGGTCAGGCCCTTGCGCCAGCGCGTCGCGCTCAGTCCGCCCAAGGGAACGAGTAGGCATGAAAGTGCCAGGGAGAATGCCGGGAAGCCGTCGAGGCCAGGCAGGAGAGCGAAGTTGACCAGCAAGGCCAGGACGAACGCGGCCGCAGTGCCGAGGCAGTAGTCGAACGCGGTCGAAACCGCGCGGTGTCTCAAGGGTGAGAACACTGTAACCGACACGATGGTGAAGGTGACGCAGGCCTGGCCACCCGACCAGTTGGTCGCGACCCAGAAGACCTCTGCGGCGAGGACCGCAAGGACGGCACGGAAACCATCAACCAACGCCGGCAGGACATCGGGCACGAGGAAGCGACCACCCACTCGCGTCGCTGGTTCCCCGCGGTCTCCCACGATAACTGTCAAGCCATTGGCGGCCTTGGCGAGCCCAGTCAGGGCGGCAACAGTCCGATCCGCGACGGCCAACTCGGCTGGGCTTGAAGCGGGGTGTCCTTCCACGTCGCGAGCTTCGTCGGCAAACCTGGCGCGTAGGCCGGCCGGATCATCGAGCCAGGGTTGCCATGTGGAGCAAGCGACGAGGATGTCTGTCGGGTTCCGGCTCGGGCTGGTTCCCAGATTGCTGATATCCTCCGCGGCGGCCAAGGCCGAAAACAGTCCCTCGATGCCAGCATGCAAAACATCGAACCGCCGACGCAGGTCCGGCTCCTCGCCGAATGCCTCGTCGAGCCGGCTGTCCAACGCGACCACGCGCTTGACGAGGGCGGCCGCCGCGTCCGAGTCCATAGCTTGGGTTTGCAACCGGAGATCCAGATGGATGGAGACAGCGGATGCAATGTCGGCGAAGGCTGTGGCAAGGCGCTCCCGCGCACCGCCGGTATCTGTGACGACTAGGATGGCGGCCGCGCTGGCCACGCCGATGCTGATCTCAAGCGCTCGCGTCATTGCGAGGATGAACGCGTGGTTCGGATCGTCGAAGATGCCAGTGAAGATGACAACTGCTGTAAAGCCGGCGAGCGCCGCGCCGTAGCTTCCGAAATTCCTTAGCAGGCTGGCAACGAACCCGCACAGACCGCACCAGAGAGCCACGCTCACAAAAAGCGCGAAACAGTTCTGGGGGAACATCGCTGTTATCGCGACGATACTAACCGCACCAACGAAAGTACCCGCGATCCGGACGCGTCCCTTTTGCAACGATGTTCCAAGGCTAGGCAGGCAGGCAACAGCGGCGGTGATGCCCGACCAGAACCCATTGTCGAGCGCTAAGTTGTAGGAAACAGCCAAAGCGGCCAGAACAGATGCAGCAACCCGAAAACCGTGCAGGAGGAATGGCCACGCGGAAGCGATGCTAAACCTGAAAGAAGCGCGAGAATTATGGATAGTCATGGCATTCATCACGCGACGTCCAGCATCGCTTGAATCTATGTCTGGGAAAGACAGGTCGGCAACTTAGTGCTATTCGACGGCCCGGGCGCTGGTGGCGTTTCCATCCACGCTGGGGTCTCAGTCAGCGGTCTGCGGCAAACGAAGCAGACACCCAAAAGACTTAGGCGTATTGCCCTATACCGTCAAATACCATTTGATCATAATTTTGATACCGGAATCGTATCGACAGATTGTGGGCTGGCGTTGATACCCGGGGCGTGTTGCCAACCAGACCTAGAGCCGCGGAAGGGCGTCTACTATCCGGCTTCCATGCTTTGTTCGTGGTGGAAAGCCTGAGGCAGCAGACGAGCAGCCGGTTCTGCTCGCGCACGGTCCACACCTCCGCAAACCCGAAGCCTTTGCGCAGCCACATCATCGCCTCGAAGCCGCAGATCGTGCGCCGGACCGTATGGAACGAGCGAAACCCACCGACCCACAGCATCGCCCGCTTCACTCGGAAGTGTCACTTTCGATCCCCTGGTGCAGGTGCTTGGTCACGCTTGGCAGAGACATTCGTCTCGAGGTCGGCCTAGCCGTACATGTTCACTGTTCACAGACAGTGAATGATACGCGCACGGACGAGGGGTCGATCAACCAGTGCCGTGGTGGCTTCGATGCCCTTGAGGCCAGGTCCGGCACGCCCAACCAATTCACGATGCTCGATACCGCTCCGAAATGGTCCGCATTCGAGTTTCAAGCGGGGCTGTATCGCGTCCAGCCATGTAGCTGGTGTCACCCTGCCGGAACGGAGCCTCAACTTCTCCACGCGCCCCAGGGCTTCACTTTGCTCAGTTCAATGCTAACAGGTTGTGAACAGGGATCAGACCGCTAACTGACTGTGAACAGCGAACACTATGATGCCAGTGAGTGGACTGTGAACAGTTTGTTGACAGTTTGTTGGCAGTAGCGGACCATGGTTGCAGGCACCGACTCCAAGCCTGCCCGCCTTCCAACCTCCTGCCCAACGGGGCTCTCATGCCAACGATCATCTGCGCCAGTCCCAAAGGGGGCGTCGGCAAATCGACTACCACCGTCATTCTCGCCTCGGAGCTGGCGAGCAGGGGAGCAGGCGTCACCGTGATCGACGCTGACCCGAACATGCCACTGTCCCGCTGGGCTGCCCGCCCAAACAGACCCGAGCGCCTGAAAGTCGTGGCAGACGCAAGGGAGGACACGATCATCGACGCCATTGAGGCGGCCGAGCGCCAGGCGCAGTTCGTGATCGTGGACCTCGAAGGGACCGCCAACATGTTGGTGGCCTATGCCATGAGCCGCGCCGATCTTGTCATCATACCGAGCCAGGGCAGCCAGCTCGACGCGGCCGAGGCCGTGAAAGCCATCAAGCTCGTGAAGCGCCAGGAAAAGGCGTTCAATCGCGAGATCCCATGCGCCGTCCTGTTCACCCGGACGAGCGCCGCCATCGAAACCCGCGATCTCAAAGATATCCAGGCGCAGCTGACGGAAGCGGGCGTTCCCACCTTCAAGACGCAGATGGTCGAACGTGCTGCCTTCCGCGCCGTGTTCTCCTATGGCGGCACGCTCGCAACGCTCGATCCGAGCCAGGTCAGCAACATCCCCGCCGCCAAGCGGAACGCCACAGCGCTCGCGCATGAGGTGGTGCAGCTGCTCAAGGCGAACGGCAAATCCCTGACTCGTGAGGTGGCGTGATGAACGACCGCGCCAAGCTGTTCGAGGATGACGACCTGGACCTGTCCGACTTCAAGCCGAAGGAGGGATCACGCCCGGCCGGTCCGGACCCGGAGCAGGTGAGGGCGGTTTCCGAGGCCGCGCAGTTTTCCAGCCGAGAGCCGAAGGCCGTCAGGCCGAAGCCGGCCGCGGCTGCGGCACCCGCAGCGAAGGCCGAACCTGCCGCGCCGAAGCGCGAGCCGCGCCGGCACCGCACCGGCCGCACCATCCAGTTCAATTGCCGGACGACGCCAGCCTGCGCCGATGGCATGTACGCCATTGCCGACAGCCAAGGCTGGCTCGTTGGTGAGACCCTCGAACGCGCTTACGCCGCGTTGAAACGCGAGCTGGAAGGGCAGGAGGTTTAACCCCCTGACCATCACCGGAACAGATCCCCGATGTCCCCTGACGAAATCATAGGCTTTGTGAAAGCGCGGAAGGTCAACGAACTGCTGGAGCTGCACGGGGCGGTTATCGAAGAATTGCGCGAACGTAAAATTGTCCGAAGCGCGAACGGACCCATTGGCGACTATGCTGAATTTCTTTTTGCGAAAGCTTTCGGCTGGACGTTGGTGAACAATTCTAAAAAGGATACGATGCGGTCGATGAGAACGACCGGACCTATCAGATCAAAAGCCGCCGCATCACACCTCATAACAAATCACGCCAACTCAGTTCGCTCCGAAAGTTGCCCGAAAAGCATTTCGATTTTCTCGCCGGTATTTTGTTCAATGTGGATTATTCCGTATATCGCGCAATCATCGTTCCTCACAAGCTTATCGAGCCTCGATCGCGTTTCCACACGCATACGAACGGCTGGATATTCAGATTGGAAGATGATGTTTGGAGCCTACCGACCGCGAAAGACGTGACACCTCACTTGAAGGCTGCGGCTGCGGCACTTGCAGACTTGGCCACAAGCCAGCCGCTAGGCTAAAAATGAAAATCCAGCAGGGAAAATTTTCATTTTTACAGCCTCATAGTTTGCGATAGGCTGGACGAATCATGCAGAAGGATACCGCCCAGCTCTACGTTCTCGACCTCAAGCCCCGCAGTCACAGCGAGGCGTCGAAGCCGGCTGAGCTGATCCAGATCAGCGGCCATCACGAGCTGACGCTGAACGCCCGCCGCGCCATCACCGTTCTCTGGCACAACGCCCACATGCAGGGCATCGCGGACGGCCGGGACTACACCGTCGAGATCGACATGCTGAAGCCCGACGGCCACAAGGGCTACGAGCGGGTGGAGGAGGCCGTGACGGCCCTCATGCGCGCCATCCTCACGGTTCGCATGCCGAACGGCAAGACGCGCCGCGTCCAGTTCCTCGGCGGCAACGACATGGACGATCCCGACCGGCCGGCCGGCGTCCTAACCTACAGCTTCGACAAGCGCCTGGTCGAAATCCTCAAAACCTCGACCATCTGGGGCAAGATCAAGCTGCCCGTACTGATGGCCTTCTCCTCGAAATACGCCGTCAGCCTCTACGAGAACGTCGCGCAGCTGACCGGCCTGGGCCTGAAGCAGAGCCAGCAATATGCCCTCGATGAATTTCGGGACCTGCTTGGTGTGATGCCCGGCAAATACAAAACCTTCGGCGAGCTGAACAAGCACGTCCTCAAGCCAGCCGTCGATGAGATCAACGCCCTGGCTGCCTTCAACATCTCGGTGCTGCCGGTGAAGCAGGGCAAGCGCGTCGCCTCCGTCATGGTCGGATGGATGCCGAAGGGCGCCGAGGCCCTGCAGGAAGCCTTTGCCGAAGCCGAGCGCCCGCGTCTCGGCCGCCGTGCCCGCATCACCGGCACTGTTGAAGCGGTGCTGCCGGTGACGCCTTCCCTCCCACGCCTGGTACGTCAGGCCCGCAAGGCCCGTGCCCCCAAAACCTCATAGTTGGGGCGGCCGGACCCCTGCAAAACCAAGCGTTTAAGCGGCTTCCCCCATTCCCTCATAGTTGCGGCCGAAGCCTGCGAAGGGCACACTCAGCCTTCCCCCAAAACCTCATAGTTGGGCACCAGGCAGTGTGGAGAAGGTGGGGACGGCTCCCCCAAAACCTCATAGTTGCGCCCCCGATTCCTCATTTCAAGCCCCCGAATCCTCATAGAATCGGGCCCTTTCCCCCCTCTGCGTGGCCGCGTTGGTGAGGAAGAGCGAGATGACGAGCTTGTCGAAGGAGGTCAGGAACGCGAACAGGGCGGCCGAGGCGACGCCGGGTGCGGCGAGCGGCACACGCTCGGCTTGGCCCGGCCGGAGGGGAAAGGCTGCAGCCATACCCTACACCGCCTGGATCTGCGGCTTCTCGTCGACGCACAGCACCAGCGCGCGATCGGGTGGGGTAAGGTAGAGGCCGACTACGTCGCGCAACTTCTCCACGAACGCGGGATCCGCGGAGAGCTTGAAGGTGTCGGCTCGGTGCGGCCGCAGACCGGAGGCGCGCCAGATGCGTGACACCGCACTCTGGCTCATGCCGGTGCGGCGCGCCATCGAGCGGGTACCCCAGTGCGTGGCGTTGGCCGGTGCCTCTTCCAGGGTAAGAGTGACCAGGCGCTTGATAGCCTCGTCATTGATGCTGCAGGGCGCTCCGGAGCGCGGCGCGTCGACCAGCCCCTCCAGTCGATGCGCGGCGAAGCGGGACTGCCAGAGCGCCACCGTCTGGCGGCTGATTCTCACCGCCGTCGCCACCCCAGGATGGTCGCGCCAGGTTCCGCACCGGCCAGGATGATACGCAGACGCGAAACCAGCGCCTGCCCGGTCCCGTGTCGGCGCAGCAGACGTTGTATCTCACCCTGCTCGTGCCGGCTGAGATCGAGAGATACGGCCTTTGGGCCACGCGACATGGCACACCTCCATCAGGATGCACCCAACGATCCACCCACACAACTAAACTGTCAAATTTATTTCAACTCAGACAACTAGAGAGCGCTTTGGTTCGAATAAATGACATGTTTATTCGGAGGTCTTGATCGAACCAGTCGCTGATACATGAATCCAAGATGATTTGTGTTCATTGTCGATTCTTTCTTGTAAAATAGAGTCATAATTATTCGATTCAAAGCCGCGATCAGCATTGCCAATGCGGTTGCGTGTGCTTTCTGAGTCATTAGCCAACGACTGACTTCTCATGTTAGATATTACCGTTCTAGCATGGGCTACTGCTCTTTCGCGCTCGTCAGGGGTAGCCCGGTCTTCGTACACTTCGGCGTCGAGGAGAGTGTTCAGCCGAGCGAGCTCGCGCTCGATCGGCAAAAGAATATGGCGGCATTCAGCAGCTATATGATGCGACTCAGGAAGCCCAATTCCCTTCCACTGACATTGCCACGGCCCACTACCAAATCGGTACTGAACCTCGTTCATTGCCCACGCCGGAAAGCCTCTAAGAACCTCAGAGTATAGCTTCATTTTCAGATAAGCCTCTTCCTCTGAAATGCCAAATTGAGTGGGACGACCAAAGATGACTGCAATTGCATCTTCAAGAGCCTCCTCGTTTGCGGGTGTGAGACTCAGTCTTAGCTGAGCTCGACGCGTTTCAAGCATTGCCCGGTGTTTGTCGGAAAGTGCCCGCGATGCAGGAGACTTACGGCGTCGAAAGTCTGTAGGATGAGTCTCCAAAGAATTGATATGCAGAGAGATAAGGTTGTCAATCTCCTTCGTGCTCGATGGTGGAGCTGATATCTGCATCTTGCGATCGGAAATGGCTTTTTGCATAACGTTCTGGACGCGGCCGGGGCGGCGGAAGAAGCGGGGCGAGTCTCAGTCCACAGATCGTTGGGAAGAAGGGGCGAGCCATCCCAGCCAACGCCCGACCACACGATCCGTGCCCGTTGTGTTAGGCGCTCTAAGCCCGCCCGGTTCGCCGCGGCGGGCTTTTGCTGGCTTCCGGGTTGGCGCTGCGCCTCAGATCCCGAAGCCGAGTGCCGCGAGCGACACGGACACGATCATCGACCCGACGAAGAGCGAGCCGAACGCGATCTCGCGCTCCCAATGAGCGTCAGAGGGTTCTGGAGTGTTCTGCATGAGGGCCACCTCCTATTGATAGGATAGCTGGCACCGTGGCCATTCCGGTCAATGGCGGCTGGAAAGCTCTCATGCGTATGCGGATCATGAGGCCAACCGCCCTCATCACTGCACCGGGAAGCCCATGATGACGGCGGTCTTCACCACCGTGCGGCGCAGGCCGAGCGTGGTGTCCTTGTCCGCCAGCAGCTTCTTGGCCTGCGGGTGCATCTCGATCGCCTTGGCCACGTCGATGGTGTGGCCGGACTTGAAGGCGAACGGCTTGGCGGCCTCGTCCTTCAGGTAGGCGGCCGTCGCAGCCTCGATCTCGTCGTCCGTCACCTCGGACTTCCGGCGCAAGTCGCCGACGCTGGGGATCTCTTTGGCCATGCCGGACAGCTAGCGCGGCTCAGCTCAACAAAAAGCCCGGCCTTTCGGCCGGGCAGTGAGGGTCCCTTTGCACGGGGACATCAAGACCAGGAAGCTTTGGAGAACAACCGGCCTCGATCTGGGGATTAGAAGTCGCGCTGAACGCGGACGCGGATCTGGGACACGCCGTCCGAGGTCGTGGTCCGGACCAAGCCGCCAGCGTTGATCGCCGCGACGCGGGAGTAGGCGGTCGGATCCTTGTCGACGTCGATGACGCGGCCGTTCTTCACGCCGATCTGCGTGTAGAAGCCTTCCACGCCGATATCGAGATCCTTGACCGGCGACCAGATGATGTTCGCACCGGCGACGAACTGGTAGGTGTCGCGGAGCGCCTGGCTGAGGGCGTAGAACCGCGTGCCGGGCGTGCCGACACCGTTCGAGCCGAACGAGTTGGCCGGGTTGACGACGTTGAACAGCACACCCTGCTCGAACCGCGAGTTCTTCGCGAAGTTCTGCTCGCCGTAGGAACCGAAGAACGCCGAGCGCCACTCTGGCGACCAGTAGTGCAGGTACGCCGCCGACACGGTGACGTTGTCGTTCTTCTCGATCTGACCCGTGAACGGGTTGATCTGCGCGTCGTTGAAGTACTGCGTGAACTTCTGGCCCTGGATGGTCGCGGCCGTCTGGGCGTAGGTGCCCGAGTACGAGGAGTAGCCGGAGTAGATCTGAGCACCGTTCGCGTAGGCGGCCTGGACGTACAGCGCGTCGCCTGGAGCGATGAACGGCGCGTTGACCTTGATGCCGCCCTGCACGGCGAAGCCGTAGGCCGAGTTGGCGTGCGGGATGCTCAGGTTCGAGCCGTTCGCCGCGGTCGCCGCCGTGCCGAGGCCACCGCCGGGCACGAAGCCGAGGCCGTTCTGAATGTTACCGATGTTCAACTCGTGCATGGCCGCCGAGATCTGGGCCGAGCCCCAGGCCTGATCGAGGCGGAGCACGCCGACGACGTCGGGGATCCGGCTCTTCTCGATGCCGTCGACGAAGTTGAAGCGCGACGGCGCACCGGCCGCGTTGAAGCCCGTGATCACCGGGATCGGCGAGTTGGTGATGCCGAAGTTCGTGATCGCCGCGTTCACCGTGACGTTGTTGGCGTTGACGGTCGGCGAGAAGACGCCGGTGCGGCGGAAGACTGGGTCTTCGGCCGAGAGCGTCGCGGACAGGCCGTTGCCGAGCGTGGCGGTGTAGGCGAGCAGGTTCGTGGAGAACACGTCCGAGCCGGCCGTGGCGCCGGTGAACTCGAAGTCGTGGGCGTAGAAGTCGAAGAACGAGGACGCGCGACCGGCGGTCAGGCCCGCGAACTGGATGAACGCCTTATCGACGTTCATGTACTGCTGGGCGCGGCCGAACTGATCGACGCCGAGGGCCGCGTAGGCCTGGCCGATGCGCTGCTGCGTGCCGGAGGTGCCGCCGCCGTAAGGGCCACCCGAGCGGTAGCCGGCGTCGAGACGCACGAAGGCGCGCAGCGTGCCATAGGCGGTTTGGGTGCGGGCATCGAGGTTGATGCGCATGCGGGTGCCGTAGCCAGCCGAGTCACCGCCTTGGTTGAACTGGCGGGTGTAGGCGGTCTGGTAGCCGCCCTCGAACCGGGCCCGACCCGAGAGACGCAGGCAGGTGTCGGTGCCGGGAATGTAGAAGAAGCCGGCGCCGTAGGCGGAGCAGACGCGGACGTACTCGATCGGAACCGCCTTCTTGACCGGCAGGTCGGCGGCGTGGGCACCTCCAACTGCGGCGAACGCGGCAGCCGAGCCCAATAGGGAGCTCTTCAAGAACCTCATCGATAACCCCAATTCTTCGAGACCCATAGCGCGGCATTGTCCGGTGGCCGGATTTCGCCGTCAGAATTGTTTCTGTCCGCATCTAGGCGGCGGACTTGATTGCCGACTTTTACTGCGCCGACTTGAGGCTATTGAACCCAGCGCTTGACAATAAGCAATCGCGCAAGACCCAGTCGTTGCACGTTGGCGAAGAGCGTTGCTGGAAAGCTACGATTTCAGACAATATGTTTCTGAGATTTTCTCAGTCGCTAGGCGGCTAACCACTCCGAACCATCCTCACGAAAACGTGAGTGCTCATATCAAAAGCGTTTCAGGGTATGAATTGCTACAATACTAGGCAGCGTGACGGGTTCCGCCATCGAACGGAAAGCCGCAATGCTTCAAGTGTGGCGTCTTGGACTCTCTTCAGCCTCGGCCGGGCGGCCATACCACCACGGCTCGCCCGGCCTTGCGCACCCCGACCGCGTCCGCGGCTGGCAGGAAGACGTCTTGCTATCAAGCTGTCTCGCCGTCAACGCATCGAGGCGTCTTGTGGTCGCGACATCGAGCCGCCAAGCCGTAGAGGCGTCACGACCCCTTGAAGCCGTGACGTCGCAGGACGTCGCGGATCGCATCCTCGGCCAAAGCCTGGGCGGTCGTGTCCTGGTCGAGGGCGATCTGGCGCAGGGCCTTCCGCTCGGCCGGCGTCATGCGGACGATAATCTGCACCCGCGTGTCGGACCCCTTCGCCTTGGCCGGCGCGGTCTGCAACTCCGGAGCGGCATGGGTCTCCGCCGGCTTCTCGGGCTCGGGAGCCGAGGTCTTTCTGGCGAGGCGGTCCGCAAGGCTCGTAAGCGGCTGACGTTCAGCGGACATATCCCCTACTCCTTCATCATGGACTGAACCTCGGACCAGAGCGCCAGCATCTCCTCGGCGGCGCGGCCGTGCGGTTCGAACTCGTTGACCGTCTGCCCGCCGATGATGGCGTGGGACATGGCGACCCGCTGCGAGACCACGGCGGCCGCCACGGTGGCACCCATCCGGGTCAGGGTCTCGCGCGCCTCCGACACGATGGCGGGCTCCGACGACCCGGTGCGGGGCGGCGCGTGGTTGATGACGGCCAGCGGCTTCTTGCCAACGCGCTGCGCCAGGTCGAGGGTGGTCGCCACCGCCGCGAGGTCGAACGGCCCTGGCCGGGTCGGCACCAGCACCAGGTCGGCCACGCGCATCGCGTCGGCGATCGAACCTTCGGCGTGGGGCGGCGTGTCGACGATGCTGTAGGCCACGCCCTCGTCCTTGGCCGCCGGCAGGATCTTGGGCAGCTCGCGCGCCTCGCACTCGATGAGGGCCGGCGTCTCGCCCTGGCGCAGGTCCCACCACCATTTCAGCGACCGCTGCGGATCGGTGTCGAACAGCAGTACCGGCTTGCTCGGACCGGCGGCGATGACGCTGAGGTGCGTGGCGAGAGTGGTCTTGCCGACCCCGCCCTTCCGAGCCGCTATCGTGATCGTCTGCATGCGAAGCGTCCTGCCGTCTCGCTGTCGAGCATGGGAAGCGTCAGGTTAACACGCCGTCAAGCTTGCGGGCGCGCTCGCCGTCGAGAGGTCGAGCCCGCGATCCGTCGAGCCGTCGGCGCGTCGAGCCGCCAACCTTGCACGACGGCCTGACCGCTCGCCATCCACCGATCGACACGTCGAGCCGTCTTGCTATCAAGCCGTCGCAGCGGTAGCTTCCGATAATCGTCCTTCTCGGAAGTTTTGGCGATGGCCAGTTGCAACTGTCGTGATGAAGTGAAGCCATGGCTATGTGCGCGTCGTTGGAGCGGACGTTAGGGTCCGCCGCATCTCCTACGGCTAAGGTGGGCTGCCTCCATGACTGACGACAGCGACAGGCTTCCGTTTCTCCCATCCGAGTGGCGACGGTCAGCCGAGGCGATCGCACACGCGCTGAAGCTCGCGCCCCCAGCCCAGGCCACCGAGGCCGAATGGGTTGTCATCCTGCGCAACGTCAAAGAGGCGGCTCGACTGCGCGGGATCACCGAGCCGCCCGTGGGTTGGCAGGAAGCTTTGGCACGCAAGGTCGGTCGAGTGCAGGGGAGCGGATCGCCGTGACCGATGAGCAGATGGGCCGGAACAAGCCCGACGCCTTCACCGGATCGGGGAGCTAGATAGTGTCGGACACTCTCCCAGCCGAAATCGTCCTGCCGTTGGGCGCCCTACCGGCTGAGACCCTGGCGCTCGTCCAGGCCTACCAGCGCGCCTCGAAGGCCGACGCCACCGTGCGGGCCTACCGCGCGGACGTGCGCGTGTTCGAGGCGTGGTGCGCCCGGTACGGGTTCCGCTCGATGCCGGCGGCGCCGGAGACCGTGGCGGCCTTCATCGTCCACGAAGCGGAGGAGGGCAGGGCGACCTCAACGCTCGGCCGGCGGCTGGCCGCGATCCGGTATGGGCACAAGCTCGCCAAGGCGCCGGACCCGACAGACGACGAGGGCGTGCACGCCGCGATCAAAGGCGCCCGGCGCAAGCTGCGGGATCGCCGCATCAATCAGAAGACAGCCGCCACCGCCGACATCCTGGCGGCGCTGCTGATGCGGACGCCCGACACCCTGACAGGCAAGCGCGACCGGGCTCTGCTGGCGCTGGGATTTGCGGGCGCGTTCCGTCGGTCCGAATTGGTAGCGCTCGACGTGGAGGACCTGCGCGAGGACCCCGAGGGCCTGCGCGTCATGGTCCGTCGGTCGAAAGTCGACCAAGAGGGCCGGGGGCTTGAGAAGGCGATCCCGCACGGGCGCTTCATCCGGCCCGTCGCCCTGCTGCGCGAGTGGCTGGACGCGGCCGGCATCACATCGGGCCCGGTGTTCAAGCCGATTTCGCGGTCAGGCAACGTTCGGTGGCTCGATGCCAGCGGCAAGCCCGCGCAGCTCTCGGACCGATCCGTCGCCAACATCTTGCAGGCCTACTGCACGGCCGCCGGCCTCGACGCCTCGACCTTCGGGCGCACTCGCTCCGGGCCGGCTACATCACCACGGCGGCCGAACGCGGGGCGGATCTCGCGCGGATCATGGACCAGTCCGGCCACCGGGATCCGAGGACCGTGGTCGGCTACATCCGGCGGGCGAACGCCTTCAAGGGGCATTCAGGGAGTGGGTTTTTGTGAGGAGCCGAAGCCACGCTCAATCCTCCGGTGTGACGCATGTCCCCATGAAGGCTTTCCGCTCCGGCCCGTCCTTTAGCTTCTGAGCGTCCGCTCGCTGTCGGCAGCGATCGAGCACTGCCGGATCGACGGCTGACGCCGCTTCCTCGCCAGCTGCTGTCGTACCCGAGACAGGCTTTCGAGGCGGCTCCGACGTGCTCTGCGCGCGTCCTGCAACAGGAAGGAAGGCGAGGGTGGCTAAGGCGGCGAGGAGCGCGATTGAGCGACGCACGATGATCAAGCCAAGCCGTCCTCAGCCGCCTCGTCAGGATCCTCAGGCTTGATCTCGGCGTCTTTGACCAAATCCTTCCTCTCGCTGCCGGTCGTCGGGTCCGGCACGTTAACGTTCGGGATTGGCACCGTCGGAGGCACCACGCTTACGCCTGGCGCTTTGTCCTTCTCAGCCATGACGATACCTCCTCGTAATGCTGATCCGCGCGGACCAAGCGACCCACAGTCTTTCCTGAGAGTCGCAGATCCTGCGCGATTGGCAATCAAGGTCGCGATGCAAGCATGCCGACCGCCGCGGCATTCGTGCTGGTGACCAACCCTTACTTCGCGGCGCCACCTTGAGGTACGGGCCGTTCAGGCTGGGCGGCATTCCCTCCTGCTGACGAGTTGTTCGTCACAGTGTCCGCGGGTTGCCCCGTCGGGGTGCCCGTCACGGTAGCCGGAGCACCCGTTGACCCCGGCTGCGGTGCAACCACCCCAGGTGAACCCGGGGCTGTCGCAGATGGCGGCGCCGCCGTTGGCGCCTGTGCGAAGGCTGCGCCTGAGAAAAGCAGCAAGAATGGAAGGGCTGTGACGAGAGTGCGATGGCGCATCGTAGCCTCAGAGTCGATGAACGCCGATAACGCGCGCGTGAGCAGAAACATTGCCCTTCGCAGCCGCAAGAGGGGCGAAGACGCGCCGGCCGCACGCGAACGGGGAGGACACGGCAGCCGGCGTGCTCGCAAGCAGGAGCACCAAGGCGCTCAACCGCCGCGAGGTAAGGGAAGAGTCGATGACCGGAGAAAGATCCGGGTTACGCCTCAGCACCGTCCTTGGCTTTCCGCGGCCGCCCAGCACGCTTCGGCTTCTCCGAGATAATCTCAGCGGGCGCCGCAGCCTTCGGAGCGACCTTCTTGCGAAGCTGGCCGAGCCCATTCCTGTGAGCCATCTCCGAACGCAGGGCCGAGTAGCTGGCCGCTGTGGAGGGGTAGTCCCGCGGCAGGCCGAAGCGCGCACGGTACTCCTCCATCGTCAGGCCGTTGCCGGCGAGGTGCCGCTTCAGCGTCTTGTACGGCTTGCCGTCGATGAAGCTGACGAGAGCATCCGGCCTGATCGATTTCCGGATCTGAGCGGGTGTGAGCTTCTCGGCCGCAGGAGCCGCCGAAGCCACACCGTTGCCAAGTCCCGCCAGAGCAGCGTGCGTGCTGGCGATCAGCTCCGCCATGTCTGCCGGCCGAACCGAGTTCTTGGACACGTACGCCGAGACGACGTCGGCCGTGATTTGTACATAATCGACGGCAACAGCCTCGACCATCTCAACGTTCTCGCCCACGTTCTATTCTCCAGCGCGTGTTAACACGTCCCTGCGCCCTTTATCGTGCACTGGCAAGATGTCTCCGCATCAATAAACGTAAAAACTCGCTGCTGATTTGCGGCCGCTGTAGGCTTTACCTTCCGAAGTGCTATATCATGCGACAGACCGGACGATGTTTTGACAGGCGGCAGCAGGCATGGCGCAGAGACAACGATCCGGCGATACCCTTCTCGGGGTGTCCCGCGTGAGGGCAGAGGAGCGGGGTGGTCCCTCGGGCTATTCGGATCGGCGCGAAGCAGAGGTGCGGGCTCCCGTTGAGGCTCCGGTGCGAGCCGTTGGCGGCGAACTGGTCCCGGCCGAGGACTTCGCCGTCAACACCCTCCCGGCGATCCTCGACACGCTCGTGAACCCTGATGCCGTGGCGGCCGATGCCAGCCGCGACCGGCTCGACCTGTTGAAGGAGGCCGGCGCACTGGAAGTGGCGTTGGACACCGCGGACTCGATGCAGGCGGCCGATAGCCTCGAACGCATGCTGGCCCATCAACTCGCGGCTACCCACGTCCTGGCGATGAAGGCCGCGGCCGTCGCGGGCAAGCAGCTGGATCTCGCGGGCAAGACCTATGGCTCGGCCGGGCAGGCGGCCTGTGTCGAGGGCGCGCGCTTGATCGGTGCGGCCATGCGGGCCAGCAGCGCCTACCAAGCCGGGCTGCTGACGCTGCAGAAGGTCCGGAGCGGTGGGAGACAGGTTGTCATCGTGCAGCACAACCGTGTCGAGGCCGGGGGACAGGCTGTAATCGGCGGCCACACGGGGGTGTCCCGGCGAAAGCGGGCGGGTGTCTAAATGGGGGCTTTATTCAAAAGCGAGGACGAACCCCAAGCACCCCGCTTCGTGCCTGACTGGCGGGAGTCATTAATTCGGGCGCAGGCGGCGGCTCGATGCGGGGCAAAAACCCGATCCGGGTGCCCGTGCAAGGGCCCGGCGATGCCGAACGGGCGGTGCCGGATGCATGGTGGCGGCAGCCGCGGCCCCATGACGGCGGAAGGGCTGGCGCGATCCAAGGCATCGAACCTGACGCATGGCCGGCACTCGGCCGGCTACATCGCGGAGCGGCGCGCGGTGGCAGCGCAGACACGGGAGATGCGAGCGGCCACGAGGCGTGCGAAGGCCGATCTGCAGGGGCTCTGGAAGCTGGCGCGGCTGGTCAGGCTGTACGGGTAGGCGTGATCTCGTCCTGATCGACAAGCCGGAGGCCGACATACTGCGGCCAGTGCGTCAGGTTGGCCCGGCAGACACGACAGCGGGCGTCGTCACGGTTCTCGATCATGCCGTACGCAGTGGCTTCGTGAAGCGCCCCGCACTGCGGGCAATTGATGCGGGCGCCGGGTTTGAGGTCGTGATCGGCCATGCAGAAGACATGGTGCTCTCATGGGCCTCGTCGATGGCGGGGCGTGAGCCGACACTTTGCGCACTCAGGCGCGCGCGCGAAGCGGTCATGGCCCCGATGGTCGCCGCTGCGGGTTGGTCACACAGGTTCATGGCGTTGGACATGAGCACCGGTCTTCTCTCAGATGGGTAGAGTGACCGGCCGAACCGCGAGCACGGCGATGACAGAGCCTAAGCCTACCTTCACCGCTCAACAGGCCGCCTTGGCCAACACCGCGTTGCGCGCCGCTCTGGATCTGCCGCCCGAGACGTTTCCGGTGGCTCAGTTCGTGGCGATGATTTCCGACGAGATAGAGCAGATGCGCGCCGCTGGGCACAGCGACGGCGCTATCGCTCGGATCGTTCGAGAGAGTACCGGTGGGACCATAACGGCCGTGGACATTGAGCATCACTATGCGCCGCCCGAGGCTCGTGGCTGGGCTGGCGGACGGTCGGAGTGAACGTATGTGAGTGGCTGCACGCCGTGGTTTGAGCGGAACAGCCGGCGGGCAGAACCCTTTGACGGTCCACGCTCGGAGGAACCCACCATGAAGCAGCTCATCACGGGAAGCTTGATCGCAGTAGGCTTGTTCGCGATCCCAACAGCGCCCTCGTTTGCACAGAGCATCGACATCGGCCCCGGTGGAGTGCGGGTGGATCCGCGTACCCCGCGGGAACGCGATCGAGACGAGATCCGCCGTGAAGAGCGCCGCGAGGAGTTCCGTGAAGAACGTCGCGATGCGATCCGGCGTGAGAACCGTCGACGCCTTGACGATGACGATGACGATTGATCCCCGTTGAGGGGGCTTCAGCTTGTCGCTTAGTACGTTGGAGCCCCGCCGTGTTCATGTGGCCGGCGGGAGTGCAGCGCGAACGCTCGAGCCCCTCTGGTTGATGAACGCGCGGACCAGAACCGGTTCAGCGGGCTCGGTGCACTCTCCTGTCATCCGGCCCGGCAAGCCCGGTCCGACGTTCAAGAGGTTTGATCATGGTGCGCACCAAGTTGCTCGGTCTGGCCGCTGTGTTCGCGGCCGGGCTCGCCACCACTCGGCGGCGAACGCAGCACCATTCGGGTACGGCCGGCCCGACGCTGTGGCTCTGATCGAGCGTGTGGCCGGTGGCTGCGGCCCAGGCTTCCATCCAAACCCGTGGGGACGCTGCCGTCCTAATGACCGTGGCTGGGGCTATGGTGGGCCCCGCGGCTACTACGGCGACCGGCCCGGTTACGGGTACGGCCGAGGCTACGATCGTGGCTACGGCGGCTATGACGGCCCGCGGCGGTTCTACGGCGGGTACTGATATCAGCGTTCGGCCGGGAGGCCTGAGAGCGTGTGCCCTCCGATCCCGTGCCAAGCCATCTCCAGCACGATCGCCCGCCAGCCCGCGTGCGTCGGGTCCATCTCGGCGATCTCGACCCCCAGCGCGGCGAGGTCCTCGTCCGGATTGGCGGCATGCAGGGCGTGACCGATCCGGCGCAGCTCGGCCCGGCAGGCAGTGCCGATCGGATCCGTGGCGAGGCCGGCAACGTCGAGAGCGTCGGTTGAGGCCGGCGCTAGGGTGTCGGTCCAGGGGCGGCCCTTCTGCCAGTCAGGGTTGGCAACAGCGCTTCTCTGGCGCTCGCCTGTCACGACGATGCGCAGCAGGGCATCGGCAGCGTCCTCAAGGTCGGAGCACCCAACACTTTTCCCACTTTTCCCACTCACGCGCGCGCGCGTGCGCGAGGCGGTCGCAGGCGGGGTCATATCAGTCCCTCCAGACCGGCCATCTCCTCATCGGTCGCCGCGACGGCCGAGCACCAAGCCATATGAACCGGGATCGGCATCTCGTAGACCGGCACTTGGAAAGGGCCGAGCGTGTCACGGCGCGTCTGGCTACCAGCCTCAACGAGCAGGCCGGCACTGAGTAGGTTCCGGAGTGTCCGGTGCGAGCACCCCGGGGGCTCGCCGCAGCCAACCCGGTCGAGGGCGCGGCGCTCGGCCGAGGTGCGGCCGGGGTGAGGCATGCGGTCGGGCTCGGACATGGCGGCTCCTTCAGGCTCATGCGGGTGTGGCCAGGCTGCGGATCAGTCTGGAATGCTGCGGGAGATCACTAGAGAGGCGAGGGCCTGCCCATCGCGGGCGATCGATCGACTGATCTGGCGCCGGCTGACGCAACAATCGAAGCAATATTGGCGCAACCGAGCTTAACCATAAGGCCGCCCCAGGACAGCCGATCCACGGCTGCGCAGACAAGGGGACGAGCGATGGCCACCAAGATGATGACCAAGGGCATGACCGTGACCGACCACATCGTGGCGTGGTCGATGATGTCGGGCCTGGTCCTAGCCCTCCTTCAAGTCGCCCAGACCGCGGCGCTGCCGTCCCATTTCGTGTGAGCTGCCGGACGTGACCCGCGCGGACAGGAACGAGGAGGTGGCGATGGCTCAGGGTTCGGATCGGCGACGTATCGGCGACGTGGTGTTGCGCGGCTTGCTGACGGCGGTGTTCTTGGCAGCGGCCGGCATGAAGTTCGCCGCTGTGTCCTTCGAGGTCGAGGGCTTCGCCCGCTTCGGCTACCCACTGTGGTTCATGTACGTGGTCGGCGCGCTGCAGTTGCTCGGCGCGGTGCTGCTCTGGACCCGCGGATGCGTGGCCCTCGGCGCAGGCCTGCTCGCCGTGCTGATGGTCGGCGCCGTCGGCAGCCACCTGCTCGCTGGCGATCCGGCGCTGATGCCACTTCCCGCCTTTGTGCTCCTGATCCTGCTCAGCGGTATCGCCTACGCGCGTCGGGCTGAACTGCTGCAGCCGAGCGCTGGCGCGGAGATGCGTCGAGCCTGACGATCCTACTCGCGCGGACGGCGAGAGCCTGGCAACGCAACGCTCAGCCTCGTCGAGATCGGGGTGGAACGGGCCCCAGGCGCCGGCGGCGGGGATCACAACCGCCTCGCCAGGCTCAGATGGGGGTTTAGGCGGTTATGGGGGGCCATTTTGGCCGCTACCCGTAAACTGTCATGTGTGCGTGTCTGTGCGGGTGCGGGTACGCCCGCAACATGCAGGTGCAAATTGATCCTGACAGTTCCTCGCGTTGGGATGAAAAAAACCCCCAATCCCCCGGAAACCCCCACATCTGGCACGCGCATCAGAACACCGGTTCCGCAGAGGCCCGGTATTCGGGGGCGGCTCGGCCGCCTGGGAATTCGTGCGCCCCGGTGACCCGGCAGAGCGAAAAGCGGTTGCCGTGGCTGCTGTCCTCCTTCATCTCGATCCGGTGGCCGCCGACGACGCGGCCCTTGATCCGAGACAGCCACTTGCCGAGGCGGCGGCTGTTCACCGCCCCGCCGTCGCCGGCCTGGCGCAGCAGCAGGTCGCGGAACTCCGGGGCTTTGAACTCCTGCGTGTTGTAGTCGAAGCTGGAGCCCGGCCCCTTCTCGCAGGCGGCCTGGATGATGGCGTTGGTGGTGTAGCCGCTCGATAGGTGCAGATACTCGCGCCAGTGCTCGAAAAGCTCGCGGATCGCGGACAGCTCCGGATCCTCCTCTCGGGCGGTCTCCATGCTCGTCACCGGATCGGCGTGGCCGAGCCAGACCAGCGGTGAGCGCACCATGTCGGACCAGTCCTCGTAGCTCCCGAGCGAGCCGCACACGGTCGGCGAGCCGGCAACCTGATAGGCGCGGATCACCGTGAGCGCGGCTGCGACGTAGGCCCCGCGGTCCGCCATCACGCGGTCGATCGGGTTGAAGCTGAAATCCCGTAGCTCGGGGCGGTCCAGCATGGCATCGAGGGAGCAGATCACCGCGCGGCGGGTCATATCGCCGGTCAGCACGAGGTTGTTGCCGGTGGCGAAAGTGGTCGACCGGCATTCCAGTTCGGGCGCCTCGGACTTGCCGAGGATCCGGACCCGCACGAGCGGGCGTTCCGTGAGCTGGCAGAGCATGTCGCCGCCGAGCTCGCCGTTCACGTTGTCGATCGACACGACCGGCACCGCGTCGCGCAGGAGAGCGCCCAGGCGCTTCTCGGTCTCCTCCTCGGTCTTGCCGGCGGCGATCACCGGGCAGCGACGGCCGGTGGCGATGACGGCCGCGAGGTCCACCAGGAAGCTCTTGCCGGTGCCAGGGCTGTGCGCCCGGATGGCGTGGAGCGGTGCCGTCGGCAGTACGCCGCGCACCAGCGCCGTCAGGATCCCCGACATGGCCACGGCGCGATCGACGGGACCGACGAACGGGAAGCCGACCAGCAGCGCCTCGATGAAGGCCAGCGCCGCGACCGCTTCGTCCCGGTCTGGGCGCTCCACCAGGTCCGGCATGGCGAAGCCGGGATCGTGGGCGAGGTAGAGTCGAGTTGCGGGATCGTAGCCGGTGGCGGTGAGCAGCGAGCCGTCGGGGCGCAGCGTCGGCGTGGTGATGATGCCGGCGACTGGCGGCACCCGCCACTGCCCCTCGCGGGTCAGCAGCGTCATGGTCATTTCGCTGGGCGGGTTGATGTCCAGCCAGTCCTCAGCCCGCCAATCGAACCGCTGAACCCGCATGATGCGGGCGACCATGTCGGCGAGGCTGACGGCAACCAGCGGGCTCATCCGCGCCACGGTGGTCATCCGGCCCTTGGCTGCCGGCACCTCGTCGATGACGGGCCGCACCAGGGCGCCGGCACGGGAGTAGATCTGGACGCCGGCCTCGAGCAGCAGCGCCTCCATGCGGTCGACAGCCTCGGGCACCTTACCGTTCACGAACCGCACGATGGGGCGGCCATCGCCCTCTTCGCTCGGTGCGGCTGCTGGGTCCGCGTTGGCGCGGCGTTCGGCCCGATCCTTCTTTGGGGCTCCCGACCGCCCCGCGCCGAGGCGTTTCCAGCCGTTCTCGGCGGCGTGCCAGAACAGGGTGGCGATGGTGATGCTGCGTCCCTGCGAGAAGGCCGAGTACTTCTCTGCGGTGTGGGCGGGGTCGTCTTTCGGGGAGGTGGCGGACCAGCTCTCCCAAAGGTCGCGGCCGCCCTCGCCGAGGCCATTGTAGAGGGCGTATCCGATACGGATCCAGCCGTCGTAGTCGAAGTCGTTCGGAATGCTGCGCAGCGCGTCGGCCACGGTCTCGCGGTCGGGTTTCTCGTTCAGGCCGAAGCCGCCTGCCTTCCGGCCCTTCTTCTCCTGGGCGGCCTGGGTTCGGTCCTTTTGCTTGCGGTCCCGGCGCGTAGCTGCCCCAGCCGCCCGCAACATCTCCTCGGCCACCGCCACGAAGTCGCGCAGCTCGTCCTCGGTGGTCTCAGGTAGATCGGAGAAGGGAACGGTGAGCGGCGAGGCGTCCGGCCAACGGTAGGGCGCGGCGGTCTCTGGATGGATACCGAAGCTGACGAAGTGCTGCCCGGACAGCAGCACCTCGACCTTCGTGTCCTTCTCCTTGGGGTCGTCGGTAAAGAACAAGGCCGGCGTCTGGATCTTGCTGGCCGGGATCGCGAGCCGGTAGCCGAGCAGCAGCTTCGGTTCGCGGCCGATCCGGACCAGCGGGGTATGCCCGAGCATGTCGCGCGCCCGGTCGGCGATGGCCGTCGCCAGTTCCGGCACCCGTACATCGATGTCGACGCCAGCCAGCCGCCCACACAGCAGGCCAGTGTTGGTGCTGTCGGGATAGCTCGTCGACCATCGCCGGATTTCATCCTGCGAGGCATTA
The DNA here is from genome assembly GCF_000364445.2 of Methylobacterium mesophilicum SR1.6/6. NCBI lineage: Bacteria > Pseudomonadati > Pseudomonadota > Alphaproteobacteria > Hyphomicrobiales > Methylobacteriaceae > Methylobacterium > Methylobacterium mesophilicum. The sequence goes on along the minus strand of NZ_CP043538.1, from coordinate 3,735,847 downwards.
AGGCAGCGGGTTTCCCATCGGGACATGACCGGCCGCTTGCCGGCCGAAGCGATGTTCATGCTCGGGCTGGAGACCGGCACAGGGTTATAGCCGTTCTCCCGCAGGGCCAGGCGCAGCTCGGTCGGGTTGGGCATGGTGTGCGCCGTCATTCTGCCAGCCCTCCACTCTGCTGATCGGGTGAAGCACCGCCGGGTCGCACATAGGTGTCGCGCAACATAGCCTCGCGCCGGCGCATCTCGGGATGCAGGTCGGCGTAGCTCTCGTAGATCGACCCGGCCTCGGCGTCGGTCAGCTCCTCGCCGATGGACTCGCGCGGACCGATCACGGTGGCCCGCATCCGCACGCCCGGGGCGAGCTGCTTCATCACCGTGAACACGGCCTGATCCGGGTCCGGCCGAAGCGGCTTGCCTTGGAAGATCTCGAGCTGCCTGCGCTCGGCACTTGAGACCAGGCGGATGCGGTACATGCGATGTGGCCAGCGGGCGAAGTAGCGCCGATCGCCCTCGACGGCGCGGTCGGCCTCCGCGCCGAGCCGCTTCATCTGCCGGCGCTGCTGGCGGGTCAGGCTCGCGGCGCTCATCGGCCGCCTCCATCAGCGGGGCGCAGCGTCTGGGCAGTTGATGCGGCCGCCGCGAGGGCGACGGCGGCCTGCCGGAGCGAGTACGAGAGGCCGCGGGCGTCGCGGGCCTGGGCGAACTCGCCGGCCGCGCGGACGTAGCTCTCGGCGATGGCCGCCGCTTCGCCGGCCGCGTCGAACGCGAGGGCGGTCGTGTGCGTGATCGGGGCGGGCGCCATCATCAGCGAGCTTCCCGAACCTGCGGGCCGATGCCGGCAAGGCCGGTCAGCACCGCGGCGACAGGGAGGGACACGCCCCACCGCTGCGCTAGGCGCTGCTCGAGGCGCGCCTGCATGGCGGCGGTGTCGGGGATGGCCTCGTGGGGCCGGATGGCAATGGAACGGCTGTAGGTCTTGGGCTTCACGGTTAGCACTCCTGCGTAGGGGTGCCGGCCGAAATCAGTGGCGCGATCCGCGCGGATGCACTATCTGAGCGTTGTCCAGACGCTGATAGTTTCCGCCGTCGGTCCTGATCTCCTGGGCCGGCGGCTTTTTCATGCAGCTAGAGCATCGGCCCGAATGCCGAGGATCCGGCGGCCCTCATGCGGTGGGATCAGCCGCGTCCGGCCGATCTTCACGGCTTCGACTTCGCCCCGCTCGATCGCCTTGTAGAAGGCCGCAGGGCTCATCCCGGACAGCTTGGCGACATCGGCCGCCTTCACGTTGAGGCCGTCCGTCAGCCTCTTTCTGATGACCTCAATGCTCGGCACTTCGGGCCTCCGTACTGCGTCAGACGCTGTTGCGTTGGATCCAACGCAGTACGGACGTTAAAGTGCACGCACGCTGCGCGCAAGGGGGTTGCGTCGGATCCAACGCATCCGATATGCAAAAGGCCCGAACGATACGGAGTGCCGGTTATGGCGATCAAAGCCGCTGAGCGAGAGAACAAGCGTTCGCCGCTGAACATGCGGACGACTGCCAAGCTGCGTGATGCTTTGGAAAGAGAGGCGTCTAAGGCCGATCGTTCGCTAGCTCAGGAAGTTGAGGCGAGATTAGAACGCTCATTCCAAGAGGATGAATTGCTGGCTGCCTTCATCGGCGATCAGACACACTCTCAATTACTAGTCAGAGTTTTGGCGGCCACTGTACGCCGAGTCGAGGCTCTGCGTGGTGACAGATTTGTTGATAGCCCAGAAACGGCTTGGCATTGCCGGAACGGCATCAACTTCGTTCTGAGCAATCTTCTCGGTCCGGACATGGGGCCGCCGAGAGCAGAAGATGGCAGCGATCTATCGGATGAGGATAAAAGAAAAGAATACGGGTTTGCTCAAACCGTGGCACACGAGACCCTTAAAGATTTTGGGATCTTTATGCATACCCCTAAGCAGCGGAAAAGCTACCAACAGATGCGATCTGATATACATGCCGCTCGCGCGGAGGCCGACCGCCGAGAAAAATCCGACGGCTGAATAATGCGGCAGCATGTCGCAACCTCGAAAAAGGCTAAACGTTTTGAACCGTATCCAACAATACTCGCGGCCTTAATTCACCGTCTTACGTTCCGGGGTGCCTCCTCTACTCTATCGGGTAGCAACGGAGGCATCCCATGCGCCCGCTCGTCTATTCCGACACGATCACCATCCGCACCGATGCGGATCTGCGCCGCGCGATCGACGCTGCGGCCCAGCGAGAGGGGGCCTCTGCCAGCGAGTGGGTGAGGCGGGCGCTCGGCTCCATCGTGGCGCCGAATGATCCGCCTCGCTCGCCGACCCCCACCGCACCGGCCGCCGCCCTGCCGGTAGCTGCTTGAAGGGGGCGTTGATGTCTACGTCATCGCTGAGTGACTGCCTCGCAATTATTGATCGCCAGCGGGCAATGGGCCCGATGACGCTGTTCAGTGCCGAACCCCTGCCAGCAGTGCTCTCAGGGTCACCGCTCGCAGATGAACTTGAGCACGCACGGTTACGTCTGCCAGCGCCTCGGCCTGATCGTTGGACATTCCCGAAGTTGGCCCAGGCGTGTCGAGTAGTCTGCCGAGTCCTACGGCGGCCTTCTCCGCGTCCTTTTGCGAATAGCGAGACAGATGCAGTGCGAGGAGGTGTTCGATGATTACCCCGTGCGCCATAACTATCGCCGCAGTGTCGCGCAGCAACTCTTCTTCCATCTTAAGCTCCATCGGTTCGGTTGGCACCGCCGATGTAGCGCGCTCGACCTGTTCCTGCCGCCTGTGGGACCCGAGCGACGCCATTGCGCCTCCGACCCGCAGCAAGCGCCGTGTCGCGGCTTGAGGAGGAGAGCCATGGAACGCCCCAGCGCCTCCGACTTGATGCCATCTGGCATCCCGGCCGACGACGCGGTGCCCACGCCTCTGCAGGAGCAGATCGCGGTCGCCGCCGCCACAGCCGCCTCAAGCTTCAGATCCCTACAGGCCGTGAGCGGGCAGGCCGCTGCAATCCTTGCGGGCGGCAACGGCACCGCCGACGACCTAGCTGGACTGCTCCAGGCCTTCGAGCAGCTTCAACTCCAAGCCGGCGAGCGGGTCACGATACTCGGCGCCATGCTCGGCTCTGCGGGGTCGGCCTGATGTCCGGCACCTTCTCACATCTCTCGAACACACGGGCGCCTCGATGAGCAGCGGTCCCTCTTTTCTCGACGGCTTGAGCCCCTTCGACCTGCAGGGCTTTCTTGAGCAGTTGCGTCAGACTCCTCAGGGCTTCAGCCCTCAGATGGATGCCACGGCGCCGACCATGGGGCCGAACCCGTTGCAGCCGGTCCGTGGCGCTGGCGACGTCGACCCGTCCGGGCGCGGTGTTGGTCCTGTCGATCAGCGCCGGCCGTCGATCGCGATGGACGAGGGCCAAGTGCAGGCCTTGGAGCGTGCCCAGGCCGGCCCGCAGGATCTCGCGGCGCTGGGCGGCTCCCCGCTGGACCGGCTGCTGTTCGACCGCTCCGGGTTCGGCGGCGGCCCCAACAGCTTCGCCGGCTCGGCCGACCCTCTCGGCTCGCGCAACGTCCCGCTGCCGCCCTCCCGGCCCTCCGATGCCGACCTGTTGGCCTCGTCGACGGCCACGGGCGCGATCCCGCCGGGCGTCTCGGGGATAAACCCTGACCGCGCGCCGGGCATGCCGGGCGTTCCCGGGCCCTCGTCCGTCACGGCCGCCAGCACGGGCAACCCCGCTGCGAGCAACGTCAAGCCGGTGGCAAGTTACGATCCGCTGACGGGTCAGGTTGTGTCCGGCAGCCCGAAACTGATGCCGGCTCCTGGCGCTGGGGGCCCTACGGAAGGTTCGGGCCGAGTGGCCGCGCAGGCCGGTGCGCCGCAAGCCGCTGGGCAGGCCGAAGGTCAGTCCGACCTGATGAGCAAGTTCATTGCCGGCGTGAACAACCCTGATTTTTCGAACTTGATGCTCAATCTCGGCATCGGCTTGCTAAGCCGTCGCGGATTTTCCGAAGGTGTTAGCGCGGGGCTTCAAGGTTACCAGCAGAGCCGCCTCGGTGACGTGAAGCAGCAGCTCCAGGCGTACCAACTCCAGCAGCAGATCAACGGGCAGAACGCCTTACGTGCAGATCTCAAGCGCCGCGGTTTGCCTGACGCCCAGGTTGAGGCGGCGGTCTATAACCCGTCCGTGCTGCAGAGCGCGTTGTCGCAACTGAACCAGAAGACGCCGCAGCAGCTCCAGGATGATGCCGCAGCGGCGGCTCGCGGCGCTCGATTGGGCGGCCCGCAGCTCGCGGACAAGGTGGCCGAGGCCGATGCTCTCGCGGGCGTGAAGGATGCTCACGCCAAAGACGAGATCATCACCGTCCCCGACGGGCAGGGCGGCACCCTCGCGGTTCGGAAGAGCAGCCTATTCCCGGACAAGGCGTCCGCCGGTTCGGCGGGCGAGGGAGGGGCCCCCGGTGCGGCGGGGGGCGATCCGAACATCCGGACGCTTGTCCCGCCGCAGCCCGACAAGAAAGCCAACGAAGGGCTCGACAAGCTCATCGGCGACAACATCACCGCAGGGTACTCGAAGGCACAGGGCGCCGTTGGGACGCTGGCCGCCATCAGCCGTCAGAAGGAAGCACTCGACAAGGGCGTGATCTCGGGCTCTGGTGCCGACTGGCGGACCCAGGCCCAAGCTATCGGGCAGCAGCTCCTCGGCATCGACCCGAGCCAGTTGAACGCTTCCTACAACTTCGATGCGGCTTCGACGCAGAAGCAGGCCGAGCTGGCGAAAGCGGTCAGTCAGGCTGGCCACACCACCAACATGGACCTGCAACTCGGCAAGACGATCGCAGGTGGCGACCGATCCAAGACGGAGCAGGCGCTGCGGCAGATCGTGGATGCGCAGGAGCAGTTGGCCCGTGACGCGATCGACCGGCACAACGCTGCGCTCGACAAGTACGGGAAGATTGCCCCCGAGGCTGCCGCCCGAACCGGGTTCTTCCGCGTCGAGACGCCCGAGGTCTACCGCTACGGGCAGGGCACCCCGAACCCTGTCGCGGACCCTGGCACCCGCATGCCGACGGGCGCCCCGACTCCGCTCGACGTGGGCGGGTCCCGCCAGTTCCAGGGCATCACCATCAAGCGAGTGCGATAGATGCCGACCTACAGCCTGTCCGGCCCCGACGGCGCCGAATACGAGATCGACGCCCCGCACGAGGAGGCCGCCTTCAAGGCGTTCCAGTCCCTCGGCACGGCCCCGAACGCACCTGCGGCTTCGGCGACGGACCTGCCGGCTGGCGGCTTCGGTGGCGATGCCTCGGCGGCAGTCGGGCGCGGCCTCGTCAACGGCATCCCGATCGTGGGCCCCTACGCCTTGTCGGGCCTAGAGCATGCCGCCGCGGGCGTCCGATCCCTGCAGAGCGGCGAGCCCTACGCGGACGAGCTGAAGCGGGTGCAGGGGTTCAGCCAGCACACGGCCGACGCGCATCCGTGGGCGACGACCGGCGGCGAGATCGGCGGCGGCGTGCTGGGCACCGCGCCTGCCATCGCGGCGGCGCCCGCGGCGTTCGGGGCTGGGACGGCAGCCCTGCCTGCTCGGATGGCCGCTTCGATGTTTTCGGGCGCCGGTATCGGCGGGGCGGACTCTGCCGTTCGGAGCGGGGGAGACGCCACGGAAACCCTTAGGGGTGCTGGTGTTGGTGCCGCGTTCGGCACGGCCGCTCCCGTCGCGGGCGCAGCAATCGGCGCCGGGATCCGGAAGTTCTATGATCTGATCGGCGGCTTGCGCTCGGCGAATAGCGGGTTCAGCCCGGCTGCCACACGTATCCTCGGCGAGGATGTTGCGAATTCGGGCGGCATCGATGCTGTTCGTAGCCGCCTGAACGAACTTGGCTCGCCCGCCATGCTGCTCGATGCCTCCCCATCCCTCCAAGGGCAGGCGCAGGGCCTCGCGGTCCGTCCGGAGACCCGGGAGGCCGTCACGGCGCCGATCATGGCCCGCACCGCCGGCACCAGCGACCGGCTCGGACAGGACGTGAACGCGGCTCTAGGGCCGGCGCAGAGCGCGCCGACGGCGACCGTGGATCTGCGCGGCCAGCGAATGGCTCCGAACCAAGCCATCGGTGCTGCAGTGGACGGCGCCCCGAACCCGGTCAGTGCCCTGCCGGTGCTGCAGGCGATTGACCAGCGCTTGCCGCAGGCCCGCGGATCCGAGGAAGCCGTGCTACGCCGCGCCCGCGGGATGCTGGCGCAGGAGGATCCGCAGACGGGATGGGTCAACATCTCGAACGACCCGCGCGTCTTGCACAACGTCAAGCAGGAGATGGACACCGTCATCAACTACGGCGCGCCGGACATGGGCGTGCAGCCGGGCGCACAGACCAGGAAGGACAGCGCCGCCCAGATGGTGCGCGGGCAGTTGAACGACCTGCTGCGCGAGAGCGTGCCGGGATACGGTGCAGCCAACGACGCCTCCTCCGCGCTCGCCCGCCAGATCGACGCCGTGCAGGCGGGTAGCGATCTGATGCGATCCGGCCAGGGTGCGACGGCGCCGGCCGATCTCGCCCGCCAGCTCGCCGGCATGGCCCCGGCCGAGCGCGCCGCGATGGCGCAGGGGTCGCGCGCCGCGATCGATCAAGCTGTTGGGACGAGGCCGAATGACCTCACGGCCTTGCAGCAGCTGCTGCAGATCGACCCCCGCAGCGGGCAGGGCGGCTGGGCTGCGCAGAACCTTGCCCAGCTTCACGGCCAGGATCCGGTCAACCGGATCGTCGGGGCGGTCAACCGGGAGCGGGCGTTCACCGACGCGGACAGCAACATCGTCCGCAACAGCCAGACGGCGCAGCGAACCCAGGCGGCCGACCGGATCGCCCCGCGCACGACGATGGGTGACGATCTCGGGGGGACGATGGCTGGCCTGGTCGGCGGCCCGAAGGGATACGCGTTGTCTCAGGCGGCGCGGGCAGGCAAGGCGGTCATCAACGCTATGGGCCGTGAGTCCGACGTGGCTCGCAACCGTCAGCTCGCCGACGCGGTGACGATGACCCAGGGCGAGCGACTGGACGCTCTGTTGGCGGCGATCCAGGCGCGGGGCGTGACGCAGCAAAGGGCGGCGGAACTCGGCCGGCTCGGCGCCCGTGGCACTCAGGCGGCGTTGCTGTCTCAGTCGGATCGGACACGGCCGTACTTCCCGGCGGCACTGCCGGCCTTCGGGCGATGAGCGTACCAAGCGTAGATGCCAGCGGCGAGCCAGACGACGATGAAGATGCCCCAAGCGGCGAGAATGCCGACGCTGCTGATCAGGCGGTCGATCGCTGAAGGCACGGTCGCACTCAACACCCATCCCAACGCCGTCATGACAACGGCGAAGACGATGAGGATGGTCAGGGGTTCGGCCCAGCGGCGCATGGGGGAGAATGTGGCCCTGCCCTGCCGTTCTGTCGATAGCCGCCAGGATTGCGTGCGGAGTCTCAGGACGGCCGCCGTCCATAACCTGCAGCCCAGGCACCCGAAGTCGCCTGATGCCCGCCAGCGAGCCTGATTTCGAAACTATGGGGCTATCCGCGTGAGCGCAGACTTAGACGATCTCGCCCGATTTCGGCTTGCAGCGGCTGCCAGCCCTGATCTGCTCGATGATCCGCAGGGCTTCCGTCATCCGCTTTCGCTGCCCGCCGCCGAACTCGGGATCGGCCTCAACCGCCTCTGCGATTTCGGCTGCCGATTGAAGGAAGTTGGGTCCAAGGACAGAAGCCAGCCCGAAGACGATCGCGGAGAAGGCGCGGGTCTCATATTCGAGAGCCAGAATGCGCCTGCGTAGCTCCCTGATCTCATCCTGCTCAGTCATGCGGATAATCTGCTGTGAGTCGTGGCATGCGTCTAGACGTAAGATATTCGCGGTATGGAGGTCACGTCTGTGAGTGACGGATCCAGTTTTGGAGCCCTACCCTCCTTCACCGACACCGACACGTTGCTGAGCCCCGCCCTGCAGGAGTGGCTGCAGATGCAGCAGCTAGCCCAGGCGCAGGGCCAGGGCGGCATGGGTCAGGGCATGATCCAGGAGGTGCCGCAGGCGACCCCGCCCGGGTTCACCGGCTACCAGCCCCAGACGCCGCCGACGGGCACGCCGACGCCGGTGGTGCAGCCGCAGGCGCAGGGGATCGCTTCCGCGGCCCTGAACGCGCTCGGGCCAAACAGCGCCGAGGCGGCCACCATGGACCCCGCCGACATCCGCGGCCGGTTCATCAGCACGTTGCAGCAGGGCGGTCTGACGAACCCGAACGGCCTCGGCGCGGTCGCGGCCTGCGCGCAGCACGAGAGCCGGTCTTCGCCCTCGAACATCACCGGCTCGTGGTCCGATCCAAGCGAGAGCGGGCAGGCGGGCCAGTCCGGCGGCATCCTGTCGTGGCGTGCTGACCGGCTCGCGAACATGAAGGACTTCACGCAGGGCGCGGCCGACCCAGTGGTGGCGCAGGCGCAGTTCACCCTCGCGGAGAACCCCGCGCTGATCCGGGCACTGCAGAACGCCCAGAGCCCGCAGGAGGCCAACGCCCTGATGGCCGAGGCGTGGAAATTCGCAGGTTGGAACCGGCCCGGCGGTGAGAACGCGGCCCGGCTGGCCACCCGCAGGCCTACGCCAACAGCTTCGGCGGCGGGCAGGCCCTGCCGGCCGTGTCGGCTCTCCGTGGCGGTTCGATGGGTTCGACGGCGCAGCAGGGCGGCTTCGGCCTGAGTGGTGTTGTCGGCCAGGGCGCGGCCGTGCCGGGTCAGTCCTCGCCCATGCCGAGCGTCGCAGCCCTGTCGGACCAGCCCCTCGCGGTGGCGCCGCCCCCGGTTGATTTCACCGACTCAGCCCAGCAGCAGCCGAGCAACCAGTACGCGCAGATCGGCAACGCGCTGAAGGTCGCTGCGGCCGCCCAGAAACAGGGGCAGCAGAAGGGCGGCAGAATGCCGGGAGCGCCAGAGGCCGGCGGGCGGCCGATCTCGCTACAGCAGGCCCGCCAGATGTTCGACCCGGGCAAGTTCTACGGCGCGCTGCGGAACGCGGGCGTGCGGGCACGCGGCTGATCACGCGTGACGCTCAGGCCGGGTTGGTAGGCTTAAAATCAAGTTTTGATCGACAGCACTCGCTTTACAGCCAAGCTCGATTAGGGTGCACCTCTCAACCGGAGGATGCATTCTTGACCCGAGTTCCTCTGCCGATCCTGCTCGCTCTCGCCACCCCGATGTTGCTCAGCGCCGTGCCAGCTTCCGCCACACCCGGCATGCTCAACGCCCAGGGCTGTCATGGTCATCCGCGGCACTGTCACCCGCGTTCCGAATGGCACACCAACCGCCGCGGTCGACACTACGTCGCCGGTCGTTTCTTCCGCGACTGAGGCCGATCCATGCCTGCACTCGATCGCCTCCGGGGACCGACCCGGCTCGTCACGCTCGCCGTGCTCGCCGTGCTCGCTACCGCGCTGCTTGGGCCGGGCGCAGCCAAGGCACGCGGCTCCTGCAAGCTCTTCGCGTCGGAGGAGCTGAAGCAGGGCACCTACACGAGCCGGGAGGGGTGCGAGGTCCCGCGTCCCGAGCAGCCGCAGGGGTCGAGTTGCGCCAAACCCCAGGACGCAACGGCGCGTTGCCGGGATGGCGACTGGAGCTTCAGCCAGCATCGCCAGGGCACGTGCTCACATCACCGCGGCGTGGGCTGCTGGGTCGCGGCGGGCCACGACTGCTGCTAAATTGCATCCTGGCTTCGGTCTACGGTCACAAACTCGGAGCGAAGCCAGGAGCCCGCCTGGTCCCCCCCGACGGGCGGGCTCTTTCCTGCCTCGCCATGTCGATCGCGCGCTAGCGACGGTCGCCCCCGCGTGGCACCCTTCTGCCATGGCGACGTACAACAAAACCGGATGCGAGGTGCGGATCAACGGCGCGTGGCAGCCCGTGTCTCTGACCGAGGCACACACCCAGCACCGCGCCGCCGAGAAGCGCTGTCCGTCCTGCCACGGCCGCGTTCACACCCAGGGCTCCTACTCGGCGCAAGGGACCGTCGCCATGACGCATCGCCGGGCACACGATGGCTGCCCGAGGATACCCAAGCTGTACGCCGGTACTTCTAAGCCGCACCCGCAGGTCGTGGACTGAGATGCGCGGCGAGCTTCGCGGCCCGCTTCAACCCTTCAACCGCGTGTTGCAGGCCGAGTAGTACCCGCCCCCCTTTTGGATCCACTTCGCGCCGCCGAGCGTCCCTGCGGCCTTGGCCGCGTTGTAGCTGTCCAGGCAGGTGTGCATCCGCGCCTTGCCGGCCGACTCCTTCGCGTACTTCGGATCGACCGCGGACGGGTATGCGGCTGAACCGGTCGCGGCGGACGGCGCAGGGGCAGCGGTAGCCGTCGACCTTGCAGTCGGGGCGGTCGGTGCAGGAGCTGTCGCCGACGGCTTCGCAGCACCGGCCGCTACTGGGTTCGGCACGGTTGTGGTCGCAGCATCTGGCGGGGCGCCGCACTCGGCCTTGCGGAAGTCATTCCACCTCTGACCGTTGAGTGTCCCCGCCTGCTTGGCGGCTTGGTACTTCACCGAGCAGTCCTTGACGGACAGGGCGGCGGCCGGGGTGGCAAGCGTGCCAGCGCCAAGTACCAGAACCGCGGCGGACAGGATGAAGCGGGCCATAGCAGGTTACCTCCAGCCTCATCGGAGAGCTATATCGCTACGCTACCCTGGTTGCGATCAACCGGGAAGCTACCCGATCGACCTTAATTAGCCATCTGGGTACGTTCGCCCCGACCGCCTCTAAACCCGCATATAGGTCACGAACACTGATCACATCGGCGCGATGAAAGACATTGGATTGATGCTTTTCTGACGACGTTAATGATTTAACTCGTAGCTACAGCGTCGGTAGACTGGCTCTCGGTGCATGCGATGCAACCCCACAACCGAAGATTGATATCGGCGACCCTCCTGGGAGCGTTTTGGGCGATCGCTTTGACCGGCGGGGCCATCGCGACTTTGCCAGACACCGATCACATCATCTCGCAGAAGGGCAAGCGCTTCGGATCGCAGGACGTTGCACTCCACGTCGGCGAGCACATCACCATCGTCAACGACGACGACAACTTCGTCCATCAGGCCTACATCGACACCGAGGAGTTCGCCTTCGACTCCGGCGACATCGAGCCAGGCACCAAGGCTGTGATCACCTTCCCGAAGGAAGGCGACTTCACCGTCCTATGCGGCGTCCATCCAAAGATGAAGCTCGCCGTTCGCGTGCGGTAGGCGGATCAGCGGCACCATGAGGCAGCCCCGCACCATCGCATATGCGTCACGGATCCGGTCTCAGTAGGTTCGCTGACGAGCCGATGATCCTCAGCCCTTGGCCTGTTCGCCTCGACCAACATGGTCCCCGAGAAGCAGCATAGCATCAGGGCAGCGACCCATAGGCAGGCCTGGAGGGTGCGGGCGGTACGCTTCGACATACGCGTCAGCGTGATGCCAGAGCGTTAGCGAACTCTTTCATTGTCAGAGTCACGACACACAACCTATTGTAGAACTTCATAGTCGCTCAACCACGGAACGAGATCGCTCAAGTTACTGATCAACTGGTAGGCATCCGGGCGGTATGCCTGCGCCGACGACCAATTGGTGTCGTTGCGAGCGAACTGGCTATGATCCGCGTCCTCACCTGCGTCGCGCAGCAGCACGACCTGCGACTCGTCGCACTCTCCGCACTCATCTGCGCGCTCGGGTGCTTCGCCACCGTCAATCTGATGATACGCGTCGATGCAGGGGAACACTGGATCCTACGCAGGCTCGTGCCGCCGGCGATCATCTTCGGCGGCAGTGTCTGGTCGCTGCACTTCGTCGCCATGCTGGCGTTCCGGCCCGGGGCACAGGTCGCCTACGACCTCGACCTCACCGCCGCTTCGATCGTTGTGGCGATCGTCGGATCCCTGGCCGCTCTGTGCCTGTGGCGGCGGCTGCCCTCCACACCGCTAGGCATCGTGACGTCCGGCACCGTGCTCGGGCTGGCGATTACCGGCATGCACTATCTCGGCGTCGGCGCGATGACCGCTTCCAGCCTCGTGCTGTTCGACCCCGTCTACGTCGCCGCCTCGATCCTGGTCAGTATCGCCTTTTCCGCCCTCGCACTGGCACGCGCCGGCAGGCTGACGAGCCTCGGCCGCCGCCTCGAGGTCAGCGGCTATCTCGCGCTCGCGATCTGCGGTCTGCACTTCACCGGCATGACCGCCGTCACGATGGCACCTATCACGCCGCGGGAGGGCGAAAGCTACGTCCTCGGCTCGACCCCGCTGGCCCTGACGGTCGCCGCCGTCAGCCTCGCGGTCCTGATCGCCGGTCTCGTCGCCCTGGCACTGCAGCAACACCTCTCACAACGCGATCGTCGCGACCTCAGCCGTATGCGCCTGCTCAGCAACCTCGCGCACGAGGTGCTGTTCATCCATCGCGACGGCGAGGTGCTGGAGGTCAACGATGCCGGCGCCCGACTGTTCGCGATGCCATCCGAGCAGATCATCGGCCGGCCGGTGCTCGACCTGTTCTCGCAAGCCGACACACCAGCGCTGCTGCGACGTACACGCTGTCGCTCAGAGGAGCTGCTTCCGGAGGAGTTCGAGATCCGCACCGCCGCCGGCACGCACGTGCCGGTCGAACTGTCCTGCCGCACCATCGAGTTCGGCGGCAAGCCTGCCACCGCCGTCGCCCTGCGCGACCTCACCGACCGCAAGCGCGACGAGGCACGCATCCGCCACCTCGCCCTGCACGACGCCCTGACCGACCTGCCCAATCGCTACCTGCTGGAGCAACGCCTCGGTCCGGCGCTCGATGTCGCCGCCTCGGATGGGACCGGCGTCGCGGTGATCTACCTCGACCTCGACCGGTTTAAGGCGGTCAACGACCTGCATGGCCACGCCGCAGGCGATGCCCTCCTGGTCCAGGCGACCAAACGCATGCTGACCGAGCTGCGCCCGACCGATACCCTGGCCCGGGTCGGCGGCGACGAGTTCGTGGTTGTGCTCACCGGCGCGCGCGCGCCGCAGCGAGTTGCCGAGATCGCAGGTCGCTTGATCGAGGGCCTGCGCCGCCCGTTCCGGATCGACGACCACCGCGTCGAGATCGGCGCCTCGGCCGGCGTCGCCCTGTACCCCGGAGATGGCAGTACAGCCGAGTCGCTGCTGCGCGCCGCCGACACTGCCCTGTACCGCGTCAAGGACGAGGGCCGCGGCGCGGTGCGCTTCTTCGAGGCGGCGATGGACGCTCAGCTGCAGGCGCGTCAGCGGCTTGAACACGAGCTCGGTGGGGCGATCGATCGCGACGAGCTGCGGCTGTTCTACCAGCCGATCGTGAACGCCCGCACCGGCGAGATCGAGACCTTCGAGGCACTGATCCGCTGGCAGCACCCGGAGCGTGGCTTCGTCTCCCCGGCTGAGTTCATCCCGGTGGCGGAGCAGGCCGACCTGATCGGCCGGATCGGCGAATGGGTGATCGACACAGCCTGTGCTGCTGCCGCGGCCTGGCCACAGCCATGGCGGGTGTCAGTCAACGTCTCGCCGACCCAGTTCCGGCAGTCCGATGTTCCGGCGCTGGTCGCGGCGGCGCTGGCGCGGCACGGCCTCGCTCCGGCGCGCCTAGTGGTCGAGATCACCGAGAGCGTGTTCATCCAGGACGCGTCTGCGGCGGTCGCGGTCCTGACACGGCTGCGTGAGCTCGGCGTGCGCCTGGCGCTCGACGATTTCGGCACCGGGTACTCGTCGCTGAGCTACCTACAGCAGTTCCGGTTCGACAAGATCAAGGTCGATCAGTCGTTCGTGCGCCGTCTGGGCCAACACGCCGACACGCTGGCGATCGTGCGGGCGATCGTGAACCTCGGGCACAACCTCGGCCTGCAGGTTACGGTCGAGGGGGTGGAGACCGCCGAGCAGCTGGTCATTTTGCGCGAACTGCACTGCGAGCAGATGCAGGGCTATCTGTTCGCACGGCCAGCCGCGACGCTAGGCGTGTCGGAATTGGAACTCGCGCGGCTCCGAGCACTGTTCGCCGAACCGCTTTTGCGGGCGCTGGCTTAGAGACGCCCTGCACCTTTAGGCTCTCCTCGCGCCTTGTAGATTGCCTCGCTCGGCCTCCTGCCGCCATGCATCGCGCTCAGCCTGAACCGCCTCAATGCGGGCGTGCAGATGACCGGCGTCGATGGCAGTCTCCATGAGCATGTCCTGGGCGGTCGCCAGCTCGCGCTTCAGCTCGGCGTTCTCGGTTGCAAGGGCAAGGAGCAGAGCCGCTAGATCATCGCTCATCCAAGCTCCAACGTCGCCGCGAGGCAGCGCGTCTAACTGGGCTCAAGCTTGACGGCAATGGGCATCAGGGGGACTGCGCCGGCGAGACCCTACCGGTCGGCCTTCTGTCGGCGCGATGCCTACGACGATACTGTGGATACCGCATCTAAGACGTGAACGAGCCCTGGCGCTACTTAACCCCTGCCAATACCAAACCTTCGACTCATTAACGATGGGGGCAACGTGAGCATAGACAAGGACATCGAGGTATTTCGAACAGAAGTTGCCCGGGCGTTTGGTGCAATCAGTCGATCATTGGAAGTGATGCAGGCCAATCTATTCATTACTCGCGCTGTAGTTGATTTACTCGACGAGCGCAACCTCATAACCGTGGGCGAAGTGCGATTTAAAGCACACAAATTGGCGCTTGCGGCTGCCGTGAGCCCTGAAGCGCTGTCGGTATTAGAGCAGCTGCTGGCCGAGGAGGGGCTGGCGATACCAAACCTGCTGCAGTGAGGGTGCCGCGGGCTGCGTTTCGAGGAAGCTCTGTGATGTATAACGCCTTCCGCCGTCGCTATTGATCTGCGGCATGAGCGCGGCCGGAGCCACCGTACGGCCGTTGGAGACGGAACGGGTTCCCCTTGTTGGCGAGCGGGTCGAGTCGATCATCTCAGCGGGTGCTCGCGACCGGTTTTCCCAATGGGCAAGCGCGACACCGAACAGGATCAGGATGAGGCCGAGAGGGAATAGCCAACGAGACATGGCGCGGCAACGGTAGCGTGACGTTCAAGTTCCAACAGTAGTCCGTGCTCATGACAGATCTCTGCATACGAAATCGTGATGCCGACGAACTTCCCTGGTATATCGAATTGTAAATAATTCGATCGATTGTCCGCGGGTTGCCAACCCCGGCCGGTCGCGCGCGCGGCGGACTGTTCGGTCCTCCCGCGCCCACTGTCCCCGATGCGCCATCACCTTTCTCTCAAGACGTCGCTCGCCGGAGCATTCGGCCTGCTCGCTGTCATTGCGGCCGGGCAGGGGGCGCTCTCGATCGTCAAACTCGGCGGCATCCGCCACGGCGTCAACGAGGTCGCGACCAACTGGCTGCCGTCCGTCGTGGCTGTGAACGAGATGCGAGCGAACGCATCCGAGGTACGCATCAAGCAGCTGCGCCTACTTAGCTTGTCCGATACGCCGGCTCGTCTGGCTGACAACGAGGCCAAGCTCTCCGCGACCCACGACAAGCTCACGCAGGCTCGCAAGACCTATGAACCGCTGATCTCCTCAGCCGAGGAGCGCGCCCTCTACGACGGCTTCGCATCAGCCTGGGCACGCTTCGAGCAGGCCGATGCGGAGATGCGGCGCCTGATGGAAGCTGGCCAGCAACAGGCGGCTCTCAAGCTCATGAGCGGATCCGAGGCGGCGAACCTCTACGACGAAGCCCGCTCCAACCTCCAACGTGATGTCGCCCTCAACGAGCAGGGAGCGCGCCGGGATGCTGGTGCGGCTATCGAGGAGGTCGGTACCTCGACCGTAGTCGCCTATGTGGCTGTGGCTCTCGCGCTGTTGGCCGCCTGTGTTGCCGCGGCTTTCGGGTTGCTGCGCGTCTCACGTCCGATCCAGACGATGACTGGTGCGATGTCAGTCCTGGCCGGAGGCGATGCTTCCGCCGAGATCCCGTACCGTCAGCGACGAGACGAGATCGGTGCGATGGCGGCCGCCGTGCAGGTGTTCAAGGACAACCTGATCCGGACCCGGCAGCTGGAGGCGGAGACGGCTCAGGCTCGTCTGGCCGCCGAGGAGCAGCGCAAAGCCGGGATGCGCCAGATGGCGGATGGGTTCGAGGCGGCGGTCGGCGGCATCATCGGCATGGTGTCCTCATCCGCAACCGAGCTCCAGGCCACGGCTCAGACCATGACCGCCACGGCGACTGAGACTGCCAGCCAGTCGACCACGGTCGCCGCAGCGGCCGAAGAAGCCGCCAGCAACGTCAACACCGTTGCGGCCGCCGCAGAGCAGCTGGGATCCTCCGTGCAGGAGATAAGTAGGCAAGTCGCCGGTTCGGCGGACCTGGCACAGCGCACCGTGCGCGAGGCGGACCAGACCGGCACGCTGGTGCAGGAGCTGAGCGCGGCCGTGTCACGGATCGGCGACGTCGTCGGGCTGATCTCGACCATCGCCGGACAGACCAACCTGCTGGCGCTGAACGCCACCATCGAGGCAGCGCGCGCCGGCGCGGCCGGCAAGGGCTTCGCGGTGGTCGCCTCCGAGGTGAAGGCGCTGGCCGAGCAGACCGCCAAAGCCACCGGCGAGATTGCCAGCCAGATCGGACACATCCAGGCGTCGACGAGCCAGGCGGTGTCCTCGATCGCGGGCATCACCGAGCGGATCCGCGAGATCAACGGGGTCGCGGCCTCGATCGCGGCGGCGGTGGAGGAGCAGGGCGCGGCCACGCAGGAGATCGTGCGCAATGTCAGCCAGGCCGCGATGGGCACGGGCGAGGTAACGAGCAACATCGCCGGCGTGGCGGGTGCGGCCGAGGAGACCGGTGCGGCGGCGAGCCAAGTGCTCGGCGCTGCCTCCGAACTGTCGCGCCAGTCAGAGACCCTCGCTGCCGAGGTCGGTCGCTTCCTCGCGACCGTGCGCGCGGCCTGACCCGAGCTAGAATGTAATAATGAGGGCCGCCGATGAGGTGGCCCTTTTCGTACGCGACCCTGCATGCTCGTTGCGCAAGCCGGCCTATTATGCAGGAACCCGGCAGCACGCTCTAAGGCTACGCTTTCTTCACGCTCGGTGGCACAGTGCGACCCATGCCGATCCGGCCCGAGCACCGCTTCTTCTACCCGATCGACTGGCCGCAGCTCTCGGCCGTGATCCGGTTCGGCCGTGCCAGGAGCTGCTGCGAGGGCTGCGGGCGACCTCACGGGCGGATGGTCTACCACCTCGGCGACGGTCGCTGGTGGGACGTGGAAGCCAGCCGGTGGCGCGATGGGTGGGGCAGACGGATCCGGATCGCACCTAAAGCCGACATCCTCGGCCAGGCTCGCCGCAGACGGGTGGTTCTGGCGGCCGCGCATCGAGACCACGACACCTCGAACAATGCGGACGCCAACCTCGCGGCCTTCTGCCAGCGCTGTCACATGATCCACGACCGGCCGGAGCATCCAAGGCGGCGCTGGCGCACACTGTTCAGGCGGAAGGCGCTCGGCGACCTGTTCGGCGGCCCTTACACCTGAGGACTGGTTGCAGGGTCAGTCGGACAGGTCGTTGTCAGGCGAAGGCTGCAGCACGTCGTCGTCGGGGCATCCGAGATCATGGCGCTCAAGGCTGGACGTGGCTTGTGCGCATGATGCCGTCAGCGCCGTCGAGGCCTCTTCGGCCCGCGACGTGAGTGAAACGGTCAGGAGAACGGCTGTAATCATGGCAAAGCGCATTGGCACCTCCTGATAGATCACCGGAATAGCGGCAGCCCCACACCAAGCAGTGCGAGACCGCAGACGATCAGGCTGCCCGCCAAACTCTCTAGGACCCCACGAGCTCTGGGCCGATGCCTGGCTTCGGTCGCCAGCGCGACGCCGCCGCAGAGAGCGAACAGGCTCAGACCGAAGGTCATCTCGACTCCTCCAGATGCCGACGATCAGGCGGCGTTGTAGGTGGTGATGTCGTCCAGGCTCATCTCGTCGTCCGGGGCGCACGCCAGGGAGGCGCCCAGCAGGACCAGCACGGCCGTCACGAGTGCCGTGGCGGCGAGCACGCGCGAGAGGGCCAGGGCGTGGGCACGGACGGCGTGGATCACTGCGCAGCCCAGCGCGAAGGCACAGACCTGTGCAGCGGGTGCGATCAAGCTCGTGGTCACTCGGATGCTCCGATCGTTGAGGGGTCGCAAAAGGGCAGGTCGAGAGGAGGGTCGACCGGAGTAAGCAGAAACCGGAGTCCGACGTGGTTTGATCAGCGATGCGTCGGTCCAGCGTTTCATCGCGAAGGCCGCCGTGACCCCCAGGATCGTGGGTTATCAGAGTCCCCTCATGGCGAGCGGCAGGAGCACGCCGGTCAGGACGCCATTCAGGCTCATGCCGAGGCCCGCGAAGGCGCCTGCGACCTCGCTGATCTGCAGCGCCCGCGCGGTGCCGATGCCGTGGCCGGCGATGCCGATCGCCAGGCCCGTGATGCGATCGTCCTCCACATGCAGCCAGCGTTGGATCGCCGGACCGGCTATGGCGCCGGTAATGCCCGTGCTGATCACCAGAACGGCGGTCAGGGCTGGGACGCCGCCGATCGACTCCGAGATCCCGACCGCGATGCCGGTCGTGACGCTTTTCGGCGCGAGTGACAGGAGCGTGATCCTGCTCGCGCCGAGCGCCCAGGCGATGCCGACCGCACTCAAGGCGCCCGTCGGCAGGCCAACAAAGAGTGCTGCAGCGATCAGGCCACCCGAGGCACGGATCAGCGTCGTCTGCCGGTACAGCGGGACCGCCAACAACACGACGGTGGGTGCGAGCAGGAACTGGATGAACCCTGCTCCGCGCAGGTACGTCGTGTAGCTGATGCCCGTGGCGTCGAGCACGATCACCACTAGGACGATCGCGATCAGCGTCGGGTTGAGGAACGGGTTGTTGCCGCTCCAGCGCGCCAAGCGGACCGCCGACAGGAAGGCGAGCACGGTGATGCCGACCTCCAGGATCGGCTGCTCGGGCAGACTGGCCCAGGCGCGGGCGTCAGGCATGGAGGTCCGCCTCCCCGAGAGGGCCGCGATCCGGCGGCTCAAGACGTCTTGTCCATGAGCGAGCAAGTACGAGCGCCGCGACCGTCGCCAGTAGGGTGACGATAGTGCCGCCGACGATGGCCGCGACGATGGGCAGGAGTTCGGCCTGCAGGACGTCGGCGTGGGCGACGACGCCGACGCCGGCGGGAACGAAGAGCAGGCCGAAGAGCGCGAGCATGCAATCCGCCAGCCGGCCGAGATCGTCGGGCAGGTTCCGGTGCCAGAGCAGTTCGAAGTAGAGCAGCACGAGCCCTATCACCGGCCCGGGCACGGGGACGAGACCGAGCCGCGTCAGGACCTCGCCCAATCCCAACCAAACGATCACGCGTGCAATAGCCTCAAGCATCGGGGCTGGGGCCGTGATCGGTCAGTTCTGGATCGTGCAGTTCGCGACGTCGCCTGTCGGCAGGTACTCGCAGATGGTGATGGCTTCCGTCCTTGATACAGGTGCTTTAACGGATGCCTCCGTCACGGGCGGTGAAACCAGCATGGTTGCCACGAAGGCGGTGGCTGCGAGGGCAAAACCGGCGGTGAAGAGCATCGCGATCCGCATGGCCAATCTCCGGTTTCAAGCGGAGCCCCAGTAGCCGGATGGCTACCAACGATCAGCCCCATCTCGGAGTGGATCAGCATTCGCGGCGCGCCGCCTCCCCCAAAACGGGTAGGTCCGATCATTCATTCGAATGTGGATTGTTTTCGTTGAGAAATTATCTTCTCATGCCACTATCTATTTCAACGAATGCTGCATTCTGAAGCGATCGGCGCTCCTGAATTGCACACCCGATGGGCAAATGCGATGGAAGCGGCTCTCTTATCGCGTCTGATCGAGTCGATCTACGACTGCGCGATCGATCCCACCCTCTGGCAGAGCACGCTGGAGGAGATCGCAGCCGCCCACGACAGCATGGCTGGAACGCTCAACGTCATGGACTTCGTCACGGGCGCTGAACGAACGCTCGTGCACGTCGGCATCTCAGATCACTACCAAACGCTCTACCGCGAGTGTTACCAAGGCTGCGACGTGTTCGCCCACAGCCTCCTCCTGCACCCGGTTGATCAGCCGGCGACGTCCGAGGAACTCGCTGCCGAAGAGGAGCTGCTGCAGAGCCGCATCTACCGCGAGTGGGCCGTCCCTCAGGGCTTCCGCTATGTACTGCTGACCGCACTCATCAAGAACCAGGCACGCTTGGCGTTCATCGGCGTCACCCGCGGCGAGAAAGGCGGCCCTTACAACGCCGAGGAACAGGCCCGCATGGCCCTGCTGGCGCCGCACATCCGCCGCGCGATCACCATCGCCGACCTGATCGATCACAAGACCCTTGAGCGCGATGATCTGGCGGCCACGCTCGACGCACTCACGACCGCCGTGCTGGTACTCGGCGCTGATGGCCGTCTCGTCCATAGCAATGCAGCTGGACGGGCTGCGCTGGCGCGTGAGGATTTGCTGCTCTCCCGGGTTGGGCTCGTCGAGCCGTGGGACAGAACTGTGTCCCCCGCCTTCCGCGCCATGCTCGCCACGGAGGCAGGCGGAACCGTCACCCTGGCGAGACGCGGCGGAGGAAACGCGGTCGTCTCGGCTCTGCCACTTAATAGGGGCCGGCGCCGCATCACTGCGCCTGGGCAAGCCAGAGTCGCCTTGTTCGTGCAGAGCAACCCGTGCGGTCCGCACGCGATTGAGTTGCTGGGACGAGCCTATGGCCTCACTGGCGCCGAACTACGTGTTCTGCTCGGGCTTGCCGACGACGCCTCGCCGGCTGACATCGCCAAGCGCTACGGCATCGCACCCTCGACGGTGCGGACCCATCTGAAGAGCCTCTTCGCCAAGACGGGGGCGAAACGGCAGAAGGATCTGGTCAAGCTGCTGCTGTCCACGCCGCCCGTCGCAGCGAAGCCAATGTGAATGGGCGGATCGCAGGATCGGCTCGACTACCGGGCAACCTCATGGGCGATATCGCCGAGGCCGCTCCTGAATAAGTCCTCAATGCGAGCTACTGCTCCTTCATCGCAAGCGTCCTCCAAACGAAAGGTAGCCCGCCAAATCACAACCGTTCCGTCTGCTGCTGGAGTGACGGTGAGTGACGCACGGTACTGCTTTACTGGCCACGGGCTATGCACCAGCCCATAGCTGTACGTCATGGCCTCCTCATCGCGGTCGAGTTGAATTTCAACGACAGTACCGATGCCACGTAGGTCGAGATTGCGACCAATCTGACCTTCATCGTGGAACAGGGCGCACGCCCGGGCTTGGCGGTGCCAGCGGCGGATGTCGCAGAATTCCCCGATGACTGCCCACACCGCCGCGGGATTGGCCGAGATCATGCGGGTCTGTGAGACCTCCAAAGTTGGCTTTGCGGTCGACCCCAGCAGCGTCATTGAGACCGCCGTCGCGAAGGGCGCAAAGCGCGCTGCGAGCGCCGGAAGCAGCAAAATCATCGGATCGCTCCTCCGCTCGGCGCAGGTGAGACCGGCTTTATGCAGCCACGGTCAGTGATAGGGGACAGGATATCGGTAGGGCCTCCCTCAATCAGGGGAGTACCTTGGCTTTTCGCCGTGGGTCTGCCGCTTCCACGTTCGTCATACCGATCGCCCGCAGACCTTCACCGCATAGCTCGGCCGGTTCTACCACCCGCGAGAATTCTCACGGGGTCGCTTCGGTCGAGGTCGCCCGCCGCCCCTCGGCAGCCCTTTTTCGGTCCCGCTGGCCTCATTTTCCCCAGATCTGGAACCTCAGTAGGCGTGCTGGTTACGCTTTTGACCCCTCCCCTTGGAAGGTGGGGCCGTGATGGCCCTCCCTTCGTCGAGGGGATCCCATCACGGTACCCCCTTTGCTGACGCCAAGGGTGTCACCGTCATGGTGATGCCTTGCCGGCTTCCGGGCGAGCCGGATCCAGGCCTGCCACTCTGGGCTGATGATCCGGAGCACGTTCGTGTCGTTGCGGAAGCCCGTGATTTGGCGCTCCTCGACGGTCAGGAGCCCGAGCTGGCGCGCCTCGCGGATGGCGTTCTTGACGGTCGAGCGGCACACACCTGCGACCGCGGCCATGTTCTCGATCGACAGCCGACAGTCCTTCCGACGCGCCGTCTCGGCGGCCACGAGAGCGAGGACCGCCTGCTCTGCCAGCGTGAACCGGGCCGCTAGCCCCGGTGGAAGCCGCCCTGAGGCGGCCCAGCGGCGACGGCGCTCCAGCGAGGCATCCGTGCGGGGGCGCGAGCCGACGGCCCTCCTGGGCGATCCTACGCAACCCTGGGCGGCAACCGTAGCCGCATTGGTTCCCGGTGGGTTCGACCTCTGTCCCGCAAAGGGTGCACTAGCTGACGTTCTCCGCGCCTCGATCAGGCCGGACAGCGACTCGGCCTCGGCCTCCGTCACTTGCCCTTCCCCATAAGCGCGCCAGAGCGCAGCTGTGACGGCCGGCAGCGCGGCGCGCGGGGCCGTCTCCGCCTGTCGGCGGATTTCCTCGGCATAGGTCATCGGTCCCGGTCCCTCTCGGGCCGCGGCTAGGGTCCAGGCAAAGCCTTCCCGTTGACGGAAACAGGTTCCGTCTTGACTCCCGAGGGAGGTCATGGCTTGTGGGGGGTAGTCACACCGGCCCCACAAGGCCCCAGGATTTTCAGCAGCCTCTTCCTTGCCGGGAAGGGGCTGTTGGCTTTTCGGGGTCTATCTCGCGGCGATGGTCTCCTAAATGGCGGCCGCGACTCGCCGAGGCGGGTGCAGCCGGAACGGTCCATGTCGGCCGGGGCGCACGGTTAAGTCAACTTTGGCATCCCAGCGGTCGACATCGATCGATGCCGCCGTATGCTGCTGAACCAGCGGTCTGCGACACAGCCGGATCGCGCCCCCACAGCAGCGGACCGTCTCATGCGCCTTTCGACCGTTATTGCCGGCCTGTGCCTCGGAGCTGCGCTGCCTTGCGCCGTGTTCGCTCAATCGGCTCAGAAGCCTGCTTCGACGACCGCGCCGGATCCGGCTCTGGTGAAGGTCGCGCGGGAGACGGTCGCGCAGATGCAGGGCGATCGCACCGCGACGCTCAGCGCCATGGCTGGGCCGATGGTCGGCATGATGCAGCAGCTCGGCATCAAGGAACCCGACAAGGCACAGGTGTTGGTGCAGGAGGTGGTCTTACCGACCCTGACCGCGCACTATGACGAGTTGCTCGACATCCAGGCTCGCGGCTTCGCTACGGTCCTCGGTAAGGACGACCTGCAGGCCATTGCGGCCTTCTATGCGACGCCGGCCGGCAAGCACCTCGCGGCAGCCCAGCCGCAACTCGCCCAGGTTCAACTAACGGGCATGCAGCAGTGGATGCAGTCGGTGATGCCCGAGATGCAGGGCAAGATCGTCAAGGCGGTTCAGACTCACGGCTGGGCCCCGGGTGGCCAGGTGAAGCCTCGCTGACGCGGATCCTCAGCGCAATCCTGCAAGTTGCGCGATCTAGCGCCGCCAAGCTTGCCGCGGTATCAGCCCGGCATGGCCAAGCGCGTGAAGCAACTGCCTCAGGATCGAGGCTTCGTGCTGTTCGACGTCGTCTTCGAAGATGGCAGTCGCGCCTCGAACCGGCGCGTGCCGATGGAGATCTTGGGCGGTCTCGACGGTGATCAGCCGGCCCGCGACCTCATCGAGCAACAGGAGGCGGAAATAGCGCAGAAGGCCGGGCGGCCGCCGCGCGTTGTCCGAAGCCTGATGCGGGCCGCCAAACCGGAACCGAAGCCGGTCCGAGAGTAGCGAGCAGCGCTCCACGGCAGCAGGAAGTCTCGCAGGCGGCACGTTGAGGCTGCGGTTTCGTGAGGTGATGCCCATGCATGCCGGACCGCCGACGGTTGCCGACCTGCGCAAGGTCGGCCGCATCAAAAGCCAAGAGATCGTCGCGGCGATCGACTTCTACCTGCGGGACCCAACGGCTGGCCCCTACCGCTTCGCCAGTGGTCACCGCCTCGATGTCGCGGCGATCGTCGCTTCGGCGATCAGCCTAGAGCAGGTCGCGCACCGATCCGGCCCGCAGGAGAACGCGTTCCGGATAGCCTTGGCCACCGCCGTCATGGCCGCCTGTCCGACCCCGCCGTAACGCGTCGGCCGCTCGACTCAGACCGGATATGAAACTACGGGCAGAGGAGCGGCCGACGTCACCGACGCGAACCGATGCGCAACGCGGCCCGTGGCTCGATATGCCATAGTGCGGCTGCGGGCCGGTGAACGAGGGAGCGGCGCTGGCGCATGATCCGGTCTGAGCTCATCACCCGCATCGCGAAGCAGAACCCGCACCTCTACGCCAAGGACGTGGAGGCGGTGGTCTCTGTCATCCTCGCGCAGATTGCTGCGGCGCTGACATCTGGCGACCGCGTCGAGTTGCGGGACTTCGGTTCGTTCGCGACGAAGGAACTGCAGGGCCGGACAGCTCGCAACCCGAAGACGGGAGCGGTCGTCAGCGTCGAAACCAAGCTGAGCATAGCCTTCAAGCCTGGTAAGGCCATGCGTGTCCGGCTCAATCGTCCCACCACCCGCGGTGATGGCGATCCGTCACAGCCGAAACATATCATAGATTAGTACTTGCGCGGCCCAGATGCGCTGTGTGCGGTCTGCTGCGAGGAGCGCTCTTCGCTCCTCACGGGTGATACGACGCGATGCCATCCTCCGGGTACCCGTTGGAGTTGATAGTCCGCAAATTGGGCGGTGCCACGCGCTTCTCCCAAGCTGAGCAGCACGCGCTCAGAGATCTGCCGGCGACGATCTGGACGGTCGAGGCCCAGCGGGACATCGTCCACGAGGGTGATCCGGCCACGCAGTGCTGCCTCGTCCTCGATGGCTGGATCTGCTGCTATCATCTTCTCACAGAGGCTGGGCGTCAGATCCTGTCGTTCCACGTGCCCGGCGATCTGCCCGATCTGCAGTGCCTCCATCTACCGCGTCCTGACTTCGGCATCGCGGCCGTCACGCGGGCCACTGTCGCCTTCGTGCCGCATGCCAAGCTCCGCGAGCTTGCAAACGGCTTCCCCGCCATCGCGGCCGCGCTGTGGCGGGAGACTCTGATTAGCGCTGCGATACACCGAACCTGGATCACCAGCCTCGGCCGGCGCGATGCACGCCAGAGGCTCGCTCACCTCATCTGTGAGCTGTACCTGCGCCTCGAAGCCGTTGGTCTCGCCGATGAGCACATCCTGCCGATGCCGCTTCGGCAACCTGATCTCGCCGACGCACTTGGGCTGACCTCCGTGCATATGAACCGGACGTTGAAGGCCATGCGCACGGACGGTCTGATCAGCTTGCGCTCACGCAGACTGGAGATCCGCGATTGGGCAGGCCTCAGTGCCGTCGCCGAGTTCGATCCGCAGTACCTGCACCTCAGCCTCTAGGTCGGTCCCGGTATCGCGCGACGCGAGTGCGGACGTCCGGGATCTGTGCGCTCTACGATCGCAGCAGGCCCATAGAACCTCCTCCTGGCGATTGTGCTTGATCGAGCATCGGCTTCGGAGGCGCTGATGGCCCGCTACTTCTTCGATATGAGCAACGGCGAGACCGTCACAGACGATGATGGCATCGAGTTCACGGATGCGCACCGTGCCTCGAAGGAAGCACTGCAGTCGCTCCCCGACATGGCCAAGGACTTGCACCCGTCCTCCGAGCCTGAGACGGTCACCATCACCGTGCGGGACGAGTCCGGCACCGCGCTCTACAGAGCCACGCTCACGATTGAGGGAACGTGGTTGCAGGACCAGCAGTAGAGAAGCGCGCTTCAAATTCCGCGGAGAGACGCACCGTCTTGTTCCGCCACCCGATCGGGCCGCTCAGCATACGGGGGCCGACCCTCAGCCTGATTTGCCAGGATCCTCTCGCGCAGCAGGACAGCTCGACGGGCGATCGCCTCAGCATCGCAGACCCGGCAGGGACCACCGCGGCCGGCAGCACGGCAGTTGTTGAGGTTCTGGCAGGACTGGCGAGGCATAGCAGCATTCACATACGTTGGGGTGCAACCTGCACGAGGGGTGTAGGGCCCGCCCGTCGGCTTCGGTCGACCTCCACGCCCGTCTGCAGTTATGCCCCTCAGCTGTCGAGGGTGGGCGTGGATGCCTTGGCTGCAGGAACCGGGCAAGCTTGGACTAGGACCGCCAACGAACCGCTTTATGGCGTGATTGGCGGTTAGGTCGGTCGAGATCAGCAGTTCCCTACCGAGTCGGGCGATGCCGTTTAGCTAGGTCTGCGTCCATTCCGACGCGCGAGGGTACGCCCAAGAAGCCAGAGCAAAGCATCGATCGCATGCCGTAGTGCTTGACCTTCGTGACCGCCCACCTGATCGATCGCCTGACGCGTCTCCACGGCGAGATCAGCCGCACGGTCGAGCGGATGCTTGTGGGTATGGGGTTTGATGAACAGAGCGCGATCCTCGACGTGGCCGTCGAGCTTGCTCTCCGTGATGTCGATGAGGATGCCTCGGCCCTGCATCTCGCCCGTTAAAGGATCGCGCTCGTAGCGACCACGCGCCAGCACCCAGCGCAATGCGCCGGCACGGGGCATTGTCCGGTACTCGATGACGAACAGACCGCCGTACTCGGTCACACGATCGATCTTTTCGTGAAATACAGCACGATCAGCGGGGTGAACGGCGCGGGAGTAGTTGAGAAGCGGAACCCCCTCGGCGGCTTGTTCCGGATCAAGGCCGAACAGGGCCGCCGCCGTTTCGTCGGTGATGTAGTGCTGTACCGTCTGGCCCGTGCGCCACGTGCCGACGTTCGAGGCTGCAAGCGCTTCCGGCACGTAGGCAGGAACAGTTCGAGTCGCTGGGTTCGACACGTCCTTTTAGCCCCCTGTCGCCTTTCTACATCCGGGTGGTAGGCAGGTAACCCTTGCAAATGAGGTCAGTTCGCACAACCCTTGGGCGTGACGACGAAAGGCGGAAATCAATCGCAGGTTCGAGCAGGAAGAGGTGCTGCCGTGAAGTTCGGTCCGAGGTTGGTTCGTCCTTCACCCGATCAAGGCGCGGGCAGCACGCTGAACCGGGTTGCCGACACGCTCGGCGTGCCCTTGGAGCAGCTGTACGAGCCCGTGGGACCACTCATCCTCCATGCGAGTTCAGACGGCACGCGCTGGCTTCTGGTTTGTGATGCTCTGGGCAATCCCGTCATCCGCCGCATGGGCGGAGGTATTACGGATCCTGACGGCCAGGACGTGAGTGTATCAAGCTTCCTTACTCGGGATACAGGCAGCCCGCAGCACAAGGCGCTTGTGGCGCTCACTGAGCGTCTTCTTACGGCGCATCTGGCAGGCTGGCCTGCGCCGCTTTCCTCCCTTGCGGCCTCAGCCTCAAGCACCTCTCAGCAAGTCGACTAAAACCGCGCCAGCGGCGGCGATGACATTCCCACGGCCGCGCCAGGGCAGCACGACCGCCTCGGGCGCCGGCTCGGGCACAGCGGCGGCCTCTACCAGCACCTCCGGTAGCACGGTCTGAGGCGCGTCGGCCTCGCCGTCCCGATCGCCGCCGCGCATGTAGACGACCTGCGAGCCCATGGTGTTCTCGGGAGCCGCCAGCGACGGCTCGTCGTCCCCGCCATCCTCGTGGTCGGTGTCACCGTCCATGCGGTCCAGAACCGCGATGATCCTGTCCGCCGCGTCGAGGGCGGTCTGTGCCGCCTCCTCCAGGCTGGCGCGGAGCGCGGCGCCCGTTAGCGGCTCCAAGATCTCCGGAGCGGCCGGCTTCGGACGCGGGGTGAAGGTGAGCACGTCGCCCATGGGGTCAGGTCTCAGGGTCTCGATGGGAGGAAGGCCCGGCGGGGTCCGGCCGGGGCGGTACGCAAGCACGCGGAGGGGTGGGAGCCGCTGTCAGCAGCCCCGGCGCTCGGCCTCGGCATGGGCCAGCAGATCGCGGGCAAAGGCCTCGGTCTCGTCCGGATCGCCGTTCTGGATCACTGGCAGGGCCAGCATCTCCAGTCGGGTCTCGCGGTCTGATCGGTCCGACGGCCTGCGCCGCCGCGCCTCGTTGTTGGCCGCCGTCTCCACGTCGGTCAGGGCATCGCCGAGCCACTGCATCAGCTTGCCGGCAGCGTTGTAGTCGTCACCTGAGCCACGGGCCTTGCATCGGGCCGTCCACACGGTGGCGTAGGCGACGCCGCCTACGAGGTCCGCGAGGTCGTGAAGGGCCTGCAGTTCGTCCAGCGAGGCAGACGCGAAGTCGATCATGCCGATGAGGCTGACAGAGGCGGAGTGTTCGCTGGCCGGCGGCGCCTCTGGCCGATCCTCCGGTTCGACGGCCTTGCCGGTGGTGCCGCCCTGGCTCAGCACCGCGGATGAGCCCGCCACCATGTACCGGGTGCGCGCTAGGTCCAGAAGCTTGCCCCAGCCTTCAAAGGTCCGCTGCGCGCTCTCCAGCGCCGCGAGCATGGTGACGGGCACCTCCGCATCGCGGTCGCCCCCCTTCTTGATGAAGGCGACCAGTTCGGGCTTGCTCATGCGCAGCGTCCGGTCGGCGACGTGCATGCCGATGGCGTGGTGAGCGAACTCCTTCATCCAGCCGTTCGGGTCTCGATTTCGCACAGGTCGTCCATGGCTTCGGCGGTAGCGAGCTCGGCCTCCTCGATGCCTGTGCGCTGACGCCAGCCGGGGATGAGCCTTGCCCATTCCGCGATCGGCTCGCGCGGTGGGGGCGCCTCGACGTTCGGGGCGTTGTCCGAGATGGTGCCTTGCTCCTCAATGGCCCTCGTGTAGGCGGCTGCACGGGCTTCCCATTCAGGCTGCAGCGCCAGCAGTTCAGCGTCGCGAGGATCGGGTGCGACCTCAGGTTCCGCCTGCATCACGGCGGGCTGGCGGGTCACGCGGGCAAGGTCGGTCTGTAGGCTGGCGGCGCGCTCGCGCAGGCTGGCGGCAGGCTCGCGGCAGATCAGGCTTCTGGAGGGACGTGCGCAGGGACATCGCGAATTCCTCGGAGAGTGAGGGGCGCGGGCAGCCGGCCCGCTAGGCTTGCGGGCTGGGTCAGAACAGGGAGGCGAGGCCGGTCAGCACCATGCCGCCGCCGATGATGGCGACCGCGGCCAGCAGCTCGCCGGCCGTGTCGAGGAAGCGCAGGGAGCGGCTGTGCGCGGTGTCGGGCCGGACGGGCGTCACGGCCTGCCAGGGCTCGATGGCGCCCGGCTGCTGCTCGTCGGGCAGGTTGCGGTAGCGGCGATCCAGTGGAGGATTGCGGCGGCCGGTGCGGGCGCTGGTGCTGCGCACGGGAATGGGCTGGCTAAAATTCGGGATGCGGGCGTGCGTCATCGTTCGGGCTCCAGAGGGCTCGTGTGGGTCGGCTCGGTGGTGAAGGGGGTGCGCCGTGGCGGCGCAGGTCAGGCCGCTAGGGGATCAGTGAACAGCGGCGCGGTGAGCGGCCTTGGCGACCTGCCAGGTGGCCTTGAGGGCGGAGGACATGGCCTCGGCGCGGGACACGCCGCACCGCTCCTGAATGCCGGAGGCGGCCTTGCAAGCGGCGGCCATGATGGCGGAGCGGTCGTACTGACCGGCAACGACGAGGGGACGGCTGCGGGCGCCGAGCTGGACGAGGGCACGGGCGCCGAGCATGCCCGCGGGGATGCGTAGGCGGCTGTCGTGCAGGGAGCGGGAGAGGCGGTTCCAAGAGACGGTGCGGTAGGGCATTGTAACCCCGCTCAACTAGGGATAATTCCTAGTCAGGTATGAGCCCTTCCGGTCATGCCGTCAATAGTCTACTATGAAAAAATCCTAGTCAGGCAGGATCCGAGCGGCGATGTTGACGATAGGCAACCAACTGCGAGCCGCGCGTGCGCTTGTCGGGATGGATCAGGGGACGCTGGCTGATCGGGCAGGAGTGAACATCAACACGATTGGCGCAATGGAGAAGCGCGGTGCCTCCGGGCTCGTGAGCGGGCTTGATAAAGTGCAGGCTGTGATGCGCGTCCTCGAAGCCGAAGGCGTCGAGTTCTTGAACCATGGTGAGCCAGGCGTGAAGCTGCGGCGGAAGGATCCGGCGTGAGCACTGCAGCCGCGTCACCCGCGCGCCTCTCAGAGGTCCGTCGGCTTACCGAGGCCCTGATTGACCAGGTGCTCGAAGCACAGATCCTGGGGCGCCCTGTTCCGGAGGAGCAGAGCACGGCACTGATCAAGGCCGCCTTCTTCCTGCGGGACTGCAATCTGCCTTGGTCACCCATGCTCGTTCAAGCACTGCATGGGTTGGGTCGCGATACCAACGAGGCTGCGTCTGAAGACACCGCCGAGGCTGAGGCTTTGCAAGACGCCGATTTGGAGGGGTTGACGCGCTTCTTCGCGGGGTTTCGCAAGAACAAGGCATAGCAGCGATCGCGATGGCCGATGCGCGACCTGCTGCTGGATTATGGCTCGGTCGGCACAAAGTCCCACACGGCACCCCGACCGGTGTCGCTGTTTGGATCTTCATGAAGGCGCGCCATTCCCCAAGGCAGCTTATGGGTTCCAATCTCGTGCTTGCGAGCTGAGAAGCTCGCATAAGACTCGGGAGGCTCTGCCTGCTCAACCGCTGGTTCAGCCGGGCCATCGGTCGACAGCGTCACCGTAGTCGTGACCGGATGCGCAACCGGTATATGCCGGGCTATGAGCGACACGGGACGACGCGGCGGTAGAGGCACCAAGGTGACGGAAGCGGATTGCACCACCTCTTGGGGAACGGGGACCAAAGGAACGGAAGTTGCCTCGACCAATCGATTGTCCGTGGGAAGATCGGTGTGAGGCGATACCTCCGGCGGGGCCTTCTGAACGAAGGCTAAGCTAGTAGGTGCGGCAACGACTTGCTGCTTAGGCTGGGGACCGATCGGAGAGATGTCGGCAGCGCTTCGGACCGGCTCCAGAGGCGGCGGATCAGTCCACACGCCAACGGAGACAGGCGCTTGGTCGATCGTACCCGGTGCCTCAGCCTCCAGGTGAGAGCCTGGGTTGAGCAGCGACAGCGCACTGATGAGGCTGATTAATCCCATGCCAGCCAAACCGACTCTTCGGAACGCGCCATGGCAATGAGATCTTTCCGGAGATTTCATCTCAATGGCACAAAGTACGGACGCCGTTGACGTAGTGATTTTGGCCCTGTAAGTCTCATTGTCACTAATAATATCCGCATCTTCACTCGATAAAACGAAGTAATCAACTCCTGCTATTTCATTATGTTCGATCCTAGTCCGTTGGGGCTGTGCATCTTGACTGTCCAGAGCGCCGATGTGGGTCGCGATATGCAGGATTTGTGCTTGGATCGCTTCCGTCTGTTCGTCACGGAAGGCTTCGAGATCTGGTGGCACAGGGTCCGTCTGCACCACCAATGCGGCAGGCTGGGCAGAAGCCGTGCTTAATGTGGGTTTTCCGAGCGTCAGCTTGTTTGGGGCAGGGTGTGGCGCACCGTTGGACTTGCGTTTGGAGCGCGGCGGCTGCTTATGCCGCTTCTTTGAGCGCGCCCTTTCCCGTGCAGCCGCAGCCTCGGCCTCGGCAAGGATCTTGTGGGACGACGCGTCAAAATCAGTCCACATCTGATACGCCTACCGGTGATACCGCCGAACATTCCATGACGCTGCGACCGCAAATTTTAGCGTCAGCGACAGGCATTTAATCGTTCCTTAAGGATTTATGATGGCCGAATATTGTTCTGCGTCTCTGCAACATAGATTATATTGCTCGATCATTGAGGCCACCGGCCTAGAGTTCATCCCGCAGAACGGCGGCGGGGCCGGGATCCGGTTCCGGGAGCGGAGGGGCTAGCGATGGCAACACAGCCCTACCGCTTGACCGCCCTGCTTCTGTTGGCCGGCTCGAACTCGGATACGACACAGCAAACCGTGACGATCGCCGCAGAGACGACGGAGGAAGCAGTAGAACTCGCGCAGGTAGTTCGCGCCGGTCTGCCGAGCGAGGCTGTAGTCTCCGCGACGCTCACTGATACGAACGGAACGGTGCTCTGGTCGGAGCAGGGCGGCGCGCCTCATGAGGTGCTCCTGCAGGAGGACCCAACGTGACCTACTCAGTCAGGCGTCTTGCCGCCGGCAGCTACGACGTCCTGCTCAATGGGTGCCTCGTCGCATCCCTAGTGCGCGAAATCGATCACAGCGGCACCCCGCGCGAATGGCTTGTTGATCTGCTCGACGAGGTGCCCCCAGCCACATGGCCTGCGCCCTTCACGGCTCAGCAGCACGCCTTCGCCTCCCAGGCGGCAGCCCTGAAGTGGCTTGGCATCCGGGGTGCCGATGCTTCTGGCGAGCCGAGCGGATGAACGCGATCAAGAGCCGGATGCTGGCGATCGGCGTGGCAGTCGTGCTCGTAAGCGTCGAACGTGCGCTTGAGGCTGCAGGCTTGGAATACGCCTTCGAAGACTGCGCCATTGCGGCCGTCACGGCCGCGGTTGTCGTCGCAGCAGCAGACCTCCGACGATGACCCGCGGCTTGTAGTTCATCCCCCGAGAACGATGGCGAGGCTAGGTTCTGGTTCCGGGATCGGAAGGGATAGAACCGGCGCTAGGTTCGTTACGCTTCGACGGAATGCTTCGGTCAGGGACCCAGTATGCGCAGCCTCATCCTCGCCGTCAGCGTCATCGCTATCGCCGTCCCCGCCTCGGCGCAGGCGCCCAACCGCGGCAACGCAGACCTACAGACCAATTGTGCGGGTGACGCTATCGCTTTCTGCGCCGGTATCGATCCGAACAGCCCGCAAATGGACGCCTGCTTCAAGAGGAATATGAGCCAGATGTCCCCAAACTGCCGCCGCGCCATCGATGCCTACGAGCGTGCTGGCAGTAAGTAGCAACCCTCCTGTTCGGTCACAGCCCAAATGCCGCGAAGGAGCGAGGCTCGGCCCCTTGAGCGGGGGGATAGATTATCGAGCCAAGCCGTTAGCGCATCGACGAACTCCCTCGACCGGATATCCAATATGCGAAGCATCATCCTGGCCCTCAGCCTTATCGCCGTAGCGGCTCCCGTTCTTGGGGCTCCCGACACGTCATCCTCCAAGCGTGGTAACAAAGATCTCAAGACCTACTGCTCCGGCGATGCGGTCACGTTCTGCAGCGGCAATGATCCAGATAGCCCGGAGATGGACGCCTGCTTTAAGAAAAACATGGACAAAATCTCGGAGAACTGCCGGCGTGCGATCACGGCCTACAAGGGCGGTGGGGGCAAGTAGTATCTTCGCCGTGATCAAGAGGGAGAAGTGATGCTGCAGCCGCCCGATCATAGGAGCAGATCAGGGTGATCACCGGCTCGCAGCTTTTCAAAGCACGCATCTCAATCGGCTGGACACCTCCGGAGCTGGCCAAGCGCGCAAAGGTGCCTCTGAGTGCCGTGGCGCGAGCCGAGGGCAGTCCCGGCGAACCGGTGGTCACCATCGCGCAGCTCAACGCCTTAGTGCAGGCTCTGCGCGCTGTCGGCGCCAGCTTCCCGCCTGCCGACCTGCCGCGAGGCGGCACATAAAAAGCGCCCCATCTTTTATTCGGAAATAGAGACGCTCGCTGCGCAGCGAGCCGATTTTCGTGATCTCTAAAAGGCTTCTTTTCCGGGCGCGAGCAGTTGCCACACGGAGTCGGCTGGAACAACCAGCAGTAAGCACCCTTCTTTCAGGCTTAAGAACCTGGAGGAAGCATGTCCAAGATCCTGAATATCGCTACCGCCGCCACGATGCTCACGCTTTCGGCGAGCTTGGCTGTTGCTGCGCCATGCAACGTCGGCACGACCACGAATGCGGCTACCGGGAAGGATGCCACCTCGAACGTCGACGGTGGTTCGACCGCCAAGGTGAGCCCGGGGGCAAAGGCGGAGTCGCCCGGCACGGTCGGAGCGATGAACAACACAGGCGCCGCCATGAAGGATGACGGCTCGAAGAAGGCCCCCGAGGGTCAGCCCGTTAAGCCAGGCGCCGACAACTGCTGAGTTTGCGACTGACCGGGCGCCGTGTCTTTACGGCTCGCCCGGTCGGGGTTTGATCGCGGGCGCCCCCATGACAGTGGCTGTTACGGCGTTCCGGAACGTTTTCTCCTGCGGTCCGGGGCGCGCCTTCAATTCGAAGGTCTCGGGCGATGCTGCGACGGCCGCCGCGATGTCGACGCTGTACCCGCTGGCGAACCGATACGGGCCCGCATCCGGAGCCCTCATGTAGAGGTCGATGGCCGCGACGATCTCGCTGCTGCTGACCGTGCCGGCCCTACGGAGATCGGCGAGCGTTGGGCGGGCGGTCGGCATGATGTCGGTAGGTCCAGAAGCGCCGCTGATGCGCGGCATCTATCCGACGCAATCTACATAGGTTGGGCAAGTCCGCTATCCGCCGCATGGCATCACCAAGCCCGCTCCCGTAGCTCGGCCGGATGGTCTCCGCTTTCGCTCCCACAATGCTCCCCGACGCCGCTGCCGTGTGGCGCAGTGCCTTGGAGGATCTGTCTCAGCACGCCTCGCCGTGCCGCTATCTCACCCCGGCGCGCTGGGCGCCGATCCGGGAGGCCGCCATCGATTTCTGCGACCGCCTCGGTACCGAGGCCCACGCGCTCGGCTGGACGGCCGCCGAGCTATTCGCGCTCCATCCAGAGCACGGGACGCTGCGGATCGAGGTCTGCGGAGTGATGATGATTACCGGCAACCGGGCCCAGGCCGTCGAGCCGACCCGCGTCGTGTTCGAGCGCGGCTCGGCCTACCGGACCAGGCAGGGTCAGATCTGGGGCATCCCCATCTGGGAGTTCGTCAAGAAGAGCGCGGGGCGGTGAGCAACACGCTCGCGCGTGCCGTTGTCCAAGTCACGGCGCTCGGGAGCAGCCCTTCTGATCGCAGATATAGGTGCCAGTTTTGGTCTGCATGACGCACGTGCGGTCTGGCGTTGGGATCTCGGCGCGGCGGTCGTAATCAACCCACCGCTTCACGAAGGTCGCGGAGCAAGACGGCAAGGGGGTGATCGCCTCGACGGGGATCGGCACCATCAGCACGGCGACTGCCGCAAAGACTCCGACGAAGCGCATCGTCCTCTCCCTCGGTATCGGCGTCCAACAATGCTGTCGCCGCTCATACCTGGACCGGGAAGCCCATGATGACCGCGGTCTTCATCATCGTGCGGCGCAGGCCGGGCGTGGTGTCCTCGTCGGCCAGGAGCTTCTTGGCCTGCGGGTGCATCTCGATCGCCTTGGCGACGTCGATGGCGTGGCCAGACCTGAAGGCGAACGGCTTTGCGGCCTCGTCCTTCAGGTAGGCGGCCGTCGCGACCTCGATCTCCTCGTCCGTCACCTCGGACTTCCGGCGCAGGTCGCCGACGCTGGGGATCTCTTTGGCCATGGCGTGGAGGTACCGCAGCCCCCCTGCCCCGTCCACGCGGCACGCTCGCCAGACAGCTCTATCATCCATGATCACGCAACCTCATAATCACATGGGCACGCGATCATGTGACTAGGTCATTGCGTTTTTCGCCGGACGAGCGGCCCTCCTAGCGGTGGGTGCGTATCCAGTGCGGCCCGATCTCGATGTAGAGGCGTCGGCCCCGCTGCTGGCAGCGAAACCGCCATTCCAGCTCGATCAGCTGCATCGCCTGCTCTATCCGCGCTGCAGCCAGCGGTTCTGAGCAACCGATTTTAATCACATTGAGCAGCTGGAATTTCGGATCCGCCTCCCCGTAGCGGCCAGTGATGCGCTTCATGTCTTTGTCGATCGCGATCAGCGTCGCGTCGTTGACCTGCGCGGTTCGCGCCACGAGCAAATCGTCCGAACCCGGGGCCAAGACGTCCGCGTGCCGGATAGCTACATGGCCGCATCCCTCGAACGCCCGAGCCACAGAGACAGGCACGCCTTCGTCGAGGAGGACGCGGATAATCAGTTTTGCTGGGGCGGCCTCAGGCAGCGGCGGCGTGGGCCAGGGCCGCTTCAACGTCGCGCTCCGTCAGCGTCGGATACTCTTCGATGATCTGCTGGACCGTGTAGCCGGCGTCGGCATAGGCCTTGATGCTCGCGACCTGGATCGCCGTACCGGCGATCACGGGGTTGCTCCTTGCGACCCCTCGCACGCTCTGGACCCTTCCATAATTATCAGAGCTCCGCGTGCGCAGCTGCCGGACGTTGCGCTCCATGTCTGCTCGAACGATTTCGAGCGGGATGCTGAGCACGCCTTGGCCGGTCGTGACTTCTTCTCGCCGGCCTGTCTCGGGATGGTCAAAGACGACGCGCTTATTGAGGACGTAGAGCGTCGTTCTCGCCCACACATCATCGCCCAGATCGACGAGTTTCGCCTTCACCTCGCGAAGGTGCTGCAGCGAGACGCCGTTCTCATTCCGCAGCCGGTCCAGCACCTGCAGACAGATGAGGTCACGGAACGAGTAGAGGCGCGTCTCCTCGCCTTCGCTCATCTCGACCTTCAGGCTCGGAACAAAAAAGGACAAGCGTCTCCAATACCTGAGCTGCGTCAGGCTGATGCCCGTCAGACGCTGCGCCTCTTCCTCAGTGAAGGCAGCGATGACGGTCCTAGATCCGGCCGTCGTCATGCACAGAGACATATCGTGAGTCACGGGTTGGGCAAATGGGCACCGCGTCGCGCTCCACCGGCCCCGGACTTCATGGTCCACGATCGCCGAATATCACACGAATATCGTCAAAGGATTTGCTCAAGTCGCTCGCCGGGCGGCCATATTATCACGACTCGCCCGGCCTGGCGCACCCCGACCGCGTCCGCGGCGGATAATCCTGAGATAGGTTCGAGGCCGTCCTGAGAGAAGCGACGGTGTGTCCCCGGGGCCATCGCAGGCGGGTGTCTCGTCCGGTTAAACGTCCGTTCGACCGAACGAGACACCCCGCGAAATCAGCATGACTTCCGCCTTCGTGTCCTACCTGCGGGTCTCGACGGAGCGGCAGGGCCGGTCCGGCCTCGGGCTGGAGGCGCAGCGGCGGGCGGTCGCCGACTTCCTCAACGGCGGCTCGTGGCGCCACGTGGCCGAACTGGTCGAGGTGGAGAGCGGGTCACGGGACAACCGCCCTCGCCTCGCGGAGGCTATGGCGCTCTGTCGGCTGCACGGGGCAACGCTGGTGATCGCCAAGCTCGACCGCCTCTCGCGCGATGCTGCCTTCCTGCTCAATCTGCAGAAGGCCGGCGTACGGTTCGTGGCGGCCGACATGCCCGAAGCCAACGAACTGGTGGTCGGCATCATGGCCGTGGTCGCGCAGGCCGAGCGTAAGATGATCAGCGTCCGGACCAAGGCGGCTTTGGCCGCGGCGAAGGCCCGGGGCGTGCGGCTGGGCAAACCAGAGAACCTTTCGAACCGGGAGACCGGACAGGCGCGCGGACGGACGCAACAGGCACGTCGAGCGGAGGAGCGGGCGCGGGATCTTGCGCCGATGATTGCAGCCGCCAGAGCTGAGGGCGCTGTGTCGTTGCGCCAGATCGCGGCTTCGCTGAACGCCCGCGGCATCCCGGCAGCTCGGGGCGGAGCATGGTCAGCGGCGCAGATCCAAAGGGTCCTTATCCAGGTATGAGGTTCCGTTGGCTGCGCATCAGCTCTCCGCTAGCTACTCTTAACAGGTAGCTACCGGCTACCTTGCGCTAGCTGGTAGCTCACGCTTACTGGCAGCTATCGGCCGGCGAGCTTACAGCTACCAGGTGGCTAGCGGCTACCATTCGGTATCCATTAGCTAGCTGTTAAGATACGCGTGACGTGGTGAGTGCGGCATCCGAAATCGGAGGGATCATGCCCGTCATAGCCTTCGCCAACCCGAAGGGCGGCTCCGGCAAGTCGACCAGCGCCCTGCTGCTGGCGACCGAGTTGGCCGTAAAGGGGGCTTCTGTCACCATCATCGACGCTGACCCAGAGCGTTGGATCAGCCAGTGGGCGAAACTCCCCGGAAAGCCTGAGAACATCACGATCATCAGCGACGTGACGGAAGAGAGCGTCGTGGACGCGATCGATAGTGCCGAGCGCGAAGCCGCCTTCGTGATCGTGGATCTGGAGGGTACAGCTAGCTTGTTGGTAGCCAATACCATCGGCATGGCTGATTTGGTGGTGATCCCTACCCAAGGATCAAGCATGGATGCCAAGGGGGCGGCGAAGACGATCCGCCTCATCCGCAACTCGGAGAAGCTGTCGCGGCGGCGCATAGCCCATGCGGTCCTGCTCACTCGAACCGGCGCAGCCGTGACGTCTCGCGCCCTGCGCAATGTGCAGGAGCAGTTGCAGGCCGGCGGTATCGAGATGTTCGAAACTGCGATCGTGGAGCGGGCCGCCTTCAAGGATCTGTTCGATTTCGGCGGCACACTTTTGGGGCTCGCCGCGACGCAGACGAGCAACCTCGAAAAGGCCATCCAGAACGCCCGCGAGTTCGCAGGAGAGGTGGTCTCGAAGCTGAAGGCAGCGAGCGCGAGGTCTGCAGCGTGATGGGCGGCAAGGAACGCGCTTCTCTCGGCTTCGGCGACGAACTCGACGATATCGATCCGTCGGCCTGGGCCAAACCCAAGCCTCGGGATGACAAGCCAACCCCCGAGGTGACGAGGCAGGCCGCTGAGGCAACTGGCTTCCGTAGTCGAGAACCCGCGAGGACCGAGCAGGCCCCGGTCCCGCCTCGGCAGCAGCGCCGCCGGCGGACAGGGCGCACCGCTCAGCTAAACCTCAAATTGAAGCCTGAGACGATCGAGGCGTTCACCCGAGTTGCGGACGCACATGGCTGGGGGCTTGGCGAAGCGTTCGAAAGGGCTGTCGACCTATTGGAGCGAAGCAAGGCTCAATAGCAGTAGCTGGTAGCTACTAGATACTATATCTGGCTACGTGGCGTCGATCTCGCGCGGATCATGGACCAGTCCGGCCACTGGGATCCGCGAACCGTCGTCGGGTACGTCCGGCGGGCGAACGCCTTCAAGGAGCATTCAGGAAGCGGGTTCCTATAGCTTCGGCCCATGTGTAGCGACCATGAGAGTGCCGCCCGGGTCATCGCCGAGAACGTCGTTTTGATCTTGAATTTCAGGCCCGTTGAATGCGGCTTTCGCTCAGCCGGACACGAGGCGGTGATGGCCGGGCTGACGCGCGAGCTGCTGACCGCCATGCCCACCGCATCCAGCGACGCGCTTGCCGCCGCCTGCAATCGCGTCCTCGACACGCTCCCGAGTTCGAGCAAGCGACTCTCATGGGTCGAGGCCGTTGACCCTATGGGTGGGGGCGTGACGATGCGGGAAGGTAAGGGGGCGAACGCCTATAAGGGGCACAGCGGGAGCGGATTTCTATGACGACGCGGCTCTCCCACGGTATACGATGCTCCTGCGGACACGCCGGTAGTATAATCGTGCGTGAGAACGATGCGCCTTTTTCCAGCTTCTGGGAGAGCTACACGCCGCGGGACCTAAACGGCGAACGGTTCGAGACGACGAAGTTCGTCTCCTGGGAATACGTATTCAACGAGATGAAACTTTCCTGCACCAAGTGCGAGCGAGCGCTGACTCCGAAGGACCTCACGAAGGATTGAGGCCATAGCTATGAAGCGGGATCTCGGCCTAATCCCTGGGCTGCAGCTGAA
Organism: Methylobacterium mesophilicum SR1.6/6; assembly: GCF_000364445.2. NCBI lineage: Bacteria > Pseudomonadati > Pseudomonadota > Alphaproteobacteria > Hyphomicrobiales > Methylobacteriaceae > Methylobacterium > Methylobacterium mesophilicum. The sequence goes on along the minus strand of NZ_CP043538.1, from coordinate 3,696,381 downwards.
GCGATCGGAGACGGCGCTTGCCGTAGCGGTCTTTCAATAGGACGCGCCGGCCGCACGCGAACGGGGAGGACACGGCAGCCGGCGCGCTCGCAAGCGGGAGCACCAAGGCGCTCAACCGCCGCGAGGTAAGGGAAGAGTCGATGGCCGGAGAAAGATCCGGGTTACGCCTCAGCACCGTCCTTGGCCTTCCGTGGTCGCCCGGCTCTCTTCGGCTTCTCGGAGGTGGTCTCAGTGGGCGCCGCAGCCTTCGGGGATGCGTTCCGACGCTGTTGGCCGAGCCTATTCTTGTAAGCCATTTCTGAACGCAACGCCGAGTAGTTGGCCGCCGTTGAGGGGTAATCCCGCGGCAGGCCGAAGCGCTCGCGGTACTCGTCGAACGTCAGGCCATTGCGGATGATGTGACGCTTCAGCGTCTTGTACGGCTTGCCATCAATGAAGCTGATCAGCGCGTCCGGCCTGATCGACTTCCGAATTTGAGCGGGGGTTGCCTTCTCGGCCGACTGCGCCTGATGCTTGGCGCTCTGACTGAGGCCGGCGAGCGCAGCGTGCGTGCTGGCGATCAGCTCCGCCATGTTAGCTGGCCGAACCGAGTTCTTGGACACGTAGGCCGAGACGATATCGGCCGTGATTTGTACATAATCGATGGCAACAGCCTCGACCATCTCAACGTTCTCGCCCACGTTCTATTCTCCAGCGCGTGTTAACACGTTCCTGCTCCCTTTATCGTGCACTGGCAAGATGTCTCGGCATCAGTAGACGTCGAAATTCGCTTCTAATTTGCGATCACTGTAGGCTTCATCTTTCAAAGTGCTATATCAGCAGCTAGGTCAGACAATGCTTTGGCAGGCGGCAGTAGGCATGGCGCAGAGACAACGATCCGGCAACACCCTTCTCGGGGTCTCCCGGGTGAGGGCAGAGGAGCGCGGCGGCCCGTCAGGGTTCGCGGACCGGCAGGAGGCGACCGTGCGGGCCCCGATCGAGGCCCCGCCGCGAGCCGTCGGGGGCGAGCTCGTCCCGGCCGAGGACTTCGCCACCAACACTCTGCCGGCAATCCTCGATACGCTCGTGAACCCCGATGCCGTGGCGGCCGACGCAAGCCGGGACCGGCTCGACCTCGCCAAGAACGCAGGCTCGCTCGAACTGGCCTTGGACACGGCTGATACGATCCAGGCCGGCGATGCGCTGGAGCGGATGCTCGCCCACCAGATGGCGACCACCCACGTCCTGGCGATGAAGGCCGCGGCTGTCATGGGGCAGCAGCTCGACATGGCCGACCGGACCATGGGCACGGCCAAGCAGGCGGCGTGCGTTGAGGCCGCCCGAATGGCCGGCACGGTGGCGCGACTGACCGGCTCGTTCCAGGCCGGAATGCAGACCCTGCAGCGGGTGCGGGCGGGCGGGCAGCAGACGGTCGTGGTGCAGCACAACTACGTCGGGGACGGCGGACAGGCCGTGATCGGCGGCCAGCAGCAGGTTGGGGGAGGGGGTGCCCAGCGGCGGAAGAGAGGGGGCCGGGGTGCCTCCTGAATTGGACGACGGACCCCATGCACACGGCTGGCGGAACGCGATGGCGCGAGCCTGGGCATCTCCTCGGTGCGGTGCCTGCACCCGGCAAGGGTCGGCCTGTCGCTCCCCCGCGATGCCGAACGGTCGTTGCCGGATGCATGGCGGCGGGAGCCGTGGACCGACGACTGCGGAAGGTCTGGCCCGGTCCAGAACCTCGACGCGGACCCACGGCCGGCGATCAGCAGAGCATGCCGCGATGCGCCGGCAGATGCGGGCGGCCTTCACCCACCTGCGCGAAATGGTGCGGGCCACGAACGCCGAGCTGCGGGAGACGGAGGCCCTGCACCGAGCGATGATGCGGCGGCTTGGGCGGTAGGGTCAGGCCCTCGGCCCTCCGATCCGCAACTAAATTCGCTGGCGGTGAACAGCCCTCGCGCCTGGGTTGCAATTGGTTAACGAATGGTTAAGCTTCTGCGTAAGTACTACGGGGAAGGGCGACCATGAAACCAATCTATCCGCTGCGCGAGGATCGCCTGAGCGTCTCACAGCCCACCGCAACAACACTCCGTCCTCCGCACGAGGATGAGGTCCTCCAGGAGCAGATGCGGCGACTGCACAACGCCCGCGCTCGCCAGCGTGCCACACGCCGTCACCTCGCCGGCCGGACCTGCATCTAGGGCTGGCAGTCACATGCCCGACCACGCCTTTCTGCTCTGCGTCGTCATGGTCGCCGTCGGATGGGCGATAGGGATGGGCACCGCCACCGCTGCCCGACGCCTCCGGCCTCGCCGCGTGAAGTGGGACGACCCTGCCGACGCAGAGGTTCGCTCACTCTCGTGAGGGCCTGGGCCACGCCGGGCGAAATCTTCAGGAACTGCGTTCAGCCTGTTTTCGGCCTCGCCCCACCTAGCGAGACTGAAGAGGCACGCAATGAATGCCAGGCGTTATTGATGTCATTGGCTTGGCTGCCCCGGTCGCACTGATCATGCGGCCTTGGGTCGGCGTGCTCGCGACTGCACAGCCCGGCATGGGCGAGAACGTGCGGGTGACTGCGAGGAACGCCTCCACGAGCCTCTGGCGCCGCGTCGTCATGCTGCCACCGATTGAAGGAGGCGTGGCGAAAGCCCTGTCCGCCTCCGAACTGTTCGCGGCGGCATTGGACAAGGAAGGCTCATCCACGTCCGAAGCCCGACTTGATGCGCTGTTCACCTTGAATGTCTTAGAGCGCCTAACACAACGGGCACGGATCGTGTGGTCGGGCGTTGGCTGGGATGGCTCGCCCCCTTCTTCCCAACGATCTGTGGACTGAGATCGCCCCGCTTCTTCCGCCGCCCCGGCCGCGTCCGAAGGGCGGGCGGCGCCCGCTCGAGAACCGTGCGGCGCTGACCGGCATCCTGTTCGTGCTGCGCTCTGGCCTGCCCTGGGAGATGCTACCCGCCGAGATGGGCTGCGGCTGCGGGATGAGTTGCTGGCGCCGCCTGCGCGACTGGCAGGCGGCAGGCGTCTGGGCGCGGCTGCATCAGATCCTGCTGGAGCGCCTGCACGCGGCGGGCGAGATCGATTGGGGCCGCGCGAGCCTGGACAGTGCGTCTGTCCCGGCCAAAAAAGGGGCTCTGCCACGGGCCCGAACCCGACGGATCGGGGCAAGCCGGGCACGAAGCGCCACCTCGTCACCGACGCGCGCGGCACGCCGCTCGGCTTCTGCCTGAGCGGCGCCAACCGACACGACAGCGTGATGATGGCCCAGACCCTCGACGCCATCCCGCCCCTGCGCAACGGGCGGCGCGGACGCCCGCGGCATCGTCCGGACAAGTTGCACGCGGACAAGGCCTATGATGCCAAAGCACGACGCCGGGAGTGCCGGGCGCGCGGGATCGTGCCGCGGATCGCGCGCAAAGGCATCGAGAGCAGCGAGAGGCTCGGGCGTCACCGCTGGGTCGTCGAGCGGACCCATGCCTGGTTCAACCGCTTCCGCCGCCTGCCCATCCGCTACGAGCGGCGCGGCGACATCTACGAGGCCTTCACAACCCTGGCCGCGAGCCTCATCACCCTCAAGCAGATCAAACGGTTCTGTTAGGCGCTCTTAAAGCAGTGCAAGCTCTCCAAATTATTTACTAATTGTAAACTCAAGGACATACTCGGTAACGACCGCACCTCCTCATCAATAAATGCGTGCTACCTTAGTCTCGTCGCTCCGACTTGAACGCCGAACGGCACAGGGCCGAACCACGTCATCACGGGATCCGGCCCACACTCTCCTGCTGCCTGCAGGCATACGCTCTCCAACCGCACGGCTTGGCTGGGGCGCAGTGAAGGTGACTCGGCGCGTCGCGTGGCCCGGCCAAATCGATGGCACGATGTGAGATGTGTTGAAGAAGTTTTCAACAGCTCCGTCCAGAGTCATATTTCGTAAATCTTTAGCCGCCATCAAAGAGGTTTGACCCTTGCATCCGAGGATGTGCCATGTCGGCTCAGACCCAGATCCAAGAACAGGCTCGACTGGCCAGCCTTGACTACTACGATGTCCTCGACACGCCCTCCGAAGAGGCATTCGACCGCATCACGCGGCTGACACGTCGGATGTTCGATGTTCCCATGTCGACCATCACCTTGATCGATGGTCACCGTCAGTGGTTCAAGTCACGCCAGGGGGTTTCAGCCTCCGAGATGTCCAAGGGTCCGGCCCTCTGCGACATAGTTGTTCGGGAAGCTCGACCACTCATCGTGCCAGACACGCTTGCCGACGTGCGGTTCGCGGACAATCCTTTCGTTCTGGGTGAGCCGCATATCCGGTTCTATGCCGGCGCACCGCTGCGTACCTCGGAGGGGTATTGCATCGGCACGCTCTGCGCGATGGATACGAAGCCGCGCACGTTCCCCGCCGATCAGTTGGATACGCTTTCCGACCTCGCACGCATCGTCATGAGCGAACTCGAATTGCGAGTGCTTGCTATGACGGATGGACTGACCGGCGCACTCTCACGTCGAGCTTTCCGCGATGAGTTCAGTCGCGCGTTCGCGCTCGCTGTGAGGCATAAGCACGAACTCAGCTGCATTATGCTCGACCTCGATCACTTCAAGTCCGTGAACGATGGGCACGGACACGCCGTCGGCGATAGGGTACTGTCGGCGGTGGCCGGGGTGTGTCGCGACGAACTTCGTAAATCTGACGCCTTCGGGCGTCTGGGTGGAGAGGAGTTCGCTATCCTGTTGCCGCATACAGGACTGGCATCCGCGATGCAGGTGGCCGAAAAGCTGCGCGGAGCTATTGCGCGCCTCGACATCCCGACGCCCCTCAGGCCCATCCGGATTACAGCGAGTTTCGGTGTGGCGGCCCTCAACGGGTCTGTCGCCGATCCTGACATGCTGCTGCAGAACGCGGATGCGGCGCTCTATTCGGCAAAGGATGACGGTCGAAACAGGTGCATGGAATGGAAGCCTGTCGCCATCGCGCAGCAGAACATCCGCCGCCGCGTGCTCAAGTCAGGTCAGATCTCGTTCAACGCAGGGCGATCCGCCATCGATTGCACGGTGCGCAGCCTGTCCGACGACAGCGCCGGCTTGAAGATCGTCACAACGGCGGGCGTTCCGGAAAGGTTCAAATTGCTGATCGAGGCTGATGGCTTTTCCCGGCTCTGCGAGATCGTGAGCAAGAGCGACCAGCATCTCGACGTGGCCTTTGTTTGAGCTGTTGGCTCCCGTCACCATCCTATCGCTGCTGGCTGACTGAAGGTGGCAGCGGCACGGACCACATCGGTTTCTTGAAGCACCCTGTGGCGGCCAGAGCGCTGGCCTCAGAGAACGCTTGAAATCGCCACCGGCGACAGATGGCCTACAGAAGCCCGCTCCCTGAGTGTCCGTTGAAGGCGTTCGCCCGCCGAATGTACCCGACGACCGTCCGCAGATCGCGGTGGCCGGACTGGTCCATGATGCTGGCGAGATCGGCGCCGCGCTCGGCCACAAGGAAGAGCGTGCTTAGCTGCTTCATCATCGTGCTGGAGCCCGGCTGGCAGCGAAGAGCAAGATCAATCCGTACAAGGGCGCCAGGATATCCCACCACAGGATCGAACCGGCGTTACCGGGAGCGAGATTGTCCGTGCGCAGGATCTCCAGGATGTGCCCCACAGCATCGCCGCCGAGCGCGATGACCAAGGTCCAGACGATGGCGGCTTTGAAGGGCAGCGGCTGCGTGCTGGCGACGCAGGCCGTCACTCCCATCGCGAGGTCAGCCAAACCGACCTCGCGTTGAAACGGGCTGGGTGCCCAGCCGATCAGCCGCGCCGCCATATCTGGCTGGAGCAGGTGGTAGTAGGCCGCCCAGATCATCGGCAGACCCAGGCCAAGAAGGAGCAGCCACGCGAGCATGCGCTCGGCGTGAGGCACGCGTCCTTTATAGAAAGGCAGAGCGACAGCGAGTGCTAGCGCGATGATCGGTACGTTGCCGAGGACGATTCCAAGGCCATTTTGTAACGTGATCACGTCGTCACGTTGCCCCGTGATCCCGCTGTCACGCAATGTCCCTCCGCCAGTGCGGCGGCCTCGACTGTGCGCTGAACGATCCGCGCGACGGCGCGATCCGTCACCGCCTTAAGGCCGATATGTCCGTATCGGTCGATGGGACGGAACGCCGGCCCTTCCTCAAGGCGGGCTGCGTTGATCCGCGCGCGATAACTGCGCACTGGGCACGTCTCCATGTTCGAGCCGTAGGGCACGCCGATCTCGGCGCCCTCGGCCTGCTGGTCGGTCTTGCTGCGGGCGAGGTGGATCACGAGGCCGTCGTCGGGCCGCCCCTCGACCCACGCGCGGCCATCCCTGCAGGCGACTTCCAGACCCGCAAGCTCGGACCGGCGCAGCGCTGCCGCGAAGCCCACGAGGATCGGCGCCCGGTCCCGGCGGCCGGCCAGGGTGTCGGGCAGAGTCGCCACGGCGCGTCGGAGATCGACCGTCATCAGGGGCCGCGTCTTGGCCGCCGGTCGACCCTGCGCCCGCTTGATCCCGCGCCACGCATCTCGGAACGCGGCCGACGAGGTGTCGAGGGCGAGCCCGACCGCGGCGTGCTGCTCGCGGATCGCCGCCAGCCGACGCTGTAACGCGGCAACTTTCAACGTGGACACGTGGTCAATCAGGTACGCCAGCACGGCGGCGGGGCGGGCCGGCAGGGAGGCCTCGCCCCGCGCGTCGCACCAGGTTGCGAAGGCCCGGACGTCCGAGGCGTAGGCCCGGCGGGTGTTCTCGGCTCGCGCCTGATCGGCGTACCCGCGCGCCCGGCCGGCGAAGGCCTGCAGTCCGGTCGGTGAGGGGAGGACGGCTTCGGTGCTCACTGCTGAGGTTCCTCGACCAGCGGCTCGCCCTCATCGATCGCCGACACGATCTGATTTCGCACGAGTTTCAAGGCGGCTTGCACCGGGTCGGCCCAATCGGGCCGCTGGGCCTTCTCAATGGCCTCAGCCGGCACGACGACGATAAAACGCGTTCGCCCCCTGGAGCGAGCGTGCCAGAAGCCACGCACCTCGATGCCGTCCGCCACTGGCCGCGCCTTCACGATGAAATCCTGCCCGGCGTGCGAGAAGGCGAGGCGAGGCAGCGTCGATGCCATACTGACTTCTGATGTCCGATAATCTCTTCTTATCGGACCTTAGCCTACTACGCGGAAACTGGTAACGGGATCGCGTCACCACGTTGTAACGTGGTCCTGTGGAGACGTGGCGCTACACCTTGGGGTCGGCTGTCCCGCGCCACCAGCCGCGGCGGCGGTCGGGGCGTGCGCGAGGCCGGAGTTTGCCGACGGGCTGCATTCCGGCCTCTAACTTCGTTGCTGATCGAGTCTGGCCAAGCTCGCTTGGGTTTCAGATGTCTTCCATCCACTCGACGTGGCCATCCGAGAGGCCGTAACGCGCTCCCACGACTTTGACTTTTCCCGTGTCGAGCGCGTCCTTGATCACGAGGCTCTGGGTCGTCAGCCGCTTCGCTACGCGGCGGGCGTTCATTCGCACGGAGGCCTCAAGGAGGTCGCCGCCTTGGCTTTTTGCCTCCAGCACGGCGGGCACGATCGGCTGCACCATCTCGCCAATGACACCCGGGAAGGTCGCGTTCTTTTGCACCACGTCGACCGCGGCTGCGACGGCGCCGCAGGACTGGTGCCCGAGCACCACGACGAGCGGGACGCCAAGGACGCCGACCGCATATTCGATGCTGCCCAGCGCCGCTGTGTCGACCGTGTTGCCGGCGTTCCGGACGATGAACAGTTCGCCAAGCCCGCGCCCGAACAGGATCTCGGGGGAAACCCGGCTGTCGGAGCATCCGACGAGGACGCAGAACGGTGCTTGCCCGCGAGCGAGTTCGAGGCGGCGCTCGCGCCCGTTAGCCGAGAGAGACGGAGCTTCATTCTTAAAGTTCTCGTTGCCCTCCTTCATGAGCTTGAGGGCTTCAACTGGTGCCAAAGCGGTCTTGGCCACGGGAGAAGCGGCCCGCGCAACGGTGTTCGATAGGGCGGTCGCAGCGAAGACGCCGACCGCCCCTAGCAGGAGGCGTCGGCGCCCGAATTTTGCCGAGCTGTCCGTGACGCAGCAGTCGCAGTTGATGTGCATGCAGCTGATCCTCCCTCAGTCCCGCAGGGCCCTGATAGCCACGAGCCGAGCGGGTGGCATTTCGGACGACTGGAAGCGGGCCCGTAATCCCTCACCTGCATGCGACCATTGATCGGCGATGCCATCTGCTGACGGGGTCTGCGTGAGCCGGACGAGCTGCGGCCGTGCGACCGCCCGCTCGATCGTGCGATAAGCTTTCGCGCAGTTAGACGCCAATCAGGGGCGGTATTGCCGCCCAATGGCCTTGCGTGTGGGCTCAGCCTCGACATGAGCCTGCTCGGCGCGAGCGTTCTGGTCGAGGATCGTCTGGATACTTTCCGGATGCCGGGGCACGCCCAGCAATCGAGCCAATCCATCGGCCACGCCACGACGCACAGCGTCTTCTAGCTCGTGATCGTCCCTGCCTTCCACGACCGTGAAGCCCATACGCCCCCCTGCGCATTTCTCACTGAGATTAAATTAACCACCCGGCGTCGGTTCCAACGGGGCTGCTGACGCTGGCTTGTGGATGATGACGTTGTCGCTCTGTTTTGGGCGGGAGTGTTGCCGATCGTCGGCACGTGGCTTGCCGCAGACAGCACTCAGCTTTGCCGCCCGTGAGCCTCGTCACACAGCCGCAGGCCCGGCGAGCCTCAAGCCCGCGAAGGTTAGCGTCGCCGTGTAGACAGGCACGCCATCCTCATCGCGAACCAGCACGGTGAAGGCTTGCCGATCACCCTCGCTCGGGATCTCCCAGCGGGCCACTTCGGGGAGCGACGCCATCGCCTGCTTCCGAGCGGCCTCGAAGTCAGCGCACTCGGTGCCCTCATCGTCGGGATGGAACGCCCCGTTGTGAATGTCGAAGAAGTAACGGGGCACCGTGATCCTCTAAGCGTCGCAACTGCGCTGAGAGCGGCAACCTTCCTAATGTGGATTGGTTCACTGGCTCAGAAGGCCAGACACGATGATCTCGGCGGGTCGCTACCGAGAAAGCGCGCCCGCTCCCAAAGGTCGGCACCGAAAGCGTTGGTGATCGTCGCCGCAATCGCCCTTGCATGATCGTCGATCTCAGCTTGCAGGACAATCGCGGAGCGTATCGCTCCACCCTCGTCCAAGACAAACGCTCGATAGGCTCGAGAGCCAGGGCCGGGAATTCAATAATGAACAACTCGTCGGTCGTATTCTCGCTTGGCGATTGCGGGCGGGCGCACACGGCGCTCAGCCACCGGGGCCCGTGCGGTGTCCTTCCGGTGATGATGTCAATCAGCAGGGATCATAAACCTGAGCAACAACGGAGGTTGGCTCGTCACGCCAGCCCGTTGTTGGACGCCATCGCGAAACCGGAGGCTCACTCGGCCTTCGCCATTTGCCTCCCGTCGGTCTGCTCGCTCGCCCCAACCCCGATGTGCTCACGTGGCGGGTGTAGCGTCCGATCTCACCCGCGTGTCAGCCGGGCCGATACGCAGCGTGGCTCAGGTGCAGGATGCCTGCGGGAACCGGAAAGCCCGGCATCTGACCAGCGTTCGGCCGTCTCCGTTCGAGATGGCGCCGGGACACACGTGTCCTGGGTGCGCGGTTTCGCCCGCAGAGACTGAGAAACTCAGTCAAGTTTCAGACATTTCCCCGGTCCGACATCGGCGGCGGATCGATGTTCGAGGTCGAAGGAGGTCGAGCCATGCACGCTATCAACATGCGTACCGTCGCTGATGAAGCGCCTGAAAGTTGGGAAGCCCCGCCGCCTCTGAATGATGTTGAACGGGCACTCTTGTCGGTGCTGGATACGCAACTCGTGAGTACATCGGTCGTGAGGGACAGGGCCCGCCTCAAAGTCCGAGAAACGTCGCCCAAATTGGCCAGTACGGGATTGGCTGCCTGCCAGCCGATATCGACGATCACTTCTGCGCTCGAAGAACTTGAGAAGCGGGGCCTCGCGCAGAGCATCCAAATGGCCAAATGCGTGCGTTGGCGTCGCGCTTCTGAAGCAGACGAGCGAACGAGCCGATAACCGCGAAGCCGAGAGCACGCTACGGCAGAAATGCCTTGCTCTCGCAACCCGTGGTGCGCCCGCTGCCGTTGGCTGGCCAGAGGTCCTCAAGCGTCTTGCGCAGCACCGCGGGCATGAAGGGCTTGACCAGGCAGGCGTTCACGCCCGCTCGCCGCGCTGTCGTGAAGAAGTGAGCGTGCTCCTTCGTGGTCATCATCACGAACAGCGTCTCTCGCAAGCGGCGATCCTCTCGCACGTGGCGGAGTAGCTCGAAGCCTGTCATCGGGAACATGTGTAGATCCGAGATGATGAGGCCGTAGGCACGCTCGTTCAGCATCGCGAGAGCAGCGGCTCCGTCGGCGGCCTCGTGAACGTCGTTAATTCCAACCTGTTCGAGCACGGCGCGGACCACCGCTCGGATCATGGGTACGTCATCGACCACAAGGACGGGCATCTGTCGTGGATCAGGCATCACAGCTCCGGACGGCTGCTCGCAGGTAGCCAAGACGAGGCCGACACGCGGCGCAGACGGATGAGGGCTCCGCCGCCCGATCTGCTCACGGGCTGGAGGGGCTCGGTGCCGTTCCTCACGGCCGGGGCCGAGTACGCGACGCGGCCCGAGGTACAGGATGCGGGAAGAGCGGTTAGCAGGGCGTGCCCGCAGGCCAGCCGCCGTCTCACCTCAGGTCACCGCCTTGGAACAAGTCCGCGGCGGCGAACTGGGTGGGCTGAGTGCGGCAGTGAGGTTACTTGCCCCCGCCGCTGCCAGTCGAACCGAGACGTGAGGGCTGTGCTTCGTTGCCGGCAGCCGCCGAGTCCGTGGCAATGCCGTCGGCAGCGCGACCCGTCGGTGAGTAGGTCGCGGCACCTTCGTCTCCGGTCGATCCGGGCTGGCGCGTGACGACGCCGGGCGCACCGGGCGGCACGATGACCGTGGTGCTGGTGGGCGTCTCGATGACGGCCTGTGCGAAGACGGGGGAGATCAAGGCCGTAGTAATGATGGCTGTAAAGGCAAGCTTGTTCACGCTGGACTCCCGTCGAAACTGATGTGGCAGGATACTCCTGAAGCTTGTGCCAATCCATGTTGTCCGCAATTGATCCAGAAATGCCTTATGCCACCGTCATCCGTGTGCGCTTGCACACGTAAGTTACATTTGGAAACATAGGCTTTGTACCGGCTCAACGTTCTCGCGGGAGGTGCAAAGCGAGGGTGCTTTTGCAGCCCTGGAAGTCCGTCTGAGCCGAGAGCGGACGGACTGCCACTCCGGTCATGTTCTGCCGGCGTTCCATGTCCTCGCAGGGCGCAAGGGGCGGAGAATGGCGGGGCGAGGAGCCTTCGTGCGAGCCGATGGAGCGGCGCGTCGTCCGTAGTTCTGAGCTGCCCGGCGACTCGAACCGGGGTGCACGCCATGCGTACGTTCCTCGTCACCTTCCACAGGACGGTTTCGGACGGTCGCGGCCACGACCGCCGGATCATACAGCAACAGAGCATTGTGCCCGCCAGCTACGGTGAAGCCGCAGCCGACGCCGCCAAGGCGCGTTTCTGTCAGGCCGCTAGCATCGTCGACTGGCGGCAGCGGGCTGATACCTGCGAGGTCGTCGAACTGTCTGGACAAGCTGCCTGAGGGCACGAAAAAGCCCACCCGTATCGGCCGGCCGGGCGGGCTTGCTCAGAATGCAGAGAACGCGGCGGCGGAGGCAAGCAAAGCTCCCCCTCCCCCGCCGCCGAGCCAGACGATTGGCGGTGAAGCGATCAACGCCCGTCCTGTCACGCTAACGGCCACGCTCAAGCAAGGTTCACCGGCTGCCGATGAGCAGACTGCTTAGCTAAGCTAAGCGGGACCCGTCCCGAGGAACAGGAGCGGACCCCGTGCGACCGCGACGGCGAGGCCGCGCCGGTACCGACCGTATAACGGCCCGGCGCTGCTCTGCTGACGCTCAAGGGTTCGGGGCCCCAATCGCCCATAGAAGGCCGATCTCGCAGGGCTGACGGGTCGTTAAATCCTAGGGGCGCAGCAATTCGTGGATTGGATCTGCCGCCGAGGGAGGGGCGGCCGCCGTGATAGGTTGGAACACAGAGAGTCCTAAAGCGGGAATTCTCTCGGGACATTATGTGAATGCAGTTTTCGCACCGAGAGCTATCAAATTTAGTTTTCGATCTCTGCAAGCCGTCATATAATCCCGCTTGCTTTGCTGATGGGGAGCGAGTCCGATGACTGCTGACGCCCTTTTCGCGCTCATTCGACGGACGAAGGGTTTGGTCGGCAAGAAACGACAACGGGCTTCTAATCATCCTCTCGTTCAGGATGCTTTGGCGGCCCTACGGGCGCAGGGAACCAAAGTCGTGCCGTACGGCGACGATTTTCAACACTGGCAGCTCGGTGACTTCCTGATGACGGATGCCGATCTGGTTCACTTTGCAGTAAGCCGCGGAATTATCGCCGACCGCTAGGCGCGAATTCTGCCTCGAGGCCGAGCCATGCCGAAATGCAGGACGTGCGGCCTTCCCCTCAGAGGAACAGATCGGCTTTGCCGTAGATGCGGCGCCCTGACAGGCGTGAGCATGCCATCGAGTGACGACCCGATCGGCTTGGGCGGCCTCGCTTTTCTGGCCGCCCTGGCGATCTCAGTCGCTTATCTGCTGTTCGTGGATTGGATGACACCGTAGGGCGAGGCAGAAGGGGCACAAGACGACCTACGCCGGCGGGCCGGGCGGGCGGATGTTGTGCGTCTCCATGCGGCCCGCTTTCCCGCGATCCCCGCATCCCGCGTTGCGGGCCTGACCCGCGCCAGCGCGGCGCACCCCTTCACCACCGAGCCGACCCACACGAGCCCTCTCGAGCCCGAACGATGACCCATGCCCGTATCCCGAATTTCAAACAGCCCGTTCCGGTCCGCAGCACCAGCGCCCGCACCGGCCGCCGCAACCCTCCGCCGGATCACCGCTACCACAATCTGCCGGACGAGCAGCAGCCGGGCGCGATCGAGCCCTGGCAGGCCGTGCCCCCGTTCGCCCCGACGCCGCGCATAGCCGGTCTCTGCGCGTCCTCGACACGGCCGGCATGCTGTACGCCAGCGACGGCCCCAACCGTGAGGAGAACCTGCGCGAGAAGATCGTAGGCACCGTCGTCGGCATCCTCGTGCCGGATCGTGGGAGCCAGTGCCCTCGGTCAGCCGAGCCGGAAGCCGGGCCAGCAGCCGATCCGACCGAGCCTGCTCAGGCGGCCGAGGACGGCACCCCATTGACGGTGGAGGGTGCCGCGTCCCTCGACCGTCCCACCTACGACTTCTCCGACGTGCCGCTCCGCAGCCCGCAGGAATGGGCCGAGACGTTCTGCAATCAGGCGCTCGGGATGCACTTCGCCGACAAGACGCTGCGGATGAGCAAGCCCGAGTTGGTCGCCTTCATCCGCGAAGCCGCCGGGGGTGGGGAAGGCGTCGACGAGACCCTGTACAAGGCCATCGACGACGCGCGGGAGAACCTGCAGGGCTGGGCGAAGCTGCTCGACGTGGCGCGGGCCCGGTTCCTTGTGGCCGGCGCGACATACCAGCTCGAACAGGACGCCAAGAAGGTAGGAGCCTGACCATGGGCGATGTTCTGACCTTCGCACCGCGCCCGAAGCCGAATGCGCCAGAGAGCCCGGAGCCGCTGGCAAGCGCCGAACTGCGAGCTCAGCTCGAGGCCGGCGTGCAAGCCGCCCTCGACGTAGCCGACCACTTCAACGCCGTGCTGAACGGGATGGACGGCTGCCCGGATCTCGAGGACGGTGACGACACCGAGCCGTCCCTGGGCGCACCCGGGAACACCGGCGGCTCGCAGGTCGTCGACATGCGCGGTGGCGATCAGGATCGCGAGGAGGAGGTGAGCGAAACGACGCTACACGAACTGGCGGTGGAGGGTCTGCCGCCGCTTCCGTGGGGTGGGCGCGGGAACGTGCTTGCGGCGGCTGGCGCAGCGCTCCCCGACCTGATGAGTGGATGAACTGGCGGCTGCGGCAACACTTTGGCTTTGCGGCCACGTATAGATCTCGTGCCGCTTGTCTCCATGGTAGAACCAATGAACGTGCTTGCGGTCATCGATGCCATTGGTGCGGTAAGACCGCGCAATGCTTTGAACGAGTGCATCCGCATCGTCGCGTTTGGGAATATCATAGGCCAGCATGACAGGTGGACGTGCTTCTAAGCCGTTGTATTCGCGAACGAAAATGCAATGGGGCACGATGTACCTCCTCCTCGTTTGCGCTCCCTATAAGTTGCAGTACTATTCAAATTGCAATCTGAAAGTTCAATCAGAACTGAAGCAACGGTTAAAATTGGGTTAGCGAAAATTCGTGCCTTTCGTTCGCGGCGCGGTGCAGCCGGCGCGTCACTGATGGCCGATGCGACCAAGACCGCCCTGTCCAAGGCTCCGGCTGGAACGTTGCCCGAGGCGCAGATCCTGCCCCGGCGCGGGCGCGGCAACGTCATTGCGGCAGCCGGCACGCCGCTCCTTGAATTCCTCGAACGAGCATGCCCCTGAGCCTGTTCGGCGAGGTCAGGGGGATCGGCGCTCGTGTCACTTGCAAGTACGGTCAAGTGCATTGCCGAATTATCCTGCCCTGCGAAGCCAAAAAATCCTTTTCCAACCATTGCTATTAGGAAGTGTTGCTCGACTGTTACATGATCAATCCAAACTTGAAAACAGATCAAAAAGACCACGATGAGAAACGTTTGCTCTATTGTGCGTTCCGAACCTTTAAGTCATGAGTGCTTTTGTGCCTATGATTGGGCTGGATCAGAAAAGCACGATATTACGAGCTGAAATGCTCGAACTACTGCGTTCTGGATCGTATCCCAGCTATATTTTTAGGCAAAACGAGAAAATCGGCTTTTTAATCGGGGGGAATAACCAATGCCGCTTCCTTATATTTTCAACAACACCGCTTACAACGCGGGATTTTTTGGAACGGATGACGGCAGAGCGGCCTCTTCATTTCAAATCGATGATGCATCTACCTACTCGGTCTTCGTTTCAGGCCAAGTCAGGTCTCCGGGAGACACAGTCACCCTGCATTACGGAGCGGACGCGCCGGCTGGGTACGCGAATAGGTCAGCAACTTTGACCGCGACCCAGTACGACAACCCGAACATGATACAGTTCACCAGTACGGATATTCCGCCCGGAAACACTCAGGCTGGAAATTACCGGTACGTTCTATCCAACACGCGGCTTTATGGATCGAACCCCCCAGCAGGTGCAACACGGACGCGCTTTACCGCCGACGATAATACGCTCGGAAGTTGGTCCGGTCCCAGCAACACAACGCCATGCTATTGCACTGGTACGCACCTCCTCACAGAACGGGGACAGGTCGCGGTCGAAGACTTGGCGATTGGCGATCTGGTCGTGACCGTCTCCGGTCAACATCGCCCGATCCGCTGGATCGGCAGCCGCGCCCACCCTGGTCTGTCCGCCCCTCAGGCTGAGCGCCCAGTGCGGATCAGGGCCGGTGGCCTTTCCGAAGGCGTGCCCGCCCGCGACCTGCTCGTTTCCCCTGACCATTGCTTGTGGCTCGACGGCCTCTTCGTGGCCGCCGGTCATCTCGTCAATGGCACCAGCATCACCCGCGGCGAGCCTGTGGCCGATCTCACCTACTGGCACGTCGAACTCGACAGCCATGACCTGCTCGTGGCCGAGGGCGCGGCTGCCGAGAGCTTCCTGGCCGCTCCGGGGGTGCGCGCTGGCTTCGACGGTGTCCAAGCTCTCGACGCTGGCACAAGGCCCGTGCCCTATGCCCCACGCGCCGAACTCGGCCCCGAGCTTGCCGCGTTGCGCGGACGCTTGGCCCGTCGCGCCATCTCGTCGGGCGAGACTACTGACTTGGGCCCTGTGCGAGCATGGCTGGATCGGTGCTTGGTTGGAGCCGATGGTCTGCTGCATGTGGGCGGCTGGGCGCAGAACACGGCGCAGCCTGACGCTCCAATGTGCCTGGACGTGATGGTGGACGGGGCCGTGGTGGCGTTCACCGTTGCCAGCGAGTACCGCGCCGACCTCGCCACGGCTGGCATCGGCGACGGCCGGGTCGGCTTTGACCTCGGGTTGGACGTGCGGCTGGTTTCGGGCGTGCCACACATTGTCGAGGTACGTCGCTCAGCTGACGGAACGCTGGTGTGTGCCAAGCAGATCGACGCAGCAGGAATTTGGGCGGCGCTGTTGGCGGCGTAAGCATCCTAGGAGCCGGCTGTGCGGGCGGTGATCCGCTCAGTCAGAGCTTTCCTGCGGCGCCCTGGGCTGAATGAGGCTCAGGGCGTCGAGGCGCGCGCTGTCTTCGATACACCGCTCGCCCCAATGCCGGAGATCCAGCCTTCCAATGCCGGCAACGATGATCCGTCGAGGACACTCCATGAAGACGTCGAACGCGAGCTGCGGGTGGCGAATTTGATCTGCTGAACGGCTACGAGGAGATCGGAGCCCTGCTGCCGGGCGTGCCAGAGCCCAGCACATCGCCTGAGTGCGAGAATGTCGAAGACCGCGAGGGGGCGGCGCGCGAGGCCGCACTGCTGGAGGTGACGGCCGACTCGACGTCGGCTCTGCGCGCCGAAGCGACTGCAATCGCGGTGGAGCCGCTGCGCTGGGGGCCCGTGGGAACATCGTGGCGGCGACCGGCTTGGCGCCCCTCGATTCCGCCAAGGTGCGCTGATGCCGACCGCCTTCCCCAAGCGTCCTGAGATCGCCGTTGCCGCCCAGCGCCGATCCTGGTGCGATACCGCTCGGTTCATGATCCTGCTGGCACGGGTACGATGGCTGAACCGGCGACTCGAAGCTGCTCACCGCCGTGTCGAGCGCCATGGCCTCGACATCGCCGGCCCTCATCGAGTGATTGCCGCCCGGCGCTGGCTCGACATCCACCAGCAGATCGGCGCCCGGCTCGGGATCCCCGAACCGCCGCAGGTTGCACAGGTCCGGGCGACCATAGGGTCATCCCACATAAGTGGCGTCAGGCATCCACGTCCGCCCCTAGCCTCGGGGAGAGGTGACTAGGACGGACGTGGAGATCAGCGCATCCCACCGCCGATGCACGTAGCCAACGTCTCGGCAGCCAAAAGAGAAACGGTCTCACTTCTGGAAAACGGAAACGGTTCCCGTTTTGCCGGGTGCCGATCGTCAGTTCAGCGCGGCCACCATGAAGGGCTCGGCGTCTAGATCCGGCTGGTCAACCATCGCAATGCTTGACCCATAGCTGGTGAGCTGCGTCTGACCCAGCAGCATCAGAAGGGCGAACACGCCCCAGATCGCAACGAATTTGATAGGGGGGCCGTCGTTGACCATTTTCGTCGCTCCTCTGTGACCAGCGGGCAGACGGTACGCTCGAAAGCGTAACCGAACGTCCTCCAAAGGGGGTACACGCATTGAAGAATTCAGTGTTTGCGGCTGGTATACTGCATGTCTCAGAGCGAAAACTTGATGTACGGCGAGGCAATCAAGTTTTCGTGAGACTGTAGCGTGAACTTGCGCAAGCCCTCACGATCGCCGCTCGCGCATCTGGTGCGGGCAGGGAGGCCGAGCGCCGTGAAGAAGCGCTCGGCTGGATCATGTCGCGGATCGGGCCCATCCGCACTCAGTCGTTCGGGATGCAGCGTCCCCAGGAGTTGCTGAAGTGGAAGCCGTAGTCGCAGCCACGGCCCACATAGACGACGCTGGGACCATAGCCGTACCCGACGAACCCACCGCCGAACCGACGGCCGCCGAAGCCGCCCCTGCCGAAACCACCACCGCCGCTGGGATGACCGCCGAGGCCGCCACCCCCACCCGGGTGCCCACCACCGCCGGGATGCGCGCCACTGAAGCCACCGCCGCCAAAGTGACCACCGCCGAAGCCGCCCCCACCGAAGTGGCCGCCAAAGGCGAGCGCGTCGGTTGCCACAACCATACCGACCGGAGCCGCGATGGCGGCAGCAGCGAGCACGGACTTGAAGGTCTTGCTGATCATCACGCTCTCCAATGTATCGCCGAGCGGTTCATCCGCTCCGATGTCGGAAAGCTTAGTGATTTGCTCATGCCCTTCTGTGATCCGTATCACAAACACGGATGCAGCCGAAAGCTTGGCAGTAATCTGCCATATTCGAGCGGTTGAGGATGTCGGTGCTTAGGAGGAGGCTCGGCCGGGGGGCGGCTACGGAGTTAGCCACCATGAGCGACTTCGATCATATCCCGAGCTGGAAGCTTCTCCGGGGCTCGCATTCCTTCCTCGAGCCGGACGGAGGCACTTGCATCAACGAGGCGGCAGTCTTGGCGGCCGGGTTTCGTTATCGACCCATCCGTTCGGTCAACTCGATGCCGCCCAGCTTCTCCCGGCCAATCTGCCAGCTCGCGCTGCATCTGAACGATATGGCGACGGACACGCAGCGGCAGCACCTGACGCCGTTTGTGACGCGACTAGTCTGTGCGGATATGCCCGCAGTCGAGCAAGATCGAGACGTGGCGGCGGCAGTCCAACGAGAGCCGTCCTCACACAGCCCTGGGGTGGCGGACGCCCCAGGAATTCGCCTTGGTGGCGGCCCTGCAAGCCGCCGAATGAGACCCGGAAGCTCACCTTTCGGCCGGACCAAGATCCGGGGGACCCTCAGTTCTGGCCGCAGGCCATATCTCAGGCGGACCACATCGAGGTGGCTCTGGCCTGGAATTGTTCGTGGAAGGCAGGCGAATGAGCTCGGGCTTGCCCCCTCCCCTGCCAGGAGCGGATATCGAATTGGTTGAGCTTGACAGCGGTGGCGCACGAAAAAGCCCGCCGCGCTTATGGGCGCGGCGGGCTTCGTTCGAGCTTGTTTTGGTTGCGGGGACAGGATTTGAACCTGTGACCTTCAGGTTATGAGCCTGACGAGCTACCGGGCTGCTCCACNACCAGTGGCGCAAGGCCTCCCCGAAAGCCTCCGGGCTGCTGGCGCCGAGATAGGCGAGGCTGGCGAGATAGGCGGCAGAGCCCGGTTCGGACCAGACGGTCCGCAGCGCGAAGGCGCGCCCCGCAGCCTCGCGGATCACCGGCCCGTGGCGGGTGAAGCCGAGAATTACGGTCTCGTCCGCCCCGCCGCGCACCGGGATTCGTTCGATGCTGCGCGCGATCGGCTCCCAGCCCTCGCCATACCGATAGCGGTCGGGATCGGCCGGGTCGGTCTCGCAAACGAAGAGATCCTCCTGGTCCATCGGCGCGATGGTCAGGCTGAAGGCCGCGTGGCCGTTATGACCGATGGAGATGCCGGGCAGCGCCGGCTCGCCGGCGCCGATCACGTCGAGGCCCGGCGCAGTGAGGTGGACGGCGTAGCGCAGCGAGGGCTGCAGGTAGACCCGGTGCGGGTCGCTCGCGAGGATCGGCCGGCCGGTCGCGGTGCGGGACGGCCCGACCACCCAGTTGTTCGAGCCCTCGGCCGGCTCCTTCGGGGCGCTGCGCGGCCCGCGGGTGACGGAGCCGTGCGCGTCGACCTTGCTCCAGGCCCAGGCCTCGTCGCGGGTGGCGGCCATCCGCTCGCGCGAGAACCCGACCGTCGCGGTGGCGAGGCGGAACTCGTCCAGGAGATCGTCCGGCCAATCCGCGGCTCCGAGGCCGTCCGGGATCACCGGCGCGTGCGGCGGGCTGATGCGCTTGCGCAGGTCGTCCGCCGCGAGCCCGTCCGCCCGGTTTCCGGCGCGGGCCAGAACCCTGGCGCGGGCGACCTCGGACAGGACGTTGCGGACCAGCCCGTGGCTGCGGATCCGCACCACGTCCTCCGGCTGCCATCGGCTCGGGCGCGTGTCCGTCAGGGCGAATTCCGGCGGCAACAGCGCGGGCCGCGCCTCGGTGAGCGCCACGTAGGCGTTGAGGCCGTCCACGAAGGCCGTGACGATGGCCTTCGTGTCCTGCGGCCCGTAGGCGGCCCACTCGGCCGCCATGTCCCCCCGGTAGAGGAACAGCCGGGCGGCCCGGTCCTGGGCGAGGTAGCCGGGCCCGAAATCCGCCGCCAGCAGGCCGAGCCCGCGCTTGCGCCAGAGATCGAGCTGCCAGAGCCGATCCCGAGCGGCGTTGAAGCCCTGCGCGCGGAACGCGTCCAGCGCGGTCCCGGCGCGGATATGCGCCAGGCCCCACCGGTCGATCCGGATCTCGACCGGGCCTTCGAGCCCGGGGAGCGGGTAGGTGTTCCCGCTCACAGAGCCACTTCGATGATGAGTGCGGCCCCCTGTTCGATCGGCCCAGGATCCGGTGAGACCACCGGGCACGGTGCGAACTGGCTGCACTTCGCCAGCCGCGCGGCCGGCGGCTCGCCCAAGGCCGGGCTCGACGAGTACGGCCTGCTCAAGACCATGATCGACAGTTGGCGCGACGTGTTCGACGACGCCTTCGCACGCCAGGACAAGCACAGAGTCCGCAATTTCACCTCTATGGCGCTCGAGGCGCGCAACGCCACCTCTCACCTCTCGATCCCGCTGCAGGACGACGAGGCACTGCGCTACCTCGACGCGATCCACTGCCTGTTAAAGGCAGTGAAAGCGCCGACGGTCGAAATTAACGAGGCCAAGGCGCTCTACGATGCCCAGCGCCGGTCGGGCTTCGCATCCGCCGAGCCGGTGGTGGGCCCAGGCCCCTCATCCCCCCCGGCGGTGCCCGCGGCTCCATCCCGGCCGACGCTGACACTCGGCACCGTCTCGACCGCACCGATCGAGAGCGGCCCAGCGAAAGACCTTCGCCCCTGGATCGATGTGGCGCTGCCGCACCCGGACGTGCTCGCCAACCGCTTCAAGGAGGCAGAATTCGCCGCCGACCTGTTCGCGGTCGATGCCGGTCATGCCGGCGAGGATTACGCGAGCCCGGAGAACTTCTTCCGTATCACCTTTCTCACCGAGGGCCTACAGCGCATCCTGACCTCCAGCCTGCAAAGGTTGTCGGCGAGCGGCGGCGATCCCGTCATCGGCCTGCAGACGGCTTTCGGCGGCGGCAAGACGCACACGATGCTGGCCGTCTACCACCTCGCCAAAGCGCGCGACCTCACGCTGCTCGAAGGCGTCGGCGATCTCGTGGCGCGGGCCGGCCTCACGGGCTGGACGCCGCCGAAGGTGGCGGTGTTCGTCGGCACCTCCAAGGGCACCGACACCTCGCTGATCCTGCAGGGCGGTCCGAAGGTCCACACGCTGTGGGGTTACATCGCCTGGCGGCTTGCTGGCCAGGCCGGCCTCGATCTGATGGCCGAGGCGGAGGCCGCGCGCACCAACCCAGCCTCCGAACTCCTGGTCGCGCTATTCAAGCTGTCGGGGCCGGCGCTCATCCTGCTCGACGAACTCGTCGCCTACGCGCGCCAGTTGCCGGAAGACCGATTTGAGGCTTTCCTGTCGTTTATCCAGTCGTTGACCGAGGCGGCCAAGATGGCCCCCGGTGTACTCATCATCGGCTCGCTGCCCGAGAGCGTCGCCGAGGCCGGCGGCCCCAAAGGCGAGGCAGCGCTGCTTCGGCTGGAGAAGGTTTTCGGCCGCGTACAATCAGCTTGGCTGCCGGCCTCCGGCGACGAGACCTATGAGATCATCCGGCGGCGTCTTTTCCAGACGCTCGACGTCGAGGGCGAGAAGGCGCGCGACGAGACCGTTAAGGCCTTCGCGGACCTCTACAAGACCAACGCTGCCGAGTTTCCGCCGGAAGCCAAAGAGGCGCGATACCGCGAACTTCTAAAGCTCTCCTACCCAATCCATCCCGAATTGTTCGACCGCTTGTCGAAGG
The DNA here is from genome assembly GCF_000364445.2 of Methylobacterium mesophilicum SR1.6/6. Taxonomy (NCBI): domain Bacteria; kingdom Pseudomonadati; phylum Pseudomonadota; class Alphaproteobacteria; order Hyphomicrobiales; family Methylobacteriaceae; genus Methylobacterium; species Methylobacterium mesophilicum. The sequence continues at coordinate 3,674,608 of NZ_CP043538.1, read as the reverse complement.
ATTGGGCGAGTCTGGAGAAGTTCCAGCGCACCCGCGGCGTGCTTCGCTTCATGGCCAACGTCGTTGGCACACTTTGGCAGGCCCAAGCCAACGATCCGCTCATCACGCCGGCGCGCGTGCCGATCGCGCACGAACGTGTGCGCGCGAGCGTGCTCTATCCGCTCGACTCCAACTTTAACGCGGTGGTCGACAAGGAGGTGGATGGCGACAGTGCGCTGCCGGCCCGCATGGAAGCCAACCCGTCGCGCCGCATCTCACAGCTGCGGGCGGCGACCCGCGCCGCGCGCGCCGTCTTCCTCTGCTCCGCGCCACTGGTCGGCCGGCCGAACGCCGGTCTCACCGGCCCAGGCTTGCGGCTCGCCTGCGCCGAGCCCGGAGACCAGCTTGCCATCTTCGGCGAGGCGCTGCGTGAGCTGACCGAGCGCGCGACCTACCTCTACGAGGAGGCGGGTCGGTACTGGTTCTCGACCCAGCCGACGCTGAACCGCCTCGCCGACGATCGCGCCAAGGCTCTCCCTGATCACGAGGTCGATGAGGCGATTACCAAGGTGCTTCGCGAAGACGGCGCCACTAGGGCCGGCTTTCACCGGATCTTCGCCGCGCCGGACGACCCAATCACTATCGACGAGTCGAACGCCCTCGCGCTGGTCATCCTCGGTCCTGCGACCACGCACGCGGGCAAGGGCGTCGCCCAGTCACCAGCCACGGAGGTCGTGACGGACACCCTGATGCGCTGCCGATCGGCCCAGCGCCGGTACCGCAACACGCTGCTGTTCGTCGCCGCCGACGAGGCGCTGCTCGGCACCGCCCGGGAAGTGATGCGCAAGGCGCTCGCTTGGGGCGAGATCGCTGGGGATAAGAGATTGCGAGACCAGCTTCCGCCCGCGCAGATGAAGGATGCGGATGAGAAGGCGAAGGCGAGCCGGGACGGCGCCGCAAAAGCTGTTCGGCTCGCCTGGAGCCACATCCTGTTCCCGGTGAAGGCGACGGCTCCCGGCACCGCCTTCGACCTGGATCATCTCTCGATCGCGTCTAAAGACCGGGCCGCCATTCCGGCTGCTGCGTGGGAGAAGGTCAAGGTCGACAGCATCGCATCCGAGAAGCTCGGCGGCGGTAACCTCTGGGTGGCCTTGAAACCGCTATGGGCGTCCGATCGGCCGCATCTTGCGGTCGCCGAAGTGGCAGACTGGTTCGCGTCCTTTGCCTATCTCCCGAAGCTACGGGATCGCGTCGTGCTGGAGAACGCGATCCGAGACGCGGTCGGAAAGCTCGATCCGGCTTTCGGCTACGCCGACGCCGTCGATGAGAGCACGGGCGAGTACCGCGGGCTCACGTGGGCCAAAACGGCGCCCGAGTTGATGCCGCCCTCCGCTGTCCTCGTCCGCGAACAGGCAGCGCTCGATCAGCTCGGGCGCACCTCCCTCCAGCCGGTGCCGGGGCAATCGAGTGGCGGCGTTGTTGGGAATGGAGCGGTAGATCCGGGCACCGGTACGCCCACACCGCCGTCTAGACCGTCCGCGCCCAAACGCTTCTGGGGCTCAGTCGAGATCGATATGGTACGGCCAGTTAAGTCGTTCGACGCCATCCTCAACGCCGTCGTCATGGAGCTTCAGCGAACGCCGGGTGCCAAGGTCACGCTAACGCTGGAAGTCGAGGTCCAAGCGGAGGCTGGCTTTAACGACACGGACGTGGGGGTGGTTCGCGACAACGCTCGGCAATTGAGGTTCAAGACCGAATCGACCGGCTTCGGCGATTGAAACTGGCGATTCTTTCGAGTGCGATCGCGCTCCCACGCCGCAGCATGATCCAAGAGCGCGCGCCGTGTGTCGCAGGGCGCCGCTGCTACCTGTGATAATTCTACCGCTAAACTTGAAATTGCAATCGATGCTGTCCGCGCAAGCGTGTTCGTGATGGACGGCTCTCGTGGGACCGGTGATGCTTAGCACGAAGCCGACACGGTCCCGCGCCCGACGCGCTGCACCGCGATAAGATCATGGCTGTCGTCCGGAAGGCATAGATGCTGAACAGGGTGGGCAGATCGCGGACTTCGTCGTCGCGGCAAGTGACGTGCACAACGTTTCAACCTCGTCCGAGGGACTCACTCGTCGTCTGACGACAGGTTTCCTCACGCCACACTTGAAGTCGATCGCGCAACACGCCAGTTACCATGAACCCGGCAACGCTCAACCCGTTCGCGTTCACGGCCAAGCAGTTTCTCACCCAGCACGGGCTCGACCAGCCTGATGGGCGGCAACTCTACAAATACCGCTTGAGCGATGAGGCTTTCCTCGCTCTGCGCACCTTGATCGGCCGCTGGCCCGCGCGCTCGCAGATGGTGGATTCGTCGTCGCGGTATATCGGTGCAGTGTTCTGCCTGTTCGTCGCGGAATGGTTTCGGCGCGACTTCCAGGAGGGGCAGTGGAGCTGGGACGGCCCCTGCGGCGCCGTCGGGCTGGCGAAGGACTTCCCGACGCTGCATGGCCTCACGGCGACCGGTCTTGGCTTCTGGCGCCAGGGCCTCTTGCGCGGCGTGGATAACAGTCGAGAGTACCTCCACTCGCTCATCGTGCAGGGCGGCATCCCAACCGCGTTCGCCGCGCGAGGCGAGGGCTGGCTCTCCGCGTACGTACGCGCCGTCATGGGTGATCTCGAAGCCGGTGCGGATCTGTCATCCGAGCAGGCGCTGCGCCACGCGCGCTTCCACGATCACCGCGTGCCCGTCTCGTTCCGCGTGGCGCCGTTCGTCGAGATCGTCGCGCAGCTGAGCGCCCGCCTGACCGAGCTGCGACGCGAGGCGCGGGCGGGGGCGGGTCAGAGTGACGTTGTGGGCTGGCTCGACGGATTCTCGCCGGGCTGGCGCGAGAGCCTGCCGATCGCGATGGCCGATGGGTCCGCCGCGCGCATGATCGAGGGCCTCGTCCGCCTGCGACCTGATGCCGAGGCCAACGGCTCCGTGACGGTCGAGCGTCTGCTCCTGCGCGATCCCGCATGTGGCGGGTACCGCTTCGCGGCTCGCCTAGCGCTCGACGGGACGCTCGATCTCACCCAACCGCTCCCGCCCGACGTGTTTGCCGACCTCGCGCGCCAGACACGCGCGCGCCTCTTCCCGAGCGGATCCACCGCCGAGCGCGTCACTGGTTGCTTGGCGATCCTTGAGCCGCCCGAGTCGGACGAGACGACGCGACGCGCGGATGGCCGCCGTCCCTGGTCGGCCCGCGCTGTCCTGAGCGAGGCACGGCGGCTCCTCGCGCCGTTCCCGTTCGACGCAGACGTCGAGGTGCGCCTGCACGCCGACAACCGCGATGTAGCGACGTTCGTGCTTCCGGCCGGGCGCCGCGTTCTTGAGAGCGTCCTAAGCTTCCGCGCAATCGATGACGAAGACACGCCCCGCGAGTTGCGTCTGATCGGCTCGGGAAGCGTGCGAACGCGCGAGGCTGCCCTTTACTTCACGGTCGCGGACGCCGCGGACGCGCAGATCACCTGCGACGCCGGCACGGCCGAGACCATCGCGCGGTTCGCCGGCCTCACCCTCCACCGTCTTACCGGGCAGGCCCGCATCACCACCCGCGATGGCGTGATTTACCGCCTGCGCACGGCCAGCGACGACGAGGTTGCCCTTCGCCTAGATCTCAGTGGACCGGCTCCAGACGATCTGAGCGCGACAGTACCTTTGTTCTGCGGCCTGCCCGCGATTCGCGTCCTGCGTCCGGGCAACGTCATGACCTCGGCCCCCGTGGGCGGGCTGCGCTGGCGCCCGCTCGGAGTTGGGGCCGGGTGGCAGACGCTCGATCGCGGCAGCTCCCCGATCGGCCTCATCGAAGTCGGGCTGTTTGAGGACGACGCGTTACAGGACCGTGTGCGCCTAGCCATCGTGCCGGCGGGTGCACGGGTTCGTCGACCGCGCCCGCCGCGCGATGCCGCCGCCATCGTCCTGGAAGGCTTCGGCGCGGTCACGTTCGAACCGCGCCCGCGCGATCCGCAGATCACCGTGACGCAATCGCGTGATCCGGTCGCTGACAGCGTCGCCTTGACCGCGCGGTCCGATCGCCCGCTCCCGCAGCGCCTGCACATCGAGTTGCGTCGACCGGGACGGGCCGGGTTCGAGGTGCAGGTCCCCCTGATCGGCTGCGAGGTCGCGTTCTATGCCGCCAGCGGGCGTCGGCTGCGTGAGCGTGCTGAGATCGGGCTAGCGGATCTGCGTGGCCTCACCGTTGAAGCCTCAGCGCCGGGTCGCATCGACGGCGAAGTCCACGCACGCGGCTCGCGCGGCGAGATCTTGCGCTTCACCCGCCGGTTCGAGAGGAGCTTGCCGGCCGCGGCTCTGCGTGCAGAGATCGAGGCGCTGCTGGCTGCCTCCGACGACCTCGACGCGGTGATGCGACTGACCGCGTCCGTTGGGCCCACCGAATGCCGCCTCGATGTCCGGCGCTACGCCCTGGCGTTCGAACCGGACCCGGCGGGTTTGCGCGTCGAGGCGCGCAGCGGTCAGGCATGGCGCGCCCGCCCGGAGGATGAGGGCGGCGCGATAGCACTTGTCGCCCGGCGGTTCGCGGACCTGTGCGGGCCGGAAATCCCATTGTCCGTGCTGGCGTCCGCAGACTTCGCAGCGACTGCGATAGGGCTGGCGGACGTCGAGGGTCCCGTACTGTACTACGCACGCCGGTGTGCGGACGGGCGCGTCGCCTCGCGTCCGCTCCTCGCTGCTGGGGGTCGCGCTCCGGAAACGGATGCCGCGCCGGCCTCCGATCGCCTTGCGCAGGCTCTGCTGATGCCGGCGCGCAACTTGCGCGAAGAGGCCGTCCGCGCCTGCTTGCTCGACCTCGGGCGGGGCCGGTATCCTGAGGCCGCGGACGCGATCCTCGCGCTCGTGCGGACCTTCAGCGACGTTCTGGCTCCGCAGACCTTCGATCTGCTGCGCCACCTGAGCGCCGAACCACGGGCGATGGTCGAGGTGATGGCGCACGCGCAGGCTGACGACTTGCCGCTCGTGCTCTCCCTCGAAGAGCAGCTCCCGTTCGCCTGGGTGTCGAGCCCGCTCACCGCTTGGATGAAAGCCTTCGTCCGGCGTCGGGAACGTCTCGAGGCCGCGCTCAGCGCCGCCTCATCCGATCCAACCTGGCGTGCGGACCTCGCCACGCGCGAGGCGTGCGGCTTTCTCGACGGGCTCGAGGCGATCGCGCCCGCCCTCGCGATCCACGTGCGCGCCGCCAAGCTCGGCCTCGGGGTCGGAGATGCCGCCGAAGTCTTCGGGAGGGGGCTCGACGGGCGCGTCCTTGCGCAACGCGTCAGGACCCTGGCGAGCGCGTGCGTCGGACGCAACCAAGGTCGCGATGACTGGCCGCGGCACGCCTGGATCCGAGGCGACAGCGCGATCAAGAACCTCCTGCCGCTCGAGCTTTCCGTCTTCGCTGAGATGGCGCTGCCGATGCTCGACGCGCCCTACGTCGCGGCTGCGCTTGCTCTCGGTCAGGCGAAACCGAGCGCGGATCTCGAGCGGCGTCTGCGCGTCTGCCGCTTCTACGATCCGGCCTATTTCGAGCTGGCCTTCCCGCATGCTGTGCGCTGCCTCTGGGCGCGGTTGAGCGCAGCCTGATCCAACGTTGTCAGGAAGTTTCTTGGCCATGAACCTCGTGCGACCCGCCGCCGCCTTCGGGACCCTCGATCGCATCGCGGCGCGCTCGACCGCTGCGGTCCTCGGTTGGTCGGCCCTGCGCTCGCAGGCTCTGCGCGCGCATCTCCTCGCCACCATGCCGGCGGGCGGCGATCCGAACGCGTTCCTGGCCGAGCCGATCATCGAGGCGGCGCACGGCTGGGCGATGGCACGCGAGACCTTCGGGAGTTTGGCAGGCACACTCCTGAGCGAGAGCGTGGTGGCGGCTCTCGACGGCCGCGATCTGCCCGATCCGGACGGGCGCGAGCGCTACCGCCTGCCGCGCGACCGCCACCCTTACACGCATCAGCTCGCCGCTTGGCGTCATCTGCTAGCCGATACGCCCCGTTCGGTCCTCGTGACCTCCGGCACCGGTTCCGGCAAGACAGAGTGTTTTCTTGTGCCGCTGCTCGAGCACCTGGCGCAGGCCGCGGCCGCCCGGGGCGGCCCGTTGCGCGGTGTTCAGGCGCTCATGCTCTATCCGCTCAACGCGCTGATCAACAGCCAGCGCGAGCGCCTATCGGACTGGACGCGGCCCTTCAAAGGCGATCTGCGCTTTTGCCTCTACAACGGCGAAACGAAGGATCAAATCCCGGCCGCCGAACAGGCGAAGACGCCGGAGGAAGTCCGCTCGCGCCACCTCTTGCGCCGCGATCCGCCACCCGTCCTCGTGACCAACATCACGATGCTGGAGTACATGCTGATCCGCAAAGAGGATCAGCCCATCCTGCAGCGCTCGCAAGGACAGCTGCGCTACATTATCCTCGACGAGGCCCACTCCTACGTCGGCTCGCAGGCCGCGGAATTGTCGCTGCTTCTGCGTCGCGTGATCCGGGCCTTCGGCGTCGAGCCGGAGCAGGTGCGCTTCGTGGCTACGTCAGCCACGATTGGGCGCGCGAACGATCCGCGCACACTCGACGCGCTCGCCGCTTTTCTCGCGGAGGTCGCCGGCGTGTCGCGAGACGCTGTCAGCGTCGTCGAGGGACATCGGCAGCCCCCGACTCTGCCGCCAGTGCGCGACGCCCTCGCCTTGCCCACGCCCGAGGAGCTGGCGGTCGCCGACCCGCTGTCGCTGTTCGACCGCCTGGGCAGCACGCCGGCGTTTCAGCGCGGCTTCGCGAGCCTTGTAGCTGGTCCGCGCACGGCAGCCGAGTGGTTCAAGACCGTTGGTGTCTCCCCCAACCACGGCGACGCGCTGCTCGCCGCCGCGGCCCGCGCGCGCAAAGTCCTGTCCGGCGAGACCCCGACACACCTGCAGCCGCTCAAGGTACACGGCTTCCACCGTACACAAGGCGGTCTATGGGCCTGCGCCGACAGCAATTGCCGCGGACGGGCCGGAACCCTTCTCGATGGACCGGACTGGCCGTTCGGCGCGGTGTTCCAGGAGCGGCTCGATCGCTGCACGCACTGCGAGGCCCCGGTGTTCGAGGTGGTCTTCTGCAACCAGTGCGGCGAGACGGCGCTCGATGCGCTGCGCGAGGCGGATCGTGAGGGGATTGAGCGACTGACGCCTGCGCGCGCGGCGCGCACGGAGGACGAATTCCTCACTGAACTCGTCGAGGAGACGCCCGAGGCCAACTCCGAGGATCCATTCGCCACTAAAGAGACCGTCGATCCCCACCGCGTGCTGATCACCGCGCCGGCGGCGTCGAAGGCGCGACCGGTCGTGCTAGCGCGGGCGACCGGCACCATCCTCGACGCGGGCGAGCCGGGGACGCTCGCGCTGCCCCTGACGAGCGCGGACCAATGCCCGCACTGCGGTGTGCCCTTCGACGGCAAGGGCCTGCGCCTGCAGAATTTCCGGGTCAGCGGTCCGTTTCTCCTGGGCAGCATCGTGCCCGAACTCGTGAGCGGCGCCGAGCCGTTGGCTGGCAACCGCGAGACGCCGGGCGTGCTGCCGGCAGCCGGCCGGCAGATCCTGACCTTCACGGATAGCCGCCAAGGCACCGCCCGCCTCGCGGCCAAGCTGCAGCGCGACGCGGAGCGAAATCACGTGCGCGCGCTCCTCTATCACGGTGTGCAGGCCCAGCCTTTCCTGACTTCGGATCTGCGCCAAACGCTCGAAGCGAAACAGGCAGAACTTGCTCAAGTCGATGCGGCGATCGCAGCTAACCCGGCACTCGCGAGCGTCCTGTCCCTCGGTCGCCGGCCAATAGTCGACGAGATCGCGCGCCTACAGCCGAGCGAGATGCGCCTGACCTGGGCGGACGCGCTGCAGATGATTCAGAAGGATGAGATCTGCCGGCGCTGGATCCGAGAGGCGATCTGGACGGAGCGCGAGGCGGCCTTCTCGGATGAGACTACCTTCGCGCGTTTCCTCGTCCTGCGCGAGATCATCCGGCAGCCCAGGACGGCGAACAGTCTCGAGACCATGGGACTTCTGCGCCTATGCTTTCACCACATCGAGGAGAGGGTCACGACCTCTCCCAGCGCATTCGCTCGGCACGGGGGCACGCTTGCCGACTGGCGCGACTTCCTGACACTCGCGCTGACGCGGGTGTTTCGCGGCAACGTCGCCGTCGACACGGACCGGGAGATCCTGCATTGGATCATGCCGGACGTCCCGAAGCGGTTCATCGTCCCGCCCGGCAGCAACACATACGGCGATAAGAAGCTGCGCGCGTGGCCGCAGCCGTACGCGACCTCGGCACGACGGCCCATCATCGTCTCGCTCCTTGCCGCGGGTCTGAAGCTCGATTTCGACAATCCGGCGCACCGCGACGATCTCATCGCCTGCATGGGACACGCGTGGGAGGCGATTTGGCCGCTGCTCAAGGCCGACTCGGTCTCGGGCACGCAGCTCGATCCCGAGAAGATCACGCTCGCGCCGGTGCGCGCGGCTTATCTGTGCCCGATCACGCGTCGGATCGTTGATCGCACCTTTCGCGGCCTCTCGCCGAACCCGCGCGCGCCCGGCGACGTCTTCCTCCCAGCCGAACCGATCGCGATGCCGAGCTTCCCATTCGCGTTCGGGCGCAGCGGCGTCTCCGCGGTGGAACCAGACGCGATCGAGGCTTGGCTGAACGAAGATACTGACGTGCGTGCGTTGCGTCAGCGCGGCCACTGGAGCGATCTGCACGACCGCATCGCGCGCCAGGATGCCTTCTTCCGCTCGGCGGAGCACTCCGCCCAGCAACCCGGACGCCGGCTGCGCGCCTACGAGACGGCGTTCCGGCGCGGCCACATCAATGTGCTCAACTGCTCGACGACAATGGAGATGGGCGTCGACATTGGCAGCATTGGCACCGTCCTGATGACCAACGTGCCGCCCTCGGCGGCCTCATACCGGCAGCGTGTCGGGCGGGCGGGCCGGCGTGGCCAGGCGATCGCGCTCTCCCTCACGCTGTGCAAACACCGGCCGACCGAGCTGTCGGTGTTTCGCAACCCCCTCTCTCTCCTCACCCGGACAATCGCGGCCCCAACGGTCTCGCTCGACAGCGCCGTGATTGCGCAGCGCCACGTCAACGCGCTCCTGCTCGCGCGCTTCCTGGCCGCGACGGGCGCCGAGTTGCCCAAGCTTGAGGTCGGCTACTTCTATGGGCTCTACGCCGACGGCACGCGCGCCGCTCCCGGCGAATCCCCTGCCGAGGGTTTGCTCGGCTGGATCGATGCCCCGACGACGCGCGCCGACGCTGGCCTCGTCGCTGACCTCAGCGTGCTCCTGCGCGGCACCCCGTTTGAGGCCCGTGCCGAGGTCGCAATCGACGGCACGCGGGATCAGCTGAGCGAGCTCCGGTCTGCCTTCGAGCAGGAGTGGGACGTTGTTCGCGCCGATCTCCTCGTGGCTGCGAAGGAGCGGAGCGCAGCACACACGGCGCTGAAAATCGCCATGCAGCGCCTGACTGGGGAGTACCTGCTGGCCGAGCTCGCCTCGCACAGCTTCCTGCCAGCGCACGGCTTCCCGACAGACGTCGTACCCTTCGACAACTCGAACGCTTTCATCAAGGAGCGTCGGGCCCCGGATCAAGACGACGACGCTTCGAAACGCCTGCGCCATCGCGATGCGCCTTCCCGCCAGCTCGACCTCGCAATCCGTGATTACGCGCCAGGTTCGGAGATCGTGCTCGACGGGATTGTCTATCGATCCGCGGGCGTGCGCCTCGACTGGAAGCGTCCCGCGAGCGAGTCGAGCGTCCCGGAGATTCAGTCGCTGCGCTTCGCCTGGCGGTGTGAGCGCTGTGGGGCGACTGACACTGCGCACCGGCAGCCTGAGGCGTGCCCAAGCTGCGGCGAGGCCGGACGCGCGCTCAAGTGGCATCGTTACCTACGCCCGTCCGGATTCACGTGCGACCCCGTGACGAAACCACATTCCGAGATCGAGAGCGTCGCCTTCGTGCCGCCACGTCTGCCCTGGGTGGCGGCACGCGGTGGCGCGTGGACGTCGTTCTCCGATCCCGAGGTTGGACGATTTCGTGCGAGCCGCAACGGGATGGTGTTTCACTACACAACCGGAGCAACGGAGCACGGTTACGCGGTCTGCCTGTGCTGCGGACGCGCGGCTCCGGAAACGGGTCCGCGGGAGGACGCACCGCCGCTGCCCGGCGAGATGCTGGCGCATCGCCCCTTGCGCACAAGCCGCAAGGAGCAGCCGATCTGCGATGCGCAAGACCGCCCATTCGCCATTCAGCGCCATCACTACCTTGGTCACGAAACGATTACGGACGTCCTCGAACTGCAGCTGACCGGGCTTGAGGGCCCGGCGATCGGTTACCCAATTGCTGCGGCTTTGCGCGATGCCCTGGCCCAGAAGCTCGGCGTTGAGCCGGGGGAGATCGGCTTCGGGATCACGCAAACCCGCGAGGCTGAAGGCACCGAACCGCGCTGGTCGATCTTCTTGTTCGATCGAGCTGCTGGTGGCGCTGGTTTCTCCGTGTGGGCCGGACCGCATCTCGTCGAACTCTTGGGGTCGACTCGTGCGATCCTCGACTGCCGGCATGGTCAGCATTGCCGACAAGGGTGCGTGGACTGCGTGCTTTCGCGCGACCTTGAGAACCAAACAATTGACCGGATCGGCGCCCTTTCGTTCATGAAGGAGCGCGTCTTGCCGCGCTTGGCGATCCCGGCAGAGGACCGTCTGTTTGCCCCGGCAGAGACGTTTGCGGAGATGCAGCCGCTTGCCGACGCCATCATGCGCGAGATGGAGAAGAAGCCTGACGTCGGACTGACGCTCTGGATCGATGGCGATCCCAAGGACTGGGATGTGGCGCGCTGGCCTGCCGTTTCGCTCGTTCGGCGCTTGGCCCTGCGCGATCGCAAAGTCGAGATCGTTGGGCCGAAAGCACTTCTGCAAGGGGCAGACGAGAGCCTGCGCCTCACGATCTTCGGCTTATTGATGCGCTCGGGTGCCACGGTGCGCCAAGTGACAAAGCCACGTACCGTCGGAGCGGGGGTCGCACTGGCGCAGGTCGGCGATGCGACAAGCGGGATCCTCTGGGCGAGCCGCTCGCGCGAAGGTTGCCTTCCCGGTCCAGCTTGGGGAGGAGACGCCGAAGCGCCGATCGTCCGCGGTCATAGCGAAGGCCTCATGGACTCTGGCGACGTCATCGACGCCACAGCTTTTTTGCGTCCCGCGCCCGACACAGTGCTGATTGATGTCGGCTCGGAGCTGAACGGCGCGATTGAAGCGTTCGGATCGAGCTTCTGGCAGCTCCTAATCGCCAAGGTTCCCGTGCTGGCACATTACGCGCGAGGGCAGACGCCACTCACGAGCATGGACTATTCGGATCGCTACCTCCTCGCACCACTCCCGTTGCGTCTGATCATAGAAGTGCTCGCGCACGCACCGGGCCGCACGTCGCAGACGACGATCAGGGTCGCGACTGCCCAGGGTGGATTGAACCGCCACGCCACGTCTCCGAGCTACATCGAGCACGATTGGCAGCACGATCCCCACTGTCACGCAGTCACGGGGACTCTGCTCCGAGGTCTCAGTACGCGCGCCGTCCTACACCGCGGCGACAAACGAAACCTTCCACACGGCCGCACACTCACGCTGCGCTACGCGGACGGAACCAGTGTGCGCATCGTTCTCGATCAAGGTGTGGGCTATTGGCGCCCGCTTCAGCGCGGCACACGCTTCGGCTTTCAGCTGTCCGCAGCGGGACAGGCGGAGAATTTGCGCACCGCCAAGCTCCAGGTGCAGGCTTCATCCACACATCGCACTTGGATCGTGGTGACGCGGACCGCCGCTGCCTCCAGCTCGAAGCCTGGGTGATCGCGTTCCGGCCAGCTTGACCGCAGGCCTCGACGAAGCATGCATGATTGCAACTCAAATACGCACGGTACTGCGATGTTGCCAACAGTCCCTGTGATGCCACGGCCGCATCCATCGATCGAGCTGCGATGCGTATCCCGGCTCCTCACTGACGATGAAGGTGTACCAGCGCGCTACTTCGTCCCAGCTTTTCAGCGTGGATACCGGTGGTCCCGTATACAGGTGACCCAGCTGCTCGATGACATTTGGGAGTTTATTCAAAACAGCGAGGGCAAGGAAAAATCGGCCTTCTACTGCCTCCAGCCGCTGGTTGTTCGGCGCAAGGAAGATGGCAGCTATGAAGTCATCGACGGACAGCAACGTCTTACCACGCTATTCATCCTCCTTGCGCATCGCAAGGACATCATCGCGCTGCTCAGCAAGACATCGTTCAAGATCGCATACGAAACACGCGACACCGCCTTCCTCGAGGCGATCGACCTCGAGCGAACGAACGAGAACGTCGATTTCTTTCACATCGGTGAAGCTTGGCGCGCGATCGATGCTTGGGTGAAGCAGCACGATGGGATGCACACCCTGAAGCTCCTGCAGCACCTCCTCAACGATGATGAGGCGGGTCGCAACGTGCGGGTCATCTGGTACGAGTTGGCGCGCGGGGACGACGCCATCGCAGCTTTTACCCGACTCAACGTCGGCAAGATCCCGCTTACCGAGACCGAGCTAGTCAGAGCGCTATTTCTGCGTCGGGCGGCGAACGACGAGAGCGGGGGCGCCGTAGGCTCGCCAGGCCGGTTGTCGCTGAGGATTGCTTATGAGTGGGACCAGATCGAGAAGCGCTTGCAGGATAATGCGGTCTGGTACTTCCTCCAGAACGCTAGCATCGGCGAGGCCAACAGGATCGGGCTGGTCTTCCGCTTGGCGGCGCAGATCGCGGACCAGGACGTCACGGCAGATTATGGCGTTTTCGCTCACTTTGCTGGGGTGCTCAGCACAGAGCGCAGCGCCGAGCGAGAATGGCAGCGGGTGAAAGATCTATTCATGACGCTGGAGGAATGGTTCGAGGATCGCGAACTGTTCCACATCCTCGGCTTCGTGCTTCAGCGAGAACACGATAGCATCGGCAACATCGCAGCACTGGTTAAGGAAAGTCGAAACTCCAGAAAGGCAGCGTTCGCTGCGAGCCTGCGTGGACGCGTATTCCGGATGTTGTTGCACAAGAACATTGACGCCATGGCTGCGGACGAGATCGCTCGTCACGTGGACTCGCTTTGTCGTGACATCGGCTACGGCGACGGCCGCATCCGTGACCTAATGCTTCTGTTCAACCTCGCCACGTTGCTTGAGCACCCGCACTCGAACGTGCGCTTCCAGTTCGACAGTTTCAAGCGTGAATCGTGGGACATCGAGCATGTCCGCTCGGTGAGCGACCAGCGCCCGGACAGGCCAAACGAACAGCAGGAATGGCTTCATCACTGTCTGGCGTTCCTGCGCTCATCGACAAACGATGGATCGTCGGCACTGGTGGAGCGGATTGAGACATACCTGGCAACCGATCGCACGAGCCGCGAGGATTTCAGTCGAATAGACGGCGACATCCTCACGTACTTTGGGGAGAAGGTTACTGAGCCTGACCACACGCTCGGCAACCTCACACTGCTCGATAGCGGGACCAACCGCAGCTACAAGAACGCCGTGTTTGCTGTGAAACGCGAGCAGTTGCTGCTGCGGGATCGGGCAAGCGTGTTCGTGCCGGTATGCACCCGAAATGTCTTTCTCAAATATTACAGCCGAGAGGTCGGCAATATGATGTTCTGGACTACGCAGGACGCCCAGCATTACGCCGACGCCATCGCGCACACGCTCACACGGTTCTTCGCCAGCGAGGCGCTCACTCAATGAGAACAACCTTCAGCAAATTCGTTGAGCATCATGGTCGTGTCGAGATTCCATTGATTCAGCGCGACTACGCGCAGGGACGGCCGGATCAGCACATCGTGCGCGATGAGTTCCTCGCCGATCTACGGCAGGCCCTGATCCTGCCGGCGGGCGATCCCAAGCTGCCGCTCGACCTCGACTTTGTGTATGGCAGCGTAATCGGTGATGCATTCAGACCACTCGATGGGCAGCAGCGGCTTACGACGCTGTTTCTCCTTCATTGGTACTTGGCTTGGGTTGATGGACGGCTTGACGATTTCCGTTCTCGCTTCGTCTCGGCAGCTGAGTCTCGGTTCGCCTATGAGGTGAGACCGTCGAGCCGCGATTTTATCAATGGACTGTCACTCTACGAACCCACGCCCGCGAGCACGGACTGCGTCGATCTCGGGGCCTTGATTGCGGACCAGCCGTGGTACTTCCGGAGCTGGCAGTTCGACCCGACGATCCGCTCTGCAATCAGCATGCTGGACCGGATGCACTTGATATTCCGTAATGAAACCGGACTTTTTAGCCGACTGATCGATGACGAGCTTCCCGCGGTCACTTTTCAGGTCCTAGACCTGAAGAAATTCGATCTATCGGACGATCTATACATTAAAATGAATGCCCGCGGGAAACCGTTAACGCCGTTTGAGACGTTCAAAGCGCGATTTGAACGCCATCTCCAGAGCTCATTTCCGAATGAGCGTTTAGAAGTCTGTGGCGGCAGGTCCATCGCTGATTTCTTTGCACACGAGATCGACACGCGTTGGTCGAATTTCTTCTGGCCATTCCGAGATCTACGGACGGCGACCTTCGACGACGCAATCATGAACTTCATGCGCGTCGTGATCGCTGTCACGCGTGCGCCGGCGGCGGACAGCACTACGGCGGACCTTACGGAGCTGCGATCCGCAGAGCCCAGCACCTACACCTGGTTTCACGACCGTGGCTGGCTCGATTGGGACATGATCGCTGCACTGACGACACTGCTGGTACGGTGGAGCGCCGGTCCGGAGCCGTTCCGCCGCCACCTCCCTGCGAACCAAAATTTCGATGAGTTGAGTGTTTTCAAGGATATCATCGCGCAGCCGACGAAGTTGAAGCTAGATCAGCTCGTACAAATTGCTGGCTACGTACAGTATCTTGTCGCGACATGCGGTCCGGTCGATCCGGTGCGCTTTGCCGCGTGGATGCGCGTTGTCACGAACCTTGCCACAAATACGGATTACAACCGGCCTGATGATCTGCGCCGCAGCCTCGCCGGTGTTCGGGACCTTGCGGCCGGGATGGACGACATCACGGCCTATCTCGTTCAGCCCGGTATTGAGGTACAGGGCTTCCTTCGCCTCCAAGTCGCGGAGGAGCGTATAAAGGCGCACCTCATTCGTTTGGGCGCTGGCTGGCCGGAGCGGATAGGACGGGCCGAGGGACACTCCTATTTCCGGGGCCAGATCGGCTTCCTGCTGCGGTTTGCCGGCGTCGATTTGGACGCACCGGAGGCGGAAATCGCACGCTTGGATGCGTCGACGGCGGCAGATCTAGTCGAGCCGTTCGAGCACTACCTCGATTGCGCCTCGCAAATGTTTGACGATCTGCAAACCGACCCAGCGGGTGCCGGCCGTGTCTGGGAACGCGCGCTGCTGACCGTTGGCGACTTCCTGCTGCCAGTGGGGCGGAACCACTCGCTGCTTGTCATCACTCAGGACGAGCCGTGGAGTTGGCGTCGCCTCCTGCGCAACGCGGCGGAGGGTCGCGACGAAGGTCGCGTGCTGCGCGATCTGTGGGACAAATTAGATTCGTCAGCAGATTGGTCTGCGACGCTTGCAACGATCGTCGCGACTGACGCCGGCGTCGATCTATGGCGCAAGGTAATTCGCGATACTCCTGAGATCTACAGCTTCGGCAGCGCCAGGATGCTACGATTCGAAGAGGATCGAATATATCCCCTGCGCAGACTGCAAATGAACGGCGCGCGTGCCGAGCTGCATACTTTCGCGCTTCATCAAACCCTAAAACGAATAACGCATCCTGCCCTGCGGAAGAGCGAATACTCCGAGACGGTTGGCTGGAGCGAGGAGCCGCATTCTCAGATAGAAGTTGCACACGGCAGTGAGGCGGTGACATTCGGCTTGATGCTCTACGAGGCGCCCGACCTCTACGGACTCTATCTCGAGACCCCGCAGTCGCCTGGACCGGATTTGAAAGCGATCTTGTTAGGGGAGGGGTTCAGTGAGATTGATGAGTGGTGGACGAAACACACCAGTCCAACCGATATGAAGGCCGATGTGCTATCATTGCTCGAAGCCTTTCACTGATATACGTTTTAATTAACCGCTCGTTCGACGTTGGAGGATCATACTGGACAGCCTTCGCCCATACTTATCCCACTAGGCGAGGGTTGTTCAGCGAGGGCCTTACAGCGTCGATGCCATCGATCGGGTCAGCATCGACGCACCGCGCCTCTGAAGGGACCGTGTCCTCGGCACACGCGAGCGTCGTCGCGGCTTCGTCCAAAAACGCGCGGTAGTGAGCTCTCAGGACCTCGGGGCCGAGTATCTCGACATGGCGCCCCCAGGTGAAGAGGTGCCATACCATCTCCGTCAGGCCTGAGGCCCGGAAGGTAACCGTGACCCGACCCCGATCATCGGTGGTGACCTGCTGGTCAGGATGGAAGCGGAAATGTCTGACGTCTTCGGCCACCTCGGGTGCGAAGCGCCAAACGATGTCGAAGGTCTTCCCATCCCAGAACGCGCCGAAGGACCGAGCGGCATAGGCCGGCAAGTCGAAGGTCTCGTCGCGCACGAAGGTCTCACCAGTCAGGCGCACCCGCTCGATGTTGGCGATTGCATAGAGGCGGTGCTCGCAGACCTTCGGATGCGGGTTGAAGCCGACGAGATAGGTGCGCGAGCCGGTGAGGAAGCCGTAAGGGTACAGGATTGGGTATGAGAACGAGCCCGTGTCGCGGCGTCGATAGACCAGGCGTACCGCGTGGCAGGCGAGGACAGCCTCCCGCAGAACTAAGAGGATCTCCGGCGCGATGGTCTCCTGGGGACCAGGTCGGGCGACGACACCGGTCGCGGCAAGCAAATTCTCGAGGTTCGCGTCGATGCGTCTGAACGCGTGCCGATTTTGATTGGCTTCGAGCTTGGCTGCGAGGGTATCCAGTCGTCCTGCCTCGTGGACGAGCCCTTGGCGCCGCGCCCTGTCCGCCGCGACGCGCAGCTCCGTGAGCTCGTCGAGCGTTGGGGTCTGAAGCGGTGCTAAACGCCCAGCAGGAACGCGCCAGATCTTCGTGCCGTCGTCGCGGGTGAACGAGAGGAGACCGCCCGGCAGGAGGCGGTGTAGCGTGTCGCGGAGCCGCTCGGCGGTCCGGCGGTTGACGCCAACAGTCTCAGCCATCTGGTCGAGCGTTAGACCGCCGCGCGCTTCGGCCAACGCGAGGCCTAACGCCAGCAGGCGCTCGGCGGGTGCGTAGCGCGTCCCCATCGGCCTCAGCTCCCAATCCCGCGTCCGCTTCTGTCGTACGGATGAGGTTTATCCCTCACGACGATCCGATCAAGGGCCGCGGCGCACCGCCGGCCGCCGGGAGCTTGGGAAGGTGGCATGGCGTGGGGAACGCGTGCGATCGGACGGGGCGAGATTAGCCGGTATCAGGGGGAAGCCCACCGAGCCGTGACGATCGCTGAGAGTGGCGGTTTTGTCACCTGCACGCTCGAGGCCGAGAGCGTGAAGGCTCTGAAGGATGCCGGCATCGTGGGCAATGGCGCGAAGGCGCGCCCTGACGGAACGATGATCCGCGACGAGTACAACGCGCTCCTCGCGCGCCGGCAACCTAGCGAGGGCACAGACGCGGCCTTCCAGCGCTTGCTGAGCCGCGACCCTGCCGCCTTGGAAGCGGCGCATGCCCGCGTCGTTAAGGCCCGGCGGCGGGCAGCGGCACCGTTTACCCCGAAGGCGGAGCTTGCCGCGCTCGCCCGCGCGGCGGTGGCCGAGCGCGATCATCTGATCGGCCGCGGCGCATGACCGCTGCCGTACTGAGGAGGGCCTCACTATGGTTGCGCTCAGAGCATCGATCGCAGGGCGTACATGATCCTCCGGACTATCATCGCCTGGTCTCTACTCGCGCTCACCGGGATCGTCCTTGCGGGCACGGGAGCTCGTCTCCTACCGCAGGCTCGTAGGGCGGCTCTGGTGCTGCGAGCCGCCGACGACCCGCCCGCGCTTGCCGATCTGCGGCTGACGGATGTCTTGAGCCCAGAGCGCGTGACCACCGAGATCGACGCCGCCCTCGCGGCCGAGGACGACGAACTCGCCCAGAGCTTGATCGACCTCGCGGACGGCCGCGGCATCTCGGTCAGCGCCGACCAGCGTGAGCGCGTGGCGTCTGCGCGCAGCAACACCGCCTATCGCACGGCGCGCGCTTTCGCCACAGGCGCGATGACCGGCGAAGCCGAGAGCGCGGCCGGCCTCGCCGGGACATTGGTCGCGGATGTCGCCGGTGTGGGCGACATCCGCGATCTAGTGCGTGAGGCGCCTCTCTGCGCGCGGCGAACGGCAGCAGCCTCACGTTGCGTGAGGAAGTCGAGCGCAGCGTTCGCTGCCCGATTGTGGAAGTTGGCCATTCATCGCCCCCGGGGCCGCCGTGTGCATGGCGGCGTCTGTCGGAGCGATCTGGTCGGAGAAGGATCAGGATCTCAACGTTCGAACCGTGCTGTGCGAACCGTGAAGGGTCGACGGTTGGCTCAGCGCTCGCGCCGAGGTTTGGGGTACTGGACTCCGTGGTACGGCACGCAAGGGTCGGGTGGGCGCTTTCCCGTGAGATCGCCGGGCTGCCCGCCACCGTCGAAGTCCGGATGCCCGAGGTAGCGCGCCAGATTGAGCGCCCTCGATTGCGACATCTTCACGCCCGGAGGCGGGTTCTTGGCGATCCAGTCCGCCATTAGTTCCTTCGAGAACCGGTAGTCGGCGGTGAGATCGAAGCGCTCGGCAACCTCGAGGAGGTAGGCGACTAAGGGCGGGGTGTAGGCCTGCTCGGCGGGGTTCGGGGCCTGCGGTGCCGGTGTCAGCAGCCGCTCGAAGGCCGCTTGGTCGACGAGAAGGTAACCGGACACCGTCCGGCCCTCGAGCGGCACCTTGACCAGACAGCTCTCGTAGGCGTGGGCCCAGAGGCCCGATCCGTTCCACAGCCAAGCCGGGATTGGGTGCTGCCGCCCCGTTTCCTCGAATACGAAGGCGGGCACCCGATCGTGCGCCAAAGCCTCGCGAATCGAATTGCGCGCGAGATCCCGGACGCGCGGCCAGTCGATGTCGGTGTCGGCGCTGCGCTCGCGGCTGTCGCCGTAGAACAGGCGAAGCGCCTTATGCAATTCGAGACGGTCGGTTGGGGTGCGTGTCGCGACGGGATGCATCGGCAAGGGATTCACCCACTCCCGGGCTCAGTAATGCGATCGACGAGGCCCGCTCGTCGCTACGACGGGCCCGTCCGCGCTGCTCAACGAGCCCGCGATGCGCCGGAGTTACGGCAGGAAGCATTTCTGTAGCCCGGCTGTAGCCCACGCCGTTACGGCTACGCCAGGCGCCAGGCTAACCTGTTGATTAAAATGGCGCACCCGACACGATTCGAACGTGTGACCTTTGCCTTCGGAGGGCAACGCTCTATCCAGCTGAGCTACGGGTGCTGGCCGTGGCCATTCCCTAGCCCAACCGCGCCGCCAGCGCAACGGCGCCGGCGCGCCCGGATCATCGGGAGCGGATCGGCCGGACACCGGCCGGCGCGCCCGGTCGGCACGGCCCGGCGCGCGGTAACCGCATCAGACGTGGCGGGTTCTCGTCCGGCAGACGGAACTCGGTAGCGGGGAGGGGACATGGCGCAGACCATCGATCGCGGGACGCTCGACCGGCTGATCGCCCTCGGGCGCGACCAGGGCGAACTCTCCGCCGAGGACCTGCGGGCCGCGCTTCCGGTGGAGCAGATGGATGTCGATGCCCTCGTCCTCGTGATGCTGGAACTCGAGGCCGCGGGGGTGAGCGTCGAGCCCGACGCCTTCGGACCGCCGGCGGAGCGGCCGTTGCCGGGCTCACCGGTCCTGCCGGCCCGCGCGCCCGGGCCCGTCCCGCCCGCACGTCACGCCGACGGCGCGGGCGCCGCCGCGGCCCCGACCGCGGACAAGGCGGGGCGCGGGGCCGCGCCGCAGGAGCCGGCCGCCGACGACCGGGCCGACGCCACCCGGGCCGTCGCCCTCGCGGGCGCGGCGACGCTGCTCGTCATCGGCGCCCTGCTGCTGATGCTGTGAACCCCGGGGCGGAACGCTTCCGCCGACGGCCCCGTTGGCCGGGGCGCGTCACGGACGAACGAGAGGACGAGCCCGCCCATGCACCAACGACCCGAAGGCCCCCTGGCCCTGCTCGTCGCGGCCCTGCGCGAGGGGGCGGCCCACATCGAGTCCCTGCTCACGCTGGCGCGCACCGAAGTCGACGGCAACATCCGCGCCCTGGTGTCGCTGGTCGCCATCGTCGGGACGATCCCGATCCTGCTGATCGTCACCTTCTTCCTCGGCCTGGACGCCGTCGTGAAGCTCCTGGCCGTGGTGCTGGGCTCCGAGGCGCCGGCGGCGCTGATCGTGGCGGCGCCCTTCCTGGCCCTGGCGCTGCTGCTCGGCTGGCTCGGCGCACGCCGGATGGCCCTGTCGAACCTGGAACCCTGGCGGACGTGGCAGCAGGTGAAGCGGGATGTCCGGGAGGTCGCCGCGAACGCCAAGGAGGGGGCGCGAACCGAAGCCTGATCGGGCGCCCGGTCGATCGCGTCCGCGCGCCCGGCCCGGCGCAGTGCGGACCGCATCAACCCGCGCCCGCAACCGAGCAGTGCGGCGCGGGACGGCCTCGACCGGCGGTCGCGCCCGCGACGGCGCCGGTGACGAACGGCAGCGTCAGCTCCGGCCGGTACCGACGCGGAGCCGCCCCTCTCCGGGACGCAGGTGCAGGAAGCTGCGCTCGCCCGTGGCCGCCTCGGCCACGTGCTGGATCGTGTCGAGGAGTTCCGCCACGCCCTGCGGCGCGGCCGGACGGAACTGCGCCTTCGGCTCGACCCAGCGCTTCTGCGTGCGGCCCGCGGCGATCTGCGCCTCGCTCAGCGCGTCGAAATCCCGGCGTCGCGTCATGGCCCAATCCTCCACATGGACATCTGTCCGGGGCATGGTTGACGAATGGTTAATGGCCGCCCGGGACCGGCGCGTCGGCCTGCGGCGGGCCGAGGCCCGCCGGCACCCTCCGCCGCCGGCCGGACATCGATCCCCCCAGAGGCGGTCGGGACCGCACCGGCCGCCGCCTTCCCCCGCGCCCGCGATCGCGCGCCCCGACGCGACGGGGACGGCCAGCCCCTGCGGCCGCGCACCGGTACGATACTGCGGCCAAGCCTGCGACCCCGGCGGCCCCCGCGGCAGGCTGCCCGGAGCCGGCGGCCGCGCTAGATGAGGTCCCGGTCCATCAGACCCCCCGAGACATGGATCCACCTCAGCCCGTTCGGTCCGTCCGAGCGGGCTTTTTCAGGGATTCGGCCCCGTGACCGCGCTTCGGCGTCCGGCTGGAACCGGTTCCGATCCTGTCGCAATCGTCGCGCCAACGGGCGTCGCGGGCCCGGTTCGGAGCGGCCGCCCGCAAACCGTATCGGAACTCGGGTCGCAGCCAGCTTGATCCGCGGAATTAGATTGTCTAATCCAGAAAACATGAGCGGCATCAATAGATTAGTGTGATTATAAACTACCCCGTCCCGGCGGCCGCGCGCCCCTGCGCCGGAGGCCGGCCGCGATGACGGGATCGGCCGAGACCGCCGTCGGCGCGCGGGTCGTCGACGCCCTGGCCGGGCTGCGTCCGCTGGCGCCGTTCTTCTGCCTATACGTGACCTTCGGGGCGACGCTCGGCTTCCTGTCCGGCGGGGCGCCGCTGATCCTGCGGGCGCGGGGCGTGGAGCTGGCGGATGTCGGCCTGCTCCAGCTCATCAACCTGCCGGTCGGGCTCACCTTCCTGTGGGCGCCGCTCCTCGACCGTTTGCACCTGCCGGTCCTCCCGCACCGGATCGGCTGGATCGTCGCCGCGCAGGGCGCCGCGGTGACGCTGCTGGCCGTCCTGAGCCTCGGCGAGCACTGGCCGCTCCCTGCGCTCCTCGCCCTGGCGATCGCCGCCTGCGCCTGCGTGGCGACCATGGACATCGCCCTCGAAGCCATGGTGGTCGAGACCGTGCCGGCGGCGGAGCGCGCCTTCGTGGCCTCGGCCAAGCTGTGCGGGGCCTCGCTCGGCGGCATCCTGGGCGTCGGCGTGCTGGTCGGCTCCTACGACAGCCTCGGCTGGCGCGGGGCGGTCCTCGCCTGCGCGGCGCTGGACGCCCTCTGCCTCCTCCCGATCCTCGGCTACCGCGAGACGCGCCTGCGCGGGGCCGGAGGCGGCCCGGAGCGGCTCTCGGGCGCGCTGGCGCGCCTGCGCGTCCTGGCGGGCCGCGTGGTCGTGCTCGGGGCCTACTTCGCGGCCTCCTACCTGCTGGCCGGGCCCAACACCCTGGCGCTCCTCGATCTCGACGTCCCGCTCGGGCAGGTCGGGTTCCTGACCGGCACCGTGCTGCCGGGGGTCAACCTCGTGATGGCGCTGGCGGCCGGCGGGCTCGCCGCCCGGTTCGGCACGGTCCGGCTGATCGTCCTGGGAGCGCTCGGCGTCCTCGCCTCCGGGGCGCTGATGGCGGGCGCCTGCGCCGTCGGGTCGGGAGCGCTCGGGATCGCCGCCACGATCCTGAGCTTCGTCGCCGGCGGCTTCCTCGGGGTCCCGGTCTTCAACATGATCTATCGCTGGGCCCAGGGGCCGAAGCCCGCCACCGACTACGCGCTGCTGTTCGGGGCGGCCTTCTTCGCCGCCATGCCGCTGCGGGTCGCCGCCCCGGCGCTCGCCGGCTGGATCGGATGGCCGGGCTACTTCGCCGCGACCCTGCCGCTCTACGCCGCCGCGATGGGCTGGCTCGCCGTCGCGGTGGGCCGGACCCTGCGGGCCGACGGGGCGGCGCGATGATCGCCGACCTCGCCGCCCAGGTGCCCGCCTCGCTCGCGGCCTATCGGGACGGGGTCGCCGAGGGTCCCGGCGGCCCGGAGGCGCTGCCCCTCGGCGCCCTGCGCGACCCGGACGTGTTCGACGCGACGCTGGCGGCCTTCGGGGCCGGGTTCGGGGCGAGTTTCGAGGCCGCAGATCCGCGGGTCCGCGTCTCGTACTGGAGCCAGTTCTACCTCGCGGCCCTGGCGACGCCGGCGCTGACCGCCCTGGTGCGCCTCGGCCGGCCGCTGCCGCTCGCCTTCGACGCGGTGAGCCTCGAACTCGACGCGGCCGGCCGCCCGTGCCGCTTCCGCCTGCCCGCGCACGGGTCCGGCTGCGCGGCCTGTCCGGCGCCCGGCCTGACCGGGCTGGTGGAGGCGCATCTGCGCCCGTTCGTGGAGCTGTGCCACGCCCGGTGCGGGATCGCCCCCCGGGTCCTCTGGGGCAACGCCGCGGTGATCCTCGACTACGTCGCCCGGGAACTCGGGGGCCCGCCCGGCGCTCCGCTCGGGGACGGGGAGGGGGCCGGCGCGGCCCCCGCGCGCGGCGGCGCCTGTGCGAGCGCCTGTGCCGCCGCCTGTGCCGCCGCCTGTGACGACGTCGCGGCCTGCCTCGGATGGCGCGCAGGCCCCGGCTGCGCTAGGAGCCCCCTCAAGAACCCCCTCGACAGTCCCCTGGCGCGGGCGCTCTGCCCGGGGGCGTCGGGCTGCCGGCGTCGGCGGGTCTGCTGCCTGCGCCACCGCCTGCCGGGGGTGCCGTCCTGCGGCGCGCTCTGCCCGGTCGAGGGTGCCGCCCCACGCTGATCCGAGCCGCGATGCTGAAGGCCTTCCTCGCCTATTACCGGCCGTACCGGACGCTGTTCCTGGTGGATTTCGGCTGCGCGGTCCTGTCGGGCCTGCTGGAACTCGGCTTCCCCGTGGCCGTGAAGGGCTTCATCGACTCGCTGCTGCCCCGGCAGGACTGGGGCCTGATCCTGCTCGCCGCGGCGGCGCTGGCGCTGGTCTACGTGGCCAATGCCGGGCTGATGGTGGTCGTCACCTATTGGGGCCACGTGCTCGGCATCAACATCGAGACCACGATGCGGACCCGGGCCTTCGACCACCTGCAGAAGCTCTCCTTCCGCTTCTACGACGGCCAGAAGACCGGCCATCTCGTCGCCCGGGTCACCAAGGACCTGGAGGAGATCGGCGAGGTCGCCCATCACGGGCCCGAGGACCTGTTCATCGCGGTGATGACGCTGGTGGGCGCGTTCGCGCTGATGCTCATGGTGCACGCGCCGCTGGCGCTGATCACCGGGGCGATCCTGCCGCTGATCGCCTTCGTGTCGATCCGCTACGGCGGCCGCATGACCCGCAACTGGCAGGCGCAGTACGGCCGGGTCGGGGCGTTCAACGCCCGGATCGAGGAGAATGTCGGCGGGATGCGGGTCGTGCAGGCCTTCGCCAACGAGCCCCACGAGCGCGCCCTCTTCGCCCTCGACAACGCCCGCTACCGGGACACCAAGCTCGAGGCCTACCGGCTGATGGCGGCCGGCCTGTCGATCAACTACCTGGGCCTGCGCCTCGTGCAGATCGCGGTGCTCCTCGGCGGCGCGGCCTTCGTGGTCCGGGGCGACCTGACGCCCGGCGGCTTCGTGGGCTTCCTGCTGCTGGTCGGCGTGTTCTACCGGCCGCTGGAGAAGATCGGCGCCGTGGTCGAGACCTATCCGAAGGGGGTCGCGGGCTTCCGCCGCTACCAGGAGTTGCTCGCCACCGAGCCCGACATCACCGACCGGCCCGACGCCCGCGCGGTGGAAGCCTTGCGCGGCGACATCCGCTTCGCGGGCGTGAGCTTCGGCTACGGCCCCGGCCGCCCGGTCTTCACCGGCCTCGACCTCGCGGTGGCGGCGGGCGAGACCGTGGCGTTCGTCGGACCCTCGGGGGTCGGCAAGACCACGCTCTGCGCCCTGCTGCCGCGCTTCTACGAGGTCGAGGCCGGCCGGATCACCGTCGACGGGATCGACATCCGCGCCATGACCCTCGCGAGCCTGCGCCGCCAGATCGGCATCGTGCAGCAGGACGTGTTCCTGTTCGCCGGGACGATCCGCGAGAACATCGCCTACGGCCGTCTCGACGCCACCGAGGCCGAGATCGACGCCGCCGCCCGGCGCGCCCGGCTCGGCGGCCTGATCGACGGCTTGGCCGAAGGCCTCGACACCGTGGTGGGCGAGCGCGGGGTGCGCCTGTCGGGCGGCCAGAAGCAGCGCATCGCCATCGCGCGGGTCTTCCTCAAGAACCCGCCGATCCTGATCCTCGACGAGGCGACCTCGGCGCTGGACACCGAGACCGAGCGGGAGATCCAGCGGGCGCTCTCCGAACTCGCCCGCGGGCGCACGACCCTGGTGATCGCCCACCGCCTCGCCACCATCCGCGACGCCGACCGGATCGTGGTGCTGGGGGAGGGCGGGGTCGTCGAGGAAGGCCGGCACGCGACGCTGCTCGCCGCCGGCGGCCCCTACAGTCGCCTGCACGCGGCCCAGTTCGGGAGCGGTGAGGCCGATCCGGTCCTCGCCGCGGAGTGAGGCTGCGGCGGCCCGCTAATGCTGCGGCGGCCCCGCGACCCCGGTTGAGTCGCGGACGACGAGGCGGGTGGGGAAGAGCCGCTGCGCCAGATCGTCGGACGCGCGCGTGCCCTCGATGACCTCCACCAGGGTCGCGAAGGCGAACCGCACCATCTCCAGCGTCGGGACCTCGATCGAGGTCAGGCTCGGGATCGTGTAGGCGCTCTGGACGCGGTTGCCGAAGCCGACGACCCGGATCGCCTCGGGGACGCGCACGCCGCGGTCGTGCAGCGCCTTCAGGACGCCGAGCGCCACCCGGTCGTCGGCCGCGAGGATCGCGTCCGGCCGGGCCGGGCGGTCGAGCAGGTCGAGGGTCGCGCGATGGCCGCTCTCGGACGTCCAGCCGCACGGCACGACGAGGTCGTCGCGCAGGGGCAGACCCGCCTCCGCCAGGGCCTCGCGATAGCCCCGGAACCGCTCGGCGACGGCCGGCGACGACCGCCCGTGGCGCTCGCCCCGGAAGAAGCAGATCGACCGGCTGCCCGCCCGGATGAGATGGCCCATGGCGGCGTGGACCGCGTCGCGCTCGGCCCGGATCGCGCAATGCGCGCCGGGCAGGTCGAGGCCGAACACCACGAAGGGGAACCGCTTGGCCTGCAGCATCGCCACCAGCGGGTCGTCCGGTCGGTCGCCGAAGACCACGATGCCGTCGACCCGGGCCTCGCTGACCAGGCCGTTGATCCGGCTCAGGCCGTCCGGCTCGTCGCGGCACCAGCGGCGGTGGATCAGCGTGTAGCCGTGCTGGTCGGTGACATGCGCGAAGGTCTGCAGGAGGACGCCCTCGTCGGTCTCCGGCACCGGGCCGGACGCGTCGTCGGGCCGGGCACCCACGGAGAACACGCAGGCGATGCTGCGGCTCGGCTTCTTGCGCAGCGAGCGGGCCGCGAGGCTCGGCACGAAGTCCAGGTCGCGCATGGCGGCCTCGATGGTCTCGCGCGTGGTCCGGGCGACCTTCTCGGGATGGTTCAGGACCAGGGAGACCGTCTGGAAGCTCACGCCGGCCCGCCGCGCGACATCCTTGATCGTCATCTGGCCCATGGTCACCTCTGGGTCACCTCTGCCCCGGTCCGCGCGGCAGGGCCAACGTGCCTGTGACGCGCACGGTGCCGCGCGAAGCCCGAACGCCGCCTCGTCCAATCGATCAGTCTTAGGGCCGGCCGGATCGGAGATAAAGCTTCGGATCACGCGCCGACATATCGGCGAATAGCCTGAAGACTTGTATCGCCCGGCTGGATCCGTCCACCGCCGGCCGGACCTGCCGCCGCGGAACCGGGGCCGTCCGTCCAGACGCACGGGGGACGTCGGAGCAGGAACATCGTCCGCGTCGTGCGGTTCGCCAAGCAGCACCTCAGCGATGATCGGGGCGTCGGGTGCCTCACCTCACGGGAAGCTATCCTCATGATGCATCGTCGCGACCTCCTCACCACCATGCTGGGCGCCACCGCGGCGCTGGCGCTCACGCGCACAGCCATCGCCCAGGTCACGCCGGCGGGCGCGGTTCCCACCGGCGCCTATCTCCAGATGGCGACCACCGGCGGCCTGTTCCTGGAGAACACGGCCCGCGACGCCCACGAGAAGACCACGAACCCGATGGTCAAGAAGTTCTCCCGGGCGGAGGTCATCGAGCAGGTGAACCTCTCCCGGAAGATCAACGCCTATACCGGCGGCGCGCCGATCCCGGCGCCGGGCCCCGCGGCGGCCGGCCCCGGCGGCCTGATCGGCGGTCTCGTGGCGGCGCCCGTGGCGGTGGCGGGCACCGCGGTGAACACGGCAGCCGGGGTCGCGGGCGGGGCGCTCGGCGTCGCGGCGCCCCGGGGCATGACCACCGACGCGCAGAAGGCGCAGATCCTGTCGCAGCTCACCGGGATGCCGCCGGGGCCGCAATACGACGCGACCTTCGTGAACGCCTCGCTCCAGGGACACCAGGAGGCGCTCGGCATCCATGGCTCCTACGCCCAGTCGGGTGAGGATCCAGGCCTGCGCCGGATCGCCCGGGGGACCCTGCCGCTGATCGACCTGCACATCGCCCAGCTCACCCGGATGCAGGCGCGGATGGGTGGCCGGCAGCCCGGCTGACCCCACCGGCGGGCAGGCCGGCCTGGCGCATCCGCGCGCCGGCCCCGAGAAGAAGCCCGCCACGGCGTTGGCCGGGCGGGCTCGGAGGTGGTCTCGTCTCGGAGATGGACCGACGGTAGAGGCCGGGCCGGTGCGGCGCATCCCCCATCCGGGTGATGGCCGCACACGATTCCGAGATGGTCTCGGGGCCCTGCGACGCGCGGCGTGAGCGGGAATGCCACCGGAACAGGACGGCCCGGTCGCGCGCTCGGGCCGATGCGGTTCGGCTCCGGTGTCGCCGGGCGCCCGATCGCTTCGCGATCGTCGCGAAGCGATCGGGCGCCGAGGCCGGCCTCATCCCCCGAAGGCCCGCGGCGGCAGCCCGACCACGCCGACGTCGAGCTCGAACAGCGCTCCGGCCTCCGCCACCTGCTCGGCGCCCCGCGACGCGGAGGTGACGAACAGGCGGTCGAGCCCGTCGCCCGCGAAGGCGCAGCTCGTGATGTTGGGGGCGGGGAGGGCGACCGCCCGCATCGGGCGCCCGTCCGGATCGACGCGGCTCAGCCGGCCGCCGCCCCAATGGGCGATCCAGAGGCAGCCCTCGGCATCGGTGGTCATCCCGTCGGGCCAGCCCCAATCGTCCGGGAAGCGCAGGAACGGCCGCTTGCCCGAGAGCGTCCCGTCCGCGGCGAGGTCGAAGGCGTAGACCGTCCGGGCGGCGCTGTCGCTGTGATAGATGACCCGGCCGTCGAGGCTGAAGGTCGGGCCGTTGGCGACGCCGTAGGCGCCGTCCATCCGCTGCCACGTCAGGTCGGGGTCGAGCCGGTGCAGGGACCCGGAGACCGCCGTCTCGGCCTGGTGCATGCTCCCGGCCCAGATCCGGCCGGCGAGATCCACCTTGGCGTCGTTCAGGCGGTTGTCGGGATAGTCCGGTTCGGGATCGCCGATCGGCACGATGCGGTCGGCCTCCAGGTCGTAGGTCGCGAAGCCGCTCTTCAGCCCGACGATGAAGTCCCGCCGTCCGGCCCAGGGGATGATCCAGCCCAGCGGCTCCGGGAACGGGCGCCGGCCGGTCGCGCCGGCCGCGAGGTCGAGCCAGTTCAGGGCCGGCGCCTCGATGTCGACCCAGAACAGCATCCCGCGTTCCGGAACCCAGATGGGCCCCTCGCCGAGACGGTCGCGCCCCGCGCGGGCGACGATGCGGATCCCTGGTTTCATGGTCGCGCCGCCCCGGTCAGGCCGATGCCGGGGGGCCCGGCCGGCAGCCCCAGACGGCGTAGAAGAGGACGTAGAGTTCGCAGGCCGCGGTGATCAGGAACGCGTGCTGCAGCCCGAACCGGTCCGCCGCCCAGCCCTGCACCACCACTAGGGAGCCGCCGGCGATCGCCATGATCAGCAGCCCCGCCCCCGCCTCGGTCAGCGGCCCGAGGCCGCGGATGCCGAGGGTGAAGATCGTCGGGAACATGATCGCGTGGAACAGCCCCACGGAGATCAGCGCCCACATCGCCACGGGGCCGGTGGCGAAGGTTGCCACCAGCATCACCGCGCAGGCGCCGACCGCCGCCCCGGCGAGGACCGCCTCGGCCGGGCGCGCCTGCATCAGGTAGCTGCCGACGAAGCGGCCGACCATCATCCCGCCCCAGAGCAGAAACAGGTAGCGCGCGGCCTGAGCGTGGGTCAGGTCGCCGATCTCGGGCTGCGCGACGAAGTTGATGAACAGGTTCGACACCCCGATCTCGGCGATCAGGTAGATGAAGATCGCCGGCACGCCGAGCACGAGGTTGCGGTGCCGCCAGAGCGACCCGCCGGTGCCCCCGGCCCCGGCGTCCCGGGCGGCGCCCGCCCCGCCCCCCATGGCGGGCAGCGGAAAGCGGGCGATCACCACGGCGAGCCCCACGAGGATTGCCGCCACGATCAGGTAGGGGAGCTGCACCGACTGCGCGTCCGCGAGGCGCTCGGCGGGGGTCAGCACGGTGCCGGCGGCGGCGTTGCCCGAGGTCGAGCGGCCGAGGATCAGGATGCCGCCGAACAGGGGCGCCAGGGTGGTGCCGAGGGAGTTGAACGCCTGCACGAGGTTGAGCCGCGCCGGGGCGCTCTCGGCGGGGCCGACCACCGCCACGTAGGGGTTGGCGGCGACCTGCAGCAGGGTGATGCCGCTGGCGATCACGAACAGCGCGGTGAGCGTGATCCCGTACGAGACCGCGTGGGCCGCGCCCACCATGCCGAGGGTGCCGGCCGCCATGATGCCGAGGCCGGCCACCAGGGACCGCTGGTAGCCGATCCGCGCGATCAGCTTCGCCGCCGGGATCGAGGCCACGAAATACGCGATGAACCAGACCGACTCGATCAGCGTGGTCTGCGTGTAGTCGAGGTCGAACACGCTGCGCAGGTGCGGCAGCAGCGTGTTGTTGATGACCGTGATGAAGCCCCACATGAAGAACAGGCTGGCCAGCAGCGACAGGGCGGCACGGGACCCGGCCCCGTCGCCCGCGGCGGCTTCCCCCGGCCGGGCCGCGCGTGTCCCGGCGCCCGCGATCGGTCCTGCCATCGAGCGCGTCCTCTCCCTGCCGGGCCGCCTTGCCGGGGCGCCGTATTGTCCAAGTCAATTGTCTGAGTATAAAACGGGTTCGCGGGCGTCAACCGCACGTCCTCCGCGCACCGGCGCATGATCCGGCAGGGCGGACGGATCCGACCGGGGAGGACCTGATGCGTGGAGCGGAACTCGTGGCCTTGTGCGCCGGCGCGGCGATCCCGGCCTCGGCCCAGGCGGCCGAGCCGTCCCGGACCGTGTTCGGCACCCTCCCGGACGGCCGCACGGTCGAGGAGGTGACGCTGTCCAACGGCAGGGGCGTCACGGCGCGGATCCTCGCGTGGGGGGCGCTGCTGCGCACCCTCGAGGTGCCGGACCGGGCCGGCGCGCCGGCCGACGTGGTGCTCGGCTACAACGACCTCGCCGCCTACCTGGCCAAGGGCAATTATTTCGGCGCGAGCGTGGGCCGCTACGCCAACCGCATCCGCGCGGGCCGCTTCACCCTCGACGGCCGGACCTACACCCTGGCCACCAACGACGGCCCCAACGCCCTGCACGGCGGCGCCGCCGGCTTCGACAGGCGGCTCTGGACGATCACCGCCGTGACGGGCGGCGCCACGCCGTCGGTGACCCTGCGCTACGTCAGCCCGGACGGCGAGGAGGGCTATCCCGGCACGCTGACGGCGACCGCCACCTACAGGCTGGACGACACGAACACGCTGACCGTCACCTACGAGGCCACCACCGACCGGCCGACCATCGTCAACCTGACCAACCACAGCTTCTTCAACTTGGCGGGGGAGGGCTCGGGCCGCTCGATCCTCGACCATGTCCTGACCATCCCGGCGGAGCGCTACACGCCGGTCGACGCCACCCTGATCCCCACCGGCGTGCACCGGCCGGTGGCGGGCACGCCCTTCGACTTTCGCACGCCGGCGGTGATCGGCGCACGCATCCGCGACGGCCGGGACGCGCAGATCGTGCGCGGGCGCGGCTACGACCACAACTGGGTCGTGACCGACGCCCCCACGGCCGAACCGCACCCGGTGGCGCGGGTCGAGGATCCGGATTCGGGCCGGGTGCTCGACGTGGCGAGCAATCAGCCGGGGGTGCAGGTCTACGCGGGCAACTTCCTCGACGCGACCGCGGTGGGTAAATCCGGCCTCGCCTACCGGCAGTCGGACGCCCTGGCGCTGGAGCCGGAGCTGTTCCCCGACACGCCCAACCAGCCCGCCTTCGGCTCGGCCCGGCTCGATCCCGGCCAGACCTACCGGAACGTGATCACCTACCGCTTCTCGACCAGCCCCGCCCACCGGACCCATCGATGACCGACCCCAAGACCGCCCGGCCCAAGACCGCCCGCCCACTGCGCTCCCGCGCGTGGTTCGACAATCCCGACAACATCGACATGACGGCGCTCTACCTGGAGCGCTACCTCAACTTCGGCCTCAGCCTGGAAGAGCTGCGCTCGGGCAGGCCGATCATCGGCATCGCCCAGACGGGCTCCGACCTGTCGCCGTGCAACCGCCACCACCTCGTCCTGGCGGAGCGGATCCGCGAGGGCATCCGCGAGGCCGGCGGCATCGTGCTGGAGTTTCCCGTCCACCCGATCCAGGAAACCGGAAAGCGGCCGACCGCGGGCCTCGACCGCAACCTCGCCTATCTCGGCCTCGTGGAGCTGCTCTACGGCTACCCGCTCGACGGGGTGGTGCTGACCACGGGCTGCGACAAGACCACCCCGGCCTGCCTGATGGCCGCCGCCACCGTGAACATCCCGGCCATCGCCCTCTCGGTGGGGCCGATGCTGAACGGCTGGTTCAAGGGCCAGCGCACGGGCTCCGGCACGATCGTCTGGAAGGCCCGCGAGATGCTGGCGGCGGGCGAGATCGACCATGACGGCTTTATCAAGCTCGTGACCTCGTCGGCGCCCTCGACCGGCTTCTGCAACACGATGGGCACGGCGACCACGATGAACACCCTCGCGGAGGCCCTGGGCATGATGCTGCCGGGCTCCGCGGCGATCCCGGCGCCCTACCGCGACCGGCAGGAGGTCGCCTACCAGACCGGCAAGCGCATCGTCGCCATGGTGGCGGAGGACCTGAAGCCTTCCGAGATCCTGACCCGGGACGCCTTCCTCAACGCCATCGTGGTCAACTCGGCGATCGGCGGCTCCACCAACGCGCCGATCCACCTCGCGGCCATCGCCCGGCACATGGGCGTGGAACTCGACATCGCCGACTGGCAGACCTACGGGCTCGACGTGCCGCTGCTCGTCAACCTGCAGCCGGCCGGCGCCTATCTCGGCGAGGATTACTACCGCGCCGGCAGCCTGCCTGCCGTGGTGGCGCAGCTCATGAGCCGCGGCCTGATCCGCGAGGGCGCGCTGACCGTCAACGGCCGCACCATCGGCGACAATTGCCGCGGCGCGACGATCGAGGACGAGGACGTGATCCGGCCGATCGACCGGCCCCTGAAGGAGGCGGCGGGCTTCCTGGTGCTGCGCGGCAACCTGTTCGAGGCCGCGGTGATGAAGACCAGCGTGATCGGCCCGGAATTCCGCGACCGCTACCTCTCGAACCCCGAGGATCCGGACGCCTTCGAGGGCCCCGTCGTGGTGTTCGACGGGCCCGAGGACTACCATCACCGGATCGACGATCCGAGCCTCGGCATCACCGCCGAGACCCTGCTGGTGATGCGCGGCGCCGGGCCGGTGGGCTATCCCGGGGCGGCCGAGGTGGTGAACATGCGCCCGCCCGCGGATCTGATCCGGGCCGGCGTGCACGCGCTGCCGTGCCTCGGCGACGGGCGCCAGTCCGGCACCTCGGCCTCGCCGTCGATCCTCAACGCCTCCCCGGAGGCGGCGGCCGGCGGCGGCCTCGCGCTCCTGCGCACCGGCGACCGGGTCCGGATCGACCTGCGCCGCGGCACCGCCGACATGCTGGTCGACGCGGACGAGATCGCCCGGCGCCGCGAGGCCCTGGAGGCGGCGGGCGGCTACGCCTACCCGGCCTCCCAGACCCCCTGGCAGGCGATGCAGCGTGCCGCCGTCGGGCAGATGCACACGGGCGCGATCCTGGAGGGGGCGGAGACGTTCCAGCGCATCGCGCAGACCAGCGGCCTGCCGCGCGACAACCACTGAACCCCACGGAGTCCCGGATTCGAAAGGTCCGGGACCTTTCGCGGGTGCAGGGCGGAGCCCTGATGAGTTCGGGCGAAGCCCGACATCGGGGCTCCGCCCCGATACCTCCCCAAAGGGCTGCGCCCTTTGGAAACCCGGATTCTCAAGGCCGCAACGCCATCTCGGTATCGGCGAGCGCGAGGCGGACCAGCTCGGTCATCGCCGCGCGGGCGGTGTCCGGCTCGCCCGCCACGATCGCGTCGTAGAGGACGCGATGGTCGGGCATCGGGTCCCGCGGCTTGTGCTGCCGCCGGTGCTTGAAGATGGTGGTCCAGGTGACCGCGGCCGCGATGGAGCTCGACAGGGCCATCAGCGGCCCGTTGCGCGCCGCCTCCAGGATCGTGTTGTGGAAGGCTTGGTCGGCGGCGCGGCCCACCTCGGTGGCGAGGCCGTGGCGGCCCATCTCCTCCAGGGCGTGGCCCATCCGGGCGATGTCGAGGCCCGAGCGCCGCTCGGCCGCGAGGGCGGCGGCGGCCGGCTCGACGATCATGCGCAGCTCGAACAGGTCGCGGATGAACGCCTCGCTCGGCTCCGCCTCGAAGGCCCAGGCCAGGATGTCGGGATCGAGCAGGTTCCAGCGGCTGCGCTGGCTGACGCGGGTGCCGGTGCGCGGCCGGCTCTCCACGAGGCCCTTGGCGCTCAAGATGCGAATCGCCTCGCGATAGGCGGTGCGCGACACCTTGAGCTGCTCCGCGAACTCGATCTCCCCGGGCAGCACGTCCCCCGGCGCGTAGCGGCCGGACAGGATCGCGACGCCGAGATCGCGCGCCACCGAGCCGTGGATGCGACGCCAGCTTGAGGCAAGCGGAAGCCGGATATCTTCGTGCCCGCGGTCCTGCCTCACCCGTCACCTCCGGTCCGAGCCTCCGGGAGGGGGCAGGATCGGCGCAACTGTATCCTGAAGTTGTAGGAGTGCAAGCGTCGACACCCCTAGGCAGGAGAAGTCGAGACGCTTGCGAGCCCGGCCGAACTGATCTAGCTTATTTGTATGAGTAAACAGCCTGCAGCGCCCGGGACCATCCGGGGAACCGGCCTGGTCGGCGCCGCAGATGTGGCGTCCGGCGAGACGTTCGTGGCGGTTGACCCGGCGACGGGAGCGCCGCTGGAACCGGTCTTCTCGGCGGCGGGCGCCCCGGAGGTCGCGGCGGCCTGCGCACTGGCGGAGGCGGCGTTCCCGAGCTTCTCCGAGACCGATCCCGAGACCCGCGCGGCCTTCCTCGAATCGGCGGCCGCGGCCGTGGACGATCTCGGCGCGCCCCTGATCGAGCGGGCCATGGCCGAGACGGGCCTGCCGCGGGCGCGCCTGGAGGGCGAGCGCGCCCGCACGATCGGCCAGCTGCGCCAGTTCGCCGACCTCGTGCGGTCGGGCGCGTGGGTGCGGGCGACGATCGACCCGGCCCTGCCGGACCGCAAGCCGCTGCCCCGGCCGGACCTGCGCCGCCGCCACGTCGCCCTCGGCCCGGTGGCGGTGTTCGGCGCCTCGAACTTCCCGCTCGCCTTCTCGGTGGCGGGGGGCGACACCGCCTCCGCCCTGGCGGCGGGCTGCCCCGTGGTGGTCAAGGGGCATCCGGCCCATCCCGGCACCGGGGAGCTGGTGGCGCGGGCCCTGCGGGCGGCCGCGGCCGCCTGCGGCCTGCACGAGGGCGTGTTCTCCTACCTGCCGGGGCCGTCGAGCGCCCTGGGCGCCGCCCTGGTGGCCGATCCGCGCGTCAAGGCCGTCGGCTTCACGGGCTCGCGCGGCGGCGGTCTGGCGCTGATGCGGATCGCCGCCGCCCGGCCCGAGCCGATCCCGGTCTATGCCGAGATGAGCGCGGTGAATCCCGTCCTGCTCCTCCCCGGCGCCCTGCGGGCCCGGGGCGCCGCCCTGGCGTCCGGGTTCGTCCAGTCCCTGACGCTGGGGGCCGGGCAGTTCTGCACCAATCCGGGCCTGCTGATCGGGATCGCGGGGCCCGAGCTGGACGCGTTCGCGGAGGCGGCGGGCGCGCTGATTCGCGAGAGCGTTCCCCACACCATGCTCACCGCCGACATCACGTCGCGGTTCGAGCGTATCGTCGCCGCCCTGGCGGATCGCCCGGGGGTGACGGTCGCGGCGCGCGGGGTGGCGGCGGGCCCGGGGGTGCCCCCGCCGCCCTGCTGCGCACGGAGGCGCGGAGCCTCCTGGCGGATCCGGCGCTGGCCGAGGAAATGTTCGGCCCCGCCTCCCTGCTGGTCGCTGTGGCCGACCCGGCGGAGATGGCCCGAGTCGTCGCGTCCCTCGAGGGCCAGCTCACCGCGACGCTGCATCTCGACCGGGCGGACGAGCACCTCGCCGCGGGGCTGGTGCCGCTCCTGGCGCGGAAGGCCGGGCGGATCCTCGCCAACGGCTGGCCCACCGGCGTGGAGGTGGCGCCCGCGATGGTGCATGGCGGCCCGTTCCCCGCCACCTCGGACGGCCGCAGCACCTCGGTCGGCACCCTGGCGATCGAGCGGTTCCCGCGCCCCGTCTGCTACCAGGACCTGCCCGACGCGCTGCTGCCGTCGCCCCTGCGCCCGGACAATCCCTGGCACCTGCCGCGTCG
The DNA here is from genome assembly GCF_000364445.2 of Methylobacterium mesophilicum SR1.6/6. Taxonomy (NCBI): domain Bacteria; kingdom Pseudomonadati; phylum Pseudomonadota; class Alphaproteobacteria; order Hyphomicrobiales; family Methylobacteriaceae; genus Methylobacterium; species Methylobacterium mesophilicum. The sequence continues at coordinate 3,638,841 of NZ_CP043538.1, read as the reverse complement.
GATCGACGGCGCGCTCCAACCGCAACCGAGCCGCTGACCGGCCACCGCGCGGCCCTCGACGGCCGCGCGTTCGGGACGCCCCGGCATGGGCGCCCCTGGGAGGAACACACGATGGGCGGATCACTCCTACAATTCCGCCGACCCGACGGGGAGCGCGGCGTCGCTCTGCTGGACGCGGGCCAGGCGCGGCAGGTGATCGGCGTGCGCAGCGTAATCGAGCTGGCGCGCAAGGCACTGGCAGCCGGGGGCGGGCTGGCCGAGACGGCGGCCCTGTCGGGGCTGGGCACGGCCATCGATCCCGATTCCGTGCAGCTGCTGCCGCCGGTGGACCACCCGGATCCCGCGCATCTGCTCCTGAGCGGCACCGGCCTGACGCATCTCGGCTCCGCGGAGGGCCGGGACGCGATGCATCGGGCCGCGGCGGCCGATCCGGCGCCGACCGATTCGATGCGCATGTTCCGGATGGGGGTCGAGGGCGGCAAGCCGGCCCCGGGGGAGACGGGCGTCCAGCCCGAATGGTTCTACAAGGGGGACGGCAGCGCCATCGTCGGAACTGGCGAGCCCCTCGTCTCGCCCGCCTTCGCCCGCGACGGCGGCGAGGAGCCGGAGATCGCCGGCCTCTACCTGATCGACGCGGACGGCACGCCGGTGCGGCTCGGCTTCGCGCTGGCGAACGAGTTCTCCGACCACGTGACGGAGCGGGCCAACTACCTGTGGCTCGCCCATTCGAAGCTCCGCCCGGCCGCGCTCGGACCGGAGCTGTGGCTCGGGGACCTGCCGCCGGAGGTGCGCGGCGTGAGCCGCATCCTGCGCGACGGCACCGTGCTCTGGGAGAAGCCGTTCCTCTCCGGGGAGGCGAACATGTCCCACAGCATCGCGAACCTGGAGCACCACCACTTCAAGTACGCGCCGTTCCGCCGGCCCGGCGACGTGCACGTCCACTTCTTCGGGACCGCGACCCTGTCGTTCGGCGACGGCGTCGCGACCCGGCCGGGCGACGTGTTCGAGATCGCGGCGGCGCCGTTCACGCTGCCCCTGCGCAATCCGCTGGCGGTCGCGCCGCCGGCGGACGTCACCGTGCGGGTGCTCTGAGATGGCCGAACCGATCCGCATCGGCCTCGTGGGCGTCGGCAAGATCGCCCGCGACCAGCACCTGCCGGTGATCGGCGCCAGCCCGGATTACCGGCTCGTGGCGGTGGCGAGCCGGCATGGCGGCCTCGACGGCGTGCTTAATTACCGGACGCTGCCCGAGATGCTGGCGGGGCAGGGGGACCTGCAGGCGGTCGCCCTGTGCCAGCCGCCGCAGGCGCGCTTCGAGGCCGCCCGGGCGGCGCTCGCGGCGGGCCTCCACGTCTTCCTAGAGAAGCCCCCCGGGGCGACGCTGGCCGAGGTCGGACTGCTGGTTGAGGCCGCGCGGGCCCGGGGCGTGAGCCTGTTCGCGAGCTGGCACTCCCGCTGCTCGCCCGGGGTGGAGCCCGCGCGGCGCTGGCTGTCCGGGCGCCGGATCCGGTCGGTGTCGATCGCGTGGCTGGAGGATGTCCGGCACTGGCACCCGGGCCAGGACTGGATCTGGACGGCCGGCGGAATGGGCGTGTTCGATCCGGGGATCAACGCCCTGTCGATCGCCACCCACATCCTGCCGCCCTTCTTCCTGACCGATCCGGGCCGGGCAGAGCGACGTCGACCTCAATCCGCTCATTCACGCCGCCGACGCCTTCCTGCGCGGCGCGCGCCGCACGGTGGAGGCCTTCACGGACTGACCGAGGAGGATCCCGGCGGAACACGGACGCGACAGAGCCCGACAGGGCCGCGCGGTTAAGGGGGAGTCATCACGATGGGAAAGCACATGCGATGGGCGGCGCTCGCGTTCGGCGCCGCCATGGCCACGGCGGGCATGGACCCGGCCCGGGCTCAGGATGCGGCGGCGCCTCCGGACGGGGGACCGAGCCTGGTGAACCCGGGCCCGAAGGCGAGCCCGGCGCAGAAGGCCCGCTACAAGGCGAACCGCGCCCGGCGGCGGGTCATCCGTGAGGGCCGGAGCTTCGCGGGCGCCAGCAGCGCGGCGGCCACGAGCATCGCGCAGGGCGCCACCGCGGCGCCGCCGTCGCTGCCGCCCGGCACCGTCGACCTGGGTCACGGGGTCACCGCGATCCTGAACTACACGGGCGAGTTCGCCACCAATCCCTCGGGCGGCCGGCGCCAGGGCTCGGACTATGCCGGCCAGGTGTTCTTCGGCCTCGACGCCGATCTCGGCCGGCTGGCCGGGATCGAGGGCGGCTCGGTGCACACCATCGTGACCCAGCGCCACGGGCGCGCCATATCGAGCGACTTCATCGGCAACACCACCAGCGTGCAGGAGATCCAGGGCGGCGGCCAGACCGCGCATCTCACCGCGCTGTCCTACGAGCAGAAGCTGTTCGACAACCGCCTCGACATCGAGTTCGGCCGCGTCCTGGCCAACCCGAACTTCCTGGCCTCGCCGTTCTACTGCAACTTCCAGAACAACGGCATCTGCGGCGCGCCGAAGGGCGCGTTCAAGATGACGAACATCACGTGGTGGCCGATCGCCACTTGGGGCGCCCACGCCAAGGCCTGGGTCACCGACAAGGTGTTCATGCATGCCGGCGTCTACGAGGTGAATCCGCGCGATCAGCAGGCGGACCAGAACGGCATCGACTGGTCGACCCGCGGCGCCACCGGCGTCGTGGTGCCGGTGGAGGTCGGCTACTCGACCAACTTCGGCAACGACCCGCTGCCGCGCAACTACGGCATCGGCGCGATCATCGACCAGTCGGACTACAAGGATCCGGTGCAGGACGTCCGCCGAGGCTCCTACCTGATCAGCGGCCTCGATCCGCTGACCCGGTTCGGCCGGTCGGCGGTCTACGCCCGGTTCGACCAGATGGTGTGGCGTCCCGATCCGACAGGCGTCCAGGGGCTGACCTTATTCGGCGCCTTCCTCGCCGCGACCGGCGGGCGGCAGTTCGAGGATTACTTCCTGAACGGCGGCGCCGTCCTCACCGGCACCTTCGCGGGCCGGCCCTACGACACGCTGGGCTTCGGCTTCGCGCTGGAGCACTTCTCGCCGCTGGGCCTCGCCAACCTCCGGGCCGCGCGCACGGCAGTTGGGCTGGGCCGCAACGTCGCGTCCACGCAGACCATTCTGGAGGTGAGCTACGGGATCCAGGTGACCCCGGCGATCCGCCTGATGCCGAACCTGCAATACGTCATCAATCCGCAGTTGCAGGAGCGCTTCTTCGCGCAGCCGAAGCGGGTCCCCGACGCCTTCGTGATCGGCGCGAAGCTCTCGGTTGACCTGTTCACCCTGGCGGGCTTCGCCAAGGGACCGGGCAGCCTCTGAGCCAAAGCGGCGAGCCGGATTCCACCCGGCTCGCGGACCGCCACCCAGGCAGGCGGGCCGCAGAATCGTCCGCGCGGCCCGCCTGCACGCGGTGTCGTCCGGATGCCCGGGCGGGGACGCGTTCCGATCTTCATCGTCACGCGCGCAGCGCCGTGCCTTGAGAGCGCGCGAGGTGACCGGCACCGTCATATCCCGGCGCGACGAACGCCGAAGTTGCAATCCGGGGCCGCGCGGATCCGGGGGCAGAGCCTCTGAAGCGATGATTCCGTGGCGGGCGACCCGCCGGAGATGCCGATCCTCCGGGAGGGCTCGAAATCGGGACGCCTTTCTCCAGGCATCGGCGGTCTCTCCGGGCAGCCGTCCCGCCTTGCGGGACCACGCGATCGCGACCGGGGGCCGCCGATGGGACAGGACGCAGGGGCGAAACGGCCGGCGCCGATCCCCCGATCCGGACCCCCAGTCCAGGCTCCCCGATCCTACGAAGCCCGCGCGCAGCGCGGTCAACGCAGCGATCGACCGGGCCTTGCCACCGACCCCTTGACTGTCAGATTGTAACTGTTCTAATTCTTATGAGAAAGAAGGACCCTGTCGGTCCGCAGCAGGAGATACGCGACATGGCCAGCGCACAGTGCGAGAGCTGCAAGTTCTTCGACGAGCACAAGGGCAATGGCGGCACCGCGCAGGGCGACGCCGGCCTGTGCCGCTTCAACCCGCCGGTCAGCCAGCCGGAGCCGGATTCCAAGGGCCTGTGGCCGGTGGTGGCGTCGAGCGACTGGTGCGGTCACTTCACGGCCGAGATCAGCGCCGCCGAGTAACCGGCGACAGACATCGTGAGACCGGGGCCGGCCCGAAGGGCTGGCCCCTTTTCGTTTGCGGTCCCCATCGGCCTGCGGCATGGGCGGATCGGACCGATACGACCTCCGAACCCGCATGCAGGGTTCACCCGCGCCGCCCCGGAGCGCTCCCGAAGCGTCCCCCTTGCGGTCGATGCCGTCACCGTCCGGCACTCCAGGATGGACCGCCGCGACGCTGCGTAGCCCGCGAGGCTCGGTCCGCTCGGCCGAACGGGCGGCGCGTCGATGCGCCCACTCACCGCCGCTCGGGTCCGGTCTTCCGGTCCAGAAAGCGCGGACGGGAGCCCGTCCGAGGCGGGACCGCGTGCCAATGCCCTGAGCCGCCTCGCCGCGCCGCACAAGGCATATCGCAGCAGGAACATCCGCCTTCAAAATCCGCCGTGCGTAGAATTTCCGTGCCCCATCGGTGAGCCGGAGAGATCACGTTGCCGCCAGCGCTTGATCCGGCCGCTCCAAACGTGATGCAGCGCGCACAATCGACGCGCGCGACAAAGTAAAACGACATCCGAAATCGTAGCTTTCGAGGAGAATGTTTTTCTCCCCCAGATCAATAGGGAAAGCCGTTTCATTGACGTCGGCGAAGACGGCCCGTAATTCTAGTGGCCAGTCTGGATGTCCGGTCGTGCAGCCTCCGCGCCGTCCGATCGGTGCGATCCGCCATCCCGCTTCACCGCAAGGCACTGAAGATGACACGACCGAGACTCGTCGGGCTGAGCGCGAACGTGCAGCGCCCGTCCAAGACCCGCACCCTGGTCGATGCGGTGCTGCGGGAGGCCGGCGCGCAGGTGGCGCTCGACGCGCGCATCCTGGACTTCGTCGATGCCGGCCCCGGCCTCGGCGCCGCCTGGACCCGCGATCAGCTGACGCCCGCGGCGCGCGACGTCCTGGCGGCGATCGAATCGGCGGACGGCCTCGTCGTCGGCTCGCCGGTCTACAAGGGCGCCTATACCGGCCTGTTCAAGCACCTGTTCGACCTCGTGGATCCGGGGGCGCTGGCCGGCAAGCCCGTGGCCATCGTGGCCACCGGCGGCGGGGCGCGCCACGCGCTGGTGGTCGAGCACGCCTTCCGGCCGCTCTTGGGCTTCTTCGGCGCACTGCAGATCCCCACCGCGGTCTACGCCTCGGACGCGGATTTCAGCGACGGGACGCTCACCGAGGCCGGCCTGCGCGCCCGCGCCGCAGAGGCGGGCGGCCAGCTCGCCGCGCTGCTCGCCCACCGGGCCGCGGCCGCCCCGGTCGCGCTTGCCGCCGCCGAGTGAAGGCCGGACTATGCTCCACCGCCGCGCCCTGCTGGCCGCCCTGGCGGCCGTTCCTGTCGCCCGGCCGGCCCGCGCGGCCGAGCCCGGCGTGCTGCGGATCGGCTACCAGAAGAACGGGATCCTGGTCGTCGCCAAGCAGCAGGGCCTCATCGAGAAGCGCCTGGAAGCGCTCGGGCAGACGGTGCGCTGGACCGAGTTCTCGTTCGGGCCGCCGCTGCTGGAAGCCCTGTCGGTCGGCGGGATCGATATCGGCCTGACGGGCGACGCGCCGCCGATCTTCGCGCAGGCCGCCCGGTCCAACCTGGTCTACGCGGCCGCCCAGGAGGGCGGGAGTTCCGGCGCCGCGATCCTGCTGCCGAAGGGCTCGGCCCTGCGCAGCCTCGCCGACCTCAAGGGCAAGCGGGTCGCCTTCGCCAAGGGGACGTCCGCCCACAACCTGACCATCGCAGCGCTGGAGAAGGCCGGCCTGAGCTACGCCGACATCGAGCCCGTGACGCTGGCACCCGCCGACGCCGCGGCGGCCTTCACCCGCGGCGGCGTCGATGCCTGGACGATCTGGGACCCGTACCTCGCCATCGCCGAGCAGGGGGAGGGGGTGCGCGTGCTGGCCTACGCCACCGCCATCACCCCGCAGAACACCTTCCTGCTGGCGAGCCGGCCCTTCGCGGAGACCCGCGCCCCGGTGCTCGGCGCGGCGATCGAGGCCCTGGGCGCGGTGGCGGCCTGGTGCGCGCAGAACCGCGGCGCGGTCGCCGAGCTCCTGTCGCAGGGCACCGGCGTGCCGCTGCCCGCGACCCGCCGGGCGGTGGACCGGGCCGAATATGGGTTCGGCCCGATGACCGACCGCATCGTCGCCCAGCAGCAGGCCGTCGCCGACCGCTTCCACGCCCTGAAGCTGATCCCGAAGCCGATCCGGATCGCCGACGCGGTCTGGACCGCCCCCGCCCGCGACGGCTGAGACCGATCGCAGAGAGCCATGCAGAGAGCCATGCAGAGATCCTGGCAGAGATCCATGACCGGCCGAACGCCCCGTACCCTGTCCCTCGCGTCTCCAGCCGCGTCCCCCGCCGGGTCCGCCCCGAGCCGCCGGCTGCTCCTGTCCGCCGGGCTCGGCCTCGCGGCGGCCGCGGCGTTGCGCCCGGCCCGCGCGGCGGGGAGCATCCGGATCGGCTACCAGAAATACGGGTCCCTCGTGCTGCTGAAGGGCCGCGGCCTCCTGGAGGCGACGCTCCAGCCGCTCGGCACCACGGTGTCGTGGTCGGAGTTCCCCTCCGGGCCGCCGCTCCTGGAGGCGCTGAACGCCGGGGCGATCGATTTCGGCTCGGCCGGCGAGGCGCCGCCGATCTTCGCCCAGGCCGCCAGCCCGGAGCTGCGCTACGTCGCCGCCGAGCCGCCGGCGCCGCGGGGCGAGGCGATCCTCGTGCCCAAGGACAGCCCGATCCGCAGCGTCGCCGACCTGCGCGGCAGGACCATCGCGCTCAACAAGGGCTCGAACGTCCACTACCTGCTGGTGCGCGCCCTTGAGCAGGCGGGCGTGCCCTACGACGCGGTGAAGCTCGCCTTCCTGGCGCCGGCCGACGCCAACGCGGCCTTCGTGCGCGGGTCGGTCGATGCCTGGGTGATCTGGGATCCGTTCCAGGCCGCGGCCGAGCGCGCCACCGGCGCCCGGGTGCTGGTCGACGGGCGGGGGGTCGACGGGCACGCGCTCGCCCCCAACCGCCAGTTCTACCTGTCCCGGCGCGGCTTCACCGACACGAGCCCCGGGATCGTGTCGGCCGTGCTCAAGGCGATCGCGGAGGTCGACGCCTGGGCGCAGGGCCACGCCGAGTCCGTGGCGGCGGAGCTCGCGCCGTCCGTGGGCATTCCGGCCCCGGTCCTCGGCGTGGCGCTCGGCCGCCTGTCCTACGGCGTCGCGCCCCTCGACGCGGCCGCGGTGGCCGACCAGCAGAAGGTCGCCGACGCCTTCCACGGGCTCGGCCTCCTGCCGAAGCCGATCCGGGTGGCCGACGCGGTCTGGACGCCGCCCGGGCGCACGGCCGGAACCAGGGCGGAGAACCCGTGATGGCCCGATCCAAGCTTCACCGGATCCGCGACACCGCGGTGCCGTGGCTCGTGCCGGTCGCGATCCTGCTCGGATGGCAGGCCGCGGTCTCGACCGGGCTCGTCTCCAACCGGTTCATGCCGGCCCCCCTCGACGTGGTCCGGGCCGGCTGGGAGGCCGGGCGGACCGGGGAACTCTGGACCAATCTCGGGGTCAGCACCCTGCGGGCGCTGGCGGGCTTCGTGGTCGGCGGCGGCATCGGCTTCGCGCTCGGCCTCGCCAACGGCCTGTCGCGCCTGTCGGAGCGGCTGACCGACACCTCGGTGCAGATGGTCCGCAACGTGCCCCACCTGTCGCTGATCCCGCTGGTGATCCTGTGGTTCGGCATCGGCGAGGAGGCCAAGCTGTTCCTCGTGGCGCTGGGCGTGTTCTTCCCGATCTACGCCAACACCCTGCACGGCATCCGCTCGGTGGATCCGGGCCTCGTGGAGATGGGCCGGGTCTACGGCATGTCCCGCACGGAGCTGTTCACCCGGGTGGTGCTGCCCGGCGCCCTGCCGTCGATCTTCGTGGGCCTGCGCTACGCGCTCGGCATCATGTGGCTGACGCTGATCGTCGCCGAGACGATCTCGGCCTCGTCGGGGCTCGGCTACATGGCCATGCAGGCGCGCGAGTTCATGCTGGTCGACGTCGTCGTGCTGGCGATCCTGATCTACGCCGCCCTCGGCAAGCTCGCCGACGCCCTGACCCGCCAGCTCGAGCGCGCCTGCCTCGCCTGGAACCCCGCCTACAGGAGCGCCTGATGCTGCTCGACGCCGTCCGCCGCGAGGCGCTGCCCGACGCGATCGATCCACCCCGGCAGGCCGGAAGCCCCGCGCCGTCGCGCGCGGAGCCCTCCGCCCGCGGGATCGCCGTCACGGTCCGCGACCTGCACAAGAGCTTCGACGGCCACGCGGTCATCGAGGGCCTGAACCTGTTCCTGCCGGCGGGCGGGTTCACCGCGGTGGTGGGCCGGTCCGGCTGCGGCAAGAGCACCCTGCTGCGCCTGATCCTCGGCCTGGAGACGCCCACCGGCGGCCGGATCGACCTCGAAGGGCCGGAGGGCAGCCCCCGCCGGTCCGAGCCGCCGAAGCGGATCATGTTCCAGGAGCCGCGCCTCCTGCCCTGGGCGCGGGTGGTGGACAACGTCGCGGTCGGCCTGTCGGGCCACGGCAGCCGGGCCGAGCGCCGGGCGCGGGCGCTCGCGGCGCTGGCCGAGGTCGGCCTCGCCGACAAGGCCGGGCAGTGGCCCGCCACCCTGTCGGGCGGTCAGCGGCAGCGCGTGGCGCTCGCCCGGGCGCTGGTGAGCCGGCCGGGCCTGCTCGCCCTCGACGAGCCCCTGGGCGCCCTCGACGCCCTCACGCGCATCGACATGCAGGACCTGATCGAGCGGATCTGGCGGGCTCAAGGATTCACCGCGCTGCTCGTCACCCACGACGTCGCGGAGGCGGTGGCGCTCGCCGACCGCATCCTCGTGGTCGAGGCCGGCCGCATCGCCCTCGACCTGCGGGTGGACGTGCCGCGCCCGCGCCGGCGCGGGGATCCGGACCTCGCCCGGCTGGAGGGCCGCATCCTCGATCACCTGCTCGGATCGCAGCCGGCCGCCTGAAGGCGGGCCGCCGTTTCCCGGACGCGGCGACCCGCCCTAGCTCTCGAAGATCGCCGGATGCGCGCAGTCGGATCCGGCTTTTCCGCATCCGGCCACCGGGCCGCGAAGGAGATTCCGATGACCGCATCGACTGACGGACGCGCCGACGTCCTCTGGTTCCTGCCGACCCACGGCGACGGCCGCTACCTCGGTGCGCAGGAGGGCGCCCGGGAGGTCTCGCTCGCCTACCTCCGGCAGATCGCCCAAGGGGCGGACGAGCTCGGCTATTACGGCGTGCTGCTGCCGACGGGGCGCTCCTGCGAGGATTCCTGGATCATCGCCTCGGCGCTGGCGCCGCTGACCCAGCGGCTGCGCTTCCTCGTGGCCGTGCGGCCGGGCCTGATGGAGCCCTCCGCGGCGGCCCGCATGACCGCGACCCTCGACCGGATCTCGGACGGCCGCCTGCTGATCAACGTCGTCACCGGCGGCGACCCGGTGGAGCTCGCCGGCGACGGCGTGTTCCTGTCCCACGACGCGCGCTACGCGGTCACCGACGAGTTCCTGACGATCTGGCGCGGCCTGCTCTCGGGCGAGACCGTGACCTTCGCGGGCGAGCACCTGCGCACCGAGAACGGCCGGGTGATCTTCCCGCCGGTGCAGAAGCCCTACCCGCCGCTCTATTTCGGCGGCTCCTCGCCCGCCGGGATGGAGGTCGCGGCCGAGCATTGCGACGTCTATCTCACCTGGGGCGAGCCCCCGGCCCAGGTCGCGGAGAAGATCGCTTCGGCCCGCCGCGCCGCGGAGGCGCGCGGAAAGACCTTCTCGTACGGCATCCGCCTGCACGTGATCGCCCGCGAGACGGAGGGCGCCGCCTGGGAGGCGGCCGAGCAGCTGATCTCCAAGCTCGACGACGCCACCATCGCCAAGGCGCAGGAGACCCTGAAGCGGCAGGATTCCGTCGGCCAGAGCCGCATGATGGCGCTGCACGGCGGCAATCGCGACAAGCTCGTGGTGTCGCCCAATCTCTGGGCCGGCGTCGGGCTCGTGCGCGGCGGCGCCGGGACGGCTTTGGTCGGCTCGGCCGATCAGGTCGCCGACCGGATGAAGGCGTACATCGATCTCGGGATCGACCGCTTCATCCTCTCGGGCTACCCGCACCTGGAGGAGGCCTACCGCTTCGCCGAACTGGTCTTCCCGAAGCTGCCGCTGCGTCCCACCACCGGCCGGCCCGTAGGCAATGCCCGCAACGACGGCCCGTTCGGCGAGATCATCGCCAACGACCTCGCGCCGACCCGGCGCGTCGGGGCGCACTGACCTGCGGATCGGCCCGGCCTGCAGTATTGGGCATGGCTGATCTGCATCCCGATTGTCCGGATGTCATGGTGACGCCATCCTTGGCGTCCATCCGCCCCGCCCATCGCCGCGCGATGCGCTCGCGCGGCTTGGACGCGTGAAGGATGTCCATGACTTCGACCAAGTCGGCCCTGTTGGCCATCGCCCTGTGCTTCGGCCCCGCCGCGGCCTTCGCGGAGCAATCCCCGGCCCGGGAAGCGCTCAAGCAGCACTGCACCGGCGACTACATGGATTACTGCAGCGCCTACGCGCCGGGCGGCCCGGAGGTCGAGGCCTGCTTCAAGGCCAACCTCAAGAACCTCTCCCCCGGCTGCTCGGCGGCGATCACCGCCTACAAGAAGGAGCAGCGGGCGACCAAGCGCGTCAGCGAGGCGCGCTGACGGATGCCGTCCGGTCGTCCCTGACGGCGGGGCGCTCCTCTCGGGACGCCGATCGGGTTGGAAGAGCCTGCGTGTCGATGGGCTCGCGATCGCTGTCGTGACGCGTCCTGTCCGGGCGGCGCGTCGACGCTCAACCCTCGCCCCCGTCATCCCGGGGCCGCGCAGCGGAGCCCGGGATCCAGAACCACCGGAGCCGCAGAGCTTGCACCGTCGCGGCTCTGGGTTGCCCGCCTCCGGCGTGCCCCTTCGGGTCCGGGCTCGCCTGCGGCGCCTCGGAATGACGGCAGGCTCGGCCGATGTGCCAAGGGCTACGGCTGATATGCTCGGCACCGTCGTCCTTGCGAGCGCAGCGGAGCAATCCAGCGGCGCCACGCCGGCCGACGTCGCGCTGCCCTGGGTCGCTTCGCTGCGCGCGCGATGACGGTCGAGCACGCGTCGACCGGGCGCCCGACGGCACGAACCTTGACAATGTTCCTATTTTGTGCTTCCTGACCGCACCTGCCCGCGGCGCTTCGGGAGCGATCCTGTGGCGTCCGTTCTGGGGCTTGTCCGGTGGCTGACCGGGCGGGTCCGCGGGCGGGGCGGTGCCCGCGTCGGTGGCTCTCAGCCGCCATCGCCCCGGGCGGCGGACCGGCACGGGGCGTGTCTCGGAGGCGGGCGTGAGACCGGGCGGCCCTTGGCCCGGCGGGGTGAGGAAATGCCCCCGCGCCGACCCGCCTCTGGGCCTGCCCGAAGCTCCCTGCGGACCCGCCCACTACGAGGCGGGGGACGGCTGGAAGGCCACGGCGCTGAAGGGCGGGTTCCGGAGGTGCGTGCACCTCGACCGAGACCGCCGGCAGCGAGGCGCAGGACCGGGACGTCGGCAAGACACCGCGACGAGAAAGACGGTAGCGATCGGGGGCGATGCCCGGCCGCTGCCGCGGGCGCCGCGGGGATCGGATCCCGCGCGTACACGGCCGACACCTGGGTTCCCGCGGCGTCCCGCGTCCCGCGTGTTGCTTCCTGGGCCATGCCCCCGGCGCCGAACCGCGCGCGGGGACGAGGACGCGTGTCCGGAGACGGCGGACCCCGTCGGCGGCCACGGCGCCCTGACGGGCCGGCCGCGGATCAGGGCGGCCTCCGGAACAGTGTTACTGAAATCCTGCGCCTATCCCGGATCCCGCCGGCATGATCCGGGACTGATCGGATGCGAGCGTACTCCGATCTTCCGAGGAGAGGATCAGTAAAACGTGCCCTCAAATCGATCAACCAACACGGAATTTTAAGCGTGCGGCACCGACCGGGAGGCGCTAATCAATCCCCCCACGAATCCGGCACCCGTCCGCAACCGCGCACGACAGCGCAGCGGGGGCGATTGCGGCCTGCGCCGGAGCTCAGAGAGCCGGATCCCGCCCCCATGACCACCGCCGATCTGTCATCCGCAGGGCCGGGATCCGGGGGCGTGGCAGGTGCCGCGACCCTGCGCCTGTCGCGCACCGTCGTGGCCGCCGCCGTGGCCACGATGATGATCGTCGTCGATCTCATCAGCTTCTCGCAGCTGATCTTCTCGGGCCCCCTGGCGGAGTGCCGCGCCGCCGGGGTGTCGGCGATGCTGGCGGCCTACATGGCCGGCAGCCTCGTCTTCCTCGCGCTGCGGCGGGACGTGGTGATCTCGCTGTCCTTCTTCGGGGCGGCGGCCATCGTCCAGGCGGCGATCGCCGCGGCCGTCGCCGAGCAGCTGCGCGCGGCGGGCGTGACCGATCCCGACTCGGTCGGCCCGATCGTCCTCGTCACCTGCGGGCTCTCGACCGCGATCACCGGCCTCGTCTTCGCCCTCCTCGGGACCCTGCGCGCCTCGCTGCTGGCACAGCTGCTGCCGTTCCCGGTCCTGATGGGGTTCCTCGCCGGCGTCGGCCTCCTGCTCCTGCGCAGCGGCGTCCAGATCGGCGCCCAGCTCGCCGATCCCCTCGGTGCGCTCGTCGGCGCGCTCGTCGGCGCGCTCTTCGGCGACCTCGGCCCGGCGGCTTTCGCCCCCATCGATCCCGGGGCGCTCGGGCGGGTCGGCCTGACGCTCGGCATCGGGGTCTGCGCCTTCTACCTGCCCCGGCGCCGCGCGCACTGGACGACCTACCCGGCCGTGATCCTCACGAGCCTCCTCGTGGTGCATCTGGGGCTGGCCTGGCAGGGCCTCGGGCCCGCCGCCGCGCAGGCCGGCGGGTGGCTGATCGACCCGCTGCCACCGGGCTCCCTGCTCCGGGTGCCGGCCATCGGCCACCTCGCGTCCTTCGATCCCGCCCTGATGCTGCCGATCCTGCCCAAGATCGTGACCTACGTGGTCGTCGCGGTGATCGTGCAGATCCTCTACGTCGTCAGCGTCGAGCTGGACCTGCGGCGCGAGTTCAACGTCGACCGGGTCTTCGTGGCGTCGGGCGTCGCCAACCTGCTCGGCAGCCTGTTCGGCAGCCCCGTGATGGGCTTCGACCGGACCTCGACGCTGCAGCTGCACAACATCGGGGGCGGGCGCTGGCTGGGCCGCTGGCTCACCCTCGCGGCGATGGCGGCCCTCCTCGTCTTCGGCGCCGGCATCATCGCGCTGCTGCCGCGCCCGCTGGCGGGCGGCGCCCTGGTCGCCCTGGGCCTCGGCCACCTGACCAACCTGGCGCTCGCCGGCCGGGCCTTCCTGCGGTGGGAGATCGCCATCGCCCTGGTGGTCTGCGCCGCCACCGCGCTGTTCGGCGCCACCGTGGGCTTCCTGGTCGGCGTCGTGATGGCGATGCTGATCTTCGCGGTCCAGTACGCGCAGATCCCGGCCCTGCGCCGGGTGCTCACCGGGGCGGAGCGGCGCAGCAGCGTGATCCGCGCGCCCGACACGGCCGAGCGGCTGCGCGCGGCCGGCACCCGGACCCGGATCTACGCCCTGCAGGGCTACCTGTTCTTCCTCAACGCGCAGGCGATCCACCGCCGGGTCGTGGCGGAGAGTACTGGCGAGAGTACCGCCGGGGCCGCGGACCTGCGCGTCCTCATCCTGGACTTCCGGGACTGCGTCGGGCTCGACAGCTCCGCCCTGGTGGCGTTCCGCAAGATCGGGCAGCGCGCCGAGCAGCGCGGCTTCGACGTTCTGCTCGTCCATCTCGGCCCGACGGTGCTGCGGCAGGTCGCGCGCAGCCGCCTCACCGCCAACGCGCGGATCCGGATCCTCGACACCCTGGACGCGGCCCTGCGCGAGGCCGAGGACACCCTCCTGTCGGAGACCGGGACAGCCGGCACGGACGAGGTCGCGCCCTTCGCCCGGCACGTGGCCGACCGCCTGGGCTGCGCCGTCGGACCGGCCGATTTCGCGCCCTACCTCGCCGTCCGCGACCTCGCGGCGGGCGAGACGCTGATGCGCCAGGGCGAGGCGGCCGACGCCCTCTACTTCCTCGAACGGGGCGTCGTCTCGATCGAGATGAGCCTTCCCGGCCGGCCCAACCTGCGCCTGCGCACCACGACGGCGGGCACGGTGATCGGCGAGATCGCCCTGGTGCAGGGCGGCCGGCGCACCGCCACGGCGCTGGCCGAGAGCCCCTGCCGGGTGGTCGGCCTCGACCGCGCCGCCCTCGCCCGCATGGAGGCCGAGCGCCCCGACCTCGCGCTGACGTTCCAGCGCTTCCTGATCCTGGAACTCGCCGGCAAACTCGTGGACACGAACCGGCTGCTGGAGGTCGAGCTGCAGTGAGGCCGCGATCAGGCGACCGCCAGCATCACGGCGAGGCCGATATGGGTGACCTGATGCAGGAACTGATCGACGCCGATCAGCCACCAGAAGCGGGCGTCCGTGGCCGGGAAGTGGGTGCGCTGGCCAACCAGAGCCTTGCCGCGGTCGATCGCCGTATGGATCGCGAAATCGACGACGGCGAGCCACCACAGGGCCGGCTTGACCGCGAGGGCGATCAGCAGCGTGCCGAGTCCGTGAAGGCCGGTATGGGCGCAGAGCGGGGCGATCCAGTCCGCGGCGCGCTCCTTGCCCTGCGCCATCCAGTTGCTCTGAAGCAGGAAATCCGCGCCGAGCTGCTTCACCGCGAAGGCCAGGAGGATCAGCGCGAACGCTCCGACCGGGACGGACGTGTCGAAGGACGGCATCGCGGCGCTGGTTCTCCTGCTCGCGCGCCCGCGCGAGGGACATCGCGAAGGCCATCGTGCGGGACATCCGGACCGGTCGCCCGCTCCGAATCGGCACGCGCCCAGCATACACGGCCGCCCGTGCCCTGGCGCGCCCGAGCCGGCGCCGGGCGGGCGGGGGCCGGAGATCCGGACAGCAAGTCGACGCGGGTGACCACAATCGCCGGAGACTGAATTCTATAGACAATCCGGCAGAAAAAAACGAAGCGTTCGCAAGTTTTAATAGTTCTAATTCATGAACATAGAGGTTGTTGCGCAAAGATTTCCCGTGATAGCCCTTGCCTCTGCACGAACTCTGCGAGCGTGACAGTGGCAGCCCTCAAGCGCGACGTGAGCCATGACTTTGCGGCGACCGGGCGCGCCGACCGGCAGCCGGTCGACGCGGCAACGTGGAACCTCGCTGCGTTCGTGCGCCATCGCGCCGCCTACCTGACGCGGGCGCGCCGCATCCTCGGCTGCCCGGCCCAGGCCGAGGACGTGGTCCAGGACGTGATGCTGCGTCTCATCGCCGACCCACCGCAAGCCGAGCAGGCCGATCGGGCCGCCTATGTCGGCCGGATGGTGCGCAACCTCGCCCTCGACCGGGCGCGCCGGCGGGGCTTCGAGGGGCGCCTGTTCACCGGCCTCGACGCCGCTCCGGACCCGGCCGATCCCGGGGCGGGAACGCCCGAGACGGCCGCAGCCTCTCGGGAATCCCTGCGGCAGGTCGCGGCCGCGGTGGCCGAGTTGCCGGAGCCGGTGCGCACCGCCTTCCGGCTCCACCGGGTCGAGGGCGTGCCGCAGATCGAGATCGCGGCGCGGCTCGGGGTCTCACGTGCCCTGGTGTGCGGCCTCGTGCGCCGGGGGCACCTCCACTGTCTCGCGGCCCTCGACCGCCGCTGCGCCGCCTGCCCGGCGCGCGTCCGCAAACCAGGCCAGCATCAGGGCCAGCCCGATCCCGTCGGCCAGGAACTCGGCCGCGACCCGGCTGGCGAGCACGCCCGCGTAGCCCATGAGCGGCGGCAGGATCAGGAGCGGCGGGATCAGCGCCAGCCCCTGCGCGGCCAGCGACACCGCGGCGGCCCGGCGCGGCGCGCCGATGGCCTGGAACAGGGTCGCGGCGGCGAGCTGTAGGCCGACCGGCGCGAAGGCGAGGGCGAAGATGACCAACGCGCGAGCCCCCTCGCGGGCGGTGCCGGGATCCTGCGCGAACAGGCCGGCGAGCGGCCCCGCCAGCGCGGCCATCAGACCGCCGACGCCGAATCCGTAGACGAGGGCGGCGGCGAGCACGACGCCGAGGGCGCGGTGCAGACGGTCCCGCCGTCCGGCGCCGGCCGCGTGGCCGAGCACAGCCTGGGCGCCAGCCATCATACCGAGCAGCGGCAGGGCCGCCACCAGGGTCAGGCGCAGGGCGATGCCCTGAGCGGCGACCGCGGCGTCGCCGTAGGGGGCGGCTGCCTCGACGAACAGCGCCATCGCGAAGGCCGCGAGCAGGCTTGACCCGGTGGCCGGTACGGCGAGCCGAAGGGCCTCAGGGATCAGGCCGGGCTCGATCCGGCCTCGGCCGGGCCACCGGAACCGGATCCGGTCCGGACCCCGCGCCCGGACATAGTGCAGGCCGTACGCTCCGGCGCCCGCGAGTTGCGCACCGATCGCCGCCCAGCCCGCACCCGCGGTGCCGAGGCCGCAGAGGCGGATCAGCACCCAGTCGAGCAGGATGTTCAGGCCGAAGCCGCCGACCATGATGGCGCCGCTCAGGCGCGCATGACCCTGAGCTCGGACGATGAAGCCGCCGACGATCATCACCAGCATCAGGACCGTGCCGACCGTGGCGAGCGCCGTGTAGGGCGCGGCCGCGGCGGCCAGCGCGGAGTCCGCGCCGAGGAGCCGGAGCCAGAACGGCGTGTCGATGAGGATCGCGACCGTCACGACGAGCCCGGCCGGCAGACTCAGCCAGAATCCCAGGGCGGCGGCCGCGTCGGCCCGGTGCCGGTTGCCCGCACCGAGCGCCCGCGCGACCTGCGAGGCCGCCGCGATCCCGGCCCCGTAGCCGAGCGCCGCCACAAGCAGCGTGACCGGATACGCGATGGCGATGGTGGCGATGGCCGCCACCCCGAGATCGGCCACGAACCACGCGTTGACCAGCATCTGTAGGGCGTGAGCGGAGATCCCGAGGATCGCCGGCCCCGAGAGCCGCAGGACCAGGGCGACGACCCCGTCCCGGTCGAGGTCGGCCGGCCGCCTCACGGAGCCGACGCGGCGGAACGGATCGCGGCCCGGGCGGCGCGCTCCTCCCTGAGGATCGTCCGCGCAATGGCGCCGGCCCGCACCGGCAGGATCGACAGCAGGGTCTCGGTCAACCCGTGGGTCGGCTCGCTGAACCCCTGCAGGTGCAGGCTCACCCGGGGCTCGGCGAGAGTGAGCGGCAGGCGATAGTTCCGGTCCGCGGTCTCGCCGGCGAGGAACGGGCGCACGGGGTCGAGGATCGCCGGCACCGCGGCGCGCTGGTAGCCCGTGGCGCAGATCACCGCCGCGTAGGGCTGGCGCTCCTCGACCCCGGCGACGTCGTCGCGCAGGGTCGCGCACAGGGCGCCCGATCCCGGATCCAGCGCCACCACCCGGGTGCTGCGCCGCAGCCGGTAGCGGGTCACGCCGCTCACCGCCTGCTCGTAGAGGGTGGCGTAGAGATCCTGGATCAGGTCCGCGTCGACCACCGCGTAATTGGTGGACCGGTGTGCGGCGATCAGCTCCGCCCGCACCGGCTCCGGCGCGTCGTGGATGCGGTCAACGGCAGCCGGATCGAAGATCTCGTTGACGAAGGGGCTGTCATCGGCGGGCTTCAAGGCCGGCCCGCGGATCGCGAGGTCGATGAGCGCGCGCGGATAGCGCTCGCCCAGGTCGGTGGCGATCTCCACGGCGCTCTGACCCGCACCCACCACCAGGATGCGGGGTTCCGGCCCGTCGAGGCGCGGCGCCCCGAGGGCCTGCGCGATTCCCGGCAGGTACCAGGAGGAATGGATCAGCCTGGGGTCCTGCGCGTGGGCGGCGAAGGGGGCGGGGATCGCCGGATCACCGCCCGCCGCCACGATGAGGTGGCGGCAGCGGCGCAGGCGGGACACACCTGCCCCGTCCCGGGCCTCGACCACGAAGGCGGCGAGCCGCCCGTCGCGCGCCTCCGGCCGTACGGCTTCGACGATCTCGCCGTAAGCAACCACGTCCGAGAAGTGGTTCGCCGCCCAGGCGAGATAGTCGTTGTACTCCACGCGCGACGGGTTGAAGGTCTTCAGGTTGAGGAAGGTGCTGAGCCGCCCCTTCACATGCAGGTAATTGAGAAAGCTGAATGGGCTCGTCGGATCGCGCAGGGACACGAGGTCCTTCACGAAGCTGATCTGCATGTCGGCGCCGGGCAGCATCATCGCCCGGTGCCAGCCGAACCGTTCCTGCCGCTCGATGAACCGGAGGGACGGCCGCGGCGGTCCGTCGCCGATCGCGTCTTGGAGGGCGATGGCGAGGGACAGGTTGGCCGGGCCGAAGCCGATGCCGATGATGTCGTCGGTCTCGGGGTGATCCGTCATCGCGCGCATCTCTGTGGTCGGGAACAGGTCGAAGCTCGTGGTCTGCCACGCTCCTTCGCCGAACCGGCGGTCCCGGCGGTGCAAGAGCGCGTCAGGCTGGCGCGTCAGGCCGGCACGGCGGGCGGCCGTGGTGCGGCGTCGGCGGCGGCCGCGCCCGGCACCCAGAGCCGGTCGCGGACGAAGTGCTCGCGTGACAGGGCGACCAGGGCCGCGCGCTTGTGCGGGAAGTCGATGGTCGCCACCGTGGCGAAGCCTGAGGCGTGGAGATTCCGGATCTGCTGGGCGTGATCCGCCCGGGGCTCCCCGACGATGCGCTGCGTGCGCGGCTCGTCGAGGAACAGGTAATGCATCAGCGACGGCAGCCAGGCCGAGAGGTACGAGCGTCCGCGCACCGCCGCATCGCCGATCGCCACATGCCAACCGCGGTCGTAGGGGTCGGATTCGTAGAGCGGACCGAGGCGGCTCTCGCGCGCCCAGTAGAGCTCGAAATAGCCGAAGGGCGTGCCGTCGAGGCATCCGAGGAGCGGCAGGGTCCCGGCATCGGACTGGAGCCTGCCGATATAGGTGGCGTGCGCGTCGAGGGATCCGGTCTCCTGCCAGACGGCGGCGACGCGCGGATCGTTCATCCAGGCCGAGAACAGGGCGACGTCGCCGGGCTCCGTCAGGGTGCGGAAGCTCAAGGTGCGCTCGAGCCAGGGAATGACGCGGGCGTAGACGGTGCCGGCCGGCGTCTCGGGGCGCAGCGGATGGCGGCGGCCTTCCGTGGCGATGTACAGCGCGGGGAAGGGCGGCCGCGCATCGGGGAGCCATCGGGCGGCGCATTGCCAGAGCAGGCCCGGCAGGATCTCGATCCCGTCGCCGACGCGGCGGGCGGCCCCGAGGGCGAGGAGCCGCCCGGCCGTCTCCGGATCGGCCGCGACGGCGATCCGCTGAACCCCCGTGTCCTGCGCGGTCAGCGCCTCGGCGCGGGCCAGGATCGCCTCCACGGCGGCGTCCGGCGTGCCCAGTTCGGCGACGCGGATCAGGGGCGCCTCCCGGCTGCCCGCCACCGCGAGCCGGACTCGTGCCTCGTCCCGTGACT
Source organism: Methylobacterium mesophilicum SR1.6/6 (assembly GCF_000364445.2). NCBI lineage: Bacteria > Pseudomonadati > Pseudomonadota > Alphaproteobacteria > Hyphomicrobiales > Methylobacteriaceae > Methylobacterium > Methylobacterium mesophilicum. Next base: position 3,619,194 of record NZ_CP043538.1, on the reverse strand, counting down.
CGTCCCTCATCCGCCCTCCACACGTCTCCGGCACCTCCCTGACGGTTGGCCCCGGCGGCGGTTCAGGCTTTTCGGGCGCGCCTGAACGCGCCGCCGTGAACGGCGTCCCGGCTCAACCGTCAGTCCCTCGAAGCCCGAGCGGCGCAGGAGCGAGCGGATGGACAGGCAGGCCGGCGAGGACGGGGACGCGGGATCGGCCGCGGATTGGATGGATGGCACCGTCGTGGTGACCTTCGATCAGGCCGGGCACGGCGCCTTCTGGCCCGACGGACGCGCGCTGCCCGCCGGCTGGAACCGGGTGCACGGCCCCTGCACGATCGCTGAGGCCCGGGCCTGGATCGCGGATGCGGCGAACGCCCGCGCGTCAAGCTCTCCGGCAGGGCCACCACACGACGCCGACCGCGAGACCGTGCCGGCCCGTCTCGCACGCCTCGCCGCGGCGGAGCCTGGCCGGCCGGCGGTGCTGTTCGAAGGCGCGACGCTCACCCGAGGCGATCTCGACGCCCGGGCCGCCGCCCTGGCGGACGGGCTCGCGGCACGGGGCATCGGGCGTGGGGACCGCGTGGCGGTGGCGCTGGAGCGGGGGCCGGAGATGATCGTGGCCCTGCTCGGGGTGCTGCGGGCCGGCGCGGCTTTCCTGCCCCTCGATCCCGCGTATCCGCCCGCCCGGGTGCACGGGATGCTGGCGGATGCCGGGATCGTTCACTGCCTCACGACGCCCGAGATCGCCGGTCGCCTGGAGCTGCCTCCGGCGATCACCCGGCTCGACCGCGCGGCCCTCGAGGACGGCCCGGTCTCCGCCGCGCCCGCACCGCCCGAACCCGGGGGATCCCGCCTACCTGATCTACACGTCGGGCTCGACGGGGGCGCCCAAGGGTGTCGTCGTCGAGCACGGGCCGCTCGCCATGCACTGCCGCAGCACGGCCGAGGCGTACGAGATGAACGTGGAGTCGCGCGAACTGCACGTTCTGTCCTTCGCCTTCGACGGTGCGCACGAACGCTGGATGACGCCGCTGGTGGCCGGCGGCTGCATCGTGCTGCGCGGCCCGGAGCTGTGGACTGCCGCCGAGACCCTGGCGCAGATCCGCCGCCACCGGGTGACCCATGCGGGCTTCCCGACGAGCTTCATCGGCCAGCTCGCCGAGTGGGCCGAGCGCCTGGGCGCGGCGCCCACGGTCCAGGTCTACTCCTTCGGCGGGGAGGGCATGCCTCGGGAGACCTTCGCGCGGCTCGGCCGCGCCCTGAAGCCCCGGCTGCTGATCAACGGCTACGGCCCGACCGAGTGCGTGATCTCGCCCCTCATCTGGAAGGTGCCGTCGGACGCGGCCTTCGATGAGCCCTACGCGCCGATCGGCGGCCCGGTGGGGACGCGGGCGGCCTACGTGCTCGGTCCCGACCTCGTGCCCGTCGCGGACGGTGAGACCGGCGAGCTCTACATCGGCGGCGGCCTCGCCCGCGGCTACTGGCAGCGCCCGGCGCTCACCGCCGAGCGCTTCCTGCCCGACCCGTTCGCCGCGGGTGGCGGACGGATGTACCGGACCGGGGACCGGGTGCGACGGCGGCCCGACGGCAGCCTCGCCTTCGCGGGACGGGCCGACGATCAGGTCAAGATCCGCGGCCACCGGATCGAGATCGGCGAGGTCGAGGCCGCCCTGCGGTCCCTGCCGGGGGTCGCGGAGGCCGTGGTCCTGCGCCGGGACGGCCCGGCCGGCGCCTACCTCGCGGGCTACGTCGTCCCGGTGCGCGGGCGCCGCCCGGAGGCCGGGCGTCTGCGCGCCGGCCTCGCCCGCACCCTGCCGGAGCCCATGGTGCCGGCGAGCCTGACTCTCCTGGACCGGATGCCGGTGACCACCAACGGCAAGCTCGACCGCAACGCCCTGCCGGATCCGGCCGCCGACGACCGCCGCGGGCGACCGCCGGGCACCGCCACGGAGCGGCGACTCGCGGGGATCTGGTCCGAGGTCCTGGGCTTCCCGGTCCGGGTCGCCGATCGGCGCTTCTTCGAACTCGGCGGCGATTCCCTCTCGGCCCTGCGACTGGTGGCGCGGCTGCGCCTGATCGCCCCCCGAGGCGGGATCGGGGTGGCGGATCTCCTGCGCGATCCGACCATCGGGGAGCTGGCGGCCCGGGTCGAGGCGGGCGCCGCCTCCGCCGAAGAGGGCGTGGCCCCGACGGTCCGGCTCAGCGCCGGACGCCCGGGAAGCGGCCGGCCGCTCCTCGTGCTGTTCCCGGGACTGCTCGTCAGCACCCGGGAATACGAGCCACTGGTGGCCCGCCTCGGCCCGGAGCAGGAAGCGCACGGCTTCCTCTGCGCCTCGCTGGTGGAGGCGGTGCGGCCCCTGCCGCCGGTCGCCGACCTCGCCGCCGCATACGCCGCGCAGGTGCGCGCGCTGATGCGCGGGCGGGCCGGGTCCTGCATCTTCCTGGGCTGGTCCTGGGGCGGGGTGCTCGCCTACGAGACCGCCCGGCGCCTCGGCCCCGGCTTTCCCCTGGACTGGGTCGGCATGCTCGACGCCTGCGGGCTGGAGCCCACCTTCGCCCCCGGCGCCGGCCGGCCGATCGCGGCCGACGAGCGGGCGGCGCACGGGGCGATGCTGGCGGCCTGGCTCGACCGCTCGCCGATGGCGGCCCAGTGGGAGGCCCTGCGCGCCCGCATGGATCCGGAGGCGGAGGTGCAGTTCCTGCGCTTCCTCGCCGCCGAGCCGCAGCCCCTGCCGGCCGACGGTCCAGAGGTCGGCAGCCGGGAGCGGATGCTCTGGACGCTGGTCGACCACGCCGTCCAGTTCCGCGCCCTCCGACTGGAGGAAGGCGCGGTGCCGATCCGCAGCTTCGTGGCCGCGGATTCCCGGGGGCGCGGCCTGCCGGTGATCGACTGGGCGCCGCTCACGAGCCGGCTCCTGTCGGTCGAGACCGTGCCGGAGACCGATCACCTCGACATCGTGCTGTCGCCCCACCTGCACGCCCGGATCGCCGCGTTGTCGTCAGCCGAGCCCAACTCGACCGCCGCCTGACCATGCGGGCGCTCGATCTCACCTTCGACGCCCTGCGCGAGGCCCACGTGGCGTCGCTCACCGGCTCCCTGATCGACGGCGTCGAGCACGGACCCGGCGGCGCCGGCTACGTCTGGTCGCGCGGCATCCCGGACCCGACCCTGAATTTCGCCTACGGGGTCAGCCGGCCCGACCAGTTCGCCTGGGCGGGGGCGGCGGCCCTGGGGCGCGCCCGGGCGCCGGCCTTCCTGGCCCGGGATGCCGAGGAGGTCGCGCTCCTGCGCGGGCTGTTCGAGCCCGCCGTGCATTACCCGGCGAGCTGGATGGTGGCGCGGTCGCTGCCGGCCCGGTCCGCTGGGGACGACCCGGTTGCCGTGCAGGCGACCCCCGCGCCGGGGCCGGTTTTCGAGGGCGTCTTCGCCAACCTGTCGGACGATCCCGCCGTGCGGACACACCTGCGCCGCACCTACCTGCCGGCGCTCCGGGCGGCCCGGGTCCGGCCCGGCGTGGCGCCGCTCCACCTCGTCCTGCGCGACGCCGCCGGCCCGGCGGCCTGCGCGAGTCTCTACCTGCGCGGCGACACGGCCGGGCTCTACAACGTCAGCACCCGGTTTGACCGGCAGCGCCGCGGGCTCGGCGCCGCCGTGACCACCGCGGCCCTGCGCGAGGCGCGGGCGCGAGGGGCCGTGCAGGTCTTCCTGCAATGCCCGGCCGGCGGCGCCATCGAGGCGCTCTACGCCCGTGCCGGCTTCCGGACGGTCTGCGCGCCGACCCTGCTGTGCACGAGCCCGCCGTGAGCGCACATCCCAGCGCAGGTGGTGCTGCACGTGGTCCCCGGTTTTGCGGCGCGCCCCCGCGATCCCTCGTGGGCTCAGAAGTGCTCCTCCCCATGACCGCACGGCGTGAGGCAGAAGACGAACCCGCACTCGTCCTGCGGGTCCCGCAGGGTCAGGACGCTGACCGGCCCGGTCACGACCTTGCCCGTGCCGGCCACCCGAGCGCCGTAGCGGCCGCCGTGCCTCAAGGCCGCCAGCGACGCGAGGACGTGCCGCGCCGCGCGGCGGTGCCGGACGCCGTTCTCGTCGAGCCAGAGCGCCGCATCGTCGGGCCAGATGCGGACGGGGAGGGGCCGCCCGGTGCCGCCTCGCTGGCCCGGATGCGGTCGAACGACCGCCGCCAGGACTTCACGGATCCTCACAGGCGACCGATCCAGGCGGCGCGCAGGACCCGTAGGGTCGCCGCAGTAGCTATCGCAGGGGCCATCGCCGAAGCCGCCGCCGGCGCGACCGGGATCGGAGCGGCCGGACACCATGGCCGCCCGGCAGGCGGTTCGGGGCCGAGCGCCACCAGCCGGGCGACCGCCTCCGCCAGGGGCGCGTAGTCGGCGAGATGCACGCCGTCCCGGTGGAGCCCCGCACCGGCCAGTCCTCCGGTGCCGGCCCGCCATCGCGCGAAGGGATCGACGAACGCGTGGCCTTCCGCGACGCAGAGTCCGGCGAGGCGCGCCGAGAAGGCCGCGACGGCAGCGGGATCCCGGCCGGTCGCCTCGGTGCCGATCGGTGGGACCGCGGCGACGAAGACCTGCGCCGACCACCGGTCCAGGATCCGCAGGATGCGTCGGGCCTCGACCTCGAACCGGTCGCGGGTGCGGAGACGCTCCGGGTGCCGCCAGCGTTGGAGGTCGTTGGTGCCGATGATCAGGATCGCGGCCGCGCAGCGGACCGGAAGCCGCAGATCCGCGAGGTGGCGGGCGCAGTCGGCGGCGGTGCTGCCGCCGACGGCGAGGTTGATGCAGGGCCGGCCGCCGAGATCCGGGCTTCCGATGAACTCCGCATGCGAGTTGCCCGCCAGCAGCACGCTGTCGGGCGTCGCGGCGCGGAGCGCGGCGACGATGCCGGGATGCCGTTCACCCGCACGACGCCGGACGATCCGCCCGTGCCGCCAGTGCCGGACGACCGTCTCGATCCAGGGCGCGCGCATGGCTGTCCTCCGCGGACGAGGGAGATCGGCGCGCCCGGACGACCTGATCCGGGCGCGTGAGACATGATTTCGATGCAGGCCGTTCGAATGATCGGCCCTCGACCGATCATTCCCTGCCGATCACTCTGCAGAAGTGAAACGAACCTTCAGAAACACATGGAGACACGACTCAATACAATGGTCCGCGTCACGATCTTTATGTGGGAAAAAATCACACGTCAACGGCCAAGCCCGCGACTTGGCCCGTCCCAGAGGGTGACGGACGCTCTTTCAGGCCTCGCTATCCCACGCCACGTCCCGGGACCGCCTTGCCCGCCTGGAACCGAAGAGGAGCCAGGATGGTCAGCGAACGCGTCCTCAACGTCACCGGAGCAGGCATGGGCTGGGCCAGGCGACGGCCCTGGGGCCCGATGGCGGCAGGGGCCTGGATGGTGCTGGCCGACATCGCCCGGGAGGCGCCGGGCGCGTGGGACGAGCCGGGGAATGATTATCAGCACCGCCTCGATCGCGGCCTTCGACGGGCAGATCGGGCAGGGGGCCTACGCGGCGCGAGGGGCGGCGGGGCCGCCATGACCCTGCCGATCGCCCGGGAACACGCCCGGTACGGCATCCGCGCCGTCACCATCGCGCCGGGCATCTCCGGGATGCCGGGGATGGCGGGCCTGCCGCAGGACTTGGAGGACACGCTGAGCCGGACCGTGCCGTCCCGCCGCGCCTCGGCCGTCCGGCTGAAGACGCCGGCCTCGTCCTGCACACCGGCGAGAACCCGATGCTGAACGGCGAGACGATCCGCGTCGACGGGGCGCTCCGGAGGCCGCCGCGCTCAGCGGCCTCAGCCGATCGACACGCTGGTCAGGACTTCGGCGGCCCGGCGGACCTCATCGGCGATCATCTCCTCGCTCGGACCGTCGATCGGCATGTCGGACAGGATCGCCGCGACGTCGCGCTTCACGTCCTCGCGGATCTCCGGGTTCTCCTCAGACAGCCGCCCGATCAGGACGCCGAGCACGATCTCCAGGGCGGACAGCTTGGCGTGCAGGCGGGTGAACTCGTCCAGCGGCTCGGGCTCGTTCGCGGTCATGGCCTGCTCCATCCGAGGGGGGAATCCGCCGTCGCCCAGGGGCACGCCGGATCGTGCGCGTGTCATACAGGGGTGCCGGCCGTCCGTCTCGCCGGGCGGCCGATCCGGCCCGACGGCCCGCTCCTCCCCTCGGCGACGGCGGCAGAATTTTTTCCCGGGCGCGGGCAACCGGATTTCCGGACCCGACGTTTCACGCTCCCGTGAATGAACCCGCAAAGGGACACCCCGCCATGATCACCCGCCTCACCGCCGCAGCAGGCCTGCTCGCCCTCTCCACCGGCCTCGCCCTGGCCCAGACCCCCACCGCGACCCCCGCCGAGCCGGCCTCCAAGGCCGACAGCAACATGAAGGAGTGGCAGGTCGCCAAGGTCGCCAAGGTCAGCCTCGCGCAGGCGCTCACCACCGCCGAGTCGCAGGGCGACGAGAAGGGCGGCCGCGCCATCGACGCCGATTTCGAGAAGGCCGGCAGCAAGGATCCGGCCCACTACGCGATCAAGGTCGTCTACCCGAGCGGCAAGCTCGTCGAGTACGGCATCAACGCCGACACGGGCGCCCTCTACAAGACCGAGAACCAGCCGATCGAGCGCTACTTCACCCGGCTGAAGGCCTCGGACTTCCAGAACGCCAAGACCTCGCTGAAGGACGCGCTCGCCATCGCCGAGCAGAAGGCCGGCGGCGGCAAGGCCTACGAGGCCGAGGTCGAGAAGGACGGCTCCGCGGTCCAGTACGAGATCAAGGTCGCCGGCGCCGACAAGGAGCAGGAGGTCAAGGTCGGACCGGACGGGAAGGTCCTGAACTGAGGTCACGGGCTGCGGCAGCGAAGGCGGCCGCAGCCCGCTGCGTCCTTGCGAGCGGAGCGAAGCAATCCAGTAGCGCCACGCTCACCCGCCGCGCGCTGCCCCAGGTCGGTTCGCCGCGCTCGCGGTGACGGCCAAGTCGGATCGGCTCTGCTGCATCCTGTCGCCCGGCGGCCCGTCCGGGGAGCCGAACGGTCCCCTCGGGGCTTCCTTTCCCGTGATGCGGCCCAAGCGGCGGCTGATTCAGGAGGGCGGCATGGACGCGCGCGCAGGGGAAACCGACGGCCATCTCGGCCGCCCTCACACCCGGGTCGAGGGGCCCGACAAGGTCACCGGCCGGGCCCTCTACAGCTCCGACCTCACCGGGCCGGAGACCGGCACGGCCCACGCCGCCCTGGTGACCAGCACGATCGCCCGGGGCCGGATCACCGGATTCGACCTCGAGGCTGCCGGGCGGGTGCCGGGCGTGCTCGGCATCTTCACCCACCGGGACTTCGCGGGCGCGGTGGCGCCGGTGAAGCACCTGATGGCCGGCGGCTTTGCCAACAGCTCGCACCGGCCGCTGGATTCCGACGCGGTCGCCTATGCCGGCCAGATCGTGGCGCTGGTCGTCGCCGAGACCCAGGAGGCCGCCGAGGCGGCGGCAGGGGCGGTCAAGGTCTCCTATGCCGCGGAGCCCGCCGCCGGCGGTTTCGACGCGCCCGGCGCCGAGACCGTGCGCCTCGCGGAGCTCAAGCCGCACCACGAGGACATCGCCCGGGGCGATGCCGAGGCGGGCTTGGCGGACGCCGCCGTGCGGGTCGAAGCGCGCTACGAGACGCCGGTCCAGCACCACAATCCGATCGAGCTGTTCACCACCCGGGCCGCCTGGGACGGCGACCGGCTCACCGTGCACGAGCCGACCCGCTACGTCGGCGCCGTCCAGCACGGGCTCGCGGCGCAGCTCGGCCTCGATCCCGCGCAGGTGCGGGTCGTGGCGGGCCTGATCGGCGGCCATTTCGGCTCGAAATTCGCCCTGTCGCAGCACACGGCGCTCGTCGCCCTGGCGGCCCGGCGCCTCGGCCGGCCGGTCTCCCTGGTGCCGAGCCGGCGGCACTGCTTCACCATCGCCAATTACCGGCCGGAATCGCGCCACCGCATCCGGCTCGGCGCCGACCGGACGGGCCGGTTCACCGCCCTGGTCCACGAGGCCGACACCGTGACGTCGCGCTTCGACCCCTTCGTCATGGAGGGCGCGGAGGTGACCGCGAGCCTCTACGCCTGCCCGAACCTCCGCACCGAGGAGCGGGCCGTGCGGGTCGACCGCAACACGCCCGGCCCGATGCGGGCGCCCCCGGAGGTGCCGTTCCTGTTCGCCCTGGAGAGCGCCGTCGACGAAATGGCGGTCGCGCTGAACATGGACCCGATCGCCCTGCGCCGGCGCAACGACACGGCGATGGATCCGGTCTCGGGAAAGCCGTTCTCGTCCCGGCCGCTGATGGCCTGCTTCGAGGCGGGCGCGCGGGCCTTCGGCTGGTCGCGCCGGGTGCCGCGGCCGGGCGCGATGCGCGACGGCCCCTGGCGGGTGGGGCTGGGCTGCGCGACCTCGGTGCGGCCCGCCAAGATCGCCGCCGCGACCATGCGGGTCCGGCTCGGCCCGGACGGGTCGGCGGAGGTGGCCTGCGCGCACCACGAGATCGGCAACGGCATCACGACGCTGCTCGCGATGGGCGCGGCGGACGGGCTCGGCGTGCCGGTCGAGCGGGTGACGGTCCGGCTCGGCGACACGGACCTGCCGGCGGCCGGCATCTCGGGCGGGTCGAGCACCACCACCAGCCTGATGAACGCCCTGGCGCTCGGCTGTCGGCAGATCCGCGAGACCCTGGCGCAGGCCGCGACCGGGCAGGGCGGGCGCCTCGCCGGCCGGGATCCGGGCTCCTTGCGCCTCGCGGGCGGCCGGCTCGCGGCGCCGGACGGGACCGGGATCGCGCTGGCGGACGCCGTCGGCCCCGAGGGCGTCGAGACGATCGCGGATTTCGTGCCGGCGGGCGGCGACCGGGAGAAGGCGCTCGCGGGCCTGCGGCAAGGCCATATCGGGCTCACCCTCGGCGGGGGCGGGAAGGCCGTGTCCTGGGGCTTCGGCGCGCAGTTCGCGGAGGTCCACGTCCACGCCGAGACCGGGGAGATCCGGGTGGCCCGGCTCACCGGCGCCTTCGCGGCGGGGCGGATCCTCAACCCGCTGACCGCGAAGAGCCAGCTCGCGGGCGGGATGATCTGGGGCCTCGGCTCGGCGTTGCTCGAGGAGACGGTGGTCGACGGCGCCGCCTACCGCAACCCGGACCTCGCCGAGTACCTCGTCCCCACGGCCGCCGACGCCCCCGAGGTGGAGGCGCTGCTGGTGCCCGATCCCGACGATCAGGTGGATGCGCTGGGCCTGAAGGGCCTGGGCGAGCTCGGGATCATCGGGGTGAACGCCGCCATCGCCAACGCCGTGTACCACGCCACCGACCGCCGGATCCGGAGCCTGCCGATCCGGCTGGAGGACGTCGCGTGAGGGGGGCTTCTCTCCTCACCCTTGCGGGGAGGAGTTGGAGGTGGGGGTGGTCCAGGGTCGAGCGCTGCGGTGCCTTCCGCACCACCCCCACCCCTGATCCCTCCCCACAGGGGGAGGGGAACATCGGACGCGCCAGCCCGCTCCTACTCCATCGTCGGCGCGAGCTTCTTCACCCCCTGCACGTCGTCGCCGAGCCACGCCGCGTTCTTGGCGGTGCCGTCGAAGGTGGCGCTCGTCTTGAACAGCTCGTACTTGCCCTCCAGCGCGTAGGGCTTGGCCCGCGACAGCAGCTCGGCCACCGTCGCCTTGTCCATCGGCGTGAAGGTCTTCACCGCCTCGAAGGCCTGGTCGAGGTCGCGCTGGTTCTGGATGCCGGTGATCACCACCGAGACCGGCAGGTTCAACGAGAAGTGCAGGTACTCGAGCGGCTTGATCGGCGCGTCCGACTTCAGGATCACCCCGTCGCCGAAGGTCTTCATGGCGAGCGGCGCGATGCCGTTCTGCACGAGATACGGCAGGACGAGGTGGCTGAACGAGCGGAACTGCGCGTCCATCACGTTGACGGGCATCTGCACCGCGTCGAAGTGGAAGCCGCGCTCGGCCGCCACCTCCAGCATCTGCAGGTGGATGCGCGGGTCCTTGTGGCCGGTGAAGCCGATGTAGCGCAGCTTGCCCTGCTTCTTCGCTTCGAGAAACCCCTCCATGGCCCCGCCCTCGGCGAAGACCCGGTCCGGGTCGTCGAAGCGCAGGATCTCGTGGTGCTGGACGAGGTCGATCCGGTCGGTGCGCAGGCGCTTCAGCGACGTGTCGATCTGCTTGAGCGCCTCCTCCTTGGTCCGCCCGTCCATCTTGGACATCAGGAAGACCTTGTCGCGGTAGCCGCCCTGGTCGAGGGCGACGCCCATGCGCAGCTCGGAGCGGCCCTCGTTGTAGTCCCAGCAATTGTCCATGAAGGTGATGCCGCGATCGATCCCGGCATGGATCAGCCGCGTCGCCTCGTCGTCGGTGACGGCGTTCTTGCCGAGGTGGAACCCGCCCATCCCGATCGCCGAGATCTTTTCCGACGTCTTGCCGAAGGTCCGGTAGAGCATCTCGCCCCGGCGCTCGCCGGGATCGGTGACGAAGGGCAGGTCCGCCGGATCCTGCGGGCGGTTGCCGGGAAGGGCGGGGGCGTTCACGGCCGCACCTGCGCTGCCGGCGCCAGCGAGGCTCGCGCCCGAAAGACCTGCGCCGAGCACGGCGCCCTGGAGGAAGCTGCGGCGTTCCATCGGCTGTCTCCGTTCGAGGATCTGTGAGTCAAAGTGATCATCCGGCAGGTCGCTGCGCCACCGAAGGCCCATGCGTGGTTCCGGGACGCCACAGGCGAGCCCGGCTCCGAAGGGGCACGCCGGAGGCGGGCAACCCAGAGCCGCCGACGGCGCAAACCATGAATGAACGCGCGTGTCTGGATCCCGGGCTCCGCGTTGCGGCCCCGGGATGACGAGGCGGATGCTCGAACACCAGTGCAGTCTCCAGCTTCGCGCATCGGGCGGGGTAATGCTTCGCGTCGGCTCATCGTTCGGTCCCCGCGGCGAGGCGTCCTGCCGCGTGGAGCAGGCGCAGGGCGGCGCAGGCGGCGCCGTAGCCGTTGTCGATGTTGACCACCGTGATGCCCGGCGCGCAGCTCGCGAGCACGGCGTCGAGGGCGGCGCGCCCGCCCGCGGCGACCCCGTAGCCCACGGAGGTCGGGACGGCGATCACCGCGCCCGCCACGAGGCCGCCGACGACGCTGGGCAGGGCCGCATCCATCCCGGCGGCGACGATCACCACCGGATGCGCGCGGATCTCCTCGATCCGCGACGTCAGCCGCCACAGGCCGGCGACGCCGACATCGGCGAAGAGCGAGGCGGCCCGGCCGGCATAGGCCAGCACCCGCAGGGCCTCGCGGGCGACGGGGACGTCCGAGGTGCCGGCCGCCACCACGGCGACGCGGGCCGGGCCCGCGACATGCGGCGCCTCGCCGAACACCGCCGTGCGCGAGACCGGGCAGTAGTCGAGCCGCGCCGCGTCCCGCAACCGGTCGCGCTTCTCCGGGTCGAGGCGGGTGAGGAGGAGCGAGGCGCCGCGCGCCTGGGCGGCCTCCAGGATCGCGTCGATCTGCTCGGGACTCTTGCCGGCGCAGAAGATCGCCTCCTCCAGGCCGATCCGTTCGGACCGGGCGAAATCGAGGGTGAATTCGTCCGCGACGCTCACGACCGGGCCTCTCCCTGCGGTACCAGGAAGGCGCTGCCGACCCGGTAGGGGGCGAACCGGACGAGGCCGGCGAGACGCGCCGGCGCGATGTCCCGGATGCCCGCCCCGAGCTTTTCGCGATCCTCCGCAGCCAGTGCCGCGAGGCTCGCCGGATCGAGTTCCACCACCACGCCCTCGGCGCGCACCCGGCACCGGACCGCGCGCTTGGCGCCGCTGTCCGCATCCAGCACCCCGCCGACCAGCCGCTCGACGGCGTGGATGAAGCCCAGGGTCTCCGGCTCGATCGGGATGCCGGTCTCGACCCGGCTGGACAGGCAGGGTGCCGCCGGCAGCTCCGCCACCGTCCCGAGGCCCAGGTCGCGGGCGAGCGCCCGCACGGCCGCCTTGTCGAAGCCCGCCTCCACGTAGGGGTGGCGCACGCCATGCTCCCGGGCGGCGTCGAGGCCGGGGCGGTACTCGCCGAGGTCGTCGCGGTTGGCGCCCGACAGGATCTGGCGGTCGGTGACCTGCCGGACCGCACCGTACAGGTTGGTCTTGCAGAAGAAGCAGCGGTTGACCGGGTTCGCCCGGTAGGCCGGATCGGCGAACTCGCCGGCCTCGATGACCCGCAGGTCCCAGCCCTCGCGGGCGCCCTCGGCGCGGACGCGCGCGGTCGCCTCCTCCGGCACGGCCGGCGAGACCGCGTGGACCATCAGGGCCGCGCCCGGCGCCAGCCGGTGGGCGAAGGTGGCGAGCGTCAGGCTGTCGACCCCGCCGCTCACCGCGACCGAGACGGGCCCAAGCCCCGATAGGACGGTTTCGAGATGCTGGCGCGTCACCGCTCCTCCTGCTCCTGTTCCAGCGCGCGCTGCTCGGCCTCGCGGCGCAGGGCGGCCCGGGCCGCGTGGCCCGGATGGTCGCGGGCGTCGTCGGCCTCGGCCTTGGCGGTGCGCCCGCCCGGCCGCGCCACGACCTTCACGCGAACGGACCGGCCGTCGTGCTCGACCCTGCGGGCCGCGCGGTCGAGCACCGCGCCCTCCACGTGGTGGTAACGCAGGCCGATCGTGGTGGTCTCCCGGAAGCAGGCCGCGATCGCCGCCTCCAGGCTCTCCGGCCGTACGAGGGCCTGGACGCGGGCCATCATCCGGCCCTTCTTGCCGAGGACCGGCGCCTGCACGACGTCGAGCACGCCGGGCTCCGACCGCAGCCGGTCGAGCCCCATGGCGAGGTCCTCGCCCGACTGGTCGTCGATCTCGAAGGCGATCACCGCAAGGTCCCGCCGGCCCGGACCGGTGGAGCCACCGTCCTCCACCACCAGGGCGCGCAGGCAGTTGCTCAGGCCCGGCAGGACCTTCGTGCCGAAGCCGATGCCGGTGCGCCCCAGGATCCCCCGGGGGCGTCCCCGACCGGGATCGTCGCCGCAGAGATGGCGCAGGATCGCCGCGCCGGTGGGGGTGACGCGTTCGCCGGGGATGCCGTCATCGAGGGTCGCGAACCCTTCGAGCAGCAGCGCCGTCGCGGGCGCCGGGACGGGGAGGGGGCCGTGCTGGGTCCGAACCCGGCCGGAGCCGAGGGGCAGGGCCGAGACGCTCCAGCTCCGCGCCTCCAGCACGGCGATCAGGTGGGCGGCGGCCACGATGTCGGCGATCGAGTCGAAGGCGCCGACCTCGTGGAACGCCACCGCCGCCACGGCGATGCCGTGGACCCGCGCCTCGGCGGCGGCCAAGTGGCCGAAGATGCCGAGCGCGTGCGCCCGGACGGCAGGCGCGAGATCCGCCGCCGCCAGCAGGGCGCGGATCTCCGCCCAGGGCCGGTGGCCGTGCTCATGACGATGCTGATGACCGGGCTCACCGCCGTGATCGTGGTGGTGGGGATGGTGGTGGGCATGGACGTGGTTGTGATCGTGGACGTGATCGTGGGCATGGTCGTGGTGCCCGTGGTGATCCCGCGCGGGACGCGGGTGGTCGTGCCGGTGCGGTCCGCGGTCGGCTTCGGGGCTCGAGACGGCGAAACGTGAGCCGCGCAGGATGCCGTCGTTGTGATCCTGCACCGCACAGGCGATGCGCGCATCGACCGCCCGGACGCTCGCGCGCACGCCCTCCCGGTGCTCGGGAAAGGCGTCCAGCAGCGCGGCGGCGAACATGTCGCCGGCGACGCCTCCGAGCGCGTCGAGGTGGATGTGCATCGTCTGTCAGGCGGCCCGGACGGGAAGGAAGATCCGGCTCAGATCGGCCGATTCACGCCCGAGGCAAGGTTCGCCAGGCGACTCACGGGGCGGCCATGCCGCGGCGTATCGCCCGCCGCCCTCAGGAGAGCTGCAGGTAGGCCGGATCGAACAGTCCGCGCTCCATCAGCCCGTCGAGGTCGCGGATGGTCAGGCGCCGGCTGCGCAGGGCGACGAGGCCGCTGGTGCGCAGCTCCTTGAGGGTGCGGTTGATGTGCACGCTCGTCTGGCCGAGGGCGTCGGCGAGATCCGGCTGGGTCACCGGCATCGGCAGCGAGGTCCCGTCCGCCAGCCCGACCCGGGCGAGCCGCAGGTGCAGCTCGCAGAACAGGTGGGCGAGCCGCTCGATCGCCGAGCGCCGGCCGACGCTGGCGATCCACTCCCGGTGGATCGCCAGGGTGGCGAGCATCTCCCGCCACAGGCATTCCTCGACCGCCGGCCGGCCGCGGATCGCGTCGCCGATCTGGTCCGGCGTGATGCGCGCGACGGTGACCGGGGTGAGTGCCCCGATGGCGTGATCCATCCGCGCGCGGCGGAACACGAAGGGATCGCACAGGTCGCCGGGCAGGAGCAGCGCGACGATCGCCCGCCGCCCGTCCGGGAACTGCTTGTACCGGCAGGCCCAGCCGTCGAGGATCAGGTGCGTGTGGTACGGGTCGCTCTGCTGCCCCTCGATGTCCTGACGGGCGGCGACGTGGCGGACATGCTGGCGCGCGAGGCCGTCGAGCAGCGCGCGGTCCTCGGGCGCGAGCCGGACATGCTGCTCCATCTTCCGGACGAACGGGTTATCCACGCCCGCCTCCGGTCAAAGCGCTGCCGCGCCGGCGTGCTGCGAACCGAACCGCCTCACGCCGCGGCCCCCATGACCCGCAGGGGATGGACCATCGGGGCACGAACGGCCGGCACGGAAAGCCCGGCCACGTTCCGCCTGCCGGGATGCGGCCACAAGGCCCCGGCCTTGCCACCGGCCCGCAGGACGGCATCACCAGCGGTATCGTTGAAGGAGCGAGCCACGGATATTTCTATCAGGCAAGGAGCAGCGATCTTTCGAACACCGAAGTTCGGATCTTCTTGACCGGCTTGTGCCTGGACCGAAAAAACGCGCGCCAACCTGTGTTAGTTCGCCTCGTCCGGTCGTGAGCCGGAGGCGGGACAAGTCTCGCACCCGCCCGAAATCGGGCCCGCGAGCCCTCGGTTGCTTGGCAGAGGCGCCGAAACCCTGCGGGCGCGCGGCAGAGCAGCCATGACAGCCTGATCCCGGGCGGTGACCGGCGGCCGGACCAGGATGGGAGACCTCAGGAGCCTGGTCCCCGTTCCGCCACCGGGGCGACGCCGCGCAGGCGCCCTATTCCGCGGCGGCGCCCACCGTGTCGGCCATGCGGGCCCGGCGGGTGCCGAGGGGCTGCGGCTCACCGACGGTGGTGTCCTCGGCGGTCTGGTGCTCCATCTCGGCATTCACCTGGGCGCCGACCAGCACGATCATGGTCGAGAGCCAGATCCAGGTCATGAAACCGATCGCCGCGCCGAGCGAGCCGTAGGTCTTGTTGTAGCTGCCGAAATGGGCGACGTACCAGGAGAACAGCAGCGAGGCGGCGATCCAGAGCACGGCCGCCAGGGCGCCGCCCGGCGTGACCCAGCGCCAGCGGGGCGCGTCCCGGCTGGGCCCGTAGCGGTAGAGCAGGGCGAGCCCGAGCAGCACAGCCACCAGCAGGGCAGGCCAGCGCAGCAGCGTCAGCCACCACGCGTCCGTGCCGAGGCCGATATACGAGAGCACCACCGGCAGGACGACGACTGCCGACAGCGCCAGGATGAGGAACAGCAGCGCACCCGCGGTGAAGCCGAGGGAGACGAGGTTGAGCACCACGAAGTTGCGCTTCTCGCGCTCGTTGTAGACGAGGTTGAGCGCGTCGAAGACGTGCTTCACGCCGCCATTGGCGCTCCAGACCGACAGGACGATGCCGACGAGCAGGCTGAAGCCGAGGGTGGTGTTGCCCTGCTCGTTCAGGCGCTTGACCTGATCGCCGACGATCTCCAGCGCCCCCTGCGGCAGGATGCCCTGGAGGCTGGCGAGCTGGTCGTTGATGGTCGAGGCGTCGGCCACGAGGCCGTAGCAGGAAACCAGGGCCGCCACCGCGGGGAAGATCGCCAGCAGCGTGAAGAAGGTCACCCCGGCCGCGATCAGCGACAGGCGGTTCTCGCCGATGTCGTGGTAGGTGCGCAGCGCGATGTCCTTCCAGCCCTTGGCGGGGATCTCGGTCGGCCCCGAGGCGGCGCGCCCGCGATCGGTCTGGGTCCGGGCGACCGCGTGGGCCTCGCCGCCCGCGTGCGAGGGCGAGGGCCGGCGTGCGCCGTCGCGTTCGGGCGCCCCGGCCCGCCGCTCGGCCGGCCGGGCGGCCCGGCGCGGCAAGGCGACGAGGCCGATCAGCGCGGTGGCGAGCGCCAGCGTCCAGACGGCGGAGGCCTGGTCCTGCGAAGCCCGTCCCTGCGGGCCGGCGGCCTCGGGGCGGATCGGGTCGGGGGTTGGCATCGGCGGACCTCGGCGGACAGGCGGACGGGCTCGGGGCGGCGTTCGGAGGTCCGCGGGCAGACATGTCCGGTTCGCCGCAGCTGCCAGGGGGAACGCCACTTCCCGCGCCGCGGTTCGCTGTGGAGTTGCAAGACGAGACGGAGACCCGGCATGGCGGGACGGGACGGCGGCACGGTGGTGATCACCGGGGCTTCGAGCGGCATCGGCCGGGCCGCCGCCGAGGCCTTCGCGGCGAGGGGCGCCCGGGTGGTCCTGGCGGCGCGCCGGGCGGAGGTGCTCGACGGGATCGTCCGGGACCTGCGCGCATCGGGGGCGCGGGCGCTGGCGGTCCCCACCGACGTCACGGATCCGGCGGCGGTCGACGCCCTGGCCCGCGCCGCGATCGACGCCTTCGGGGCCATCGACGTCTGGATCAACAACGCCGGGGTCGGCGTCTTCGGCCCCCTGCTCGACGCGCCGCTCGACCTGCACCGGCGGACGATCGCGGTGAACCTGCTGGGCGCGCTCCACGGCGCCTACGCGGTGCTGCCGCACTTCCTCGACCGCGGCCGGGGCACGCTGATCAACACGGTCTCCATGGGCGGCTGGGCGCCGACACCCTTCGCGGCCGCCTACACGGCGAGCAAGTTCGGCCTGCGCGGCTTCTCGGCGAGCCTGCGCCAGGAACTCGCCCGGCACCGGCACGTCCACGTCTGCGCGGTGTTCCCGGCGATCGTCGACACGCCGGGACTGGAGCACGGCGCCAACGTCACCGGCAAGCGGCTCAATCCCGGCCACCTGTACTACGCGCCCGAGGCCGTGGCCGAGACCTATCTCCGCCTCGTGCGGCACCCGCGGGACGAGGTCGCGGTGGGCTGGCCGGCCCGCCTCGCGCAGGTGGGCTACGCGCTGGCCCCGTACCCGACCGAGCATCTCATGGGCCTGGGATTCCGGCTCGCCCTCGACCGGGCCGATCCGGGCCCGCGCACCCACGGCGCNCCCTGCGCGATCCGGTCGCGCGGGGGACGGGGACGGACGGGGGCTGGCGCGCGCGCAAGGGCGTGCCGTCCGCCGGGACCCTGAGTGCGGGCCTCGCCGCCGCCGCGGCCGGCGCGGCCGTGCTCGCGGGGGTCGCGGCGGCGCGGCGATACGGCACCCGGGGCTGAGGCGCCTTCCGCGATAGGGCTAACCCATGTTGCGGCATGGGGGTTCGGGGCGGGCGACAACCGGTGCCATGGGGCCACCGGCCCGCCCGCCGACGACCGGACCTGCATGCCCGCCACAGAAGGCCCATCCCTCCTCGATCCCGCCGAGACCTTGGCCGATGACTTCGCCGAAGACCTCGCGGAGGAGTCCGGCGAGGACGGCCGGCACGGCCTGCCGGAGGCGGTGCGCGCCCATCTCGGGACGCTGCTCGGCCGTGCCTACGAGCAGATCGGCCCGGCGCCCGGGACCGCCGCGGAGCGCTTCGCCGAGCTGCTGGCCCGCCTCGACGTCGCCCTGGTGCAGGCCGAGGGCGAGCGGGACGCGACCTTCCGGGCGGGCCTGCTGGAGGTGGTGCCGGCCCTGCACCGGTTCGCCGTCTCGCTGACCCGCGACCCGGCGGCGGCCGACGACCTCGTGCAGGACACGCTGCTGCGCGGCTGGCGCGGGCGGGGCGGCTTCACCCCCGGGACCAACCTGGAGGCGTGGCTGTTCACGATCCTGCGCAACGTGTTCTACAGCCAGCACCGCAAGCACGGCCGCGAGGTCGCCGACACCGACGGCAACCATGCCGAGCGGCTCACCAGCATCCCCGAGCAGGGCGGCCACCTCGACCTGCAGGACGTGCGCGCCGCCCTCGACCGGCTCGCCCCGGTGATGCGGGAGGCGCTCGTCCTCGTGGCGATCGAGAACCTGAGCTACGAGGAGGCCGCGGCTGTGATGAACTGCCGTATCGGCACCGTGAAGAGCCGCGTCTGGCGCGCCCGCGAGCAGCTCGCCCGCATGCTCGGCTACAGCGGATCCGAGATCGGCAACGACGGCGTCATGCTCTCGGTGACCGGGGCCACGGCCTGAGCAGGAGCGATTTTCCACGTCGGAGAGGCAAAATCGGCATTTCTATACCGGTATTCCGGGCCGAATTTGACTTAGGTGAAAGCGCCCAGGCTGCTCCCGGGCGACATACGGGCGGGTTGGGTCGATCCGTCGGCTCGGCTCGGCTCCCGTCGGTGTGACATCCCCCCGATCCACCGGCGGGAGCCCCTTTCGGAGGCATAGACCGCGGGTTCAGCGCGAGGCGCCGCCCTTCCGGTCGGCGTCGAGCTGGCGCAGCAGTTCCGCCAGCCGCGGGTCCAGAGCCTCGTCGATCACCGGATCGTACAGCGCCCGCAAGGTCTGGCCGAGGCGCAGGCGCGTCGGCCCGTCGAGGACCGGACCGCCCGCGACCGGCACCACCCGCAGGGGCGTCGGTGTGCCGCCGTGATTCGCTCGGGCTGCAGGTCTCGGGGCGGCGCGCTGGTGTTCGGGCTGAGGCATGCCCCTTACATCGGCCGGCGCCCGCGCGACGGCAACCACCCGGACGCGCCGCACGTCACGCGTCGTCCTCGGGGGCGAACACCTCGCCCTCCTCGGCCAGCACGGTGTCGGCCTCGTCGCGGGCCAGTTGATCACCGGGCCCGTCGGCGGGATCGGACCGGCCCGCGGCCCGTGCCACGCCGCGCTCCCAGCCGGGCGACAGGACCTCGCCCCGGGCAGCGAGGATCTGGCCGGCCCGGCGGCAGACCCGGTCCCAGTCCGCCGGCTGCATCGCCGGGAAGGCGGTCCCGAGGCCGAGGTCGGTCCCGGCCTGCGCCGCGGCCTCGGCCCATCCGGGTTGTGGAGAGGAGGGGTCGGTCATGGTCGTGCGGCCTCCGGACATGTGGGCGGTGACATAGGGCGTGCAGCCCTCCCTGCAGCCCTTTCTGTAGCCCTTAGCGCAGCCCGTGCGCGGCGATCTCCTCCGGGACCAGGCCGGCCGCGTCCTGTCGCGCCAGGATGGCGTCGAGCGGGATCGGGCGGCCGCCCCAGGCATCGACGCCGACATCGCAGGAGCGGGTGGTGTCGGGGAGCCGGCCGTGGCTGTGCCCGTAGAGGTGGCGCGTCTCCCGCCACAGGCCCGGCCAGGCGCGATGCGCGTAGTGCGACAGGAACAGGCGGTGCGCCCGCCCCGCGGCATCCGCGACCGAGAGGCGGAGACTCTCCACCGGGGGCTCCGCCCAGGGCAGGTCCAGCACGCGGTTGGAGTCATGATTGCCCCGGACCAGATGCTTCGCGCCGTTCAGCCGGGCGAAGATGGCCGCGCAATGGGCGCGACTCGCATGCGCGGCGAAGTCGCCGAGGTGCCAGACGACGTCTTCCGGGCCGACCACGGCGTTCCAGCCGGCCACCAGCGCCTCGTCGTGGGCCGCGACGTCGCCGTACCGGTCCGCGCGGTGGCGCAGGATGTGCGGGTCGCCGAAATGCGTGTCCGCGGTGAAGAAGGTCGCCATGTCGCCGAGACTCGCCCCCGGGCTTGCATCCGCACGAGACCGCCGCGGCAGGCCGCGCGGTTCCGAACCGAGGTGGTCCCACCCGCGTCCCGAGCAAGGCCGCGCGGCATCCTGACCCCGGACCGCGCCCCGGGGCCCGCGCTATGATCCGTCGCCGACGGGGCTCTGCGGGTCGGGAGTCGCGTCGGGACCGCCCTCGGGGGAACGCCGCTAACCTCCCGGATCCCAGGAACCCCGCCGGACGAATCCCACGTCGGACAGGCTTCACGGCGATGCTCGATCCCGCAATCTACGCGCATCTTCTGGACGCGGCCGGCGCGCACCCGGTCCTGCGGGCCGCCCTCGTCGAGGCCGGCCCGATCGTGATCGCGCCGCCGGCGAGCGGCCCCGTCGCCGACCGGCTGTTCGTCGAGGTGGTCAACCAGCAGTTGTCCACCCGGGCCGCCGCGGCGATCTGGACGCGGATCGAGGCCGCGGCCGCGACGGCCGCCACCACTCCCCGCGGCCTGTTCGAGACCGGCGACGCGGATCTGCTGCGGGCCTGCGGCATCTCGGGAAACAAGATCCGCGCTCTCCAGGCCATCGTCGCCGCGGAGGCGGCGGGCCTGCTCGGGCCTGACCTCGCCGGGCTGCCGCACCGGGAGCGCGCGGCGCGCCTGTGCGGCATCCGCGGCGTCGGTCCCTGGACCGCCGACATGGTCGGCATCTTCCACTTCCACGATCCGGACATCTGGCCGGAGGGGGACGTGGCGGCGGTGGGCTGCCTGCGCCGGCTCACCGGCCGGACGGACACGAACGCCGTGGCGGGCGTCTTCGCGCCGTACCGGTCGATCCTGGCGCGCTACCTCTGGCACATCAAGGACCGGCCCGCGGCGATGGCCGAGCCCGCGCCCCCGAGCCGGAGCCCGGACGGGGCGGCGGAAACCGGGTGACGGGCGGGCGGGGATCGGCTATCGGTCGGCGCCTCCCGGGCCCGTAGCTCAATGGTTAGAGCCGGCCGCTCATAACGGTCTGGTTGCAGGTTCGAGTCCTGCCGGGCCCACCACCCGATCCTGCCGGGACTCGGAACGTGGTCCAGCGCCGATCGCGGCGCCGTCTATCGGATCCGCAGGTACAATTCTAATCAACAGACGGCCACTCGCGTCACGATAAAGTGATGCTCTACAGACGATACCCCGGCCGGAACTCACAACAGAGGTAGTCAGTCAGGACTTGCTGGACGGAAGAGATAGATACGCAATATCCACTGACGGCAGACACGTTGTCGCGGCGCCGCGTTTCGCCTACCGTGCTTTGATCCTGACCTAAGGATCCGTCGATGCACGTCTTTTCGAGTCTTGACGATTATATGCTGCATCTCACGGGCGCCATTGCCGGCCGCCACGCGTTCTTCGACAAGTTCGTCGTCAAGTTCCTCGATCTCGAGAGCATCAGGCTCCTGCCTCTGATCATCGTTTTGATCTATCTCTGGTATCGCGGCGACGAGAAAGTTTCCGCCCGGACGACGGCGTTCGAAGCCGCGGGCGGCATGTTCCTGGCCGTCGTGGTTTCGCGTCTGGTCCAGAATCTCTCCCCGTTGCGGCTCCGCCCCCTGCACGGCGGCGATCCTGCCTTCGTGGCTCCGATCGGAACGAACATGGGGACGCTCGAACACTGGAGTTCCTTCCCGAGCGATCACGCCGCGCTCAGCTTTGCCCTGTCGACGGCGCTCTGGCTTCTCGCCTGGCCGCTCGGGGCGCTCGCCTACGCTTGGTCGGTGCTGGTCGTCTGCCTTCCGCGCATCTACGCGGGCTATCACTACGCGAGCGATGTTTTGGGCGGGGCCCTGATCGGCGTCGTCGTGGCCGTGTGCGTGCGGCGGCTGCTTCCCAGCAAGGCCGCCGCGGCCCGGGCGAGCAACGTGGCCGCCCATTATCCTGGACTCTTCAATGCGGGATTGTTCATCCTGGCCTATTTCTTCGCGACCATGTTCCATGATGTCCGGGCGGCAGCCCACGGCTTGTTCCAATAGGCCCGGGACGCCCTGTTTCCGGAGCGGGCATGCTGAGGCGGGACGTCGGCCCCGCACCCGCGACGCGACATGCCATAGCGACGAACTGGCCCTGCGGTGATGATCGGCAGTCGTCCGAACTCTCGTTCTCGTCGCCGGCAGATCAGCGGGACGCATCCAGATGCCCACGGCAGATCGCGGATGCGTGCGGCGTCGATCTGGTGCCGCCGGTGGTTCGCGTGCGTGCAGAACGCCGGCAGGTCATCTGCTCCCGTCCATCCCCCGATCTTCGGCGCTGCACTGATCGCGGTAGCCTCCGGACCGCGGTCCGGACGGAAAGCCTGTAACGTAGGTTGGAATTGATGGAGAACCGGCGCACCGACCGTGGGTTGGCCTGATGAGAGCACCGCACGGAGGGGTGGATTGCCCCGCTTCTTCTTCGACATCCACGACGGCCAGTTCCTGCCCGACACCGATGGGACCGAGTGCGCGGATCTGGATGCGGCGCGCCGGGAGGCGATGATCAGCCTGCCGGAGATCGCGCGCTGGATCATCCCCCGCGACGGCGACAACCAGGCCTTCACCGTGCTGGTCCGCGACGAGGGTGGAACGGTCGTCTACACCGCGACCCTGACCTTCGCGGGCCTGAGGCTCGACGGCGCGGCCGTCGCCGAACCCAGTCCGGCCGGGTAGCGGCCGCGGAGACCGGCCGCCGCGCGCCTCGACTGAGCGCCTCGAACAGGAAGCCGCCGCCGGGGTTGCCTCGTTGTCGCCCCCGAGAGGCGGCACGAGGAGCACGCGAGGGCACGCAGATGAAGACGTGGATACCGATCTTGGCCGCCGGCCTCCTGGCAACGGGCTCGCTGGCAACTGACTCCGCGGCGCTGGCCGCCGAGGGAACCCGCCCGGCCGGCGGCGATGCCGCGCACGGCGCCCGCATGCAGGGGTCGCCGAACGCGGCCGGCTATACCGGGACGAGCGACACGACCGGCTCGACCAAGGCTGGGGCCCCGGGCCCGGAGATGCCGAACCAGGACGGCCGAATGAAGGGGCCGCCCAACGCGGCCGGGTTCCAGCAGGGCGGCGGCGCCAGCGGCGGAGCGTCCGGCGCCGCGGGCAGCCGCTGATCCCGACGCGAGGCCGGCGCCCGCTTGAACCTGCGCGCCGGCCTTGCCAGAGGCCGAGGCGCTTGAGCCGATAGGCCCATCCGGCAGCCGCGACGGCTGCGCCACGAGGACGATCCATGAAGCACGGTGCCCGCAACGACATCCCCGCCACGGTGACGGCGATCAAGCGTGGGGACGTGATGGCCCAGGTCGAGGTGGAACTCGTCGGCACCACCTATCGCATGGCGTCGGTGATGACGCTCGACTCGCTGGAAGCGCTGCGGCTCAAGGAGGGCGATACCGTCCACGTGCTCGCGAAGGCGGTGAACGTGCTGCTCGTGAAGCCGTAGCGGCGGCACGGGATTCGCACGGGCGGCTCCGCGGGGCCCGCCCTCCGCCTTGGCGGATCGGTCATCCAGCCGTCATCGGGCTGGCCTAGGGCGGCGCCTCCCGCCCGAGCCACCCGATGCACTGACTGGACAGCGCCCCCATGGATTGGTTTGACCCGCCCGAAGACGCCTCCCCGTCGGCGGCCGACGCGAGCCGGATGCGGCTCTACATCGCCGCGAGTCTGTTCGGCATCGGGGCCCTCGGCATGGTCGGGGGCTTCCTGCACATCCTCCCCGCCTGAGGGCGGCCCCGTCAGGCTGCACGATCCGCCACCGGCTCAGGGAATCCGGCGCTCCGGTGGCCGGCCGCCGGACTGGCCCGGCCGAAGCGCGCGTAGAGCGCCGGCAGCACCAGCAGAGTCAGCAGGGTCGCGCTGATCAGGCCGCCGATCACCACGGTGGCGAGCGGCCGCTGGACCTCCGCGCCCGTGCCGGTGGCGAGCGCCATCGGCACGAAGCCCAGGGAGGCGACCAGGGCGGTCATCGCCACGGGCCGCAGCCGGGTGAGGGCGCCCTCCCGGATCGCGTCCCGCAGCGGCCGGCCTTCGGCCACCAGCTGCTTGATGAAGGTCAGCATCACGAGGCCGTTGAGCACCGCCACGCCCGAGAGGGCGATGAAGCCGACCGCTGCCGGCACCGACAGCGGCATCCCGCGCAGCCACAGGGCCGCGATGCCGCCGGTGAGGGCTAGCGGGACCGCGCTGAACACGAGGAGCGCGTCCCGCGCGCCGCCCAGAGCCGAGGAGAGCAGCAGGAAGATCAGGACGAAGCAGATCGGCACCACCACCGCGAGGCGCGCCTGGGCCGAGGCGAGGTTCTCGAACTGCCCGCCCCAGGTCACGGAGGCGCCCGCCGGCAGGGTCACCTGATCGGCGACCTTCCTTTGAGCCTCCGCCACCAGCGAGCCGATGTCGCGGCCCCGGACGTTGGCGGTGACCACCACCCGGCGGCGGCCGTTCTCGCGGCTGATCTGGTTCGGCCCCTCGCTGATCGAGAACTGCGCCACCTGCCGGAGCAGCACGGAGGCTGCCCGGCCGTTCGGCCCCGGGGGGAGGGGGACGGGCAGGTTCTCCAGGGCTTCCCGGTCCTCGCGGACCTGATCGGTCAGGCGCACCACGATCGGCACGCGCCGGTCGCCCTCGAACACGAATCCGGCGTCCCGGCCGCCCATGGCGGCGCCGATCACGTCCTGGATGGCCCCGGTGCTCAGGCCCAGCCGCGCCGCCTCGGCCCGGTCGATCCGGATCTCGAAGACCGGCAGCCCGGCGATCTGCTCGACCTTCACGTCGTCGGCGCCCGGGATCCCGCGCAGGATCGCGGCGATCCGGTTGGCGGTCTCCAGCATCGGCTCGAAGGCCTCGCCGAACACCTTCACGGCGAGATCGCCCCGCGTCCCGGCGAGCAGTTCGTTGAAGCGCAGCTGGATCGGCTGGGAGAACTCGTAGACGTTGCCGGCGAGTTCGCCCAAGGCCGCCTCGATCTGCTCCTGCAGCGCGGCCTTCGACAGGCTCGGGTCGGGCCACTCCGCCTGCGGCTTGAGCATCACGAACGTGTCGGAGGAGTTCGGCGGCATCGGGTCAGTGGCGACCTCGGCGGTGCCGGTCTTCGAGAACACGTAGGCGACCTGCGGGAATTTCGCGATGGCCCGCTCGACCTTGAGCTGCATCGCCTGCGACTGGGTGAGGGAGGTCGACGGGATCCGGGTGGCGTTGAGCGCGATGCTCTTCTCGTCGAGTTGCGGGATGAACTCGGTCCCGAGCCGCCCGGCGAGGACGCCGGCGCCCGCGAGGAGCAGCAGCGCCGCCCCCACGAACGGCGCGGGCGCGCGGATCGCGGCGGCCAGCACCGGCCGGTAGACCGCCTTCAGGCCCCGGATCAGGGGGTTCTCCGCCTCGGTGACCCGGCCGGTGAGGGCGACGGCGATCAGGGCCGGCACGAAGGTCAGCGACAGCACGAAGGCCGCCGCCAGGGCGAGGATGACGGTCAGCGCCATCGGCTGGAACATCTTGCCCTCGACCCCCGTGAAGGTCAGGAGCGGGACGTAGACCAGGATGATGATCGCCTGCCCGTAGAGGGACGGCTTGATCATCTCCTCGGCCGACGCCCGCACCGTCTCCAGGCGCTCCTCCAGGGTAAGCGCCCGCCCGGTCGCGTGCTGCCGCTCGGCGAGGTGGCGGAGCGCATTCTCGGTGATGATCACCGCACCGTCGACGATGAGGCCGAAATCGAGCGCCCCGAGGCTCATCAGGTTGGCCGAGATCTTCCCTTCGACCATGCCGGTCACGGTCATCAGCATGGCGACCGGGATCACCAGCGCGGCGATCAGCGCCGCCCGGATGTTGCCCAGCAGCAGGAACAGGACGACGATGACGAGGCCCGCGCCTTCCGCGAGGTTCCTGGCGACCGTGCGGATCGTGGCCTCGACGAGCTGCCGCCGGTCGAGCACCGTCTGGACCACGATGCCGGGGGGCAGCGCGCGCCGGATCTGGTCCAGCCGGGCATCGACGGCGGCCGCCACCGTGCGGCTGTTCTCCCCGATCCGCATCAGGGCGGTGCCGATGACCGTCTCCTGCCCGTTCTCGCTGGCCGAGCCGGTGCGCAGGTCGCGCCCCACTCGCACCGTAGCGACGTCGCGGATCCGTACCGGCACGCCGCCGCGGCTCGCCACGACGACGTCGGCGATCGCCTCCGGGCTCTCCAGGCGGCCGGCGGCGCGCACCACGTAGCTCTCGCCGTTATCCTCCAGGTAGCGGGCGCCCTGGTTGGCGTTGTTGGCCTGGAGTGCCCGGGCGACGTCCGCGAAGGAGAGGTCCAGGGCGGTGAGCTTCGTCGGGTCGGGCTGGACGTGGTACTGCTTCTCGAAGCCGCCGATCCCGTCGACGCCCGCCACTCCCGGCACCGCCTTGATCTGCGGCCGGATGATCCAGTCCTGAACCGTGCGCAGGTAGGCGACCTGCTCCAGCTCCGACCCGAGATCCTGGCCCTCCGGGGTTCGGTAGCGCCCGTCCGGCTGCCAGCCCGGCTGTCCTGCCGGCACCGTCGTGCGCTCACGCGGCGGCGCGTACTGCACCGACCACATGGTGATCTCGCCGAGCCCCGTGGAGATCGGCCCCATTCGCGGCTCGACCCCGGGGGGCAGGTCCTCCCGCACCTGGGCGAGGCGCTCGGCGACCTGCTGGCGGGCGAAGTAGATGTCGAGGGTCTCGGCGAAGACCGCGGTGACTTGCGAGAAGCCGTTGCGCGAGAGCGAGCGCGTGTAGTCGAGGCCCTTGATGCCGGCGAGCGCGGTCTCGACCGGGTAGGTGACCTGCCGCTCGACGTCGACCGGCGAGAGCGACGGGGCCAGGGTGTTGATCTGCACCTGGTTGTTGGTGATGTCGGGCACCGCGTCGATGGGCAGCTTCGTGAGCGCGACGGCGCCGAAACTGGATGCCAGCAGCACGAGGAGCAGCACCAGCCAGCGCTGGCGGACCGAGACGGCGAGGATACGGCTGATCATGGCGCGATCCTCAATGGTCGTGGTCGGCATCGGCCTTGCCGAGCTCGGCCTTCAGCACAAACGCGTTGGCGACCGCGATCTCGGCGCCCGCCGCGAGGCCCGCGGTGACTTCGTAGGCCTCGTCGTCGGACCGGCCGAGGGTGACCGGCCGCTTCTCGAAGCCGTCCGGATTGCGCACGAAGACGACGCTCCGGCCCGCGATCGTCTGGACGGCCGCCTTGGGGATCCGGACCGGGACCGCGTCCTGAGCGATCTCGACCTCGGCGGTGACGAAGGTGCCGGGCCGCCACGCGAGGTCCGGGTTCGGCAAGGCGACCACCACCCGGGCCGAGCGTGTGTCGGGGTTGAGGAAGGGGCTGACGAAGATCACGCGCCCGTCCGCCCGGCGCTCCGTCTCGCCCGTCCGGCCGGGCGTGACCGTGACGCGGGCGCCCTCCCGCACCTGGGCGAGGTCGAGGGTCGGCACCGACAGCTCGATCCAGACCGTGGAGAGGTCCGCCACCGTGTAGAGGTCCGCCGGGTCGCCCTCCTTGCCGACCGCGGTGCCGACATCGACCTTGCGCTCGACGATCCGGCCGGTGAGCGGCGCCCGCAGGGGGTAGCGGCGCAGGCTCGACTGGTTGGGCGTGGCCTCGTCGCGCTTCTGGGCGGCCGCCACCTCTGCCGCGTCGAGGCCGAGCGCCGACAGCTTCTGGCGGGCGAGGTCGACGCGCAGCCGGTTCTCCAAATAGGCGGCGCGCGCGGTCTCGAAGGCGGCCTCCGAGGCGCTGCGCGAGGCCAGGAGCTTCTGCTGGCGCTCGAAATTGATCGTCTGCAGCTCGGCCTGAACCTGGGCGGTGAGGAATTCGCTCTTCGCGTCGGCGACCTCGCGGCTGTCGAGGACGGCGACGACCTCGTCCTTCTGGACGGCGTCGCCGAGGCGCTTGCGCATCTCGGCCACGGTGCCGACCACCCGGGCGGGGACCCGGGCGATCCGGTCGGTGTCGGGGGTGATGGTGCCGGGCACCAGGAGGTGGCGCGCCAGCGTGCCGCCCGCCACCGTCCGGGTGACGATGTCCTGACCTTCCACCTGATCGGGCCGCATGCGGATCACGCCCGCGTCGCGGGCCTCCCCCGCGCCGTCCGGGTGGTCGTGATCATGGCCACGCTCTTGGTCGTGGCCGGCGCCCGCAGGCCGGTCCGGTCCGGCGGCGTGCTTGTGGTCTAGGCCATCGCGCGGGGCCGGGACGAGACCGGACGCCGCGAGCGCGTGCCGGAGGAGGTCGGGCAGGGCGGGGACTGCAGCGCCGAGGGTGATGCCGGCGGCCAGGAAGGCCACGGACAGGAGGGCCGCGGACAGGAGGATGCGCATGGGGAAGCTGCTCGGCCGGGACGGCGGGCTGCCGCGCGCGGCGGCCTCCGGGGTCCCGTTCAGGTGTCGTGTGCGGGTGGGCCCGGAGCCGATTCCGGCGACCGGGCGGAACGCGCGCCCTCAGGCGGCGTCAGCGCCCGTGCGCGGGGGCCGGGGCAGCCGGTCGGGCGCGACGGAGGGCCGGCCTTGCGCGAGGGCGGCGGGCAGGGGTCGGCCCGGGACGGACGGAGGCGCGACCTCGGCCGCCTCCAGGCGCGCGGCCTGATGGCAGCCGCAATGCAGGTGCTCGCCGAGGCCGGGATCGACGTCCCCGGGCGCGGCCGGCGCACCGAGGGTCGGTCCGTCGGTCCGGGCATGATGGCTGCCGGCGTGAAAGGTCAGATCCGCCGCGAGGCCGGCGCCGGGCGGCGCGACGGCCAGCGCCAGGACGAGCGCGAGCACGCGGGCGGCGATCGCCCACCAGCCCCGCGCACGCGCGGCGCGCCTATGCCGAACCCCGACTGACATCAGGGGCCATATGGGCGATGCGGGGCCGTCGGCACAAGGGCCGCGGCCCGCATCCCTCAGGCTGCCAGCCTGAGAACCCAGTCGTAGAAGTCGGCCCAGGTCTCCGTCCGGGACGGCTGGCCGGGCACCGCCGGGGCCTCGGCCACGGCCTGCCCCCGAACGTCCCGGGGGGCGCAGCCGAACTCGGCGCGGAAGGCCTGGGCGAAATGGGCCGCGCTCTCGAAGCCCCAGCGGTAAGCCACCTCCGACACCCGGACGTGGCGTCCGTCGCCCGCGGCGAGTTCCCGATAGGCGCAGGCCAGCCGGCGCTGCCGGATGTAGCCCGACACGCCTCCGAGCGGGGCGAACAGGCGGTACAGGGCGCTGCGCGAGACGCCGAAGCGGCGCCCGAGCGCGTCGGCATTCAGCTCCGGGGAGGCCAGTTCGATCTCGATGACGCGGCGCAGGACGAGGAGGAGCGGCGCGCTGTCGGAACCCTCGCCGCCGCGCGTCGCGTCGGGCCAGGCGCTCGTCGCGGCGGCGAGCAGCGCCGCCGTGGCCCGCGTCGCCGCCTCGGCCTCGCGCACGGAGAACCCGTCGGCGTGCGTGCTGAGCGCGCGCAGGTGATCGGCGAGCATCCGGCCGAACGGCGTCTCACCCGGGATCACCGCCCCGTGCAGGGCGTCGAGGCGGCTCTGATCGGCGCCGAAGAGGGCCCGCGGCAACACCACCGTGAGGGCCTGGTAATCCGTGGTGCTGGCGGTCAGCGGGCGCGACAGGTCGAACAGGCAGATGTCGCCCGGCGCGCAGTCGCGCTCGTCGCCGCCGGTCCCGATCCGGGAGCGGCCGGAGAGGCGCACATGCGCGAGGATATGATCCACCCCCATACGGGCCACGAGGGCGCGTTCGCGGGCGAAGCGTAGGCCTGAGGCGCTCGCCCGGCAGAGGATCGCGTTACCGAGGTGCCGGACCTGCGACCGCCCGCGGAACTCGGCCACGTCCTCCTCGCGGATCGCGAAGGTCCAGAACGGCGCGACCGCGTCGCGCCACGCGGCAGCCTGTTGGGGACCTGGGCTCTCACTCCTGAGCTGCAGGACAGAGTTCGACCGCATCGCCCGTGTCGTGACCTTTGGCTTCGGAATGATCGTCTAGGTGGTCCCAGTACGACGATTCCGGCTTCCTTGGAAAGGGCGTGGGCCTTCACGGGTCCACGCGTAACCCGGACGGAAAATCCAAGATCCGAGGAGGCATCACCGGCGCGTTTAGTATCCTTCCTAAAGTCAATTCTTGAGGCTCATCCACAGACGGAGCCGATATGGAGCAGTGAGGCCGGTACCTTCGCGCGATACAAAACGTCCCGCGTGCCGGTTGGCCGCGGGACGTGGAAGGTGCACGGTCGTGAAGACCGGTGATGTCATGGCACAGGGTTAACGCCCGGTTACCGCCCGCTGGGCGCCGCGCCGCTGCCGGTGGCGCCGTTGCCGGTGCTGTTGTCGCCGGCCGGGGCGCCGGAGGTGGACGTGTTGCCGTTGGGCGTGCTCTGCGCGGCAGCCATGCCGGCGCTGCCGGCGACGAGGGCGAGGGCGAACAGGGCGGAATAGACGGTTCGGCTGGTCATGGGTCTGCTGATTCCGATCGGGTTCGGGACGTGCTGGACCATGGCGCCGGCCCTGAGGACTGTCTCGGGGCTGACTGAGAACTGCCTCGGGGGCAGACCCGGGGCAGACCATGCCGGCATGGGCTGGATAACCGCGCGCCTCGACGGCGTGTTCCGGCCCCTGCCCAATCGGCCGCAGCGGATGGGCAGGGCGCAATCCGCGCTTGCCGCGCTTGCCGCCCTCGTCCGCCAGCCCCTCCCGGCGCCCGTCGCGGACCCGCGGCGGCGCGCGGCCCGAACCGTCAGCCATGACCGGATCGACCGGGAACACCGAGTCCGCTCGCAAGCTTGTCCGAGCATCGGAGGCCTGGGGCGTCGCGTGAAGGTGTTCCGGATCATGCAAGCGGCGACGGGCATCGTCCTCTGGACCGGCTCGGCGCTGGACGCTCTCGCGGCGCTGGACAGTATGGCGCACGCGGCCGGCTACCACGGCCGCGCGCGCCTTCCGGATCGCCTGCGCGCCGGCGGCCTTCACGTCGCGGAAATCGATGTCGGAGGCGCGCAGGGTCTCGGGGGCTTTGCAGAAGCGTGGGCCGGCCTTGCGGGACCCGCAGCCAACCCAGGACCTGAGCCGATGAAGCGATGGCCTGCCAATGCGGATCGGCTCACGCCGGCCGGAGCCTCGGGAGCCCCGTCATGACCAAGCTGTTCATCGCGCAGCTGCGCCGGCCGGGCGGCCCGGAGCCGCTCGTCACGGTCAGGGCCGAAGCCGAGGGCGAGGCGCGCCTGTTTCTGACCGCCGCCTATCCGGAGGCCGAGATCGCCGGCCTCACCGAGCCCAGCGACTGGACGAGCGATGCCGATACCGGAAGCCGGGCCGGCGACATCCGCGAGCATCCCGGCGTGACTTGGCAGCCGCCGTCGAGCCTGGCCGGCTGAGGACAGCCCGTGTTCGGCTACCGGAATCGGCCGGTTCGGGACAATTGGAACGGTGGAATTTACGCGCCGTCAGCGCGCGGCGCCGAGGCTGCGGCATGACCTCCGGCGATCCGACTCCGCGGCTCTTCGCGGCCGCGGCCTCCCTGACCGGGACCGGGATCCTGATGTGCCGGGCCGAGCCGTCCTGGGACGGGATCCTGATCGGCCTGCTCTGCCTCGGGCTCTGGGCACTCGGGACCTTCGCGGCACGGCCGGACCGCGGCCCGCGGCCGGCACGATCGACCCGGCCGCGTGTGCTGGAGGCCGTCATCCTCGAGACGCCCCGGACCATACCGGAGCTGTTGCCCGCGCCGCGGCCCGTATCCCGTGCCGCCGTCCCGGCGGGCGCATCCCACCTCCCGGAGGCGCCGACGCATCGGCAACGGGTCGTCGAGCGCTACACGCGCCAGCGCCGGTAGACCGCTCCTCCGGGCCGCGTCGCGAACTTCTGCCGCAGCATCGATGCGACGGGTGCCGGGTTTGCCCAGGGCCAACCCAGGAGACAGCATGGCGGACAAGGCTGACGTGACGACCTACACGGTGAAGCAGGCGCTGGCCGCGAAGGTCGCCGATCACATCGAGATCGCGGTCGAGGCCCAGGACGGCACGACGCTCAAGCTCAAGGCGACCGCCGACCAGCTGGACGCCCTGGTGGGCGATCTGGAGACCATTCTGGACGCCGACGACGCGGAGGGTGAGGCGGCCTGAGCCGCCCTCCAGAGCGGCGCCCGATCCGGTCTGATCGGGCGCCGCGCCACCGCGGCTCCGATCCGGGCTGGACCTCGGAAGTGATCGAGGTGCAACGGCACTGCCAGCCCCGTCTCGAACCGTTCATGGCGCGGCCAATTCTGATATCTTCTCGTTGGAGATCTCGATCTGAGGAGGCGCGGGTGTCCCGCTGCGTCTTCGCCATCCGGGATGGCGAATGGTCAGCTGAACCGGGCCCGGCGCACCGGGCCGTCGGGCGCGCCGCGGCGAGACCGGCCGGTCGCGGCCCGGCTGCCAGACCGGCTCCGTGACGGGACTGGCGATGGCCTCGACCGAACCGCTCGCCCCCTATCGGCTGCAATGCGTCATCCATCGCGAGAGCGCCAGCGGCATCATCATCCATGACGAGCAGATCCTCGGCGCCTCCGAGGCTGCGGCCGTCGCCGACGCGAAGACCCGCTTCGCGCAGCTGCTCGCGGGCCGCTCGGGCTCCGCAGCCCTGCGGGACGTGGCGGGTCGTGTCGTCTGGTCCGCGCGGCAGGACGGGCCGCCCAGGGCGGAGGGGCCCGTTCCCGGGCCGCCCTGAGCCCGGACGCCGCAGCTCAGGCGCTCGCTGGATCGACCGTCAAGGTCCCGCCGGGTCGGGGCACGTCGCGGGTTCCCGCAGCGGGCGGCCGCGGCCAAGGTCGCACCGCCGGCCCGACGCACCGGTGCCCTCCGCCGCGTGCGGACTGGAGGACGGGGTTCGCGACGCCTGCGGCAGAGCCGGACAGCGCCTCGCAAACGCACCGGCATGGGACGCACGGCCGAAGGCGACCGGCCAGCGCCCGGGATCCAGGACGAGAACGGGACCTTGCGCCCACGCCCGGCATCCTCAGCCCAGGACGCGCCGACATTTCCGCGGCAACGACAGCCAAGCTTCGCCGTAGCGCCGGCCCGGGCTCAGCCTCGGGCTCAGTAGCCATCAGGTTTCTGCTCTCGGGTCGCAAATAACGATTGACCGCCGCCAACTTCTAAGTACTTTGCCTAAGCTGTCGTATTTACGGGCTAGATTGCGCCATCCGGTTGCAAATAGCATTATTTGGCTACAGCAGCCCGGTCCGGCGTAGTGGAGCGGTCGCGTCGGAGTCGTGGGCGACGATGTCTCATCCAGCATCCAGAATGACGCTTCTGATAGCGCTTCCTCTCGGCTGCGCCTGTGCTGTGACATGCCGTGCAGAACCACAGACTGTCCGGCTTCCGATGCTTGAGGTGCCCGACGATTCTGGTCCCTCGTCCCGGATCCTCCGGCAACAAGATCGGTCGGCGCTGCTCAGAAGCCCGATCGAGCTGTCGGATGCAGCCGACCGGAGCATCGCCGCGCGTGAACAGGCGGCTTGGCGGCGGCTGTCCGGCTCGCTCTGCTCGGGCTGCGGCGGCGCTGGGCGCGCCCGCAGGGTCGATTACGTCGATCCCATCGCTGTACTGAACGCGAAGCCCGCCGCCTGGAAGCCGACGGTCGTGGTGAGCCGCGCGGTGCAGCCCCCACATGCCCACCGGGTTCAGCTCGCACATCGTCATCGGCACAAGTCGAGACTCTACGCCTACTTCAGCAAGGTTCGCTACGCGCTCCTCAAATGGCGCCGGCACCACCGGCATCATCGGGTGCGCCTCGTCCAGCGCTGATCCGACGGCCCCAGGCGAAGTCTGCGGCCCGGTCCACGACCGGCGCCGGGCTCGGCCGTTCGCGTCCGCGCGCGCAACGTCGCGACCGGTGCGCAGACCATCAGGGCCGACGCGCCACAGGCCCTGCAGGGTGTCCGCGTGAACGCATCGGTTGAGGCGCTCCTCCCGTCATCACGGGCGGAGCGACCCAGGGCAGCGTGGCCCGATCGGGCGTGGCGCCACGGGATCGCTTCGCTCCGCTCGCGGAGACAGCCGCGCCGAAGGCATCGACCGGACCCAAGTCTCACACGAAGTGCGGCGGCAGGACCATGAACTGCGCGTGCACGATCAGGCTGAACCCCATGGCCGCCGTCACGACGGCGTCCACGAGGCGGCTGGTCATCGTCGCTGGCCTTGTCATCGCGCGCAGACCCCGTTCGGCCTCCGACGATCGGAGGCCTCGAACGGTCTTATGGCCAAGCTCGATGTCCGGCGTATTGCTTCGCGTGTTGCATCGGCGAACGCCGCGCTCCGCATCGGAGGCGGCCCGCTCCGCGGCGGGTCAGGCTCGGCGGCCCGCGCCGCCCTGCCGTGCCGGTTCCGGACCGGGCCCGCCCGTCACGGCTCCGGATCTACCGCCGGTGACGCGCGGGGTGCCGCGACCGTCCTGCCGGCGCACAATCGGCTCCGCGCTGCCGAGCGACGCCGAACGGGCCGCTCTGATCGGCCGGTCGTCGCGCGGGCACCGACCCGACACGACTTCTTCCAGACTTTCGATGTCGGCCACCGACATCGACAGCCAGGATACGCCGGGGAAGGCATCCTCCGGCTCCGCACGGGCACGCTCGAGCCAAGCAGCCCGGTCGCTTCTGATCTCGTCGATGAAAGACATCGGCCGCTCCCCGCATTGGCGGGAGGTCAACGCCGCCATCCGGCGCAGGTTCAGCGGCGCGCCGCCTTCCCGGCCGTCTGCCCGGAAAGCGGTTTGCAGACGCGCCCACGCCCCGGCACCCGTCGGGCCGGTCCGGGCCGCCGCGCTCTGCGCACGCCGCGCAAAAGCCGCCACCGACCCTGCGACGAGAACCTGTGACGCACCAAGGACCCGAGGGATGAAGCGGCGGCCTGCCGATACGGGTCTGCTCAGATGAAATCGGACTCGTCGAGGTCCAGGATGCCGTCCGGCGCGCCCGAGCGCTCGTACTTCTCGATGGCCGCGTCCTCGATGGCGCGGCGGTGGCTCCGGAAGATGTCGAGCGGGTCGAACGGGCGGTCGCCCGCGTGAAACAGGTCTCTCAGCACGTCGATCGGCACACGGCAGGGGACGACGCGACCGTCCAACATCCCGAATCGCACGTGGGCAAGGGTCTCCTGATCGATGACCGGCTGTCCCGCCTCATAGCCTGCCAGCGGCATGTCGCGCCTCCGCGGTTCATCCACCCGCATCGCGCCCCTCCGTCCGCCGGTCAACCGCCGCCGGCATGTCCGTATCCAATCCGACAGTCGTCCGGGCGACAAACCCGCGGCAGGGCTGCGCGATCGGGTCGGTCGCCCCAGCCCGAGCGGAGCACCACAGACGGGATCACTGAAGGGAGTGAACCTCCGGCACCATCAGGCGCCCCGCATCGAGCAGCGCGCGGACCTTGCGGGTCGCGTGCAGGAGAATGTCCGGTCGCGCGACCTCGTAGGTGTTCTCGGCCGCGAAGCTGATCAGCGCCTCCTCGATCTGACCTTCGATCTCGTCCATCAGGGCGAGCCCTGCCGCTCCCTCGCGCCGCAGGTGCGCCCCCGCGAGCGCCAGATAGGCGGCACTGGCCAGCAGGAAGGCGATGCCGTTCGCCTCCTGCGCGATGTCTGCAGGCTTTTCCATGCCGTCTGTACGGTCGCCCTGTGCCTTGTCCATCAACAACCCGCGTTCTGCAGAAGATCGACAGCTCGCTATGACTGCATCCAGGCGACGTAAAAACCCGAGAGGAGTGCGTACGACGATGATTTATCAATCAAGTGGGTCGGCGACGTGAACCATTTGCGGACATTTTTACTACCGCTAGTTGTATAAAATGGGATGGCGCGAGCCGCAGACTTCGACGTGTCCAGCATTCGGCTCGCGGCCAGCACGAATGCGCGTCGCTGCCGCAGGCAAGGTCGCACAGACTGCGCAAGGTCGCGCCGCCTGCAAACCCCGGCTGGCCCTCGGTCCCGGGCCGCAGCGCGCGGCCCCGGCGCCTCAATGATGCGGTTCCATGTCGATGACCGGACCGCCCATGTCGAAGAACTCGTCCTCGCGCGGAAGGGCTTGCTCCAGATCCTCGTCCTCCCGCCGACCGAACGGAAGGAGCGACGACAGGGCCCCGAGGCAGAGGGCTCCGGCGATGAGGGCAACGAAGATCGCGAGACTCATGACGGAACACTCGAGCGCAGCGTACGGCGGCATCAGGCACCGTTAAGATTAAGGGCCGGTTCCCAATCCGTGCAATCGCAATCCGTGGGCCGGGTCAGCGCCCGGCCGGCACCTTGTCCTGCTGGTGTTCGACCTCGTCGCGCACGCCGCGCCCCGCCATCAGGATCTCGGCCATGAACGCGGCGATCGCCGCGACGGTGCAGATCAGCGCCGCCCCGAAGCACGCGAACAGGATCGACGCCGTGGCGGCGTCGCGCAGCGCCCCGACGAACAGGGTCAGCACGGCCAGCCCGATCAGCCCGCCCGCCAGCGAGGCCAGAACGACCGCCATGTCGAGGACGAAGGAGCGTCGCCGCAGGTAGCTCAGCCGACGGGACAGGCGGACGGCCTCGGCATCCGCCGCCCTCGCCTGCGCCATCCGGGCGGCCTCCGCCGAGAGGGCGTCGACCTTGTCGGAGATCCGGCCGAGGCGGGTGGAGAACACGTTCAGCAGCGTGGCCAGGGCCGAGAGCAGGAAGGCGGGCGCGAGCGCCACCTGGATGATGTGCGCGATGCTGTCTGGCTCGGTGGAACTGAGGGAGAATCCGAACATCGCCGCGCTACCGCGCCGCGCGGGTTGCCACGGGACGCCGTCCGCGCAGCCTGGCCGGCGGCGGCAGCGCCTCGAGGAACGCGCCGGTGGGGGCGGGGGCGTCGGTCACCGGAGCCTCCACACCCGCGGCTGGGTGGCGACGATGGCGAGCACGTAGCAGGCGACGCCGAGCGGCGTCCCGTAGGCCAGGACGGCGACACCGATCCCGATCCACGTCGCGAGCAGGGCCAGCATCGACAGCAGCGCGATCGGGTTCATGCGGGTCTCCCGGTCTCCGGGCCGGCGGCCCGGACCCGCGTCATACGGGCGGGCCGGACTGCGTGACGAAGGCCGACGGCACATAGCGCCGGATGCAGGCCAGGGAAGCCGCGACCCGCGCCCGGCTCAGGAACGGGCCGAACACCACCGGCGCGGCGCCGGGCGGCGTGGCCCCGAAGGCGTCGCGCGCGTCGATCCGGGCCGTCAGGCCGCAATCCCGGCCGGCGCGGGCGATCGCGGCCAGCGCTTCGGTCGCCGCCTCGGGTCCGATGTAGCGCGACAGCAGCGTGCTGCGCACCGCGCCGGCATAGATCCACCAGCCGACCGTGTCCTCCTCCACCGCCCGGGCCGTGCGGGCCGTGACCAGGAGGGACGGCATGACCGTGAGGACCAGGACGAGGCGAGAGCCACGCCCACGGGCGACGGGCGTGCCCCGCGGCCCGGCTCCGGAAGCCCCCGCGCCCGACACCCGCGCCCTCGTGCCTGTCGCCCCCTGACCGCTGCCGTCCATCTTCGCCCCGTCGACAGGTCTTCCCAGGATCTCCAACGCCCGTCCGGCCCCGTCAGCCCGCCGCCGCGGGCTGCAACGCGCCCGGCTGCGGCTCCGGGCTCGGCGCGCCCGAGCCGGTCATCCGGCGGTCGACGGCGGCCAGCGTCTCGAGGAGGCGTTTCCGGAGCCGGGCGGCGCCGTCCGCCTCCAGGGCATCGACGTCGATGTAGAAGTCGATGCCCCGCGCGTGCTCGGAGAAGACCGTCTCCGGCGCCTCCGCGGCGAGGTCGCCCTCGATGGCGTAGGGGACGACCTCGCGGCTGATGCCCTTCATGCGGATCGGCTCCTGCGGGCCCGCCCGGACGATGTCGCTGACCAGCGCGTAGGTCTCGTAGCTCAGGGTGATCCCGCCGGGCGCGGCCACCGATTGCAGGCGGGCGGCGAGGTTCGCCTCCGCGCCGATGATCGTGTAGTCCATCCGATCGTCGCTGCCGAAATTGCCGACGTTGCAGTAGCCGGTGTTGATCCCGATCCGGGCCTGGAACGGGCGCTCGATGCCGGCCCGGCGCCAGCGGGCGTTCAGCTGGCCGAGGCGCTTCTGCATCTCGATGGCCATCCGCACGCAGGCCTGCGCGTCCTCGCGCACGCCCCGTGTCTCGGGATCGCCGAAGAACACCAGCATCGCGTCGCCGATGTATTTGTCGACCGTGCCGCCGTGCTTGAGGGCGATGGCGGTCATCTCGGTCAGGTACTCGTTGAGCAGCGCGGTCAGCTCCTCGGGCTGCAGGCGCTCGGTGGTGGCGGTGAAATCCTTGATGTCGGAGAAGAAGATCGTCAGCTTCTTGCGCTCGGTGGCCACCGACACGTCCCGCTCGCCGCTGAAGATGCTCTTGTAGACCTGGGGCGAGATGTACTTGGCGATCTGCACCGAGATCGCGGCCAGGAAGCCGTTCGACTCCGTCAGCTCGCGGTTCATCCGGTCGATCAGCCGGGACTGGCGCGCCTGCAGGAGCAGGAAGGTGGTGCCGGCGAGCGCCGCCAGGATGAAGTAGCCGAGCAGGTACTTGAAGGCGAGGACGTTGGCGGCGATCGGCTGGCGCAGGACGATCTCCTGGATGCCGCGCACGTCGCCGACCTTCCAGTCGGTCTTGGGGCTCAAGGGATGCGCGTTGTGGCAGCGCACGCAGGCGGATTCCATCCGGATGGGCGCAGCGATGCGGACCTGCCGGTCGAAGATCGAGCCGGTGGTCTCGCTGACGAAGTTGGTCTGGGGGTGGGCGCGCAGGTCGGCCAGGGCGGCGGCCTCGAAGGCGTCGAGCTCGTGGGGCTTGCGGTCCTTGAACGGCAGGTCGGACACGAAGCGGTACTTCACCGCCCCATCTCCGCCGCTGATCCGGTCGCCGAGTTCCAGGGAGAGCGTCGCGGGGATCGGGATCGCGTTCGGCACGCCCTTGTAATCGTGGGTCGTCACCACGCGGCCGGTGGCGCCGTTGACCGCCTGGACCACGTCGCTGGCGTAGAAGCTGCGCATCTGGTCGATGATCCGGCCGGTCTCCACCGCCTGCGTCGCCAGCATGCGCTCGGACAGGCCGCGGAGGTCGAGCCAGACCGCGATCGGCAATCCGGCCAAGCCGAACAGGATCGCGGCGACGAGGAGAGGGCCCATGATCCGCTGATGCCGCGCGGTCCGCTCGCTGACGCTCGACATCCGCCCCTTCTCCACAGGCCGAACGGCGTGGCCGTGCGCGTGGCCGCGTCGGCGGCAGACCGCTCCGGGCCGGACGTCCGGCTGCCCGATTCGCCGCCCGCCCCGGAGATTACAATGCTCGGGACCCGACCTCCAAGAGCATGGACGCCCCGAGACAGCGCCCCGTGGGTCATGCCTGCGGCGAGCACTGGATAGGCGCCGGGCTGAACCGGATCGGTCCCAGGAAGAACCTTGCGTCTAGTCTGTCGCGCCGAAACGGCGCCCTCTGAAAGCTCGGGCGCCAGGCAGCAAGCCGAACCCGCCGCACCACCGCATTAATCTTAACGCCATTCTACCGCTGCGCGCAGGCTTGCAGGCCGCCGAGCGTTAGGATTTAATAAACGGTGAAGCTTCCCGGTTGGTCCTGGGATCGTTCACGAACGAACTTCAGCCCCGTCAGCCTTCGAGCGACGGGGCTTTTTGTTTCCGGAAGCGGCCCGTTACATATCCTGATGCAGATCAACTTCGATCCTGCGCGGGATGTGCTGCAGCGCACCTCCATGTAGCCCTCCCAGGGGCCTCGTTCGGGCTGTTGCATCCGTGCACTATCGCCCGAGGACATCCTGCAGTTCCTGTCGCACCGCACACATCCCGTCCAACGGGAGACAGAGGACCAGATGATCAAGAAGCTTCTTCTCGCCAGCGCCGCGACGGCGCTCCTGACCGGCGCCGCCTCGGCGGCCGACCTTCCGCGCCGTGCCGCGCCGCCGCCGGTGTTCACCCCCGTGCCGGTGTTCACCTGGACCGGCGCCTACTTCGGTATCAACGCCGGCTACGCCTTCGACGCCAGCGACCGCAACACCGGCAACACCTTCGGCGTGCCCTTCCCCTACGCCGCCCCCGGCACGGTGGCCACCTTCCGCAACCGCAGCCAGGACGGCTTCTCCGGCGGTGGCCAGGTCGGCTACAACTACCAGTTCACCCCGGGCTCGGGCGTGGTCATCGGCGTCGAGGCCGACGCCCAGTACCTCGACTTCGGCCGCAACCGGAACAACGCCTTCCTCTCCGGCGCCCTGGCCCCCGGCTACTACGTCACCGACCCGCGCGGCCTCTCCAGCCTCGACTTCTTCGGCACCGTGCGCGGCCGCCTCGGCTACGCCTTCGACCGCACCCTCGTCTACGGCACCGGCGGCTTCGCCTACGGCTCGGGCAGCGCCGACCGCTCCTTCGGCGGCTTTGCCGGCAACGACAGCTTCCGCACCGGATGGGCCGTCGGCGGCGGCATCGAGTACGCCCTGCCCACCGACTCCTTCCTGAACTTCTTCCGCTCCTCGGCCGTCACGCTCAAGGTCGAAGGCCTGTACGTCAACCTCGACCGCAACACCCGCAACCAGGGCGCGTTCGTCATCAACGCCGCCAACAACGTCCCGGCCGTCTACAGCCCGATCGGACGACGCGCCGACGAGTTCGCCGTCGTCCGCGCCGGCCTGAACTACAAGTTCGGCTCGTACTGAGAACGATCGGGCGCCTCCCGGTTCCGCACCGGGGGGCGTGGCGGCGGGCCGAGCCCGTCGCGGGCGCGC
The DNA here is from genome assembly GCF_000364445.2 of Methylobacterium mesophilicum SR1.6/6. NCBI lineage: Bacteria > Pseudomonadati > Pseudomonadota > Alphaproteobacteria > Hyphomicrobiales > Methylobacteriaceae > Methylobacterium > Methylobacterium mesophilicum. Next base: position 3,578,607 of record NZ_CP043538.1, on the reverse strand, counting down.
AGCCGTAAGGTTGACCTTCGCACCCCCAGCCCGATCAGACTGGCCGCGAGGTCGGCGACATCCCGGGAGCGCCCGCTCCCGGGATGTCCTTCGTTTTGGGCACCGAACGCGTGCGATTGGCGGGGCGGCGCGCTCGACCGGTCGGGCCGCTTCGGCGCGCGGGCCAGGCGCTCCTGTCGCCACGGCGGCCCATCGACCCCGCACCCCCTCGTACGGCTTCCGGCCGATGCCCTCGGCATCGCCTTCCCGGCGCGCGGAGCGAAGCCACCCAGTCGGCGCCACCGTCATCCTGGTCGCGCGGTCCCGAATCACTTCGCGTCGCTGGTGACGCCGGCGCCGGGATCGTCGACCGAGGCGCCCGATCGGGCATCGTCCCACACCCGTCGCGGACAGGTGCCGGACGTGTCCAGACCGGGCAAAGCGGGCCCACCGGCTGCGCGGTCTCCTATCGGCAGGGGTGTCCGGGGGGACAGGCCGGCCGCGGATTGCCGTGGGAGGGCGGCGGTCCGGCATGCGGAGCCGGCCCCGGGTGCGGCGGAGCCGGACGCGCCATCATCTGCTGACGCTGCACCATCATCTGCTGGCGCTGCGCCGCCTGCTGCTGACGGGCGGCGGCCTGTTGCTGCCGCTGGGCCGCCTGCTGCGCGAACTGCGCCTGCATGGCCTGATGCCGCTGGGCGGCCTGTTGCGCCTGCTGCTGGCGAACAGCGGCCTGCTGTTGACGCTGCGCGGCCTGCTGTTGACGCTGCGCAGACTGCTGCTGGCGAGCGGCCTGGACCTGCTGCTGGCGCTGCGCCGCCTGGGCCTGGACACGCCGGGACAGGGCCTCCTGGCGCTGTTGCGCCATCAGCGCGGCGCGGGGATCGACGGAGGGCCGCGCCGCGACGGCTCGATCCGCGGCAGGTCCGCGCGGCGGCTGGCCCGGAGCGCCCGAGCCGTCGCGGAGTTCCTGAGGGCGGACCGGTCCAGCCGACGTCCGCGCCGGAATGTCGGCCGGGCGGAAGGCCTGCCGGGGCGCGGCGGCCGGGGCCGACGCAGCGGGCGGAGCCAGCCGGGCCCCGGGTGCCGGAAGAGGCTGGCCGTTCGCGCCGGGCAGGGCATGCGCGGCTCCCGGCTGTGCGGAGACGGCGGGAAGCGCCGCCTGCGGCGCGGAGGGGGGAGGCCCCGCCTGTGGCCCGCCCGGTCGCGGTCCCGCCGGCCCGCCGATTGCGGCCGGGTTGGTTCCCGGCGGAGGCGCCGCGACGGCGCGCTGCTGCAGGGCGGCGGGCAGAGCGACCCGGGTGGCCGCCGCGCCGAGGGCAGCCCCGGCAAGCGCGCCCGCGCCACCGATCGCGGCCGCGGGAGCAGCCGCGGCGGCGGGCGCCTGCACGCCCGTGTTCTGCCGGTTGATCTGCTCGATGACGGTCGTGTTGTGGATGTTCTGGAACAGCACGTCGTTCGGCGGCGGCGCCACGTAGGCCGGCGCGGACACGTAGGCCGGCACCGGCACGACCGGCGGCGTCGGCAGGGCGTAGAGCCCGTAGACCGGCGGCGGGGGGGCCAGCGCCACGAGGTAGGCCGGCGGCGGCGGGAGGAAGACGAGGGCCGGCGGCGGCGGCGGGGGCAGCGCGAAGACCGGATCGTCGAGGAACAGCACCGGCCGGTCGACATACACGATCTCGTCCGGCGGAGCCGGCAGCACGTCGTAGGCGATCATCGCGAAGCGGGGCGGCGGCTCCAGCGCGGCCGCGAGCGTGGCGAGGCGGCGGCGGGCATCCCAGGCGTGCGGACCGCGCGGGTACCGGGCGAGGTACGACCAGTAGGCGTCCGGCGTGCCGACGATCCAGGTGCGGCGCCAGACCAGGGCCTCGCGCCGGGCGGCGATGAGCGCCCGGACCCGCCGCGCCAGAGCGTCGCCGGGATAATCGGTCACGAATTCCTGGTAGTGGGCGAGGTCGTCGCGTTCCAGACAGACGGCGTAGGCGTCCTGCACGCCGAGGTCGCGCAGCGGCCGGTCGCGGAGCGTGGCGGCCCGCTCCCGGCCGAGGGCAGGGGCGTCGGCGGCCCGGTCGAAGAACACGAAGGCGGACGCGGTGCGGTCGGCGTCCCACGGCACCTCGGCCCCCTTCGTGGCGGCATCGACGCGCAGGCGCACGCGGTCGAACAGCGGCCCCGGCGGGAGGCCGCCCTCGCGGATCATCTCGACCAGCGCCTGGGCGTAGGCGCCGTAGGGGCCTTTCTCGTCCGGTCCCACGGTCCCCGGCGCGGCGTTGAAGGCGATCAGGCTGCCCGGCTCGGCCTCGGTGAGGGCGAGGCCGCCCGCCAGCGGCTTGCCGGGCACGGTGAAGGGCGCGCGCCGCGCCCCGTCCAGGACGAAGAACCGCGCCTTCAACGGCAGGGCCGCCAGGCTCCTCGTGTAGTCCGAGACCCGCAGCGCCCTCAGGGCGACGTCGGCGGCACTGGTCACGCGCAAGTCGATCGGGGCGAAGTAGTTCTCGCCTTCGAGCTGCAGGCCGTAGCCGGCGAGGTAGATGAACGCCACCGCGTCCGGCCCGGCGGCCGCGGCCTTGTCGACGAAGTCCCGCAGCGATTTCCGCAGCGCGTCCTCGTCGAGATCCCGGGCGCCGATCACGTCGAAGCCGGCGCCCTGCAGGGTCTGGGCGATGAGCCCGGCATCATTGGCCGCGGTGGCGAGCGGACCGGCCTGATAGGCGGCGTTGCCGACCACGAGCGCGATGCGCTTCTCCGCCGCCCAGGCCGGGGAGGCGGGCAAGGCCGCGACGAGGAGGAGCGCGGCGAGGAGGAGGCTGACAGCTTTGTGCAGGCGCATCGCGGGATCCCTCGGGAAGAGCAGAGGCTGTCGGGCGTGGGACGCCGCCCGGCAGACCAGTCGTGGTGGAACCGTATCAGCCATCCAGAATGCGGCGGCCGGACGGCCCCGTCGGGGCACGAGGCAGGTCTTGGTGGTCACGATCCTGTGCCAGCCCCACGGGGCGATGGCGACGCCGGGTCACGTGGCAGCCCGGGCCGGAGCCCGCCGGCACGGCCGCGCGGTAGACCGGCTACGGGCATGCGACCACCACGGGCCGGGGCACGCGCCAGACGGGATAGGGCCGCCCACGATGGTCCGGCCGCCGGGCCGGTGCGGGCCGCTCCGACGGCGATGCGCGAGGGACCATTGTCCATCTCCTGTTCCGAACGCGCCGGATCGGCGGTTCGCGGGAGACGGTACGCGCCGTTCCAGGCGCGCTTCCTGAACTGTCGCGTCAGGCCGCGTTCATCGACGTCGCCATTCCGGCCGGTCTGGAGCGGCCGGCGAAGCGGCGGCCCCCGAGGAACGATCGCCGATCGGGCGCAGCGGCGCGCCGCGACCGACGGGACTGTGATGGCCGATGCGCGCTGTCCGCACCGCACCGGAGGGCTGGCGCACATCTCCCGCGTCGTCCTGCGCCGCTGGAGGCGAAGATCTGCCCGGCGCCGAGCCCGCATGGCCGCCCCGCACGCCTCGCGCAGGGTCGGGGCGGCGTCAGGCCTCGACCCGGATGGCGGCCGGGCCGGCCTCGAACCGCCCGACGACGGCGGCCTGCGCGAAGCCGGCGGCGTGGCACTGGGCGAGGATCGCCTCGGCCCGCCCGGGCGTGCAGGTGACGAGCAGGCCTCCGGAGGTCTGGGGATCGGTGAGGATATGCCGGCGCCAGTCCGGCAGGCCCGCGGGCAGCGTCACCTGGCTTCCGAAGCTCGCCCAGTTGCGGTGCGAGGCGCCGGTGACGAAGCCCTCCTGCGCGAGGGCCGCGGCCCGGGGCAGCAGCGGGACCGCGTCGCCCGCGACGACGAAAGTCAGGCCGGCGCCGCGCGCGAGTTCGAGGCCGTGGCCCAGCAGGCCGAAGCCGGTGGTGTCGGTGATGGCGTGAACCTCCGGGTCGCGCGCCAGATCGGCCCCGACCCTGTTGAGGCGCGTCGTGGTGGCGATGAAATCCGCGTAGCCCGCGGAATCGAGAGCCTCCCGCTTGATGGCGGCGGAGTAGATCCCAACCCCGAGGGGCTTGGTCAGGATGGCGACGTCGCCGGCGCGCGCGTCGGCGTTGCGCCGGACATGGGCCCGGTCGCACGATCCGATCACCGCCAGCCCGTAGATCGGCTCCGGCGTGTCGATCGAGTGGCCGCCCGCGACGGGGATGCCCGCCTCCGCGCAGGTGGCCGCGCCGCCCTTCAGGATCTCGGCGACGATCGCGGGGGCGATCTTGCCGACCGGCATGCCCAGGATGGCCAGCGCCAGCATCGGCCTGCCGCCCATGGCGTAGACGTCGGAGATCGCGTTTGTGGCGGCGATCCGGCCGAAATCGTGGGGGTCGTCCACCATCGGCGTGAAGAAGTCCGTGGTGGCGATCAGACAGGTGCCGTCGTCCAGGGCCCAGACCGCCGCGTCGTCGGCGGTCTCGTTGCCGACCAGGAGACGCTCGAACGGGCCCGCGACCGGCTGGTCGGCGAGCAGCGTTCGCAGGATTGCGGGATCGAGCTTGCAGCCGCATCCGCCGCCATGGGCGAGACTGGTGAGACGGACCGGGGGCGTATCCATGGGCAGAACCTCTGGCGTCGTGATCGTGGATGGACCGTGCCGGGCGGCCCGTCATCCGACAAGTGCGGGTCTTCGGCACGGCTGGCCGCGTCGGCCGCCGCAGGTGGCTCAGCGCTGCGATCGCGGCGGATCCGTCGGGCACCGGCGAGCCGCGCCTTCAATGACCGTCGCATCGGCGCTCGCGCGCTTCGGCCGCTGGCGGGCCGACGCCAGTGTGGCCGTCGAGGTGCTCGTCAAGGTGCTCGTCAGCAGGTGGACCTCGCCGGACACGATCGGACGCCGGGGGCGTGGACCATCAACGGGGTTCTCGAAGGCCCGTGCCAAGGCATGGAATATCTGTCAGGTGATGGGTCATCGATGCCGGCAGGGCGTCGTTCACGATCGGAAATCGAGGAGGCGCGCGATGCTGAGACGGACTTTGGGCCAATCGCTGCTTGCCGGCCTGGCTTGCCTCGCGCTGCCGCAGGCCGCCGGCGCGCAGGGCGGCGCGAAGCCCGCCTTCGTCTTCACCGGCATCCCCGACCAGGACGAGAGCCGCCTCGTCGAGCGCTTCGGCAAGGTCGCCACCTACCTTGAGGGCAAGCTCGGCGTGCCGGTGACGTACATCCCGGTGAAGAACTACCCGGCGGCGGTCACCGCTTTCACCAACGGGCAGGTCCAGCTCGCGTGGTTCGGCGGCTTCACCGGCGTACAGGCCCGCAAGGCCTCGCCCGGGTCCCAGGCAATCGCGCAGGGTGCCGAGGATGCAGCCTTCAAGACCTACCTCATCGCCAACACCAAGACGGGCCTGACGCGCACGGCCGACTTCCCGAAGGCGATCGCCGGCAAGACTTTCACGTTCGGCTCCCGGGCCTCGACCTCGGGCCGGCTGATGCCGGAATACTTCATCCGCGAGGCCTTCCCGGGGAAGACACCCGACGCGGTATTCGCCCGCGTCGGTTTCTCCGGGGACCACAGCCGCACGATCCAGCTCGTCCAGTCCGGAGCCTTCGAGGTCGGGGCGGTGGATTACTCGGTCTGGGATCTCGACAGCAAGGCCGGCAAGGTCGACCAGAAGGAGGTCGGCATCATCTGGGAGAGCCCGCCCTTCCCCGATTATCAGTGGACCGTGCGCGGCGATGTCGACGCGATCTACGGTGCCGGGTTCACGGAGCGGTTGAAGGCGGCGCTGATCGGCATCACCGATCCGGCGATCCTCGCGCCCTTCGCCCGCTCGAAGTTCATCCCGGTGACCAACGCTGCCTACGAGCCGGTGGAGCGCGTGGCGAAATCCACGGGCCTGCTGGATTGAACCGCGCGCCGCCGTGAGCCCGCCCCGAGCCGAAGCCGAGATCGTCCTGTCGGACGCGACGGCGGCCTATGACGGCAAGCCCGTCCTGTTCGGCGTGGACCTCACCGTCCGAGCCGGAGAGCGCGTCGCCTTGATGGGCCGGTCGGGTGCGGGAAAGTCCACTCTGCTCGGGCTGATCTACGCCCAGGCCCGCCCGCACGTGGCACTGATCCCGCAGGCGGCCACCCTGGTGCGGACGCTCTCGGTCTTCCACAATGTCTACATGGGCCGCCTCGATCGCCGCTCGACGCTGCACAACCTGCGCACCCTGGCGTTCCCGGCCCGTGCCGACCTCGCGGAGGTGGGCGGGATCCTCGGGGAGGTCGGGCTCGCCGACGCGCTCCGGGCCAAGGCCGGGGCGTTGTCGGGCGGCCAGCAGCAGCGCGTCTCCGTGGCGCGCGCCCTCTACAACGGTCGCCCGATCCTGATCGGTGACGAGCCGGTCTCGGCCCTCGACCGCAGGCAGGGGGGGCTGATCCTCGAACGTCTGGCCGCGCGGCACCGGACACTGGTGCTGGCGCTCCACGACATCGCGCTCGCATTGGCGCATACGGACCGCATCGTCGTCCTCGATGCGGGCCGCATCGTCCTCGACGCCCCCGCCCGCGACCTCGACGAGGCGGCCCTCGCCCCGTTCTACGGGCAGGCCGCGTGAGCGCCGCCCGCCTGTTGGCCGACCGGGTGGCCGGCCGGGGCTACGCCGCGGTGACCCGCTGGTTCGTCGGCGGCGCGGCGGCGGCGCTCCTCGTCGCCGACCTCGCGATCACCAGCCTCCATCCCTGGGCCGACCTCCAGCGCCTGCTCGGCGGCCTGATCCACCCGGACTTTCCGGCGGTGGAGATCTGGAGCGTCGTCTACACCGTCGCCTTCGCGGTCCTCGGGGTGTCGCTCGGAGCCGGGGCCGGCTTCCTGCTCGCCATCCCCTTCGCCAGGGCTCGGAGCGTGCGGCTGGCCTGCGCCGCCCTGCGCTCGGTCCACGAGCTGTTCTGGGCCCTGCTGCTGATGCAGGTGTTCGGCCTGTCGGCGACAACCGGGATCCTGGCCATCGCGCTGCCCTACGCGGGCATCTGCGCCAAGGTCTATTCCGAGATCATCGAGGAGGCAGACCTCGCGGCCCTCCGGGTCCTCCCGGACGGGACCGGTGCGCTCTCGGCCTTCGCGTATGCCCGCCTGCCCGACGTCGCCGCGGCCTTCCGGCACTACACGCTCTACCGGTTCGAATGCGCCATGCGCTCCACCCTGGTGCTCGGCTTCATCGGCCTGCCGACCATGGGCTTCCATCTCGAATCCGCCTTCCGACAGGGCCGCTACGCCGAGGCCGGGGCCCTGCTCCTCGTCTTCTACGTCCTGATCGGCACCCGCCGGCTCTGGATGCGCCTCTCGACCCTGCCGGTCCTGCTTGTGGGCAGCGTCCTCGCCCTGCCCAGGACCATCGGGACGACCGACTGGCTCGCGAGCCTCGGCCGGTTCCTGGGCCACGACATCGTGCCGAGCCCGCTTCGGTCCGGGGCTTTCCTCGACCCGGCGACCTGGGCGCGGTTCGGTCACTGGATCCGGCCGATCCTCGCGGACCAGATCCTGCCCGGCACCCTCCAGACCCTCGTGCTCGCGCAGATCGCGCTGGTGGCGACCGGCCTCGGCACGCTCGTCCTGTTCCCCCTGACCTCGCGCCGCTTCGCCGGCCCGATCGGGCAGCCCTTGGGGCGCATCCTCCTCGTGGTCGTGCGCTCGACGCCGGAATACATGCTCGCCTACGTGCTGCTGCAGCTGCTCGGCCCCTCGATGCTGCCGGCGATCCTCGCCCTGACCATCCACAATGCCGGCATCGTCGGCTATCTCATGGGCCGGCACGCCGACGGCCTCGCCTACCGCGCCGACGCCCCGACCGGCCTGAACCTCTACAGCTACGAGACCGTGCCCCGGCTCTACGGCCAGTTCCTGGCCTACCTGCTCTATCGCTGGGAGCTGATCCTGCGCGAGAGCGCGATCTTCGGCATCCTGGGCGTGGCCACCCTCGGCTTCTACGTCGACGCCGCGATCTCGGAGCTGCGCCTGGACGTCGCCGTGCTGCTGATCGTCGCCACGGCGCTCCTGACCGTGCTGATCGACGCCCTGTCCCGGACCCTCCGGCGGTCCCTGCGCCTGACCGATCTTCCGACCCGGCTCTCCACCCGCCTGCCCGAGCCTGCGGCAGACCCGCCGCCGCGGATCGCCCATTCCTGATCGGGAAGCGGAGCGACCGGGTCCCGCTGGGTTCCGGCCGCGGGACGGCATCGCGGGCTTCGCGTCGCCGGGCCTCGTCCCGCAGGCGGGCGGGGCTATCCCGATGGCGTTCAGGTCGTGCGCGGACGCACAGGACCTCGGGCGGCGCGCTGGAGCGCGGGGCGACCGCTCCCAGATTAAGGTTCGATGCGGCCGGGATGACCCGGGCGACACGGGCTAATCTGGATGTCCGCCATGATCACGCGCCTTCTGGTCAGTACCCTGGTCGGGATCGGCCTGTCGTCGGCCGCCCTGGCGCAGAGCTTGACCGCGCCCGCCGGCATTCCGGCCGTCACGGCCCCCGGGGGCATTCAGGGCCGCCTGGCGGTGCCAGTTCAGCGGCCGACCCCGGAGGGGCGCGTCGCCGTCATCGACGCCGATGGCAGGCCCCAACCGAGGGGCCGGATCGTCCATCCGCCGCATCCGGGTCACGCGCGCTAGCCCTTCCCGATCGTGTTGCAACGGTCTGGACGTCGGGGGGCTTCGGTCGAGACAGCTGCGGCATGCACCCTCGCGTGCGGGCTACGCTATCCACGCATCTCCATCGGAGAGGCGATGAAACGGGGCGCACGCCGTGACCGGGCTCCGCCGCATCAATCCCGATCGCCCGCGTCCGGTGCCTCGGCGGGGGCGCCGAGGGCGCGTGATACGGCCGCCGCCCCCTTTCGCACGCGCTCGCCGATCGCCTGCAGCTGCGCGTCGGACAGCCGGTGCGTCGGCCCCGACACCGAGATCCCCGCGATGGCCTCCCCGTGGAAGTTGAGGATCGGGGCGGCGACGCAGCGCATCCCGATGGTCCGCTCCTCGTCGTCGATCGCGTAGCCCCGGCGGCGGGTCGCCTCGACGTCGTCGCGCAGCTGGTCCAGCGAGGCGATGGTCTTGTCGGTGAAGCGCGCGAAGGTCTTGCCCCGGAACAAGCGCTCGGTCCGGGCCGGCGCGTAGGTGCTCAGCAGCGCCTTCCCGATGCCCGACGCGTGCAGGGGCGACAGGGAGCCCGGCGGGAAGAAGGCGCGGATCGTCTCGTGGGTCTCCACTTGGCTGACGAACAGGACGTTGCCGTCCTTCTCGACGCCGAGATTGGAGGTTTCGCCCGTCTCCTGCATCAGCGTCCACATCATGGACCGGCTGCGCTCGACGACGTTGTGACGGCGCAGGAAGGCCGAGCCGAGCCGGTAGGCATCCGCACCCACATGCCATTCCTGCTTGTCGGCACTGATCTCGACGAGGCCGCGGCGCTCCAGCGTCGCCAGGACCCGGTGCATCGTCGCCACGGACTGCCCGAGCGTCCCGGCGAGTTCCGAGAGCGTCAGCCCGTCGCCGTCCGCCAGAACGTCGAGCACGTCGAGGGCGCGGTCGAGCGCCTGGATCGTCGCTGAGGGCTTGGCGCCTCCGAACCCCTTCGGACGACCGCGACGCCGGCTTCCCGAATCCATGGCATCCCCGCCTCTGCCATCCACCGGCCTCACGTAGGATGGAAAAATTTTTCGTTCAACGGAAAAAGATAACCCGTTGCCGCCACGCCCGTTTTTCTGCGCGCGGATCAGATGAAAAAGTTTTTCAAGAAAATATCAATACCGATGTGCAGGTGCTATCGTTCCCGTATTGGAGGAGAGCGCCGCCGATGTTCGCACAGAATCCCGTCTTCATTCCCGGCCCGACCAATATGCCGGAAGTGCTTCGCCGTGCGGCAGACATGCCGACGCTGGATCACCGGTCGCCGCTCTTCGCGCAGATCCTTCACCCGGCGCTCGCCGGCGTGAAGACGGTGCTGAAGAGCGAGGATGCCGAGGTCTTCATCTTCCCGTCGACGGCGACGGGCGGGTGGGAGACGGCGCTCTCCAACACGCTCAGCGCCGGCGACACGGTGCTGGCCGCGCGCCACGGCATGTTCAGCCACCGCTGGATCGACATGACCCGCCGCCATGGCCTTGACGTCCGGATGATCGAGGCGCCGTGGGGGGAGGGTGTTCCGGCGGACCGCTTCGCCGAGGCCCTCGCGGCCGACACGGCGCACCGCATCCGGGCCGTCCTCGTCACCCACAACGAGACGGCAACCGGGGTCCGCTCGGACGTGGCCGCGGTGCGCCGCGCCCTCGATGCCAGCAACCACCCCGCCTTGCTGCTGGTCGACGGCGTCAGCTCGATCGCCTCCATGGATTTCCGCATGGATGCGTGGGGCGTCGATGTCGCCGTCACCGGCTCGCAGAAGGGCTTCATGCTGCCGGCGGGCCTCGCCATCGTGGCCTTCTCGCCGAAGGCCATGGCCGCCACCGCGACGGCCACCCTGCCGCGGACCTATTTCGACATCCGCGACATGGCGAAGGGCTACCCCAACGGCGCCTATCCCTACACGCCGGCGGTCGGCCTCCTGAACGGCCTGAAGCTGTCGACGGAACTGCTCCTCGCCGAGGGGCTGGAGAACGTCTTCGCCCGGCACCGCCGCATCGCGGACGGGATCCGCGCCGCCGTGGCCGCCTGGGGCCTGGAGCTCTGCGCCGCGCGTCCGGACCTCTACTCGGACACGGTGAGCGCGATCCGGACGCCGGAGGGCTTCGACGCCACGCGGATCGTCACCCACGCGGCGCGCCACTACGACGTCGCCTTCGGGGTGGGGCTCGGCGAGGTGGCCGGGAAGGTCTTCCGCATCGGCCACCTCGGCAGCCTCACGGATGTGATGGCGCTGTCGGGGATCGCCGCGGCCGAGATGGCGATGGCCGATCTCGGCCTGCGCATCGAGCTCGGATCGGGGGTCGCGGCCGCGCAGGCGGTGTACCGTCGCGCCCCGGCCGCCGCCCTGCGCGCGGCCGCCTGAGGGGGAGCGCCATGGACAGCGCCATGATCACCCCCACCCTCGACGACGTCCTGGCCGCGCACGAGCGCATCCGGCCCTACATCCACGAGACGCCGGTCCTGACCTCGCGGATCCTCGACGAAGCGGCCGGCGCGCGGCTGTTCTTCAAGTGCGAGAACCTGCAGAAGGCCGGCGCCTTCAAGGCGCGGGGCGCCTCGAACGCCGTCTTCAGCCTCACCGACGCGCAGGCCGCCCGGGGCGTGGCGACCCACTCCTCGGGCAACCACGGCACCTGCCTGTCCTACGCGGCGGGCCGGCGCGGCATCCCCTGCACGGTGGTGATGCCGCGCACCGCGCCCCAGGCCAAGAAGGACGCCGTGCGCGGCTACGGCGGCCGGGTGGTGGAATGCGAGCCGTCCACCTCCTCCCGGGAGGCCGTCTTCGCGGAGGTCGTCGCGGAGACCGGCGCGGAGTTCGTGCACCCCTACAATGATCCCCGGGTCATCGCCGGGCAGGCGACCTGCGCCCGCGAGCTGATCGCGCAGGTCCCGGATCTCGACGCGGTGATCGCCCCGATCGGCGGCGGCGGCATGGTGTCGGGCACCTGTCTGACGCTGGCCGGGCTCGCCCCGCATATCGCCGTCTACGCGGCGGAGCCCGAGCAGGCGGACGACGCCTATCGCAGCCTGAAGGCCGGGCGGATCATCGCCGACGACGCGCCGGTGACGGTCGCGGACGGCCTGAAGGTGCCGCTGAAGGACCTCACCTGGCACTTCGTCCGCCACCACGTCGCCGACATCCTCACGGTCTCCGAGGCCGAGATCGTCGCGGCGATGCAGCTGATCTGGAAGCGGCTGAAGATCGTCATGGAGCCGTCCAGCGCCGTCGCCCTGGCGGCGGTGCTCAAGAACCGCCCCGTCTTCGCGAACAAGCGGGTGGGCGTGATCATCACGGGCGGGAACGTCGATCTCGACGCGCTGCCCTGGCAATAACGGGAGGCTCACGATGCACATGAACGCCCGCTCCGCCGATCTCGAAGTCGGCTTCGACGTCCCCGCGCTGCCCGGCATGCGCGAGGACGAGATCCAGACGCCCTGCCTGATCGTCGATCTCGACGCGCTGGAAGGCAACATCCGCAAGATGGGCGACTACGCCAAGGCGCACGGGATGCGCCACCGCGCCCACGGCAAGATGCACAAGTCCGTCGACATCCTGAAGCTCCAGCAGAGCCTCGGCGGCGCCTGCGGCGTCTGCTGCCAGAAGGTCTCGGAGGCGGAAGTTTTCGCCCGCGCGGGCATCACCGACATCCTGGTCTCGAACCAGGTGCGCGACCCGGGCAAGATCGACCGGCTGGCGCGGCTGCCGCTGCACGGCGCCCGCATCATCGTCTGCCTCGACGACGTGGCGAACGTCGCCGACCTCTCGGCGGCGGCGCAGCGGCACGGCACGCAGCTCGACTGCTTCGTCGAGATCGATTGCGGCGCCGGCCGCTGCGGCGTGAAGACCGCGCCCGAGGTGGTGGCGATCGCCCAGGCCGTCGCGGCCGCGCCGAACCTGCGCTTCGCGGGGCTCCAGGCCTACCAGGGCGCCATGCAGCACATCGACGGCTACGAGGAGCGGCGGGCCAAGCTCGACGCGGCCATCGCCCAAGTGCGCGAGGCCGTCGCGGCGCTGAACCGGGAGGGCCTGGAGCCGGAACTCGTCAGCGGCGGCGGCACCGGCAGCTACTATTTCGAGGCGGGATCCGGCGTCTACAACGAGCTGCAATGCGGCAGCTACGCGTTCATGGACGCCGATTACGGGCGCATCCGCGACCGGGACGGCAACCGCATCGACGCGGGCGAGTGGCAGAACGCCCTGTTCATCCTCACCAGCGTGATGAGCCACGCCAAGGCCGACAAGGCGATCTGCGACGCGGGCCTGAAGGTGCAGTCGGTCGATTCCGGCCTGCCCTTCGTCTTCGGCCGCGACGACGTGAAATACATCAAGTGCTCGGACGAGCACGGGGTGATCGACGATCCCGAGGGCAAGCTGAAGGTCAACGACCGTCTGCGCCTCGTCCCCGGCCACTGCGATCCGACCTGCAACGTCCACGACTGGTATGTCGGCGTCCGCAACGGCCGGGTCGAGACGCTCTGGCCGGTCTCGGCCCGCGGAAAGGCCTACTGACGCACCCTGCACGCCGTCCGTCATCGCGCGCGCGGCGCAGTTATCCGGGGACGCGCCTCGACGGGGCCCGCTGCCCTGGGTCGCTTCGCGACGCCCGCGATGACGGGGGCGACATGCCGGCTCACGAATTGAGGACACATCCGCGATGATCATCGTTCCCGAGCACGCGATCGACGGGCTGTTGACCGAGGCGGAGTGCTTCGGCGCCGTCGAGCAGGTCTTCGCCTCCATGGCACGGCGGCGGGCCGGCAACTTCCCGGTCGTCCGGGAAGCCATCGGCCACGCCGACGCGCTCTACGGCTTCAAGTCGGGCTTCGACCGGGACAGCCTCGCGCTCGGCCTCAAGGCCGGCGGCTTCTGGCCCGGCAACGCCGCGAAGGGCCTGACCAACCACCAGTCGACGGTGTTCCTGTTCGACGCCGACACCGGCCGCTGCAAGGCGGTCGTCGGGGGCAACCTCCTCACCGCGCTCCGCACCGCCGCGGCCTGCGCCATCTCGGTCCGGCACCTCGCCCGCGAGGACGCGCGCGTGCTCGGCATGATCGGGGCGGGCCATCAGTCGGCGTTCCAGCTGCGGGCGGCGCTGGCGCAGCGGCCGTTCGACCGGGTCCTCGCGTGGAACCTGCATCCCGGCATGTTCGGCCGGATGGAGGCGGTGGCGCGGGAGCACGGCGTGCCGTTCGAGGCGGTGGAGCTCGACCGCCTCGGCGCCGAGGCCGACGTCATCGTGACGATCACGTCCTCCTTCGCGGCGATCCTGAAGGCCGCGCAGGTCCGGCCGGGCACGCACGTCGCCTGCATGGGGACGGACACGCGCGGCAAGCAGGAGGTGGAGGCCGAACTGCTCGCCGCCGCGACGGTCTTCACCGACGAGGTCGCGCAGTCGGTCAGCATCGGCGAGGCGCAGCACGCCGTCGCGCGGGGGCTCCTCGCGGCGGATTCCATCGTGGAGATCGGCGCGGTGATCAACGGCGATCACCCCGGCCGCATCTCGGAGTCCGAGATCACCGTCTTCGACGGCACCGGGGTCGGGCTGCAGGACCTCGCGGTCGCCGCGGTGGCGGTCGACCGCGCGGTGGCCAAGGGGCTGGCCACGGAGGTGGATTTCTGACGGGCGCGACGGGCGCTGCCCGAAGGTGAGAGGGCACTGCTCTCCCTTCCCGATCAGCGGGCGATGATGCTCACACGTCTGTGGCCGAGACGCGCTCTCCTCCCCCTTGTGGGAAGGAGCTGGAGGTGGGGGTGGTGCAGGAGGCACCGGAACGCTCGATCCGGCACCACCCCCACCCCCACCCCTGCCCCTCCCCACAAGGGGGAGGGGAAAGCGCGTACTTTTCTCGACGTCGGTGTTAGACCACGACGTGCGAATCTGGCAGCTTCCGCAGCGGAGGGCGTCCGGCCTATGCCTCGCCCCGCACCAGGGCCGCCGCCAGGGCGTTGTGGCAGCGGGCCAGCGCCCCGGTGTCGAGGGTCGTCAGGCGGCCCTCGCGGACCACGATCTTCCCGTTGATGACGCTCCAGGCCACCGTCTGCGGCGCGCAGAAGGTGAGGGCGGCCACGGGGTCGTGCAGCGCCCCCGCCATGCCGAGGCCCCGCAGGTCGAAGGCGACGATGTCGGCCGCCATGCCGGGGGCCAGCGCGCCGATATCGTCCCGGTTCAGCACCTTCGCGCCGCCGAGCGTCGCGATCTCCAGCGCCTCGCGCGCATTCAGGGCCGCCGGCCCGGAGCCGACGCGGGCGAGCAGCAGGGCCTGCCGCGCCTCGCCCAGCATGTGCGACCCGTCGTTGGAGGCCGAACCGTCGACGCCGAGCCCGACCGGCACGCCCTTGCACCGCATCTGCCGGACGGGCGCGATGCCCGAAGCGAGGCGCATGTTGGAGCAGGGACAGTGGGCCACCCCGGTCCCCGTCCGGCCGAACAGCGCGATGCCGGCATCGTCGAGCTTGACGCAGTGGGCGTGCCACACGTCGGGCCCCGTCCAGCCCAGGTCGGCGGCGTACTCCGCCGGCGTCATCCCGAATTTTTCCAGGCTGTAGCGGACGTCGTCGTCGTTCTCCGCGAGGTGGGTGTGGAGCGAGACGCCGTAGTGCCGGGCCAGGTCGGCGGCATCGCGCATCAGGCCGCGGCTGACCGAGAACGGTGAGCAGGGCGCCACCACGATCCTGCGCATGGCGAAGCGCTCCGGATCGTGCCAGCGCTCGATCACACGGCGCGTGTCGTCGAGGATCGCCGCCTCGTCCTCGACGACCGAATCCGGCGGCAGACCGCCCGCGCTCTCCCCAACGCTCATCGCGCCGCGGGCGGCGTGGAAGCGCATGCCGATCTCCTCGGCGCCCTCGATGGAATCGTCGAGCCGGCAACCGTTCGGGTAGATGTAGAGGTGGTCGCTCGACGTGGTGCAGCCCGAGAGGATCAGCTCCGCCATCGCGGTCTGCGTCGAGACGCGGACCATCTCCGGCGTGAGCCGGGCCCAGATCGGGTAGAGCGCCTTCAGCCAGCCGAACAGCTCGGCGTCCTGCGCGGCCGGCACCGCGCGGGTGAGCGTCTGGTACATGTGGTGGTGGGTGTTCACGAGGCCCGGCATCACCGCGTGGCCGCGCATGTCGAGGACGGTATCGGCCCGCTGCGGCACCTCGGCGGCGGGGCCGACGGCGACGATGCGGTTGTCCTCCACGTAGACCGCGCCGCCGGGAATCTCTCGGCGCTGCGCGTCCATCGTCACCAGAATGTCGGCGTTCGTCAGCAGCAGGGAGGTCATCGCGTCTCTCCGGGTGCGCCCTGGAGGCCGCGCCGGACGGGCCGCGACGCCTCCCCACGGCCAGATGCCGCCCTCTGGCGGCAGGAACGCCGTGCCGGGCGCACCGTCTCGGGGCCGTCAGCGGGCCGCAGCATACGGCAGCCGCCACCGGCCACCTTGGCGATTTTTCGCAAACTGCTTCCGAAATCCCGGCATGGCATTCGTGGCCAGCCATGCAAGGTTTGAGAGCCAGCCAAGTCGGCAGCGCATGACACCGGAGCGGCCGCCGAGAGCCCGCTCCTTCGCACCCGGGAGGGCCTGCACGGCCCGCCCTGCGACTGGCCCCACACCCGCTCCTGGCGGCCCGGACCCGGAAGAGGTCCGGCCACCGCTGCCGGGTCCCCGACGACACCATCACGGGACGACGCCTCGACAGGTCCCGGCTGGCGGAGGACACGCCCATGACGTCTCACGACAGGACAACGCGCGAGGTGGACGCGGTCGACGCGATCCCGCCCCTTCCCAAGCTCCTCGCCTACGGCATGCAGCACGTGCTCGTGATGAGCGCGGGGGCTGTCGCGCCGCCGCTCATCCTCGGCGCGGCGATGAATCTACCGACCGAGACGGTCGCCTACCTGATCAACTGCGACCTGCTGGTGACGGGCATCGCGATCCTGATCCAGTCCCTCGGCCTGGGGGTCTTCGGCATCCGCCTGCCGGTCATCATGGGCGTCAGCTTCGCGGCGGTCGGCCCGATGGTGGCGATGGCGCAGGATCCGACGATCGGCCTGCCGGGCATCTTCGGCGCGACCATCGGGGCGGGTGTGTTCGGCCTGCTGCTCCGGCCGTTCTTCTCCAGGCTCGCGAGCTTCTTCCCGCCGCTGGTCACCGGCACGGTCATCCTGATCATCGGCGTCACGCTGCTGCCGGTCGGGATCAACTGGGCGGGCGGCGGCTTCGGGGCTGCCGATTTCGGCGCCCCGGTCCATCTCGGCGTCGCGGCCTTCGTGCTGGCGGTGATCCTGGTGGTCAGCCGCTTCGCCACCGGCTTCGTCGCCAACGTCGCCGTGCTGATCGGCCTCGTCGCGGGCCTGTGCCTCGCCTGGCCGCTCGGCCTGTTCCGCCTCGACGGGCTGGCCGAGCGCCCGCTCATCGCCCTCGTCACGCCGTTCCACTTCGGCTGGCCGACCTTCCACCTGACGGCCGTGGCGGCGATGTGCATCGTCATGATGGTCACGCTGGTCGAGTCGACCGGCATGTTCCTGGCGGTGGGCGACATCGTCGGGCGCCCGGTGGACAAGCGGACCCTGACCCGCGGCCTGATGGCGGACTCGCTCTCGACGCTGATCGCGGGCTGCCTCAACACCTTCCCGCACACCTCGTTCTCCCAGAACGTCGGCCTCGTGAACATGACGCGGGTGCGCAGCCGCTACGTCACGGTCGCGGCGGGCTTCATCATCCTGGGCGTCAGCCTCCTGCCCAAGGTCGCCTTCGCGGTGGCGTCGATCCCGCCGGCCGTGCTCGGCGGCGCCGGCATCGTGATCTTCGGCATGGTCGCGGCGGCGGGGCTCAAGATCGTGGGCGGCGCCGATCTCGGGGATCGCCGGAACCAGATCGTCGTCGCGGTCAGCATCGGCCTGAGCCTGATCCCGATGGCGGCGCCGAAGCTCTTCGCCGCCACGGCGCCGGACTGGGCCGGGCCGATCCTGCACAGCGGGATCACCCTCGGCGCCATCGGGGCGATCGTCCTCAACCTGCTGCTGAACTCGGACCGTCTCGGTGCCGGGGCCGAGCACCGCGTCGCCGACGCGGAGCCCGCCTTCCCGCACGCGGCCGTCCTGGACCGGGCCTGAGGGGAGAAGCCATGTCGGCCGAGACCATCAAGGCGCTCTCGCGGCGCCACTTCCTGAAGGCCGGCGCGGCGGCGGGCGTCGCCGTGAAGGTCTCCTTCCTGGCGCCCCCGGCCCGGGCGCAGCTCGCCGAGACCGGCCTGTCCGCCGGCTCCCCGTGGGTCGCGCCGGGCCGGCCCCGCTACCGCCTCGACGCCGTCGCCAAGGTCACGGGCGCCAAGACCTTCTCCCGCGACTACCGGGCCCGCGACCTCGCCGGCTGGCCCGACGGCCAAGCCCACGCCTTCCTCGTCGCGGCGACCCGCGCCGACCGCCGCTTCACCGGCCTCGACCTGTCGCGGCTTCCGGCCGCCCTGCAGCCGGACCGGATCGTCCGGCACGAGGACCTGGTGGCGGACGGGGTCTCGGTCCCGCACGCCGACTTCTTCGGCGACTGGTTCCTCGTGCCGCAAGGCGAGACGCCGCGCCTGCTCGGGCAGCCGGTGGCGATCCTGATCTACGCCGACTTCCCGCGCTTCGCCGCGGCCAAGCGCGCCCTGCGCTTCGCCGACGACGTCGTGCAGTACGGCGCCGAGACCGGTCCCAGGCCGCCGGCCCATTACGGCGCCTCGCGCTGGGTGCGGATCGAGGGCGACGCGCCGGACGCGCCCGACCGGTTCTCGCCGTTCGCGCAGTCCCCGATCTTCGCCGGCTTCTCCGGCGACGAGCCCGCCTGGCCGAAGGCCGGCGACGACGGCCCCTTCGCGCGGGGCATGGCGGCGGCGGCCGCCATCGCCGCCGAGATCGACGGCGCCGGCGCGGACGCCCTGGTGATGCGGCGGACCTACCGGTCGCAGTCGACGGACGCCTCGGCCATGGAGGCCGACAACGGCAACGTCTGGTACGATCCGGACACCGGCACGCTGCGCCTGATGATGGCGACGCAGTCGCCCTACGACGTGGCCGAGGCCGCCGCCGCGCTGGTCTCGAAATCCCGGTTCCCGCTCAGGGAGGTCGATCTCAAGGTCGGCTACACGGTCGGGTACGGGACGAAGGACCACCACATCTTCCCGTTCCTCTGCGTCGTGGCCGCGCTCTACGCGGGCGGCCGGCCGGTGCGCCTCGCCAACGACCGGTTCGAGCAGTTCCAGAACGGGCTGAAGCGCCACGCCTTCCGCATGGACAACGTCCTGCTGGTGGACCGGGCCAGCGGCCGGTTCCGGGCCATGACCGGGCGCTTCGTCTGCGACGGCGGCGGGCGCCCCAACTACTCCGTCGCGGTCTCCTTCGTCGGCGCCACCGCGGCGCAGTCGATCTACTACCTGCCGAAGAGCGACTTCCAGGCGATCGCCCTGGCCTCGCGGGCCGTGGAGGCCGGATCGACCCGGGGCTTCGGCACGCTCCAGACCATGTCGGCCACCGAGATGATGGTCGACGAGGCGGCGGCGCTCCTGGACATCGACGCGATCGACCTGCGCCTGCGCAACGTGCTCCGCTCGGGCCAGCGCAACAGCCAGGGCGCGGTCCCGGCCGGGGCGCTGCGCAACGCGGAGATCCTGACGAAGGCCGCCGCGCACCCGCTCTGGCGGGACCGGGCGGCGCGCAAGGCCGCCTACGAGGCCGCCCATCCCGGCCGCCGCTACGGCGTCGGCTTCGCGCAGGTGCACAAGGATTACGGCACGGGCGCCGAGGCGGCGGTCGCGTCGCTGGAGCTCGACCCGCGGGGCCGCCTGAGCCTGCGCCACGTCGCCCACGAGATGGGCCCGGGCGTCACCACCTCGCAGGCGGTCATGGTGGCCGAGATCCTCGGCCGGGTGCCTTCGGAGACCGCGTTCGGCGTGGTGCGCTGGCCCGAGATGCCGCTGGAGACCTCCGACCAGCCCTACACGACGCCCCAGGAAGAGGAGGACCGCCGGGCGCAGAACCCCCGCTGGACGCCGCGCTTCACCTCGCCGATGAGCGCGACCAACTCCGCCTACTACCTCGGCCACGCCACCCGGACGGCCGCGCGGTTCCTCGTCGACCACGCCGTCTGGCCCGCCGCCCGCGCGCTCTGGGCGCGGGGCGGCGGCGGCGGGGCGCTGGCCTCCTACCACGTGGTCGCCCGCGACGAGCTGCGGCTGGTGGACGGCCGGGTGCTGGGCGGCGGCCTGCCGCCGCTGTCCCTGGAGGCGGTGGCCGCCGAGGCGCACCGGCTCGGGCTGCCGGTGGGCGTGACCCTCCACACCTTCAACCGCTGGCAATGGGCCGAGGCCGAGTTCGACCTGCCCGCAACGGGCCGGACGCGCCTGCCGATCGACGCCCTGGCGGTGCGCTACGGCGCCGGGGCCCCGCCCGAGCGCCGCGCCCTGATGGCGGATGCGGGCTGGCACTTCGTGCCCCGGGCGGCGGTCTTCTACCCGCCGACCCAGCGCAACAATGTCGGCACGACCTACTACGCGCCGATGGCCACCCTGGCGGAGGTCGCGGTCGACACCGCCAGCGGCGACGTGACGATCCTGTCCCACCACTCGATCCTCGAGTGCGGCCGCCAGATCGTGCCCGAGCTGGTCTCCGGCCAGGTGCAGGGCGGCCTCGCCATGGGGATCGGCCACGCCCTCAAGGAGGTGCTGCCCCTCTACGAGGACGGCCCCGGCGACGGCACGTGGAACTGGAACCGCTACGAGCTCCCCCGCGCCCGCGACGTGGCCCCGTGGAACCAGACGGTGGAGATCCTGCCGCCGCTCTCCGAGACCGACCCGCCCAAGGGCATCGCCGAGGTCGTGATGATCGCCGTCGTCCCGGCGCTGGCCAACGCCGTCGCGCACGCGATCGGCCACCGCTTCCACGAACTCCCCATCCGGCCCGAGCGCATCCGCGAGGCACTGGCATGAGCGCCGCCATCGAGATCAAGGACCTCTCGCTCCGCGTGAACGGCGCGGCGGTCGGTCCGATCCCCGTCCCCGTCGGCACGAGCCTGCTCGACGTCCTGCACGAGTGGCTGGGCCTCACCGGCAGCCGCATGGGCTGCGGGCAGGGCATCTGCCACGCCTGCACGGTGATGCTGGAGGAGGCGGCCGGCCCGCGGGAGATCCGCGCCTGCATCACCGGCGCGCACTGGTTCGAGGGGCGGAGCATCCGCACCGTCGAGGGCCATGCCCGCACCGCGCCGGACGGCACCGTCGTGCTCTCGCCGGTCCAGCAGGCCTTCATCGAGACCTTCGCCTTCCAGTGCGGCTACTGCACGCCGGGCTTCGTCACCGGGGCGAGCGTGCTGATCGAGCGCCTGCGCCGCGAGCCGATCCGCCGCGACGAGGTCGAGCGGGTCGTCACCGAGGCCCTCGACCGCCACATCTGCCGCTGCACGGGCTACGTCCGCTACCATCAGGCGGTGCGCGACCTCGTGCTGGCGACCCCCGGTCTGGTGACCGCGTGAGGCGCGCCGTGCGGATCCCGTCCCTCACCACCCCCGCGCGGCGCGTCGGCGCCGGGCTCGCCGCGGCCCTCGCGGTGGCCGTCTCGGCGGCCGGCCTCGTCGCCTCCGGCGCCCTGGAGCGCAGCGTCGTCGCGCGCGACGTCGAGACCCCGCTGAGCGCGGAGGCCGTGCGCGGCCTCGCCCCCCGCGGCGCCAAGGTCGCCGCCGCGGCCGACTGCTTCGCCTGCCACACGGCCCGGGGCGGCGCCCCCTGGGCGGGGGGACTGCCCCTGGAGACGCCCTTCGGCACGATCCACGCCACCAACATCTCGCCGAGCCCGCAGGGCATCGGCGGCTGGAGCCGCGCCGACTTCCACCGGGCCCTGCGCGACGGGATCGCGCCGGGCGGCCGCCACCTCTACCCGGCGATGCCCTACACGTCGTATCGCGGTCTGACGCCGGAGGATGTCGACGCCCTCTACGCCTACCTGATGACCCGCGCGCCGGTCGCGGTGGAGAACAGGGCCAATACCCTCGCCTTCCCGTTCGACCAGCGCTGGACCCTGGCGGCCTGGAACCTCCTGAGCCTGCCGGCGACCGTCGCCGCGCCCGATCCGGGCCGCTCACCCCTGTGGAACCGGGGCCGCTACGTCGCCGACGCCCTCGGCCATTGCGGCGAGTGCCACACGCCGCGCAACGCGCTCCAAGCCATGCGCCCGGACGCCGTCTATCACGGCGCCACGATCGAGGGCGTCGAGGCGCCCGACATCACGCCCGCGGGCCTCGCGCGGATGGGCTTCACCCCGCACGGGCTCGTCGGGTTCATGCGCACGGGCCTCTCGGCCCAGGGCGGCGCGACGCACCAGATGTTCGACGTCGTGCATTTCTCGACGCAGCACATGGACGCGGCCGACCTCACGGCGCTCTCCGCCTACCTGTTCGACCGCGACGCCCTGCCGGCCGAGCCCGAGACGCCGGTCGCCGCCACCCCCGCGGCGATCCCGGCGGCGGTCGCGGCCCGGGGTCGGGCCAGCTACGCCGGCCTCTGCGCCGGCTGCCACGGCGGGGCGGGGGAGGGGATCCCCCACGTCTCCGTGCCGCTGCGGACGAACACCGCGATGCGGGTCGCGGGCGCGGGCGGTCTCCTGCGGGCGATCCTCGTCGGGCTCCCGGCGCAGCGCTTCCCGGGCAACGAGCGGATGGAGGCCATGCCGCCCTTCGCCGCCCTGATCGACGACGCGGCGCTCGCCGACCTCGCGACCTGGATGCGGGCCGAATGGGGCGGGCAGGGTCAGGCGGTCACGCCGGACGAGGTCGCGCGCCAGCGCGCGGGTTTGCGGGCCGACGCTTCGCACTGAAGGCGGCCGGGAGGAGGGGGCGGACATGACCATGGCTTGTCGGATCGCGGCCGCGCTGCTGCCGCTCGGGATGACGTGCGCGGCGGGGGCGCAGGACCTCGGGACGGCCTCCTCGGCGCCGGTGGCGCCCGAAGCCACGACGGTGGTGGAGGACGGCCCGTTCTTCCTCTTCGCCGACACCCAGATCAGTTACCGCTACCAGTTCCCCACCGTCTCGCCCGGAATCCAGATCCAGCGCCCCGACGGCAGCTTCGTCTCCCGCGCGGCGCCCAAGCACATCCTGAACATCTCCCACGCCGATGCCTGGGCCTACGGGACGAACTTCTTCTCCCTCGACATCCTCAAGTCCGGGTCCCAGTTCCCGGCCGGCACCACCAACGCGCCGGGCTCCGTCGCCGCCCCGTTCTTCGCCGATTACGGCAACACCGAAGCCTACGGGCTGTATCGCGGCACGCTGAGCCTCAACGCGCTCACGGGCACGAAGGCCTTCACCGTTCCCGGCCTCGTCAAGGAGGTGTCGCTGGCCTTCGGCTTCGACGCCAACGCCCAGAACGACGCCTTCGGCTCGAAGAAGCGCGACATCGTCGGCGGCCTGAACTTCGCCTTCGACGTGCCGGCGGGCTTTCTCAACCTCTCCGTGCAAGCCTACAAGGAGTGGAACCGGAACGGGTTCAATCTCCAGCCGGACCGCGACCAGAGCTTCGACACGGTCCCGGAATTCGAGCTGGTCTACAGCTTTCCCCTGACCTTCACGGGGCTGCCGCTCAGCCTCGTAGGCTTCAACAACATCGTGCTGCCGAAGGGGCGGGGCGTGAGCAATCCGGCCGCCTTCGCCTTCAACCCGCCCCGCGGGCTCGAATTCCTGTCGCGGACCAACCTCGTGCTCGATCTCGGCAAGCTCGTCTACGATCAGCCCAACCGGGTCGATGTCTTCGTCGGCTTCCAGTACTGGCACAACAAGTTCGGAAACGTCGAGACCGCGACCTTCAAGGGCACCGAGGAGAAGAGCTTCCTCGCCGGCGTCGCGTTCCACGTCTTCTGAGGGCCGGCGGCGCCCGCAGCGGGGCGATGCCGGCGCCGTGTTCGATCGCGCGCGGGAAATTCCGTTGACAGCTTCCGAATGGGTCTGAAGATCGCGGCGCATGATCTCGCTCGAGAGCATCCGCATCTTCCTGCGCTCGGCGGAGACGGGGAGCTTCTCGGCCGCCGGCCGCTCGCTGCGGCTGTCACCGTCGGTGGTGAGCTACCGGATCCAGACCCTGGAGGAGCATCTCGGCTGCCTCCTGCTGACCCGGACGACGCGGCGCATGAGCCTCACGGAGGCCGGCCGGATCTTCTACGACCGCTGCCTCGACATCACCGCGGCGGTGGAGCAGGCGGAGAAGAGCGTCGAGACCGCGGGCGCGGTGCCCCGCGGGGTGCTGAAGGTGACGGCGCCGCTCGGCCTCGGCCGCCGGGTCGTCGCGCCGCTCGTGCCGCGCTTCCGCGACCGCCACGGCGAGACCGATGTCCGCCTGCGCCTGTCGGAGCACCTCCTCGACCTCGTGCAGGAGGCGGTCGACGTCGCGATCCGCCTGTCGCAGATGCGCGATTCCACCTTCACCCTGCGCAAGGTCGCGGAGATCGAGCGGGTCCTGTGCGCGGCGCCGGCCTACCTGGCCGAGCACCCCGCGCCCGCCGAGCCGGCGGACCTGCTGCAGCACGATTGCCTGCTGCTGCGCTATCCCGGCGCCGAGCAGTTCCGCTGGACGCTGGTCGACGGCCAGGAGACCGTGACCCTGCCGGTCTCGGGGCACATCGACGCCGACGACGGCGACACGCTCACCGCCTGGGCGCTGGCCGGCGAGGGCATCGTCCTGAAGCCGCTGTTCGAGGTCGCGGCGCACCTCGCCGAGGGCCGGCTCGTCCCGGTCCTGGAGCACACCCCGCCGACCAGCGTGACGCTCGGCCTGCTCTACCCGTCCCGCAAGATGCTGTCGGCCCGGACCAAGACCTTCGTCGACATGACGCACGAGGCCCTGCGCCAGCACGTGAGCGAGCAGCTCGCCCTGGTCGGCGGCCGGGCGGTCTGACGGGCGCGCATCAGTCCGCGACGAGGGCCTCCAGGCGCAGGCCGGCGATCCGTCCGACCTGCAGCAGGGCCTCGTCCCGTTCGGTCTCCGGCGGGTTGCCGAGCCGCTGCTCCAGGCGGGCGAGAATCGCGTCGCGGTCGAGGCCCCGGACGGCGATGATGAACGGAAAGCCGAACCGCTCGGCATAGGCTCGGTTGAGCGCCTGCAGCCGCGCCACCTCCGGGGATGGGCCGCTCAGCAGGCCGCTTCCGGCCTGCTCGCGGGTCGAGTGCGCGGTGAGTTCGCCCTGCTGGGCGGCCCGCCCGGCCAGTTCGGGATGGGCCCGCAGGAGGGCGAGCTGGCGGGGCCGGTCGGCGCCGGCCACCACCGCCTCCATCGCGGCGTGCAGGTCCGCGCGCGCCGCGAAGGGGCCGCGGTCGAAGGCCGCCTCGGGGACCCAGGGGGAATGCTCGTAGACCTCGGCGAGGAGCGTCACGAAGGCGTCGCGCGAGAGGTCGTTGAGCGTGGGCAGCGGGATCACGGGATCGTCCTTTCCGCGGTCGGGCCCGCTGCCGCGGCGCCGGGGGGAGGGTGGGCCGCCCGGTGCGGGGCGAGGTCGAACATCACCGCGCGGCCAGCCAGCGGGCGAGCGTCTCCCGCTCCTCGGGCTGCATGTCCGTGATGTTGTTCGGCGGCATCGCGTGGGTCAGCACGGCCTGCAGGCGGATGGCCGGCGCGAACCGCGCGACGTGCTCGGGGCTGTCGAGGAGCACGCCCTTGGGCGGGCTGGTGAGGTCCGGCCACAGGGGCTCGGCGGCGTGGCACATGGCGCAACGCGTCCCGACCACGGCCATCACGGCGTCGTCGACGGGCGGGACTTTGGCGGCCGCGAGGCTGATCGCCGGGGCCGGGGCCGGCTCCGCGGCGGCCGACAGGCCGACCCGCTCGCGGACCCCCGGGGAGGAGGCGACGCTGATGGCCATCGCCGCCGCCACGCAGGCCGTGGCCACGCCCCAGGTCCACCAGCGGTCGCCTCCGCCGGCGTTGCGCACGTTGAAATAGTGCCGGACCACGCCGCCCGCGATCACCACCAGGCCGACGATGCTCCAGCTGTAGGGCGAGGACCACGCCATCGGATAGTGGCCCGACAGCATGAAGAACAGCACCGGCAGCGTCAGGTAGTTGTTGTGGGACGACCGGTTCTTCGCCTGCTTGCCCCAGGCGGGGTTCGGGACCCGGCCGGCGACCAACTCGGCGATCGCCTTGTGCTGGTTGGGCATGATGACGAAGAAGACGTTGCCGGTCATCCAGGTGGCGATCACCGCGCCGGTGTGCAGCATCGCGGCCCGGCCGGAGAAGACCTGCTGGAAGCCGTACGCGAAGGCGACCACGGTGAGGAACACGGCGGCCGCGAGCAGCGGCGGGCGGTTGGCCAGGGGCGAGCGGTTGAGCCCGTCGTAGATCAGCCAGCCGAGGGCGAGGGCGCCGAGTCCGATGGCCGCCCCGGTCATCGGCGTGATCACGCGGACCGCCGGATCGATCAGGTAGAGGTCGGCCTGGCCGTAATAGACCCAGCACAGCAGCGAGAAGCCCGACAGCCAGGTCGAGTACGACTGCCATTTGTGCCAGATCAGGTGCTCCGGCATCCGGTCGGGTGCGACGAGATACTTGCGCACCTGGTAGAAGCCGCCGCCGTGCACCTCCCAGGCCTCGCCACCCTTGCCGGTCGGGATTGCCGGAATGGCGCGCAAGCTGGCGTCGAGATGCATGAAGTAGAACGACGCGCCGATCCAGGCGATCGCGGCGACGACGTGGGTCCATCGAATGAGGAACCCGCCCCACTCGTGCAGGATCGGATACATGGGACGGATCCTCCGCGCGCTGTCGCCGGGGCCGGGTTCGGCCTCGCCGTCGGCTCATGGTTCGGTCCGAGCCGCGGAGCCGGGTGTGCCCCGAACCGAGGCCGGCAGCGACCCGCCCCGGCGCCAAGGACCTTCAAAATCATTCGGAAAATGCCGGACGCTTTTCGGGTTGTCCGAGCCCGGCTGTCCATGCTCGTCTCGCCCGTCTCCTTCAGCCCGATCGACCTTCGCCCGCACCGGGCGGCAGGCGCGGGCCTCTCCGTCCGGGAGGACGCCGATGGGCCATCTTTCGACACATGTCCTCGACACCGCCGCGGGCAGGCCGGCGGCCGGGGTTGCCGTTGAACTCCGGCGGCTCGCCGGGGACGGCACCGGGGAAACGCTCGCGTCGGCCACGACCAACGCGGACGGGCGAACGGACGCGCCCCTGCTCGCGGGCGATGCGCTGACGCCCGGGACCTACGAACTGGTCTTCGCCGTCGGCGCCTATTTCGCCGGGACGGGCGCGGATGCCGGGCAGCCGTTCCTCGACCGCGTGCCGGTGCGGTTCGGCGTCTCGGACCCGGGAGCCCGGTATCATGTCCCCTTGCTCATCACCCCGTGGAGCTACGCGACCTATCGCGGGAGCTGAGCTTGCCGGTCAGGACGCGGGCGTCGTGGGTGCGACGAGGCTCGTCAGGGCGCGGACCAGCTCGCTCTGCAGGTAGGGCTTCTCCAGCCGCGGCCGGTGGCGGTAGACCGACGTGTCGGCCACGCGCACGTCGCCCGTGGCCAGCAGGTACGGAACTCCCAGCTCGCTCAGCTTGTCGGCGATCGGGTAAGCCGTGCAGCCGTCGCCCAGATTGACGTCGAGCACCGCCGCGTCCGGACGCCGATCCTCGACGAGGTCGAGCGCCTGATCGACGCTCGGCACCGGGCCCAGAACTTCGCATCCCGCCGCCAGGAGCCAGCGCTTCACCTCGACGGCGATGATGTACTCGTCCTCGACCACCAGGATGCGGCGGCCTGCCAGGGGACAAGCCAGGGAACTGGCCAGGGGACTATCTTCGCGAGCCATCCGTCCTCCAGATCCGAAGGGGCCGGGCCATGGTAGCCGCGCCGCGACCGCGCGCGTTGACCTATGTGAGCGGTCAGGAGACCGGCATCGCGATCCGGCAGACCGCAGGCCAGCGATTCGCCCGAGCTGACGAAGCCGTCGACCTGCCGCGCGTAATCGTCCGGCATCCCGACCACGTGCCGGAGCGTTCCGCCGCCCGGATTGGCGGCGGTGAAGGCGCAGCGCCGCTCGCTCTCGGCCTGCGTGACTGCGGTGCGGATGAGGATGCCCAGCGAGAGGCCAGCGGCGCACCGTCCATGGCGGCCTGGAACGCCTCCTGCCCGCCGAGCCAGGCCTCGCTCTCGCGCAGGGCCGTCTTGGCCCAGGCCCGGTCGATCTCGGCCCAAGCCCGTCCCGCGAAGGCCTCGACGGAGGCGACCTCGTCGGGCAGCCAGTGGCGCGGCGCGGCGCCCTGGCCCGTGTTCAGGACGGCGCGCCGCGTGCCGTCGACGAGGACCGGCGCCGCGATGCCGGCCCTGATCCCGCGCTCGGCCATCGCGGCCTTCACCGGGTGCGGAAGGCGCGGGTCGCCGTCTATATCCGCGTCGACGACGGGACGACCGGCGAGGTGCTCGGCGGTGAACGGCTGCTGGGTGTCCAGCGGCCATCGCGAGGGGTCGGCGAAGGTGCCGTTCGCCAGGAACACGCGCTCGATGACGTCTTCGTGCTTCGCCCAGTCGATGACGGCCCAGGCGGTGCGATGCGGGTCGGCCCCGAGCAACGACCTGGACCGGTCGCCGATGCGGTGGAGAGCGCTCTAGTAGGCGGGTACGATCCGCTGATCGGGCAGGGGCGCCCGCATCGTGAAGTGCAGCCCTTGGGGCTGGTAGTCGAACGCGATGTCCGCCTCGCATTGGAGCTTCAGGACGCGCTGGAGCAGGGTCGATCCGAAACCCTTCCGGGTCGGCTTCTCCGTCAGCGGACCGCCCCGTTCCGTCCAGTCGAGGCACAGCACCGGGCGGTCGGCCTCCTGCTCGACCCTCCAGCTGATCCGGATGCGCCCTCCGGGCACCGACAGGGCCCCGTGCTTGGCCGCGTTCGTCGTGAGTTCGTGGATCGCCATCCCGGTCGGGACCGCGAGGTCGCCGACGAGGTCGACCCGCGGTCCGTCCAGAACGATGCGGGCCCCCTCGCTGTCGTTGTAGGGCCCGAGTTCGGCCTCCAGCATGTCGCGCAACGGCGCCTGCTGCCAGTAATCCTCGGTGAGCAGGTTGTGCGTCTTCGCGAGCGAGATCACCCGTGCGGAGAACGCGGTGTAGAAGGCGTCGACGGAGGTCGCCGATCGGGCGGAGGCCCCGAGCAGGGCCTGCACGGTCGCGAGCGTGTTCTTCACCCGGTGATGCAGTTCGCGGATCAGGAGCGTCTGGCGCTCGGCCGTGCGCTCGCGCTCTTCGAGGAAGAGCCGCGCCTGATGCTGCCGCCGCATCGCCCGGAGGGCCGACCGCGCCGCGGTGACCAGCGTCGCCGGATGGAACGGCCGCTCCAGCACGCTGACATTGCCCAGCATCCCGGTGAGATGGGCGGGCGCCTCCGAACGCCGCTGCGTCAGCAGGATGAACGGGAAATCGGACCAGGGCGGCTGATCGGCGATCCAGTCCGCGAGGCGCTGACGGTTCGAGGCCAGCAGCGCCTCCTCGGTCAGGATCGCGCAGCCCGCCGTGTCGAGCCGGGACACCAGTTCCCGAAGGGACGCGCAGGTCTGCGCCTCGATCCCCTCCTCGGCCAGGATGGTCGTGGCGATCGCGGCGTCGCGGCCGAGGGGGCGAAGACCAGCGTCGGCCGTGCAGCCTCAGGCATCGGGATTGCTGGCAGGCAGCAGCGACGAGGGCTGCCCTTCGAAGGTCGGGACGCCGGTCATGACCCCTCGGAACTCGCGAAGCGGCTCGCCAACGTGGATCCCGGAGGATTCGATCCGCAATTCCCGGATCGTGTCCTCATGGCCGCCGGTCCGCTTCTTCACCACCGAGATGGCCCGACGCAAACGGCCATTCGCCTCGAAGGCGCGGAACAGGAGGACGGTGTCGCTGAGATAGGTCAGATCGACGGTCGAGCCCATCGGCCCGATCACGCCGTGCTGGGCCAGGATCAGGAGGCTGATGACGCCCTGCTGGTTCAGGTAGGTCAGAAGCTCGTGCATCTGCAGGAGCAGGTAATTCTCCTCCGGCATGGCGTTGTGATAGCCGGTCAGGCTGTCGATCACGACGGTCTTCACGCCCGCGTGCTCGACGGCGTTCTGCACGATGTCGGCGAGTTCGCCGGGCGAGACCTCCGCCGGGTCGATCTGCTCGACCCGAAGATGACCGGACGCGATCGCATCGTCCAACGGCATGCCGAGGCCGCGGGCCCGGCGGAGCAGGACGTTCGCGGTCTCGTCGAAGCTCAGGATGAGCACCCGCTCGCCCCGCGCCACCGAGGCGGTCACGCCCGTCAACGCGACCGTGGACTTGCCGACCCCGGACGGCCCGATGAGCATCGTGCTGGTCCCCCGGTCGAAACCGCCCCCGAGCAGGCGATCGAGTCCGGCATTCCCGGTCCCGCATTGCGCGTCGTCCGACGTGCCGCCGTGATCCGCCGCGACCAGCCGGGGGAACACCGTCAGGCCGCCGCGCCGGATGACGTAGTCGTGGAAGCCGCCCCGGAACGCCGTGCCGCGCATCTTGATGACGCGCAGCCGCCGCCGCTCGCCCCCGTAGAGCGGCGCGAGCTGCTCGAGCCGGACCACGGCATGACTGAGGCTGTGCAGGTTGAGGTCGTCCGCCTCGGCGGTCAGGTCGTCGAGGAACAGCGCGGTCGTGTTCTGGATCAGGAGGAAGCTGCGGAGCGCGTGCACCTGCCGCCGGTAGCGCAGCGACCCCTCCGACAGGAGCCGGATCTCGGACAGGCTGTCGAACACGACCCGCTGGGGCTTGGTCCGTTCGATCTCGGCGATCGCCAGGCGGACGGTCTCGCCGAGTTCGAGGTCGGAGGCGTGGACGAGGCTCTGCTGCTGCTTCGGGTCGAGGCTCAGTTCGGGCGGGACGAGTTCGAAGATCTCGATGCCGTCGAGCACCCAGCCGTGGCGCTCCGCGACGTTGAGGAGTTCGCGCTTGCTCTCGGACAGCGTGATGTAGAGGCAGCGCTCGCCGCGCTTCACGCCGTCGAGCAGGAACTGCATCGCCAGCGTCGTCTTTCCGGAGCCGGGCCGGCCCTCGATGAGGTGCGAGCGCTGCGAGGCGTAACCCCCGTCGAGGATGTGGTCGAGCCCTGTGACGCCGGTCGAGACCGGGGCGGCGTCCTGATCGATCGAGGCCATCAGGCACTCCTTGCCACCGTCGGCGCGAAATCGCTCTCCTGGATTGCCTTAGCGCAGCGGTGTCGCCGCGTACACGACGTGCCGGCGCGACGAGTACGGTGCCCGCGCGGTCGCCGCCCACCGGAGCGCGTGCCGCCGCGATCGTCGATGGCGGGTAATCGGGACCGTTTCGAGCCTGGGTTAGTCCTCGAAGCCGACAGTGTGACCGATTGCGCGTCAGCCTTCCAGGACGACCGGACGGTCGAGCGCCCGCGGGCCCCGGCCTCGCCCGCTCTCAGAGAGGCAATGCGACGCTCGTGACGCGGACCGCCCATGCCCCGCAGGATCGACCTGTGCAGCGTCGCCACTGCGAGTGGGGCGTCAGACGCTCAGGACGATCTTCCCGAAATGCTCATTCGACTTCATGCGGGCGAGCGCGGCGGGCGCCTCGGCCAGCGTATAGCGGCTGTCGATCGGCAGGCTGAAGCCCCCGGCCGCGATAGCCGGCCACAAGTCGGCCCGGACGCGCGCGGTGATCGCCCGCTGCTCCTCGATCGACCGGGTCCGATTGGTCACGCCGATATAGCTGATCCGCTTCGTCGCGTGCAGGTCGAAGTCGAACTCGCCGCGGCTTCCCCCGAGCCGGCCGACGTTGACGATGCGTCCCAGGACCGCCGCGGCCTGCAGGTTACCGTTGGCCACCGGCCCGGAGACCTGGTCGATGATCACGTCGACGCCCCGGCCGCCGGTCGCCGCCCGAACCTGCTCGGGCCAAGTCGGATCCCTGGTGTCGATCGCCAGGGTTGCGCCGAACTCGGGCAGGCGCGCGCGGTGCTCGGGGCTTCGCGACGTGCCGATCACCACCGAGGCCTTGCGCCACCGGGCGATCTGAAGTCCCATCAGCCCGACGCCGGAACTCGCCCCCTGGATCAGCACGGTCTCGCCCGGCTTCAGGTGCGCCTGCGTGATCAGGGCGTCGTGCATCGTCTGCAGGGCGACTGGTAGCGTCGCGGCAACCTCGAACGGCAGGTCCGCGGGGAGCGGGACGGTCCGCCCATAATCCGCGACGGCATACGCGGCGTAGCCACCGGCGCCGGAGCACATGACGCGGTCTCCGGGATGAAGGTCTGTCACGCCCGAGCCGACCGCCACGACCTCCCCGGCCCATTCCAGGCCGGGGATCGCGCCGGGCCCGCCGGTCGGGCCGTGCGGCTGCCCCGCGGCGACGGCGAGATCAGCGCGATTGAGGGCGGCGGCCCGGACCCTGACGAGCACCTCCATGGACTTCGGCGTTGGAGTGTCGACCTCGGCGAGGCTCGCCCCGTCCGGTCCGACCACGATGGCCCTCATCCGCGTTTCGGCCGGTGCAATAGGGCGATCCTCGGCCCTGGCGGCGCGGGCAGGCAGGAATTGCGCGGCCGCGCCGGCCAAGAGGACGCGTCGATCGATATCCATGGCTCTCTCCTGACCGCCGCCTCGGATCGCTGTCGCGACCTCCGGCGGTGACGATCCGCGCGCGTGGGATCCGGTTTGGGCGCGTCGGGAGCCGGGCGGCGCTCGCCGCACGCGGGTCGCGACCGGCGAGTATATAGGCGCCAGCGGTCACAGACCCATCGCGCCCACTCGCCCGCACGCCGGATCGAAGCGCGCGCGCGCCTCGTCCGCTGGCGATCAATCGATCGTGGGGCCGTCCTGGGCACGCCCCGCGGCACCCGCCGCCGCCTCCGGCCGTTCGTGGCAGCGGGCAAGTCGGCCGTCGTGCTCGACTGCGGCGCGCACCCCGACCAGGTGATCGGTCCCCGTCTTCGCAGCCCATTCAGCGCCAGCACAGAACCTCTCGATCGATGCCCTCGTCTGCATGCTCAAAAGCCGAAAAGAGCGTCCGGATTCTCGACGAGAATGCGCCGACGGTCCGCGTCGTCGGGAACCCAGGCGCCGAACAGCTCCAAGAGATCGCCCGTGTTGGGCATCCCGCTTCTCAACCCGACATGCGGCCAGTCGCTCCCCCACAGGATACGATCGGGTCGCAGCGCGAGGAGAGCCTCCGCGAACGGGCGAAGCTCCGGATAGTGCGGGGCGCCCCGGGACAGGCGATAGGCGCCCGACAGCTTCACCCACCCCGTCCCGGCTTCGACGAGGCGACGCAGGGCCTGAAACCCCGGCTGCTCGAGCCCCTGCTCGGGCGCGAGGAACCCCATGTGGTCGATGACCACCGGGCAGGGAAGCCGCCGCAGGCGCGGCTCCAGCTCCACGAGGTGCGCGGGCTTCAAGAGGAACTGGAGGTGCCAGCCCATCTCGGAGGCCCGGGCCGCGGCCCGCTCGATCCCGGACGGATCGAGGCCGCCCGGATGGGCCATGATGAAGCGGATGCCGCGCGCGCCTTGGTCGTGCAGGGTGCGCATCTCCGGCTCGGTGGCATCCGGGCCGACCACCACGATCGCGCGCATCGGTAGCCCGATTGCGGCGCCTTCCTCGAGCTGATCACGGTTGTCGAAGCCGAAGATGCTCGCCTGGATGACGACGATCCGCTCGATGCCGAGTGCGTCGAACAGCCGGCGCGCGCTCGCGGCGGCGGCCTCCGGTGGCGTGTAGTCGCGCTGCGGCACGAGCCGCTCGAGACGGCTCGGACCGAAGACGTGGAAATGCGTGTCGGTCGCGCCGGCCGGCATCCGGAAGGTCGGGGGGCGCACGTCCGGATCGGGTGCGAGGCAGGTATCGTCCGTCATGGGGCTAGCGCGATCCGACGAGATTGGGCAGGGCGTGCGTGAACCAGGGTATGAACGCCACGGCGAGGACGCCGAGGACGAGCACGATGAGGTAGGGGATCATCGCCCGGCTGGCCGCCTCGATGCGGCTCTCGGCGACGGCGCACGCGATGTAGAAGCCGATGCCGATCGGGGGGATGAAGATGCCGATCCCCATCGCGAGGATGATGACCATCGCGTAGTGGATGCTGTCGATCCCGTACTGGCCCGCGATGGGGATCAGCAGCGGCCCGAGGATGATCAGCGCCGGCAGCCCTTCGAGCAGCGATCCGACCACGACGAGCAGCGCGAGCGAGCCGATCAGGAACGCCGCCCGGCTGTCGCCCAGCGCGTGCAGGAGCGCGATCAGGGCGACCGGCAGGTTCGCCGCGGTCAGCGTCCAGGCGAACGAGCCCGCCGCGGCGATGATGAACAGCACCATCCCGGACAGCACCCCGCAATCGACCACGATCCGGACGAGATCGCGCAGCCCGAAGGCGCGGTACACGCCGCAGGCCAGGATGAGGCCGTAGAGCACGGCGACGGCCGAAACTTCCGTCGGGGTGGCGAAACCGAAGCGGATGCCGACGACCATGAGGACCGGCATGACGAGCGGCAGCGTGGCCGCCCCGGCCGCCAGGGCGAGTTCGGGTCCGGTCGCGCGCGGCATGCGCGGTGCTCCCTCGCGCACGGCCAGGACCCAGTTCAGGAACATCAGGAGGACGGCGATCACGGCCGCCGGCAGGAGGCCGGCGATGAACAGCGTCCCGATGGAGATCGGCGCGACGGAGCCGAGCACCAGCATCGCCAGACTCGGCGGGATCGTCTCCGACATCGCCGCAGAGGCCGCCAGGACAGCCGCGCTCCGCTCGGGTCCGTAGCCCTGCTTCTTCAGCTCGCCCCGCAGCACCGACCCGACCGCGACGACGTCGGCGACCTTCGATCCGGAGATGCCGGACACGAGGTAGATCGTCAGCACGACGACTTGGAGCAGGCCGCCGCGCAGATGGCCGACGAGCGCCATCGCGAAGCGGACCAGCCGGAGGCTGATGCCGCCGCGCTCCATGATGAGGCCCGTCCAGATGAAGAACGGCAGGGTCAACAGGATGAAGTTGCCCGTCCCGTCGACGGTGTTCTGCGCTGCCGCGATCAGCGGCGCCGTGCCGGTCAGCAGCAGGTAGAACAGCGATCCGAGCAGCATCGCGAAGCTGACCGGCAGACCGAGCAGCACGGCCGCGAAGAACAGGACCAGCATCAGGCTGAGCGCGGCCTGTGGGCCGGGGCGCGGGATGGCCGGCAGCGCGGTGACGGCGAGCACGACCGAAACTGTGACGGCGAGGCCGGCCAGCGTGCGCCAGGCGAGGGCAGGGCGGTAATCGGTCGCGAACCGCTCGATCGCGAACAGGACGACGAGTCCCATCCCGACGCTGAGCGGGACGACGAACCAAGCGGCGCTGATCTGCAGGATCGGCGTCGTGGACAGCCCGGCGATCGCCAGGAGGTCGAGGGAGATGTAGCCGACCGTGGCCGCGGTCACGAGGACGAGACCGTCGATCGCGATCGCGACGGGTTCCCGCCAGCCGACCGGCAGCAGCTGGCGCACGAATTCGACGGTGGTGTGATGCTTGGCGCGGTAGGCGAGGGCGCCCCCGATGAAGGCGAGCGTCGTGAGGCAGAGCTTGGCGGCCTCGTCCGCCCACAACAGCGACAGATCGACCGTCGAGCGGGCGGTGATGTCCCAGAGGATGATGCCGAGTTCGCCGACGAGCGCCGCGACGAGGAGGGCGCGGCAGAGCCATTCGACGAGATCGAGCCCTCGGCCGTACAGGCGGAGCGCGGCGTAGGGTGACAGGGCGAGCGTTGTCGATGTCCGCTCGATCGCACCGTGCGCGAGCGTGGGCTCTCCGGCGGACACGGGGCTAACCCTTCCCGACCTCCTTCATCACGGCATCGACCAGATCCGGCCCGATGATGTCGCGGAACTGCTTGTACACGGGCTCGACCTGCCTGCGGTACGCGTCCTGGTCCACCGGCAGGATCGCCAGGCCCTTCGCCTTGAAGCGCGCGGCGGTCTCGTCGGTTGCGGCCGCGATCGTGGTGCGCCAGTCGCCCGTCATATCCTGCGCCGCCGCTCTGATCGCGCTCCGCGCCTGCTCGGGCAGGGCGTCGAACTTGGCTTTGCTCGCCATGAGGACGCCGACGTTGTAGACGTGATTGGTCGTATTGATCGTTCGCACGACCTCGTCGTGCTTGCCGGCCGCGACCGAGATCATCGGCGTCTCGATGGCTTCGATCGTGCGCTGGGACAGCGCGAGATAGACTTCGGTCAGGTCGATCGCGATCGGGTTCGCGCTGAGCGTGCGGAACATCGCCGCGAAGATCGCACCGGGCTGGACGCGGATCTTGAGCCCCTTGATGTCGGCCGGCTCCGGCACCTTTCGCTCGACGGTCGATACGACGCGCCAACCCCAGTGACCGTACGAAAGGCCGTAGATGCCCTTGGCGGGCATGAGGTCGAGGAGTTGACCGCCGACCGGCCCGTCCAAAACCCGTTCGGCGGTCTTGGCATCGGGGAAGAGGAAGGGCAGATCCACCACTTGAAACCGCGGGAAGAGCGGGCCGATGAAGCCGGAGGTGTGCGCGCACAGATCGATGATGCCGGTCTGCATGCCGGTGATGATGTTGGTGCCGCTGCCGAGCTGGCCGATGCTGAACACCTGGATGTCAACGGCGCCGTCGGTCCGCTTGTTCACGTTCTCTGCGAAACGCTTCAGCACGGCGTAGAGCGGATGCGCCTGCGTATCGGCGAAGGTGAGCTTCAGCGTGTGCGTCGGTGTGGCGGCGAAGCCCGATCGCGCGAGGAACGGCAGGGCGACCGGCGCGCCGAGGACGGCACCGGCGAACGTGCGGCGACTGATCAAAGGCGTTTCCTCGTTCCCCCGGCAGCCTATTGGCTGGCCAAACACTTATTCGGCGGTCTGTTTGTTCTAGGCCGCGGATTGATCCCGAGGATGTCCCCGGCGACGGCGCCCGTCAATGCTGCGTCAGGCGGCAGTGCGTGCGCGCCGTGGAACGGGCACGCTGCGGCCGTCTGCTCAAGACCGGGTTGGCGATGAAGGCGGTGGGCGACGTGGACGGCTCTGATGCGATGTCCGGCAGACCGTCTGCCGTAGCGGCCCTCATCGCGAGTTCGAATTCGCCGTCGAGAAGCCACCGGTCGGTGTGGCGGCGAAGCCGCGACAGGCCGCTAGTTTGACTGTCCGCGAGCAACGACGAGCAGATTTCGCGCCATCGTAAAAAGTTACGCGCGGAGTTCGCCAGGGTTCTTGCCGGTCCATCTCTTGAAGGCTCTTCTGAAGTTGGCGACATCTGAAAAGCCGACGAGCACGGCGATATCGTCGTAGCTCAGCTTTGTCTTGGCAACGTACTCCATGGCGACTGCGCGATGGAAATCATCGACGATCGCCGTGAAGGAGACGGCTTCATCGTTCAGACGACGCCGAAGCGTCCGGGACGTCATATGCATCGCACGCGCCACGTCTTCCATATCTGGGAAGACACCCGGAGACCGCATCAGGATCTGGTAGACTTCACCGGCCACACCTGCCGAGGCCTTCGCTTTTCCGATGAGATTGTCGCACGCGTCCTGGAACATGAATGAAGTCAGCCGGTGCGCGAGTTGAGGCTTCTGATCGAGAATGTCGCTGTCGTAGCGCAATTCGCAGTTTTCCTGGTCGAACAGGCAAGGACAGTGAAGGTACTCCTCGTAGATCGAGGCATGATCGGGTTTCGGATAGGAGAACCGCGCCAGCGTCGGCGGACAGGGCCGCCCGGCGACGTCTTGGAGGTGGGTGACCTGCTGGGTGAATTGCTGCTCGATCAGGAACTGGCGCACGTCTCCCGATGGCGCGAACACGAACTCGTCCGGAAAGGTCCACACGGCGGCATCCGGATATTCCTGCCACGCGATCGTCAGGGTCGGGGTCGCCAGGAGATGGTATTTGACGCCGAGGTTGAAGTAGTCTCTCAGCGACAGGCACGACATCAGGGCGTAGCCGTACATTCCGTAGGCCGACAGGTGAAGCCGCGCGCCGACCTGGAACGGCGTGCTCGGATCCTGCGTGAGGCGGAGCGCATTCCGGCAGACGGCCACGTATTGCCGGACGGAGGTGAGGGCCGAGGCGTCGTGGATCTTGTCGGCGTCGACGCCGGTGTCGCGAAGGCAGGCTTCGGGCAGAATGCCCTGCTCGCCCAGCACTTCGACGAGGGCGGCGATCTTGTAGGGAGCGTAGATCCGCTCGCTCGGCAGCGGGACTTTCTTCAACACGGGCGCCTCCCGCGTGTCCTCTAAAGACCTTACTATGTCCGATAAGGACCTTGGCGGCTACACGGCTCGCATTTAGCCTTCCTGAAAACTGAGGGAGGACAGACCCATGCTCGCCGCCATCGCTCCGAGGCCGGGCGTACGGACGAGCGAGGCGAGAACGTCTCGTGCTCGCTGGACACGCGCGGAGCGCCCTGTCGCGCCGCTGCATCAGACCGGGGGGCACTGAGCCTCCTCCACCTGAACAGAAGAATGTCCGTTCCGGGACGGAAGCCGGAGCCTGCGGGAGCGGGCTCCGTGGGGCGAACCTGTGCGCGCGGCCCGGCCCGGCGGAGCCACATCGCGCAAAACAACACGAAGCACGGAGGAAGCAACGATGAAGCAATCGAGCCGCAAAGTCATCATCTCCTGCGCGATCACCGGATCGACCCATACGCCGTCGATGTCGGAATATCTGCCGCTGACGCCCGAGCAGATCGCTCGCCACTCGATCGAGGCTGCGGAGGCTGGGGCTGCGATCATCCACCTGCACGCCAGGAACCCGGAGGATGGCCGGCCGACACCCGATCCGGCGGTCTACCGGCAGTTCGTCCCTGTCATCGCCGCCGCCACCGACGCCGTCGTCAACATCACGACGGGCGGCAGCACTCGGATGACCCTGGCCGAGCGCCTCGCCTACCCGCTCCGGGCAGGGCCGGAAATGTGCTCGCTGAACATGGGCTCCATGAACTTCTCGATCCATGGCGTCGCCGGCAAGATCACGGACTGGCGCTACGATTGGGAGAAGCCCTACCTTGAAGGCATGGAGGATCAGGTCTTCCGCAACACCTTCAAGGATATCCGGCACATCCTGGAAGAACTCGGCGCCAAGGGCACCCGGTTCGAGTTCGAGTGCTACGACGTCGGCCACCTCTACAACCTTGCCTACTTCGCCGAGCAGGGCTTGGTGAAGGCGCCCTTCTTCATCCAGTCGATCTTCGGCGTCCTGGGCGGTCTCGGACCGGACCCGGAGAACCTCATGCTCATGCGCATGACGGCGGACCGGCTCTTCGGCCGCGAGAACTATCAGTTCTCCGTCCTCGGCGCCGGGCGCCACCAGATGCCCTCCGTGACGCTCGGCGCGCTCATGGGCGGGAACGTCCGCGTCGGACTCGAGGACAGCATCTACATCGCCAAAGGCGTCCCGCCGACATCGAGCGCCGAGCAGGTGAGGAAGATCCGCCGCATCCTGGAGGAACTGTCGCTCGAGGTGGCGACCCCGGCGGAAGCCCGTGCGCTGCTTCAGCTGAAGGGTCCGCAGACCGTCGAATTCTGACGTTTCCCGCACGACACGACGAAGCCGGACCGGCCCGATCGATGAGGCGGGGAGCCACGGTGCGACAAGAGCAGGGAGGAAGACAGACCATGAGCCAAGTCCAGACACCCGCAGCCAGGGATGCGACGCTCGCCACCGCGACGTGGAAGGTGAAGCGACACCTTCTGCCGATGATGGTGTTCATCTACTTCCTGTCGTTCATCGACCGCACGAACGTCGCCCTCGCGAAGGGTGCGTTCCAGGCCGACCTCGGCATCACCGCGGCGATGTACGGGTTCGGCGCCGGGATCTTCTTCTGGGGCTACGCGCTCCTCGAAGTGCCGAGCAATCTCCTGGCCCATCGCATCGGGCCGCGCCGCTGGATCGCGCGAATCGCAGTCACCTGGGGTGCGATCTCCGCGCTGATGATGTTCGTGCAGGGCGAGTGGTCGTTCTACGGCTTTCGCCTGCTCCTCGGGATCGCCGAGGCGGGCCTGTTCCCGGCGCTGATGTACGTCACCACCCTGTGGTTCGCGCAGCGCGACCGGGCCGTCGCGGTCGGCTGGATCTACACCGCTCCGGCGCTGGGCCTGACCATCGGCAATCCGCTCGGCGGCGCGTTGATGCAGCTCGACGGCCTCGGCGGCCTGCATGGATGGCAGTGGATGTTCCTGCTGGAGGGCGTGCCGACCGTCCTCTTCGGCATCGTCCTGTGGTTCGTCTTCCCCGACCGCCCGCAGGACGCCAAGTGGCTCACGGCCGCCGAGGCCGATGCCATCGCGGCCAATGCGGCCGGACAGGGCGGGTCTCATGCCTCAGCCCACGCGCCGTCGAAGGAATGGGTCTCCGTGCTCAAGCGCCCGAGCACGATCCTGATCGCGCTGATCTACTTCTTCAACCAGATCGGCTTCGTCGGGCTGTACTTCTTCATCCCCTCGATGGTGCAGCAGATGCAGGCGAGCTCGCCGTTCATGGTGGGTCTGCTGTCCAGCTCGGTCGGTATTGGGTTCCTGCTCGGCGTCCTGATCCTGCCGCGCATCAAGCGGTTCTTCGAGAGCGACATGGTATTCCTGGGCGTCGTCACGGCCGGGCTATTGGCCAGCGCGACCGTGTTCCTGGCGACCTCGCTGCCGGTGATCCAGCTCGTGATCTTCACGACTACGGCCTTCTTCGCGGGCGGCATCCTACC
The DNA here is from genome assembly GCF_000364445.2 of Methylobacterium mesophilicum SR1.6/6. Taxonomy (NCBI): domain Bacteria; kingdom Pseudomonadati; phylum Pseudomonadota; class Alphaproteobacteria; order Hyphomicrobiales; family Methylobacteriaceae; genus Methylobacterium; species Methylobacterium mesophilicum. The sequence continues at coordinate 3,538,350 of NZ_CP043538.1, read as the reverse complement.
GATCTTCTGGTCGGTGGCGATGAAGCGTCTGCAGGGGATCCAGGCTGCCGCGGGCCTCGCCTTCATCAACACCATCGGCCTGATCGGCGGATTCGTCGGCCCCTCCGTCTTCGGTCTCGTCGAGCGGGAGACGGGCCGCAGCGCCTCGGGCTTCATCGTCATCGCCGACACGGCTCTGCTCGGCCTCATCCTGATCCCGATCCTGGCCCGGGCGCTCCGCAGCGAAGCGGGCATCCACGACACCGGGCTCCTCCGCGCGAGCCACCCGTAGGCGGACTGCGCTCCGAACCCACGCGTTCGGAGCGCCGCCGACACACCGTCATCTGAGAGGGGACATCATGGCCATTTTCGATCTGTTGAAGCCCGTGCCCGGCCTGCGGGTGATGGTGACGGGTGGGGCGGCCGGGATCGGCCTGGGCATCGCCAAGGCGTTCGATGAGGTCGGAGCGCGCGTCTACGTCTGCGACGTCGATCCCGCCGCGGTGGCGGCCGTGAAGGCGGCCCACCCGTCGATCGGCGCAGGCGTCGCCAACGTGGCCGAGCGGACGAGCGTCGACCGGTTCGTCGACGATGCCGCCACGGCGCTGGGTGGCCTGGACGTCCTCGTCAACAACGCCGGCATCGCGGGCCCTACCGGGCCGATCGAGGATCTCGAGCCCGACGAATGGGACCGGACGATCTCGACGAATCTCAACAGCCAGTTCTACGTGCTGCGGCGCGCGGTCCCGGTGCTGAAGGCCTCCCCGGCGGCCAGCATCGTCGCGATGTCCTCCGTGGCAGGACGGCTCGGCTATCCGTTCCGGACACCCTATGCCTCGACGAAGTGGGCGATCGCGGGCCTCGTGAAATCCCTGGCGATCGAGCTCGGAAAGGATGGAGTGCGTGTCAACGCGGTCCTTCCGGGCCTTGTCGCCGGGCCGCGGATCGACCGTGTCATCGCGGCCCGGGCTCAAACCCTCGGGCTCGGCTTCGATGAGATGAAGGCCGAGTACCTCTCGAAGATCTCCCTCGGCCGGATGGTCACCGAGAGCGACATCGCGGCGGTGGCCCTGTTCCTGTGCTCCCCGGCCGCCAGCAACATCACCGGCCAGTCCATCAGTGTCGATGGAAACGTCGAGCACCTGTAGCCCGCCGCGCCCTTTCGAACCGGTCCCCCTCCTTCGCCCATGCCAGCCGATGGGTCCCTATGAGAACCAGCCTGACACCACACGCGGCCGCTGCGCTCGTCCCCGACGGTGCCACGATCATGATCGGCGGCTTCATGGGCGTGGGAACGCCGAACCGCGTGATCGACGCCCTCGTGGCGCGCGGGGCTCGCAACCTCACGGTCATCGCGAACGACACCGCGCGGCCGGGCGTCGGCATCGGCAAGTTGATCGGCGCCGGCGCCGTGTCACGGGCGATCGTCTCGCATATCGGCACTAACCCGGAGACGCAGCGCGCCATGCTGGCGGGCGAGATCGCCGTCGACCTCGTACCCCAGGGAACATTGGCGGAGCGCGTCCGCGCCGGTGGCTCCGGGTTGGGCGGCGTGCTGACCACAACTGGCCTGGGCACCGTGGTCGCCGAGGGCAAGACTGTCGTGCGGGTTGGCGGTCGTGAGTTTCTGGTCGAGGAGGCGTTGAGAGCGGCCGTCGCCCTGGTGGCGGCCCGAAGCGCCGATTACGCGGGCAACCTCGTCTACACGCTGACGGCCCGAAACTTCAATCCGCTGATGGCCATGGCCGCCGAGACCGTCATCGCCGAGCCGAACGAGATCGTTCCGGTCGGCGTCCTGGCGCCGGACGTCATCCATACACCCGGCGTGCTGGTCGATCACTTGGTCGAACGACCGTTGCCGCTGTGAGGATCGGGGGACATCATGGATTTCCGTGAACTGATCGCACGTCGCGTCGCCCGAGAGTTGCACGACAACACCCTGGTCAACCTCGGCATCGGCCTTCCGACCCTCGTCGCGCGCTTCGTGCCCGCGGGCCTGCGCGTCTACTTCCAGTCTGAGAACGGCATCATCGGCTTCGGCGCCCGGCCGCCCGAGGGAATGGAGGACGTCCATCTCACCGATGCGGGCGGCGCCTTCGTGTCGGCGCTGCCGGGGGCGGTGGCGTTTGACTCGGCGATGTCCTTCGCGCTCATCCGCGGCGGTCATCTCGATACCACCGTCCTGGGCGGATTGCAGGTCGACCAGTCCGGCCGTCTCGCGAACTGGATGATCCCGGGCCAGCTCGTTCCCGGGATGGGCGGTGCGATGGACCTCGTCGGTGGAGCCCGCCGCGTCATCGTGGCCATGAGCCATACCCAGAAGACGGTGCCGAAGATCGTTCCGGAGCTGACGCTTCCCGCCACGTCGCTCCGACCCGCGAACCTGATCGTGACGGAGATGGCGGTGATCGCGCCCAGTCCGGAGGGATTGGTCCTCCGGGAACGGGCGCCCGGTATCTCCATCGACGCCATTCTTCGAGCGACCGCTGCGGAATTGCGAATTACCGGAGACATTCCTGAGATGGAGATATGACCCGGTCCACGACCTCAGTGAGGTTCGCGAAAGCAGATATGCCGCTCTCGGCCAGCAGATGCCTCAAAGCGGACGGTAGTTTTCCACCCCAAGCTGTCATTCGGCTTCCGACCCAACGCAGTCGCCAGAAGCGCTGTCGGCGCTCCTTCGAAGCGGCCGTTCGTCAGCCATCCAGCAATTTTGCCTCGGGTAAGGAAGGAAGTTCTGCGAACCGCGAAGCGCCCACCTAATCAATGATCTCGTCGGCACGAGCAAGAAGTGTCGCGGGCGGGGTGATGCCGATGGCCAGTGCAGCCTTCGTATTTATCACAAGTTCAAATTTGCTCGGCTGATCTACAGGCAGATCAGCAGGCTTGTCACCCTTCAAGATCTTATCGACATAGCGGGCAGCACGCCGGTACAGGACCGAAAGGCTCGGTCCGTAAGAGATCAGACCGGCAACCTCAATGTACTCGCGAGTAGGATACACTGCGGCAATTCGTCGATCTGCAGCAAATGCAGCAATTGCGTGGCGATTGGAATAGTTCCATGGATTGCGCCCCACAAACAATCCTTGCACCTTCTCCTTTAAAATGAAATCGAACGCTCTACTGTAGTCCAAAGACGCATGCTCAGCATGTATGACCATTGCATCGAACCGCTCCGCAGCGCTCCGGACAGCAATTCCGACCGGACTTTCCCAGTCGATTTTCAATCCTAAGTAGGCAATTTTGCTCACATAAGGCGCAATTTCCCTCAATATTTCAAGCCTTTTTACTTCAAAATCTGGTCCAGTATTCCCAGAAAATCCAGTAATATTGCCGCCGGGGCGCGCCAAACTCAACACGAGACCTTGCATTACAGGGTCGGAACTATTGGCCATAACAATCGGAACTGTCCGCGTCAGTCGTTTAAAAGCATGAGCAACCTCATTGGCGCCCCCTCCACCCGCCACAACCACGTCCGGCGGATCTTCAAGAATGCGAGCGGCTATTTCATCAACTTGACTAGGCTTTCCCTCCGCGGAGTAAAATTCGAACTTCATAGTAGTGCCATCTATGTATCCGAAATCTCGAAGTCCCTGTAAAAAGGCCGTGACAAGGCCATTCCAGCTATCACCGTCGGTGGCGCCGCCAGACCGACCAATTGGCGTGACGAACACGATCCGGGGCAACTTGCCAGCCGACATTGCTCGATGTGACCGCAGCGTGCAGAGGGCCTCGATGATTATCAAGCAGGTGAGGTCACGCCGTCGCATGTCAAGCATTCCTTGCTCACAGATTGACAATCCATCCTGTTTTCGCCGGTCCGACCGAATGAACGTGATCGGCGATCATGGTTTCCCAACGGCGGATTAAAGCACGAAGTGACAAGATCGCATAATTCGTGACACGGAAGATGATCCATAAGTGCTACGGGAGCGCTATCTCTGCATTGAGAGGCGCATACGGTGGAGAAGCGAAGCAGCTTGATCAATAATCGCTTTCGCGCCGTCATTTCACTGCAGTCGAGCAAGGCTCATTTGAGTCGAACGAGAGCGGCTGCGACGTCTGCTTTCTCCCTTCGCCATCCCAGAAGCGGACCGACCGCAAACCACTCACCTGAGACGTCCGCTCAGCTTCTTCGCAGCGACTGATGGGGGCCGGAAGCGGTCAGCCTCCTTCGGCCCTCAATCTGCAGAGAGCGGCCGTTCCCTACGGATGAAGCAGGTCCCCGAAAACATCGTCTGGGCCTTTTGTACCGTAGCCTTGAGCGTTTGCTCAGAAGCAAACTGCACACCTTCAGCAACCTCGTCTTCCCGACTGTGACGACGCTGGCCTTGCCGTGAACCGAACGATCATTATCAATGAGAGGATCGCCCAGCTGCTCTGCGCGGTGCCGGTGGATCGCCTTTCCGAGTTCCAGTCCATCGCATAGCGGTACGATGCGCTGTCACCGCGGCCCTGGAAGTGCGCGAACGTGAGTGCGCACGGGCGGAACCGGCCGACCCCCGGTGGCTTGCCCCCGGGATAGACGAGGTCGAGGCGAGTCCTCGTTCAAGCGAGAGAAGTGGGTTTTGGTCGAGTTCGACGTCAAGGCGTTGTCGCGGGAGGAACTTGAGGCGGAAGTCTTACGCCTGCGATCGCGGCTGCCGGAGGCGGAAGGCGAGGCGTTCGGCCGAAAGGCGCGCTCGACGCCCACGGGTTGGGACGGGCTGTTCGCCGCGGTCGAGAAGACCCGCCTGCCGATGATCCTGACCGACCCGAACCTGTCTGACGACCCCATCGTCTTCGCCAACCGGGCCTTTCAGGAATTGTCGGGCTACGGCGCTGACCAACTGGTCGGCCGCAATTGCCGCTTCCTGCAGGGACCGGACACCGACCCGGCCTCCGTCCAGGCCATCCGCGACGCCATTGCGGCCAAGCGCGACATCGCCGTCGACATCCTGAACTACAGGCGGGACGGCACGCCCTTCCTCAACGAGCTGTTCATCAGCCCGATCATGGACCGGGACGGGCGGGTCCTCTTCCATTTCGGCAGCCAGGTCGACGTCACCGGATACCGGGACGCCCGTCGGCGGCTCGCCGCGAACGAACGGCGCCAGCGGGCCGTCTTCGACAGCGCCGTGGACTTCGCCATCGTCGTCACCGATTGCGACGGCCTGGTCACCGACTGGAACTCCGGCGCCGAGCGGATCTTCGGCTGGACGGCAGAGGAGATGCGCGGGCAACCCGCCGACCGGCTCTTTACGCCGGAAGACCGCGCGAAAGGACGGCCGCAGGCCGAGATGCGGCTCGCACGGGACGCGGAGGGCGCCTCGGACGAGCGCTGGCACGTCCGCAAGGACGGCGACCGGTTCTGGGCTTCGGGCAAGCTGATGCCGCTGTTCGACGAGGTCGGGGAGCACTTCGGGTTCACTAGGATCGTCCGCGACCGCACGGCCGAGCACGAGGCCGGAAGAGCGCTGAGGGAGAACGAGGCGCAGCTCCGCGAGAGCGAGGACCATCTCCGGCATACGGTCGAACTCAACCCCCAGGTGCCGTGGACCTGCGACCCGGCCGGCAACATCACCTCGTATTCCAACCGCTGGCTGGAACTGACGGGCCAAGCACCGGGCGAACCCGATGGCGCGGGTTGGATGAAGGCGCTGCATCCGGACGACGTCCCGCACACAGTCGCGCTATTCTCCCGGTGCCTGGCCTCGGGCGATCCCGTGGACGTGGACTACCGCATCAACATCGCTGCGACCGGCGCGTACCGCTGGATGCGGGCCAGGGCGCGTCCCCGCCGCGACGCGGATGGCGGCATCGTCGCCTGGTATGGGGTCGTCGAGGACATCCACGACCGCCGGCTGGTTGAGGAAGCGCTGCAGGAGAGCGAGACCCGCTACCGGACGCTGTTCGAGACCGTCGAGGTCGGGTTCTGCATCATCAGGATGCGGTTCGACGCGGACGGGCGGGCGGTCGACTACCTGATCGAGGAGGCCAATCCGGCCTTCGCCAAGCAGACCGGCGCCGATGTCGCCGGCCGGTGGGTCAGCACGTTCGCGCCCGACCTCGAACGACACTGGTTCGACAGCTACGGCCACGTCGCCCTGACGGGGGAACCCGCCCACTTCGAGAACTACGCCGCCGTGTTCGCGCGCTGGTTCGACGTGCGTGCGCACCGGGTCGGGGACCCGCGCGACCACCGTGTCGCGGTCTTCTTCAGCGACATCACCGCACGCAGGAACGCCGAGTTGCTGGCGGAGGCCAACGCGCGCGAGCTCCGGCTCATCACCGACGCGCTGCCGGTGCTGATCGCGTTCATCGACGCCGGCCACGTCTACCGCTTCGCCAACGATGCCTACCGGGACTGGTTCTCCGCCCCACCCGACGAGGTCGTCGGACGCGATGTCCGCGAGCTCCTGGGTCCGGCCGCCTATGCCGTGCGGCGGCCCTTCATCGACCGGGCGCTCGGAGGCGAGCCCGTCACCTTCGAGACGGACTGGCCGCACCGCGACGGGCGCCACCGCGTCGCCGAGATCCGCTACCTGCCCCGCTGGGACGACGGCGGCGCGGTCGACGGCTTCCACGTCTTCGTGCAGGACGTGACCGTCCGGGTGCAGACGGAGGCCGACCTCGCCCGCCAAGTCGCCGCCCGCACCGCCGAGCGCGACCAGATCTGGCAGGCCTCGTCCGACCTGCTCTGCGTGGCCAACCTCGACGGCTACTTCGTCGGTCTTAACCCGGCCTGGTCGCAAACCCTCGGGTGGACCGACGCCGAGATGAAGGCGCGGCCGTTCCTCGATTTCGTCCACCCCGACGACGTCACGTCGACCATGGCGGCGGCGGGTGGGCTGTCGCGCGGGGAGGCCCAGCTCACGTTTGAGAACCGCTACCGCCGCAAGGACGGCAGCTACGTCTGGCTGTCCTGGAACGCCGTGCCGCGCGACGGGCTGATCTACTCGTCCGTGCGCGACGTGACCGAGACGAAGCAGCAGGCCGAGGCCCTCGCGAAGACCGAGGAGGCCCTGCGGCAGTCGCAGAAGATGGAGGCGGTGGGGCAACTCACCGGCGGCCTCGCGCATGATTTCAACAACCTGCTCGCTGGCATCTCGGGCTCGCTGGAGCTGATGCAGACCCGGATGAGCCAAGGGCGGATGGGCGACCTCGACCGCTACATGACGGTCGCTCAGGGCGCGGCCAAGCGTGCCGCCGCACTGACCCACCGCCTGCTCGCCTTCTCCCGCCGCCAGACCCTCGACCCCAAGCCCACCAACGTGAACAGGCTCGTGCACGACATGGAGGAGTTGGTCCGGCGCACCGTCGGTCCCGCCGTCCAGCTGGAGGTCGTCGGCCTCGCGGGCCTGTGGCCGGCGCTGATCGACCCGGGACAGCTTGAGAACGCGCTGCTCAACCTGTGCATCAACGCCCGCGACGCAATGCCGGACGGCGGCCGCATCACCATCGAGACCGCCAACAGGTGGATCGATGAGGCCGGCGCCCGCCGGCATGATCTCGCCCCCGGCCAGTACCTCAGCGTCTGCGTGTCCGACACCGGCACCGGCATGGCCCCGGACCTGATCGAGAAGGTGTTCGAGCCCTTCTTCACGACGAAGCCGACCGGAGAGGGCACCGGCCTCGGGCTGTCCATGGTCTACGGCTTCGCCAGGCAATCCGGCGGTCAGGTGCGGATCTATTCCGAGGTCGGCGAGGGCACGATGGTCTGCCTCTACCTGCCGCGCCACTACGGCGACGCCGACGAGGACGAAGTCGCGCGAAAGCTCGCCGAGGTCGAGCAGGCGGGCCAGGGCGAGACGGTCCTGATCGTCGACGACGAGCCCTCGGTGCGGATGCTGGTCACCGAGGTGCTGGAAGACCTCGGCTACACGGCCATCGAGGCCGCCGACAGCGTCGCCGGCCTGAAAGTGCTGCAGTCGGACGTGCGCATCGACCTGCTGGTCACCGACGTCGGCCTGCCGGGGGGCATGAACGGGCGCCAGATGGCCGATGCCGGCCGCGAGCGGCGCCCCGACCTCAAGGTATTGTTCATCACCGGCTATGCCGAGAACGCGGTGCTCGGGAACGGCTATCTGCGCCCCGGCATGCAGGTCCTGACGAAACCGTTCGTGCTGGAGACGCTGGCCACGCGCATCAAGGACCTCATCGCCGAGGCTTGAACTCCGCCGCCGGTAGGCCGTGCACCCTTGGACGCGACCGGTCGGCGAGCGGCCATGGGCGGTGCCGTCACGGTCGAGGATCCCCCGTCAAGCACGCTGCCTCGACCTCTCGGCGCGTCCGGGCCAGAGCCAAGTCAGGGAAGCCGAGCTTGTTCGCGGCGGGGTCAGAGCGTGGCTGTCCGGGGGTGAACGGGCGGGATCGGGCTCCGGTCATACCTGCACCCCGTCCACACCGCGGCGAACAAGAATGACGAACCGGGAAACCTCGTCTTCCCATCGTGCGGACGCCCCCGCGGCCTCCGATGCGGAGATCCGCGAGCGGGCCTACGACATCTGGGAGAGGCATCATCGTCCCGAGGGCTTCGGGTTGAGATCCTGGCTCCTGGCCAGGCGCGAGTTGCTGGCCGGGCGCGCGGCGGCGAAGCAAGCCGAGACCAGCCCGGCGTGCGGGCCAGAGGCAGGCATCATCACGGACGGCTCTCCCGAGAGCGTGACCGGACATACGGAACGAGGCCCGGGATAGGGCCGTTCCTGATCCCCGCGGCCGCCCTGGTCGCGAAGGAGAACCGCCATGAGCAGCACCACCGACAAGATCAAGGGCCTCGCCAACGAGGCCGTCGGCAACGTGAAGCAGGGCATCGGCAACGCGACCGGCAACGACAAGCTCAAGGCCGAGGGCAAGACCCAGGAACTCAAGGGCGACGCCCAGAAGACCACCGGCGACGTCAAGGACGGCGCCAAGCACGTCGCCGACAAGGTCACCGGCAAGGTTTGATCCGGCCGCCCGGGGCATTTCCGCGCCCCGGGCATCCAGGGGATACGGTGGCACGTCGAAGGAAAGCATCGTGGGCCCAGGCTCAAGCCGGTCCTGCAACGCCTGCGCGCCGTGACGAGTTAACCTGCGACGACAACATCCGAACCGCAGCCGGACCCTTGACTGCGAGCAGCATCGCGGGCCCATGGACCAGTTGAGCGCGTCACAACCGACGCCCGAGATCGACCTCACGTCGTGTGACCGCGAGCCCATCCACATCCTGGGCGCGGTTCAAGGCTTCGGCTTCCTCCTCGGCGTCTCCCCGGACTGGATCGTCACCCGCGCCTCGGACAACGTGGCGGCCTGGCTGGGCCAGGGCGCCGATGCGCTTCTCGGCCTACCGCTCGACGCCGTCCTCGACCGCGAAGCCATTCACACCCTGCGCGGGCATCTTCAGACCCTGCGCGGCCCGGACGCGGTCGACCGTGTTTTCGGCCTCCGACTGGTGCCGGGCGGCGAACCGTTCGACGTGGCCCTCCACCGATCCGGCGACACCATCGTCATCGAAGCCGAGCCGAGCGCCACCGAGCACCTCAGCGCCGGCAACCTCGTGCGCAGCATGGTCACCCGCCTCCAGCAGACCGTGGGTTTCGACCCGCTATGCCGCGAGGCCGCGCGCCAGATGCGGGCGCTGACCGGGTTCGACCGGGTGATGGTCTACCGGTTCGCCGAGGACCATTCCGGCGAGGTTGTCGCCGAAGCGGTTCGGTCCGGCCTCGACCCGTACCTCGGGCTGCACTACCCGGCCTCCGACATTCCCAGGCAGGCCCGCGCGCTTTACGAGCGCAACTGGCTGCGCATCATCGCCGACGTCGACGACCCAGGAGCCGCCGTGGTGCCGTCGCGGGATCCGGATGGCCGGCCCCTCGACCTGTCGCTTTCGACCCTCCGGACGGTCTCGCCGATCCACCTCGAATACCTGCGCAACATGGGAGTGGCAGCCTCGCTGTCCGTGTCCATCCTGCGCAACGGCCGCCTGTGGGGCCTGTTCGCCTGCCACCACACCGAGCCGCGCCACATCTCCCTCGAACGCCGGACCGGCGCCGAGCTCTTCGGGCAGATGTTCTCCTGGCTGCTGGAGGCCCGGGAGCGCGAGGCCGGCGCGGAGCGCGAGGTCCGCTCCCGCGAGCTGCACAACCGGCTGCTCGGCGCCCTGGCCTCCGGCGGCACCAACCTGGAAAGCCTATCCGACTTTCTGGACGACCTCTCGGGCATCCTGCCCTGCGACGGCATCGGACTGTGGGTGAACGGCGAGATCACCCTGCAGGGCTCGACCCCGACCGCGGAGGAATTCGCCGGCTTGGTGCGTTTCCTCAACCGCACGGCCGCGAGCAAGGCCTACGCGACCGACGAGATCGGGCGAGTCCACGAGCCCGGCCGGGACTTCACCGAGCGGGCGGCGGGCATGCTCGCCATCCCGGTGTCGCGCACGCCCCGTGACTTCCTGGTCTACTTCCGGCGCGAAGTTTCGCGGTCCGTGACCTGGGCCGGCAACCCGGTGAAGCCCGCGACCCTTGGGCCGAACGGCATCCGCCTGTCGCCGCGGAAGAGTTTCGAGGCGTGGCGCGAGACCGTGCACGGTCGCTCCCTGCCGTGGTCGGACGTCGAGATGCGGACCGCCGAGGCCCTGCGCATCACCTTGCTGGAGGTGATCCTGCGCCTCACCGATTCCGCCGAGAAGGAGCGCAAGGTCGCCCAGGAGCGCCAGGAACTCCTCATCGCCGAGCTCAACCACCGGGTCCGCAATATCCTGAACCTGATCCGCGGGGTGGTGACGCAGAGCCGGCCTGCGGACGGTGCGGACAGCGCCTTCGCGACGACGGTCGGCGACCGCATCCAGGCGTTGGCCCGGGCCCACGACCAGATCACCTTGACCAAATGGGGGCCCGGGTCGCTGCGGGACCTCGTCACGCTGGAGGCCGGGGCCTACCTCGGCACTAAGGCCGGCCGGGTTGTCCTCGACGGCGCCGACGTCCTGCTGGAGCCGCAAGCGTTCTCGACCGTCGCCCTGGTCGTGCACGAGATGATGACGAACTCGGCCAAGTACGGCGCACTCTGCGACAGCCTGGGCCGGGTCGACGTCCGCTGGGAGCGCGACGCCCTCGACCATCTCGTGATCCGCTGGCGCGAGACCGGCGGACCGGCGGTGCGGGCGCCCACCCGGAGGGGTTTCGGCACGACCATCATCGAGCGGTCGATACCCTACGAGCTCAAGGGCGAGGCGGAGGTGCGCTACGAGTTGGCCGGCGTCGAAGCGCGCTTCACCATCCCCCCGGCGTTCGTCCGGGACGCACCGCCCGCCGCGCCGAAGGCAGTCCCGGCGGCCAGCGCCGAGCCTTCGCGCAGGCTCACGGGGTCGGTGCTCGTCGTCGAGGACAACATGATCATCGCCCTGGAAGCCGAGGAGCTGCTCACGTCGCTCGGCGCCACGACGGTCGACATGGCCTCGTCGACGCGAGAGGCGCTCCGCCTGATCGACGCGGCGCCGCCGGCCCGTGCCTTGCTCGACGTCAACCTCGGTTCCGAGACCAGCATCGCGGTCGCGCGCAAGCTGTTCGAGCTCGGCATCCCCTATGCTTTCGCCACCGGCTACGGCGACGGCTTCCGCATCCCGGAAGACCTCGCCGACGTGCCGCTGGTGAAGAAGCCGTACGAGGCCGACGACCTCCTGCGCGCCTTCCCGGCTTGAGCCCGGTATCCGGTGCTAACCGGGTCGGTGATCGGCCCGACCGTCGGTCGGGACGATGTCGACGACCGACCCTGCTCCATGGGGATGTTCGGCCACGAAGCGTTCGAAGGTCTCGCGATCCCTGGCGCGCTTCAGCTTGTCGACGAAGCCCAGGAATTCCCGGAGACGGGTCTCGAGGGCGCGGCGCTCAGCCTCGATGCGGCTGATCTCGCCGTCGCGCCACGCGTCGAAAGCGGTGTTGCCGCTGGTCCGGGCCGATGGGAACCACGGCCGTTCGCGGGACACGGCGCCGGGTCCGAATGGTCGGCGGAGGCGTTCGAGGCCCGGCAGGCCGGATAGCTTGAGTTCGCGCCCTGCGAGCGCCTGCCGCGCCACGAGGACGAGCCCGGCGAAACCGCCGACATAGAGGGCATCATGGATCCAGGGCATGATGGGCATGGCAAAGCTCCTGCGCCCGACGGCGCCGTTGACGAGGACCGGAGCATGCCGACGTGCCGCTGCTGCAGGCTGAACCGGTCGGTTCAGGCCTGATTAAGCCTTCAGGCCCTGCCGACCGGCCGCACGTGGGTGGCGGCAACGAACGCGGTGAACGGGTCTGGGCCGTCGAGGGGCGCGTCGAGGCTGCAGCGCAGGCCACCGGGGGCGAGTTCCAGGCTGACCGTTCCGCCGAGCTCACGGCTGACCCCGCTCGTGATCAGGCGTGTGCCCAACCCGCGCCTGCCCCCTCCCGAACCGGCGGGCCGTCCGCACGGGTCATACCGTAACCGGGATGAGCAAGACCGTCGTCGAGGATCTCCGCCGTGCCCAGTCCCGCCTCGATGAGACCGCCGTTCGTTGCGCCGAGCGGACGGCTACCATCGACCAGCTGGAGGCAGAGCGATCAGCCACGACCCCTTCCAGGGCCGTAACCATCCGGGTGGGCCCGACGGCCTGCGCAGGATCGATGCGCCGCAGGGCATGGTTCCCGCTGCGTGGCGCCCCGGACGGAACGGAACATGGTCCATAGCGGCGCCGCCAACGGCCAATCCCAGTCACCGGTCAGCGCCCACATGTGCGTCTCAAATGGGTGGATTTCCGCCGGTCCGCGTCCGGGCGGCAGTGCTTGGGAAGCGGACATTACCTCCGCGAAGAACCCGGCACCGTGACATTGGAATGATAGATTATATACAATAGGCCCTCAGATCCGCAGTCTGCGCTTTGGGATGGCGAGCTGCGTGCCGAGGCTACGCATGCAACCGTTCTTCTCGACAGACGGAATTCACCCCAAGAACGCGTTCCGGCGATGGCGGGAGACGATCTGCGAGCGCTTGATCCCGATCGACCAGCAACCCCTCCACGAGGTTCCGTTCCAAGGCAGGCTGGACGTCACCAGCATCGGGCCCGTGCCGATCTCCAGAATGGCCCACACAGCCATGCGGACTGAGGCGACCCCCGACGCGATCCGGCGCCATGGGCAGCCCGACCGCCTCTACGCGTCCATGAAGCTCTCCGGCCATGACACCCTCCAGCAAGGCGATCGGGAGGCTGTGATCCGGACGGGCGACTTCGTCCTCATCGACGCACGCCCGGCCGTCTGCGAGGCAAACACGGGTATCTCCCTCGTCGTCGATCTGCCGCGCGAGCGCTTCGAGGCCATGCTGGGCCCGTCCCGGCTGTTCTGTGCACTCACGGTCGGAGCGGACCTCGCCTCCACGGCCCTGGCAAACACCTTCTTCCAAGAGCTGGGGCGCGTGGGCGATCAGCTCACTCCCGACGCGGCCGCGCGCATGGCGTTGATCGGAACAGACCTGATCATAGCGAGCCTCGCCGAACGGATGGCGCAGGAGATGCCGGGTTCCATCCACGGCAACGTCACAGTCCAGCGCGCCAAGGCTTATGTCGAGGCCAATCTAGAAGACCCGAACTTGGACCCACCTCAGCTCGCCGCCGCGATGGGCGTGTCGCTTCGCCGACTGCAGGAGCTGTTCCACGAGCGCGGTCGGCACATCTCCGATTACATCTGGGAACGCCGGCTGGAGGCGGCAGCCAGGCGCCTGAGCGACCCGGCCTGCACCCACCTGACGATCGGCATGCTGGCCTATGGCTGCGGCTTTACGAGCCAAGCGCATTTCGCGCGCCGCTTCAAGGATCGCTACGGCACGAGCCCGCGTGAGTACCGGCGGGCGAACGGGCGGGACGTGCAGCCGGTCGCGTCCACTGACAGGCTGTCATCCCGCTCAGCTGAGTGACCGAAGTGGGTCGATAGGGGACCGCCCGCCTTTCCGGCCGACCTACTCCGAAGCGGACCAACTGCTTCCGGCCAGATCCGGTCCTGTGGACGGGCGCCCCTCGACAACTGCTCGGAGCGGTTCATGGCTGGTTCGATTCCAAGCGGCTCACGCATCGCATAGCACGACGCAGCGCCCTCCCGTGACGACATCCTGCGGACATCGACTGACTCTACCTTCGCGAAGAAAAAACGAACAAGCATCGCATGAAATTACCTCATCCCTTGCGTTCAATCTCAGCTCCGCTACCGCGCATTGTTGACCGCATCGGCAATCGATGCGAAATGATAACGGTCAATCTCGCGCTGAACGCGCATGATGATCTGCAAATATTGCGAAGCGACGGCAGCGTTATTTGATAAAATGTTTTATTATGAGCAAAAACCGCTGAGCGGATCGAACAATCCGAACGCTGCACAGATTCGCTCTCGCATCCTTCAAGATTGAACCGCAATTTTCAATAAATTAAATGCTATTCATATGAATTATTTGATAAAAACATAAGCTATATCAATATTATTGTGATATCATGCCCGTTGAGCAGCTTCCCAGACGCATCCGGCATACCAGAGTGTCGAGGTTTGGTTACGGATCCCCTCAATTCGCTTGTTTGGGTTCTGAAGTAGAAACTTTGCGTTTCGGTAGTTTCCGTTTTCAAGCGGTTGGTAAGCGTGCAGGTTGCCCTCAGTGACGCGCCAGCCGGGCGTCCCCGTCTCACCCGGCTGGGCTCGGTCGAACAAGAGGAAGAGCGATGAGCTGGCACAGTGCGGATGATCCGGTCCCGGGCGACCATTTCAGCTGCGACGCGATCCAGACCCTGATCGTCCCGCGCTCGCGGGACCTCGGCTCCTTCGCGGTGCGCCGCGCTCTGCCCTCGACCGAGTGTCGCATGGTCGGGCCGTTCATCTTCTTCGACCAGATGGGCCCCTCCGAGTTCCTCCTTGGCACCGGGATGGACGTGCGGCCCCACCCGCATATCGGTCTCTCGACCGTCACCTACCTGTTCGACGGCGAGATCATGCACCGCGACAGCCTTGGCACCGAACTGCCGATCCGGCCGGGCGAGCTCAACTGGATGACCGCCGGACGCGGCATCACCCACTCCGAGCGCACCGCGCCGACCCTCCGGCAGACCGGCTCGAAACTGTTCGGGATCCAGAGCTGGGTTGCCCTGAGCTCCGAGGACGAGGAGACGGCGCCGGCCTTCGAGCACTATGACGCCCAGTCGCTGCCGGTCCTGACCGGCGAGGGCAAGACTGTCCGGCTGATCGCGGGCGAGGCCTTCGGGGCGCGCTCGCCGGTGCGGACCTCAAGCCCGATGGTCTACGCCGACGTGGCGCTGGAGGCGGGCGCTGTGCTCCCCCTCGATCCGACCTACGACGAGCGGGCGATCTACACGGTCTCTGGCGCCATCGAGATCGCCGGCGACGGCTTCGGGCCGGGGCAATTGCTGGTGTTCCGCCCCGGCGACCGCATCAGCATCCGCGCGTCGGAGGCCGCCCGGTTCATGGTGCTCGGCGGCGAGCCGATGGACGGGCCGCGCCACCTCTGGTGGAATTTCGTCTCCTCGCGGCCCGAGCGGATCGCACAGGCCAAGGAGGATTGGCGCCAGGGCCGGTTCGATACTGTGCCGAACGATGCCGAGTTCATCCCGCTGCCCGAAGATCCGCCTCCGGTCCGCTATCCGTGAAGGCGCGGCCGTAGGGGCACGGTTCCACGATCGGACCTGCGCGCAGGTTCCGCGCGTTCCCGGCTGCCTCGTATCGCCACCTGCCCGGCGGCCACATGTCCCGTTCGGAGAGCCTGACACGCTCGAGTACGAGTCCCTGGACCTGTCGAGCGCGAGTGGCGCTGATTGACGAGCCCCTGGTCGCGATGGGCGTGATGGTGGCGCGAAACGCGTTGCCCGGGCTCGGCGCAACGCTCGACCCGAAGCTCGTGGTCAGTTCTGAAGTGCTGAAGGAGCGTCAACATGCGCGCCAATAGGGTGAGACAATGCTGGGAGGCCGGAGAACCCGCGGTCTCGGCATGGCTGTCGATCGGCAATTCCTACTCGGCCGAGATCGTCGGCTGGACCGGCGTCGACTGCGTCGTGGTCGACCTTCAGCACGGTATGACCGGTGTGCAGGCGATGATCGGCATGCTGCAGGCGATCTCGTCGACGCCGGCCACCCCGTTCGTCCGCGTGCCCGCGCTCGATTTGCCCCTCCTGATGAAGGTGCTCGACGCTGGGGCCTACGGCGTCATCTGCCCGATGGTGGACAGCGCCGAGCAGGCGCAGCTGTTTGTCCGGGCGACGTCCTACCCGCCCAGGGGCCTGCGTAGCTTCGGACCGACGCGCGGGCTGCTCTACGGCGGCCCGGACTATGTCGCCCACGCCGACGCCACCCTCGTGCGCCTCGCGATGATCGAGACCGCCGCGGGTCTGGCAGAAGTCGAGGCGATCTGCGCGACGGAGGGGCTGGATGGCATTTTCATCGGGCCGAATGATCTCGGCCTCGCGCTGAATGCGGGCGCGTCCGCCGATCCGTCCGATTCCCGGGTCACCGCGGCCATCGCCCGATGCGCGGCCGCCGCCAAGGCGTACGGGAAGCAGGTCGGGATCTTCTGCCCCTCGGGGGCCGTCGCGGCACGCAGGGCCGCGGAGGGATTCGGCTTCGTCGTGCCGGGCAGCGACGCCAATCTCTTGAAGGCCGCCGTCAGCGCGGAGGTCCGTCTCATCAAGGCCGATAGGCCCGTCGGCGCCGGCTGATCTGGCGCTGCGGGTTCGGCGATCAGAAGACGCGACCGCAATGAAGCTTCCGAGCCTGGACTGGGCCGGCACCTCTGTCGGCCCTGCGCGTGAACTGGCTGATCGGGCTGATCGAAGCAGCCGTTAGGAAGCGAATACCGGAGATTTGCCGCGCGTCCTCACAGATAACGACACAAAAAATGCCTATCGATCACGATCCGACTGAATTTGTTTCCGAGCCAAGGATCAAATTCAGATTGCACGGCCGTCTGCGATCGTCATAATGAATGCAATCGGTCGCGGATGCGCCCGAACAATAAGGCGACCGATGGTCGAGCCGCGACCGGGCGCCGTGGGAGGATGCCGATGGCCGACGGCCCAGCACGGGTGGGGTGTGCCTCACAGCGTCGTCGTGACGTGCTCAGGCTCGGGGGAGGGCTCGCTGCGGCCAGCCTCGCGATGCCGCCGATTATCGCCCGCGCCGCCGCGGAGACCGTCAATATCGGCGCCCTGTACCCGGTCACCGGGAACTTGGCGCAGATCGGGCAAGGCTGCGTCGCCGCCGCCAAGCTCGCGGCCGACATGGTCAACGAGGCCGGCGGCATCAAGGCGCTCGGAGGCGCCAAGCTCAACATCCTCGTCTCCGACCTGCAGAGCGACACCACCGTCACCCGGACCGAGACCGACCGCCTCATCACCGGCAACAAGCTGTCCGCGATCACGGGCTGCTACGCCAGCGCGCTGACCCTGATCGCCGCGGAGGTGTGCGAGCGCGCCCGGGTCCCGCTCGTCACGGGGTCGAGCTCGGACCAGCTGAACAAGGGCCGGCGCTTCACGTTCACGCCGTTCGCCCGCGCCTCGCAGTTCGCGCAGACGCAGTTGCAGATGTGCAAGCTCGTGAGCGACCGTCCGAAGGTGGCGGTGATCTTCGAGAACACCGCGTTCGGCACCTCGACGTCGAACGGCCTGCGCGAACTCGCCCCCTCTGAGGGCGCCGAGATCGTGATGTTCGAACCCTATTCCGCGGGGTTCGCCGACGCCGGTCCGCTGATCAACAAGATCAAGGCATCGGGCGCGAATGCGTTGATCACGGTCTCCTATCTGAACGACCTGATCCTGATCGTGCGCACGCTCAAGCAGGTCGGGCTGAACATTCCCGTCAACGGCGGATCGGGCGGATTCGTCATCCCGGACTTCTACACCAACGTCGGGAAGCTTGCCGACGGCCTGCAGGGCGTGGCGCACTGGAACCACGACGTCGACGACAACGCGCAGCGGGTCAATGCCGAGTTCAAGAAGCGCACCGGCGCGTTCATCTTCGAGTATGCGGGCGGGCTCGTCGCCTCGACCTTCATGATCGCGGACGCCCTGGAGAGGGCGGGCACGACCGACCCGAAGGCGGTGCGCGAGGCCCTGTCCGCCCTGGACGTCTCGTCCGGCTACGCCGCGATGGGACCGGGGGGCAAGGTGAAGTTCGGCCCCGACGGCAAGAACGTGTTCGCCCATCCCGTCGGCGTCCAGTGGCAGAACGGCGATCTCGCGAGCGTCTTCCCGCAGGCGGACGCGCGTGCACCTCTGATCAAGTCCTGACGCGCATGATCGAGACCCTCGCGCAAGCCGTCATCAACGGCCTGCTGATCGGCGGCATCTACGCCCTCGTCTCGATCGGCGTCACGCTCATCTTCGGCGTCGTGAAGATCGTGAACTTCGCCCAGGGCGAGTTCGTGATGATCGGCATGTATATCAGCTTCTTCGCGGCGACCCAGCTCGGGCTCGATCCGCTCGTGTCGCTGGTGATCTCGATGCCGACCCTGTTCGTCGTCGGCGTCCTGATCCAGCACCTGCTGATCCGGCGAGTCCTCGGCGAGAACGACATGCCGCAGATCTTCCTGACCTTCGCGCTGTCGCTCCTCGTGCTGAACGTGTCCCTGATGCTGTTCACGGCCAATTACCGCACGGTGCACACCGCGTACTCGGACGCGGTGCTGGCCCTGGGCCCGCTCACCGTACCGGTCGCCAAGCTCATCGCGTTCTGCGTGGCGATGGTGCTCACCGCCGCGCTGTGGCTGTTCCTGCGAATGACGGATCTCGGCAAGGCGATGCGCGCCGCCTCCCAGAACCGCGAGGTGGCGATGCTGATGGGCATCAATCCCAACCGGGTGTTCGCGGTGGCGCTCGGCATCGCGCTGGCGCTCGCGGGTGCCGCGGGCTCGCTCCTGATGCCGTTCTACCCGGCCTACCCGATGGTGGGGCAGGTGTTCGTGTTGATGGCCTTCGTGGCGGTGGTGCTGGGCACGCTCGGCAACGTCGTCGGTGCCTTGGTGGCGAGCCTGCTCATGGGCGTGGCGGAATCCCTCGGCGTCCAGTTCGTCGGCGCCGATTCGGGCCTGATCGTCGTCTTCGTGCTGCTGCTGCTCACGCTCGCCTTCCGGCCCAGCGGGCTCGGCGCCCGGATCACGCGCTGATGGTCGCGTCGCCCGCCCGCCCGGCCGTTGGTACGATATCCGCCTGGATCGCCGTCGGTCTGCTCGCCCTGGCCGCCGGCGCCGTGCCGCTCGTCGTCACGAGCTCGTTCGCCATCGACGTGGCGATCCGCATCCTTCTGTTCTCGTTCATCGGCGTCGCCTGGAACCTCATGGGCGGCTATGCCAAGCAGCTCTCCCTCGGCCACGCGGCCTATTTCGGCCTGGGCGCCTACACCTCGACACTGCTGCAGATCGACTTCGACGTCTCGCCCTGGCTCGGCATGATCGCCGGGGGAATCGTCGCCATGGCGGCGAGCCTGCCGATCGGCTGGCTCTGCTTTCGCCTCCGCGGTCCCTACTTCACCATCGCGACGATCGCGACCGCGCAGGTCCTCATGCTGGTCTTCCTCAAGTTCCGCGACTTTGCCTGGGGCGCGGAGGGGACCACGATCCCCAATCTCGGCCACGCGCCGCTGATGATGCAGTTCGAGGAGAAGCAGGGCTATTACTACGTCGCCCTCGGCCTGCTCGCGGTCGGCCTTGCCGTCACGTGGGCTATCGAGCGCTCGTGGATGGGCTACTACCTGCGGGCGATCGGCGAGGATGAGGACGCAGCCGAGGCGATCGGCGTGAACGCGCCGCGGGTGAAGCGCTACATCTACCTGATCAGCGCCTTCCTCACGGCGCTCGCCGGCACCTTCTACACGCAGTACATCTACTTCATCGACCCGCAGACCGCCTTCAGCTTCAACATCTCGATCGAGGCGGCCCTGGTCTCGATCGTCGGCGGGATCGGCACGCTGTGGGGGCCGGTGATCGGGACGGTGCTACTGGAGGCCACGTCCGCGTTGCTCCAGAGCTGGCTGGGCGCCTCCATCTCGGGCATCCAGCTGACGGTCTACAGCCTCATCCTGATGGCGGTGATCCTGTGGCGGCCGACTGGCATCCTCGGCTACGTCGCGGAGCTTCGCGGGCGTCGTGCCGTCCGGGCGGTCGAGGCCGAGGCCCCGCCGACAGCACACCCATCGCGAACCTGAGGCGGACATGGCCGACGCTCTGGTGGTGCGCAACCTGAGCCGCAGCTTCGGCGGCCTCAAGGCCGTGCAGGACGTGAGCTTCTCCGTGGCCGAAGGTGAGACGCTCGCCCTCATCGGCCCCAACGGAGCGGGGAAGACCACGACCTTCAATCTGATCAGCGGAGTGTTCCAGCCGGACCGCGGATCGGTCGTCGCGTTCGGGCGCGAACTCGTGGGCCGGCGGCCGCACCAGATCTGTGCGAGCGGCCTCGCCCGCACCTTCCAGGTCGCCAAGCCGTTCGGAGCGATGACGGTGCTCCAGAACGTGACCACCGGCGCGCTCCTGTGCGATCGCCGCGTCGCCGCCGCGCAGGAGCGGGCGCGCGCGGTGATCGATTACGTCGGTCTGTCCGCGCGCGAGAACACGCCGGCGCGCGACCTGACCACGATCGACCAACGCCGCCTGGAGATGGCGCGCGCGCTCGCCACCGAACCGCGCATCCTGCTGCTGGACGAGGTGATGGCCGGCCTCAATCCCTCCGAGATCAACGTCGCCGTGGCGCTCGTGCGCAAGCTTGCCGAACGGGGGCTGACCATCATCGTCGTGGAGCACGTGATGCGGGCGATCCTGGCGGTCGCGCGCCGCATCGTGGTGCTCGACCACGGGCAGAAGATCGCCGAGGGAAGGCCCGATGCGGTGATGGACGACCCCGAGGTCGTGCGCGCCTATCTCGGATCGGCCCATGCGGAAATCACGGCGGGGCGGGCAGCCCGCGAGGTTCGGGCATGATCGAGCTCTCCGGCGTCGGGGCGAGCTACGGCGCCGTACCGGCTATCGTCGACCTCGACTTGTTCGTGGGGGCGGGTGAGGCCGTCGGATTGCTCGGTGCCAACGGTGCCGGCAAGTCGAGCACGCTACGCGCGATCTCCGGCCTGCTGCGACCGAACGCCGGCACGGTGAGGTTCGCCGGACACGACCTCGCCCGACTGCCGCCCTACAAGATTACGGAACTCGGGATCGCCCATGTGCCTGAAGGCCGGCGCGTCTTCCCCGAGATGACGGTGCACGAGAATCTCGAGGTCGGCGCCTACGTGCCGGCCGCCAAGGCCGATCGTCGTCGCACGCTCGATCTCGTCTACGGCATCTTCCCGCGACTGGCCGATCGGCGAGGTCAGCTTGCCGGGACGATGAGTGGAGGGGAGCAGCAGATGTTGGCCGTCGGTCGAGGCCTGATGCTGAAACCGAAACTGCTCATGCTGGACGAGCCCTCGCTCGGCTTGGCGCCCGTGATGGCCGACGTCACCTTCGACAAGATCCAGGAGATCCACAAACTCGGCACGGCGATTCTCTTGGTCGAGCAGAACGTCGCGCGCGCGCTGACCATCGTGCAGCGGGCCTATGTGCTGGAGAGCGGCCGGGTGACCCTGCACGGGACCAGCGCTGAACTCGCCGGCAACAAGAATGTCCAGGCGGCGTATCTCGGCCTCTGAGGATGCCGCCACGCGGCACTTCCTACGCAGACAATCGTTAGCGGGAGCGAACACAGGACATCAACGACCGCGTGGTTGGCCTGGATGGACCGCGTCGGCAAACTCCGACACCCGTCGTGAGCGTCAGGAAGTCGTCCGCTTTTAAGGCGAAGCTTCTCAGACGCGGACCTGCCGCTTCCAGCCACCTGCCGACACGAAACGCTCACCTGAGCGTCTCAGATGGGTGGGATGCGGAAGTTGACCGACGGCTCGCAAGCGGACATTCCACCTGCGACCCAAGTAAGACATAGCGGCAGTCCCCGGCGCCACTGAAAAGCAGCCGCCCGGCAATAGAGCGATCAGGCGAAGTCCCGCATCTCTCATGCGACGTCAATCAGTTCCATGTGTGCAAGACCGTGCGCCAACCGCCCTCGCGCTTCTCCAGCACATTCACCCAATTACCCTCGAACTTCTTTTTCGCGCCGCCTTCTACCGGGCCAGTCATCTCCCAGCGGCCTGACACGATGAGGAGGTTGTCCTTCGGCAGAGCACTTTTTACAGTCGTTTTGTGATCGTCCCACCCTTTTGATTTCAGGCCTGAGAAAAAGTTCTGTATTCCGTCACCTGACTGAGGCATGCCTTTTGTCACGACAATAGCATCGGGAGCATATAGCTTGCCGAGGGTATTCATATCGCCGCTGTTGTAAGCCTCGTCCCACTTGGTAGCAGCACTTTGTGCGTCAGATTGGAGAGTATCCGGCATGGCTGGGCTTGAAATTCCCAATATCGTGCCAGCCAACATTGGAATGAACAAAGATCGATGCATCGAATCCTCCATAATCTGTCAGATTATAGATCGGACTCCGAATGCGCCGCAAGTGTTTCGTCCGGATATCATATATCTCGAAAACGAATTCAATATTCGCGTCCGTGCACTGCCCAGAACGTTTTCACTTCGAATTTAATCCCGCTTCGAATGCACGAATGAGGCGCCAGGGAGGCTGCCTCTGCCCTCGACGATAGGATGGAAGAGGTCGAGAAGCGCGGAGCGCGGATCAAGAAGCGGCTCGCCGTCGATCCGGTCGAGGAGGAGACCATCTGGCTGATCTTCCGCCCGTATCGCTACGGCGACGGGTCGAGCGGGCCGCTCGGGGTCAAGGCGATCATCTGCTACCTGAGAGAGCGCGGCTATCGCACCCGGTCCGGGGCCCGGTTCGGGGTCGCCACCGTCCACGGCCTGCTGACCAACCGGGTGTACGGGGAGAGGTCCCTCAACAAGCGCTGCTCGAAGACGCTGCGGGTGAAGCCGCAAGCCGAGCACATCCCGATCAGCGTGCCGGCGATCATCGACCTGGCCAAGTTCGAGGCGGTGCAGGCGACTCCATGGCGCACGGCCCCGCACCACACCGGCCCGGGCCGTCACCGGCCCGATCCTCCTGACGAGCCTGGTCACCTGCACGACCTGCCGGGGGCCGATGACGCTACGTACCGGCACGTCGAAGCCTGGAAAGGCTCATCGCCACGACAGTTGCTCGACGCACGGGCGGCAGGGCCAGACCGGCTGCATCGGCCGCAGCATCCCGGTGGACACTTTGGATACCCTTGTGACCGATCATCTCCTGGCCGAGTTGCTGCAACCGGACCGACTGCGAGCGACGCTCTCCTCGCTTTGGACGCTGCGGGCCGAGAAGGCGGTGCAGGTCGACGGGCGCGAGGCGGCTCTGCGTGGGGAGCTAGCCCGGACGGAGGAGAAGCTGAAGCGGCTCTACCGGATGGTCGAGAAGGGCGCGACCGATCTCGACGACATCCCGAAGGGGCGGCTCCAGGCGCTCAAGCAGGAGCGGGATCGCGCGCGGGCGGCGCTGGCGGCCGAGATCGCCCCGAAGCTCATCGAGAGGTTCGGACCGCTCATGCGGACGACCGTGACGCGCGGCGAGATCCCGTTCCGGAAGGCGTGGCTGCAGGCGATCGTCGATCGGGCAGAGGTCGAGGCCGACGCGATCCTCGGTCACCGCGATCCCAAGACCACGCAGCGGTATGCGCACCTCGCCCGCGACCCCGTGCGCGCAGCCGCCGATCAGGTCTCGGGCATCATCGCGTCCGCACTCGCCACCCCAGCGCTCGCGTCGTCCGGGGCTGCTGCGCGGGACGTAGTCTCTCCGCCCGTAGCTCGCCAGAAGCGCATGGGACGGCAAGCAATGGAGCCCGTCGCAGGACGGCGGGGCACGCGATCTGGCTAACGTGCAATCGCAAGCGCGGCGGCCCCCGAAAGGCCTTCTCGAGGGATATCGACGCGCTGGGCAGCACGCAGACAATCGTTGCAGGACAGGCGATCTCGGTGTCCGGGCCAAGCGTGGTGGCCCGCGTGCCACAGCGTCTCAACGACGTCACGCTCAACCCAAGGTTTAGCGCTAGTCGACGTTGCGTTCTCTGTCGCGATCGGGAAGGTGTGACGGTGGAGAGCGCATGATCCTGTTCGACGACCTGAAACCTGGATCGCGCCTGCGCGGCCTCGATCCAAGCGGCATCGCAGAGATCGTCCAAGTCACCCGCTTCGGCACAGACGCGGCGAACCTCGTTTTCCGTGTCAACGGCAAAATCGGGGAACGGCTGCTCTACCGGGGTGAGGAGGCGGGCTTAGAGTCGATCGAGGTAGGGCGCTCCTTCGCGTTCGACGCAGACGGCGGCCTGCTGCGACTCGCGTCGGAGGCCTACCGCATCCGGCTCGCGCATCTGTTCGATCCCTACCTCGCCGTCAGCGCCTCGCAGATCGAGGCGTTGCCGCACCAGATTACCGCCGTCTATGGCGAGATGCTGCCGCGCCAGCCGTTGCGCTTCCTGCTGGCCGACGATCCGGGCGCGGGCAAGACCGTGATGGCCGGCCTCCTCATCAAGGAACTCCTCATTCGCGGCGATCTCGAGCGCTGCCTGATTGTAGCACCGGGCAGCCTCGTCGAGCAGTGGCAGGAGGAGATGGCCGAGAAGTTCGATCTCGGCTTCGATCTCTTGACCCGCGATCAGATCGAGGCGTCGGTCACCGGCAACCCGTTCGTCGAGGCCTCGCGCCTCATCGTGCGCCTCGACATGGCGGCGCGCTCGGACACGCTCAAGGCGAAGCTCGAAGCCGCGCCCGACTGGGATCTCGTCATCTGCGACGAGGCACACCGGATGGCCGCCTCGTACTTCGGGGGAGAGGTCAAGGAAACGCAGCGTCACAAGCTCGGCAAGCTGCTCGGACAACGCACGCGCAACCTGCTCCTGATGTCGGCAACGCCACACAACGGGAAAGAAGCGGACTTCCAGCTTTTCATGGGCCTGCTCGACGCCGATCGGTTCGAGGGCCGCTTTCGCGAAGGCGTACACAGGGTCGACGTGTCCGACATGATGCGTCGGCTGACGAAGGAAGAACTCTACCGATTCGATGGCACGCCCTTGTTCCCCGAGCGGCGCGCCTACACCGCGAACTACGCCCTCTCTCCAACTGAGACCGAACTCTACCAGGCCGTGACGACCTACGTGCGCGAGGAGATGAACCGCGCCGACCGCACCGGCGATGACAAGCGACGCTCGAGCGTCGGGTTCGCCCTTCAGATTCTGCAGCGTCGACTGGCCTCCTCACCGGCCGCGATCCACCGCTCCCTCGAGCGCCGCCGCAAGCGTCTCGAGGAGCGCCTCCGGGAAGAGCGCCTGCTACGACAGGGAGCCTCGGCCGCCCTCACGCGGCCGCCTGTCCTGCCCGTCTTCGATCCCGACGATGTTGATGAGATCCCAGGTGGTGAGGCCGAGGAAGCCGAGGATCAGATCGCCGTCCAGGCGACGGCGGCGGCGACCCTCGCGGAACTCGAGGCCGAGATCGTGATCCTCGCCGATCTTGAGGAGCGTGCCTTGCGGATCAAGCTCTCCGGCCAGGACACGAAGTGGCGACAGCTCGAAGCGATCCTCGATGAGCCCATGATGCTCGATGCAGCGACGGGGATGCGGCGCAAGGTCCTGATCTTCACGGAGCCAAAGGACACGCTCGAGTACCTCCAGCAGAAGATTGCCGCGCGGGTCGGCGACCCGGCCGCGGTGGTGGTGATCCACGGCGGTGTGGCGCGGGAAGCGCGGCGGGCAGCCATCGCCGCGTTCAACTCCGATCCGCTCGTGCGCGTCATGATCGCCAACGACGCCGCTGGCGAAGGCGTAAACCTGCAGCGCGGCGCCCACCTTATGGTCAACTACGACCTACCGTGGAATCCGAACCGGCTTGAGCAGCGCTTCGGCCGCATCCACCGCATCGGCCAGACCGAGGTCTGCCACCTATGGAACCTGTGCGCCGCCAACACGCGCGAGGGCGAGGTCTACCGCCGGCTGCTCGAGAAGCTGGAGGAGGCGCGCGCGGCGCTCGGCGGCAAGGTCTACGACGTGCTGGGCGAACTGTTCGAGGGCCAATCCCTACGAGACCTGCTCGTCGAGGCCATCCGGTACGGCGACCGCCCCGAGAAAAAGGCCGAGCTGTTCCACAAGGTCGACGGCGCGGTCGATGTCGGCGCCATTGAGCGGCTCGTGGCCGAGCGCAAGCTTACCACCGAGGGGATGAACCCCCACGCGGTCGCAGCTGTCCGCGAGGCCATGGAGCGCGCCCAGGCGCGCCGGCTGCAGCCGCATTTCATTGGCGCGTTCTTCCGAGAGGGTTTCGCGATGCTTGGCGGTCGCCTTGCTGAGCGCGAGAAGGGCCGATTCGAAATTCTGCGAGTGCCCGCCATTCTGAAGGAGCGGGATCGTCAGATCGGGCGGTCCGATCCGGTACTCGATCGCTACGCGCGTATCACGTTCGAGAAGGCGCTGATCGTCGGCACGCCCCAGGCCGAGTTGGTCGCGCCCGGACATCCGCTGCTCGACGCCCTTGTCGATGTCGTGCTCGAGCGCTTCCAGCCCTTGCTCGGCCAGGGCAGTGTGCTGATCGACGAGGCAGATGACGGCGTTGCGCCGCGCCTCCTCGTCTACCTGGAACACGCGGTACAGGATGCGCGCTCAGTCCGTACCGGCGAGCCCCGTGTGATCTCGCAGCGGTTTCAGTTCATCTTGCTCGCGGAGGACGGAACGGCTCACGACGGTGGTCCAGCGCCCTATCTCGATTACCGGCCCAGCACATCGGAGGAGCAGACCGCGCTTCGAAGCGTCGTGACCGCTCCGTGGTTGTCGGAGGGCGTAGAAGCCCGCGCGCTCAGCTATGCCATCGCGCATCTCGTCCCAGACCACCTGAACACCGTGAGGGCGCGCCGGGTGGCCGAACTCGACAAGATCGAGCGGGAGGTCCGATCGCGCCTGACCCGCGAGATCAATTACTGGGACGCCCGCGCCGCGCGCCTGCGCGAGGAGGAGAGGGCCGGCAAGGAGCAGCGCGTCAACGCCCAGAACGCGGAGGCCACGGCGGCGCGCCTCGTCGAGCGGCTACACCGGCGTCAGAGCGAACTCGATCGCGAGCGGCAGATCTCCGCGATGCCACCGGTTCTGAAGGGGGCCGCCCTCGTGATCCCGGCTGGGCTTCTGCGCAGCCGGGAGGTGAAGGCGCCCGCCCCAGTGGCGGACGGGTTCAGCGAAGATCCGCTCGCGCGGACTGAAATCGAGCGCCTCGCAATGGAGGCCGTGATGGCGGCTGAGCGCAGCCTCGGCCATGAACCGCGCGACGTCTCGGCCGAGAAAAAAGGTTGGGACGTCGAGAGCCGCGACCGCGAAGGAGGTCCCCTGCGCTTCATCGAGGTGAAGGGCCGGCAGGCCGAGGGCCGCGACGTAATCATCACCAAGAACGAGATCCTCGCCGCGTTGAACGCCGCCGACGCCTTCATCCTAGCCATCGTCCGCGTCGAGGCCGGCTTCGCGCGGGAGCCCGTCTACGTGCGGCGCTTCGTCAACAGGGAGCCGGGCTTCGCCGAAACGGCCGTGGTGTTCGACATTGCTGATCTGCTATCGCTGGGCGGCAGGCCGCAGTGAGCGACATGGGGCGGGTGATTGAAGGCGCTGATCATCGATGAGCCCTGGATCGGGCTGATACTTCGCGGCGAGAAGACATGGGAGATGCGCAGGACGGCCTGCCACCAAAAGGGGCAGATCGCCCTAATCAGGAAGGGAAACGGACAGGTCGTCGGCGTCGCGGGCTGCGCGGGGTCGCTGCCTGCCCTCGCCGACGCGAACGCGTATCGTGCCGCGGAGCCGAGACACCGCATTCCGGTAGACCGGCAGGCGCAGGCTTACGCCGACGGATGGCGAACGCCTTGGGTCATCACGAACGCGCGGCCGCTGGATCGGCCGGTCGCCTACGCCCATCGATCCGGTGCGGTGATCTGGGTCAATCTCGATCCAATGATGGCCGAGGCCGTCGCGGCCCAGGCCAGCGCGCTCTACGCCTCCGTGCTGGAGATGCAGGCTCACTCGCGTTCAACCGCCTCTGATGAGCTACGCACGCCGGCGGCATCGTCTGTTCCTGGCAAGCCCACACTGATCCGAGATTGGATCGACGGGAACGTGGCCCACCTGCCGCTTTCCGAAGCCAACATCGCGACCCTCGGAACATTTACACCGTAACGCTTGAGAAGCTGTCAGCTACATGAGTGTCGTCCGCAAGAAGCTTATTGAAGTCTCGATCCCGCTGGAGGCGATTAACGCCGCCTCCGCGCGAGAGAAGTCGATCCGGCACGGGCATCCCTCAACCCTGCACCTGTGGTGGGCACGACGGCCGCTAGCAGCGTGCCGGGCGGTGCTGTTCGCGCAGCTGGTCGACGACCCCTCGTCCTGGCCGGAGCGCTTTCCGGGCGCGGAGGCGCAGGAGACCGAGCGCAAACGCCTGCACAAGGTCATCGAACGGTTGGTGCCCTGGGAGGCCTCAAATGACGAGCGCATCCTGAATGAAGCCCGGTGGGAGATCGCGCGCTCGGTCGCCTGGGGGCTCGGCGAGGAGCCGCCAGCGCCGGGTGAGGGTGCAGCCATCCTTGAGTACCTGCAAACCAAGGCGCCGCCGGTCTACGATCCGTTCTCCGGCGGCGGCTCGATCCCGCTGGAGGCGCAGCGGCTAGGACTACGGGCCTACGGCTCGGACTTGAACCCGGTAGCAGTACTGATCGGCAAGGCGCTAGTGGAGATTCCGCCGAAATTCGCCGGTCGGCCGCCGGTGAACCCGAAAGCACGCGCGGAGGCGGCCAATGGACAGCTCCGAGCCTGGAAGGGCCCACAGGGCCTCGCGGAGGACGTGCGCTATTACGGCCAGTGGATGCGCGACGAGGCAGAGCGCCGCATCGGGCATCTCTACCCGAAGGTGACGCTGCCGGATGGCTCGCAGGCAACGGTCATCGCCTGGCTATGGGCGCGCACTGTCCGCTCCCCCGACCCGGCCGCCAAAGGCGCCATGGTGCCGCTGGTCTCGTCTTTCATGCTCTCGACCAAGGAGGGCAAGAAGGCCTGGGTCGAGCTGGTGATCGATCCGGACGCGCAGGATGGGTGGCGGTTCGAGATGAGGAAGGGACCGCTTTCTAAGGTGGATGAGGCGAAGCTGAAGGAAGGCACGAGGGGTGGGAGAACGGGCTTTATTTGCTCTCTGACCGGTAGTTCAATTCCGTTTGCATTTATCAGACAAGAAGCATGCTCGTCGGGTCTCAAGCCACGTCTCATGGCTATAGTCGCGGAGGGTGCCCGTGGTCGCACGTATCTTTCGCCCAACGATGAACATATGGATGCAGCCATTCAGGCTGAACCCTCGTGGGGGCCGGAGGGCTTGGTCACGACGCCGAGTCACGACGTTGATCGCCTACCGATGTACGGTATGCCGAGATGGCGAGATGCATTCTCAGACCGTCAACTTGTCGCGCTATCGACATTTGCTGATCTGGTTGATGACGTCCACAACGAGGCGCTGATGGCTGCGAAATTGTCAGGCGTCGAGGAGGGAGAGACGTTATCAGGTGACGGCGTGGGCGCCAGGGCCTACGCAGACGCAATCGCAACTTACTTAGCCCTAATCGTTGGCAGATGTACTGACGCGTGGAGCACAGTGACTTCATGGGCATCGACCGGAGAATTCATAAGAAATACATTCGCTCGACAAGCCATTCCAATGGTTTGGGACTTTACGGAATGCAATCCGTTCAGCGCATCGACCGGAAATTTTAACAATAATGTTGAATGGACGAGCAGTGCGTTAGCAGCTGCATCAGCGTCAGGTCTTGGCGTCATTCAGCAAGTGACCGCTCAGACTAACAATTTTCCGATCCGACCGGCGATCATATCTACCGACCCGCCTTACTACGACAACATCGGCTATGCAGATTTGTCAGACTATTTTTATGTTTGGCATCGAGAAATGCTCTCAAAGATCTGGCCAGAGCTATATAGGCGTCTTTCAGTCCCGAAAGATAGCGAACTTGTCGCGACGCCATACAGACATGGAAATCGCGAGAAGGCGGAAGCGTTTTTTATGGCGGGTATGGCAGAAGCGCTAACCGCCATACAGAATGCTGCGACACAGGACGAACCCATAGCCGTTTACTATGCTTTTAAGCAGTCAGAAGCTGCACAAGATGGCATAACGTCGGCGGGCTGGGCCTCGTTTCTGCAGGCCATAGTCAAGGCTGATCTAACAATTGACGGCACGTGGCCGGTTCGCACGGAGCGAGGCGCACGTACGATCAGCGTGGGGACCAACGTCCTCGCTTCATCGATTGTTCTCGTTTGTCGCAAACGCGCTGCCGACGCGGAGATCATCACTCGTGCTGATTTCATCCGGGCGCTGAAGCGCGAGATGCCGGCCGCGATCGATGCAATCCGGAAGGCCGGAGTCGGGCCGGTCGACATGCAGCAATCAGTAATCGGCCCTGGCATGGGCGTGTTCTCACGCCAAGCTAAGGTGCTGGAGGACGACGACAGCGCCATGAGCGTGAAGACCGCTCTGGCACTGATCAACCGAGTCTGGGAGGAGATTGAGAATGAACTCGATCAGGCCTTCGACTCCGCGACGCAAGTGGCGCTTGCCTGGTTCGCGACCTACGGCTTCGAGCCGCGCGCCTCGGGCGAACTGATCACGCTCACGACCGCCAAAAACACATCCGATCGTGCGCTTTTCGCCTCCGGCGTATTCGACGACTTGCGCGGCAAGACCCGCCTAACACCACGGGACGCGTTGCCAACTAATTGGTCGCCCGCTAGCGACAAGACTCTGACAGTCTGGGAATGCGTTCAGCACACCGCTCGCGTGCTGAACGCCCCGGACGGCGGCGGCGAGGCGGCGGCGGCTTTGGTGGCCCAGATGGGCCCGAAGGCGGAGGAGGCTCGCGCCCTCGCTTACCGCCTGTTCGAGATCGCCACCCAGAAGAGCTGGGCCGCCGAGGCGCTGGTCTACAATGAGCTGGCGCAGGAGTGGACCAAGCTGGAGGACCGGGCGTCGTCGCTGGCGACCGCCGGCCCGACCCCCGGCCCGAGCCAATCCGCCTTCGCGTTCGGGGGGGCGGCCTGATGTCGACCGAGAAGGAAACGCTGCAGCGAGTCCAGGCCGGCCTCTATCACCTGCGCCGCGGCCTGACGCCTTTTGTAGAGAGCCGCATGAAGGGCCGGCACGGTGCGAACTGGCTGCACTTCGCCAGCCGCGCGGCCGGCGGCTCGCCCAAGGCCGGGCTCGACGAGTACGGCCTGCTCAAGACCATGATCGACAGTTGGCGCGACGTGTTCGACGACGCCTTCGGCCGAGGGCGAGGCCGCCATCCGCACCGTCGTCGACACCGCGCGCCTCACAGGCAGCAGTTCCTTCGACGCCATCCTCAAAACCATCGGCGCTTGAACCCTGCCATCAAACGCGTGGGTAATTACCCATTCATGATCGCGCGCTACAATTTTTACCTCGCAAACGGCTATTTTGAAACGTCCGAATATTGCAAGGCTATCGATTTGTATTTGAAGCGTGCAGATCAAGGTTTTTGGGATGAAGAAGTTTTCCTCGCGCTGCTGTCGGCTGCCGATGCGATGGAGCGCCTGGACGAACCGGCGGCTGCGATCTTGATGCTTTATGAGAGGATGATCGCCATCAGGCCGGAGCGTGCGGAGGCATGGCTCGGAGCCAGCCGATATTGCCGGCGCAAAGGAAACCACGCCGCAAGCTATCGCTACGCGGAGGGGGGCGTTGGCCTGGACCTGCCGAGCAAAGGCCTCAGTTTGCACCCTTGGGTCTATGCCTATGGCCTGCGGGAGGAACTTGCCCTCAATGCGTTCCACTTAGGGCAGTCTGCCGTCTGCCTGTATAATTGCACCGAGATACTGGTGCAGTCGAACATACCCGACGAGGTGCGTGCGCGCGTTCGCGCGCTGGCGCGCCAGGCGCTCACCCAGATTGTGGAACCCATATGGGGCTGCCGGCCACTGCCCTACAGTTCGCAATACGATCCTCAGTGGCGAGCTTAGCGCGGTCCGAAGCGTCCACATCGGGATTCGCGGCGCCAGTCATCGACTCTGTTCGGCGAGCGCGCCCGGGGCGCGCGTTCAGCTCGCCTTGCGCGGCCGCAGAAACTTCGGTCGGAATACCGCCATCGGCTCCCGGAAGCCGTCGAGCTGATGCTCGCCGAGGGGAATCGGATCGCCCCACAAGAAATCCACGAACGGCTTCGACATCAGCAGCGGCTCGCCCAGGATCCGATTCATCTGCGCGAGGCGGCTCGCGAGGTTCACGTCCCGGCCGATGACGGTGAAGTCGAGGCGCGAACCCGATCCGACATTCCCATAAGCGGCCTCACCGTGGTGAAGCGCAATACCGGCGGCCACCGGCACGGGAAACTGGTGCAGCGCGTTCGCCTCATCGAGAGCCGCCAAGGCGTGCTGCGCCGCCGTCAGCGCCCCCTTGGCGGCGCCGCCGAGATCGTCGCCGGACTCGCGGAAGATCGCCAGCAGGCCATCGCCGAGATACTTCAGCACCTCGCCGCCCTCGCGCTCGATCGGCGGCACGAGGCAGTCGAAGAACACGTTCAGCAGGCCAACCACCTCCTCGGGCGTCATGTCGGCGGAGGTGCGGGTGTAATCGCGCATGTCGGCGAACAGGATTGCCGAACGGATCCGCGTCACCTGCCCGCGGCGGATATCGCCCGCAAGGATCGCCCGGTGCGGTTCGTCGCCGACGTAGAGCCGCAGCACATGGTCGAGCTGCTTGTTGAGCACGCGCATCTCAGCGACCGCGGCGAGCGCCGGCATGACGAAGCGCAGGATCGCGATGTCGTCCTCGCCGAATCCCTCCGGTGCGCGGGTGGCGAAGGTGATGCCGTTCTTGGTGCCGTTGGTGAAGAACAGCGGCGCCACGACGTAGTGGGTGTAGCCGCCGGCCTTCAGGTCCGGGACGATCGCGTAGGCATCGTCCGGTGTCTCGGACAAATCGAGGATCAGCCACTCCCCGGTCTCGTGGACCGTGTGGAAGGGAGAGTTGAGGTAGGCGTCGGTCGAGCGGGCGCCGTGCGGGAACAGCCGGACGGTGGTGCCGCCGTCCCGCGTCCAGATGCGGCCGACGCCGGCATATTCCGAGTGCAGGGTGTCGATCGCCGTGGAAGCCCGGTCCACCGGCACCCCGATGGCAATCAGCCGCTCGGCGAGTCCGGCGAGCATCTCTTCGGCGTTCGGCATCCGCGCGCCTTCCCCGAGCAGCCAGTCGCGGATGCCCACGGAAGGCTGGAGGGCGCCGAAGGGGACGTCGTCGGCTTCGGAGCCGTCCGCGAAGGCCGTCGGCGCTCCGGTGTTTGGCGGGCGGCGTTCGAGCATGGCGCCAGACTGGATGCCGCGAAACACCTTGGCAACGCGGTCGACGAGAAAAGCGCCGCGACGGCCGCCGCGGCGTGGGCTCAGTTGTCCAGGAAGCTCCGGAGCTTCCGGCTGCGCGACGGGTGCTTCAGCTTGCGCAGGGCCTTCGCCTCGATCTGGCGGATGCGCTCGCGGGTCACCGAGAACTGCTGGCCGACCTCCTCGAGGGTGTGGTCGGTGTTCATGCCGATGCCGAAGCGCATGCGCAGCACGCGCTCCTCGCGCGGCGTGAGCGAGGCGAGCACCCGCGTGGTCGTCTCGCGCAGGTTCGACTGGATCGCCGCGTCGATCGGCAGGACCACATTCTTGTCCTCGATGAAGTCGCCGAGATGGCTGTCCTCCTCGTCGCCGATCGGCGTCTCGAGGGAGATCGGCTCCTTGGCGATCTTCAGGACCTTACGGACCTTCTCCAGCGGCATGGCCAGCTTCTCGGCCAGCTCCTCCGGGGTCGGCTCGCGGCCGATCTCATGCAGCATCTGGCGCGAGGTGCGGACGATCTTGTTGATCGTCTCGATCATGTGCACCGGAATGCGGATGGTGCGGGCCTGATCGGCGATCGAGCGGGTAATGGCCTGCCGGATCCACCACGTGGCGTAGGTCGAGAACTTGTAGCCGCGGCGGTACTCGAACTTGTCCACCGCCTTCATCAGGCCGATGTTGCCCTCCTGGATCAGGTCCAGGAACTGCAGGCCGCGGTTCGTGTACTTCTTGGCGATCGAGATCACGAGGCGCAGGTTCGCCTCGATCATCTCCTTCTTGGCCTGCCGGGCCTCGCGCTCGCCCTTCTGGACCATGTTGACGATCCGGCGGTACTCGCCGATCTCGAGGCCCGTCTCGGAGGCGAGATCGAGAATCTGCGCGCGCAGCTCCGCTACCTGCTTCGAGCCGCGCTCGACCAGGTTCTTCCAGCCCTTGCCGCCGAGCGTGCCGACGCGCTCCATCCAGTTCGGATCGAGCTCGTAGCCCTGGTAGTGGCGCAGGAACTCGTCGCGGGCGACCCCGTGGCTCTCGGCGTAGCGCATCAGCCGGCCCTCATGGCCGATGAGCTGCTTGTTGATCGAGTAGAGCTGCCCGACCAGAGCCTCGATGCGGTTGTTGTTGAGCGACAGGGACTTCACGTCGGCGACGACGATGTCCTTGAGCTCGACCTGCTTCTGGTTCTGGGCGGGCGTGTTCTGCTCGCCAGCGGCCTTGCGCTCGGTGCCTTCCGTCTGGAACTTGCGCAGCTTGCGGTAGTTCGCCGCGATCGCGTCGAAGGTCTCCAGGACCCGCGGCTTGATCTCGGCCTCCATGGCGGCGAGCGACACGTTGTTCTCGAGGTCGTCCTCGTCGTCGCCGCCCTCCGGGGGCGCCGGCGGCTCGCCATCCTCCGATTCCTCGCCCTCGGCGATCTGCGGCGCGTTCTTCCCGTCCGGCCCGGCGTAGGTCGCCTCCAGATCGATGATGTCGCGCAGAAGGACCTTCCCCTCCACCAACTCGTCGCGCCAGATGATGATCGCCTGGAAGGTCAGCGGGCTCTCGCAGAGACCCGCGATCATCGCCTCGCGGCCGGCCTCGATGCGCTTGGCGATGGCGATCTCGCCCTCGCGGGACAGAAGCTCCACGGAGCCCATCTCGCGCAGGTACATGCGCACCGGGTCGTCGGTGCGATCCGTGGGCTCCTTGGTTGTGGTAGCGACCGCGACCGCGCGCGCCGGCGCGACCTCGGCGACCTCGCCGCCCTCGGCCTCCTCCTCCTCGCCATCGGCGGATTTCTCGCCAGCGGCCTCGTCGGTCTCCTCGGCCTCGACGACGTTGATGCCCATCTCGGAGAGCTGGGAGAGCACGTCCTCGAGCTGGTCCGGGTCGGACTGGCCCTCGGGCAGAACCTCGTTCACCTCCTCGTAGGTCACGTAGCCGCGCTTCTTGGCGAGCTTGACCATCCGCTTGACCGAAGCATCCGTCAGGTCGAGGAGCGGCCCGTCGGTCGGCTGCTCGGGGGCAGCGTCCGTCTCGTCCCGTTCCGTTGCCTTCGTTGCCATGATCAGCCTATTGTTTCGCACGCGGCGCGCGGCGGAGGCCGTGGTGAGGCCGGTCCAAGCCTGCGACGCCGCTTTCTGAGAACCGCGCCGGATCGCTCCGGTCGCGTTGAGTCGTCGGTTTCCGTATGCAAGCCTGAGGCTTGACCGATTATTAACTATGGCGGGGCGTTCCCCCTCCGCCACCGCCATGGCACAGCCATCACGCGGCCGTCGAGTCGTTCGACACCGGCACGTCGGCCTCAGCCTCGGCGGCGATGACGGTTTCCAGCCTCGCCTTCACCTCGCAGAGCCATGCCCACCCGGCATCGGTCGGATCGTTCTCAAACGCCTGCCGTGCTTCGCGAAGTTCGCTATGTAGCGCGCCTGCCTGCCGGTGCAAGATCATCGCCTGTCTGAGGGCGTCCGCGCGGTGTGCCGGGTCCGCGTGCGGAGCCAGGGTTGTACGGTCGCGCGAGCGGGCCAGGGTCAGGATCCGGTCGGACGCCGCAGCGAGTCCGGCGCGTGTGATGCGATTTTGCAACACGTCCGGGTCCGTACGTTGCTCCTCGGCCGCGCTGGCGAGCAGGACCGACAGCAGCGCCTGCGCGTCCGGATCCTCGAAATCGAATTCGGCGATCTCCTCGGCGAAGTCCGCGAGCATCTCGGGATGCGCGAGGAGCGTGCCGATGATCACCGCCTCGCGCACCGCGGCGGCGCCGGTGAAGCCCGCGGAGGCGGTCACCGACGGGCTCGGGCCGCCGGTGATACGGGGCGAGACCGGCTCGCCGGGACGGGTGAAGCGGGTGCGTCCGCGGGTGGCCGGCCCGGCGGCACGCGCCCCCCGGGGTGACAGGCCGCGCAGCCGCTCCTCGATCTCGTCGCGGTAGTAGCGCCGCACGGTCTCATCGCGGATCGTCGCGACGGTGGTGCGCAGGGTCTGGGTCAATCCGGCCCGCCGCTCAGGCGTATCGACCGGCCCAGCCTCGACGGCGCGCCGCCATAGCAGCTCGGAGAGGGGCAGCGCGGCCTTGAGCACCTGATCGATCGCCGCCGGTCCGCCCGAGCGCAACAGGTCGTCGGGGTCCTGTCCGCCGGGGAGCAGCGCGATCCGCAGCGACCGCCCCGGTTCGAGGAGTGGCAGCGCGAGGTCCAGCGCCCGGAACGCCGCCCTCTGGCCGGCCTTGTCACCGTCGAAACACAGGATCGGCTCGTCGGCATGGCGCCAGAGCAGGCCGAGCTGGTCCTCGGTCAGCGCGGTGCCGAGCGGCGCCACCGTCTCGGGATGGCCCGCGAGCGTCATCGCGATCACGTCGACATAACCCTCGACCGCGATGATCGAGCTCCGATCATGCGCGGCCTTCCGGGCGCCGTGGAGATTGTAGAGCGTCCGGCCCTTGTGGAAGAGCGGCGTCTCCGGGGAGTTCAGGTACTTGGCGCGCACCTCCTTGGCGAGCGCCCGGCCGCCGAAGGCCACCACCCGGCCCCGGGTATCGGTGATCGGAAACATCACCCGGTCACGGAAATAGTCGTACGGGACCGACACACCCTCTCCGGCGGCCAGCAGGCCCATCTCGACCATCAGCGCCTTGTCGACGCCCTGTCCGGCCAGATGATCGCGCAGGGCGTAGCGCTCGTTCGGCGCGTAGCCGAGCCGGAATCTTTCCTGGACCTCCGGCGCAAGCGCCCTTCGCTCGAGATAAGTGCGGGCCTCGCTGCCCTGGCCGGAGCGCAGCCGCTCCTCGAACCAGCGGGCGGCCATCTCCATGACCTCGATGGCACCCGCGCGCTTGGTCTCGGCGGCGCGGTTGTCCTCGGTGGGCGCGGGGAGGCTGACGCCGGCTTCCCCCGCCAGCCGCTCGACCGCCTCGGGAAAGCTCAAGCCCTCCGTCTCCATCAGGAAGGTGAAGATGTCGCCGTGCTTGGAGGACGAGAAGCAGTGGTAGAACTGCTTCTGGTCATTCACGTAGAAGGAGGGGGTCTTCTCGGCGTTGAACGGCGACAGGCCACGCCACTCCCGGCCGGCCTTCTTCAGCTGCACGCGGCGGCCGACCACCGACGAGGCCGGCAGCCGGGCGCGAATCTCTTCCAAGATATGGGGCGGGTAGCGCACGGGGCCTGGGATGGGTTGCGTGAACCCATCCTTATAGCGCGTGACACGTAAGCGAGTCCTTCGCGCCCCCGAAATCCGGTGGAGGATAGCGGGGAGAGGCTCAGCTCCCGTCAGCCCTTGGCCGCCAGCGCGGCCTTCACCAGCCCGCTCGCCTTGCCGAAATCCATTCGGCCCGCGAAGGTGCCCTTCAGGGCGCTGATCACCTTACCCATGTCCTTCGGGCCGGCGGCGCCGGTCTCGAGGATCGCCGCCTCGACGGCCGCCTTGATCTCGGTCTCGTCCATCTGCTTCGGAAGGAAGCCTTCGATGATGCCGATCTCGGCCCGCTCGGTGGCGGCAAGTTCGGGGCGTCCACCCTGATCGTAGACGCCGGCCGATTCGGTGCGCTGCTTGATCATCTTCTGAAGCAGCGACAGGATCTCCTCGTCGGAGATGGGTTCCTTGCCGAGGCCCCGCGCCTCGATGTCCTTGTCCTTGAGGGCGGCCTGGATCATCCGGATGGTCGCGAGCCGCTCCTTGTCGCCGGCCTTCATGGCCTCCTTCATCTCGGTCGTGAAGCGCGCGCGCAGCATGTTGGTGAGCCTTCCAAAGGTCGAAACGGGGGGCTGGCCTGCGATTTGCGGGTGTTGAGCCCGGCGAAAAGCGGGGCCACATTGACCCCATCGCGGGCCGCTCGCTAAGAGCGCCACACACGATCATGCTGCAAGCCGAGAGCGCCACAAGCCGGCGCCCGCCTTCGGCCGGACATAAGCGAGACTCGACCCATGCTGCAAGACGCCGCCGCGCCCGCTCCCGAGGCTCGGGCCCCCGAGCCCTGGGCCGAGCCCGTGGCGACGGCGCTGCTGGTCCTGGCGGACGGCACCATTCTCGAGGGCTTCGGAATCGGGCAGACCGGCATCGCCGACGGCGAGGTCTGCTTCAACACAGCGATGACAGGCTATCAGGAGATCCTGACCGATCCGTCCTATGCCGGCCAAATCGTCACGTTCACATTCCCGCATATCGGCAATGTTGGCACCAACGACGAGGATCTGGAGAGCCTGGAGGCGGCGCCGGCCTCGGGCGTGCGCGGCACCGTGATCGCCTCCGCGGTGACGAAGCCGTCGAACTGGCGCTCCTCGTCGCACCTCGACGGCTGGCTGAAGGCCCGCGGCATCGTCGGCATCACCGGCGTCGATACGCGGGCGCTCACTGCCCGCATCCGCGATCAGGGTATGCCGAACGCGGTCATCGCGAACGATCCCGAAGGCAGATTCGATCGGGAGGCCTTGAAGGCCCGCGCGGCCGCGCTCGCGCCCATGGAGGGACTGGACCTCGTGCCCCCGGTGACGAGCCGGGCGCCGTCCGAATGGTCGGAGACCGTCTGGGCGCTGGGCGACGGCTACGGCAAGCGCGCCCCCGGCGAGGGCCTCAAGGTCGTGGCCATCGATTACGGCGTGAAGCGGAACATCCTGCGTCTCCTCGCTCAAGCCGGCTGCGACGTCACTGTGGTGCCGGCCACCACGCCCGCCGAGGAGATCCTGGCGATGAAGCCGGACGGCGTGTTCCTATCGAACGGCCCCGGCGATCCTGCGGCAACCGGCGCCTACGCGGTTCCGGTAATCCGTAAGCTGCTCGACGAGAAGGTGCCGACCTTCGGCATCTGCTTGGGCCACCAGCTCATGGGCCTCGCCCTGGGCGGCCGGACCGTGAAGATGAACCAGGGCCATCACGGGGCGAATCATCCGGTGAAGGACAAGACCACCGGCAAGGTCGAGATCGTCTCGATGAACCACGGATTCGCGGTGGATCCGAACAGCCTGCCGAACACGGCGGTCGAGACCCACGTCTCGCTGTTCGACGGCTCGAATTGCGGGCTGACGCTGACCGATCGTCCAGCCTTCTCGGTGCAGCACCACCCGGAAGCGTCGCCCGGTCCCCGCGACAGCCACTATCTCTTCGAGCGCTTCGTGACGCTGATGCGCTCCGGCGAGCCGGAGGCGGCGAAGAACAGCTGAAACGGCGTTTGCCGCGCCCGAGCGCGGCGGCCGCGGCGAAGCAGGTCTGACAGCCAAGTTCGCGCTCGGTGCGTCCCGTCCCTAAATCGTGGCGCTGCATTCGCCAAAACGGTCAGGCTGGAGTGATTCGCCTCGGGCGTCGTCGATCACGCGATCCCAAACGAGCCCTGCCGGGGCCATAAAATCCGCCAGATCGCCTGGCTTATGCACACCCACGACGACCCGCGAGCGGCGGCGCCCCCGCCACCGCCGCCACCGTCGCAGGGGAATGCCGGATGACCATCGACGAGGCGCGCGACGACTTCTCCCGCCTGCACCGCACGTTCACGTTCCATCTGGGCGTGGCGGTGAGCCTGTCCTGGTTGACCGCTCTCACCGCCGCCTTCTACGCACCCTGGGTGCGCAACATCCGGGCCCTGATCGATCCGGTGGCCGGGCTCGACCGCGTCGAGAGCACGGTGTCGTATCTCTTCGCCCTTCCCGCGGTCCTCGCCCTGGCCTGGGTTTCCCTCTATTTCGGCCGCGAGACCCTGCGCCGCGCACAGACGCTCTCGAACGTGGCGGTCGAATTCGCGGCGGCCGCCGTGGTGGCCTTCGGGGTTTTCTATCTCTCGATCGACCGGGCCGTCGCCGCCCTTCTCGCGGGCTTCTGAGATCGGCCATGCACGGCGCGCGCAGCGAGGCTGCGCGGTTGCAGCGGCCTTCCAATGCGCCCGTGGCCCGTGTAAACGCGGGGCTCAACGACAATCCCGCCACGCGCGTCCGGGAGCAGGGCTGAACCCAGCCGTGCCCGATCGGGCGCGCTTGGCCTGAGAAGGCCTCCGATGCCCAAGCGCACCGACATCTCCTCGATCCTGATCATCGGTGCGGGTCCGATCATCATCGGACAGGCCTGCGAATTCGATTACTCCGGCACACAGGCCTGCAAGGCGCTTCGCGAGGAGGGCTACCGCATCGTCCTGGTGAACTCGAACCCCGCGACCATCATGACCGATCCGGACATGGCGGACGCGACCTATGTCGAGCCGATCACGCCCGAGATCGTCGCCAAGATCATCGAGAAGGAGCGCCCCGACGCGATCCTCCCGACCATGGGCGGGCAGACTGCGCTGAACTGCGCGCTCTCGCTGCAGAGGATGGGCGTGCTCGCCAAGTTCGGCGTGCAGATGATCGGCGCCACCGCGGAGGCGATCGACAAGGCCGAGGACCGGAGTTTGTTCCGCGACGCCATGACCAAGATCGGGCTCGACACCCCGAAATCGGCGCTGGCCAACGCCTCGGCGGCTAAGAAAGCCGACCGCGAGAAATACCTCGCGGAGGTTGCGCGGATCGAGTCCGCCAACGCCGATCCGGAGGCCCGCCGGGTTGCCCTTGCGGCTTTCGAGAAGGGCTGGATGGCCGGCGAGAGCGATCGGCGCAAGCGTTACGGCGAGCACGCCATCGGGCAGGCCCTGATCGCGCTGGCCGAGGTCGGTCTGCCGGCGATCATCCGGCCCTCCTTCACGATGGGCGGCACCGGCGGCGGCATCGCCTACAACCGCGAGGAATTCCTCGACATCGTCGAGCGCGGCATCGACGCCTCGCCGACCAACGAGGTGCTGATCGAGGAGAGCGTGCTCGGCTGGAAAGAGTACGAGATGGAGGTCGTTCGCGACCGGAACGACAACTGCATCATCGTCTGCTCCATCGAGAACATCGATCCGATGGGCGTCCATACCGGCGACTCGATCACCGTCGCCCCCGCGCTGACGCTCACCGACAAGGAATACCAAGTGATGCGCGACGCCTCCCTCGCGGTGCTCCGCGAGATCGGCGTCGAGACCGGCGGCTCGAACGTGCAGTTCGCGATCAATCCCGAGAACGGGCGCATGATCGTGATCGAGATGAACCCGCGCGTCTCGCGCTCCTCGGCGCTCGCCTCGAAGGCGACGGGTTTCCCGATCGCCAAGGTCGCGGCCAAGCTCGCGGTCGGCTACACGCTCGACGAGATCGCCAACGACATCACCGGCGGCGCGACTCCGGCCTCGTTCGAGCCGACGATCGACTACGTCGTCACCAAGATCCCGCGGTTCGCGTTCGAGAAGTTCCCGGGCGCCGAGCCGACGCTGACCACCGCCATGAAGTCGGTGGGCGAGGCCATGGCGATCGGGCGCTGCTTCGCCGAATCGCTGCAGAAGGCCCTGCGCTCCCTCGAGACTGGCTTGACCGGCCTCGACGACATCGAGATCGAGGGACTGGGCAAGGGCGACGACCACAACGCCATCAAGGCGGCGATCGGCACGCCGACGCCGGACCGGCTCCTGAAAGTCGCGCAGGCCCTGCGGCTCGGCGTCAGCCACGAGCAGATCTATGCCTCCTGCAAGATCGACCCGTGGTTCCTGGAGCAACTCCAGGCGATCATCGATCTGGAGAAGCGCGTGAAGGCCTACGGCCTGCCGACCACGGCCGGCGCCTTCCGCCAGCTCAAGGCGGCGGGTTTTTCCGACGCGCGCCTCGCGGTGCTGGCGGGCCTGGAGGAGGCCGAGGTGCGGGCCAAGCGCCGGGCGCTCGCGGTGCGTCCGGTGTTCAAACGGATCGACACCTGCGCGGCCGAGTTCAAGTCGCCCACCGCCTACATGTACTCGACCTACGTGGCGCCTTTCGCGGGCGCGGTCGTGGACGAGGCCCAGCCCTCGAACGCCAAGAAGGTCGTGATCCTCGGCGGCGGCCCGAACCGGATCGGTCAGGGCATCGAGTTCGACTATTGCTGCTGCCACGCCTGTTTCGCGCTGTCGGATGCGGGCTACGAGACCATCATGGTCAACTGCAACCCGGAGACGGTCTCGACCGACTACGACACGTCGGACCGGCTCTACTTCGAGCCGCTCACCGCCGAGGACGTGCTGGAGATCATCGAGACCGAGCGGCAGGCCGGCACCCTGCACGGGGTGATCGTGCAGTTCGGCGGCCAGACCCCGCTGAAGCTCGCCCGCGCCCTCGAATCCGCCGGTGTGCCGATCCTCGGCACCTCGCCGGACGCGATCGACCTCGCGGAGGACCGTGACCAGTTCAAGCGGCTCCTCGACAAGCTCGCGATGAAGCAGCCGAAGAACGGCATCGCCTACTCGGTGGAGCAGAGCCGGCTCGTCGCGGCCGATCTCGGCCTGCCCTTCGTGGTGCGCCCGAGCTACGTCCTGGGTGGCCGCGCCATGGCGATCATCCGCGACGAGACGCAGTTCGCCGACTACCTGCTCGACACGCTGCCGAGCCTGATCCCCTCCGAGGTGAAAGCCCGCTACCCCAACGACAAGACCGGCCAGATCAACACGGTGCTGGGCAAGAACCCACTCCTGTTCGACCGCTACCTGTCGGACGCGGTCGAGGTCGACGTCGACGCGGTCTGCGACGGCAAGGACGTGTTCATCGCCGGCATCATGGAGCACATCGAGGAGGCCGGCATCCATTCCGGCGACTCGGCCTGCTCCCTCCCGCCGCGCTCGCTCTCGTCCGAGATCGTGGACGAGCTTGAGCGGCAGACCAAGGCCATGGCGCTGGCGCTCAACG
The DNA here is from genome assembly GCF_000364445.2 of Methylobacterium mesophilicum SR1.6/6. Classification (NCBI taxonomy): domain Bacteria; kingdom Pseudomonadati; phylum Pseudomonadota; class Alphaproteobacteria; order Hyphomicrobiales; family Methylobacteriaceae; genus Methylobacterium; species Methylobacterium mesophilicum. Next base: position 3,495,320 of record NZ_CP043538.1, on the reverse strand, counting down.
TCGTCGGCCTGATGAACGTGCAGTACGCCATCAAGGACGGCACGATCTACGTGCTGGAGGTGAACCCCCGCGCCTCACGCACGGTGCCGTTCGTCGCCAAGGTCATCGGCGAGCCGATCGCCAAGATCGCCGCGCGGGTCATGGCGGGCGAGGCGCTCGCCGCCTTCGGCCTGAAGCCCAAGACCCTGCCGCACATCGCCGTGAAGGAGGCGGTCTTCCCCTTCGCGCGGTTCCCTGGCGTCGACGTGCTGCTCGGTCCGGAGATGCGCTCCACCGGCGAGGTCATCGGGCTCGACGCGAGCTTCGGCGTGGCCTTCGCCAAGAGCCAGCTCGGCTCGGGGACGCAGGTGCCGAAGGCGGGCTCGGTATTCGTCTCCGTGCGGGACGCCGACAAGGCCCGCATCCTGCCGACCATGAAGCTCCTGTTCGATCTCGGCTTCACGATCCTGGCAACCGGCGGGACGCAGCGATTCCTGGTCGACAGCGGCGTCCCGGCGGAGCAAATCAACAAGGTTCTCGAGGGCCGGCCGCATGTGGTCGACGCCATCAAGAACGGCGGCATCCACCTCGTCCTAAACACCACGGAAGGTGCGGGCGCACTCTCGGACTCGCGCTCGCTCCGGCGCGCGGCCCTCTTGCATAAGGTGCCGTATTACACCACTCTAGCCGGCGCGGTGGCCGCGGCCGAGGGGATCAAGGCCTATCTAGAAGGCGATCTCAAGGTCCGTGCCTTGCAGGAATACTTTGCGGCCTGAACCTCAGGGTCCCGCTGACTTTATCTCGTGGCCCGGGGAGAGTGCTGCACTCTCGGCCGGGCCTCTTCATTGTGGCGCGAGACGATGACGATAGACAAGGTTCCGATCACGGTGCGCGGCTTCGCAGCCCTCGAAGAGGAGCTGAAGCATCGCCAGCAGGTGGAGCGCCAGCGCATCATCCAGGCGATCGCGGAGGCCCGCGCCCTCGGCGACCTGTCGGAGAACGCCGAGTATCACGCCGCCAAGGAGGCGCAGTCCCACAACGAGGGCCGCGTCATGGAGCTGGAGAGCATGATCGCGCGCGCCGAGATCATCGACGTCACGAAGCTCTCGGGCAACAAGATCAAGTTCGGCGCCACCGTGAAGCTCGTCGACGAGGACACGGAGGAGGAGAAGACCTACCAGATCGTCGGTGAGCCCGAGGCCGACGTACGCTCAGGTCGCGTGTCCATCACCTCGCCCATCGCCCGCGCCCTGATCGGAAAGGGCGTCGGCGACACCGTCGAGGTCACCACGCCGGGTGGCGGCAAGTCCTACGAGGTCGTCGCAGTCCAATACGGCGGCTGAGTGATGCGCCTGCGGATCATGGGCCGGTTCGCCGGCCTGCTGTTCGGTGTCGCCGCGGGATCCGCGGGGGCGAGCGACTTCCCCCCGACGCCGGTCTTCTCCGACGTCCGGGTCGACGTGCGACCGCTCCTCGACAAGGGCGCGGGTCTGCAGGCCGACGCGCTGGCCGGCGACCTGACCGAGGCCCTGCGGAAGAGCTTCGCCGGTCGGATCGGCGGCCGCGGGCCACAGCTCGTGGTCGTGGTGACGAGCCTGTCGCTGCGGCCCTATGCCGGCGGCGGCGCCGTGCGGGGCTTCGGCGGCAATCTCCAGACCGATTACCTGGAGGGCGAGGCGCTGCTCGTCGGACCCAAGGGGCAGGTGCTCGGACGCCATCCGCAGATGACCGCGACGCCGTCGAGCTACGGGGGCGCGTGGTACGATCCGCAGTTCGAGGGCCGGCGGCTCGCCGCCATCGCCGACATCTACGCACAGTGGCTCGCCCGGGATCTGCCGCGCGAATAGAAGTGCGTCGCCGCCGGAGATCCTCTAGGTCGAAGGAAACGCGACGGTCCGGCGGCGCGGGAAGCTTCCGAAGGAGGGTTCCATCCCAACACCCTCATCCCGAGGTGCCGGAGCGCAGCCGAGGTCTCGAAGGAGCCCTTCAGGAATCGCAGGTACCTTCGGAGAGCGCGTTGGAGGCCCGCTGGCGCGGGCACCTCAGGATGAGGAAAAGGGATTGGGATCGGCCGTCCTGTTCACGTGCCTAACATCGGCCGATCGAGCGTCAGAGGACGGTCGCGGCTGCCTGGTCCGGCACGGCAGCGGGTTTCTTGAGCGAGGCGCATGGCAAGCATCGACGTGACGGACGCGAAAACAGGTGCGCGCACTCGCCCGGACGCGCGATCCGAACTCCTTCCCGAACTCTCTCGCGCCCGTACCTGGATCGTCACCGACGGCAAGGCGGGCGATGAGAACCAATGCGTCGGCATCGCCGAGACGCTCGGCCTCGCCTTCGAGATCCGGCAGGTGCCCCCGTCCGGCCCCTTCGGCTGGATGGCCCCCTGGGGCCCGATCGACCCGCGCGAGGGTCCGCGCCGCCGCGATGGCGCCCTGGCCGGCCCCTATCCGGACATCCTGATCGCTTCGGGTCGCCGGGCCGTGCCCTATCTTCGGGCCGTCCGGCGCGCCACCGGCGGCCGGACCTTCACGGCGTTCCTGAAGGATCCGCGGACCGGCGAAGACAGCGCCGACTTCATCTGGGTGCCGGACTACGACGATCTGCGCGGCACCAACGTGTTCACGACGCTGACGGCGCCGCATCTCGTCACGGCGGCCCGCCTCGCCGAAGCCCGGGCCCGTCCCGACCCGCGACTCGCGCGACTCGATGGGCCGCGGGTGGCGGTGCTGGTCGGCGGCGACAGCCGGCATCTGAGCTACCGCAAGACCGACATGATCCGCCTCGTCGAGGATCTGCGCGGCCTGGTCGATCAGGGCTGCCGGCTCATGGTGACGATCTCTCGCCGGACGCCCAACCCCCTCCGCGACGCCGTGAAGGCTCTCGCCGCGGAGACCGGCGGCTTCCTCTGGGACGGCACCGGCGAGAACCCCTACGTCGCCATGCTGGCGCTCGCCGAGGCGATCGTCGTGACTTCCGATTCGGCCAACATGGTCAGCGAGGCGGTCGCGACCGGCGCGCCTGTGCTGCTGTTCGACCTGCCGCGTACCTATATCCGGCATCGGCGGATGTTCGCCGGACTGGCGATCGCCGGGGCCCTGCGGCCGTTCACCGGTCAGTTGGTGGATCTGACGTACAAGCCGATCGACGCCACGCCGGTGATCGCGCAGGCGCTCGCGGATGCCTATGATGCGCGCCGCGCCGCCGGACCGGCCTGAGGAGACCGAGACAGATGGCCCATACCCACGCCAAGCTCGTGATCGTCGGCTCGGGGCCCGCGGGCTACACGGCGGCGATCTACGCGGCCCGCGCCATGGTCGAGCCGCTATTGATCTCCGGATTCCAGCCGGGCGGTCAGTTGATGATCACCACCGACGTGGAAAATTATCCGGGCTTCGCCGAGGCGATCCAGGGCCCGTGGCTGATGGAGCAGATGCGTCTTCAGGCCGAGCATGTCGGCACCCGCATCGTGTCCGAGTACATCACCGAAGTCGATCTCAAGCAGCGCCCGTTCCGTCTTGAGGCCGATTCCGGCGAGACCTATTCCTGCGACGCGCTGATCATCGCCACCGGTGCCCAGGCGAAGTGGCTTGGCATTCCCTCCGAGGCGGCGTTCCAGGGCGGCGGCGTCTCGGCCTGCGCGACCTGCGACGGATTCTTCTTCCGCGGCAAGGAGGTGGTCGTGGTCGGCGGCGGCAACACCGCCGTCGAGGAGGCTTTGTATCTCGCCAACATCGCCAGCAAGGTCACGGTGGTCCACCGCCGCGACAGCTTCCGCGCCGAGCGGATCCTGCAGGAGCGCCTGTTCAAGCACCCCGACGTCGAAGTGCTGTGGCACCGCGAGATCGCCGAGATCTGCGGCGTGCAGAAGCCGGCGCCGAACGTCACCCACGTTCGCCTCAAGGACCCTCGCTCGGGCGAAATCAGCGAAGTGAAGGCAGACGGCGTGTTCGTGGCGATTGGCCATCAGCCGGCGACTGCGATCTTCGAGGGGCAGCTGCCCATGCGCCATGGCGGCTACCTCACCGTCAAGCCCGGCACCACTGAGACCGAGATTCCCGGCGTCTTCGCGGCCGGCGACGTGACCGACGACGTCTACCGGCAGGCAATCACCGCCGCCGGCATGGGCTGCATGGCAGCTCTGGAAGCCGAGAAGTTCCTGGCCAACTTGGAGATCGGCGAGGATCCGGTTCAAGCCGCCGCCGCTGAGTAGAGGCTGGCGCGCCCGACACAACCGGTACTGGTGCACCGGTATTTCAAGAAATTCCCAACTCGCGCTTGCGCCGGACCATGCGCCGTGTGCATAGGGGTGCCGACTGTGCCGGGATGCAGTACCTGCATACCCGCACGGTGCCGCGAGCGGTCATCCCGCGTCGGCGCCGTGCCGTTTGCCCGGTGATCCGCCCGATGCACCGCCTGCCCGTGTCCCGGGTGCGGGTGTCGGGCTCGCGCTGGAAGGGGTTCTGGCCTTGGATTGGGATAAGATCCGGATCTTCCTGAACGTCGCCGAGGCGGGCAGCTTCACGAAGGCCGGCGACGATATCGGCCTTAGCCAGTCCGCCGTGAGCCGTCAGATCAGCGCCCTCGAGCGCGAGCTGAAGGCCCCGCTGTTCCACCGTCACGCCCGCGGCCTGCTCCTCACCGAGCAGGGCGATCTGCTATTCCGGGCGGCGCGGGACATGAAGCTGCGCCTCGAGAATACCCGGGCCCGGTTGGTTGAGACCTCCGAGCGCCCGACCGGCGACCTCAAGGTCACGACGACCGTCGGGCTCGGCACGTCCTGGCTTTCGCAGCGGGTGGGCGAGTTCCTCGATCTCTATCCGGACGTGCGCATCGAACTGATCCTCACCAACGAGGAGCTTGACCTCGCCATGCGCGAGGCCGACGTGGCGATCCGCATGCGCCGGCCGGCCCAGCCGGACCTGATCCAGCGCCGGCTGTTCACCGTGCATTATCACGCCTTCGCCAGCCAGGATTACGTCAAGCGCTTCGGCGAGCCCAAGACCATCGAGGATCTTGACGACCACCGCCTCGTGTCCTTCGGCGGCAACGAGCCGTCCTACCTGCTGGCTGCCCACTGGCTGGCCGATGCGGGCCGGGATGGCCGGGAGCGGCGCCACGTCCACCTGACGGTGAACAACATCGGCGCGCTGCAGCGGGCCATGGAGGCGGGCGCCGGGATCGGCATTCTGCCCGACTATGCGGTCGATGGAGACCAGCAGCTCGTTCAGGTCCTGCGCGAGACCGAGATGCCGAGCCTGGAGAGCTACCTCGTCTACGCCGAGGAGATGCGCTCCGTCGCCCGGGTCCAGGCGTTCCGCGACTTCCTCGTCTCCAAGGCGCAACGCTGGACCTACTGAAACCCCGCCGCGCCGCTCCTCTCTATTCCCGGTGATTCCGGGGCGTCGCCGTTCTCGCGAGCGGCCCGAACCAGTCCAGCGTCGCGCCACACCTGCAGGTGTGGCGCGACGCTGGGTTATTTGGCTGCCCGCGCGATGATACCGAGGGATGCCCCGACCGAGGCCTGATCAAACGAACAGCCGCTCGCCCTCCAGGCCCTTATAGAGCCCGGCGACCTGCTCACCGTAGCCGTTGTAGATCAGCGTCGGCACGCGCTGGTCGGTGCCGAGGACGCGCTCGGTCGCCTGGCTCCAGCGCGGATGCGGCACGGCCGGGTTCACGTTGGCCCAGAAGCCGTACTCGGACGCCTGCAGCCCTTCCCAGAAGGTCTTCGGGCGGTCAGCCGTGAACGACAGCTTGACGATGGATTTCGCGGACTTGAAGCCGTACTTCCACGGCACCGCGATGCGAATCGGCGCGCCGAACTGGTTGGGCAGCGGCTTGCCGTACACGCCCGTGACCACGAACGCGAGATCGTTGCCGGCCTCGGCGAGCGTCAGACCCTCCGTGTAGGGCCAGGGATAGAAGAAGGCCCGCTGACCCGGAGCCATGGCCTTGTCCATGAAGGTCTCGAAGCGGATGTACTTCGCGCCGGAGGCAGGCTTCGCCAGCGCCACGAGCTTGGCCAGCGGGAAGCCGGTCCACGGCACCGCCATGGACCACGCCTCGACGCAGCGATGGCGGTAGAGCCGCTCCTCCAGGCCGACCTTCCGGATCAGGTCGTCGACGCCGATCTCGAACGGCTTCTCCACGAGGCCGTCGATCTTCAGGGTCCAGGGCTGTGTCTTCAGCGCGTTCGCCGCGGGCAGGACGGTCTTCGACGTGCCAAACTCGTAGAAGTTGTTGTAGTCGGCGCTGAACCGTTCGGGCGTGACCGGACGGTCCAGAGTGTAGGCGGGGTTCTGCGGAGCCGGATAGAGGCCCGGCTCACCGGCAGCCAGCGCGGTCCGTCCGCCCAGCAAGGAGCCGGCCGCCAGCCCGGCGGCGCCCCCGATCAGGGCGCGGCGGTTCAGGAACAGGGCCTCCGGCGTGGCGAGATGCTCGGCCATCTCCCATCCGCGCTTGCGCTTGATCAACATCGCCGCCTCCTCGGGATCTCCGCGTCGCCATCCCACAGATCGGCGTTGGCCGACACGGGGACAACCGCCGCAGCCTCACCTTTCGGTCAGCGGAGGCCGGTGGTTACGTGACGGCCCTGCGGCGCGTCAGGCGCCGGGCGTTTCGTCGCGCAACACGCGTCGCAGCACCTTGCCGACGTTGGTCTTCGGCAGCGCGTCGTGCAGGACGACCCGGCGGGGCACCTTGTAGCCGGTGAGCTGCGTGCGGGCATGGGTCCGCAGGACATCCGCCGAGATCGACGCGTCCTTCAGGACGACGTGGGCCACGACCATCTCGCCGGTTTCCTCGCTCGGCGCACCGACGACCGCGCATTCGAGCACGGCCGGATGAGCGGCCAGGACGTCCTCCACCTCGTTCGGGTAGACGTTGAAGCCGGAGACGAGGATCATGTCCTTCATCCGATCGACGATCCGGAACTGCCCGTCCGGCAGCATCACGGCGACGTCGCCGGTGCGGAAGAACCCGTCCGCCGTCATGGCGCGGGCGGTCTCCTCGGGGCGGTTCCAGTAGCCGCCCATCACCTGCGGGCCGCGCACGCAGATCTCGCCCGGCTCGCCGACCGGGACCGGCTGCCCCGCCACGTCGCGGATCGAGACCTCCGTCGACGGCAGCGGAAACCCGATGGTGCCGGAAAAATCGCGCATGCCCCGCGGGTTGACGCAGACCACCGGCGACGTTTCCGACAGGCCGTAGCCCTCGATGATCGTGCTCCCGGTGAGCGCCTTCCACCGCTCGGCCACCGCGCGCTGGACGGCCGTGCCGCCGCCGACCACGAAATCGAGGTTCCCGAAGTCCACCGTGCCGATTTTCGGGTGGTTGAGCAGCACGTTGAACAGGGTATTGACGCCCATCAGGCAGGTGAACCGCGTGCGGCTCAGCGTTTTCACCATGCCGTCGCAGTCGCGCGGGTTCGGGATCAGCAGACAGGATCCGCCGCTGCGCATGAACTGGAAGAAGCAGGCTGTCAGCGCGAAGATGTGGTAGAGCGGAAGGGCCGTCACGGCGCAGCGGAGGACGCTCGGGTCCTTCGAATCGAACCAGAGCTGCGACTGCTCGACGTTCGCCATGATGTTGCGGTGGCTGAGCATCGCGGCCTTGGCGATGCCGGTTGTCCCACCCGTATATTGCAGGAAGGCGAGGTCTTCCGGTCCCACCGAGACCGACGTGCGCGGTAGGCCGCGGCCGCGGCGCAGGACGCTGGCGAACGGCACCGCGAGACGCTCCGGGAGCCGGAACGGCGGAACCGCCTTGCGCACGTGCCGGCTGGCCAGGGTGATGACGCGTCCCTTGATGCCGAGCCCGTCGCCGGGGCCGACGAGGAGCACCCGGTCGAGGGTCACATCCGGGAGGGCCGCTGCGACCGTGGCTCCGAAGTTCTCCAGAACGATCAGGATCCGGGCCCCGGAATCGTTGATCTGCTGAGTCAGCTCGCGGGGGGTGTAGAGCGGGTTGGTGTTCACCACCGTCCCGCCGGCGAGCAGCACGCCGAAGATCGCCACCGGGTAGGCCGGCACGTTCGGCAGCATGATCGCGACGCGGTCGCCCTTCGCCAAGCCCTGACGTGCCAGCCAGGCCGCGAGGTCGCGGGCCTGCTGGCCCAGGGTCGCGTAGGTCATCGTCGAGCCGAAGCACAGCATCGCCGGCCTGTCCGCAAAGGCGGCCATGCTGGTCTCGAACAGGTCGTTCAGGGTGCCGAGCCCCGCAACGTCGATCTCCGGCGGGACGCCCGGTGGGTAGGCGCTCACCCAGGGCCGTCCGGCAGCGTTTGCCGTCGATGGACCCGTCATCCGATCGGACGGGGTCGCCTGTGCGCCGTGCTCGACCACGCTGGCCTCGTGCATCGCGATGCCTCCCTCGGGCACGGCTCTGACGCGGCCGAGTCCCTCAACGCAGAACACGCCGACTCTGAGGGAACGGACGCTGGCCTGCAAGGCACGCGTGTCAGGGAGAGCGTCGATGCCGGAGGGCTGTCGCCAGGACGGTGTGCGGCAGCGCCGCCATGATGAGCACCAGCGCGGCGAGGGCTGCCTCCCCCGGCCTGAGCGCCCGGAGCGGCCACGGACCCACCCCGAGCGATCCCGACAGACCGATCAGGATTGCGCCGAACCAGAGGGCGAGGAAGGCCAGCGCGCCGGCGCCCACGCGTCTGAGGTGCGGCCGAAGCGGCCGGTTGGCGGCGATCGCGAAGAGACCCACGATGCCGCCGAACAGGGCAGCGGCCACGCCGGCACCGAGGCCGTAGGCAAGCCAGAGCGGCTGATGCGTGAGGAACGCCATGCCGCCCGCCGCGAAGCCGGCGCGCAGGATCAGCCCGCCGAAGGTCGGATACAGGCCGGCCGCCAGAAGCACCGCCGCACCGAGAGTCCCGAACAGCACCCGGCGCGCCATCGAGGCCGGCCCCGGTCCAAAGGCAATTCGGACGAGATGCGCCACGCCATACACGAGGGAGAAGGCGAAGAGCGGGTAGCGCGCGACGAAGTAGCCGAAGATCCAGGGCTCGACGTGCTCCGGCACCGCCGTGCGCTGGCTGAGGCCCGTGGCGGCGACCGCGGCGAGGGCGATCAGCATGGCCAGGATCGGGGCCGCCGCGCCGAGGCTTGGCCTCCAGCGTTCGGTTCCGGCGGACCCTGTCCGAAGCGGCCCGCGCGCCGCGGGCCGCGATCCGGCCGTCATGCCGACCCCCGACACGCTTGCAGGCCGCGCGATGCGGAGGCCGCCCGGTCAGCGCGGCGGCAACCCGTGGCGGACATGGCCGGCCGGCCCGTGCCCGGCCTACCGCGCCTCGTAGTGATCGCGCACCAGCCGGTCGAGGAGCCGCACGCCCCAGCCCGCCCCCCAGCTCCGGTTGATCTCGCTGGAATTGGACGACATCGCCACGCCGGCGATGTCGAGATGGGCCCACGGCACGTCCTCGACGTAGCGCTTGATGAACGAGGCCGCCGTCGCGGCGCCGCCGTGCCGGCCGCCGGTGTTTTTCATGTCGGCGAACTTGGAGTCGATCGCCTTGTCGTAGGCAGGGATCAGCGGCATCCGCCAGACCTTCTCGCCCGTCGCCTCGCCCGCCGCGTTGATGTTGGAGGCCAGCGCGTCGTCGTTGGAGAACATCCCGGCGATGTCCTGGCCCAGCGCCACGATGATGGCGCCCGTGAGCGTCGCGAGGTCGACGATCGCCTTGGGCTTGGCGCTGCGGACGATGTGGGTGATCACGTCGGCCAGCACGAGGCGGCCTTCGGCGTCGGTGTTGATCACCTCGATGGTCTGGCCCGACATCGAGGTCACGATGTCGGACGGGCGGTAGGAGCCGCCGTCCGGCATGTTCTCGACGATCCCGATGGCGCCGACCACGTTGCAGCGCGCCTTGCGGGACGCGAGGGCGTGAAGCGCCCCGACCACGGCGGCCGCGCCGCCCATGTCGCCCTTCATGTCCTCCATGCCGCCGCCCGGCTTGATGGAGATGCCGCCGGAATCGAAGATCACGCCCTTGCCGATCAGCGCCACCGGCGCCTCGCCGGCGGGGCCGCCGTTCCAGCGCATGATGACCAGCCGCGGCTCGCGGACGGAGCCCTGTGCCACGGCGAGCAGCGCCCCCATGCCGAGCTCGCGCATCCGCCCCGGCTCCAGCACCTCGATCTCGACGCCGAGCTTGGCGAGTTCGGAGGCGCGCCGGGCGAATTCCTCCGGGAAGAGGACGTTCGGCGGCTCGTTGACGAGGTCGCGTGCCAGGATCACGCTGTCGGCCAGCGTCCGGGCGCCCTCACCCTCGTGCGACGCGGTCCCGTGATCGGCGAGGAGAAGGGTCAGCGCGGTGCCGGCCTTCTCGTCGGCGTCGGGCTTCTTCTTCGTCTTGTAACGGTCGAACGTGTAGGTGCGCAGACGTGCGCCGAGGGCGAACTCGCCGGCCTGCGCCGCCGTCACGGTCATGCCGGGCCATTCGAGGACGACCCGGGCCGAGCGCCCCGAGACCTTGCTGGCGGTGAAGCCACCGAGCACAGGCCAGTCGATCTTGGCGCGGTCCTTGTCGGAGCCCAGGCCGACCACGACGAGGCGGTCGGCGCTCACGCCCGCGGGCGCCGGCAGGCTCAGGGCGGTGAGGGACCGGCCCTTGAACTTCTCGGAGGCCGCGGCGCGGGCGACCAGATCAGCTCCAGAAGCGCCGAGCGCGTCGCGGGCCGCCGAACCCAGGGCGAGATCGTCACCGACGAAGACGACGAGGTCGCCCGATCCGCCCGGGCCCTGCCCGCTCTGCCCCAGGGGACCGAAACCGATCTCGATGCCGTCCGCCATACCCGTCGCCCTGCCCGTGTTCCGGAGCCGTTCACCGCGCCCGCGCGACGCCGCGTGGGCCATCCGCCCTGTGTAGCCGCTGAGGCGGAGAACGCAACGCGGCGCAGCAGCCCTGGAATCGCCCCTTTTGTCGGGTCCCTGCCGCTTCGAGGGCGCGAGAGGACGAGCGGGACTGCCGGAGCCGATGAGGCAGATCGAGCGCTACATCTTTCGGATCGCCTTGGGCGCCACCCTCGCCTGCCTGATCGGCCTCACCGGCACGATCTGGCTGACCCAGGCCCTGCGCGAGCTCGACCTCGTGACCGCCAAGGGTCAGACCCTCATGGTCTTTCTGTTCGTGACCGGCCTGTCGCTGCCGACGCTGCTGGTGGTGATCGCGCCCGTGGCGCTGTTCATCGGCACCGTCTACGCGCTCAACAAATTGAACGGCGATTCCGAGTTGATCGTGATGTCGGCGGCCGGGATGCCGCCGCGGGCGCTGCTGCGGCCGTTCCTGACGCTGGCGCTGATCGTCAGCTTCCTCGTGGGCTTCCTCGTGGTGGTGGTGATGCCGGCGAGCTTCCAGGAGCTGCGCGACGTGATCACCCGGGTGCGGGGCGATTTCATCGCGAACGTCGTCAAGGAGGGGCAGTTCACCCAGCTCGACAACGGCATCACCTTCCACTTCCGCGAGCGCGGGCCGGGGGGCACCCTCAAGGGCCTGTTCATCCAGGACCGTCGGGAGGCCGGCAAGACCAAGGTCTACCTCGCCGAGCGCGGCAACGCCGTCGACGTCGAGGGCCAGAGCTACCTCATCCTTGAGAACGGCAGCGTCCACCAGCAGCAGAAGGAGTCCCGCGACTCCTCGATCCTCACCTTCGAGCGGTACACGATCGACCTCGCGGCCTTCGCGCCCCCGGATTCCGACACGATCTACAAGCCGCGGGAGCGCTCCACGGCGCAGCTCCTGTTCCCCGACCAGACCGAGGGTTACTACAAGCTCCAGAAGGGCCGCTTCCGGGCGGAACTGCACGACCGGCTCTCGGCGTGCCTCTACCCGCTGGCCCTGGTGTTCATCGCCTTCGCGGCTTTGGGCGATGCGCGCACGACCCGTCAGGGGCGCGGCCTCGCGGTCGCCGGTGCGATCCTCGCCGTGGTCGCCCTGCGCATCGGCGGCTTCGCGGCGGTGAGCGCCGCCGCGCGCAGCCCCGGGGCGGTGGCGGCCGTCTACGGCGTGCCGCTCCTGGCGATCGGGCTGTCCAGCCTTCTGATCTTCCACGGACCCCGGGTGCGGGCGTTCAACGGTGCGTTCGCCCGCGCGGTGCGGAACCTGATCCGCGGCCCGCGCCTCGCGCCGGCCTCCTGATCCGATGATGCTGATCGGCCCCACCCTCGGGCGGTACTTCGCCGCGCGGTTCGCCCGCACGGTGCTCGGCGTCTTCGTCACCGTGTTCGCGCTGGTCTACACCCTCGACTTCGTGGAACTGCTGCGACGCGCCGGCGAGGCCGAGGGCGCCTCCACGGGCCTGATGGCGCAACTCTCCCTCTACCGAACGCCCGCGGTGGCGGAGGGCGTGCTGCCCTTCGCGGTGCTGTTCGGCTCCATGGCGGCGCTGCTTCAGCTCTCGCGCAAGCTGGAACTGGTGGTCGCCCGGGCAGCCGGCATCTCCGCGTGGCAGTTCCTGCAGCCGGGCGTCTTCGTGGCGCTGGCCCTCGGGGCGATAGCGGTCGGGGTCTACAACCCGGTCTCCGCGATGCTGAAGCAGCGCTCCACGGAGATCGAGGCGAAGATCTTCGCCAAGGCCACCAAGGCCGGCTCGGGCAAGGATCTCTGGATCCGCCAGCGCGGCCTCGACGGCGAGGCGATCCTGCGGGCCGAGACCGCCATCGAGGGCACCACGACGCTCGCGGGCGTCTCGGTCTTCACCTTCGACGCGGCCGGGAAGTTCGCCGAACAGCTGGTGGCAGCCCGGGCGACGCTCCACGACGGCTACTGGGAACTCTCCGATGTGCGGGTCCTCACACCGGACGCACCGCCTGAGTCGTTCGACACCTACCTGATCGCCTCGAATCTCGATCCCGGGCAGGTCCGGCAACGCTTCACACCCCCGGAATCTGTGCCTTTCTGGCAACTTCCCACAACGATCGCGCGCACCGAACGGGCGGGTTTGGACGCGACCCGATACCGCCTTCAGTACGATGTCCTGTGGGCAAGGCCGATCCTGTTCGTCGCCATGGTCCTCGTCGCTGCAACCGTTTCCTTACGGTTCTTCCGCTTTGGTGGTGTCGGCAAACTCGTCCTCGGTGGGGTCGCGGCCGGCTTCGTCCTCTACGTGATCCGACAGGTCATGGAGGGGCTGGGCGCGTCCGGACTCGTCGCCGCACCGGTGGCGGCCTGGTTCCCCGCCGTGGTAGGCAGTCTTCTCGGTACGCTCACGCTTCTGTACCAGGAAGACGGCTGACCGCCGCGACCCTTCGCGGGCAGGGAGACGGGTGTTTGAGGTTCGTGGCGTCAAACGTCACAGGGGTTGGGACGCGCGTTGCGTAAGGTCGCCGACATCCTGCGGAAAGCGGGCCTTCTGGCCGCGCTCGGGCTGGCCGCGCCGCTTGCGGCGGGCGTGCCGGCGCACGCCCAGACTCTGCCCGCGCTCAAGACCGGGAAGCCTGGCGACAAGCTGCTCGTCGAGGCCGATGAGCTGATCTACGACAACGACAAGAGCACCGTGACGGCGCGCGGCAATGCCGAGCTGCATTACGGCCCCCGGACGCTCCAGGCCGACCGGGTTCGTTACGACCGCAACACCGGTCGGGTCTTCGCCGAGGGCAACGTCCGGCTGACCGAGGCCGACGGCGGGGTCGTCACCGGTGAGCGGATGGAGCTCACCGACGACTTCAAGACCGGATTCGTCGACGCGTTCCGCGGTCAGCAGACCGTCCAGCGCAAGTTCGAGACGGTGCGCACCCGGTTCTCCGCGCCACGGGCGGAGCGGCTGAACGGCGAGCAGACGAGCTTCGAGTCCGGCAGCTACACCGCCTGCGAGCCGTGCAAGGACAATCCCGAGACGCCGCCGCTCTGGCAGATCAAGGCGAAGAAGATCATCCACGACAACGAGACCCACACGGTCTACTTCGACGAGTCCACGCTGGAGCTCGCCGGGATCCCGGTCGCCTATCTGCCGTATTTCGAGGCGCCGGATCCCACGGTGCGGCGGAAGACCGGCTTCCTGACGCCGCGCTTCGTCTCGACCACGGCCCTCGGTACCGGGGTGTCGCTGCCCTACTTCGTCGACCTCGCGCCGGATTACGACCTGACCCTCACGCCGACCGTGCTCAGCCGGCAGGGTCTGCTGGCGCAGGGCGAGTTCCGCCAGCGGGTCGACAACGGCTTCTACAACCTGCGCCTGTCCGGGATCTCGCAGACGACGCCCTCAGCCTTCCTGCCGAGCCCGCTCGGCGCCGGAGAGCGCGACTTCCGAGGCTCGATCGAATCCGAGGGCCGGTTCTACATCAACCCGCGCTGGCGGACAGGCTGGGATCTCGTCGGCGTCACCGACAAGTGGTTCCTCGACAATTACCGCATCCGCAATCAGAACATCACGACGGACTATTTCCGCGAGGCGACCTCGACGGCGTTCCTGATCGGCCAGGGAGACCGCTCGTGGTTCGAGGCGCGCGGCTACTACTTCAAGGGCCTGTCGAGCTTCGACTGGCAGAAGCAGCAGCCGGTGGTCGCACCGGTGATCGACTACGACAAGCGCGTCAACGGTCCGGCCGAGATCGGCGGCGAGGTGCGCTTCCAGGCCAACATCACCAGCCTGACCCGCGAGACCACCCAGTACCAGGGTCTGCCGCGCACCGCGAGCTACCTGTTCTCGCCGAGCGTGAACGGCGTCAGCTTCCCGCTCTACCAGACCTGCACGGTGTTCCAGCGCGGCACCTGCGCCATCCAGGGGCTTGCCGGCAACAACACGCGCGCCTCCGCGGAACTGTCGTGGCGGCGCAGCTTCATCGACGACTGGGGCCAGAAATTCACGCCCTTCGCCTATCTGCGGACCGACGCGTTCTTCGACAGCACGAGCTTCTCGGGCTACCAGAACGACCTCGTCCCGCAGGTCGCCCATGTCGACCAGGGATTTGCCGGCCGGGTCATGCCGGCGATCGGCCTCGATTACCGCTACCCGTTCGTCGCCAATTTCGGGGCGCTCGGCGTCCACACCCTGGAGCCGATCGGGCAGGTCATCGCCCGCCCGTCCGAGACGCGGATCGGCCGCCTGCCGAACGAAGACGCGCAGAGCCTCGTCTTCGACGACACGTCGCTGTTCGAGTGGGACAAGTTCTCGGGCTACGACCGGGTCGAGGGCGGCGTGCGCACCAATCTCGGCGGCCAGTACTCCGTGGTCACACCGTCCGGCTGGTACGCCAACGTTCTCTTCGGCGAGTCCATCCAGCTCGCGGGCGTCAACTCGTTCCGCCGGGGCGACATTGCCAATGTGGGCCTGGATTCCGGTCTGGAGACCCAGCGCTCCGATTTCGTCGGCCGCTTCCAGGTCTCGCCGAACCAGAACATCACCTTCATCAGCCGGGCCCGGTTCAACCAGGCCGATTTCCACGTCGCCCGCTTCGAGACCGGGGCGACGGCACGGTTCGCACCGTTCGCGCCCCTGACCCTGTCGGCTTTCTACTCGTATTATGAGGCGCAGCCGCTCCTCGGCTACAGCCACTACCGCGAGGGCATCACGGCCTCCGCCACCTACAACATCACGCCGAACTGGTTCATCTCCGGCTCGCTTCTGGTCGATCTCACGCACTACCTCGACGTGCGCAACACCTATCAGGACGCGCTGACCTCCTATCTGGCCAATCCCGTCGGCACCGTGCCGATCTACCAGAATCCGGGGCGGTTCTACCTATCAGGGGCGAGCTTCGGCGGCGGCTATCAGGACGAGTGCACCACGGTCTCTCTGAACTACATCAATTCGCCGATCGCCACCGCCACGGGCGTGCGCGAGCGCAACCAGACCGTGCTGCTGCGGGTGGAGCTCAAGACGCTCGGCGAGGCGGATCTGCGACAGAACGTCGGCACGGCGATCACGGCGGACGGCATCGCCTCGGTGCGGTGACCGGCGCCAGTGCCGGCGCTATAGACCCTTCATGCCGCCTCTCGCCCTCACCCTCGGGGATCCCGCCGGGATCGGTCCGGAACTGGCGCTCAGCGCGTGGCTTGGGCGCGGAGGTGCGCGACCCTTGCCGCCCTTCTTTCTGGTCGGCGATTCCGCTTTCATCGAGCGCCTCGCCCACCGTCTGAATCATCACATCCCGGTCGCGGAAGTCGATCCCGAGACCGCCGCCGAGGTCTTTCCGCGTGCCCTCCCCGTCGTGCCGCTGCCGAGCGGCGCCATGGTCGCGGCCGAGCCGGGTGTGCCGGACACCGTGAATGCCGGCGCCACCATCGAGTCGATCACCGCCGCGGTGGACTTCGTGAAGGACGGGCGGGCGAGCGCCGTCGTCACCAACCCGATCGCCAAGTTCGTGCTGACGCGGACCGGCTTCGCCCATCCGGGCCATACCGAATTCCTGGCCGCACTCTCGGTGCCGCCGGGCCGCACGCCGCCGCGGCCGGTCATGATGATCTGGAGCGAGACGCTGGCGGTGGTGCCGGTGACGATCCACGTCCCGCTGGCAGCGGTGACGGGCCTCCTCACCCAGGACCTCGTGGAGGAGACCGCCACCATCGTGGTCCGGGACCTGCGGGACCGGTTCGGCCTTCCGGAGCCGCGCCTCGTCCTCGCCGGCCTCAACCCGCACGCAGGAGAGGCCGGAACGATCGGTCACGAGGACCGGGACGTGCTCGCCCCGGCGGTGGCCCGGCTCCGCGCGGCCGGGATCGACATCCGCGGCCCGCTCCCGGCCGACACCCTGTTCCACGCCCGCGCCCGCGAAGCCTACGACGTCGCCCTCGCGCCGACGCACGACCAAGCCCTGATCCCGATCAAGACGATCGCGTTCGACGAGGGGGTGAACGTCACCCTGGGCCTGCCCTTCGTGCGGACTTCGCCGGACCACGGGACCGCCTTCGACATCGCCGGCAAGGGCGTCGCGCGGCCGGACAGCCTCGTGGCGGCCCTGCGTCTCGCGGACCGGCTGGCGGCCAACGAGGCCGCCGGTACCACGACCGTGCCGGCTGGCGGGGACGTCATCCCGTTCAGCGTCTATGCGGGCCGGCCGAAGCCGGCGGGCGCCCGGCATTTCGATCCGGAAGACGAACTGTGAGGGCTGTCCTGTGAGCGCCGGGGACGGGCTGCCGCCGCTGCGCGACGTCGTCGCCCGGCACGGGCTGGAGCCGAAGAAGGCGCTCGGCCAGAATTTCCTCTACGACCTCAACCTCACCGGGCGGATCGCCCGCGCGGCGGGACCGCTCGCGGGCGTCACCGTCGTGGAGGTGGGGCCCGGTCCCGGCGGGCTGACGCGGGCGCTCCTCGCCGAGGGCGCGGCCCGCGTCGTGGCCATCGAGCGCGATCCCCGCGCGCTGCCGGCGCTCGCGGAGATCGCGGCGCATTACCCGGGACGGCTCGACGTGATCGATGCCGACGCGCTGGCTTTCGACCCGCAGCCTCTGATCGGTGCGGGACCGGCCCGGATCGTCGCCAATCTTCCGTACAATGTCGGTACGGCCCTGCTCACCGGCTGGCTCGACGGCGAGGCCTGGCCGCCCTGGTGGGATCAGGCCGTGCTGATGTTCCAGCGCGAGGTCGCCGAGCGCATCGTCGCCGGGCCGGAGAACAGGGCGGATTACGGACGTCTGGGCGTGCTCTGCGGCTGGCGTTCGGAAGCCGAGATCCTGTTCGATGTCAGCCCCTCGGCCTTCGTGCCGCCGCCCAAGGTGACCTCCAGCGTCGTCCGGATCGTGCCGCGGGTGAAGCCCCTGCCCTGCCGGGCCGGGGCCCTCGAAGCCGTGACCCGGGCGGCGTTCGGCCAGCGCCGCAAGATGATGCGCCAGAGCCTGAAATCCCTGACGGCCCAGCCCGGCACGCTGCTGGCCGCCGCCGGCATCGCCGAGACGGCGCGCGCGGAAGAGGTGTCCGTGACGGGCTTCGTAGACCTCGCCAATCTGTGGGACCGGATGCGGAAGGGCGGCTGAGGACCTGCGCCGCGCGCGAGTGTTGGCCGGTGCGCCACAAAAAATTGCCGGCGCCGCGGAGGCGGCGCCGGCATGAACCATGGCCTAAGAGGTGGTGCGTCGCCGCACTCAGCGGGTCTGCTGGATCGCCGAGAGCACCCAGCCGCGGCCGGGCTGGAGCAGGAAGGTCCAGAGCTCCGTCGCCTCGGACGAGTCCGTCTGCACGACGCGACCGCTGGCGCGCTCGACCATCACATCCTTGAGGGCGTAGCGCATCGCCACCGTGGCGTAGTCATTGCGGTCCTCGCCCCAGGCTTCCGCGAGATCGCCCTGGAGCAGCTTCACGTCCGAGATCTTGTTCACCACGCCGCGAGCCGCGTTGTTGCGCAGTTCCTCGTCGAAGTAGCTCACCATCTCGGGCGTCGACAGGTTGCCGAGGGTCACCCGGTCCTCACGGGAATAGGCGTCCTGGATATCGCCGAGCAGGCGCTCGAACGCCTGGTAGTCGGCCGGCCCGATCTGCACCGGCCGCGTCTGCGGGGGCCGCTGACCACCGAACATGCCGGCCCCGGCACCGCCGGGAACGCCGCCCGCGGGGCCGCCCGGGCCCGGGCCCGGGCGATCATCGAGGGACGAGCGCGCGTAGGGTGCACCGGCCCCGGCCGGTTCGCTCCGGCGACGGAAGAACCTCAGGGCGAGCATCACCACGAGTACGACAAGGCCCACCTGGAAAAGGAGGCCGATCATCGAGGCGAGGCCACCGAGGCCGCCGAAGAAGCCGCCGCCGAGCAGCGCGCCGATGAGGCCGGCACCGAGCAGGCCGGCGAAGAAGCCGCCACCGAAACGACGGCCCGTCGCGGCGGGAGCCTGCATGCCGGGGCTGCCCATGCCGGGGGACGGCGCGGTCTGCGAGCGCTGCATCGTCATGCCGCCGCCGGGCGCAGTCGGCGTGGCAGACGGCGCCGTGTAGGTGCGCGAGCCGCGGGACCCGAAAGACCCGCCGCCGCCCGGACGGGCTTCGGCGATGGGCGCCGCGACGGTCAGCGCAGCGGCCAGCGTCATGAAGGCGGCCACGCGCCGGCGACGCGAAAACTGGGTAAGCATAGACACGCCTCTGAGGACGAGAACTGGACGGCGCTGGGGCACCAACGACAATATGGGAACGGCTGAGCCCGCGTTTTAGTCCGGCGCCCGACGGCGCGAGGGCATTTTCCCGCGGCTTCAGTGCTGTGGCCGCCCCGCTGCCGCCGCGGGAAACGACAACCGGACCTGCGTGCCTTCCCCGGCGCGGCTGTCGAGGGTGATCGTCCCGTTCTGGCGCTTCATCAACCCATGAACGATCGCGAGGCCGGCACCGCGTCCCGCCTCGCGGCTGGTCTGGAAGGGTGCGAGTGCCCGGGCGAGCATCTCGGGCGACATGCCCTGTCCGGTATCGCCGACCACGATGCCGACGATGCCCTCGCCGGGCTGGTGCATCATGCGGTCGCCCGGCTCCACCCGGAACGTCGAGAGCGTGAGGGTTCCCCCGGACGGCATCGCCTCGCAGGCATTGGCGACCAAGTGCCGCAGGGCGAACTCGATCTGCGTCGGGTTGCTGATGGCCGGCGGAAGACCGGGCGTCGTCGCCACGCTGAGGCGAATGCCGGGCGGCAGGTCGGGCGCGAGCCGCGTGGCCAGATCCGCCACGATGGCGTCGAGATCGACCGCGCGCACATCCGGGGCAATGCGCCGGGAATAAGCGAGCAGCTGGCGCGTCAGGATGGCGGCCCGCTCCGTGGCATCCGCCGATCGCGAGATCGCCCGCTGGATGAACGGCTCCTGGCGGTCGCCGAGCCGGCGCTTCAGGCCGTCGATGTAGCCGATCAGGATCTGGAGGAAATTGTTGAACTCGTGGGCGACGCTGTTGGTCAGCAGCCCGAGTGCCTCGCGCTGGCGGGAGAGCGCGAGGCCTCCCTCCGCCTCGTGCAGTGCCGTGACGTCAAGGATCTGGCCGATGCGCAGATCGGTCTCCGGCAGCGGCGCGGTGGTCACGCGCGCCCAGAAGCTGGTCCCGTCCGAACGAGTGGCGAGAAATTCCTGATCCTCAGCCTGGACAGGATCGATCGCCGGTGCGTGGGCCGTCCGGATGAGCTCCAGGCCGTGCTCCACGAGCTCAGGCACGGCGTAGCCGGCGAGGCGAGCGGCGGCCGGATTGGCGTGGCGGACGCGGCCTTCCGCGTCGAGCACGACACTCGGCGTCGGCAGGGCATCGAGGAGCGCGCGGGCCTCGTCCGCGAGCGGCACGCGAGCGTCCGAACCGTGACCCGTCCCGGACTGCGCCATGCTGCGTTCGCGCTCGGCTGATGCGGAAGGCCCGCGACCGGCAACCGATAGCGACGAACGGGATCCCGGCCAAGCCGTCCGGACGCCGCGCGGCCGGCCTACCGAACGGCGGTGCGACGCTTCCGAAGCGCTCCGTCTACTGGCGCACCCACATCACACGGGCCATCCAGGCGACTTCGCCGAGGTTCAGGGTCCGATCCTCGTGCTCGGGATTGAGCGATGCCAGCTCCACGGTTCGCGCCGTGCGGCGCTTCAATTCCTTCGCCAGGACCTCGCCCCCGTGCAAGCGGACGACGACGCGATCACCCTTGCGCACGCTCGCGGTGGGCGAGACGATCAGGACATCGCCGTCCCGGAACAGGGGAAGCATCGAATCGCCCTGGATCTCCAGCGCGAACGCCCGTTCCTCGCCGAGGTCGGGAAACTCGATCTCTTCCCAGCCGGCGCCGCCTGTCGGCATGCCCTCGTCGTTGAACAGCCGGCCGGCACCCGCCTGCGTGAGACCGATCAGCGGCACCATGGTCCGGGCGGGAATCTCCCGCGCCTCGATCAGCCGCAGGAACTCGTCGAGGCTGGATCCGGTCGCGGCCAAGACTTTCGACACCGATTCCGTCGAGGGCCACCGCTTGCGCCCGTCCGCGCCCACGCGCTTCGAGCGGTTGAAGCTCGTGGCATCGAGACCGGCGCGGCGTGCCAGTCCCGAAGCCGAGTAGCCGTGGCGTTCGGCGAGCCGGTCGATGGCGTTCCAGATCTGCTCGTGCGACAGCATGTCGGGCTCGGAGGCTCACCCTGAACGGGTCCGCACCCCCATCTCGTCAGCCGGAACCCGGCCGCCCCGGAGGCATAGGGACGAACGCCCCGCCGGGCACGCGCGGCACCCTGCGGGCAAACTTGTATTCACCAGACGTGGCCCGGTCCGGATCAGGCGTCCCAATTCGGGCGTGGCTCTGTGACGCCCAGCCTAGTCGTAGGAAAGTAGAACTACAGCGCGCAGAATGCAATCGCTCCTGGAAACTGCCCGGAATCCAGGTGTTGCCGCGGGCCCGAGGCGCCACTATCGACGCGTCGGTGCTCAGGGAGCTTCGATGCCGCTCATCTATAAGATCTGCCCACGCGCTCTGTGGAAGGAGGCGGAGGCCGCCGGCCTCTTCAGGGGGGCGCCGATCGACAGCCAGGACGGCTACATCCACTTCTCCACGGCGGACCAAGTCGTCGAAACGGCGGGCCGCCATTTCGCCGGACAGGCCGACCTGCTTCTCGTGGCGGTCGAGGCCGACGCCCTGGGCGATGGCCTGCGCTACGAACCCTCCCGGGGCGGGGCCCTGTTTCCCCACCTCTACGGCAGCTTGCCCCTCGACGCCGTCGCGGCGGTCGAGGAACTGCCGTTGGGCAACGATGGCCGCCACATCTTTCCGGCCGGACTCGTCCCGGCATGATCGGCTTCGCCTACCCGCTCGTGCGGCCGCTGCTCCACCGACTCGACGCCGAGCGCGCGCACGACCTCACCTTGCGCGGCCTCACCCTGATGCCCGCATCTGGAAGCCGGGCGGACGATCCGCGGCTCGCCGTCGACCTTCTCGGCCGACGCTTTCCGAACCCGATCGGCCTCGCGGCCGGCTTCGACAAGGGCGCCCGTGTTCCGGACGCGCTGCTGAGCCTCGGCTTCGGCTTCGTGGAAGTCGGCGGGGTGGTGCCGCGGCCGCAGCCCGGCAACCCGCGGCCCCGGGTCTTCCGGCTGACCGCCGACAGGGCGGTGATCAACCGCTTCGGCCTCAACAGCGAGGGGCTCGACATCGTGGCCGCGCGGCTGCGTGCCCGGGCGGACCGCCCCGGTATCGTCGGCGTCAATATCGGCGCCAACAAGGATGCCGCCGACCGGCTCGCCGACTACGCAGCCTGCACGGCCGCGCTCGCGCCCTTGGTCGATTTCGTCACCGTCAACGTCTCCTCGCCCAACACGCCGGGCCTGCGCGATCTTCAGGGCGAGGCCTTCCTCGACGAACTCCTCGCCCGGACCGTCGAGGCCCGCGATGCGTCGGGTGCCGGCGCGGCGATCCTGCTCAAGATCGCACCCGACATGGCGCTCGACGCCCTCGATGCCGTCTGCGCTACGGCGATGCGCCGCGGCGTGCAGGCCCTCGTCGTGTCCAACACCACGGTGGCGCGGCCGTCGAGTCTCGTCGAGCGGGGTCTCGCCAGGGAGACCGGCGGCCTGTCCGGCCGCCCGCTCTTCGGACCGGCCACCCGCATGCTGGCCCAGACTCGCCTGCGGGTCGGTGACAGCCTGCCCCTCGTCGGCGTCGGCGGAATCGATTCTGCGGAGGCCGCCTGGACCAAGATCCTGGCCGGCGCGAGCCTCGTGCAGCTCTACTCGGCCCTGGTCTACGAGGGGCCAGGCTTGGTCGCCCGCATCAAGGCGGGGCTTCTGAAGCGCATGAACGCGGAGGGGATCACGTCGCTCCGGCAAGTCGTCGGGCGCGACGCCGCGGATCTCGCTCGCGAAGACTGATCCGCCAGCGGCGGGCCGGCCGGTCGCCACAGTTTAGAAAGGCTTTGCACAGCGGGAGCTTAGCCTGTGTCCCGCGCATGAGGGGCCTGCGCGCGCACGCCGTTGTGAGTGCCCCGCGGAGACGCTTATCTCGCGACTGCGAGAGCATTCGCGTCATCAGTTCCAGGACGGTTCATGGCCCAGTCTGAGGGGGCTCCAAAGCGCTCATCCGCGGCCGGCGGTTGGGGCGCTCTGAAGAGCTGCGGCAAGCACCTGCTCGGCAGCCGCGCGCCGCTCACCGGCGCTCGCGCGCTGCTGAAGGCCAACCAGCCTGATGGGTTCGACTGTCCGGGCTGTGCCTGGGGCGATCCGGAGCACGGCTCATCCTTCGAGTTCTGTGAGAACGGCGTGAAGGCGGTCTCCTGGGAGGCCACCGACAAGCGCACGCCGCCGTCCTTCTTCGCCGAGCACACGCTCTCCGAGCTGCGCGGCTGGAGCGACTACGCGCTTGAGGGTCAGGGTCGTCTCACCCATCCGATGCGCTACGACGCCGCCAGCGACCGCTACCGTCCGGTGAGCTGGGACGAGGCGTTCGCGGAGATCGGCGCGACGCTGCGCGGGCTCGATCATCCGGATCAGGCCGAGTTCTACACCTCGGGCCGCGCCTCGAACGAGGCCGCCTACCTCTACCAGCTCTTCGCTCGGGCCTACGGGACCAACAACTTCCCCGACTGCTCCAACATGTGCCACGAGGCGAGCGGCGTGGCGCTGATCGATGCGATCGGCATCGGCAAGGGCACGGTCCTCTTGGAGGATTTCGAGAAGGCGGACGCGATCTTCTGCGTCGGCCAGAACCCCGGGACCAACCATCCGCGCATGCTCGGCGACCTGCGTCGGGCCGCCGAGCGCGGCGCCCAGGTGGTGGTGCTGAACCCCGTGCGCGAGCGCGGCCTCGAGCGCTTCGCCGACCCGCAGAACACCGTCGAGATGCTGCGCGGCGCGAGCCGCCCCATCGCGAGCCACTACCTGCAGCCGCGTTCGGGCGGCGACATGGCGGCGTTCCGGGGCATCGCCAAGGTCGTGTTCGCCCGCGACGCGGAGGCGCTCGCGGCCGGCCGTCCCTCGCTCCTCGACCGGGCGTTCCTCGAGCACCACACCGCCGGCCTCGATGCCTACCGCGCCGCGGTCGATGCCACGTCCTGGGAATCGATCCTCGACCAGTCCGGCCTCACCATGGACGAGATCGCCGCCATGGCGGACGTCTATCTCGGTGCCCACCGGGTCATCGCCACCTGGGCCATGGGCGTGACCCAGCACCGCCACTCGGTGGCGACGATCCGTGAGATCGCCAACCTCCTGTTCCTGCGCGGCCATATCGGCCGTCCTGGAGCGGGCCTGTGTCCGGTGCGCGGCCATTCCAACGTGCAGGGTGATCGCACGGTCGGCATCAACGAGCGGCCTCCAGCCTCCTTCCTGGAAGCCCTGGAGCAGCATTTCGGCCTCGCGATGCCCCGCCGGCACGGCCACAACGTGCTCGCGGCGATCCGCGCCATGCGGGACGGGTCCGCCAAGGCCTTTATCGGTCTGGGCGGCAACTTCCTGCGCGCGACGCCCGATACCCCTGTGGTCGCGCAGGCCCTGGCCTCGTGCCGACTCACGGTCCACATCGCCACGAAGCTCAACCACGCCCATCTGGTGCCCGGCGCGATCGGCTACCTGCTTCCCTGTCTCGGCCGCACGGAGATCGACCGGAACGGCGCGGGCAAGATCCAGATCGTGACCGTCGAGGATTCGATGAGCATGGTCCACGGCTCCGGCGGCATCAACAAGCCGGCCTCGAAGGAGCTGCGCTCGGAGATCGCCATCATCGCGGGGATGGCCGAGGCCACCGTCGGAGCGTCCACGATCGACTGGGCCGAGTTCGCGGCCGACTACGACCGGATCCGCGACGCGATCGCCGCGACGATCCCGGGGTTCACCGGCTACAACGACCGGGTGCGCAGGCCGCGCGGGTTCATGCTGCGCAATCTCGCGGCCGAGCGGGTGTTCGACACCGGCACCGGCCGGGCCAACTTCTCGGCGGCCGCGCTTCCCGCCGAGACGGAGCACCAGACCGCCCGGAAGACCCGCGACACGTTCGTGCTGCAGACCTTCCGCAGCCACGATCAGTACAACACCACGATCTACGGCCTGGATGACCGCTACCGCGGCGTCTACGGCGAGCGCCGGGTGCTCTTCGCCCACCCGGACGACCTCGCGGAGATCCGTGACCGGCTGGGCGAGCGGGTCGATATCGTCGGTCTCCACGAGGACGGTACGCGCCGCCGGGCCGAGGATTTCCGCCTCGTGCCCTTCGACATGCCCCGCGGAGCGCTGGCCGGCTATTATCCGGAGCTGAACGTGCTGGTGCCGCTGTCGACCTTCGGTGAGAAGAGCGACACGCCGACCTCGAAGTCGGTCCTGGTGACCCTGCAGGCGCGCGCGGCGGCGTGAGCGACGCGCCCGACGAAACGGCCTTCGCCGCCGCCCTCGACCGGGTCTCGGCCGCCCATCCCGACCTCGACGTGCTGGCGGCGGGACTTCTGGCGGCGCTGGACCTGGGTCTGCCCGGCGACAGCCGGGCCTTCGCCCGGACCTTCGGGGTGGAGCACGCCCTGGTGCTGCGTGCCATCGTCGGACTGGAGGAGGACGGGCACGTCGCCGTCACGGCGCGGGATGTGCGCACCCAGCGGACGCGGTACGACGTCTCCGGCGATGCGGCATGAGCGCCGCAACGCGCTCCAGGCGCCAGGACGGCCGGGCTCGGATCAGAAGCCCTTGGCCTTGATCGCCTCCGCCCAGGTGACCGCCCGCCGGTTCACCCCGAGGTGCTGCCGTTCATAGAGCCGTCCTTCCAGCTTGATCGCACCGCGCTTGGCGTATTCCGGCCGCTCGAACGCCTCGATCACCAGCTTGGCCCGGCGCACCTCCTCATCGGTGGGGGCGAAGGAGGTGTTGGCGGGCTCCAGCTGCGTCGGGTGGATCAGCGTCTTGCCGTCGAAGCCGAGGTCGCGGGCCTGCCGGCATTCCTCGCGGCAGCCCTCCGTATCGGCGATGTCGTTGTAGACGCCGTCGAGGATCGCCAGACCCTCGGCACGGGCCGCGGCGAGCGCCATCATCATCCAGGGCAGCATCGGCACCCGCCCGGGCACGATCTTCGCCCAGGTGTCCTTGGCCAGGTCGTTGGTGCCGAGCACGAGGCAGGTGAGACGGTTGCGCGGGTCGCGCTTGGCCCGGGCGATGTCCTGGATGTTGAGGATCGAGGCCGGAGTCTCGATCATCGCCCAGATCGCGATGCCGTCCGGCGCGTCGAGGGATTCGAGGCGATCGGCGATGCTTTCCAGAACCGCCGGCGACGAGACCTTCGGCATCAGGATCGCGTCGGGCTTGGCCTCGATCGCGGCGTGGAGATCCGCCTCGCCCCAGGGCGTCTGCGGGGCGTTGACCCGGATGATCAGCTCGCGGCTGCCATACGCCCCGCTCTTCACGGCGGCGCAAACCTGCGTGCGGGCGACTTCCTTCTCCTCGGGGCCGACGGCGTCCTCGAGGTCGAGGATGATGCTGTCCACCGGGAGCGTCTTGGCCTTGTCCAGCGCCCGCTGGTTCGATCCGGGCATGTAGAGCACGCTTCGGCGCAGGCGCAGGTCCATCGTCGTGGCCACGGGTTTCTCCCTCGTCCGGCCGCCGAGCGGCCCGTCGTCGTTGCAGCGCACCCTAAACCAGCCGCTCGCACAAGCCACGTTTTCGATGCGCCATCCTGTGAGTCCACGCGGCATTTGATACCGCCCGGCTGTGCACTTGCGTTTGTCGGAATTTGGACACGATGACCGGCTTGAAGGCCGGCAAATCTGGTTATCCCTGCTTGGATCACGAACATGCGCAAAGTCTTGGCCGCCCTCGTCTTGATTGGCGCACTCGCTGCACCTCAAATCGCCACGGCGCAGAGCCGCACCACCCTCGGTGTCGGCTCCGGGGCGGTGGCGGGTGCCCTCGTGGCGGGCCCGATCGGCGCGGTGGCCGGAGCCGTGGTCGGTGGTTTCGTCGGCAATTCGTCGGAGCGGGGGCGCCGCCACGCCCGGCGGGGGCGGCGGTATAGCCAATCCGCCGTGCGTCGCGCCTACCCGCGCCGCGCGGAGGCCGAGCTGCCCCGTCCCGCCCCTGTAGCCGCCCGCGCCGCGCCGGCGCCCGCGACGTCGGGCTGGAAGGATCCGCGATAGCGCGCCGATCCGTCAGCGCGCCGTAGCGACGGCTGCGGCCGACGCCGCCGAAAACGTTCCGCGCACGAGGCTCGGATAGGCGATCGCCTGGCCCAGGCCCCGGGCGCCGAGAAAGCCCACGAAAGCGACCCACAGGCCGGTATTGCCGAGATCCAGAATCTGGACGATCCCGAGCAGGATGCCGTAGGCGGCCAGCGCACACAGCATCAGGTTGCGCATGGCTCGGGTCCAGGTCGCGCCGACGTAGATCCCGTCATACGCGAAGGGCGCGGCGGCGGCGAGCGGCGCCAGGGCGGCCAGCCAGAGATAGGCCCGCGCCGTCTCGCGCACGGGCCCGTTCGTCGTGACGAAATCGATGAACCCGGGTCCACCGACGAGCGCGAGCGCGCTGACGCCGATCCCGAAGGCCAAGCACCAGCCCAGGCTCAACGTGGAGGCCGCCCGGAAGCCCTCCGCATCCCGGGCACCCACCGCCTGACCGCACAGGGTCTCGGCCGCCGTGGCGAAGCCGTCGAGGAAAAAGCCGCCGATCAGGAAGAGATTCCACAGGACCGAGTTCGCGGCCAGGACGACATCGCCCTGCCGGGCGCCGAGCGCCGAGAACAGGACGATGCCGGTGATCAGCGCCAGGGTGCGCAGGATCACGTCGACGTTGACGCTCAGCGTCCGGCGGATCGCGGCCGCGTCGCGCAGATCGCGCAGGGACACCTGGAACGGGTGGGAGCCGAGGCGCGCCAGGACGATAAGCCCCAGGCCGAGGCCGAACGCCTCTGCGCCCAGCGTCGCGAGGGCCGCGCCCGCGAGTCCCAGTCCGAGACCCAGGACGAGAAGGAGCGTCAGGCCGATGTTGATCAGGTTGATCGCTACCTGCAGCAGCAGGCCGAGATCGGTCCGCCCACGTCCCAGCACGGAACCGAGGACGCCGTAGCTCGCCAAAACGAAGGGCGCCGACAGGATGCGGATCTGGAAGTAGATCGCGAGGCCGGAGATGACGCCCTCGCTGGCCCCGCTGATGGCGAATGCGACTCGCGCAAGCGGCCATTGCAATACGGCGAGTGTGAGCCCGATTCCGGCGCCGGCCGCCAGGGCTCGGGCCAGGATGCGGTCGACCTCGGCACCGTCGCGTGCGCCGACCGCCTGGGCGGTGAGGCCCGCTGTCGCCATTCGCAGGGCGCCGAAGGACCAGAAGATCGCATCGAAGATCACGGCGCCCAGCGCGATCGCGCCGAGCAGGGCCGCCTCACCGAGGCGGCCGATCACCGCCGCACCGACGAAGCCCAGCATCGGCGTCGTGACGTTGGCGAGCGTCATCGGCAGGGCCAGCCTCAGCACCCGGGAATGTGTCGGGCGGACGCGGCTCGCAGTGGTGGGAATCATGCCGCGAGCTTAGCGCTCGCAGGCGTTTCGAGAAGCCTCGTGACCCCCTAGCGGGACACCGCCAGCAGGCGCGCGACGAGCCAGAGCGGCACGACGACGATCGCCCCGGCGACGATCCAACCGCCGAAATCGTGCAGGGACGCGAGACCGACCTCGAGAAGCGCGCGCGCCGAATCGTAGAGGTGCCAGAACAGGCGGCCCGGGGTCATCCCGAGCATCGACATGAAGGCGCCGACCAGGACCGACAGGAACAGAAGGCGTAGGAACACGCCCGCCGGCGAACCGCCGAGGAAGCGCCGCAGTCCCGAATCGCGCGGTCGGTACGGATCGGCCCCGTAGGCGCCGTCCGGTGCGCCCTGCCGGCGCCGGTCGTGATCGACGAGCATCGCGTCCTCTGACTGTCTCACGCAACCGGATCGGCGATGAAGCGGGCGGAACCGTGGCCGCCGCACCACACCGCGGTGAAACCCGCGGGCCGATCAAGCGTTGGCGGGTTTCTCCCGCGGACCCGAGATGGCAAGCGGCGCCGGTCTCGCCAAGATGCGCGGGACCGGCGATGGGTTAAGCGTCGCACGAAACTCCCTTTGCGCAGTCGTTGCCGATGGGAGACCTTCGGGACACCGGAAGTTTCGTGGGAGGCGCTGAGTGCCGACAGGACCAAACGCACGATGATCGACCACGCCCTGTTCGACCCGGCGACGATCGATCCCGAGACGCTCCGGCTCAACGCCGAGATCGTCGCGGCGCACGCCGCCCTGCCCGATCCCTGGTCACTCCCGATCGCGGAGGTGCGCGAGCGCCGCCGCGCCGGAACCAAGGCCGCGCCCGCCATGCCGCACAGCGCCCGGGCCGAGTGGCTGACAATCGACGGCCCGGGCGGGCCCCTGAGGCTCCGCGTTGTCCGTCCGAAGCCCGGTACGAAGCTGCGCGGCGCCTATCTGCACGTCCACCGCGGCGGCTGGGTCTGGGGCTCGGCCGACGAGCAGGATCCCTGGCTGGAGCGGATCGCCGACACCTGCGGCTTCGTCGCCCTGTCGGTCGATTATCGCCTCGCCCCGGAGCACCCCTATCCGGCGGCTCTTCTGGACTGCGAAGCGGCGGCCCTGTGGCTCGCCGGTCCAGGCAAGACCGAGTTCGGCGTCCACGCGCTCACCATCGGCGGCGAGTCGGTGGGTGCCCACCTCGCCGTGATGGTGCTGCTCCGGCTGCGGGACAAGCACAACCTCCCCCGGGCCTTCCGCGGCGCCAACCTCAACGCGGGCTTCTTCGACCTGGGCCTGACCCCGTCGGTGCGGAACTGGGGCGAGGAGCGTCTCGTCGTGAACACCCGCGACCTGACGAGCTTCGCCGACGGCTACGTCCGCGAGGGTATCGACCGGCGACGGCCGGACGTCTCGCCGATCTACGCCGAGTTGAAGGGACTTCCGCCCGCCCTGTTTACCATCGGGACCATGGACCCGCTGCTCGACGACACGCTCTACATGTCGGCGCGCTGGGCTGCGGCGGGCAACGGCGGCCACACAGCGATCTATCCCGGGGGCTGCCACGTCTTCGCCCGCTATCCGAGCCCGATGAGCGAGCGGGCCCTTGAGCTGATCGACCGCTTCCTGATGGCGCTCGCCTGAGCGACCCGTCGGAGATCCTGCCGGAGCAGTTCCGGGCCTGGTTCGCCGCGCGTGGCTGGGCGCCCCGGCAGCACCAGCTCGATCTCCTGCGGATTGCGGGTGCCGGCCGCTCCGCCCTGCTCGTGGCGCCCACCGGAGCCGGCAAGACGCTGGCGGGTTTCCTGCCGAGCCTCGTCGCCGGCTCACGGCGCGGCCCGCAAAAGTTGATCCCGAAGGGCCTTCACACCCTCTACGTTTCGCCTCTGAAGGCGCTCGCGGTCGATATCGCCCGCAACCTCGACGCGCCCATCGCCGAGATGGATTTGCCGGTCCGCGTCGAGACGCGCACCGGCGACACGCCGGCGCACAAGCGCACGCGCCAGATCAGCCGGCCGCCCGATATCCTGCTGACCACGCCCGAGCAGCTGGCGCTGCTGATCGCCCATCGCGAGGCGTCGGAGTTCTTTTCGGGATTGCGCTGCGTGATCCTCGACGAGCTGCACGCACTGGTCACGTCGAAGCGCGGCGATCTGCTGTCGCTCGCCCTCGCGCGGCTGCACCGGCTGAGCCCAGGGCTCGCGGCGATCGGGCTTTCCGCCACGGTACGGGAGCCGGATGAGCTGCGGAAGTATCTGGTGCCGCAGAGCCAGACCCTCCCTCCCCCCTCTGCGGAGGGTGGGACAGTGGTGCCACCGATGGCCGACCTCGTCACCGTCGCCGGCGGCGCGAAGGCAGATCTGCGCATGCTCGATCTCGGCCGGGCGCTGCCGATCTCCGGCCATACCGCCTGGCACTCGATGCCGGCGATCTACGAGCTGATCAAACAGCACCGCACGACCCTGGTCTTCGTGAACACCCGCCTCCAGGCCGAGTACACCTTCCAGGAGCTGTGGCGGCTCAACGAGGACGCCCTGCCGATCGCGATCCATCACGGCTC
Source organism: Methylobacterium mesophilicum SR1.6/6 (assembly GCF_000364445.2). Classification (NCBI taxonomy): domain Bacteria; kingdom Pseudomonadati; phylum Pseudomonadota; class Alphaproteobacteria; order Hyphomicrobiales; family Methylobacteriaceae; genus Methylobacterium; species Methylobacterium mesophilicum. The sequence goes on along the minus strand of NZ_CP043538.1, from coordinate 3,464,458 downwards.
GCTGGACGCGCAGCAGCGCCGCCGGGTCGAGGCCGCCATGGCGGCGGGCCAATTGCGGGCGATCGTCTGCACCGCCACCCTCGACCTCGGCATCGACTGGGGCGACGTCGATCTCGTGGTCAATGTCGGCGCGCCGAAGGGTGCCAGCCGGATCATGCAGCGGATTGGCCGCGCCAACCATCGCATGGACGAGCCGTCGAAGGCCTACCTTGTCCCGGGCAACCGGTTCGAGATGCTGGAGTGTCAGGCAGCTCTGGATGCCGTCGAGGAGGCGGCCCAGGACACGCCCGACGCCCGCCAGGGTTCCCTCGACGTCCTGGCCCAGCACGTCCTCGGCATGGCCTGCGCCGACGCCTTCGATCCGGTCGAGCTCTACGACGAGATCGTCTCGGCCGCGCCCTATGCCGGCCTGACCTGGGAATCCTTCGAGCTGGTGGTCGATTACGTCGCCACCGGCGGCTATGCGCTCCGCGCCTACGAACGCTTCGCCAAGATCCTGCGCGGACCGGACGGACTCTGGCGGGTCCGCGATGCCCGCACCGCCCAGGCCTACCGGATGAATGTCGGCACCATCGTGGAGGCGGCACGCGTGCGGGTGCGCCTGGGTCGGACGCTGCGCGGCAAGCCCGGCACCGTCCTTCCGAAGTCCGGCCGCGTGCTTGGCGAGATCGAGGACGAGTTCGCCGAGACGCTGACCGTCGGCGACACCTTCCTGTTCGCCGGCGAGACCCTGCGCTTCGAGGGGCTCGCCGAGGACGAGTGCCTCGTCACCCGGGCGCCGCCCGGCACCGACCCAGCGATCCCCTCCTATGCCGGCGCGAAGTTCCCGCTCTCGACCTTCCTGGCCGCCCGGGTCCGGGCGTTGATCGCCGACCCGTTCGCGTGGGACCGGCTGCCGAAGCAGATCGGCGAGTACCTGCTCCAGCAGCGCCGCCGCTCGGTCCTGCCGGGTGAGCGGGATCTGCTGGTGGAGACCTTTCCGCGCGGCAAGCGCTACTACCTGACCGCCTTCCCGTTCGAGGGCCGCCTCGCCCATCAGACGCTCGGCATGCTGCTGACCCGAAGGCTGGAGCGCGCCGGGCTCCGGCCGCTCGGCTTCGCGGCCAACGATTACGGGATCGCCATCTGGTCGACCCGCGACGTCTCCGAGCGCGCCGCGATCGACGCGGACTTCATCGCCGACCTCTTCGCCGTCGACATGCTGGGCGACGACCTGGAGGCGTGGCTCGACGAGTCGGCGATGATGAAGCGCACCTTCCGCCAGTGCGCGGTGATCGCCGGCCTGATCGAGCGCCATCATCCCGGGCTGAAGAAGTCGGGACGGCAGGTCACGATCTCGACCGACCTGATCTACGACGTGCTGCGCAAGCACCAGCCCGACCACCTCCTGCTGCGGGCCGCGCGGCAGGATGCGGCAACCGGACTCCTCGACGTGAGGCGCCTCGGCATGATGCTAGAGCGCATCCAGGGGCGAATCATCCACAGGTCTCTCGACCGGGTCTCGCCGCTCTCCGTGTCCGTGATGCTCGAGATCGGGCGCGAGCGGGTCTACGGCGAGGGTGCCGACGAGATCCTGGCCGAGGCCGAGGCGGAGCTTCTCCAAGAGGCTCTGTCCTGACCGTCGATCCGCCCTCCCCCGACGATACCGAGGATGCGATCTTGGCGGCCGGCCTGAGACTCGAGAAGACTCACAAGCACCCCACGCTGCAGCTCGCGGGCGAGACCCTGGTGCTGGACCTCTGCGGCGGCCTCTGGCTGCCGGACCATCGGACGCTCATCGTCTCGGACCTGCACCTGGAGAAGGGCTCGTCCTACGCCGCCCGTTCCGGTCAGTTCCTGCCGCCCTACGACACCCGCGAGACCCTGGCCTGCCTGCACGAGGCAGTGGTGCGCCACGAACCCGCCCGCGTCATCGCGCTGGGCGACTCCTTCCACGATGCCCGCGGTCCCGAGCGCATGGAGCCGGGCGACCGTGCCATGGTGGCGGCGCTGCAGGAGGGGCGCGACTGGGTCTGGATCGCCGGCAACCACGACGCCGCCGTCAGCGAGGGCATCGGCGGGCGCTACGCCGAGGCCGTGACCATCGGCGGCCTCGTCCTGCGCCACGAGCCGAGCCCGGACGCCGCGCCCGGCGAGATCGCCGGCCACCTCCATCCCTGCGGGAAGGTTGCGATGCGCGGCCGGGCGGTGCGCCGCCGCTGCTTCGTCACCGACGGGACGCGGCTCGTCATGCCGGCCTTCGGTGCCTTTGCGGGCGGTCTGAACGTGCGTGACAAGGCCATCGAAGGGCTGTTCCCGAAGGGCTTCACCGCCCATCTGCTCGGCGACGGCCGGGTCTTCGCGATCGGCCGGGGACAGCTGGCCCGGGATTGACCGCTCTGCACGATCGCGCCTGCGGCGTCGCTCCGAGACAGGTGGCGAGCCTCGGGTTGCAGCGCCGACCGGCTCGTTGCGCCGGCGAGGACAACGGCGCCGGTTTCAGGTGTGGTCCGAGCCCGCTCAGGCCGTCTTCATGAACCGGGTCACGCTCTCCGACAGGCTCGTCGAATGGCCCGCGAGGCTCTCGGCGATGCTCTGGACGGCCTGGGCGAGCTGACCGGTCGCATGCGCCGCCTCCGAGACGCCGCCGATATTGCCAGCCATCTCGTGGGTCGAGACGGCCTGCTCCTCGACGGCGCTCGCCATCGCCAGGGTGAGCTTCGAGAGCTCGCCCACCGCCGCGGTGATCATCTCGATGGCGCCGACCGCGTCACCCGTGGCGGCCTGGATCGCCGAGACCTGCTGGGTGATCTCACCGGTGGCTCTGGCGGTCTGCTCGGCCAGCGCCTTCACCTCGGAGGCCACGACCGCGAAGCCGCGGCCCGCCGCGCCGGCGCGGGCCGCCTCGATGGTGGCGTTCAGCGCCAGCAGGTTCGTTTGATCGGCAATCGACTTGATCATGCCGACCACTGCGTCGACCTTGCGGGCGTTCTCGGCGAGCTGCCGCATCGTCGCGTCGGTGGTCTCGGCCTGGACGGCGATCTGCTGAGCCCGTTCGGAGACGCGGCCGACCTGTCCGGAAATCTCCTGGATCGCCCCGTTCATTTGCTCCGAATTCGCCGCCACCGACGACGCCTTGTGGCGGGCGGATTCCGCCGAGTGCATCAGCCCCTCGGCTGAGGTCTGCATCTCGTGGATCGCGGACCCCACCGCGTCCACGACGCGCTTCACGTCCGTCTCCATGTTCACCTGTGCGGTGACGACCGCCCAGGTCAGCATCGGGCCGATGTAGCGGCCCTTCTCGTCGTTCACGGCCGTCACCCGCAGGTTCAGGGTTTCCGGTCCGACTTTGATCTTGGTGGTATGCGGCAGCCGGCTCGCATCGGCCAGCATGCTGCGCTGATGGTGCGGATTCGTGTGGAAGACGTCGAACGAGCAGCCCAGCATCTGGTCGACCTGGACCGGCAGATGCTGCTCGATCGTGGCCAGCGTATTACGCGACGTGGCATTGAGATAATCGATCTTGAAGTCGTCGTTCAGGTCGGCGGTCATCACCGCGACCGGAACGTTGTCGATCATCGTCAAAAGTCGGGTGATCTCCTTCTTCTTTGCCGAGATGTCGGAGGCGAACTTGATGACCTTTACCGGCTGGCCCTTCGCGTCCAGGATCGGGTTGTAGGTCGCTTCCAGCCAGACGGTGGCGCCCTCCTTGTCGATCCGGGGGAACTCCCCGGTCACGTAGTGGCCGCCTTTCAGCCTGTCCCAGAACGCCGCATATTCGGCTGTCTGCGCATAAGTGTCATCGACGAAGATGCGATGATGCTTGCCGACAACCTCAGCGAGCGAGTATTTCATCACTTTGAGGAAGTTTTTATTCGCGTTCAGAACCTGACCGTCCAGTCCGAACTCGATGATGGCCAGTGATCGATCGAGCGCTTCGATCTTGGCTTGCGCTTCGCTGTACGTCGCCCGCTTGAACATGATTTCGTATGCTCCAAACTGACGCCGTGTAGCGCCCGCTCGGTTAAAGAGAGTCTAATCGACAGCTATTTTCGTTTTGCTCGTTCCTGCTAGCCACGAAAAACTCAAAGATTTGCGATAAAATTTGAGGTGTTACTGACCATAAATTTTTATGAGGAGAAAAATTACTCGATATGCGTTTAAATATCAGAACCATCCGCGAATGCGGAAGTATACGATTGGCGCGACCGCACTCAGGAGGATGAGGGCGAGGGCGTAGGGGTAGCCGTAGGCCCAATCCAGCTCCGGCATGTGCTTGAAGTTCATGCCGTACATCGAGGCGATCAGCGTGGGCGGGACACCGACTACAGAGACCACAGTCAGGACACGGAAGACGTTGTTTTGCTCGATGTTGATGAGGCCGAGGGCGGCGTCGAGGAGAAACTGAACGTTCTCGGCCAGCCTGGTCTCGAACTCGTCGAGGGATTCGATGTCGCGCCGGATCGTGTCGAACCGGCCGTCCTCAGGCAGGCCGAGGCCGTCACAGGCGGCCGAAACGAACGGCACGATCCGCTCCAGGCCCAGCAGGCTCGCGCGGATCTTGCCCAGCACTTTTCCCCTGTTGCTGATGCCGCGCAGGATCCGGCGCAGGGCGAGATCGCGGCGGCGGGGCGGCGGGCTCTCCAGGCGGCGGCGGTCTTTGCCGCGGACGTCGAAGTCGAAGATCCGGGTCGACAGCGAATCGAGTTCCGACGCCATGTCCTCCAGGGCGTCGGCGAGGCTGTCCACCAGCTCCTCAAGGACCACCAGGAAGATCTCGCTCGGAGTCGTGCTCCCGTCGCCGTCGGAGATCCGCTTCGCGGAAGAGTCGAAGGCGCGCAGGTCGTGGAAGCGGATCGTGACGAGATGATCCTTGGTGAGCAGGAAGCCCAGCGGCTTCAGCTGCGATGCGCTCTGCTCGAAAGTGATCATCGGCGTCGAGAGCGAGAGGCCACCTTTGACCCGGCGCAGGCGGCTCGATGTCTCGACCTCCGAAAGGGCGGCCCGGGACGGGACGCGCAGGCCAGTGGCCGCCTCGACCGCGGCGGCTTCCTCGGAGGTTGGATCATTCAGGTCAAGCCACACGGCGTCGGGCGCGACGGCGCTGCCGGGTTGCGATGCCACCGGGCCGTGGGGTCCGTGCAGGTTCAGCATCGGGGCGCGTTATCCGTGAGGGAGAAAGAGGGCGCCGCCGCGTCATCGCACCGTCGCGCGGGGGTGCGACAGCCTTGACTCGGACACGGACCGAGCCTATCTCGCCGCCGTCTTTGGCACTCGCCGAGACAGAGTGCTAACAGTCGAGTTCGCGAGCGGTCCCGCCGGCCGCATCAACGCCAACTCCAGACCTGAAGCAAGAGGGCAGCTCATGAAGTTCCGTCCGCTGCACGACCGCGTGGTCGTCCGTCGCATCGAGAGCGAGGAGAAGACCAAGGGCGGCATCATCATCCCGGACACCGCCAAGGAGAAGCCGCAGGAGGGCGAGATCGTCGCCGTCGGCCCCGGCGCCCGTGACGAGCAGGGTCGCGTCAACCCGCTCGACGTCAAGGCCGGCGACCGCGTCCTGTTCGGCAAGTGGTCCGGCACCGAGGTCAAGATCGACGGTCAGGACCTTCTGATCATGAAGGAATCCGACATCATGGGCGTCGTCGCCGTCTGATCGGATCACCCGTCATCGCCCTTTGAGGCCGTCCCGGCCTTGGGGTTCAACCAGTAGCTAAGAGGCACACAATGGCAGCGAAAGACGTTCGTTTCTCCGCCGACGCCCGCGATAAGATGCTGCGCGGCGTCGACATCCTCGCCGACGCGGTGAAGGTGACGCTCGGCCCGAAGGGTCGCAACGTCGTGATCGAGAAGAGCTTCGGCGCCCCGCGCATCACCAAGGACGGTGTGACGGTCGCCAAGGAGATCGAGCTCTCCGACCGCTTCGAGAACATGGGCGCCCAGATGGTGCGCGAAGTGGCCTCGAAGACCAACGACATCGCGGGTGACGGCACCACCACCGCGACCGTGCTGGCCCAGGCCATCGTCCGCGAGGGCGCCAAGTACGTCGCCGCCGGCATCAACCCAATGGACCTGAAGCGCGGCATCGACCTCGCCACGCAGGCTGCCGTCAAGGACATCACCTCGCGCGCCAAGAAGGTCTCGACCTCCGACGAGGTCGCGCAGGTCGGCACCATCTCGTCGAACGGCGACACCGAGATCGGCCAGATGATCGCCCACGCCATGCAGAAGGTGGGCAACGAGGGCGTCATCACCGTCGAGGAGGCCAAGACCGCCGAGACCGAGCTCGACGTCGTCGAGGGCATGCAGTTCGACCGCGGCTACCTCTCCCCGTACTTCATCACGAACGCGGAGAAGATGGTCGCCGAGCTCGAGGATCCCTACATCCTCATCCACGAGAAGAAGCTCTCGTCGCTCCAGGCGATGCTGCCGGTGCTCGAGGCCGTCGTTCAGACCGGCAAGCCGCTCCTGATCATCGCCGAGGACATCGAGGGCGAGGCGCTCGCCACCCTCGTGGTCAACAAGCTCCGCGGCGGCCTGAAGGTCGCGGCCGTCAAGGCGCCGGGCTTCGGCGACCGCCGCAAGGCGATGCTCGAGGACATCGCGATCCTGACCAAGGGTCAGATGATCGCCGAGGATCTCGGCATCAAGCTCGAGAACGTGACGCTCCCCATGCTCGGCCGCGCCAAGCGCGTGCGCATCGAGAAGGAGAACACCACGATCATCGACGGCGTCGGCGAGAAGTCCGACATCGAGGGCCGTATCGCCCAGATCAAGGCGCAGATCGAGGAGACCACCTCGGACTACGATCGTGAGAAGCTCCAGGAGCGTCTGGCCAAGCTCGCGGGCGGCGTCGCGGTGATCCGCGTCGGCGGCGCGACCGAGGTCGAGGTGAAGGAGAAGAAGGACCGCGTCGACGACGCCCTCAACGCCACCCGCGCGGCGGTCGAGGAAGGCATCGTCCCGGGCGGCGGCACTGCGCTGCTGCGCGCCAAGAAGGCGGTCGCCGAGCTGAAGTCCGACATCCCGGACGTCCAGGCCGGCATCAAGATCGTGCTGAAGGCCCTTGAGGCTCCGATCCGCCAGATCGCCCAGAACGCGGGCGTCGAGGGCTCGATCGTGGTCGGCAAGATCACCGACAACACGGGCTCGGAGACCTTCGGCTTCAACGCGCAGACCGAAGAGTACGTCGACATGATCCAGGCCGGCATCGTCGACCCGGCCAAGGTGGTGCGCACTGCACTGCAGGATGCGGCTTCCGTGGCCGGCTTGCTGGTGACCACCGAGGCGATGGTCGCCGACGCGCCGAAGAAGGACAGCCCTGCCCCGGCGATGCCGGGCGGCGGCATGGGCGGCATGGACTTCTAAGTCCTCAGCCGACCTGCGAGACGAGGAGGGGCCGCCGAGAGGCGGCCCTTTTTCTTCCAGGCATCTCCCGACGCCGCTCCGATCCCCCGCGCTGAGGCGTTCACCGTTCGACGCGGCCAGCCTGGATCGGTCTGCCCTCCGTACGGCCGAGATCGGCTTCGATTTCGGCGCCGAGGCAGAAGAAGCGTTGCCGAGGCTCGGCCACCAAGGGAATCGATCGCTCGATCGCCGCGACGACCTCAGACGGGTGGTGCCTCACCAACCCGACCGTCTCGGTGCGTCGCCTATGCGGATCGTGCCGTCACCCATCAACCGGGCAGGACATCACGCCGCTGCATCCCCTGCAGCACCGACCGGCAACGTTTATTCCGGCGCAGAGGACAAACGAAAAACGGGACGGCGCGAGCCGTCCCGTTCAGAAGCCTACCTATCGGCCAAGGAAGATCGAAGCCAGTCGCTGGAGCAGGCCCCGCGGTGCGGGCGGAGGCTCGCTCTGCCCAGGACCGTCCCCGATCTAAGCGTTGGCGGCGAAGGGGTGCTGCGCGGAGTTGCGCTGCTCGGTGACCGTCGAGGCCTTCGGCTCGCCGTTCACGGCGCGCTGGATCGACAGCTTGGTCGCCTCGTAGTTGTACTTCTGGATCTTGGCGTCGTCGGCCGCCTCCCAGTGGATGAACACGCCGACCAGGATGTACAGGTCGTCGGCCTCGTCCGCCGGGATGATGCCCTCGGCCACCGCGTCCTGAACGGCCTTGGCAACGCCGTGCTGGGCCGGTCCGAACATCTGGACGGCCTGGCGGGCGTCGTTGATGGTGACCTTGTTGAACATCAGGGTGTTGGGCTTGCACGGCAGGTTCGGCGCGATGACCGCGAGCAGGCTGGTGAAGCCGTGCTTGTTGTTCACGAGGCCGTTGCAGAAAGCCGACTCGGCCGGCGAACCGCGCGGTCCGATGATGAGGTCGATGTGGGCGACCTCGTTGCCGTCGCCGACGAGCGCTTCGCCGACCTGAACCTTGGTGATCTTCGCCATTCGGTGTCTCTCCCTGGATTCCGAAATAGAGCCGCGCGCCGGGCGGTGCCGCGGCCGGGAAGCCATCCTTGTTATCGGCGCCCGACCATGCCGGCCGAGCCGGATGAGCCGAGCCGGTTGGGCCGGACAGCGCGGCGGACCCTACAGCGGGGCCCTGCGGCTCACAACCCGCGCAAGGCCCTGCAACGAAGGAATTTCTTATTGTCCGCGCGGGGAAATTTATGGAACCCGGGTGCGGTTCAGGCCAGCACGGCGCCCGCCGCCGCGAGGGCGTCCCAGAACAGGGTCGCGACCGTGAAATCTGCGCTCGTGCCGGGGTTCAGGCCGCGGGCCTTGAGCGAGGCATCGAGGGCGAGGAGCGGCGTGACCGGCTTGCAGGCCAGATCGAGTCCGGTCAGCGCCGCCTCGGCCTCCCGCCGAACGGCCTCGGCAGTCGCCGATCCCGCCTTGCGGGCAATATGGCTGTCCGGGACCGACCGCAGGTAGGCGAGATGGACCGCGCTCGTGCACCACGACGGGTCGAGCCCCGTCTCGCGGGCCGCCGACAATGCCGGAAGGCCGATCGCCGCCACGTCGGCGAAGTTGTCGACATAGGCGCGGGCGATCCGGTCTCGCCCCGCAGCCTCCGCCATGGCCTCCAGCAGGGATTTCGGCGCCGGCGCGGCGACATCGTGGTTGCCGGCCCGCCCGAGGCCGCCGGGATTGGCGAGGCGGATCGCGGCGAAGACCGCCTCGGAATCCGGGCTCTGCAGGCTGCCGAGGCTGGCCGAGACCGACTGTCCTCGCTCGGCGGCGACCGCCAGCGGAGCGCAGAGCAGCAGGATGCCAAGATTCGTGTTCTGGCCCACCGCCGCCATCGTGGCGGCGACGCCGTCGCGGACGCGCGCGCCGATCCCGGTCCCCGCTTGCGCCAGGGCCGGGGCGGAGACGTCGGCGCTCGTGATGAAGTCGGCCACCACCATCCGGTGGCCGGCCGCGAAGGCGTGGACGTTGCCGGGTTTGAGGGCGTCGAGTTCCGCCAGGCAGGCCGCCCGGTAGAGCGTTCCGATCAGCCCCGCGTCGAGCGTGCTGTCGCGCATGCTCATGCGACCACGAGCCTGGGACGGCTCGCGCCGCGGGCGGCGGCCAGGAACCCGCGCACCACGGCGGCGGCGATGTCGGTCTCGCAGACGGTCTGCAGACCCGACCACGCCGGCATGGAATTGACCTCCAGGATCGAGAAGCCGCCCTCCCCGTCCTCAACCAGATCGACGCCGGAATAGTCGACCCCGACGGCCGCGGCGGCGGCCTCCGCGAGTTCGGCCGCCGCCCGCGGCATCGCCCAGGTCAGCGGCCGGCCGCCCCGGTGGACGTTGGTGATCCAGCCGTCGCCCTCGCGGATCATGCCGGCGATGGCGCGCCCGTCGCAGACAAAGACCCGGTAATCGCGCCACAACCCGTCGCGACGCGGAACATAGCGCTGGAGGTAGTAGACCCGCGCCACCGCCTCTTCGTCGGGCAGATCCTCCGGCCGCTCGATCAGCACGAGCCCCTCCCCCTGCGAGCCGAACAGCGGCTTGAGGACGAGCGGCGCGCCGGGCCGGGCCTCGGTCGCGACCAGGGCGGCGGCGGCCTCGCGCTTCGAGAACACCCAGGTGGCCGGCGTCGGCAGGCCGGCCCGGGCGATGAGGAGCGAGGTGGCCGCCTTGTCCACCGAGCGCTCGATGGCGGTCGGCGCGTTCCAGACGGTCACGCCCGCCGAGACCAGGGCGTGAAGGACGCCGAGGCGCATCGTCGTGGCCTCGAAGGTGCCGCCCGCGATGGTCCGCATCAGGACCCCGTCCGGAAGCGCCTCGGGAAAGCCCGGCACCCGCAGGGGCTCGCCGCCGCCGGTGACCACCGCGACGTCGGCGAGGGAGAACAGAACCGGCTCGACGCCCTGAGCCTGCAGGGCTGTGAGGAGCCGGTTTCGATGCCAAGTGCCGTTATCGGCCGCGAGTCCGATGCGCATCGGGGTCCTGGTGGTTGGGAAAGTCTCGGCTCTCAGGGATGGCCGGGACCGAGGTCGCTCGTCCGAGCAGGCGCATGGGCCTCCGGTACCGCGAAGTTGGCGGTCGGTTCGCCTTGCTCCCCTCCCCCGCTGCCGTGGGAGGGGAGAAGCGGGTGCCGGCACCCGCATCGCCGCGGCGATGCGCCAAGCCGGCCACTCAGGCGAACGAAGCGTCCACCAGAGTGGCCTCCAGTCGTCCGCCCCGGTAGGTGGCGCCGGAGCGGACCGACGTGACGATCGCCTCGGCCGGCGAGAACAGCGCGCCGTCGATCTTGTAAAAATCGCCGTTCACCCGCGCGAAGATCTCGGCGAACGGGGCGCCGTGATCGCTCGACGTGGTGGAGGGCAGCTGCTCGGCGAGCTGCTTCGCGTCGGCATCGTCGGCGTCCACGAAGAGCTGGACGCGCCCGCCATAGATGATGGCGTCGTTGGTCCGGCCCATGGCCTTGATGAAGTCCGGGTGCGGGGGCGACAGCGGCGCGGAGCCGATCCCGTCCACGATGGTGTGCAGGTCGAAGCCGACCGTGTGCGCCTTGTGGAGCGCGACCTCCAGGACGCGCGCCACCACCTGGGTGGAACCGGCGAGGCTCTGGGTCGGCGCGAAGATGAAGGTCAGGTCCTCGGGCCGGAGGCCGGAGGCCTCGGCGACCTTGGCGACCACGCTGTCGGGCGGTCCGCCGGCCGCCTCGAGGACGAGCGCAGTCTTGGACGCCGCGTCGCGATAGCCGAGTTCCTGATAGAGATCCTCGACGGCCGCGACCGCGCGGCCGGGCCCCGAGCCGAGGGCGAAGAAGCCGGAATCCCCGGTCTCGTCCGCGAGGCTCCAGCCCGCGTACTGGCTGCCCAGGCAGGCGAGCACCGGGTCTGCTGCGTGGACCGTCACCGAGTAGGGCCAGGTCGCGATCGGCCCGCTCGGCGCGATGGTCACCGTGCCGAGGCCGCCGAGGCAGATCTCGGCGATGCGCCGGCCCGCCTCGATCGAGCCCTTCGCCTGCGCGCCGGCGTCGATCATGCGGGCGCCACCGGCGGCTTGCGACACGGAGAGCCGCAGCGTCGCGGCGTCGGCCACGAGGCGCTCGATCAGCGGGCCCGAGAGCGCATTGACGCTGGGATAGGTTTGGCTGGCACTCATCACAGGGCTTCCTCGGGGTGTGTTTTCTTCGCCGCGCGGATGGCCCGCAGGCGCGCCATCCGCGTTTCCAACAGGGCGAGCACCTCCGCCCGGTCCGCGCCTTCGGCCAGCACCGTGCAGAGCGGCGCGTCGCGGCGGACCACCGAGCCGGGGCACGGGCGGTCGCGCACGTAGTCCGGCCAGTCGAGGTCCGGAACAGGCGCAAGCTCTCGGTCCGCGTAACAGATCTGCGCGGCCGCCGCACCAGCCGGTTGCGGGCCGGGATCCGGCATTGTGCCGAGGCAGGCCGCGATATGGGCCGCCAGCATCGGCGTGGCGCGCCGGTCGAGGATGTCCAGCGTCGCGCCGGGACGCGGATTGATCTCGGTGAGCCACCAGTCGGGTCCGTCGACCAGAACGTCGGCGCTGCCGAGGCCGCGCAGCCCCGTGGCGGCGACGATCCGCTCGGCGCCGGCGGCGATCGCCGCCGCGGTTGCAGGACCGAGTGCGTCGGGCTCGCCGGGCCCGCGCGCCAGGGCTCCGGCGTAGCGGAACGGCCTGATCGGGGACGGCGCGCACCATTGCTCGGTCACGGCGAGGACGCGGATCGTGCGGCCATCGGCGAGGAAGTTGAGGGCGTGCGGCCGGCCTGCAACGCGTCTCTGGAAGTAGTGGCCCGGGGGCGCCGCCGCACGGGTCGCCGGCCGGATATGGCTGCCGCCGCTGCCGCCCGCCCGCTTGAGCAGCCATTGCACCGGCTCCGGTGGAGGATCCTTCGAGACCGCCGGATGCGGCACGCCGAGGCGCGCGCAGAGCGCGGCGAAGTCCGACGGATCCTTCAGCGTCGCGATGGCCTCGGCCGAGGCCCCGACGAGTCGGTGCCGCTCGGCGAGGCGCGCGACGAGCCCTGGCGCATCTTCGAAACCGCTGCCGAGGACGAGGCCGACAACAGGGCCGGCCCGATGGGCCATCTCGTCGAGGGCGTTCAGCGTCGCGTGGTCGGCGAGGGCGGTACCGAACCGTCCGGGCAACGGTCGGTAGGCTTCGGCCAGTGCCCGCGTGTCCGAGTCGCCGAACAGGTCGGCCACGTAGGGCCGGAGGCCGGCGCGACGGGCTGCCTCGGCCAGGGCGCGCCCGGCCTGGGCGGCGATCAGGACCGCGTCGGCCATCCTGAGCCGGGCCCGGCTCGATTTAGCCGGCGATCTCCACCGCGAGCGCGTAGGCGTCGCGGAAATCGAGGCAGAGCGGCGTGTCGGAGGCCAGCATCCGGTCGAACAGGCGCCGCTGCGTCTGATACTTGACGTTGCCGACCGCCAGCGCACCGATGCCGACACCCTTCCCGGTGGGCAGCGGCACATCGACGGCGTTGACGTCGATCCCTGCGATGCCGGCGGGCGGCACGGCGTTGACGTCGGAGGCCACGAGCAGCTTCGGCGCCGATTCCAGATCCTTTGCCGAGAGGATCGGGATCCCGGCGGGACCGGCGGACAGGATCACGTCCGCGTCCCGGATGGCCGCGCGACGGTCCTCGGGGGTGGTCCCGTCGACGGCACCGACCTCGATGCCGAAGCGCCATTTCATCGTGAAGGCGATCTTCGAGACCCGCTCCTCGCCGTCATGGCCGACCAGCACGGTGGTGGCGCCCTGCAGGGCGCCGATCACCGCGGCCACGTAGGCAACGACGCCGGCGCCGCCGAAGATCACGATGCGCTTGCCCTTAAGGTCGGTGTCGAACTTCTGGCGCAGGGCGCGGGACACCTGCGCGACCATGGCGGCGCCGGTGGTGAACGAGCCCGCCGGGTCGGCGAAGACGTGGTTCACGAAGGGCGGCACGAAGGCCTTCTTGGCGCGGTCGACCATGTCGAGGGCGTCCTCGGCATTCTTGCCGCCGATGAAGATCCCCGTCCGGGTGCCGTCGCCCGGCGCCCGCGAGAAGATCGAGTCCTGGGTCAGCGAGACCACGTCCGCGAGGCTGACCTCCGTGTAGGTCACCACGGTCTCGAAGCCGGCATCCACGGCCATGTTCACGTCGAACGGGCTCATGTGCCGGAGCGGCGTCAGCATGTGGAGGATCGAGCGGGCCATGAAATCCTCGTCCGGCGCGCGACAGTTGCGCCTTGCCTCCGTCCAAACCCGGAGCGGTGTTCCGGGTCAAGTCCGGGCGTGCAGGGTCAGTTCGGTCCGGACACCGAAGCGCCCCGGTTGCGCCCGCGGGCGATGATGAACCGGAGCGGGCCGCCTCGGTCGAGGGAGGCCACGAGGGTACGAGCCTCGCCCTCCGAGGGCATCAGCACGAAGCCGGTCGGTCCCCAGGAGGACTGGCCGTAGCCGGGCACGCCCTGCGCGGCGGCATTCGCCAGGGCCTGCGCCACCGCGGCGCTCGCGTAGCGGCCGCCCTGATGGGGTGCGAAGTGGTCGCCGATCAGATCCTGGATCCGCGTGATCCCGGCACCGAAACCCTGAGGCTCCGCCAGGGCGACGGCCGGAAGCACCTGCATCAGGGTGATCCGGCAGATCTCTGCCGCCTGCGCCTCCGGGAAGCGCGGCAGGTCGCGGAAGGCCTCGACCTCGCGCGTCCCGTGCACGCCGTCCATGCTCCGATCGAGGATGAGAACGACGCGCCAGGCCTCGGGATAGGGCAGCCGCGCGACGACCGGCGGCGGTCCTCCATCGGGACCGCGTCCGCCATCGACGATCAGGCCGCCCTCCGTGAAGGCGCACAGGCCGACGCCCGAGCGGTTACCCCGGTCGAGGCTGGCCGCGAACGCCTCCGCCGCGAAGGGCCGGCCCTCCAGGCGGGCCATCGCGGCGGCCACGGCCAGCGCGAGCTGGGTGCCCGAGCCGAAACCCGCATGGGCCGGGATCGCCCGCTCCACCGCGACGGCCACGTCCCCGCGGACGCCGAGATGTGCGGCGGCAGCCTCGGCGTAGCCACGCACGCGGTCCGCCTCGGGTCCCTCCGCCGAAGGGTGCTTCGCCCGGCATGCAGTCAGGGCCAGAGAGGGCTCGTCGACGGCGAGGCCGATGCTACCGAAGCGTCGGCCCAGACCTCCGTGCAGGTCGAGGAAGCCGAAATGCAGCCGCGCCGGGGCCTCGACCCGCACGGCGCCCGCCACCGCCACCTCGTTCCGCCCGGGGACATCGCCCACCACGTTTCCCTCGAATCCTGCAAGCCCGGCGCATGCCCGGCGCGCTTGTCACATGTGGCCCGGAGCCGGGCAACGGTGATCCGTTCGGCGCGGCCGCCGGCGAATCTTGCCCATGGTTAAGGCAATCCGGCCCCTCTGGTTTCGTCGAACCGTCGCGTGACCGCCTTCGCGCTTCCGTCGCGGCCCGCCCCCAGATTGAAACCCGCGTCTCTTCGCCGGTCCGTCACAGGGGACAAGCGGCGGGATGCCCGACCGATCTTCGCGCGCAGCACGCGTCAGGCGACCGCGGCCTGAGAGTGCGGCGGGGTCTCCGGCGGCGGCAAACCATCCCTGGCGCGCCACTTCCCGACAGGGATCGCCGTCCGCCCCCCTTGCCGCGGTGGGCGGATGAATGCAAACCTAGGCCCCGCGACGGCGTGCCGAGTTTGCCGTCTGCCCGGGACTTGCCGGGCGGGCGTGCCATTCCGACTCTGTGGGGGCCCAGGTTCATGGGGCTTGCCCGCTTCGTCAGGTCTTACGGCCGTCGCCCGCTCCGAAACCAAGCAAGAACGTTGCGAGAGGGAGCATGGCAGCCTGGGTGAAGGGTGGCGCGACGGACGCGGGCACCGCCATCGAGGCGGCCGCATCCCTCATCGCCAAGGCGCGCGCGCCGGTCATCGCCGGCATGAGCGCCGATGTCGCCGCGATCCGCGCGGCCTACGATCTCGCGGGACGCATCGGCGCTTCCGTCGATACTGCAGGCTCGGCGGGGACCTATGCGGAACTCGGCTCGCTGAGCCGGGTCGGCGCCCTGACGACGACGCCGGCCGAGGCCGTCGGGCGGGCGGATGTGGTGCTGGTGGTGGGCGCCGCCGCCTGGCAGGCCCCGCTCCTGAAGCGTCTGATCGACGCCAAGCCCACCCGCGGGCGCGCCGCCGGATCGGATCGCGCCCTCTTGGCGGTCGGCGCGAACGCGACCGCCACGCTGGCTTGGCCGGCCGGGAATGGCCTGCCGGAGGCTGTCGGCGTGCTGCGGGCCTGCGCCCGCGGTCATCTGGCGGGGGATGGCCTCCCCGGGCAGATCGCGGCCCGGCTCGCCGCCGCGCAATACGGCGTCCTGCTCTACGATCCCGCCGAACTCGGGGCGTACGGCGTCGAGATGCTCCAGGGCCTCGCCATGGAGCTGAGCGAGACCACCCGCTGCTTCACCCTCGCGGTCGGCGGCACCGGGCAGGACCGCGCGGTCGTGCCAGTCTCGGCCTGGCTCACCGGGCAGGCCCCGCGCAGCGGCTTCGGCCGCCGCGTCCCTGAGCACGATCCCTGGCGCTTCGACGCCGCACGGCAGGTCGCCGCCGGCGAAGCGGATGCCGTCCTCTGGCTCGCCTCCGTACCGGTGGCGCGCCCGGATTGGCTGTCGAACGTGCCGTCCGTCGCGCTGGTCGCGGACGGCGACGCGCAAGCTGCTGAGGTGGTGATCGCGGTTGGCCAGCCCGGCCGCGACCATGGCGGCGTGCTGTGGAATGAGCAGCGTGCCGCGCTGACCTTCTGGCCGGCCTCGGCCCCATCGGAGCTGCCGCCGGCCGCGTCGGTGCTGGGCGCCCTCAAGGAGCGTCTGCTCGCAGGCCAGAACTCGGGCCAGAACTCGGGCCAGAACTCGGGCCAAGCCGCGTCGAGGAGTGTGTCCGCATGCTGAGCGTGATCCGGGGCGGGCGCGTCGTCGATCCGACCGCGTCCCGCGATTCCGTCGGTGACGTCTGGATCGAGGACGGCCGCGTGATCGATCCGCCGGGCCGCGAGCCCGACGCGGTGGTCGACGCCGCGGGCTGCGTGGTGATGGCGGGCGGCGTCGAGGTGCACTCGCACATCGCCGGCGGCAATGTGATCACCTCGCGTCTGCTCCTGCCCGACCTCTACGTCAGCGAGGCGGCACCCGAGGGTCATCCGTTCGCCCACGCGGGCGGGGCGGCGGCCTGGATCGGCTCGACCTACGCGCGGATGGGCTACACCACGGCCGTCGAGCCGGCGATGCCGCCGACCCACGCCCTCGGGACGCAGCTCGAACTCGCCGACATCCCGCTGCTCGACCGCGGCGCCCTCACGGTGATGGGCAACGACGACCAGCTCCTGCAACTCCTCCGCGAGCGCCAGGGCGGTACCGCCGTGCGCGACCTCGTCGCCCTGTCGGTCGCCCAGTCGCGCGGCCTCGGGGTCAAGTGCATCAACGCGGGCGGCGCCTCCGCCTTCAAGGACGGGGCCCTGCGCCTGTCGCTGGACGACGAGATCCCCTGCTACGGGCTCTCGACCCGGCAGATCATGGGCTCGCTCCTCGACGCCGTGGAGGAGATCGGCGTCCCGCACCCGCTGCACGTCCACTGCAACAATCTGGGCCTGCCGGGAGCGGACGACAGCTTCATGGCGACGCTCGATGCGGCCGAAGGCCGGCGCATCCACTTCGCCCACGCGCAGTTCTACGCCTACGGCGCCGTGGACACGGCCAATCCCGGCACCGGCGGTTTCCGCTCGGCGGCGGAGCGCATCGCCCAGGCGATCACCGACAACCCCAACGCCACCCTCGATATCGGGCAGGTCGTGTTCGGCCAGACCGTGACGGTGTCGCTCGACATCCTCCGCCAGTTCGCCGGCCGGAAGGGCGCCAAGCCGAAGAAGTGGGTCCTGAACGCGGGCGACGCCGAGGGCGGCGGCGTGGTGCCGTTCCTGTACCGGCCCCGGGGGCCGACCAGCTCGCTGCAATGGGCGATCGGCCTGGAGATCATGCTGCTCTCCACCGATCCAGAGCGGACGATCCTGACCACCGATCACCCGAACGGCGGCCCGTTCACCCAGTACCCGCGCATCATCCACCTGCTGATGGACAAATCGGAGCGCGACCGCGAGATCGCGACGCTGCCGAGCGTGGTCGGCGAGCGCTCGAGCCTCCCCGGGCTGGAGCGCGAGTACACGCTCTCGGAGATCGCGCAGCTGACCCGGTCCGGACCGGCGAAGCTCCTCGGCCTCGCCGATCGCGGCCACCTGCGGGCCGGCGCTCGGGCCGACGTCGCCGTCTACCGCGACGACGCGAACCGCACCGCGATGTTCACCGCCGCCAAGCTCGTCCTCAAGGACGGCGTGCCGATCGTCGAGGACGGCGAGGTCGTGGAGTGGCGCGCCGGCCGCACGCTGTCGCTGACCGTCGAGTCCGACAAGGCTATGGCCAAGCGCGCCGACACCTACCTCACGGAGCGGTTCGGCGAAGGGCTCGACAGCTTCGCCGTCCCCGACGCGGCCTTCGGCGAGGGCCGGGAGAATTTCGAGGCTGTGCCATGCCGGGTGTGATCAGCGGGCCGAGCCGCGGGAAGTACGATGTCTGACCTCTCCCTCAACGGCATCCCGGTCGTCGACACCTTCGCGGAGGCGTTCGACGTGGCCGGCACGGCCATCATCGTCACGAACGACACCGCCAAGTGGGCGATGATCGCCGCGACCACGATGACCGGCTTCGCCACCTCGGTGATCGGCTGCGGCGCCGAGGCCGGCATCGACGCCGAGCTGTCGCCCGAGGAGACGCCGGACGGGCGGCCGGGCGTGCGCATCCTGCTGTTCGGCTTCGAGCCGAACGGCCTCAAGGACCAGCTGATCAAGCGCGTCGGCCAGTGCATCCTCACCTGTCCGGGCACCGCCTGCTACGCGGGCGTCGACGGGCCGACCAAGATCAAGCTCGGCGGCGCGATCCGCTATTTCGGCGACGGGTTCGCGGTGGCCAAGCGCCTGCCCGACGCCACCGGCAAGGCCCGGCGCTACTGGCGCATTCCGGTGATGGACGGCGAGTTCCTCTGCGAGGACTCGGTCCGGGCCGTCGACGGCGCGGTCGGCGGCGGCAACCTGCTGTTCCTCGGGCGCAATCACGCCGAGACGCTGAAGGTCGCCGAGATCGCCGTCGAGGCCGCCAAGGCGGTCCCCGGCGCGATCCTGCCGTTCCCGGGCGGCATCGTCCGCTCCGGCTCCAAGGTCGGCGGCCGGACCAAGGGCATGATGGCCTCGACGAACGACGCCTACTGCCCGACCCTGAAGGGCCGCGCCGGCTCGGCGCTCCCGGCCGAGTGCGGCGTGGTGCTGGAGATCGTGATCGACGCCCTCACCTCGCAGGGCGTGTCCGACTCGATGCGCGCCGGCCTGCACGCCGCCACCGAGATCGGCGGCAAGCACGGGCTGATCGCCGTCACGGCCGGCAATTACGGCGGCAATCTCGGCCGCCACCACTACCACCTGCGCGACCTGCTCGCGCCGCAAGACGCCACGAAGGAGGGCTGAGCCGTGAGCACCCTCACCCTGCGCGCGGCTCCGCCCGAGCGGCTCGACTTCCTCAACATCAACCCGCTCGCCCTGAGCCGCCTCTCGCAAGGCGAGGCCGAGCGCCTCGAAATCGGCACCACTCGGACCGGCGTGCGGCTCGGCGACTGCTTCGCCGTGTCCCTCGACGGGTCCGATACCCTGACCATCGAGGGCGGCCACGAGCGCCTCGATCGGGTCGGCGCCGCTTTGTCCGAGGGGGCGATCCGGGTCGACGGCGATGTCGGCCAGCGCCTCGGTGCCGGCATGGCAGGCGGCAGCCTGACCGTCACCGGCAATGCCGGTCCATACGCGGCCTCCGGCGCCACCGGCGGCACGATCACCGTCGAGGGCGACGCCGGCGACCATGCCGGCGGCGCGGTCTACGCCGCCAAGGCCGGGCTCGACGGCGCGACGCTGGTCATCCGCGGCTCCGCAGGCGCGCATCTCGGCGACCGCATGCGGCGCGGGACCATCGTGGCGGGCCGGGCCGGCGCCTTCGCGGGATCGCGGATGATCGCCGGCACCCTGGCGGCCCTGGCGGTGGGCGACCATCCGGGTCTCGGGATGCGGCGGGGGACGCTTCTCCTCGGCGCCCACGGCCGGATGGCCGAGACCTTCGTGGAGACCGGGACGCACGATCTCGTGTTCCTGCGGCTGCTGGCCAAGGCCCTGCGCGGCCTCAGCGCCGAGCACGCCGCCCTCCTCGACCGACCGCTGCGCCGGTATTCCGGCGACCTCGCCACGATCGCGAAGGGCGAGATCTGGGTCGCGGCCTGACGCCGCCTGGGCAAGGGACGCGGATGCATCCTATGCTCCGCGCCAAGCCGGCCCGTCCGAGGCCGGCAGCCCGGGAAGGCGCCCATGCTGCTGCTGCTGTCGATCTGCCTCGTCGCCCAGCCCTCGACCTGCCGCGAGGACCGGATCGAGATGTCGTTCGAGAAATCGAGCCCCTTCGTGTGCCTCCGCAACTCGCAGAGTGCGCTGGCGACTTGGCAGGCCGCCCATCCCGAGTGGCACGTGGAGCGCTGGCGCTGCGCCGCCAAGGAGGGCTTGCCGAAAGATCTGTGAGCGCCTTGGTTCCCGGGCCGGCCAGTGACATGCTCGGCTCCGCATTGGGAGCGGTACGGGAACGATGCGCTCGCTGAAGGTCCGCTTCGCGCTGCTGCTCGGCGGCACCGCCATCGTGGTGATGTTGGCTGCCGCGGCCGCCTTGGCCGCGATCGGCGCGGCGGAGCGCACCGTCGACCGCATCCTGGAGGCGCAGCGGCGCCTGGAACTCCTCGCCGAGCTGTCGGGCCGTCTGACGCAATTCGGTCTCGCCGCCGTCGAGACCGTCGGCAATCCCGACGGCCAGCCGGAGGCGATGGCGATCGCCCGCAACAACGCCGACCGTGCCTTGAACACCGTGGACGAGGCGCTCGCCCGGAGCTTCCCGCCGAGCGACGATCCCGCCGACCGGATGCAGTATGCGGCGCGCACCCGTCCCATGGCGCAGCTGCGGGCCGCCCGCGTCGTGCTCGACCGGCAGGTCGCCCTGATCAGCCGCCAGACCGACTCGGAGCGGCGCCAGGACGCCATCAAAGGCGCGCTCAACGGCTTCGGCGCCATGACCGGTCAGCCGCTCTCCTTCCTCATCGAGGCCGAGCGGCGCAGCATGTCGCTGGGGTCGGACCAAGCCCGCGCCTTGTCCGAACGCCTCCGCGTGGCCGCCGCCGCCGCCGTGGCGGCGGCCCTGGTGCTGCTGGCGATTCTCTACCGCGGCGTCACGCGGCCAACCCTGGCGCGGATCGAGGAAGTCCGCAGGGCGGCGAGCGCCATCGGCCACGGCGCCCTCGACACGCGCCTCTCCGTCGCGACCCGCGACGAGCTCGGCCTGCTCATGACGAACGTCAACCGCATGGCCGCCCGACTCGCCCGGCGCGAGTCGCGGGTGGCGGCCGACCGGGCGGCACTGGAGGATACCGTGGCGGCGCGCACCGCCGACCTGCGCGCCGCCAATGCACGCCTGGAGGCGGTCGACCAGTCGCGGCGGCGCTTCTTCGCGGATGTCAGTCACGAGCTGCGCACGCCGCTCACGGTGATTCTCGGCGAATGCGACCTCGCCCTGCGGAGCGCGTCCCGCGGCACCGATCCGGGGCCGGTCTTCGCGACGATCAAGAAGCGCGCACAGCGCCTCAAGCTGCGCGTCGAGGACCTCCTGCGGGTGGCGCGCTCGGAATCCGGAGAGATCGAGTTCGACAAGCGGCCCCTCGGCCTCGCTTTGGTCCTGTCGGAGGCGGTAGACAACATGGCCTCCGAGGCGGCGCGGCGCCGGGTCGGCCTGACCCTCGATCCCGGAACGCGGGATGTCGAGTGCCTGGCCGATCGGGAATGGATCCGCCAGACCGTCGAGAGTCTCGTGGACAACGCCCTGCGCCACGCCGCCGGCCTGACGCGGGTGGAGGTTGCCCTGGCCGCCGGTCCCGGTCCTGTCGGGCGGATCACCATCACGGATGACGGGCCGGGTTTCGGCACCTCGGAAGACGAGCTGTTCGAGCGCTTCCGGCGCGGCCAGGGGGCAGGCCCGGACGAGACCGGGTTCGGCATCGGCCTCGCTTTGGCGCGCTGGATCGTCGAGCAGCACGGCGGCACGATCCGGCTGGGAGCCGGGTCCGACGGGCGCGGCGCCCGCGTCAGCCTGGACATTCCGGCGCTCGATCCGGCATGGGATATGGGCACGGCCGGAAACGCGGCCGGCGACGCACAGGTGAGGGAACCGGCTGCATGACGCGGATCCTGATCGTCGAGGACGACATCGACATCCGCGGCCTCCTCGCCCGAGGCCTGGAGGCGGAAGGATTCGAGGTTGGCACGGCGGCCTGCGTCGATGAGGCGCTCAAGGCCGCGCACGATCCCGCGCCCGGTGCCGTGCTCCTCGACATCAACCTGCCGGACGGGTCGGGCCACGACGTCTGCCGGTCCCTGCGCGAGGGCGGTTTCCCAGGCGCGATCCTGTTCCTGTCCGCGCGCGACGAGATCCGCGACCGCGCCGAGGGGCTGGCGCTCGGGGCCGACGACTACATCATCAAGCCGTTCGAGTTCGACGAGCTGGTCGCCCGCCTGCGGACCCACCTGATGCGCCGCGAGCAGGCCGAGGCGCCCCGCTCGCGCCTCACGGCGGGCAAGCTGATGCTCGACCTCGAAACCCGCCAGGCGAGCTGCGGCGAGGCCAGCGCCCGACTGACCCCTCGCGAGGCCGACCTGCTCGCCATGCTGATGGAGAGCATCGGGAAGCCGGTCTCCCGTGCGGAGATCTTCGACCGCCTCTGGGCCAGCCAGGGCGGCCTCTCGCTCAACGTCGTCGACGTCTACATCGGTTACCTGCGCTCGAAGATGGCCGATTTCGTCCGCTTCGGCGGGCCGACGCTGACCACCGTCCGCGGCAAGGGATTCATGCTGGAATTGCGCGGTCCCGACTTCCGGCAGTGAGGGCCTGTACTTAAGTCCTAGATGCCGATGTTTCACGATGGTGGCCGGTTATTTAGCCGGTGTCTCACGAAAAATTTGGGATGATCCGGCAATTTCGTGCTTGAAGCGCGCGACTGAATCGTCGATACCTGTGTCGCGCCGGAAATGAGAGCGCCATCAGTGTCTTAGGGTCTTCTTAGGATCCGCCTGGCACTTGGTGAAGATATCCCAAGGAGAAACACCATGAAGTGGGCTGCCCCCGTCGTGTCCGAGATCTGCGTCGGCATGGAAGTGACGAGCTACGAGTCGGCCGAGATCGACACCTTCAACTGAGTTTTCGGGCCGGGGATCTCGGGAGCCGCACATGCGCGTCGTGATCCTCGGTTCCGCGGCTGGCGGCGGCCTTCCCCAATGGAATTGCCGCTGCCCCATCTGCGCGCTGGCACGGTCCGAGCCGGACCGGGTGCGGCATCGGACCCAGTCGAGCATCGCGGTCTCCGCGGACGGGTCGGACTGGCTTCTGATCAACGCCTCGCCGGATATTCGGCAACAACTCTTCGACAATCGCGAGATGCACCCGCGCGAGGGCCTGCGCCACTCGCCGATCCGTGCCGTTCTCCTGACGAACGGCGACGTCGATCATGTCGCAGGACTTCTGACGCTGCGTGAGGGGCAGGCCTACACGCTGTACGGCACGCCCGGCATCCTCGATTCGGTCAACGGCAACCGCGTGTTCGACGTGATGGCAGAGGGTGTGGTCGCCCGCCGGCCGATCGGCATGGACCAGACTTTCGAACCGCTCCCCGGCCTCTCGGTCACGCTCTTCCCGGTGCCCGGCAAGGTGCCGCTCTGGCTGGAGGACGAGCGGATGGAGATCGGTGCCGAGACCGAGACCACGGTCGGCGCCCTGATCGAGGCCGGCGGCCGTCGACTCGCCTATATTCCCGGTTGCGCGCGGGTCACGGACGGGTTGCGGGCGCGGATCGCGGGCGTGGACGTGCTGCTGTTTGACGGCACTGTCCTGCACGATGACGACATGATCCGGGCCGGCGTCGGGACAAAGACCGGCTGGCGTATGGGACATGTGCCGATGCGCGGCGACAACGGCTCGATCGACGCGCTGGCGGCCGTCGAGATCGGGCGGCGCGTGTTCGTGCACATCAACAATACCAACCCGGTGCTGGTCGAAGACTCGGCGGAGCGGGCGGATGTCGAGGCGGCCGGATGGACGGTGGCGCACGATGGCCTGAGCCTGTCGCTCTAGGACGCAGTCGAACGGGGGTATCCAGCCCGCGCCCTCATCCTGAGGTGCAGCGAAGCTGCCTTGAAGGAGGGCTCCTTCGAGGCTTGCGCTGCGCTCCGGCACCTCAGGATGAGGGGGTTAGGTTGGAGTTCGGTTGCGACGAATGTGGCGACCCGCGCTCGTCGTCTGGAATGGGGCCAGGACGACGATGGCCCTGTGCCGCAGGCATCGGCGCCGCGAACCGGGAGCCCGGACGCGACCAAAGGTTGGGTTGGTCAGCCGCCGACCCTATATCGATATTCAAGTTCAGGAATTCGCCCCGGCGCCGAGGGCGAGACCGCGCCACAGGAAACGCGACCCAAGAACGGACGCCGGATACGCCATGAACGCAGTCTTCCCGACACCCGACACCGCCGACAGCCAGCGTCTCCTCAGCCCCGACGAGCTGGAAGCGGCCCTGCGGGACATCGGCGCGCGGCGCTACCACAACCTGCACCCGTTCCACCGGCTCCTGCACGACGGCAAGCTGTCGAAGGATCAGGTCCGCGCCTGGGCGCTGAACCGCTACTACTACCAGGCGATGATCCCGGTGAAGGACGCCGCGGTGCTCGCCCGGATGACGGACGCCTCGCTGCGGCGCGTCTGGCGGCAGCGCATCGTCGATCATGACGGCGACCACGAGGGCGACGGCGGAATCGAGCGCTGGCTGAAGCTCGCTGAGGGCGTCGGCTTCGATCGCGAGTATGTGCTGTCGACCCGCGGCATCCTGTCGGCCACGAAGTTCTCGGTCGAGGCCTACGTCCACTTCGTCTCCGAGAAGACGCTGCTGGAGGCAATCGCCTCCTCGCTGACCGAGATGTTCTCGCCGACGATCATCTCCGAGCGCGTCGCCGGGATGCTCAAGAACTACGACTTCATCACCAAGGAGACGCTGGCCTATTTCGACAAGCGTCTGACCCAGGCGCCGCGCGATGCCGACTTCGCCCTGGACTACGTCAAGCAGCACGCCACGACGCCGGAGCTGCAGCGCCGGGCGATGGCGGCGCTGACGTTCAAGTGCAACGTCCTCTGGACACAGCTCGACGCCCTGTACTTCGCCTACGTGGCGCCCGGCATGATCCCGCCGGACGCGTGGCAGCCGGGCGAAGGCCTCGTCGCTGAGCGCGCGCCGGTTCAGGGCGGCACCGCCGCCGGCAAGATGACGGCCGGGGACCGGCCGCGCCTGCCCCGCGGCGTCCGGCTGCGCAACGACGAGACCCGCGGCAAGTACGTCCTGCTCGCGCCTGAGCGCACCTTCGACCTCGACGACAACGCCGTGGCGGTGCTTAAGCTCGTGGACGGCAACCGCAGCGTCGCGGAGATCGCGGACGAACTGGGCAAGACCTACGCGGCCGATCCCCGGGCCATCGAGACCGACATCCTGGCGATGCTCGACGGGCTCGCCGAGAAGCGAGTTCTAGAGCGATGAATGCCCTGACACCGAACCGGCCCGAAGCGCCGGCGCCGGTGGGCCTGCTCGCCGAGCTGACCCATCGCTGCCCTCTGCGCTGCCCCTATTGCTCCAATCCGCTGGAGCTCGACCGCCGGTCGGGCGAGCTCGACACGGCGACGTGGCAACGCGTTCTCAAGGAGGCGTCCGGCCTCGGTGTCCTGCACGTCCACCTGTCCGGCGGCGAGCCCACGGCACGCAATGACATCGTCGAGATCACCAAGACCTGCGCCGACCTCGGCCTGTACTCCAACCTGATCACGTCGGGGGTCGGCGGGGCGCTGGGCAAGCTCCAGGCCCTCTACGACGTTGGCCTCGACCATGTGCAGCTCTCGGTGCAGGGGGTCGACGCGCAGAACGCCGAGAAGATCGGCGGCCTGAAGAACGCGCAGCCGCAGAAATTCGAGTTTGCCGCCAAGGTCGTGGAGCTGGGACTACCGCTGACGCTGAACTCGGTGATCCACCGCGGCAACATCCACGAGGTTGCGGGCTTCATCGACCTTGCGGTGAAGATGGGCGCCAAGCGCCTCGAAGTCGCGCACACGCAGTACTACGGCTGGGCCTACGTCAACCGCGCCGCGCTGATGCCCGACAAGGCGCAGGTGGACGAGTCGATCCGGATCGTCGAGGCGGCCCGCGAGCGCCTGAAAGGCCAGCTGGTGATCGACCTCGTCGTGCCCGACTACTACGCGAAGTATCCGAAGGCCTGCGCGGGCGGCTGGGGCCGCAAGCTGATGAACGTGACCCCTCAGGGCAAGGTGCTGCCCTGTCATGCCGCCGAGACGATCCCGGGGCTTGAGTTCTGGAACGTCAACGATCATTCCCTCGGCGAGATCTGGCGCGACTCCCCGGCCTTCACCGCCTATCGCGGCACCGACTGGATGCAGGAGCCCTGCCGCTCCTGCGACCGCCGGGAGAAGGATTGGGGGGGCTGCCGCTGCCAGGCGCTGGCGCTCGCGGGCGATGCCGCGGCGACCGATCCGGCGTGCTCGCTCTCCCCGCTCCACGCCAAGGTGCGGGCGCTCGCCGTCGAGGAGGCGGCCGAGAATCCGCCCGATTACGTCTATCGGACGATCGGCAGCAACGTCCGGTCGCCGCTGAAGGAGGAAGTGCACTCGTGAGAGTTCAAGTCGTGAGAGGTCTCGCCACGACCGCCATCGCGCTGGCGCTGACCGCGCTGCCGGCCTTCGCCGAGGACGCGCCGAAACCCGCCGTCACCCAGGCCAACGCCGCGGCGCCGCCCAGCGCGGCCGATCTGCTGTTCGATCAGCCGCACATGAAGAACACGGCCCCCGGCTCGACCATCACCTACGACTACCTGCGCCGTTCCGGGATCTCCAAGGGGCCGTTCGGCGCGCCGCTCGAGGACACGGTGACGCTCAAGATGGAGCCCGGGAAGAGTCCCGAGGCGCGGGACATCTCCGTCACGATGTTCTCAGGGTTGAATCGCGTGCCGGCCGGCCCCTTCGAGGACATGGCGGGCAATCCGGTCGTCTCCCTGTTCCTGGAGAACCACCTTCGGGTGCTGTCGAAGGTCCTGGAAGCCAACCCGCGCTACCTGAAGCTCGCGATCCGCAAGGGCCTGCGCGAGAAGGCGACCGTGACGCCCACCAAGGTGACCATCGGTGGCCGCGAGGTCGACGGCTGGCGCGTCGTCACGAAGCCGTTCGCGGGCGACGCGATGACGCAACGCATGCGCGGCATGGACGACATGACCTACACCTTCGTCACCGCCCCTTCGGTCCCCGGCGAGATCGTCTCGATCGAGGCGTCGTCGAAGAGCCAGGACGGCGGCGAACTGCTCGAGGAGAAGCTGAACTATGACCAGAAGGCTGGCTAGCCGCACCGCCCTCGCCGCCCTCGCCCTGACGGTTTCGGGGCTGGCCGGCTGGGCGGCCGAGGAGAACGACTACCCGACCGATGCGCGGGTCGATTACGTGTTCGGCTGCATGGCGGCCAACGGCCAGACGCGCGAGAGCCTGCAGAAGTGCTCCTGCTCGCTCGACCAGCTTGCCGCGATCCTGCCCTACGACAAGTACGTGCAGGCGAGCACGGTGCTGTCGATGCGTCAGGGAATCGGCAACCGCGCCAACGAGTTCAAGTCGACCAAGATCTTCGACGACAAGGTCGCCGATCTGCGGCGCGCCCAGGCCGAGGCCGAGATCCGCTGCTATCGCGGCTGAGTGTGGATTGCGCGGCCGGCGTTGCGCCGGCCGCGCGATTCGCGCAGACCGGCTCCCGAACCGCGCTCGTGAACGGGACCCGCTCCGTGACCCCCTCCCCCGGCCTGTCCGACCTCCTGCCCGATCTCGGTGGGCGCACGCTGGTCATGGGCATCCTCAACGTCACGCCCGATTCCTTCTCGGACGGAGGCCTGTTCGCCGGAGAGGCCGAGGCCGTCTCCCAGGCCGAGCGGCTGGTGTCCGAAGGCGCGGCGATCCTCGACATCGGCGGCGAGTCCACGAGGCCCGGCCATACGCCGGTCCCGGCCGAGGAGGAGCAGGCACGGGTCCTGCCGGTGATCCGGGCCGTGGCACCCCGGCTGGCGGTGCCGATCTCCATCGACACCTACAAGGCGTCCACGGCGCGGGTGGCGCTGGAAGCCGGCGCTCGGATCGTGAACGACGTCTGGGGGCTTCAGCGCGAGCCCGACATCGCCACCGTGGCGGCGGCGCATGGTGCGCCGGTCATCATCATGCACAACCGCGAGACGATCGAGCCCGACCTCGACATCGTCGCCGACATGCTCGCCTTCTTCGAGCGGTCGCTTGCCATCGCCCATCGGGCCGGCATCCAGGATTCCGATATCGTGCTCGATCCGGGGGTCGGCTTCGGCAAGACCTGGACACAGCACTTGGAAGCCTTGAGGCGGCTGCCTGAGATTCGAGCCCTCGGTTTTCCGGTTCTGGTCGGTGTCTCCCGCAAGTCGCTGCTGGGACGCTTGCACGATCGCGAGACCCGCCCGGCCGACCGCCTCCACGGCTCGCTGGCGGCGCATGCGGTCGCCGCGACGCTGGGCGCCGACATCGTGCGGGTGCACGACGTGGCGGCCCACGTCGATGCCATGCGCGTGGTCGATGCCGTCATGCGGCCGGAGGGCCGCTGAGCATGGCCGGCGACGTGATCCGCGTGACCCGCATCGCGGTGTTCGGCCGCCACGGCCTGCTGCCCGAGGAGGCGGTGCTCGGCCAGCGCTTCTACATCACGCTGGAAGCCGCTCTCGATCTCGGTCCGGCGGGACGCTCCGACGACGTCGGCGGTACGGTGAGCTACGCAGACCTCACGCAGGTTGCGGTCGAGATCGCCACGGAGCGCCGCTTCAACCTGATCGAGGCGCTGGCGGAAGCGATCGCGACCTCGATCCTGACGGGCTTCCCGCCGGTTGAGGCGATCACCGTGCGGATCGACAAGCCGAGCGCCCCCGTTCCCGCCATCCTGGAGAGTGTCAGCGTGGAGATCACGCGCCGCCGCGAAAGCCATCCATGAGGGCCTATCTCGGAATCGGCAGCAATGTCGGCGACATGGCCGCGATGCTCGACCGGGCGGTCGCCGGTCTCAACGCGACACCGGGCATCAGGGTGGTGGCGCGTTCGGCCGATTATCGCACGCCGCCCTGGGGCAGGACCGATCAGCCCTGGTTCCTCAATGGCGCCGTCGCGGTCGAGACCGATCTGGACCCGCACGGCCTGCTCGATGCGTGCCTGCGCGTGGAGCAGGAACTCGGCCGCGTGCGCGAGGAGCGCTGGGGGCCGCGGGTGATCGATATCGACGTCCTGTCCTACGAGGGCGCCGCCGTGGACGACGCGCGTCTCGTGCTGCCGCACCGCTACGTGCGCGAGCGGGCCTTCGTGCTGGTGCCCCTGGTCGAGATCGCGCCGGATCTCGTCATCGGGGGCGAGCGTGCGGCGGAGGCCCTGGCAAAGCTCGATCGCACGGGGATTGAGCGGGTCTGAAATCGGGGGCCGCACGCGTACCGCCGAGGCCCGTCACGGTCCTCCCACACATCACCTCAGGATGAGGTGGCGGGTCGGACAACCGGCCGCTCACCGTTCGCCGGGTTCGGCCAGCCTGTTCTCCTCCTCGTCGAGGAGCGGCACGTCGTAGTCGCGAAGAACCTTATCGATGTCGGCCTTGCGCTTGCGCAGCACGGTATTCAGCGAGCGCTTCCAGTCGTTCTCGCCGATCCTGACGCCCATGGCGATCCGGTAGGCCATCGGCGGCCGCTCCGGCTCCTTGAGCAGCGGCACGACGCGCATGGCCGTTCCCGACTGCTTGGCGAGCCACCCGGCTGCCGGGCCCCAGAGCACGGCGGCGTCGATCTCCTTGGAGGCCAGAGCCGCGACGATCTCGGCCGCCACCGTCTGGTGCTTGCGGGCCGGATCGAGCTGGTATGGCGCGTAGGCCTTCATGCTGGAGACGAGGCCGAGCTCGCCCATCCGGTTGACCGGCGGCGTGCCGGCGATCACCCCGATGCTCTTGCCCTTCAGGCGCGGGTCGTCGAGGGCGGAGACGCCGTCGAACTCGCCCGCGCGGGTGACCAGCGTGTAGGCGGAGCGATAATACGGGTTGGTCGTCTGGACGAGGTCGCTGCCGAAGGCCTGACCCATGATGAGGTCGCAGAGGCCGGTCCCGAGCGTGTTGCGCACGAAGCCGGGCCCCTGGGTCAGCCAGTAATAGCGGACCTTGATCTTCAGCTCATCGGCGATGATCGCCGCGATCTTGTTCTCGAAGCCGTCCTCCTTGCGTTCGGAGAACGGCATGTTGCCCGGGTCCCCGCAGACGCGCAGCACGTCGGTGGTGACCGTATCCGGCAGATGCTGGGCGTGAGCGCCCTGCGCCACCGTCAACGACAGGGCGCAGAGTGCAAGGATCCGGGCAGGGGACGACATCAACCGCCCATGCACTCCTTCTCGGACTTCCGGGCGCCTTCGGGCTTGTCCTCGTGCTCCGAGGGACGGATACGCCCGATCGCTCCGGCGGCACGCGCCTTCAAGTAGACGTAGAGATCGTCCGAATAGCACATGACGTTCTTGTTGTCGCCGAAGGCCGGCATGACCTTCTGCTCGGAGGCGTTCACGTCCTGCTTGCCGCCGACCAGGATGCCGATGAACTCCTCGTAGGAGAGGTGCTTCAGCGAGTCCTTCAGCGCCGGCGCGTAGGTCGAGCCCATGCCGTCCGGTCCGTGGCAGACGTGGCACTCGGCGTGGTAGCGGCGGTATCCGGAATACGTATACCAATCGAGCTTCTTGCCGTCCTGCGTCACGCGGAAGGTCGGATGGCCTTCGGCATCCAGGTACTTGCCGTCCTCGACCTTAACGGCGGCATCCTTCTTGAGGAGCTTCTCGTCCTGCTCGGCCGTCTTGTCGTTGGCGTTGAGCGAGTTGGCGAGGGCGGGGTCGGCAGGCTTGGCATCCTCAGCATGTACGGCCACCGCGGACACGGTGGCTAGGGCGAGGGCGGCGATAACCGGCCGCGTTACGATCGTGCTGAGGTTGAACAAAGCATGTGTCTCCCTAGGCGCGAGGCCTTTCGTCTCCCTTCGAGCCGCAGCCTCTTGCGCATGAGTCTAATCACAAGGATGCCGGCGCGGGAACCCGCGCCGGCACCGATTTTACACTTGCACCCTGCGGCCGATTAGTTCGGCAGAGCGAAGACCGTCAGCTGACCACCGAGGTTGGTGTACTGGGTCAGGGCCGCGTAGCCGCCCACCGCGCCGAGGCCGGCATTCGGGTCGGTCAGGCCGGCCGCGAGGCCGATGCCGGCCCAGCCGCCCACGCCCGAGAGGACGCCGACGTACTGCTTGCCCTTGTGCTGGTAGGTCATCACGTTGCCGATGATGCCCGACGGGGTCTTGAACTTGTAGAGCTCCTTGCCGGTCTTGTCGTCGACCGCCTTCAGGTAGCCCTCAAGCGTGCCGTAGAACACCACGTCGCCGGCGGTGGCCAGAGCACCGGACCACACCGAGAACTGCTCGGGGTTGGACCACTTGATCTTGCCGTTGACGCCATCCCACGCGATGAAGTTGCCCATGCCGCCGTGCGAGTTCGGGGCCGGGTACATCGAGAGGGTCGCACCGACGTAGGGCTGGCCCGGGGTGTAGGTCACCCGGAACGGCTCGTAGTCCATGCAGACGTGGTTGGTGGGCACGTAGAACAGGTTGGTCTTCGGCGAGAAGGCCGCAGGCTGCTGATCCTTCGACCCGAGGGCCGCCGGGCAGATGCCCTTGGAGTTGGTGTCCTCACCGTTCTGCTCGGTCGAGTACTTCGACACGACCAGCGGACGGCCGTAGTTCTTCGAGCCCTTGTCCATGTCGACCTTGGTCGCCCAGTTGACGGCCGGGTCGTACTTCTCGGCCACCAGCAGGTTGCCGTCCGCGCGGTTCAGCGTGTAGCCGAAGCCGTTACGGTCGAAGTGGGTCAGGAGCGGCTGCTCCTTGCCGTCAACCTTCTGATCCGTGAGGATCATCTCGTTGATGCCGTCGTAGTCCCACTCGTCGTGGGGGGTCATCTGGTAGACCCACTTGGCGACGCCGGTATCCGGGTTACGCGCCCAGATGGTCATCGACCACTTGTTGTCGCCCGGACGCTGCTTGGGGTTCCAGGTCGAGGGGTTGCCCGAGCCGTAATACATCAGGTCGAGCTTGGGATCGTACGAGAACCAGCCCCAGGTGCAGCCGCCGCCGGTCTTCCACTGATCGCCTTCCCAGGTCTTCAGCGAGGAGTCCTTGCCGACAGGCTTGCCGAGCGAGGTGGTCTTCTCCGGGTCGACCAGCATCTGGTCGTCCGGACCCTCGGAGTAGCCGCGCCACACCTTCTTGCCGGTCTTCAGGTCGTAGGCGGTGACGTGGCACTGCACGCCGAACTCGCCGCCCGAGATGCCGACGATGACCTTGTCCTTCACGGGCAGAACCGTGGCGGTATTGGTCTCGCCCTTCTTCGGGTCGCCGTTCACGACCGACCAGTTGACCTTGCCGGTCTTGGCGTCGAGCGACACGAGGGTGGTGTCGGCCTGGTGCAGGAGGATGGCGCCGTCGGCGTAGGCCAGACCACGGTTGACCGTGTCACAGCACATGACCGGGATCACGGACGGATCCTGCTTGGGCTCGTACTTCCAGACGATCTTCGCCTCGTGGTCGAGGTCGAGGGCGTACACGATGTTCGGGAACGGCGTGTGCACGTACATCATGTTGCCGATGACGAGCGGCGAGCCCTCGTGGCCGCGCAGAACGCCGGTCGAGAACGTCCAGGCAACCTGGAGATCCTTGACGTTCTTGGCGTTGATCTGATCGAGCTTGGAATAACGCGTATTGGCGTAGTCTACCGTCTGAAGGACCTGCTCCGCCGGATTGGCGATGCCCTTCATGACGCTTTCGTTGGCCAGCGCCGGCGCGGCGACGGCCGCAACACCCGCGCCGAGCGCAAGGAGATGCACTGCTCTCATGGGTTCCTCCGACAAGTCTTTAAGGGTCGTTGCGGCGCGCGTAGAGAAGGGCGTCGCTCGGACTCCGACCTGACTGTTTGCGACAGGGATGGACGCCTCGGTAGCGGGCATAGTGGACTTCGAGGAGATCTACCGATCCCCTAGCCAGGAACCGCCATCCCTGGGGCGGCTCCCTCGAAACCGAGGCTTGAACGAACTCTAAGAGATTTTTGAGCGCCGTCAACTCGCTCTTCCGCGCGATAACCCCCGCGGTGAAAGCTTCGTTTAGGGTGACACAAGCCTAGTCCCTGTCATTGTGCCGCAGAAGAAAATGTTGCGACGCACAATTAGTTCGGCTTCGTTCGGGATTGTCCTCACGCCGATGTGACGCCTTCCTATGCAGGTCTTGCAGGGGGCGAAGCTTTGCTACGGCGCCATATGCGCGCGTGGCGGGAGCCGGACCGTATCGCTTCGGCGTCGGCGCGGAGGAATCTTTGCGGTGCGAAGGCGTCCAGGGGCCTCCCCGGCGACGGAACCGCCGACGCGGTGGCCGTGCGCCCAGTCGCCGCACTCGTCGTTGATCGGGATCCAAGAATGCTTCGGCGGGTTCGCGCGAGAAGATTGCCGAATCATCCCGGGTCACTGGACGCTGGAAGACGCGCGACGGCCGGGCCGGAGGACCCCTCCCCCGGGACTGATCGATCCCCTCATCGTAGATGTGCAGCAGACCGGTTTTCGCAGGGCCGCGCGATGTGGGCCCCGCGTCGCCCTGCGGCCGCACATCGCAGCGCGAGGCTCTGAGTCGCCATGCGCGGCGAAATCAGGCTCTCGACGTCCGCCTAGAGCGGGCCGACCGGCCCCGTTCCCTCGAACTCGGCCACGTCGCCCACGAGATCGGTCAGGGATATCGTCAGGCGGCGGCCGTTCGCGAGCCGGAGTTGGGCGTCAGGCTCAAGCCAGATGGGCCGCAGATTGGCGTGACTGCCGTAGAGATTGCCGAAGGCGACGACGCCGCCTTCCCGTCGCTCGATGACCACGCGGTAACGAACCCGCACGGAGCCGCAACCCTCCGCCGAAACCAGCCCACGGCCGGTCAACGTCTTTAAGACTTCGTTCGGCTCGAACATACGCACGACGCGGAGGGGATTAATCGGCAACCCTGTTGCCATTTAATCCCGACCCGCCGACGTGTCACGCGCACAGCTCAGGTTGGGCGGGGACCGACGACCCGTTGTCAGCCATTCCCGAGGGGCTCTGCGTCAGCCGGCATTGCGTCGAGCTCCCGCACGACGATGCGGCCGGCCACGACCGAGAGCGCCAGCCGACCCTGCTTGAGGGCCAGGGCCTTCTCGCCGAACAGCACCCGACGCCAGCCTTGGAGAGCCGGCACCTCGGCGGCATCGTCGTCCGCGAGGGATTCGAGGTCGTCTACGGTGGCGATGATCTTCGGAGCCACGCCCTCGGCCTCGCAGACGGCCTTCAGCAGCACCTTGAGGAGCTCCACGATCGCGCCGTTGCCGCCGCTCCGGCGGATCCGCTCCGGCATGCGGATCTCGCTGGTGTCGCGCGACAGACCGCGCTCGACGGCCGACAGGATCTCGGCGCCCGTGCGTGAGCGCTCGAACCCGGCCGGGATGGTGCGTAGCCGCGCCAGCGCCTCGGCGTTGCGCGGTGCGGCCGAGGCCACGTCGATCACCGCCTCGTCCTTGAGGACGCGCCCGCGGGGAACGTTGCGCGCCTGCGCCTCGCCCTCGCGCCAGGCCGCCACCTCCATCAGCACGGCGATCTCGCGCGGCTTGCGCATCCGGCCCGACAGCCTGCGCCAGGCCTGCGCGGGCTCGGCCCGATAGGTGTCCGGCGAGGTCAGCACCGCCATCTCCTCGTCGAGCCAAGCGCCGCGATCCGTGCGCAGCAACTCGGCCACGAGAACCTCGTAGACCTTCACGAGGTGGGTCACGTCTGACAGGGCGTAGGTAAGCTGGGCCTCCGAAAGCGGCCGCCGCGACCAGTCGGTGAAGCGCGAGGACTTGTCGATCTTGGCCTTGGCGACATCGTTGACGAGCTGCTCGTACGAGACCGAGTCGCCGTAGCCGCACACCATCGCGGCGACCTGGGTGTCGAAGAACGGGTGCGGCAGCACGCCGCCCATCAACCAGATGATCTCGAGATCCTGGCGCGCGGAGTGGAACACCTTCACGGTGCGCTCGTCGGCCATCAAGTCGATGAAGGGCTGCAGATCGATCCCCGGCGCGAGCGGATCGACCAGCACGGCGGTGCCGTCCGGAGCCGCCATCTGGATCAGGCAGAGCTTCGGATAATACGTCGTCTCGCGCATGAACTCCGTGTCCACGGTCACGAAGGGCTGCGCGGCCAGACGCGCGCAGGTTTCACGCAGCGTGTCAGTTGAGGTGATCAGGTCCATGTCCCGGCTATACGCAACCGCCGCCATCATGGGGAGGGACAGGCGCGAAGGTCCCCATATTTCCCCGCATTCCCTAGGCGGAAAATGCCCTGGCCGCGGCGGCGAGGCTCGCCCTGCGCCGTGCCCGGGCCTGGCCCCGGATCCGCACGGCATCGGCGCGGCGTTGCGCCTCCGCACGCGCCAGCAGCCGGTCAAGGATGCCGGTCTCGATGCGCTCGCCCGTCGCGCCGTCGATGAGCCGCCGGATCCGATCGACCCGGAAGCCGCGATAGCCGCCGCGGCGGGCATCGATGCCGCCGAGCAGCATCCGCCCGGGACCGAGCTTCAACTCGCGCGCATCGAGGGACCGATTGCTCCACGCGCCGGTGGCATCCTCGTAGACGAGGTCGAAATGGCCGTCGAGCGGCAGGGTCCGCCACGAGCTTGGAGCCTCTGCGATCGGCGGATCAGGGGCGGCCGCCGGATGGGAAAAAGCGTTGTGACTCATGGAGATCATATGGGGATCGGGCGGCCGATCCGGTAGTCCGGCCGGCTGGCCGAACGCGCGGCGCGCGGCCCGTTTCGCAGCCATCGTGCCGGTCCTGCGCTTGACTTGGGGGGCCTCGCGTGAATGGTGCCGGCCTTCCCTCGGAAGAAGCCCGTCATGCACCGTTACCGTTCCCACACCTGCGGGGCGCTCCGCCCGTCCGACGTCGGACAGAGTGTCCGCCTCTCCGGCTGGTGCCACCGCATCCGCGATCATGGCGGCGTGCTCTTCGTCGACCTGCGGGACCATTACGGACTCACGCAGTGCGTGGTCGATTCCGACTTCCCGGCCTTCAAGGCGGCAGAGACCGTGCGCTCGGAATGGGTCGTGCGGATCGACGGACGGGTCCGGACGCGCCCGTCCGGGACCGAGAACGCCGAGCTGCCGACCGGCGCGGTCGAGGTCTACATCGACGACCTGGAGGTGCTTGGTCCCGCGGGCGAGCTGCCGCTGCCGGTCTTCGGCGACCTGGAATATCCGGAGGAGACACGGCTGCGGTACCGCTTCCTCGACCTGCGCCGGGAGAAGCTCCACGCCAACATCATGAAGCGCGGCGCGATCATCGACTCGCTCCGCCGCCGGATGCGCGAGGGCGGCTTCTTCGAGTTCCAGACCCCGATCCTGACCGCGTCGAGCCCGGAGGGCGCGCGCGACTACCTCGTGCCGTCGCGGGTCCATCCCGGCAAGTTCTACGCGCTGCCGCAGGCGCCGCAGCAGTTCAAGCAGCTGACGATGATCGCGGGCTTCGACCGGTACTTTCAGATCGCGCCCTGCTTCCGCGACGAGGACGCCCGCGCCGACCGCTCGCCGGGCGAGTTCTACCAGCTCGATATCGAGATGAGCTTCGTCACCCAGGAGGACGTGTTCCAGGCGGTCGAGCCGGTCCTGCGCGGCGTGTTCGAAGAGTTCGCCGAGGGTAAGCGCGTCACCGGGGAATTTCCGCGGATCACCTACGCGGATTCGATGCTGAAATACGGCGTCGACAAGCCGGATTTGCGCAACCCGCTGATCATCGCGGACGTGACCGACTTGTTCGCCCGCGACGACGTCGCGTTCAAGGCGTTCAAGGGTGTGATCGCCGGCGGCGGCGTGGTCCGCGCGATCCCGGCGACCGGGGCGGCCGCGCAGTCGCGCTCGTTCTTCGACAGGCTGAACGACTGGGCCCGCTCCGAGGGCGCGCCCGGTCTCGGATATATCGTCTTCGAGGAGGAGAACGGTCAGCTCTCCGGCAAGGGGCCGATCGCCAAGTTCATCCCGGCCGAGGTTCAGGCTCTGATCGCCGAGCGGGCGAGCGCCAAATCCGGCGATGCAGTGTTCTTCTCCGCCGGCCCGGAGGGCAAGGCCGCCGGCCTCGCCGGCAAGGCGCGCATCCGCATCGGCGACGAACTGGGCTTGTGCGACAAGGACCAGTACGCCTTCTGCTGGATCACCGACTTCCCGATGTATGAGTGGAGCGAGGAGGAGAAGCGGATCGACTTCTCCCACAACCCGTTCTCCATGCCCAACATTGACCGCGACGAGTTCTTGAACCTCGATCTCGATGCGCTGGCATCCGAGGACGAGACCGGCGCCAACACGAAGAAGATCCTCAACATCAAGGCCTTCCAGTACGACATCGTCTGCAACGGCGTGGAGCTGTCCTCCGGGGCGATCCGGAACCATCGTCCGGACGTCATGGAGAAGGCGTTCGCCATCGCGGGCTACGGCCACGAGGTGCTGGAGCAGAAGTTCGGCGGCATGCTGAACGCACTCCGCATGGGCGCTCCGCCGCACGGCGGCATTGCGCCGGGCGTCGACCGCATCGTCATGCTCCTGTGCAACGAGCCGAACATCCGCGAGGTGGTGCTGTTCCCGATGAACCAGCGCGCCGAGGACCTGATGATGGGCGCGCCCTCCGAGGCGACGCCCAAGCAGCTGCGCGAGCTGCACATCCGGCTCAACCTGCCCGAGAAGAAGGCCTGACTCGCTGACGGGTTCGCCGCGCCGTGGCGAGCCTCGTCGCGATCGTGGTCGCGCATGACAGCGCGGACGTGCTGCCGTCCTGCCTCGCGGCGTTGGCCGGCCAGCACGTCCCGGCGATCGTGGTGGATAATGCCAGCCGGGACGCCTCCGCGTCGGTCGCGGAGGCCGCCGGAGCCCAGGTGATCCGCAACGCCCGCAACGAGGGCTATGGCCGCGCCAACAACAGGGGCGTCCGGGCCGCCGCGACGGCAGAGCGCGTCCTCATCGTGAATCCCGACATCGTCCTGCGTCCGGGTGCCGTCGACGCTTTGCTGGATGCTGCCCGCGCATGGCCGGAGGCCGGTCTTTACGCGCCCCGGATTGTCGAGCCCGACGGGCGATTCTTTTTTCAGGCACGCTCCCTGCTGGCACCTTATCTGACCAATCCGGGCGGCCGCCCGGCCCTGCCGCAGGGCGATGCCTGTACGCCGTTCCTCTCCGGCGCCTGCCTGATGATACCGCGCGCCCTATTCCTGGAGCTCGGCGGCTTCGACGAGAACATCTTCCTGTTCTACGAGGACGACGACCTGTGCCGACGCGTCGCCGATGCCGGCCGGGCGCTCGTCCACGTCCATGGCGCCGAGGCGCTGCATGGCCGTGGTCGCTCATCCGCGCCGGAACCGGGGCGGGTGTTCCGCACGCGCTGGCATCAGGCTTGGTCGCGGGCCTATGTCAGCCGGAAGTACGGCCTGCCCGATCCGAGCCCTGCCGGAATCGCGCGTAACCTGCCGAAGGTGCTCCTGTCGGCCCTGGCCCTGCGACGGTCGGGACTGGAGCGCTACGGCGGCTCCGCGGCCGGCGCGCTCGCCTTCCTGCGTGGCCAGGACGCACTCGCGCGGGAGGGCCTGCGCTAATGGCGGCCTCGACCATCGCGACCGCCCTGGAGGGGCCGCGCAACGGCTTCACCGGTCTGCGCCTCTTCCTCGCGCTCGCGGTCGTCGTATCGCATGCCTTCAGCGTGGCGACGGGCGCTGCCGGGGATGAGCCGCTGGCCCGGCTCACCGGCTTCACCCTCGGCGAGCACGCGGTGAACGGCTTCTTCGCCGTGTCGGGCTTCCTGGTCACCATGAGCTGCGACCGGCGCGGGATCCGCGACTACGCGATCGCCCGGACCCTGCGGATCCTGCCGGGGCTGGTTGCGGCGACGCTGATGGTGTCGCTCGGGCTCGGCGCAGCGCTCACCCGGCTGCCCCTGGCCGAGTACCTGCGCGACCCCGGCCTCTGGTCGTTCATCCGCGCGACGCTGACGACCTTCAAGAGCAATGCCGCGCTCCCCGGTGTCTTCGAGGCCAACCCGTACAGGGCGCCCCTCGGCACGGTTTGGACGCTCAAATACGAGGTCCTGTGCTATCTCGGCGTCTTGGCCGCCGCCCTATGCGGCCTGCTTCGGAGGCGGGGGGCCGCGCTCGTGATCGTCATCGGCCTCGCCATCGCCCTGGTTGCCGTCGGCGGGTGGCACGGGGCCGAGCTGCCCAAGGGCACCGAGACCGCCCTGCGATTGCCGCTGATCTTCTCGGCCGGAGCCGCCCTGTACCTGTGGCGCGAGCGCCTTCGGATCTCGACGGCCGCCCTCGCCTGTCTGGTCTTCGGGACCTTCGTGCTCGCCCGGACGCCGGCCTATCCCGCGCTACTGTTCCTGGCGGAGGCCTACGGTGTCGTCTGGCTCGCCCTGGGACCCATGGCGCGCGGCCTTTTCGATCCCTCCGCCGACCTGTCCTACGGGATCTATCTCTATGGCTGGCCGATCCAGCAGAGCCTGCACGCCCTGTGGCCGGAGCCGTCGGGGCTCGCTCTTCTCGTGCCGGCCCTCGCCATGACGCTGCCGGTGGCCGCCCTGTCGTGGTTCTGGATCGAGCGGCCCGCCCTATCGGTGAAATCGCGGATCTTGGGGCGACGCACCCTCGGTACCATCGAGCCGGCCGGGCCATGAGCGGATCCGGGAGACCGATCCTGCCGCTGGCGGCGCTCGATTTGGCGGCGCGCCTGCTTGAGCAGGAAGGTTTTGTGGTGACCGCGCGCAATGAGCGCGGTGATAGTCTCTATCTCAGGCCCGTCAGTTGCTCATGGCACCTGCGCGTGTCGAATCACGCCCGTACCGCCAATCAGCGTTCCAGGCGCGCCGACATCCTGACGAGCCTCGTCATCGTCGGCCCGCGCTCACGGGAGCAGGTCGAACGCATGGTGTCGGACGCGGTCCGCAACTTCCGGGCATCACTCGCCCGGAAGGCCGATCAGGCCTCCGGCGTCGGATCGCGGAAGTAGGGCTCCACGGCACCCTTCAGCTTCACCGTCATCGGATTGCCGGCCCGGTCGAGGGTCTTGCCGGCCGAGAGCCGCACCCAGCCCTCGCTCACGCAATACTCCTCGACGTTGGTCTTCTCGACGCCCTTGAACCGCACGCCGACGCCGCGCTCCAACGCCTTCTCGTCGTAGAAGGGACTGTTCGGGTTGGCGGCGAGGCGGTCGGGAGGCGTGTCGGTCATAGTCCGGATCTCGGAGCGGCTTCGAGCTGGGCCTCGCCGGTACGGGAATCCGCGTTCCCGCGCAACGCCGCGAGCAGGGCTTCGACCTGCCCGCTCTGCAGCAGCGGCACCAGCCGTGTCACCGTCGCGTGCGGGAGATCCCACCACGCCGCCGCTGTCAGCGCCGCCACCGTGGCCTCGTCGAACCGGCGGCGCACCACCCGTGCGGGATTGCCCGCCACCACTGCGTAGGCCGGCACGTCGCGGCTTACCACGGCCCGGGCCGCCACCACGGCGCCGTGCCCAACCGTGACGCCCGACAGGACCATGCAGCCCGAGCCGAGCCAGACATCGTGCCCGATCACCACGTCGCCCCGGGACGCATGGTAATCCTCCGGGGCTCGAGCGTCCGGAAACAGCCCTCGCATCGCCGCGAACGGGTAGGTCGACGGCCAATCGAGCCGGTGGTCGCCGCCGAGCAGGATCTCGACCTTGTCGGCAATGGAACAATAGCGGCCGATCGTCAGCCGCCGTCCGCTCTCGGGAAAGCGGATTTTTGGACGCCCATACGAATAAGCGCCTATGGAGAAGCCGTAGGTCCTCGCCAGTTTGGCGAGGTGGATTCGGGTCTCGTTGTGCGGGTTGCGCCCCCTGCGTAGCCGGTGCAACAGACCGGTCACGACGGGAGCCCGTGCGCTGCGCGATCGCGTCGTCCTCGGGAAAGCAGGTGAGCGGGAGCGTGGGCGATGGCCGATAACATGTCCGAGGACCTCAAGGCCGGGGCGCTCATCTACCACCGCCTGCCTAAGCCCGGAAAGCTGGAGATCCAGGCCACCAAGCCTCTGGGCAACCAGCGCGACCTCGCACTGGCCTACTCGCCGGGCGTGGCGGCAGCCTGCATGGCCATCCACGACGATCCGCAAGAGGCTGCCAACCTCACGGTTCGCCAGAACCTCGTGGCGGTGCTCTCCAACGGTACGGCGGTCCTGGGCCTGGGCGATATCGGTCCCCTGGCCTCCAAGCCCGTGATGGAGGGCAAGGCAGTCCTGTTCAAGAAGTTCGCCGGCATCGACGTGTTCGACATCGAGGTCGACCAGAAGGACGTCTCGAAGCTCGTCGACGTTGTCTGCGCCTTGGAGCCGACCTTCGGCGGCATCAACTTGGAGGACATCAAGGCGCCCGAGTGCTTCGAGGTGGAGGAGCAGTGCCGGGCTCGGATGAACATCCCGGTCTTCCACGACGACCAGCACGGCACCGCGATCATCGTGGCGGCGGCCGTCCTCAACGGACTTGAACTCGCCGGCAAGAACCTGTCCGACGTCCGGATCGTCACATCGGGCGCGGGAGCGGCGGCACTGGCCTGCCTGAACCTTCTCGTGTCGCTCGGCGCGACCCGCGAGAACATCACGGTCACCGACATCAAGGGCGTGGTCTACAAGGGCCGCCCGGAACTGATGGACCGCTGGAAGGACATCTACGCCCAGGAGACCGACAAGCGGACGCTCGCCGAAGTGATCCCTGGCGCCGACGTGTTCATCGGCCTCTCGGCCGGCGGTGTGCTCAAGCCCGAATATCTGAAGGAGATGGCCGAGAAGCCTCTGATCATGGCGCTCGCCAACCCCTATCCGGAGATCATGCCGGACCTGGCCGAGCAGGAACGGCCGGACGCAATGATCTGCACCGGCCGGTCGGATTTTCCCAATCAGGTCAACAACGTCCTGTGCTTCCCCTACATCTTCCGCGGCGCGCTGGATGTGGGCGCCCACAAGATCAACGAGGAGATGAAGAAGGCCGCTGTGAAGGCGATCGCGGGCCTCGCGCACGAGACGACCTCGGACGTGGTCGCCCGTGCCTATGGCGGCGAGGCCCGGCCGTTCGGTCCGAAATCGCTGATTCCGAGCCCATTCGATCCACGCCTGATCCTGCGCATCGCGCCGGCGGTGGCCAAGGCGGCGATGGAGTCTGGCGTCGCCGGCCGGCCGCTCGCCGATTTCGACGCCTACGTCGAGAGCCTGGACCGGTTCGTCCACCGGTCCGGCCTGATCATGAAGCCGCTGTTTTCCAAGGCGAAGGAAGCGCCCAAGCGCGTCATCTACGCCGAGGGCGAGGACGAGCGCGTGCTCCGTGCCGTCCAGGCGATCGTCGAGGACAAGGTCGCGTTCCCGATCCTGGTCGGGCGGCCGCGGGTGGTGGAGACGCGGCTCAAGCGTTTCGGCCTGTCCCTAGAGCACGGGCGCGATTTCGAGCTGATCGATCCGGAGGACGATCCCCGCTACCGCGCCTACGTGCAGACCTATCTCGAGGTGGCCGGCCGACGCGGCATCACGCCGGACGCCGCCCGTACGCTGGTGCGCACCAACAACACCGTGATCGGCGCGATCGCGGTCCGCCGCGGTGAGGCCGATGCCCTGATCTGCGGCCTGGAGGGACGGTTCGAGACGCGGCTGCGGATCATCCGCGACGTGATCGGGCTGGCGCCCGGGGTCGAGCAGTGCGCCGCCATGAGCCTCGTGGTGACGCACGAGGGCGCTTACTTCCTGGCCGATACCCACGTCCGACCCAATCCGTCCGCCGAGGAAATCGCCGACGTGGCTCAGGCCTGCGCCAGCCACGTGAGCCGATTCGGACTCACGCCGAAGATCGCGCTGCTCAGCCATTCGGACTTCGGCCAGTCGGATTCGGCCTCGGCCATGAAGATGCGGGACGCCCTCGCGCTCCTGCAGAAGCGCGACCCGAATCTGATGGTCGACGGCGAGATGCAGGCGGATTCGGCCCTCAACGAGATGGTCCGCGATCGCGTGCTTCCGGGCTCGCGGCTCAAGGGCGCCGCCAACGTTCTGATCTTCCCGAATCTCGACGCCGCCAACATCGCCTTCCAGTTCGCCAAGGTGCTGGCGGATGCCCTGCCGGTCGGCCCCCTGCTGATCGGGCCGGCCAAGCCGGCGCATATCCTCACGCCTTCGGTCACCGCCCGCGGCATCGTCAATGTGACCGCCGCGGCGGTGGTTGAGGCCCAAGCGGATCCGTCGGCTCCGGCCAAGAGCGAGGAGGGCGGCGTCGGCATGATCTCGGAGTGAGCATGCCGCGTGACGGCTGCAGGCGTGGCCGTCGACTTGCTTCCCCGTCCCCTTGGCCAAACCTCGGGAGATGAGCCATGTGCGCCGGCGACGATCCGACTTGCCACGCCTTCGAGAAGCACCGGCGTAGGTTCCAGAAGGATCTTGAACCGGAACGGCGGGCCTTCCTGAAGAGCAGCTTCGCGGCGACTAGCGCGGCCGCGGCCTTCGCGGCCGGCGGCCCGTCGCTGGTGAGCCCGGCCCTCGCCCAGGCGAGCGGCGCGAAGATCGCCGCGACCGCGCATTATCACCTGCCGGCCAACGCGGAGACCGTGCACTGGGGCTTCTTCAGCCGGAGCCTCAAGCCGCAGGTCGAGATCGCATCCGGCGACTTCGTCACCATCGAGACGCTCACCCATCAGGCGAGCGACGATGCCGAGCGGATGATCCAGGGCGATCCGGGCGCCGAGAGCGTCTATCTCTGGACGAAGGACAAGATGGGCGTCTCGCCCCGCGGCGCCGGTGCCCTGGACGCTAAGACTGGCCCCGGTGGTGGCCTCGGCGTGCATATCTGCACCGGCCCGGTGGCGATCCGGGGCGCCGAGCCCGGGGACGTGCTGGAGGTACGCATCCTCGACGTTGCGCCGCGACCCTGCGCCAACCCTAAGTACAAGGGGCTCGCCTTCGGCAGCAACGCGGCGGCGTGGTGGGGCTATCACTACAACGATCTTATCACCGGCGATAAGCCCCGGGAGGTCGTCACGATCTATGAGGTGGACGCCACCGGAGAGCGTGACTGGGCGCGGGCGGTCTAC
Source organism: Methylobacterium mesophilicum SR1.6/6 (assembly GCF_000364445.2). Classification (NCBI taxonomy): domain Bacteria; kingdom Pseudomonadati; phylum Pseudomonadota; class Alphaproteobacteria; order Hyphomicrobiales; family Methylobacteriaceae; genus Methylobacterium; species Methylobacterium mesophilicum. The sequence continues at coordinate 3,420,607 of NZ_CP043538.1, read as the reverse complement.
AGCTTCCGCTGGCCGGGGGTGACCGATCCGTTCGGCGTCTCCCACCCGACCATCGACTATCCCGGCCTGCCGGTGGACCATGCCAAGACGCAGAAGACCTTCGAGGTCTTGAAGGGGATCCGCGTCCCGATCCGCCCGCATTTTGGCACCATGGGCGTCGCGCCCGCGGAGGCCGACCGGGTGAACACGATCCCGCCGAGCTACACCGGCGGCAATATCGACAACTGGCGGATCGGCAAGGGCGCGACACTCTACTATCCCGTAGCGGTGCCCGGCGCTCTGTTTTCCGTGGGCGATCCCCATGCCAGCCAGGGTGATTCCGAATTGTGCGGCACCGCGATCGAGTGTTCGCTGACCGGCACCTTCCAGTTCATCCTCCACAAGAAGACCGACCTGCCCGGGACGCCGCTCGAAGCCCTCGACTTCCCGATGATCGAGACCCGGGACGACTGGGTGCTGTCGGGATTCAGCTATCCGAATTATCTGCGCGACCTAGGTCCGGAGGCGCAATCCGTTATCTTTCAGAAATCCTCGATCGATCTCGCGATGCGCGACGCCTTCCGCAAGATGCGGCAATTCCTGATGCACGCGAAGGGACTGACCGAGGACGAGGCGATCTCGCTCATGTCGGTGGCGGTCGATTTCGGGATCACGCAGGTGGTCGACGGCAACTGGGGCGTCCACGCCGTGGTCAAGAAAGCGATCTTCTCCGATCGCGTCGCCTGAGCGTCGGCGGCTGGACGCTTCATCGGGCGGCCTCGCTGGCCTCGTTGTGCGGGTGCTGAACCTCTGCCCGTACGCCTCGCTCCAGGCAGCCCGCGCTCTCCCGTGAAGATCCGCGGAGGACGTCGGGATGCTGTCGGCGATAGCGGCCCGCGGCGCCCTCAGCCGACCTCGATCCGCCCGTCGAGGCCGACCACGCGCCCGAGCCCGCGGACACGGTTCAGTAGGCGGTCGCCGCTCAGCGCCTCCCACTCGCGGGACAGGCGCAGGGTCACCCGCCCGTCCTCGACGGTCAGCGGTGCATGGCCGAGGGCGCCGCCCATCCCGGCCGAGATCGGGAAGGCGACGCGCAAGAGGGCGCCGAGGAGGCGTGCCCGCTCGAACAGGCGCGGGCCCGCGACTCCGCGCAGGACCGGGTTGGCCTTTTCGGGGGCGAGGCCGGTGTGCCGGAGCGCGACCGCCAAGGCGAGATAGGCCCGTCCCGGGTGATCGACTCCGACGAACGCCGCATTCTGGATGACCCCGATGCTCTGCGCGTCGCGGTAATCCGGATGGGCGCGCCAGCCGACATCGGAGAGCAGGCAGCCGGCGTGGCGCAGGCGGCGCTCGTCGGCGGTCTCGTGTCCATCGAGCGTCTCAACGAACCGGTCGGTCCAGGCGATCAGCTCCTCGCCGTGGCGGGGGCGCGGGCGCGCAGGGCGTTGAACTCCGCTGCCGACGCGAGCAACGGATCGATCTGCCGCACCTCCCGGTCCAGCTGCTCGAACAGCAGACCCTCGCGCACGCCCGAAGCCGAGATCGCCACCTCCCGCGGCCGCCCGACCCGGATGATCTCCTCCAAGACCGCGGCACCGTAGGCCAGCAGGGGGCGGCGAGCTTCCGAGATGGCGTCGACATCCTGGAGCAGGGACACGTCGGTCTGCTCGACGATCTGCAGGAAGGTCAGCTCGTCGCTCGGCTCCACGGTGTAGCCGTGCATCACGTGGACGGGGTAGCCGCGGGCGGCCTGATGCAGCCGGGCGAGCGCGCGCCACGTGCCCCCAACCGCGTAGAAGGTCCGGCCGCGCAGGGTTTCCAGCTGCGGAGCCGCCTTGCGCATGTGCTCGCGGACGATCTTGGCGGCCTTCTTCACCGAGCCGCCGGAGAGATCCTGCAGGGCAAGGCCGCCGAGCGGCATGGTTACGCCCTGGCCGACGACGCTGCCGCGCACGTCCACCATTTCCAGAGACCCGCCGCCAAGATCGCCCACGACACCGTCTGGCGCGTGGAAGCCGGAGATGACGCCCAGCGCCGAGAGCTCGGCCTCGCGGCGGCCGGAGAGGAGCTGGATCTCGTGGCCGCAGGCCGCTTCGGCGGCGCGCAGGAAGTCCGGACCGTTCTCGGCATCCCGCGCCGCCGCGGTCGCCAGGACGAAGACTTGCCCCACGCGCATGGTCTCACACAGCACCCGGAAGCGCGCGAGGGCGGCAAGCGCCCGGGCCACCGCGTCATCATTGAGCCGACCGGTGGTGAGGACGTGGCGCCCGAGACCGCAGAGCACCTTCTCGTTGTAGAGTGGCGTCGGCGCCCGGGTCAGCCCATCATAGGCGACGAGCCGGACCGAGTTCGAACCGATATCGATGATCGCGACAGGTTCGCGCGCATCGTCGGCACGCGGCTCGACGGCGTGCGCGAGGGAGAGGTTGGCGCGAAGGCTGCCCAAACGTTCGAGTCCTTGTTGAGCCCGACGCGCGGCTTCCGCGCGTCGGGCGAAATCCTTACCCCAGTGCCACCGCGCCGCCAAAGTCAGGCACGCTGCGCGCGCCGGCTCAGGGCCCGCGGGCTCGACTTTTTCGAGGCCTTGCCGCGGCCCGAGAGGCTCGGGTTCGTCATGAAGTACTTGTGCGCGTTGAAGGGTTCCTCACCGTCCGCGGGCTGGATCCGCTCGCATCCGCCCGAAGCCAGAAGACGCCAGCTCTGGCGGTTGTCGAGCAGGTTGGCCAGCATGATCTGGTCAAGCACCTGCTGATGCACTGTCGGGTTGGTGATCGGCAGCAGCGCCTCAACCCGGCGGTCGAGGTTGCGGCTCATCAGGTCGGCGGACGAGATGTAGACCGTGGCCTTGGGATGCGGCAGCCCGACTCCGTTGCCGAAGGCATAGATCCGGCCGTGCTCGAGGAAGCGCCCGACGATCGACTTCACCCGGATGGTCTCCGACAAGCCCGGGATGCCTGGTCGCAGGCAGCATATACCGCGCACCACGCAGTCGATCTGCACCCCAGCCTCCGAGGCGTCGTAGAGCGCGTCGATGATCTGGCCGTCGACCAGCGAGTTGCACTTGATCCAGATCGCCGCCGGGCGTCCGACCCTGGCGTGGGCAATCTCGGCCTCGATGTGCTCCAGCAACCGGTTCTTCAGCGTGAGCGGCGAGACCGCCATGCGCTCCAGTTCGGCGGGCTCAGCGTAGCCGGTGATGAAGTTGAAAATCCGCGAGACGTCGCGAGCAATCGCCGGGTCGGCTGTGAAGAACGACAGGTCCGTGTAGATGCGCGCCGTGATCGGATGGTAGTTGCCGGTGCCGACGTGGCAGTAGGTGACCAGCTTGTCGCCCTCGCGCCGGACCACCAGTGACAGCTTGGCGTGCGTCTTCAACTCGACGAAGCCGAACACCACCTGCGCGCCGGCTTTCTCCAGGTTGCGCGCCCAGCGAATATTCGCCTCCTCGTCGAAGCGGGCCTTCAGCTCGACCAGGGCGGTGACGGACTTCCCGAGTTCCGCGGCCTCGGCCAGGGCAGCCACAATGGGGGAGTTGGACGAGGTCCGGTAGAGCGTCTGCTTGATCGCCACCACGTTCGGATCGCGGGCGGCCTGGGCCAGGAACTGCACCACCGAATCGAAGGATTCGTATGGGTGGTGGACGATGAAGTCCTTCTGGCGGATCGCCGCGAACACGTCGCCGCCGCTCTCGCGGACGCGTTCGGGAAAGCGCGGATTGTAGGGCTTGAACTTCAGGTCCGGCCGGTCGATCCCGACCACCTGAGACAGCTCGTTGAGCGCGAGCATGCCCTCCACAAGGAAGATCGCGTCCGGCGAGATCTCAAGCTCGTCGGCCACGAAGCTCCGCAGATCCTCGGACATGCCGGCCTCGACCTCGAGGCGGATCACGACGCCGCGCCGACGCTGCTTGAGGGCGGTCTCGAAGTGGAGGACCAGATCCTCCGCCTCCTCCTCGATCTCGAGGTCCGAATCGCGCACCACGCGGAATGCGCCGCTGCCCTTGACGAGGTAGCCCGGGAAGAGTCGCCCGGTGAACATCCCGATCACCTGCTCGATCGGGATCAGCCGCGCCGACGTCTCGCTGTCGGTGACCGGCAGGCGCACGAATCGATCGATCACGCCCGGCAGGCGGATGAGGGCGCGCAGCACCCGGCCGTCCTTCGGCCGCACCAGCATCAGTGCGATGGTGGTGCCGAGATTCGGGATGAATGGGAACGGGTGCGCCGGATCGATCGCCAGCGGCGTCAGCACCGGGAAGACATGGTTGAGGAAATACTCCTCAAGCCACGCCGACTGCTCGGCCGAGAGGGAGGCGGGCTCGACGATGTCGATATCGGCGGCATGCAACTCCTCGCGCAGCTGGCGCCAGCGGGCCTGCTGGTCGGCGGCGAGGCGGGACACTTCCGCACCGATGCGCAGGAGCTGTTCCGAGGGCGACAGGCCGTCCTGAGACGGCACCGTCAGGCCCGCGCGGACCTGATCGATCAGGCCGGCGACGCGGACCATGAAGAACTCGTCGAGATTGTTCGCCGAGATCGACAGGAACCGGAGCCGTTCCAGGAGCGGATGATTGGGATTGGAGGCTTCTTCCAGCACACGTCGGTTGAACTGGAGCCAGGACAGCTCGCGGTTCACGAACCGCTCGGGCGAATGCCGCAGGGAGCGCCCGGCTTCGAGCACGGGCTCCCGCGAAGCGCCCGCCGTTTGTTCGGCCGGAGGCGCGGCGGCCGGCCACTCGTCCGTAGAATCGGTGGCGGTGCCGACAGCGCTCTCAGGGGCGGCGGCCGGAGTGGTCACACCGGCGGCCAGCTCAACCGGTGAACGCCGCGTGGTGGGCGTGCGCCGCGTCGTCGAAGGGGTCGCTGAGCGCCGACGGGGCTCCGCTGCCTCGTCGGCGGCGTCGCGATCCATGGGCTTCTGCGTCGATTCCATCTCCGAGTCCTGTCTCTAGCGCGTGGCTCCTCACGGTGGCGGAGCCTGTATCACCCTGGACCGGCGGCCATCACGACAGTTCCGTGACGGCCGCCGGATTCTCCACTCAGTCACTCGGCTCCGGCTCGTCATCAAAGCCCATACGCCGCAGCACCGCCAGGGCGAGCGGACGGCTGATGCGGCGCCCACGACCGAGCGCGTCGCGATCCAGTTCGGCGACGACGTCCCGGGCGCGGCCGAGGGAGCGGTCGATCCGCAAGGCCAGCGACTCGATGACCCCGAGATCGACGACCAGTTGCCGGTCCACGAACAGTTTCACCAGCACGGCGCGCAGCAGGGCATCATCCGGAGCCTCGATGGCGATCCCCGGCGCCAGGCGGAGACGCGAGCGCAGGTCCGGCGTCACGAGGCCGAGGGCATCGATCCCGGTCGCGCTGGTGAGCAGCACCGGGCAGGCCCGCTCGCGCGCCCGATTGAGCAGATGGAACAACGCCGCCTCGTCCCGCTGTTCCGCCCGGTCGATGTCCTCGATGACCAGCGCGCCGTTCGAGACGAGGTGCTGGACCGCGTCGGCTCCGATCTCGGCGGCCGGGATGGTCCAGGCATGCGCGCGCTCCGCCCAGATCGCAGCGAGGTGGCTCTTGCCGCTGCCGGACGGGCCGGTCAGCGCGAGAACGCTGTCGGGCCAGTCCGGCCACGCTTCGATCAGCGCGTAGGCGGCCTCGTTGGCCGGACCGACGAGGAAGTCCTCGCGCCCGTAGCGGGGATCGAGCGGCAGGTCGAAGGCCAGCTGCCGCGGTGGGGCGTTCTCGCGCATGCGTCGTCCGGATTGCCTCGTGCAGGATCATCCCGCGCTCGCGGAGGTCAAGGCCGCTGCCTCCTTGCCGTCGTGCTCGATGAGGATCGGCTGCCCGGCGTGGTAGAGGCGGCTCTCGAGATAGCGCGCGAGGGCGAAACGCACGAGCACGCCCATCGAGGCCGCGATCGGGACGGCCAGCAGCAGCCCGACGAAGCCGAAGAGCGTGCCGAATGCCAGCAGCGCGAACATCAGCCAGACCGGGTGGAGTCCCGTCGACTCGCCGACGAGCTTCGGCGAGATGACGTTGCCTTCCAGAAACTGGCCGACGAGGAACACGCCCACCGTCAGGCCCAGGTGCAGCCAGTCGGACGAGGGCCAGAACTGGACCAGCGCCACGCCCACCGAGAGCAGGAAGCCCGTAAGCGTGCCGACATAGGGGATGAAGGTCAGGAAGCCCGCGATCAGCCCGATCAGCACGCCGAAGTTGAGGCCCACGAGCCAGAGGCCGACAGCGTAGAAGCTACCCAGGATGAGGCAGACCAGCGTCTGCCCGCGGACGTAGCCGGTGACGGCCCCGTTGATCTGCCGGGCGAGATCCCGCACCGTCGCCCGGTGGCGCGGCGGCACCCAACCGTCGATGGCCGCGACCATCCGGTCCCAGTCGACGAGGATGTAGAACGCGACCACCGGCGTGACCACCAGCAGCGACGCGATCGAGATCAGCGCCTGGCTGCCCGACCAGAGCGACTTCAGGAAGGCCAGGAGCCACGTCCCTGCCTGCGTGGCCAGGGTGCCGACGGAGGATTGCAGCTCGTTCAGCACATCCGCGCCGCCGACCCGCTCCAGCAGGGTCCCGGAGCGCTCCGCGATGATCGCCTGGAGCCGCGACACCATCCCGGGCAGCGCGTTGACCAGCGCCACGACCTGATTGGCCGCCAGCGGGATCAGGATCAGCAGCGTCACGACCAGCGCGACGACGAACAGGGCGAGGATCATGAGGCTCGCGGTCAGCCGCCCGAGGCCGAGCCGCTCCAGCCGGTCGGCCAGGGGATCGAGGAGATAGGCCAGCGTGATGCCCGCCACGAAGGGCAGCATCACCTCGCGCAGGAGGTAGACGACGAGTCCGAGAGCGACCACGCTGGCCAGCCCGATCACAGCCCGTGCGCGCACGACGACGCTCCCCCTGGCGGACATCCGCCAGCGCGCAGAGTGGGTATGCGGCGCGCGCCGATCAAGCCGCCGGTCCGCCGACTCGCGCGCCGCGCGGTAAGCCGCTAGAGCGGAACCCGTATCGAGCGAGGTGGCGAAGGCATGACGGGCGAGGACGGCAACCAGCCGAAGACGGGGCTGACCTACGCGGCGGCGGGCGTCGACATCGACGCCGGCAACGCCATGGTCGAGACGATCAAGCCGCTGGTGCGCTCGACCCGGCGCCCCGGCGCCGACGCCGAGATCGGCGGGTTCGGCGGCCTGTTCGACCTGAAGGCCGCGGGCTTCCGCGACCCGATCCTGGTGGCGGCCAACGACGGCGTGGGGACCAAGGTCAAGATCGCCATCGAGACCGGCCGCCACGACACGATCGGCATCGACCTCGTGGCCATGTGCGTCAACGACATCATCGTCCAGGGCGCCGAGCCGCTGTTCTTCCTCGACTACTACGCCACCGGCAAGCTGGTCCCGGGTGTCGGCGCCGATATCGTGCGGGGCATCGCCGACGGTTGCCGGCAGGCGGGCTGCGCGCTGATCGGCGGCGAGACGGCCGAGATGCCAGGCCTCTACGACGGCTCCGACTACGACCTCGCTGGGTTCTCGGTGGGCGCCGCCGAGCGAGGCGCGCTGCTGCCGCGACCGGGCATACGCCCCGGCGACGCGGTGCTGGGCCTGCCCTCCTCCGGGGTGCATTCCAACGGCTTCTCGCTGGTCCGGCGAATCGTCGCCAAGAGCGGCCTCGGCTGGGATGATCCGGCCCCGTTCGAGCCCGGGCGCAGCCTCGGCGAGGCGCTCCTGGAGCCGACCCGGATCTACGTAAAGCCGTTGCTCGCCGCGCTGGGCGCCACGGACGGCATCCGGGCGCTCGCCCACATTACCGGCGGCGGATTCCCCGACAACCTGCCGCGGGTCCTGCCGGACGATGTCGGGATCGCCATCGACCTCGACGCGGTGACCCCGCCGCCGGTCTTCGGCTGGCTCGCCCGCGCGGGCGGCGTCGCCGAGGCTGAGATGCTGCGCACGTTCAATTGCGGGATCGGCATGGTGGTGATCGCCGCCGCCGACGCAGTGGACGACGTCGACGAGGCCCTGACCCGGGCCGGCGAGACGCCCGTGCGGCTCGGCCGGATCACGCCGCGCGGCTCCGAGCCCGTGACGTTCACCGGCCGCCTCGCCCTCTGATGGCGGCCGCCCGAAAGACCCGCGTGGCGATCCTGATCTCTGGGCGCGGCTCGAACATGGTGGCGCTGCTGGAGGCGGCGCGGCACCCCGATTTCCCGGCCGAGATCGTGCTGGTCCTGTCGAACCGCCCGGAGGCCGCCGGACTCGCGCGTGCGGCCGCGGCTGGCATCCCGACGCAGGCCATCGACCACACGGCTTTCGCGGACCGTGCCGGCTTCGACGCCGCCCTCGATGCCGCCCTGCAGGCGGCCGATGTCGACCTCGTATGCCTCGCGGGCTTCATGCGGATCCTGACGCCTGACTTCGTGGCGTCCTGGGCGGGCCGGATGCTCAACATCCACCCCTCGCTCCTGCCGCTGTTCAAGGGCACGCACACGCATCGGCAGGCGCTGGAGGCGGGCGTGCGCCTGCATGGCTGCACGGTCCACTTCGTCGTGCCGGAGCTCGACGCCGGCCCGATCGTCGCCCAGGCCGCGATCCCGGTTCGGCAGGATGATGATCCCGAAAGCCTCGCGGACCGCGTGATCGTGCAGGAGCGCCGGCTCTACCCAGCGGTACTCGCGCTGGTGGCGGGCGGCGGTGCCCGCCTGCAGGACGGGCGGGTCGTGATCGACGCCGACGGGCCGGACGGCGTGCTGTTCAGCCTGTAAGGACAGCCATACCGGCGTGCCCAGGTCTTTGCGAGCGGAGCGAAGCAATCGCGCTCCGCCACGCTCGCCGACGTTTCTCTGCGCTGGGTTGCTTCGCGCCGCTCGCAAGAACGGTCGGCGGAACCTCGCAGCCTTGAGGTGCTCAGACCGGGCGCTGTAGCTTGCAGCTGTCGAGCGCCGCGAGCGCCTTCGCCCGGGCGGAATCGTTGAAATAGCCGGTGGTGCGGTAGGCTTCGATCTCGGACGCGTCGAGGCTGCGCAGGGTCTGGCGGGCGTAGCAGCCGCAGGGCCGCTCCAGGGAGGCCTCGGTGGCGCTGGTCATGCGGGCCTGGACGATGGTGCAGGCATGACGCACGCGGCCTTCGAGGTTGGCCTTGGTGGCGGTCTTGAGGGCCGGATCCGGCTCGTACTGCTGGAACGGGGCCGAGGATCCGCCCGCGAGGGCAGCGGTCGCGCCGAGGGCGAACAGGCCGGTCGCGATCAGCAGAGGCAGGCGGCGCATCGTCATGGTCGGTTGGTCCGGAGCTGAGATTGGCTAAGCTCAGCCGTTGGACTCTTCCGGGCTCCGTCCCGTCAAGGACGGCCCGGTCACACCCGGCGGCATTCACCGCAGCGCCGGGTGCACTGCGAAATGAAGGCGGCCCGGTGTGCCCGGGCCGCCACCGTGCGACGCCTCAAGCGGCGATGTCGGAGTCCTGGAAGAACTGCGCGATCTCGATCTTGGCGTTCTCGGCGCTGTCCGAGCCGTGGACGGTGTTCTCGCCGACCGACTCGGCGAACTTCTTGCGGATGGTGCCCTCGGCGGCCTGAGCGGGGTTCGTGGCGCCCATGACCTCGCGATACTTGGCCACGGCATTCTCGCCCTCGAGAACCTGGACCACCACCGGGCCGGAGGTCATGAAGGTGACGAGCTCACCGAAGAACGGGCGCTCCTTGTGCACTTCGTAGAACTTCTCGGCCTGCGCCTTGGTCATGCGGATGCGGCGCTGGCCGACGATGCGCAGGCCCGCCTCCTCGATCACGGCGTTCACCGCGCCAGTCAGGTTCCGCCGCGTCGCGTCGGGCTTCAGGATCGAGAAGGTGCGCTCGGTGGCCATGGTGCGTCCGGTCTGTCTGTGGAAAAAGCGCGCGGCACGTCGGCATCCCGGACGCGGCGCGGCAGCGAAAATTTCGCTTCGGCGCCGGGCTTATAGCGGGCGCCCCCCGGTGCCTCAAGCCGCGCAACTGGGCGATGCCGGACAAGCGCGGCCGTGGCGCTGCCGCAACACTGCCGAAAAATCGCCGGAATGCGGCGGCTCACTGGCGTCCATCAACTTCGTCCACCCCTCAGGGCGTCCGGGACGCCCCAATTCCGGAGACGAACCATGCGACTCGCTCTCAGCGCCGGCCTGCTGCTCGCCGGCCTCTCCGCCGCTGCCGCCGACACCGCCAAGGATCCTTCCGGCACATGGCTCACCGGCGACGGCCGCGCCAAGATCCGGATCGACCGTTGCGGTCCCGGTCAGAAGCTCGTCTGCGGGAAGGTCGTCTGGCTGAAGGCGCCGACCTTCGACAACGGCGCCCCGCGCACCGACCTCAAGAATCCCGATCCGAAGAAGCGCGCTCGCCCGGTGATCGGGCTGCAGCTCATCGAAGGTCTGAAGCCGGATGATGAGAAATTCACCGGCGAACTCTACAATATCGAGGAAGGCAAGATCTATACGGTCAGCCTTGAGCGCGAGAGCGATGCCGAACTGAGCGTGTCCGGCTGCATGCTGAAGGTCCTGTGCGGCTCCCAGACCTGGACTAAGGTTCCGGACGTGAACCAGCAGGCCGCCAACAAGAACTGAGCGTCCGTCAGATCGCCGCGAGGCCGCGCTGCACCGCCGGCCTCGCGAGAATGCTGTCCAGCCATCGGGCGACGTTGGGCAGGGTGTTGATGTCGACGCCCTGCTTGAAGTTGAGCTTCGCCCAGGTGAACGTGGCGATGTCGGCGATGGAGTAGTCGTCGGCGAGGTAGGCCCGACCGTCTAGCCGACGTTCCAGCACACCGTAGAGGCGCTTGGCCTCGGTGGTGAACCGGTCGATGGCGTACGGCACCTTCTCGGGCGCGTAGATCTTGAAGTGGTGCGTCTGCCCCAGCATCGGCCCGAAGCCCGCCACCTGCCAGAACAGCCACTCGTCCACGACGATCCGGGCGCGCTCATCCGCCGGGTAGAATTGGCCGGTCTTACGGCCGAGATACTGCAGGATCGCGCCCGACTCGAAGATGGAGATCGGCCGTCTGCCCGGACCGTCCGGATCGACAATGGCGGGAATCTTGTTGTTGGGTGAGATCGCCAGGAAATCCGGGGCGAACTGCTCATTCTTGGCGATATCGACCGGGACGATCCGATAGGGGAGTTCGCACTCCTCCAGCATGATCGGGATCTTCCAACCGTTCGGCGTGCTCCAGGTATGGACGTCGATCGGCCGCCCGGACACCGCTGCCATGCTCTGCCTGCTCCTCGACCGATCGATCGGCGACGCGGTGTTCCTCCGCCGATCTCGGACAACCCTGTCAGTGAAGACGATTTCCCGGCCGCGCTCAAGGGCAGCGTCGGAGGAGGTCTCACGTTTGCGACATATGACGCGCCGCCTGTTGGCAGATCGCGGGGCCGACTTGCCGCGGCTGCGCCGCACCGGCGAGACTGGTGCCCGGGCGTCGTCGCGACGCCGAAGGGGGAAGCTTCGATGATCAACAGACTCGTCAGGATCGCGGCCCTGTCCGTGCCGCTCCTCGTCATGCAGCCCGTTCTCGCCAAGGAGGCCCCCGCGAAGACCCCCGCGGCAACCGAGGCGCCGGCCGCGAAGCAGCCGAGCCCGGGCCAGACCGCCGCCCGCGAGCGCCAGAAGAAGTGCGGTGCCGAGTGGCGGGGACTGCCCGACGCGCAGAAGACCGCGCAGGGGCCGAAATGGCCTCAGTTCTGGAGCAAGTGCAACAAGCGCCTGAAGGGCAACGACAAAGCCTGAGCCGGTCTCGAACCGCGGAGCTTCTCGGATGTTGCTCCTGCCGGGAAACGGATCGCTGGCGAGTGCCGTCATGATGGGTCGACCCGCGCCGCGTCGGTGCATCGAGCACGGGCTGGCCGGGCATGGCTGAGGCCGTGTCCGCCCAGCCTCAGGTCTCGATCCTGGATCGCGTCATCGCGATCCTCGACGCCTGGGTGCCGAAGCCGGCGGCCTGGGCCTTTGCCCTGCGCATCTGGCTCGCCATGATGGTGGCGCTGGCGCTTGCCTTCTGGCTCCAGCTCGACAGCGCCTCCTCGGCCGCGACCTGCGTGGCGATCCTCGCGCAGCCAAAACGGGGACAGGCAATCTCCAAGGCCGTCTATCGCCTCCTCGGCACGCTCGTCGGCGCCGTCGTGTCGATCCTGGTCATGGCGCTGTTCGGGCAGGACCGGGTGCTCCTGCTCCTCTCCTTCACGGTCTGGCTCGGCCTCTGCGTCTTCGTCGCGCAGTACCTGCAGGACACCCGGGCCTACGGCGCCATGCTATCCGGATACACCGTGGCGATCATCGCCCTCGGCCAGATCGACGAACCGCAGGGAACCTTCGACGCTGCCGTCTCCCGCGTCGCGGTGATCGTGCTCGGGATCGTCGTCATCACCTTCATCAACGATGCGCTGGCGTCGCCGAGCACGTGGCGGTCGCTGCTGCCGCAACTCCGGACGGCCTGGGACGGAACGCGGTCCTATGCTCGCGAGACACTCACCGCTGGCGATCTCGGCCCGGGGCGCACCGCCGCGCTGATCAGAACCATCGCGCCGATGCGCGCCGATGCCAGCGCCATCGCGGGGGAACTCGACGACGGGCCCTTCCGCGCCGCCGGGGCGCGCAGCTGCATCGCTGCGCTCTACGTCATGGCGGCGGCGATCCGCGCGGTGGCCGCGGCGGCCGCCTGCCTGCGCAGCCCGAGCCCCGCCGTCGCGGAGGCTATGGCGATCTGTCGGCGGGTCGCCGATGCGCCCGATGCCGAAGCCCTCGACCGGGACGACGAGCGGCTGCGTGACCTGGTCGAAGCCGCGATCCGGGACGGCCATCGGCCGCTCGACGAGGTAGTAGTCCTTCAGCGCGCTCTGGATTTCGTCTGCGCGGCCACCTTCGCGCAGGATGGGATCCGGGCCGTTGCGGACGGCCACCGCCCGTTCCGTGACGCCCGCCTGCCGACGCACCGGGACTTCCCGGTCGCCCTGCGCGGCGCCCTTCGGGTCGCCATCGCCTTCGCCGTGACGGCAGCCACCTTCCTGGCGCTCGGCCTGCCACAGGCCACCTTCGCTTTGGTGCAAGTCGCTGCGACGGCGGCCCTGTCTTCGGTCACACCGGATCCCAAGAAATTCGCCAACGGCGTCGTGATCGGGATGTGCCTCGCCGCCACGTTCGCCGGCATCGCCCGGTTCGCCTTCCTCAACGGCGTGCAGGGCTTTCCCATGCTCGCGATGGTGATGGCGCCGGTGATCTTCTTCGGCTGCTTCCTGTCGCTGAACCCGAAGACCTTCGGCATCGGCTTCATCGTGATCGTGTTCTTTCCGGTCTTGCTGAGCCCGGCGAATCCTCAGTCCTACGATGCGCAGAGCTTCCTGCTGAACGCGTTCCTGGTGGTCGTGTCGGCGGTCATCCTGTCGATCGTGGTGCGTCTGGTGCTCCCGATCACCCCCGCGCAGCAGCGCGTCTTCGCCCTCGATTCAGCGCGACGCGACTTGGCCGATGCGCTGGTGGGCGAAGGCGGCGACGCTACCACGCGGACGAGCCTGAATGCGGACCGCGTCTTCCAGTTCGCCGCCTACAGTTCGGCCAGCGGCGCGGTGCGGCGGGCCGACCTCTCGCACGCTCTTGCGTTGGCCCGGCTCGAGGCGGCGGCCGCTCGGGCCCATGCGGAGCTGCGGCGCCTCTGGCCCGTGCCGAGTCTCCGCGATGCGATCCTTCGGGCGCGCACCGGCCTCGCGGCCGGTGACGACCGCGCCCTCGAACACGCAGCCCGCGACATGATTCGCGCCGCATCCGCCCAGGACAGAACGGTGCGGCTCACGACCGCGCGGGCGGCAAGCGACCTCGTCACCGCGTCGCGCACCATCGCGCGGTATCGGCGTTTCCTCCAGCGGCTCGGAATCGCGCTATTCTGAGGGACGCAGCTTTCGAGGCAGAGATGTACGAGGATATCCATATCGGCGGCGTGCTGATTTCCTCCTTCGTCGCCTATGCTCTGGCTGCCTTCGTGGTCCTGCTCGTCCTGCGCTGGTTCTTCGCGCGCATCCGCTTCAGCCGCTACGTTGCCAACGCCCCGCTCGCCGAGGCCGGCATCTACGTCTGCGTCCTCGCTCTTCTCATCGCGTTGATCTGAATGCCCGACACGACCGCCGACGAGGATGATCCCAAGCCCGCCTCGCGCGCGGGCACGACGGATCCTGAGAAACGCACCGACGATCGCCTGCCCACCCTCCCGCGCCGGGGTCGGGCCGCCAAGGTCTTCCGATTGGCCGCGACCGGGCTGATCCTGCTGGTCGCTCTCGTGGCGGCGATCTACGTGTGGCAGTTCTACGTGGTGGCACCCTGGACCCGCGACGGAGCAGTCCGCGTGCAGGTCGCCAACATCGCCCCGCAAGTCTCCGGTCAAATCATAGAAGTCCGTGTTCAGGACAATCAGAACGTCCGAAAGGGCGATATCCTTTATGTGATCGATCCGATCGACTTCGAGGTCTCAGTGACTTCGGCGGATGCCGAGGTTAAGAACCGCGAGGCCGACTTACAGGTCAAGAATGCCCAGTCCGCCCGACGTCAGGCGCTCACCACGGTCTCAACGTCGATCGAGGAGAAGCAGCAATACGCCGGCACCGCCAAGATCGCGGAGGCCACTCTCGAGAGCGCGCAGGCGCAGCTGCGGCAGGCCAAAGTCAACCTTGAGCGCACCCAGGTGCGATCGACCGTCAACGGCCGCGTGACCAACCTTCTGATGCGGGTCGGCGACTACGCCCGCACCGGCACCTCGAACATCAACGTGGTCGACACTGATTCGTTCTGGATCGACGGGTACTTCGAGGAGACGAAGATGCCCAACATCCGCGTGGGTGACACGGCCGACGTCAAGCTGATGGGCTTCGATCCCCAACTGAAGGGGACGGTCGAGAGCATCACCTTGGGCATCTCCACGGCCAACGCCGCCGCGAGCACGCAGGGCCTGCCGGACGTGAATCCGGTCTACACATGGGTCCGGCTTGCCCAACGCGTCCCGGTGCGGATCCGCATCGATCACGTTCCACCGAACGTCCCGCTGATCGCCGGCATGACCGCGACGGTGGTCGTCAACGGCGGCCGGGCGCCGACACCGAACTGGTTCATGGATCTGCGTGAGCGCATATCCGGCCTCGCGAACACGTCCGCCGACCGGACCCGGGAAGCTGACCGGCGCTGAGAAAAGCCGAGGGGCCGCATCTTCGCTCCGCTGGTTGTCCCCGTGAGTCCATTCTTGGGGAGATGTGCATGAACCGATCCACGCTGCTCGCCGGCTGCCTCCTGATGCTGACGGGCGCCGCCCGTGCCGCGCCCGAGAAGGCCGCGGTGTTCGACTTCCAGTTCTCAAACCTTTCGCCGGTCCCGAGCGACGCGGCCGACACCGCGCGCCTGAAGCGGGTCAGCGCCGAACTGCGAGATCTGCTCGCGAAAAAGGGGCTCTTCACCGTGGTCTCGGTCGATCCGGTCCGGGAGGAGGTCGCCAAGAGCGCCGACCTGCGGCGGTGCAACGGCTGCGCCGACCAGATGGCCCGCAAGCTCGGCGCCGACGTGGCGATCACCGGTGAGGTCCAGAAGGTGTCGAACCTGATCCTGAACCTCAACGTGTACGTGAAGCCCCTCGCGGGGAACGCGCCGGAGCGGGCCTACAGCGTCGACCTTCGCGGCGACACGGACGAGTCCTTCGATCGCGGCATCCGCTTCTTGGTCGAGAACAACATGGGTGCCGGCAAATAACTCGCGCGCCAGGCAATATTTTCGCGATGCCGCACGATCGATCCAAGGCCTTGATCGCGTTTGCGTGCATCGCGGCGGCGGCCTGTCGCCGGCCGGAAAATGCAACGGCCCCACGAAATAGCTATTGACCATGCTGAGAGACGGGCGCAGTCTTCATCTGTGCTTAGCGAGAGCGGGCATGGACCGGCCGAAAACCTTGACGTGGTCAGGTTTGACAATGGTCACGGTCGCCAGAGGCTGGAGGAGACAGGCATGACTCCACCGCAGCGGAACGCCGCCTAGACGGAATCGGGACAGGTTCGGCCCGACACCCAGCGGCACCATACGAACAGCCGGACGGAAGCGGCTCCAGGGGCGCAGAAGCGGCCAACACGGCACGTCTTCGAATGCGCGAAAGGCCCCACTTTGAGCCGTTCCGCCGCGGTTTCCTTCTGAAGCCAGGATCTGTTCGTCCATCACCTGCCCGGCTCGGCCGCGGCGGGATTTCAATGTGTCTCGATGGCCCCGCTCGCAAGGACGGCGTCGCCAGACCCTGCAGGCGGGTGAGCCCGGGATCAATCGATCCCGAGCTTCGCCTTCAAGAGCGCGTTCACCGCGGCTGGGTTCGCCTTGCCGCCGGTCGCCTTCATGGTCTGGCCGACGAACCAGCCGAGCAGCGTCGGCTTCTCCTTGGCCTGAGCGACCTTGTCGGGATTGGCCGCTATGATCTGGTCCACGGCCGCCTCGATGGCGCCCGTGTCGGTCACCTGCTTCATCCCGCGGCTCTCGACGACGGCGCGCGGGTCGCCACCCTCCGTCCAGACGATCTCGAACAGGTCCTTGGCGATCTTGCCGGAGATCACGCCCTCGCCGATCAGGTCGACGATTGCGCCGAGCTGCTGGGCTGAGACCGGCGTGGCCTCGATGGATAGTCCTTCCTTGTTGAGGCGCCCGAACAGCTCGTTGATCACCCAGTTGGCTGCGGCCTTGCCGTCCCGGCCCTTCGCCACCGCCTCGTAATAGTCGGCGGACGCACGCTCGGCGACCAGCACGCCGGCATCGTAGGGCGACAGCCCGTAATCGGCGACGAATCGCGCCTTCTTGGCGTCCGGCAGTTCCGGCAGCTCTCCGGCGAGCGCGTCGACGAAGGCCTGATCGAACTCCAGCGGCAATAGGTCCGGATCGGGGAAGTAGCGGTAATCGTGGGCTTCCTCCTTGGAGCGCATCGAGCGCGTCTCGCCCTTGTTCGGGTCGAACAGGCGGGTCTCCTGCTCGATCGTGCCGCCATCCTCCAAAATCGCGATCTGGCGCCGGGCTTCAGTCTCGATCGCCTGCCCGATGAAGCGGATCGAGTTGACGTTCTTGATCTCGCAACGCGTGCCCAGCGGTTCGCCGGGGCGGCGCACGGAGACGTTCACGTCAGCACGAAGGCTGCCCTTCTCCATGTCGCCGTCGCAGGTGCCGAGATAGCGCAGGATCGTGCGCAGCTTGGTCACGTAGGCCTTCGCTTCCTCGGAGGAGCGCAGGTCAGGCCGCGAGACGATCTCCATCAGCGCCACGCCCGAGCGGTTGAGGTCGACGAAGCTGCGGGTTGGGTCCTGGTCGTGCAGCGACTTCCCGGCATCCTGCTCCAGATGCAGGCGCTCGATGCCGACAGTAATCGACGAGCCGTCGGCCATGTCGACCAGCACCTCGCCTTCGCCGACGATCGGGTCCTTGTACTGTGAGATCTGATAGCCCTGCGGTAGGTCCGGGTAGAAGTAGTTCTTCCGGTCGAACACCGAGCGCAGGTTGATCCTGGCCTTGAGGCCGAGGCCGGTGCGGACGGCCTGGGCCACGCACTCGGCATTGATCACCGGCAGCATGCCGGGCATCGCGGCATCGACGAGCGAGACGTGATCGTTCGGCTCACCGCCGAACTCGGTCGAAGCTCCGGAGAACAGCTTCGCCCGGCTGGCAACCTGGGCGTGGATCTCCATGCCGACGATCACCTCCCAGTCGTGGAGGCCGCCCTTGATCAGCTTCTTGGGGTCGACGGGTGCGTTCATGGTCGTTTGGGCCGAGATGAGCTTGGCGGGTATCTCCCACCCGCAACCTCATCCCGAGGTGCCCACGCCGGCGGGCCTCAAAGGAGGGCTCCAGGGATCGCGCGACCGGCTGGAGGGCTCCTTCGAGGCCTCCGCTGCGCTCCAGCGCCTCAGGATGAGGTCGCGGGTGGGAGCTGATTGTGTCCGGCCACTTACGGGCCGCTTCGCGAAAAGATCAAGCGCGGCGTCCCACGGCCCGGCGTGCGCCGTAGCCGGCGATTGCCCAGAGCAGTGCCGCGACGGCGCGGACCGGGAAGAAAGTCGGCCCGTCATGGGTGATGGGCGCCGGCCAAGGGATGCCGGCCGCGCTCACCGCGTAGGAGAACAGCACGGAGAAGGCGAACGCCGCGATCGCCGCGATGAACAGCTTGCCGAACTGGCTGGCGGTCCAGCCGAGATAGACGGCCACGACGATCAGCGCCGGGTCGAACCCGGCCCAGATCCAGACGGTCCAGGGGTAGAAGGGAACGGTCATGCCCACCAGGGCTCTGGGAGGACGGTCCGGCCGGCCGCGTCCTCAATGACCTGGGCCACCGCGAACAGCGTCTCCTCGTCGAAGGGCCGGCCGATGAGCTGCAGCCCGAGGGGCAACCCTTGGGCGTCGAGCCCCGCCGGCACGGCGATGCCCGGCAGCCCGGCCATGTTCACCGTCACGGTGAACACGTCGTTGAGGTACATCTCCACCGGGTCGGCCGAGGCCTTCTCGCCGATGCCGAAGGCGGCCGACGGGGTGGCAGGGGTGAGGATCGCATCGACGCCGTCGGCGTAGGCGACCTCGAAGTCGCGCTTGATCAGCGTGCGGATCTTCTGCGCGCGGACGTAGTAGGCGTCGTAATAGCCGGCCGACAGCACGTAGGTGCCGATCATGATCCGGCGCTTCACCTCGCGGCCGAACCCGGCCGCGCGGGTGTTCTCGTACATCCCGGCGATGTCCTTGCCCGGGACGCGCAGGCCGTAGCGCACGCCGTCGTAGCGGGCGAGGTTCGAGGAGGCCTCGGCCGGGGCGACGATGTAGTAAGCCGGCAGCGCGTAGGACGTGTGCGGCAGCGAGATGTCCTTGAGGGTCGCGCCGGCCGCCTTGAGCCATGCGGCGCCCTCGTCCCAGAGCTTCTGGATCTCGGCCGGCATGCCGTCGACCCGGTACTCCTTCGGGATCCCGATGGTCAGGCCCTTGACGCCGCGCGACACCGCGGCCTCGAAATTCGGCACCGCGAGGTCGGCGCAGGTCGTGTCGCGCGGATCGGGGCCGGCCATGGAGCCGAGCAGGATCGCGCAGTCGCGGACCGTGCGGGCAATCGGGCCCGCCTGATCGAGGGAGGAGGCAAATGCCACCGTCCCCCAGCGGGAGCAGCGCCCGTAGGTCGGCTTGATCCCGACCGTCCCGGTGAAGGCGGCAGGCTGGCGGATAGAACCGCCGGTATCGGTTGCGGTGGCGCCGAGGCAGAGCCGCGCCGCAACGGCGGCGGCCGAGCCTCCCGACGAGCCGCCGGGCACCAGCGGCGCGTCAGACCCCTTGCGGCGCCAGGGAGAGACCACGTTGCCGAAGGCGCTGGTCTCGTTGGACGAGCCCATGGCGAATTCGTCGAGGTTGAGCTTGCCGAGCATCACGGCGCCGTCGCGCCACAGGTTGGCCGAGACCGCCGATTCGTAATGCGGCTCGAAGGTTTCCAGGATCTTCGAGCCCGCCGTGGTGGTCACGCCGTCGGTGCAGAAGAGATCCTTGATCCCGAGGGGGATGCCCTCCAGCGGCCGTGCCGCGCCGGCGGCGATCTTCTGGTCCGAGGCCTCAGCCATCTGCAGGGCGTGGTCCGGCGTCTCCAACAGGTAGGCGTTCAGCGCGCGGGCCTTGCCCATCGCGTCGAGGTGAGCCTGCAACAGCTCGCGGGCCGAGATCCGCTTCGCCTTCAGAGCGTCGCGCGCCTCGGCCAGGGTGAGTTCGTTCGGATTCACGCTGTTCACGTCCCCGCGCGTCGTCGCGCCTGCTCGCCAAAGATCCGGCCCGGAAAATTCAGCCCGCAAGGGCTACTCGACCACCTTCGGGACGAGGAAGTAGTTGTCCTCGGTCTCGGGGGCGTTGGCCACCACGTCGGCGGCGCGGCCGCCCTCCGTGACCACGTCCTCGCGCTTCTTCATCGCCATCGGGGTGACCGAGGTCATCGGCTCGACCCCGGAGACATCAACGGTGCTGAGTTGCTCGACGAAGGCGAGGATGGCGTTGAGCTCGCCCTGAAGCGGTCCGACCTCGTCGTCGGTGACTGCGATCCGCGCCAGATGCGCGATGCGCCGAACCGTCTTCTCGTCGACCGACATGCCGTCCCGTTCAATCCAGATCGGGAGCAGCCTCCCGAGATCGATCGGGCTATAGCATCGGGTTTCGACGCGCCGCAACGCGCCACGCCGCAAAGGCTTGGCGCTCCCTAAATCGTCGGGACAAAGCCGACCGATGCCGGAGCCGTTGCGCCGAGACGTCGTTCAGGTCACGACGTGGTTCGGCGTCACCGAGATCTCGATGCTGATCCCGGCCTGCCGTGCTGGCCGCACCAGGGATTGTGTGAAGCCGGCAACAAGGATCTCGAAGGCGAGCAGCAGCATCCAGCAGTGCTTGCGCGTGAGCGCGTGGCGGCGCGGAGCCGGAGCGGAGCGATTGAGCGGGCCGGTCGTCGACAAGGCGGTACCCGGGGTGTGGGTTAACGATGCGTTAACCTACCTATTGGTGAACGGCTCCGCGCGCAGCCGGGGTGATCTACGGAGAGGGTTAAGGCTGTGGATGGCGGGGCGGAAGCGATGTGGGAGCGGCTGTTTCTCAGTCTGACGCCGGGTCTGACGGCCGACGCCGCAGCCCTCGACCGCGCGGCGGCGGAATTGGGCTTCGCGCTGCCGGCCTCCTATCGGGCCTTCTGTCGAACCTGCGGCGTCGGCTTGGCGGCCGAACGGTTCAGGATCGCCGTCCCGGTTCCGTTCGAGGCCAGCGATCTGCTGAGCCAAGCCGGTCTCATTGCCCACAGCGTTGGCGCCGCCGTGCAGATGCTGGAGGACGGGTCGGAGCCTCACCGCTTCGATGTCGCGGGCGACGATCCGAGCGTGGTCGAGCGCGCTTGCTTCTTCGCCGCGGGCGACGATGGCAGCTTCCTGTTTTGGGATGTGTCGGGCGGTGGCGAGGAGTACGACATCTGGCTGCTCGCGCCCGACCTCGTGACGGTCCTGTTCGGCGGCGAGAGCCTTTTTGACTTCTTCGCGCGGGTCATCGGCCCGGCGGCTGCCCTGGTCCTCGGACCCGGCCAGGAACCGCTCCCTGCCCGGTTCGAGGGCTTCTCCGAAGCGACCCTGGCCCGAAGCGCGCAGGCGGCACCATGAACCACGACGCGATCCGTGCGTTCGCGGCCGCATCTCAGGGCGGGGCACGGCTGATCGGCATCGACCTCGGCACCAAGACGATCGGGCTCGCCCTGTCCGACCTGGGCCGCCAGATCGCGACGCCGCTGGAGACGATCCGACGGGTGAAGTTCACACCGGACGCGCAGCGGCTCGCCGCCCTGTGCCGGCAGCACGCCGTGGGCGGCCTCGTCGTCGGCCTGCCGCTGAACATGGACGGCAGCGAGGGGCCCCGGGTGCAATCGACCCGCGCCTTCATGCGCAACCTCGCGCCGATCCTGCCGCTGCCCCACGTCTTCTTCGACGAACGCCTGTCGACCGCCGTGGTCACCCGGGCGCTGATCGAGGCCGACGCCTCGCGAGCCCGCCGCGGCGAGTTGGTCGACAAGCTCGCCGCCGCCTACATACTTCAAGGCTGTCTCGACGTGATGCGCAACCTGGCCGACGCAGACGCTGCGGAGGATCCAATCAGCGGCTGACGAGCGAGACCGTGCCACTGGCGTGGCGTTCGATCCGGCCGTCCAGTTCCAGCTCCAGCAGGACGGTCTGCACCACCCTCGCCCCGACCCCCGCGCTCCGCGCCAAGTCGTCGGTGCCGACTGGGCTGGGGCTCAAGAGAGCGACGATCCGCGCGCGGGGATCGAAGGGTTCGGACGGATCGTCCTCAGGCTCGTCGTATACGCCGGTCGGGCCTCGACTGAAGAGGTCCGGCAGGTTGCATGGGGCCGCGGCGTAGGCGTCGAGGTCGATCTCGTCCCAGAAGTCCGGCTGCTCTGCGAGATCCGGGCCGCCGCGGGCGGGCGCCACCTCTGCATCCGGGCCGCCCTCGATGATCGGGCCGAGGACGTCCAGGACGTGGGACACGTCCGAAACGAGGGTGGCGCCCTGTCGGATCAGGTCGTTGGTACCCTCTGCCCGGGGATCGAGCGGCGAACCCGGCACCGCGAAGACCTCCCGGTTCTGCTCCAGGGCGAAGCGTGCCGTGATGAGCGAGCCGGAGCGCCGCGCTGCCTCTACGACGACGGTGCCGTAGGCGAGGCCCGAGATGATGCGGTTGCGCCGGGGAAAGTCGCGTCCGCGCGGTTCCCATCCCATCGGCATTTCAGCGAGCACCGCGCCGCCCTCCGCCAGGATCGCCTCGACCAGCGTCGCATGGCTCGCCGGGTAGATCCGGTCCTGGCCGCCGGCCATCACCGCGACGGTCCCGGTCTGCAGGCTCGCCCTGTGGGCCCGCACGTCGATGCCCCGGGCGAGGCCCGAGACGACGACGAGGCCGGCCTCGCCGAGTCCGCGGCTCAGGCGCTCCGTGAAGGCAAGCCCGGCAGTCGAGGCGTTACGCGAGCCCACCAATGCGACGGCGGGCTGGCTCAGGATCGGCGCGCCGCGGAGCGCCAGGAGCGGAGGGGCGGCGTCGGTGCGCTGGAGCAGCCGGGGATAATCCGCCTCGCCGGAGGCGATGAACCGGCCACCCAGACGGCCAAGGGCCGCGATCTCGTCCTCGGCCTGTGCCCGGCTCGGTGGCGCGATGCGCCGGCCCTGGCGGCGGGTGAGGTCCGGAAGCGCGTCGAGGGCCGTGGAGGCGCCGCCGAAGCGATTGACGAGGGCGCGGAAGGTGCGGGGGCCGACACCCTCGGTCCGGATCAGACGCAGCCATTCGATCCGCTGCGCATCGGTGAGCTGCATGCATCCCCCACGGTGCGCGTCGCGCGCTCAGCCTTTCTGGCCGATGCGCCCCTCCGTGCCGGCCGCGAGTCGGCGAATGTTGGGCGCGTGCTTCCACCATAGCAGCATGCCCAAGATGAGAAACAGCAAAGCTTGGGCCGGCGCGCCGACAGCCCACAAGATCACGGGTGTCACCGCGGACGCCGCCAACGCCGCGAGCGACGAATACTTGAGAGCGAAGGCGAGGCCGAGCCAGATCGCGGCGAAGATGCCCAGCGCGGGCGGGCTGAAGGCGAGGAGGACACCGATAAACGTCGCAACGCCCTTGCCGCCCTTGAATCCGAGCCAGATCGGGAAGAGGTGGCCCAAGAACGCTCCCAGACCGGCGGCGAGCGCCGGGCCCTCGCCCAGATTCCGGGCGATCAGCACTGCGGCGGTCCCCTTGAGGGCGTCGCCCAGCAGGGTTGCAGCGGCCAAGCCCTTCCGCCCTGTCCGGAGTACGTTGGTGGCGCCAATGTTGCCCGAGCCGATCGCCCGCACATCACCGAGCCCGGCGAACCGCGTCAGGATCAACCCGAATGGGATCGAGCCCAGGGCGTAGCCGAGGAGGAGGCCGCCCAGCGCGGCCGGGGTCACGAGATCAGGTGGCATCAGGCGGCCACCGGATAGTCTTCGGTCGCGTGAACGATCCGGCCGCCGACCAACGTTAACACGGCCGCCCCCTGCAGGCGCGCCTCGTCGAAGGGCGAGTTCTTTGACCGTGACTTCAACCGGCGCTTGTCCAGCACGTAGGGCAGATCGGGATCGATCAGGATGAGGTCGGCGGGGGCGCCGACCACGAGGCGCCCGGCGCTCCGACCGAGGATGCGGCCCGGATTGACGGTCAGCGCCGCGATCAGTTTGGGCAGGGCGAGATCGCCGGTATGGACGAGGCGCAGGGCGGCGCCGAGCAGGGTCTCGATCCCCAGGGCGCCATCCGCCGCTTCGGCGAAGGGCAGGCGCTTGGTTTCAACATCCTGCGGATTGTGATCGGAGACGACGACGTCGATCACGCCCTCGCCCAGTGCGCGCACCACGGCCTGTCGGTCGGCCTCGTCGCGCAGGGGCGGCGAGAGCCGGCAGAACGTGCGGTAATGGCCGATGTCGTTCTCGTTGAGGACGAGATTGTTGACCGAGACGCCACAGGTCACGGGCAGGCCGTCCTCCTTGGCCCGGCGGACGATCTCGACGGAATCAGCGCAGGAGATCATCGCCGCGTGGTAGCGGGCACCTGTCAGCCGCACGAGGCGGATGTCCCGTTCAAGCATCACGGTCTCGGCCTCGCGGGGGATCCCCATCAAGCCGAGACGCGAGGCGAGTTCGCCCTCGTTCATCACGCCTTCGGCGACGAGCTCTGCCTCCTCGACGTGCTGCATCACCAGCGCATCGAAATCCCGAGCGTAGGTCAGCGCGCGACGCAAAACTTGCGCGTTCGCCACGGCCCGCAACCCGTCGGTGAAGGCGACCGCGCCGGCTTCCTTGAGCAACCCAAACTCGGTCATCTCCCGGCCGGCCAGACCCTTGGTGATGGCGGCGGCGGGCAGGACGTTGACGCTCGCCGTGTCGCGGGCGCGCCGAAGCACGAAGTCGACGATCGCTGGTCCGTCGATCACCGGGTTCGTGTCCGGCATGCACACCAGGGTGGTGACGCCCCCCGCGGCGGCGGCGGCACTCGCTGAGGCCAGGGTCTCGCGGTGTTCGGCGCCCGGCTCGCCGACGAAGGCCCGCATATCGATCAGACCGGGCGTCAGCACATGCCCGGCACAATCGATTCGCGCCGCCTCTGCCGGGGCGCCTGGACCATGTCCGGCGGCGATGTCGGCGATGCGGCCGTCTTGCACGAGAATCGCGCCGGCGGTCTGGCGGCCGGTCTCGGGATCGAGGAGGTTTGCGTTCGCCAGAAGATAGCTGCTCACTGAGGCGCCCTCGCCGAAGAAGCCGGACCGTCGAGACGTATAGCGAGACCGGCGGCCGCCATGTGCGCCTTCGCCTCGGCGACGCTCGCCTGCCCGAAATGGAAGATGGAGGCTGCCAGGACGGCGCTCGCCCCGCCCTCGGCCACGCCGGCCACGAGGTCGTCGAGGCCGCCAACACCGCCGGACGCGATCACCGGCACCGTCACGGCATCGCTGATCGCCCGCGTCAAGGCGAGGTCGTAGCCGGAGCGGGTCCCGTCCTTGTCCATGGATGTGACCAGCAACTCGCCGGCCCCCTTACCGGCAACCAGCCGCGCGAAGGCCACGGCGTCGATTCCGGTGGGATCGCGGCCGCCGTGGGTGAAGATTTCCCAGGCGGCGGGCGCTCCGGGCGGCGACACGCGCTTGGCGTCTATCGCCACGACGATGCATTGAGCGCCGAATTTTTCCGCGGCCCGCGCCACGAGATCCGGATCCTTCACGGCGGCGGTGTTGATCGCGACCTTGTCGGCGCCGGCGAGCAGCAGGGCGCGCACGTCCTCGACGGTTCGGACGCCGCCGCCCACAGTGAGCGGCATGAAGCAGGCCTCGGCGGTGCGGCTGACGATGTCGAGCAGCGTGCCGCGGGCCTCCCGGCTCGCCGTGATGTCGAGGAAGCACAACTCGTCGGCGCCGGCCGCGTCGTAGACCTTGGCGGCCTCGACGGGATCGCCGGCATCGCGCAGGCCCTCGAAGCGGACGCCCTTCACGACGCGCCCGTCCTTCACGTCGAGGCAGGGAATGATGCGGGTCTTGAGCACGGCGTCCCGGGGGTTCGGTTAGGCTTCGGGATCGATCGCGATAGGGCGATCCAAGATGTCCTGATAGGTGTATGGGCAGGCCGCTGGGAAGCGCTTCACCAGGAAGCCCGTTTCCCTGGCTGCCTTGAGGCGGGCGACCCGGTACGCCTTCGCCACGGCTTCGGCGAGGCGCCCCTTCAATCCTGGGCTCTCAGCAAGTTCCTTCGCGATAAGGACGCGATGGGTCGCGATTGGTATGGCCCAGCTTCGCGTCCGCTTTACGGGTCGAAAGTCGAACTTCAGCATATGGACCAGCACGACGCGCAAGGCGCTCACCACGCTGGCGAACTGGCTCCTGAACAAGCTCTCGATCTCATCAGCCAAGCTCCCGCGATCCGGGCCGGAGAGGTCGACCGACCGCAGGCCCGCGCTCCGCTCCTGCGTCCAGATATGGAAATCGTTCGTGTAGGCCGTTTCTGCCGATGCGGGCCGGGTCTTCAACGCCGTCATCGAAGCCTCCCACTTCGGCGCCTCCGACACAGACGGTCTATCACGAAGCACGGCCGCGCGCCGCAGCGATCGCCGCCAGTGCCGCGGCCGGATCGATGCGGCCGTCATAGAGCGCTCGTCCCGTGATCGCGCCGGCGATGAGAGCGCAATCCGGCTGCAGCAGGCGGTGCACATCGTCGATCGACGCGAGGCCGCCGGAGGCGATCACCGGGATGCGTACGGCCTGCGCCAGCGCCAGGGTCATCTCGACGTTCAGGCCCTTGAGGATCCCGTCACGGGCGATGTCGGTGTAGATGATCGCCGCCACACCCGCGTCCTCAAATCGGCGGCCCAGCTCCTCCGCCGTCATGCTGGACGTCTGTGCCCAGCCCTCGACGGCGACGCGGCCGTCTTTCGCGTCGATGCCGACGGCGATCTTGCCCGGATGCTTGCGTGCGGCTTCCCGGACGAAGCCCGGGTCGCGCACCGCCGCGGTGCCGATGATCACCCGTGCCACACCCTTCGCGAGCCAGCCCTCGAGAGTCTTCATCTCGCGGATGCCGCCGCCGAGCTGCACCGGGACCGTGACGCGGGCGAGGATCGCGTCCACCGCCTCGGCGTTGCGCGGCGCGCCCGCGAAGGCGCCGTCGAGATCGACCACATGAAGCCAGGAGAAGCCCTGCGCCTCGAAGATCGCGGCCTGCGCCGCCGGATCGTCGCCGAAGACCTTGGCCTGCGCCATGTCCCCCTGGATGAGGCGGACGCAGCGTCCCTCCTTCAGGTCGATCGCCGGGTACAGGATCACGGGCGCATCTGTCCTTCTTGTCGGGGCCGCACCGCGCTCACGGGCGCCAGTTGAGAAAATTCGCGATGAGGGCGAGGCCCAGCCGCTGACTCTTCTCGGGATGGAATTGCGTGCCGGCGACGTTGTCGCGCGCGACCATGGCGGTGACCGGCCCGCCATACTCTGCGCGGGCGACCACGTCGTCCGGGCGCTCGGGTGTGAGCGCGTAGCTATGTACGAAGTAGGCGTGGAGGCCGTCTGCGCCGGTCGGGATCCCGGTAAGGAGGGCGTGGTCGCGTTCAGCTCGCAGGGTGTTCCAACCCATATGCGGGACCTTGAGCGTCGGATCCGCCGGGCGGATCGGGCCGACATCGCCCGGGATCCAGCCGAGGCCCGGGGTCGTGGTGTATTCAAGGCCGCGGGTCGCGAGGAGCTGCATGCCGACGCAGATCCCCAGGAAGGGGCGGCCGGCCTCATGGGCGGCATGCGTCATCGCCTCGACCATGCCGGGCACCGCGTCGAGCCCGCGACGGCAATCCGCGTAAGCGCCGACGCCCGGCAGGACGACGCGGTCGGCCGAAGCCACCACGTCCGGCTCCGACGTCAGGCAGATCCGCGCGTTGCGGCCGCTCTCGCGGGCGGCGCGCTCGAAGGCCTTGGCGGCGGAATGAAGGTTTCCCGACCCGTAATCGATGATCGCGACGATCTCAGTGCTCATGCTCGTCTCGCGCACTGACTCACCGGGCGCCTTCCTGCGCAGGGAACAGACCGATGACTGGGTCCGTGCGCCGGCTGGGTCCGCTCGGGAACGGGGCACGGGGTGCGGTCGGGCTCGCTCCGATCCAGCGCTGCAGCGCCCGAGCCTCCGCCTCCTCGGGCGACGATGCGACTACGGCATCGCGCGCCGGCCACCCGCGCCGGGCCAGCGTCCAGCGCCGAAGGCTCGATGCTTCGAGTCCGATCAGCCACGCTGCGAGGACCGTGACGAACACGCCGGCGCCGGTGGACAGGTCCAGGAAGATTCCCAGCCCCGCCAGCGCCACGAGCCCGATCAACACGATCAGTGCCGCGATCCAGAGGCGATGGAATAGGAACCACACAACGGTGAAGGCGAAGGCCGACCACGAGAAGCCGTCCCGCACCAGCTTGGCGCGGTCGAGGCCGATCGACTCGCCCGGCCGTGCCTCATCCGGCAGGTGGAGCGTGTAGCTGCGCATCCGCATCGCGAAACTCCGACAGCGTGCGCCGCGAGGGCCGTGTGGCCGATCCGGACGCCCGACGACAACAAGTCTACAGGGAGCCCTTGGTGGAGGGAACGCGCCCCTCCTCCCGCGGATCGATCGCCACGGCCTTCCGCAAGGCCCGGGCCAGTCCCTTGAAGCAGCTTTCCGCGATATGGTGGGCGTTGTCCCCGTAGAGCGTCTCGACGTGCAAGGTCAGCCCGGCATTCATCGCGAAGGCCTGGAACCACTCGCGCACCAGCTCGGTATCGAAATTTCCGATCTTCTCAACCCGAAAGGCGGTGCGGAACACCAGGAAAGGACGACCTGAGATATCGACGCAGACGCGGGTGAGCGCCTCGTCCATCGGCAGGTGAATGTCGGCGTAGCGGGTGACGCCACGCTTGTCGCCGAGTGCCTTGGCGAAGGCCTGTCCGAGCGCGATGCCGCAATCCTCGGCCGAGTGATGCTGGTCGATGTGTAGGTCGCCGTCGACCCTCACGTCGAGATCGAAGAGGGCGTGCCGCGCCAGGAGATCCAGCATGTGATCGAGGAAGCCGATTCCCGTGGCTATCGTCGATTGGCCGGTCCCGTCGAGAGCCACGGAGACCGCGATGTCGGTTTCCGCGGTCTTCCGGCTGATGGTGGCGCTGCGCATCTTGGTCTGAACTTCGTCTCAGGGGCGATTGTGGCCGCCCCGCCTTCTAGAGGGACTCTCTTCGGAATGGAAAGGGCGTTCCCTAGCCGGCCAGCACCCGTCCCGCCACGGCGTCGAGCTTCGCGAGCAGCGCCGGATCCCGCACGGAAGGCGCCGTCATGATCGCGCCCTCAAGCGCCCGGTGGGAACCCGCCGGACAGGGTTCGCGCTCGCCTGGAAAGTCGCGCGCCAGCCGTGCCACCACGCGCGCGGCCTTGTCGGCATTGGCGCGGGCGACCGCGATCACGGAGGCCACGTCCACGGCGTCGTGGCCGGGATGCCAGCAATCGTAGTCGGTCACCATCGCGATGGTCGCGTAGGTGATCTCCGCCTCGCGGGCGAGCTTGGCCTCCGGCATGTTGGTCATGCCGATCACGTCGAAGCCCTGTGCCTTGTAGGCGCGGGATTCTGCCAGCGAGGAGAATTGCGGGCCCTCCATGCAGACATAGGTACCGCCGCGGTGCACTGCGATCTGCTCGGCCTTAGCCGCCTGGGCGATCCGCGCCTGAAGACCGGGACCCACCGGGTGCGCGAGGGAGACATGGGCGACACAGCCGTCGCCGAAGAATGAGGAGGCACGCCCGTAGGTGCGGTCGACGAACTGGTCGACGAGGACGAACAGGCCCGGCGGCAGCTCCTCGCGGAACGAACCGCAGGCCGAGAGAGCGACGAGATCGGTGACCCCTGCCCGCTTCAGGGCATCGATGTTGGCGCGGTAGTTGATACCCGATGGCGAGAGCCGGTGGCCGCGCCCGTGCCGGGCCAGAAATACGACTTTCGTGTCGCCGATCCGCCCGATCCGCAGGGCGTCCGAGGGCTCGCCCCAGGGAGAAGCCACGCGCTCCTCACAGACATCCTCGAGACCCGGCAGCTCGTAGACGCCGGAGCCGCCCATCACGCCGAGTACCGCTGCCGTCATGAAGGTATCCCTGTCGTGGCGCGGCGCTTCGAAGAGCCGCTAGTCCTACCCGTGACCTCGTCCTGAGGTGCCGGGGCGAAGCGGAGGCCTCGAAGGAAACCTCCAGGTTCCGCGGTAATTGGAGCCCACTTGAGGCCGCTGCGCCGACGCTCAGGACCAGGTTTGGGGGTGGATCGGCTCGTGTTCCCCGAGCCGATCATCGCGGAAATGACGGGTTAACATGGGGATCCAGCTCAAAAAAGATGGGCCTCCGCAAGGGAGGCCCAACCAGCTTCGTCGATCCGAGGTGAGATCTCAGTAGGCCTTGTGCAACTCCGGCTGGAGGCCGTGGACCTCGCCGCCGACATCGGCCCAGATCTTCTTCTTCACGTAGTACAGCAGCCCCGACAGGATGATCAGGAACAGGATCACCCGGAACCCCAGAGCCTTGCGGTCCATCATGTGCGGCTCGGCCGCCCACATCAGGAAAGCCGCGACGTCCTTGCCGTACTGATCGACGGTCTCGGGCACGACCGGCTGGCCTTGATCGTTCTTCGGGTAGGTGACCTGCCCGTCGGTGATCGGCGGCGGCATCGCGATGATGTGGCCGGGATAATATTTGTTGTAGTGGCCGCCATCCGGGACGGTGAAGTCCTTCGGCGCCTCTTCGTAGCCGTTGAGGAGCGCGTGGATGTAATCGGGCCCCTGCTCCGAATAGCCGATGAGGGGCAGCCAGTCGGTCAGGAAGTACAGCGAGCCGCGGGAGAAGGTCCGCGCCTTGGCGATCACCGAGAAGTCCGGAGGCGCCTTGCCGCCATTGGCCGCGGCTGCCGCCTGATCGTTCGGGAAGGGCGGCGGGAAGGTGTCGGCCGGGCGGCCCGGGCGATCGAACATGTCGCCCGCATCGTTCGGCCCGTCCTTGACCTGATAGGTCGCGGCGAGAGCTTTGACTTGGCTGGCGGTGAAGTCCGGGCCGCCCTCCTGCGCCAGATTGCGGAAGGCGACCAGCTTCATCGAGTGGCAGGCTGAGCAGACTTCCTTGTAGACTTGGAAGCCTCGCTGCAGCTGCGCGGTGTCGAAGCGGCCGAACGTGCCGGCGAAGCTCCAGTTCACGCGGGCCGGGATCGGCCCGCCATGTCCCTCTTGGGCGGAGGCCGGCGCGGCGCCGAACAGAAGTGCCGCAAGGGCGGCGGTCGAGAGGACGCGGGTCATCATCATGGTCCTGTCGTCAGCCCGTCAGCCCTTGGTGGTCGGAGCGGCGGCGGCACCCGCTGGCATGCCGGATCCGCTCACCTGCTTGCCTGGCCCGGTCACGCTCTCGAGGATCGAGCCCGGCAGCTTCTTCGGTGTCTCGAACAGACCGCAGAGCGGCATGACGATCAGGAAGTGGGCGAAGTAGTAGGCGGTGCAGACCTGCGATGCGATCACGTAGCCGCCCTCCGGAGGCTGCGAACCCAGCCAGCCGAGCAGCAGCGTGACGCCGATGAACACCCAGAAGAACTGGCGGTAGATCGGCCGGTAGTTGCATGAGCGGATTCGCGACGTGTCGAGCCACGGCGCGAAGGCCAGGATGATCACCGCCGAGAACATCAGGATCACGCCACCGAGCTTGCTCGGGACCGCGCGCAGGATCGCGTAGAACGGCAGGAAGTACCATTCCGGAACGATGTGCGCGGGCGTCACGGCGGGATTCGCCTGGATGTAGTTGTCCGCATGGCCGAGGAAGTTCGGCTGGAAGAACAGGAACCACGCGAACAGGATCATGAACACGCAGGTCGCGAACACGTCCTTGACGGTGGCGTAGGGCGTGAACGGCACCGCATCCTTGCTCGACTTGATCGGGATCCCGGCCGGATTGTTCTGACCCGTCACGTGCAGCGCCCAGACGTGCAGGATGACCACGCCGGCGATCATCCAGGGCAGCAGGTAGTGCAGGGAGAAGAAGCGGTTCACCGTCGGGTTGCCCACCGAGTAACCGCCCCAAAGCAGGGTCTGGATCGTGTCGCCGACCACCGGGATCGCCGCAAGGATGTTGGTGATGACTGTGGCACCCCAGAAGCTCATCTGGCCCCAGGGCAGCGTGTAGCCGAGGAAGGCGGTGGCCATCATCAGCAGGTAGATGACGACGCCGAGGATGTAGAGCACCTCGCGCGGGGCCTTGTACGACCCGTAGTAGAGCGCCCTGAACATATGAACGTAGACGGCCACGAAGAACATCGACGCGCCGTTGGCGTGCGCGTAGCGCAGCAGCCAGCCGTAATTCACGTCGCGCATGATCTTCTCGACGGAGGTGAAGGCGCCCGTCGCCGAAGGTTCATAGTGCATCGCCAGCCAGACGCCGGTGATGATCTGGATCCCCAAGAATGCGGCGAGGATCGCCCCGAAGGTCCAGAAGTAGTTGAGGTTCCGCGGAACCGGGTAGGCAATGAAGGACGAGTGCACCAGCCCAGCGATGGGCAGGCGCGCCTCGAACCATTTGGCCACGCGGCTCTTGGGGACGTAGGTGCTGGCCGTTCCGCTCATGCTTCCGTCCTCCTCAAGCCGCTTCCTTGCCGCCTTCGCCGATCCGGATCTTCGTATCCGTCTGGAAGGCGTAGGGGGGGATCGGCAGGTTGATGGGCGCTGGTCCGTGGCGCACGCGACCCACTGCGTCGAATTGCGAGCCGTGGCACGGGCAGGCCCAGCCCTCGAAATTGCCCTGGTGGCCGATCGGCACGCAGCCGAGATGCGTGCAGTTGCCGTAGACGATGAGCCACTGGTCGTGGCCATTCTTGACCCGCGTCGTGAAGGCGGCGGGATCAATCATCGCCGAGAGTGGCACCGCCTTCATGTCGCCCACCTCCTTCTCGGTGAGCTTGCGGACGAAGATCAGCTTGCCGCGCCAGAAGACGTTCACGATCTGCCCGTCCTGGATCGGCGCCAGGTCGACCTCGATCGGGGCGCCGGCCGCGATCGTATCGGCGTCGGGCGCCATGGAGGAGATCAGCGGCCAAGCGGCAGCGCCCGCTCCGACGGCGAGCGCGGCACCGGTGGCGAGGAAAAGGAAATCACGGCGGCTGCCGTCATGCCCATGCGTCGCGGGGGCGGCGGCTGATGTGTTCGCCAAGGTCTCGAACCTCCAGAGAGCGGGCCCTCACCGTGCCGGACGAGGGAGGCGCGCCGCTTGACGTGCGGGTTTGTCGGCTCGGCCGAACCACAGCACTTTAATTCTAAACTGTGCAATGCGACCGCCCGTCGCCCGGAGTCAAGCCGACGGCCAGATCGCGCGCGCATCTCGCGCGGTAAGCGGGGCCGTATGTTACTGCGGTGCGGTAGACAGGGCACTCCCGCGACCGCCTGAGGCTGGTTCGATTCCTCCACCCCGGCTTCCGTTCCGGGATGCGCCCGCCTCATGTCGCGCCCGTGAGTCGGTGCCACCTCAGGACCAGCAGGCTCGCCACCGCGAAGAGCCCCGCGCAGAAGCCGAACCAGATTCCGTAGCCCTGGAAGCCGCCGCCCCAGGCCAGCGCGGCGCCGAGCGGCACGCCGAGGCCCCAGTAACCCCCGATCGCGATCCACATCGGGACCCGGGTGTCCTGCAGACCGCGCAGCATGCCGAGCGCCACCGACTGCACGCCGTCAGCCACCGCGAAGAGCGCCGCGAAGCCGATGAAGGCGGCCGCGATCGGCAGGACGGCGTCGTTGGCGGGGTCGCGCAGGTCGAGAAACAG
The DNA here is from genome assembly GCF_000364445.2 of Methylobacterium mesophilicum SR1.6/6. Classification (NCBI taxonomy): domain Bacteria; kingdom Pseudomonadati; phylum Pseudomonadota; class Alphaproteobacteria; order Hyphomicrobiales; family Methylobacteriaceae; genus Methylobacterium; species Methylobacterium mesophilicum. Next base: position 3,387,243 of record NZ_CP043538.1, on the reverse strand, counting down.
GCCGGTGAGCCGTTCCGGAACGAGGAGCTGGGTGAACGCGCAGAGCGTCATGAAGACGAAGGCGAGCCCCAGCGCGACCGCGCCGGACCGTCGTACGCCGCTCCCGTCCCGGCGCCCGAAGGCCAATCCGACCCGTACGGTCGCGGCCTGGGCGACACCGTTGGGCACCATGAAGCACACGGCCGCGATCTGGATCGCCACTGCGTGGGCGGCGAGCTGGCTCGCCCCGAACAGGCCTATACCGAGGGCGGCGGCCTCGAATAGGCCCGCCTCGGCCAGGCCGGTCGCCACCATCGGCAGGCCGAGCCGGAAGACGGCGGCCAGCCGCGCGCCGTCGAAACGCCAGAGCCCCTGGAGGAGCCGATAGCGCCGGAGTCGTGGATTGCACAGAACCACGGCGACCAGAAGAGCGAGGCTGAACACCGACGAGCACAGCGTGGCGGCGCCGATCCCCGCCATGCCAAGGCCGAGGCCCGCAGGAAAGGCGAGCCACAGGCCGAGGGTGACGTTCACCGGAAGCGCAACGAGGCTCGCGGCCAGCGCCCAGCCCGGCCGTTCCAAGGCGGCGAGCGCGCCCCGCACGGCCATGAACAGCAGGGCCGGCCACATCGCCCATTGCAAGACGCGCATATAGGCGCCCGCCGCCTCGGCCAGGGCCGGCGGCTCTCCGATCGCGGCGAGCAGCGGGCCGGTGTACCAGAGGAGCCCCATCAGGGGCGCGGACACCAGCGTGGCGGCCCAGAGACCAGCCCGAAGGGTACGCCGCGCGGCGTCGCTCGCGCCTGGATCGCCCCCGAGCGCTGCAGCGGTCAGCGGTGCCACCGTCCCGGTCAGGCCGAGGCCGCCGATGAACAGGATGAAGTAGAGCCCGTGCGCCAGCGTCGCCGCTGCAAGGTCCACGGCGCCGAGGCGACCGAGCAGGACGACGTCGGCCATGATCAGGCCGTGCTGGGCGAGGTTGATGAGCACGAGCGGCCCCGATAGCGCCAGTGTCGCGCGCAGTTCGCGGAGCCAGGGACGGTGCAACGGGGCCCCTTCCCGCGCGGGAAGGCCCGCGAGGTCGAGTGCCGGCATGGAACGCTCTCGGGATGTCTCAGATCTGGACGGATCGGCCGCGATGACGCGGTGACCTCGGCGCCGCGACCCGTCTGGGCCGGCGCCGCAATCGCCTAGCTGCGCAAGGCGTCGGAAACATGTCGCGCCCGCCGATCCGGCGTCAGCCAGCCCTCGGGCGTTTTCGGCGGATCCCGATCGGCCAGAAAGCCGCCTGACTGACGCGCCCAGAGGCCGGCGTAGACGCCGCCGCGGGCGACAAGTTCTGCGTGCGTGCCCTCCTCGACGATCCGTCCGCGGTCGATGACCACGAGCCTGTCGAGGGCCGCGATGGTCGACAGGCGGTGAGCGATGGCGAGCACGGTCTTGCCGGCCATCAGCGTGTCGAGGGAATCCTGGATTGCAGCCTCGACCTGGCTATCGAGCGCGGAGGTCGCCTCGTCCAGGATCAGGATCGGCGCGTCCTTGAGCATGACCCGCGCGATGGCGATCCGCTGGCGCTGGCCGCCTGAGAGCTTCACGCCGCGCTCACCCACCTGGGCGTCGTAGCCGCGCCGCCCCTTGTGGTCGACCAAGTCGGCGATGAACCTGTCGGCGTGGGCCAACCGGGCCGCGCGCTCGATCGCCGCCTGATCGGCGTCGGGCCGCCCGTAGGCGATGTTGTCCCGGATCGAGCGGTGCAGGAGCGACGTGTCCTGGCTGACCATCGCGATGGCCTCGCGCAGGGATGTCTGCGTCACCGTGGCGATGTCCTGGCCGTCCACCAGGATGCGGCCGCTCTCCACGTCGTAGAGCCGCAGGAGAAGTGTCGCCAGGGTGGACTTGCCCGCACCACTCACTCCCACCAGCCCGACCTTCTCGCCGGGTCGGATCGTCAGCGAGAAATCCTCGATGATGGTGGCATCGCCGCGCCCGTAATGGAACCCGACGTTCTCGAACCGGATCTCGCCCCCCGCGACCCGCAATGCGCCCGCGTCCGGCGCGTCCACGAGGGCGTGGGGCCGCGCCATCGTCTGCATGCTTTCCTGAACCACGCCGACATTCTCGAAGACGCCGCGGACCGTCTGCATCACCCAGCCGGACATGGCGATCAGGCGCAGGACCAGCGCAAGCCCCGCAGACGCCTCGCCGGTGGTCATCCCACTGCTCCGCCAGAGGATCAGACAGGCCGTCCCGGTGGCGATGAGGAGAGCGCTGTTAAGGAGCCCGAGCAGGCTGGTGGTCAGAGTCACCAAGCGGAACTGGTGCAGATAGGCCGCCGTGTGGACCTCAACGGCATCCCGCACCGCCGCCCGCTCCTCGCGGTCGCGGGCGAAGAGCTTCACGGTGAGGATGTTGGTGTAGCTGTCGACGATCCGGCCGATCAGCGTCGAACGGGTGTCGGCGGTGCGGTGGGAGCGCGACCGCGCCCGTGGCACAAACCACGTGGTCAGAGCCGCGTAGGCGGCAATCCATATCAGCACCGGCAGGACCAGCCACGGCGAGATCGAGCCGAACAGCCCGACCGCGGTGACGGCGTAGATCGCCACGTAGAGAAGCGTGTCGATGAAGACGACGGCGAGTTCGCGGACCGCCGGGCCCACCTGCACGACGCGGTTGGCGAGTCTGCCGGAGAAGTCGCCCTGAAAATACGAGAGCGCGTGGCCGAGCGTGTAGAGATGGGCACGCCAGCGGATCTGGTTAGTGGATTGTGGGACCACGAGCTGGTTGGAGAGCACCTCGTGGGCCCAGATCGAGACCGGTCGCACAACGGCGATGAGAAGGATCGCGAGCGTTAGCCCCGCCGCATGGTCGGAGAGCACTGTTGCCCGATCCGCCGTGCCGAGCAGATCGATGAACCAGCGCATGACGAGGTAAAGGGAGGCCTCGACCGTGCCGGCGATCACCGCAATGATGAACAGCAGCGCCAGCACGCCGCGGATCGGCCGCAGGTAGAACCACGCGAAGCCGAGAACCGACCGCGGCGGCATTCGCGTTTCGTCGAAGGGCGCGAACGGGTCGACTCGGCGCTCGAGCCAATCGAGGAACATGCTGCCGGGGGTGTGAGGCTGCGGGAGCCTTCATGTAAGTGCGGGCTGCCGCGTGCCAACCGTGCGGAGTGGTCGCGGCAGCAGTTGCGGTGTCCTGTCCGAAGGCCTCAGCGATTCAAGGCCAGCGCGGCGCCCGACTTGGTCAGCGCACCTTCCAGGCCGGCGCCTCCCTGCCGGAGGCGCGCCGCCACCGAGCCGCCGGGCTGATAGAGGTAGACTTCGCCGTCCCGGAAATCCCAGGCCGAGACCCGGGCCAGATCCTTGTTGGCGCACCCCGAAGCCGTAGCCTTGTACAGATCGAGGGCGGGCGCACTCGACAGGGTGACCTTGCAGTTCGCCCCGGTGGCGTCCCGCGCATCCCAGGAGCCGACCACGGACGCCCGCCCGCTCGCCACCACTGGGGGTGGCGGTGCCGGCGGGGTGACCGGCTCCGGGATCACGGTCGGCGCGGCGGGCGACAGCGCGGCTTGCGCACCGGGCGGCGGGGGCGCGTCGGGGCTCGCCGCGGCACCGGGCGGCGGTGCCAGGGGCGCCGCGGTCACGGTTCCCGACGGGATCGCGGTGACCGCGTCGAGGGACCCTTGCTGGGACGGGGCGCGGGTCCGCGGGCCGTCCAGGCGGCTCGATGCGCAGGCACCGAGGCTGGCGCTCAGGCAGAGGACGGCGAATGTCGGCAGATTCGGGCGCAGCATCGGTCCACTTTGAGTCGGGCTGAACGGGGCGCTGAAGCGCCAGCCGCCTGACTCCGATCCAAATGCGCTGACCGCAAGGCGGCCGCTCCCTCCGCAAACAAAACCGGTGCGAAGAGCCGGGCCTTTTCCCCCGGGTGTGACCGGAAGGCCTCACCGGGATGCGATCAAAGCGTGCGCTCGACCATCATCTTCTTGATCTCGGCGATCGCCTTCGCCGGGTTCAGGTTCTTCGGGCAGGTGTTGGCGCAGTTCATGATCGTGTGGCAGCGGTAGAGCCGGAACGGGTCGTGCAGACCGTCGAGGCGGTGACCGGTGTTCTCGTCGCGGGAATCGATCAGCCAACGATAGGCCTGAAGCAGCGCGGCCGGACCGAGGAACTTGTCGCCGTTCCACCAGTAGCTCGGGCACGAGGTGCTGCAGCAGGCGCACAGGATGCACTCGTAAAGCCCGTCGAGCCGCGAGCGGTCCTCAGGCGTCTGGCGCCACTCCTTCTCGGGCGCCGGCGTCTCGGTCTGCAGCCAGGGCTCGATCGCCGCGTGCTGCGCGTAGAAATTCGTGAGGTCCGGCACGAGGTCCTTGAGGACCGGCATGTGCGGCAGCGGATAGATCCGGATCGCGCCGTCCTTGTCCTTGCGGGTCAAGACCGGCAGCGCGTTGTCGGGGCTCTTGCACTCGTCGATGCCCATCGTGCAGGCGAGCGCATTCTGGCCCTCGATGTTCATCGCGCAGGAGCCGCAGATACCTTCGCGGCAGGACCGGCGGAAGACCAGGGTCGAATCGACCTTGTTCTTGATCCACAGCAGCGCGTCGAGGACCATCGGACCGCAATCCTCGCGGTCGACCTGATAGGTGTCGATCCGCGGATTGGCCCCATCATCGGGGTTCCAGCGATAGATCTTGAAGGTCTGCAAGCTCTTGGCGCCGGGCGGCGCCGGCCAAGACTTGCCCGGCGTGATCTGCGAGTTCTTCGGAAGATTGAACTGGGCCATGATGATCGTCAGCTTCCGCTGGAACTGAATGGGGCAGTCGCACGGCCGGGGCCGGCGACTGCGCGCATGACTCGGGATTTAAGATCAGTACACTCGCGCCTTAGGCTCGATGTACTGGATCTCGTTCGACATCGTGTAGGTGTGCACCGGGCGGTAATCGATGACCACTTGGTGCTGGCCCTCGTCGAGCCAGGACAAGGTGTGCTTCATCCAGTCCTTATCGTCCCGGTCCGGGAAGTCCTCGCGGGCGTGAGCGCCGCGAGATTCCGTGCGGTTCGCGGCCGACTCCATCGTGACGACCGCCTGGCCGATCAGGTTGTCGAACTCCAGGGTCTCCAGGAGGTCGGTGTTCCAGACCAGCGAACGGTCAGTGACCTTCACGTCGGCGGCGGCGTTCCAGACCTTGTGGATCAGGCCCTTGCCCTCCTCCAGAACCTCGCCGGTGCGGAACACCGCGCAGTTGTTCTGCATGGTCTTCTGCATCTCGGCGCGCAGCTCAGCGGTCGGCGTCGAGCCGTTGGCATTGCGGAAGCGGTCGAGACGCTCCAAGGCCTTGTCGGTCGCGCCCTTCGGCAGCTCCATGGCCCGGCCGTTCGGCTCGACGATCTCGGCGCAGCGCTTGCCTGCGGCGCGGCCGAAGACGACGAGGTCGATCAGCGAGTTGGAGCCCAGACGGTTGGCGCCGTGGACGGAAACGCAGGCCGCCTCGCCGATCGCCATCAGGCCGGGAACCACCGTGTCGGGGTTGCCATCGCGGAGCGTCAGCACTTCGCCGTGATAGTTCGTGGGGATGCCGCCCATGTTGTAGTGGACGGTCGGGATGACCGGGATCGGCTCCTTGGTCACGTCGACGCCCGCGAAGATCCGCGCCGATTCCGAGATGCCGGGCAGGCGCTCGTGCAGGATCTTCGGGTCGAGATGGTCGAGGTGCAGGTAGATGTGATCCTTGTTCTTGCCCACGCCGCGGCCGTCGCGGATCTCCATGGTCATGGAGCGTGAGACCACGTCGCGCGAGGCGAGGTCCTTGGCCGACGGCGCGTAGCGCTCCATGAAGCGCTCGCCCTCGGAATTCGTCAGATAGCCGCCCTCGCCGCGGGAGCCTTCGGTGATCAGGCAGCCCGCGCCGTAGATGCCGGTCGGGTGAAACTGCACGAACTCCATGTCCTGCAGCGGCAGGCCGGCGCGCAGCACCATGGCGTTGCCGTCGCCCGTGCAGGTATGGGCGGAGGTCGCCGAGAAATAGGCGCGCCCGTAGCCGCCGGTCGCCAGGATGGTCATCTGGGCGCGGAAGCGGTGGATCTCGCCGGTCGCCTGATCGAGGGCGATGACGCCGCGGCAGCGGCCCTCGTCGTCCATGATCAGGTCGAGGGCGAAGTACTCGATGAAGAAGTCGGTCTGGTTCTTCACCGCCTGCCCATAGAGGGTGTGCAGCATGGCGTGGCCGGTGCGGTCGGCCGCCGCGCAGGTGCGCTGGGCGGTGCCCTTGCCGTAATCGGTGGTCATGCCGCCGAACGGGCGCTGGTAGATCTTGCCTTCCTCCGTGCGGGAGAAGGGCACGCCCCAGTGCTCAAGCTCGTAGACCGCGGCGGGCGCGTTGCGCACCAGGTACTCGATGGCGTCCTGGTCGCCGAGCCAGTCCGACCCCTTCACGGTGTCGTACATGTGCCAGCGCCAGTCGTCCGGGCCCATGTTGCCGAGGGACGCCGAGATGCCGCCCTGTGCCGCGACGGTGTGCGAGCGGGTCGGGAACACCTTGGTGATGCAGGCTGTGCGCAGGCCGGCCTCAGAGCAGCCGACGGTGGCGCGCAGGCCCGCGCCGCCCGCGCCGACGATAACCACGTCGAAGGCGTGATCGTGGATCGTGTAGGCAGGCCCGCTGCCGTTCGTGCCGTTGGCGGCCATGGTCGGCTCCTCGATATTCGTTGATGCGGGTTCAGGCCGGCTGTCCGAAGCCGATCCGCAGGACCGCGTAGACGCAGGCCACGGCCACCAGGACCGCGTAGACGTTGTTGGCGAACACGGCGGCAATCTTGGTCGCCTGCGCGTGCACGTAATCCTCAATGATCACCTGCATGCCGATGCGCATGTGGAGGGTCACCGACAGGAACGCCAGGATGAGGATGATCGAGACGAAAGGGTTCGCGAGGACGTGGACTGCATCCGCATAGCCGCGCCCGGCCATCCGGGCGATGATGACCACGAAGGACAGCATCAGCACAGTGTTGGTCACTGCGGTGATTCGCTGCAGCCACCAATGGCCGACGCCGTGATGGGCGACGCCCAGGCCGCGGACGCGGGCCCGCGGCGTGCGGATGGAGACGCTGGTGTCCTGGCGGACCTGTTCCTTGGCCATGCCGACCTCCTCAGCGAACCAGAAGGGCGACCGCCCAGATGACGAGGGTGAGCGCCACCGACCCGATGAGCGTCAGGCGGGACATGGCAAGCCGCTTCTCCCGATCGAAGCCGATCCCAAAGTCCCAGGCCAGATGGCGCAGACCGCCGAGCATGTGGTGCATGAGGATCCACGTGTAGACGAACAGGATCAGCCGCCCGAACAGGGAGCCGAAGAAGCCGGCCACGTAAGAATAGGCCACCGGTCCCGAAGCCAGTGCGACGAGCCAGATCGCGACCAGCGCAGTCCCTCCGTAGAGGGCCGTGCCGGTGACGCGGTGAAACACCGACATCGCCATCGTCCAGGTCCAGCGATAGATCTGGAGATGCGGCGACATGGGCTGTGCCACTGTCGGGCGAGCGGTGGGTGCCATCGGATTGAAGCCTCGCAGCTGCGAACTGGACCGTCTCTAATCTGGTAGCGCTAGTGGCTACGGGAGCAAGCCGCAATGCGTCATGCTGCAACGCAATGTGACAAGCTGGGCGACACTATCGAGAATCTGTCACTTCAGTTGCCCCAGGATCCGCCACCAGGCGTAGTCCAGCGGCGCTGCCAGGAGTGACAGCAGCCCGAAGCTCAGCGTCAGGCGTGTGGCATCCCGAAGCCGCACGCCACCGAGTTCGCTGGCGAACACGATCGGCGGCGCTTGGTAGGGGAAGAACACGGTCGAGTAGCCGATCACCTGAAGCGAGACGACCGCGAGTGGTGACAGGCCGCTGGCCTCCGTCATCTCTCCCGCGAGACCGGTATAGAGCGCCGGCGCGCCGTTGGCGGTGACGAGGAGCGTCAGCACCGTGCCGAGTCCGGTGAGCACCGCGAAATTCGCCGCGTCCGCGCCGGGCGTCAGGGGTGCGACCGCCAGCAGGATGTGGCCCAGTCGCTCGCCAAGTCCGGTCTCGTTGACGAGGGCGACGAGGCCGAGGAGCGCCGCGATGTAGAAGCAGGTTCGCAGGTTCACCTGCTGAAAGGCCTCCGGCTGCAGCACCCCGATCCTCGGCAGCAGGCAGATCACCGCCGCCGCCAGCCCGACCCAGGCCGGTGCGAGGCCGTGCAGGCTGTCGGTCATCCAGAGCGCGAGCGTGCAGGCGAGAATGACGGCGAGGCGCCGCTCGGCGGCCGAGATCGGCGGAAGCGCCGGCAGAGTTGGGGCGGCCGATGACAGCCGGTCCGGGAATAGTCGAACGATCAGGGCCACCAGCATCGCACCCTTGACGACCGCGAGCACCGGCGCGTGCAGCACGAAGTAGGAAAGGTACGAGAGGTGAAGGCCGAGCAACCGCTCGGCTGAGCCCGCCATGACGAGATTCGGCACGTTCGCCGGCAGGATGGCGGCGGACAGGATCGGCGTTGCGACGCCGACCGCCAGCACGGCGCCCGTGCGCCCCGGACGACCAGCCGTCAGGCCGAAGGCATCGCAGAGCGCCAACGTTACGGGAATCATCAGGGCGATGCGCCCGAGATTCGACGGCATGACGAAGGCGATCAGGAAACTCAGCATCACAAGGCCGGCGATGAAGCGTCCGTAGGAGCCAGACAGGCGCATAGCCAGCGCGCGCGCCATGCGGGCGCCCAGCCCTGTGCGCGTCATCCCCTGGCCCACGATCATCCCGGACAGGACCAGCCAGAAGGCCGAAGTCGAGAATCCCGAGAAGACCGTTCCGGCACTGCCCAGCCGCAGCAGCATCGCAAGGCCGAAGAAGGCGAGCGCCGTGACCACTTCCGGTAGCAGCGCCGTGGCCCAGAGGCCCATGCAGACTACCAGCAGGACCGCCGTCGCCGGAACTACAGCCTCCCCGCTCACCCGGACCTCCCGACGCCGCGCCCTTTACGGATGCTCCGCATCCTGGCCGGATTGGCACGGTTCGCAATTCGGATGTTCTTGATAGTGCCTTCGCGCATGACGAAGGAACGCGTCCAGGTGTGTGGCATGCGCCAGCGGCACTGCCCCTCGCCCCCAACATCGCTGCGGCCCGACAGAGCAGGCCCGGCCGCGTCCGCGACCGAGCCTTTCTCAGTGCCGATCCTGTGAAAGGGACGAAGCGACTTCCCGGCCTAGTAGCCGTAGAGGTTGCAGTATGCCGGATCGTAGGCACCGTAACCGAAACCATCGGCGCAATTGTCGTAGCCGAAGCCGCCAAGGCCGTAGCCGACGCCGAGACCCAGTCCGACGCCAGCGAGCCCGTAACCGAAGCCGCGACCGTAACCGCGGCCATACCCGCGTCCGGCGAAGCCACGACCCGCGAAGCCGCGGTTGCCGATCACACCCGCCCGACCGACGCCGACCCGTCCTGCGTTGTTGAATCCGCCGGTGCGGAGACCGCCGACGCCGGTTCCCGCCACGCCGCCGGCGCCGAGGCCGGCCCCACGGAAGCCGCCGCCGAGGCCGCCGACACGGGCGCCACCCAGCCCGCCTCCGCGGAAACCGCCACCACCGAAACCGCCGCCGTGGAAGCCACCGAAGCCACCGCCATGGAACCCGCCACCGCCGAAACCGCGGGCATCCGCACTGCCGGGCAGGAACATTGCGGCGGCCAGAAGGGCCGTCGATGCAATCGCTAAACGCTTCATCGGAAAGTCCAAATCTTGAGAGGGATCTGACTTTCCAAACACGCCTCGCTGACAAGGTTTCCAAGCGTGAGCGCGAAGAGGCGGCGTGGCAGTCGGTCGCTGTGACCGCTGTCCCATCGACCGCCGACGGCAGGAATCAGGGCGTCGGCACCGTTGCGCAGAGTCGCGGCGGCGGCCGACGACGTCATTCGCTCAGATCCTGAACGTGTCGCCGGTCCTCGTCGCGGGAACGATGGCCGCCCCGGTCGAACCCGCTCAGCGGAACGGTGGCTCGTCGAAGCTCCGCAGTTTGCGCGAATGCAGTCCGTGACGGTCGGCGCGCAGACCGTCCAGCGCCGCAAGGCCGACCCGCAGATGCTCCGAGACCGCCCGGTCGTAGAACGCGTTCGCGGCGCCCGGGAGCTTGATCTCGCCGTGGAGCGGCTTGTCGGAAACGCAGAGCAGGGCTCCGTAGGGAACGCGCAGCCGAAATCCCTGAGCCGCGACGGTGCCGCTCTCCATGTCGACCGCGACCGCGCGCGACTGATTGATCCGGCGCCGCTCCTGGCTGAAGCGCAACTCCCAGTTCCTGTCGTCATAGGTGACGACCGTACCCGTCCGCAGGCGCTGCTTCAGGGCGTCAGCGTGCTCGCCCGTCACCGCGGCGGCTGCGCTTTGCAGAGCGAGCTGCACCTCGGCCAGCGCCGGGACCGGCACATCCGGTGGAACCAGTTCGTCGAGAATCCGGTCCCGGCGCAGGTAGGCGTGGGCGAGGACGTAGTCACCGATGGTCTGGGACTGACGAAGACCGCCGCAATGCCCGACCATCAGCCAGCAATCCGGGCGAAGCACCGCGAGGTGGTCGGTGATCGTCTTGGCGTTTGAGGGACCGACGCCGATGTTGACGAGCGTCGTACCCTGCAGGGTCCCGTCGGCACCGCGGGCGACGAGGTGATAGGCCGGCATCTGGTGCCGGTGCCACGGCGAAGCGGCAATCACGGCCGCAGGATCGGCATCCGCGGCCTCCGCGCGCGTCACCGAGACGCCGCCCGGAAGGACCAGCCGCTCGAAGCCTTCCTCATCGGAGGCCAGCCGTTCCAGGCCGTGGCGCACGAACTGGTCGACGTAGCGGTGGTAGTTGGTGAGCAGGATCCAGGGCTGGACGTCCCGCCAGTCGCAGCCCGTGTAATGAACCAGCCGCCGCAGCGAGTAATCGACCCGCACCGCATCGAACAGCGCCAGAGGCAGCGGCTCGCCGTCGGCTTGAGCGAACGTCCCGTCGGCGATCTCGTCGCCGACGAGCGACAGGAGCGGAACCGGGAAGTACGTGGCGAGCTCCGCGCCGTCGACGGCCCGGCCGCGGGCATCGAGCCCGGCCTCCAGCACGTAGGGATAGGGGATCTCCTGCGCGCTCAGGCCGATTTCGAGAGCCACGCCGTAATCGGCGATGAGCGGCTCCAGTTGCCGGGTGAGGTAGTCACGGAAGAAGCCTGGATGAGTGATGGTTGTCGCGTAGGTACCGGCGGCCTGGAGCTTGGCGGTGGCCCGCCGCACTCGGGGCAGCGGTCCGTCCGGCCGGTAGCTGACGCGCAGCTCGGGATAGCGGAAGGCCAGCCGTTCGGTCGCGTCCGGCGGCGGGCCGCCTGCGAGGTAGCGTTCCAGGGCGGTTCGCAGAGCGCCAGCCGCGTGGTCGTAGAGTTCGACCAAGCGGTCGATGGCGGTCCCGGCATCGGCCACCGCCTGCATCGGCCGCAATTCACGCTCGATCATGTCGCCTCCGTCGCTGGCGGCGGATCTACACCTGCGGCCGCCGGGGAGCGAGATGCAGGCCTGCTGCGCGTGCCATGTGGGCTTGCGGGCGCCGGGCGCTTGGCCGACAAGCCCGCCGAACCGGAGCGAGGCGGCATGGGCGCGGACGAGTTCGGGATCCGTCCCGGCGAAGAGGTGGCGGCTCTGCCGGAGCGCTACGACGCCGGCCTTTACTTCATCGGCCGGCTGCACACGCCGTGGCAAACGCGCTCGGATTGTCCGAAGAACGGCCTCCAAACCGACGCGGTCTGCAGCGTCGAGGTCGACCCCGCCTTCGCCCCAGGCCTGCGTACCGTGACCGGCTGCACGCACCTGATCCTGCTCTACTGGATGGACCGGGCGACCCGCGGCCTCGTCGTCCAGCACCCGCGTCACGCCGACGGTCCGCGCGGGACCTTCTCGCTGCGTTCGCCCGCGCGGCCGAACCCGATCGCCCTCTCGGTGGTGGAACTGGTCGGCCGCGACGGCGCGGTTCTGAAGGTTCGCGGCCTCGACTGCCTCGACGGCACGCCGCTCCTCGACATCAAGCCCTATTACGCATCGACGGATTCGCGGCCTGACGCCCAGGTCGATCGCGCTGGTGCCGCTTCGTGAAGCGCCTCACTCTTTTGCTCGTCGTCGGCCTAGTCCTGCTGGCGCTCGGCGGCCTCGCCGGATGGCGCCTCCACCGGCCCGGGGCCGACGCGCGCGCCTACGCGGACATGCGCCTGATCGCCGTGCAGGTGAGCCTCGACGAGGCGCCACCCGATTACGTGTTCTGGGCCGGCGATTCCCAGGTGGAACTGCAGCCCGGCGGCCAGCGCCCGTGCGGTCTGGATCTGGTCAACGGCGGCGTCAGCGGGGCGACGGCGGGCAGCTATGCCGACTACCTGAAGCGCCTGACCTTCAAGACCCGTCCGCGCTTGGCCGCCCTCACGATCGGGACCAACGACATCCTAGTGAAGAACAATCCGCAATTGACGAAGCCCACGGAGCAGTTCGAAGCATCTGCCGAGGCGATCATCAGGCGGCTCCAGGACTTGAGCCCCCGGGTCACCGTGACCGCCCTGCCCCCGGTCGGCCGGGAGATCGGCAAGCTCGTCGAGGCAGGCGCGGTGGCGGATTATTCGCGGCGGCTTGAGAACCTCTGCGGACGTCTCGGCTGCACCTTCGCGGATCCGTTCGCGGCGCTGCGCGATGGCGATACCGGCTATGCTAAGCCCGGTGCCTTGCGCGATGGGCTGCACCTGGCTGCGTTCCGGCCGGCCCTGCAGGCGCTTGAACCAGCCCTGTGTGCACCATGACAGCGCCCGCGGCGCGGGCTCTGCCGCCTTCGTTGGCTTCGCAGACCAAGTGAAGCAATCCAGGGTACGCCACGTCTTCCGACGTCGCGCTGCACCGAGTCGTTTCGCCGCGCTCGCGATGACGGCGCAGCACTCGGATGAAGATCGGTCCGTTGGCCGGCTCACTCCCACTCGATCGTGCCGGGTGGCTTCGAGGTGATGTCGTAGGTCACCCGATTGATACCCTTCACCTCGTTGATGATGCGGGTGGCGACCCGGCCGAGGAAGGCCATGTCGAACGGGTAAAAATCGGCCGTCATGCCGTCCACCGAGGTCACGGCCCGGAGCGCGCAGACGTGGTCGTAGGTGCGGCCGTCGCCCATCACGCCCACGGTCTTCACCGGCAGGATCACCGCGAAGGCCTGCCAGATCGTGTCGTAGAGCCCGGCCTGCCGGATCTCGTCGAGGTAGATCGCGTCGGCCTTGCGCAGGGCTTCCAGCTTCTCGGCCGTGATCGTGCCGGGACAGCGGATTGCCAAACCCGGACCGGGAAACGGATGGCGGCCGACGAAACCCTCGGGCAGGCCCAGTTCCTTGCCCAGCACCCGGACCTCGTCCTTGAACAGCTCGCGCAGCGGCTCCACGAGCTTCATGTTCATGCGCTCGGGCAGCCCGCCGACGTTGTGGTGGCTCTTGATCGTCACCGAGGGGCCACCTGTGAACGACACGCTCTCGATCACGTCCGGATAGAGCGTGCCCTGTGCGAGGAACGCCGCCCCGCCGATCTTCTTCGATTCGGCCTCGAACACGTCGATGAACAGGCGTCCGATGGTCTTGCGCTTCACCTCCGGGTCACTGACCCCCTCAAGCGCCGAGAGGAACATGCCCGAGGCTTCCACGTGAACCAGCGGGATGTTGTAGTGGTCGCGGAACAGGGCCACGACCTGCTCGGCTTCGCCGAGCCGCAGGAGCCCGTGATCGACGAACACGCAGGTGAGCTGGTCGCCGATCGCCTCGTGGATCAGCACGGCCGCGACGGCGGAATCGACGCCGCCGGACAACCCGCAGATCACCTTCTCCGCGCCGACCTGCTCGCGGATCTTGGCGATCGCCTCCTCGCGATAGGCGCCCATGGTCCAGTCGCCTGAGCATCCGGCGACGTCGCGGACGAAATTGCGGATCAGCAGGGCGCCGTGGGGCGTGTGCGCCACCTCCGGATGGAACTGGACCGCATAGTAGTTGCGCGCCTCGTCCGCCACCGCCGCGAAGGGCGCGTTCTTCGAGATCGCCACGGTGGTGAAGCCATCGGGCAGCTTGGTGACCCGGTCGCCGTGGCTCATCCAGACCGGGTACTTCTCGCCCTTATGCCAGACGCCGTTGAAGAGCGGGCAATCGGCCAGGATCTCGACCTCGGCCCGCCCGAATTCCGCATGGTGGCCGCCCTCGACCGCTCCGCCGAGCTGCGCCGCCATGGTCTGCTGGCCGTAGCAGATGCCGAAGACCGGGACACCGGAATCGAAGACCAGCTGGGGCGCCCGGGGCGAGGCCTCCACCGTCACCGACTCAGGGCCGCCGGAGAGGATCACGCCCTTCGGCCGCTGCTCGCGGAACGCGGCCTCGGCCTTCGTGAAGGGCACGATCTCGCAATAGACGCCCTCCTCCCGCACCCGGCGGGCGATGAGCTGAGTCACCTGAGAGCCGAAATCGACGATCAGGATCTTGTCGTGGTCGGTGTTCATCGCGGGCGATTATCCGATGGCCGGGACGCGCGCAACGCGCTGGCCCGCACCGGGCTGGGGATCGCGACGCAAGGTGCGCACCGCAATCCCCGGGTCGGTGGCCGTTCAGTCGAAATTCCGGACCTTGGCCGAACCGCCCAGGCTGATCGCGGGCTTCGGTGCCGCGCCGGCGAGGCTCACCTTCTTCTGCCCTGGCGGCGTCTTCGCGCGCAGCTGCGGCGCGGCCTCCGGCGCCGGCCGGGACGGCTTCAGGTGAGCCTGGCCGTGGATCACCGATCCGATCTCGCCGGCGACGCGGATGAGGTCGTCGCGCTCGCAGGAGCGGGCGACCTTGAGGCCGAGTTTGTGCATGTGGCTCTTGCCGTACAGGTAGGCGGCGAGCTGGGCACGCTTGAGCGGCGGGATCTGCTCCAGGATCAGCGGCAGATCGAAATCGTCGGCCCGATACACGGAGCCGAGTACCTCGAGGGTCACCGGGCAATCGACTTCGGGCTCGGCGCCGCTGGTCGGATGCGCTTGCGTCATGGATGCACCTCGGAAGTCGATGGATCGGGATGCTCGTCGGATGCCCCGGCACTGGGGTCGAGTTCAACCCCTATCGGCACCGCGAGGTTCGCAATCTGCGCCTCACGGGCTTCTGCGAGTCCGGGCCGCGCAGCCGTGGTCGGTGGGGCCTCGGCCTTCCAGGCGCCGAGGCAGCCGGTGCAGACGGATTCGATGACCGCGCGGGCATGAGCCTGCCGGCGTGCCCAGAGCATCTCCCGGGCGACGCGCGCGGCTTCGGCGTCGGGGAGCGGCCGGATCCGGATGAAGAGGGCCTCCTGCGCGGACGCCTGAAGGGGCGCTGTGAGCAGCGGGATGAGCAGGGCTAGCAGACAGCCGTCGTGCCGGCGCAACCGCCGCCCCGTCGAGGACCCCGCCATCCTGCTCTCCCGACCCGACCGAGCCCGAACCCTCAGCGCGCAGGGTAAACCGCGTCTTAACGGGCGGGACGGCGGCCGTTCCGGAACTTCGGGCTGCCGCGCCGGTAGAACCCAAGGCGGACCGTGAGAAGGACTGCCTCATGCCTCAGATGTTCGACTGGATCTTCTTCGCCATCATGCTCCCCTTTCCGGCCTTCCTGATCTGGGATTTCATGAAGCACCGGTAGGTCGACGGCCTCGCGCTGGCGGCGGCGGGCGGACGGCGGGCTGCTACCTTCGCCCAACGATGACGCCGCCGTGCACCCGGCCGGTGTCGTCGCCCGTCTCGCTTTCCTGGGCGATCCGTCGGCGCTCCTGAGCGCGGCCGAGCCAGACGCTGTTCACCAACCACGCCAGCGACAGCGGGATCGCCGCGCCGGCGATGCTCGCGCTGCCGAGGCCGATAGTCTGGATGCCGGTGAACGACCACGCGCCGACCTGATCGCCCAGCCGATACACCACCGTGTCGATAAAGCTCTTGGCCTTGTAGCGGTCCTCCCGTGGGACCACGGTGAACAGAACCTCCCGGACGGGCCGCGCGATGGCGAAGTTCCCGGCCCGGCGCAGGACCTGAAAGGCCACGATGACGCCGATCGTCGGCCAGGCCGCGAGCGCCGCGAAGCCGAGGATACTGAAGGCCGGCAGGATCGCGAGGGTCATGGCGACGCCGAGTCGCTTCACGATCCGCCCGGTGAGGAAGAGCTGGATGCCGAGGGTCAGCACGTTTACCGCAAGGTCGACGCTGGCGAAGAAGGCGGTCTGAGCGCCCCGGTCCGGGAAGCTGCGCTTCGCGATGCCCGCCTGCTCGAAGTACAGGAAGGTGGACGTCACCGAAAACAGCAGCAAAAACAGGGAGATGTTGAGAAGGTAGGAGGACGCCAGCGTACGGGTCACGCCGGCGAGCACGCTGCCGCCGATCGTCCGGTCCTGCCCGTCCTCCGCGGTCGGGCTGTTCCCCGGAACCTCGTGCAGTCGGGTCGACAGGGCCGCCAGCCCGCGCATGCAGAAGACCGCGACCTCCAGCAACACCACTGCGCAGAGCATCAGCCCCCAGGTTGGAACATTCTTGGCGAGCAGCGCGGTCGTGGCCGAGCCGGCGATCGCGCCCACCGTGGCGCCGGCCGCGATGAAGCCGAACAGGCGCTTGCCCTGGGCGTTCGAGAACACGTCGACGATCGTTGCCCAGAAGATCGATACGACGAATAGGTTGAAGATCGACAGCCAGACAAAGAAGACGCGCCCGATCCACACGCCCCACTCGGGCGGCGCGAGGTAAAGCGTCAGCGCGAAGGCGAGGATGTTGGCCGCGAAGAACCGATAGGTGATCGGCACGAAACGCGCCCGCGGCATCCGCTTCACCAGATAGGCGAAGGGCAGGTTGAGGCTGAGCATGCCCACCAGCGTGGCTGTGAAGAGCCACGGCAGGTTCTCGATGCCGCCCGCGACGCCCATCTGGTCGCGGATCGGACGCAGGACGTAGTAGGCGGCGAGGATCGAGAAGATGTAGGCCCAGGACCATGCGAGGGCCCGACCTTCCCCGGGCTGAACGCCGATCAGGCGCGCCAGTGGGCCACCAGCTCTTGCGGGCTCAGGCATGGAGAGATCTCAACGGAGCGTTCCCGTGCCGTCGGCCGACACGGCGACTCGACAGCGCGGCGTCTCGACCGGCCTGATCGAGCGCAGGGCCTGCCGCGCCCATGCCCTAATTCGCTAGTCCGAGCTTCTCGCGCAGCTCCGACGCGGTGACGTTCTGTCCGAAGGCCGGAGCACCGATGGCGACCTTATCGGCATCCTTGAGAGAGCCGATCACGACCGGATCGAACCCGGCATCACGGACGAGTTGCTCGGCGACCCGGAGCGCCGCAGGATCGTCGCCGGCGATCGGGATCGCCATCCGGCCGCCGGTGCGGTCGCGCCCGCCATTGGCGCCCTCCTTCGCGAACACTTTGTAGTTGGCTGAGCTGAAGGCCCGGACGAGCTTTGCGCCAGGGAAATACTTCGCGGACGTGATCCCGAGGCCGTTCGCCTGCACTTCGTCGTAGAGGGCCCCGTCACGCTTCTGCGTGGCATTGCCGGCGTCGAGCACGATCTTGCCCTTCAGCGACGGGCCGATCTCCTTCGCGAGATCCGGATAGGCCTTGTAGGGCACGGCGATGAACACGGCATCGCCGAACCTGATCGCCTCCTCGGGCGTACCGGCCTTCGCCTTCGGCCCGAGTTCCGAGACCATCGGGGCCAAGGTCTCCGGATGCCGTGAGGCGAACATCACCTCATGACCGTCCTTGACCCAGAGGGTGCCGACCGTGCCGCCGATATTTCCGGCCCCGATCACCCCGATTCGGATCTTCCTGGCGCCGTCCTGCGCCAGGGCCGGCATGGCGGCCGCCAGGGACAGCCCGGCCGCCAGGGCGAGCGCCGAGCGGCGCGTGGTGTGATCAGACCGCATCGATGAAAGCCTCCATCTGCCTGCGCTGCGCCGGATCGGGGAGCCTGCCCCGGGCGGCGCCGAGATTGTCCTCAACGTAGGAAGCCTTGGCCATGCCGGGGATCGGGCAGGTCACGGCCGGGTTGCCGAGCACGTACTTGAGAAAGAACTGCGGCCAGGTCGCGCAGCCGAGATCCTTGGCGACGGCGGGCAGCTCCTTGCCCTGCACGGCCTTGAACAGGCGGTCGCGGCCGAAGGGCACGTTCGTCATGACCGCCACCCCCGGTCGGCGGCGAGCGGAAGCACGCGCTCGGCGGCGGCACGGTTATCGATGGCGTAGTTCACCTGGATGAAGTCGAGGGTCTCGCGCTTCATGACCGCTTCCAAAGCGTCGAGCTGGTTGTCGCGCCACACTGTGACTCCGACATAGCGGATCCGTTTCTCGCCCTTCAGATCGCGCAGCACCGCGAGGTTGTCGTCCACATCGATCAGGTTATGGACCGCCACGAGATCCAGTGTGTCGACCTTCATCCGCTTCAGCGACCGTTCGAACTCCGCACGGGTCTGATCCCGGCCCGTCGTGTCGACCTTGCTGGCGAGGAAGATCTTCTGGCGCAGGCCCGTCTCCGCCAGGATGACCCCGAGCACGTCCTCGGCGGTCCCGTAGCTCGGCGCGGTATCGATCACTGTGCCGCCCAGCGCGACGAAGGTCTGCACGGCCTCCTTGAGGGGCGCGACCTTGTCGGGCGTGGCTTCAACCTCGTAGCGCCGGGAGGTGCCGATGCCGATCGCCGGAAGCATCTCCCCGGTCGATGGGATCGGCCGGCGGATCAGAGGTTCGGCGGCCCGCGCCAGGCGGCCCGCGGCGGGCATCAGGGCCGCTGCGGCGATCACGGCGCGACGGGATACGGACATGGCCGGCCTCCGGCGAAGTCAGGACGACGGGGAGATAGGGCGGCCACTGCCGGAAGTGTATTCGTTATTCTCACGCTTGCGCGAGGCCCCCGGTCCCGCGGCATTCCATGGACTGGCGGAACGGCTCAGTCCTCCTCCGGCGGATCCTCGAATTCGGCACCTTCGGTGTCGGGGGCGATGCGGAAGCGGTACTCGTCGATCGCCAGGAAGGCGCGGTGCACAACCTGCGGATCGATGCCGTCGCGGACCACGAGCGTCTGGAAATCGATGAACAGGCGCGCAATCCGCGCCTCTTCCGAGAGGGCGGCGAGCGCGGACGAACCGGCGCCCGCGCGCATCATGTAGCGCTTGGCCGCGCCGGCCTCGTCGGGTGCCGGCAGCACCGCCACCTGCCCGGCGGTCTCCGGTTTCAACTCTGCCCAGCGACGGGGTGTCCAGGCGATGATGGCCTCGATCTGCTTCATCCGAAGGCTCCGGCAGGTGGGGCTCCCCGCCTAACCGGACGAAGACTGCCCGTCGAGGCGCCGGCTCAGCGCGCCGGCTCGACTTGGCCGCGGATCTCACCCTTGGGATTGGCCGCGGTGTGGATGTTGAAGTAGAGCCGGCCTCCTTCCAGGTCGGCCGCCTTTGCGTCGTCCAGCATGGCCTCGCCGGAGAACGGGCTGCCGGCGGCAGTCACGGGCACCAGCACGCCCGCGTTCTCGCCCGCCTTGGCGGGACCGTGAAAATGGGCCGCCGTAACAGGGCCGGTGAGTCCGCTGTAGGTACCTTTCCAGCTGAGGCGTTTGCTGGCCGGGTCGAAGGTCGCGGTGACCTCGCCGGTGCCCTGCGATTGTGTCGGTGGCACCTCGCTGCTCCCGGTCAGCGCCGCCCGGTAGGTCTTGTCGGCCGCGAATGCCGGCGCGCCGATGAGGGGTGCTGCCGCGACGGCGAGCAGGACTGCGAAGCGGATGCTGGCACTGCGGGTCATCGAACACTCCGGGTCTGCCGGCCCTCGTTCCGGGCCTTCGGGTCAAGATAGCGGCGCGTACCGGATCGGACATGGTTCGATGCCGCGATCACCCCGTTCGGACTGACAGTTGCGACCATGTTTCAGCATGCCGGTCACGGGATTCTGCGTCCGGCCGGCAACGGACCGTTGACACCCCGCACCCCGTCTTCCTATACCGCGGCCTCGCGACAAGCCGTCCTCCCGGGGCGGATGCCGCTTGGGGCGGGGTAGCTCAGCTGGTTAGAGCAGAGGAATCATAATCCTTGTGTCGGGGGTTCAAATCCCTCCCTCGCTACCAAAAATCTCCAGCAAAAACACTCAATTAGCCGCCGAGCCCTGGACCGACCGTCCGGGGCTTTTCGCATCTCGGGCTGTTCTCGGGCTGCGACCCGCGATATTCGCGGCGGCCCGATCCGCACGGATTCGAGCGCCCGGACGCGCTCCAGGCCTCGATCGTCTCAGGCCGCGCTGGCAGTGCCAAGCCCTGCTTCGATCGCGCGGAAGCGGGCTAGCGACCGGGCAGCCTCGGCCTCGTCCACCGGCGGGCACGGGGGTTCCGGATCGTAGGCGGCCCGCCACTCCATCAGAACGATCTCGCAGAATTGGTCGACCAGCTCCTCGCGGAGGTCCGGGTACTTCCGCACCAGGCGGGCCAGCGTGGCGTTGCGCTCGCCCGGCTCGGGAAGGTGCAGTTCGAAGATGATGGCGTCGCGGTCGATCATGGCAGGTGTCTCCTTCCTCCATGCAATCGAAGCGAAGCGGGGAGACCGGAAACGGTAGTCGGCTCGCTGGACAGGATGCCGCACTCCGCACCCGTCCAGGCTTGCCCGCCGCCCCGCCCGGCGCGAGAATCCCTTCATGATCGACGACGACGACGAGCCGACCCTTGTCGACGAGGCCCTCGACCTGGTGGCGCGCGCCCGCCTCGCCGGGGCGTCTGATCTCGCCGTGCGGGTGCTCCAGCGGCTCGGCCGAGGCGACCCGGCGATGTGCCGGCACGCCGAGACTGAGGAGGAGGTCTACCGCGCGCTGACCGTGTGGCTCGTCGATGACGTCCGGGACGCGCTCGGGCGGAACGCGCGCGGCGAAGAGGTCTGAGCATGCCAGACGACAGCTACCCGCCCGAGAGCCTCCGCGTCCTCGCCGGCATGGAGCCCCGCCCCGAAGGCGTCACGATCGGCGAGAGCGCAGAGCACTGGTGGGCGTCGATCGACGGGCTCGCCGCCGAGCCGGTCGGCCTGTGGCGCGATGCCGGCGCCGAGCAGGATCCCCCGCAGCCCTGGGGCGTCGAGCGCCTCGGGCACGAAGGCCTCATCTGGCCGGACCGTGTCCGCCTCGTGGCCAGGGCCATCCCGCCGGGCGGCCGGATCGCGTTGCGGGCCGAGGACCTTTCCGACGACGAGATGGCCGGGATCATGGCATCCCAGCCGAGCGGACCCGGCTACCAACTCGACGACATCCCCGAGGCCGATGACCGCTATCCCGTCGAGGACGGCCCCGGCAGCGGCCAGCGCGTCGAGCTCAGCGTGAGCGTGCTCGTCGGGACGGAGCGGTCCACGATCATCGTGGCTGACGCGGTCACGGGGCGTGCCCTGGCGAACGAGGTGGTCCCGCACGGGGACGAAGCCCGGGCCGCGGCGGCCGCCGTCGAGGGCGCCGTGAAATCTTCCTGAAATTTATGTGTCGGTTTGTGTGTGGTGCCCGGGTGTGGAGTCGAACCACACTCTCTGGCTCTGTAAACCGGCGCTAACACCGGGTCAGCTGTCCGAGCCCGTTGACAGGATACGGGCCCAGCTCGCTTCAAACAGGTCGCCGCACAGCAGACGGGCTACACGCAGCCGAAGCCAGCCCCGGCTTAAGATCAAGCCGCCCGAAGGCGCCGTGGTGCACGGACCGCGGCTACATCCTCTCCGAACCAATCGGCGTAGCTTTGTCGAAGACGTGCATCAAACGGTGACAACCCAAGCATATAGGACAGGAGGCGGGATGCGAGAGCTTGCCCCGAGGTATCCATCCTGCCGCGATCGACATCCCAGATGACGTTCGCGAACGGTGTCCTGTTCATGAGTAGGGGGACGCGCCCCAACTCGACGAAGGTTTCCGCAAGAGTGTACCGTTCGCGCAGCTCGGCTGCGGCTTTGGTAATAATCTTGAGGCCGACCGGTCGTGCTAGCAGCCGCGGGTTGTCGACAGAGCGAGCGGCAACGACCGCCGGGCCGACGATTTCAGGTTCCGCCCCGAAAATCCGCGCCAGGAGCGGCTCGATAGCAGAGAGACGATCATAAAAATCGACGACGCCAGCTTGGTAGAACGCGATACGATCCTCGGGCAACCGGACCTTCTTTGCGTCATCAAGCTCAGCTGACACGCGTCCTTCGATGATGTTTTCAATTATTACTTTATTTGCATCATAAAAATTACCGATGGTAGTCCAAAATGAGGAGCGAGCCGGGATCGCATTGCCAAAACGATCAACGTCGACAATGCTGCGATTAAATTTTGGATTAGTGTCGATTAATCGACGACTTATGATTGCGGCCAAATCAACTTCATCGAGGATGATGATGTCCTTACGTTTAACCGGGACGGCTTTCTTGTTCAGTGATATGAACAAAGTCCTTGTCCGGATGATTCCTGCCGCTGTGGCCATGTGGGGAACGAAAAGTAGCGTTAGCTTCTCGTTGCCTAAAGCGGGCTGCTCATTAAGGGCGCGCCTGATACCCGCCAAACGATGCTGGCCATCGAGAGCAAACAGGGTTTCGTCGCCACTGAGTTGGAGGTACCCAACCAAGTCTTGATCACGCTCGGTCACTGCACCAAGATCGTGTTCGCCTTGTCTGCTAGACAAAGAAAACGGATGCCATTCTGGCTGGCCCCCAAGAACACCGATCACTAGGGCGTTGAAGAACCTGTCATCATTTCTAATGAGGTACTCGGCTATATCGTCGGCCCGCGCGCGATCGTCAAGGCGCCTCTGAATTTGCCCGGCCAAACCTGCGTTTTCATGCAACGGCGTCGCGTAGCCAACGCGCTCGACAATATCGCTGAGGCGGACTAGAGCAGAATAATATGTCCAATCGCCGAAGGAGCCTTGCAAAGCTGGCAGGAACAAGGGTTCGGGCATTATTGCCAAGCTCCTCTTGGTGCCCGGATTTCGGCGCTGTAGCCGGAATCACTGTAGGCCGGCATCATTGCATTAAGTAACGCTGTCTCGGTCGCCTTGACCTCCTGTGGAGTTCCGGCGAAGTGCGTACACATGAACGTAAGTTCGTTCTCGAATACATTGAGGAACTTACGTACGTGAACCCTGCCGGCATCGTTATCCTGCTCGCGAAGATACTCCGCGAAGCGTGTGCGAAGGGTGCGCTCGGTTTTCCCAAGATACATTGGATACCCTACCTGCGGCAGCGCGGCAGGGGGCGGTCCGACGAAAAAGCAGTAGAAACCTGGTTGCTGAGGAATATATTGCAATGCAGCGGCGTTGAATGGAAATGGCTGCCACTGCAGGTCAGCCCTACCGTGAAAGGCGACCCACCTCGCAGGCACTGGCTGACAGACGATCCTTCTCATTTCAAGGACGCCGAGGCCCTCCAGGAACGCTTTCATCTCAAACCATCGGATCCGTTCGTAGCCTCAGCGAGGCGCTGATAAGCTTATCTCCTGCAGCCGGGGCTGCGAATCCTTGAAACAATAAACAAATCGCGCAGCCTGATTTTGGCCTGTACGACCCGTCTATGGTCATCCAAGTTGCGTCATCGCTGCCAGCTGACGACCTTCCGAGCGGCATCCTCGCCGCGCATCTTCATCACGCATTGCCCTGTGACGAGCTTCGACAGGTTGACTCCCTTGCCGAAGATTTTCGTCACGGCATTGGGGCGTGCGTTCGATGCGAACGCCCCAACGAGCCCCATCTCGCTTAGGAACTCGTCATCCTCGCCTGAGAAGTCATCGGGCGACTGCGAGATCAGCATTATGGCCCCTCCCTTTGAGCGGCTCATGCGGATGAGGTTAGACAACGAGGGCAGTTTGCTCCCTAGGATCCGATGAGCCTCGTCGATGACACAGACCATGCGCAAGGAGCGGTGAACGCTATCCTCCATGGGCGCATCTGGGAGGCTGTTCAGGTAGGTGTCGAGGGCGTCGAGCATTAGATTGACGACGAGGCTTCGGCTCGCCTCCGGCACTTCCTGCGGAAGCCTTATGATCCAGCTTTTCGAGAAAAACTCAGCCGGCGACAGCGTCGGGCTGAACAGCGGGAACCGGCAGATGTCCTCCAGGGCCGAGGTAGCGCCGTCCTCGGGCATATTCTTCTGCGCGTAGACGGCCTGGAGCGCGTCGCGGATGTGGTGGAGCTCGCACGGGTGCTGGGTCCGTAAGGCAGTCTGTGCCGCGTCAAACACGGCCGTCCTCTGCTTGGCACCGAGCGTCGAACCCTTAAGCCGGCCGAAGGAGTCGCGGAAGCGCATGGCATCCTCCGACAACGTCATATCGTCGGTCGACCGAAGGGCGAGGACGTTGAGCGGAATCGGTGTCCGAGGAGGTTGGATCACAGTTGCGCCGAACACCTTGTCCAGCGCGTAGCCCTTGCCGTCGGCATCGGTGCCGAGGTCGCCCTTGAAATCGAAGGCCAGGAAGGGCGCATTCGAACGCTTCCGGATCGCCTTCAGCATGGCGACGGCGGTTCGGGTCTTGCCGGAGCCAACGCCGCCCATGATCGCCGAGTGCGGGCTGCCGCCGGGTCCGTTTAAAACCCACTCGATGAACGTCTTGGTCGTCGCATCGGTCGAGACCTCGCCGATCGGCACGGGGATGGGTCCCGGCGAGGACGAGAAGTCGACCCTCCCCAGTGGTCCGCCCAGGCCCGATCCCCCCGTCATCGGGAGTCCGGCGACTTCCACCAGGCGTCGGACGAAGGCGGGTTCCTGTCCCTCGGCGTGTCCCCACTCGGTGTCGAGAAGCGACAAGCCTCGGGCCCAGTGGGCTGCCACGACGCCCAGAAGGTCCTTCAGGCTCGTGATGTTTCCGCCGTTCTTCTGGGTGATGAGGGCGATCCACGTGGAGAGGTTCGCCCCAGTGCCGAACAGCGTGTCGCCCTTGATCGCCTTGCCCATCTCAGCCGAGTAGGGGACGGCCGGCGGGATCCCCTGCGCCGCGAGCGAACGGGCGATGGCGAGGCGGGCCGGGATGAAGCGCGACTTGATCCCGAGCCGCTGCATGAACTTGTTGTTGAGCTCGTCGGCATCCTCCTCGGTTCGGAAGTTACCGCCTGCCACATCCACGAGGGTCAGCGCCATCAGCGTGTACCAAGCTCAAAGTAACCGTCGACCGGCGTCGACTTGCCGGCACCTTCCACGTCCTCATGCTTGATCAGCATGCTCCTTAGAACGTGGGGGCGCACCAGCTCGTAATATTCCCCGACGACCTCGGTATTGGTCGACAGGAGGATGACCTGTCCCTCGCGCTGGGTGAGGTGCTTCAGCACCCCGCGCCGATGGTCTACATCGAGGCGGCCGAGGGGGGTGTCGATCAGCATCGGGAACGTGCGCCCCGAAACCTCTGCCACCGCCGAGATGAGGGACTGTGTGAAGATCTGCTTCTCGCCGGCGGACAGGTCCAGGTCTCGGACATCGTCGCCACGCTTGTTCAGAAGCTTGACGTTGCAGTCCTCGTCGATCGTCACGCGCTCGACGAGATCCTTCTTGTGGGCCATCGTGCGGTAGCCTTCGGTCATCGCCGTTGCGATGTCCTCGATCTGGCTCGGCACAGCCGCTTGGACGATCTCGTCGATGAGGGCGGCGACGCGGTCCGCCCGCGTTGCGCGGCGCAGCGCCGGCTGCGCCTGGTCCAGGGCCGCGCCGATACTGGCGATGACCTTGTTCCGATTCTCGATCTGCCCGGTGATGTAGGTCACTTCGTTACGCAGGGATCCGATCTCACGGTTGGCGACGTCGATCTCAGCAAGGAGCTCACGCAGACGCTCACGCTTCGCGTCGAGCTGCGGGGCAACGCCTTCGAGGCGGGTGATCGCATCCTTGATGCGGGCCGCCTCGGACTCGTTGTCCGCGATCGTATCGAGAAGGGCCAGGATCGGCGACGCACCGAGGTCGTCGATCTCGTCAAGCTTCTGTGTCGTTCGCCTGCGATCCGATGCTGTAAGATGGACGTGCAGGATCGTGTCGGCCGCATCCGCCGGAGGCGGGTGCCAGAGCGCTTCCCAGCAGCCTCCGATAGCCTCCCGCACCCCGTCAACTTGCTCGGGCGCGAGGTCCGGCTTCACTTGGCCGACCGCAGCGCCGAACAGGTCCACAAACTTTTCAAGGTTCTTGTCGCCCTGAGCCTTCCCCGCTTCCCACTCCTCCCGAACCTGTTCCCGCCGCAGCTGATCCTTCAGCTCGTGACGAAGCTGCTGCCCGGCGAGAGACAAGGCGATGTCAGTGCCGAGAAGGGCGTGGAGGCTGTCCTGTGCCTTCTCCGCCTCGATGTTGTAGCGATTGAGGTTCGAGAGCTGCTCCTGGAACTCCGCCTGCGAGCCTGACCCGAAGCTGTCGAGTTCACGGGTGATACGCTCGCGCTCCTGCGTCATGCTCAGCAGGTTCGGCTCGATCTCGTCGAGGCGAGCCTGAGCTTTCGAGAGCTGCTCGTTCAGCGCCTCTCGCTCAGCCTCCAGCTTTCCGAGCGTTGCGTCCGAGCCTGCCGGCGTATCCTGGCGGCGGCTCTTGGCGTACCCACGAAGGTCAATCGCCAGATCGCGGAGGACGGGGATGCCGAGCAGGCCCTGGATCCCGCTGCGCACCTGGGCGCCCATCTCGCGCTCTGCGAACGAGCTGACCGTCTCGCCGTCGAACATGAAGAAGGCCGCTAGGTAGTATGGAAGGAACTTCTTCGCGATGTAGTCCCTGAACCATTCGCCTCGGTCGTCACTGTAATTGTGACCGGGACCTACCGGCTTACGCTTGCTTCCTTCGAAGATCTGTACTTCCTCGTCGGCTGGCTTGAAATTGCCGCTATCCGTGAAGGACCAGATCCTCTTGATCTCGATTTCCTCGTCCTCCTCGTCGAGGCCGAAGGTCAGGGTTACGGAACAGGTGGCTCGACCATTGCGAATTGCGACGTTATTGACCGCCTTCTCAAGGAACGCACGGTACGTCGTGTTCTGACGCTCTTCGCCTATCTCCTTGAAGCCCGCACGGGCGATGAGCGGCATGCCGTCCTTGCCGAACAAGCCCAGCACCACCGCCTCGAACAAGCTAGTTTTACCGTAGCCATTCTGAGCGCCGATGAGGACGATGTTCTTGCCAGCGCGTGGCGCCGGGAAATCAAATTTGGCGAGGGCGTAGGCTTTCCACTCACGAAGCTGGATCGACTTAAGATACATGGTCGGGCTCCTCGTCCATGCGGTCGAGGATGTCGTCGAATTCTGCCCACATGCTTCTGCGACGTTGCTTGCCGACCTGATTGACCTGCGCTTGAACTAGTTCCTCGAATTCAGCGATGCGAACTCCGTGCTTGCGACAGAGCCGCTTGACGAGATTGCGGCCCTCCTTCTGGTCAAGGATGACCACTACGTTACGCGACATGCTTCCCCCTCAGAAGCGATGCGGCACCAGTTCTCTGGTTGCCGCCTTCGATATGATGATGGCGTCCTCTGCCCATATGCTGTGTATCAAGTCGAGCTCTTCGTCCGTGATCAAGGGCTGCGCCACCTCCGCCTGCAACTTCAACAAGCGTTTGAGGATCTCACGTCGCGTGTCGGGGGTGAACGGCCCCGGCACGAAAACGCCGTCGTTAGTAATGGTGACCTGCCCGGTCCGCCGCCGGGCCATCCGCCGTGAGGGGTCGCTACGGATGGAAGCGATCCAGTCCCTGAAGTCGAGAAGGGGACCAAACTCCGCGAAGCCGGATTCGACGAACCCTTCCAGGCTGCGATCCTTGTCGACGACCGTGCAGGTCCAGCAGCCGAACCGGGATGAGGAGGTGCCGCAGGCCGCGACCTCGTTCTTCTGCGTCATGACGGGGCATTCGCCGCCGGTCGCGTCGCTGTAGAGCTTAATCAGCCGGGCGTGGCTGCCTCCCCACGGCGGATCCGACAGCGCCAGGACCTCCCAGACCTCCTTCGTGGACATCTCCACGATGGGGCGGAAGACCATGCACTCGATCAAGTCGTTGTGTCGGTTCAGTCTCTCGCCGTTGTCGTACCGGGCGACCGTTGACGCACGCGTTGCGCTCTCGGTTCGCCTGACCCCCAACAGCAGGATGACCTGACCCGTCGCGCTCGCCCGCTCACGGATGTACTTGCTGGTAGGCTGGATCTTCATTCGATCCGTGCACCAGCGGAACGTCCTGTTCGGAGGGGGGTATCCGCGCCCGATCAGGTTGACCCAGAAAGACTTGTCGGGCTCCGGCGAAGTGATGGTGACGGTCACTGGTAGCCCGAAGGCCTCGGCCGCCTCCCGAATGTCGGACGTCACCTCTCGCAGATGGTTCACCACCAGCGGACTCTCGACCAACGTATCGTTGGCAACGATATGGACATCCCTCGTTCTCTGAGAGCGAGGGATGTTGAGCAGATGCTCGAACACGAGATGGGTTACGAGGGTGCTGTCCTTACCGCCCGAGAACCCGATCACCCACGGATGCTGATGCGGGGCGGCATATTCTTCAGCAATTTCTTGGCGTATTTTTTTGAGATCCGCCACTTTACCTCACAACCATCACTAACGTGCACCCTCAGTTTTCGATGACTCTATCGTACCACTGCATCGACAACGAAGCGACGACCGTTTTGCCCCGTCCACCGCGCTGTAAGCGAGCTGCCGCCGTCACCGTTTCGGCACCGTAGATGGGTGGTCCCCGTGCCGCCAGACCGCGCGGGCAACATCTTGATGCGGCATCGCTCGACGCCATGGCGAAGCCGTCGCCCAGGGAAAACCTAACCATCTCAGCACCCTGTCATTGCCCCGGAGGGCTCCCTCAGGCAGATTGACAGCCTGACCGGAAGGATCCCCGCCGTGACCGCTCGCCACTCGAAACGAGAGATAGCCACCGCCGCCTGAGCCAACCGCTCGGCGTGCCTGCGCATCCTCCGTTTCCAGCGAGCACCCCCCCAATGTCCGACGACTCCAAGCGCCCCACGGCGTGGGCCCGCCTGCGCGCGGTCATCCTGAACCCGGTCCTGCACTGCGGCCCCAAGGAGCCGATGTCCCCACTCGATCGGGGGGATCGCATCAGGGGCGGGGAATTCGTCGCCTGGGATGCCCGGGTCGACGCTCAAATGATCCTCAAGCGGTTGCAGGCCTACGAGCTACCCGATGACCTCGGGCTCCAGATCGCGCGGGCGATCGAGCGGCCGACGGTCGGAAAGCTCCGCCGCGTGCGGCAGGCCCTGCGGCGCGAGGTTCCGCAGGGCGCCGAGTTTGCCTGTCGGGATGCTGACAATTTGCTGGCGTTCAATGTGGCCGCGCTTGGCTGCCCGGCCGCGAGCGCGGAGTGCGCGGCCGCGTGCCTCGACAGTGCCGTCATGCACATCGGCACTGGCGACAGCACGGACGGCTGCGCGCAGGGGCACCTGGCATTCCGCGCGGCGTGCCTTTTCGCGAGCGACGCGCAGGCCGATGCGACGGACGTCGAGTACAAGCCCGGGCCGCTCTACCCTCGGCTTGCGTCCTTCGATCAGCGTGCGCGGTTCTGGATGGCCTCGTTTGCCATCATCGCGAAGGCCGAGGATGCGATCGCCGCGGAGGACGACATCCTCCGCGGGGGCGCCGGCATGCAGGCCGAACTGTCCGCGCTCGTCGGGCTGGATCCCCCGCACATTCCTGAGGACTGGGACAAGCCCGGCTCGGTGGCGGCGCGGCCGGCGCAGACGCTCGTGGTCATCCCATCTCTACGGCATCTCCCCAAGCCCTCGACGAGCGCAATCGACCGCGGGGACAGCCCACGCGCCCTAGCCGAGCCGTGGGCCGAGAAGCCCATGCCTCTCGTCCGGACGCCAGACCCGGCGGCCTTCGCCGCCGCACTGCGCGCCCGTTTCCCATGGGCGGGCGAAGCTATCGATGCCTACGCGATGGACCTCGTCGGCGCCCCTTTCGCAAGGTTTCGGCCGCGGATCCTCGTAGGCGGTCCCGGTCTCGGAAAGACGGCCTTTGCCCGTGCGGTGCTCGAAGAGGCTGGCCTCGGCGTCACCGTCTACAGCGCGGCAGGACAAATGGACGGGGGCAGCTACGCGGGCACGAGCAGGCAGTGGGGATCCTGGCGCCTGTCAGTTCCGGCACAGGGATGCATTCGCTTTGGGACGGCCAGCCACGGTGTCGTGGTCGACGAGGTTGAGAAGGCGGGCAACAGCCGCCGGTGGGGCCGTCTCGACGAGACGATCCTCCCTTATCTGGAGACTACGTCCAGGGCGATCCACGACCCGGCCCTCGAATGCGCGCTGGATCTCAGCGCCGTCACGCACATCCTCACGGCCAATTCCCTCTCGGGGATCGTGCAGCCCCTGCTCGACCGGGCGCCCCCGATCTACTGGCTAGCCCCTCGCGCGGAGGACCTCCCGATCGTGGCCGCGGCGCTCCTCGCGGATCTGCGCCGGGATCGTGGCCTCGATGAAGTGTGGTGCCCGGACCTCGACCCTGAAGAGCTCGACGCGATCCCATGGAGCGGGGGCAGCCTGCGCCCGCTGCGCCGCATGGTCGAGACGATCGTCGCGAGCCGCGACGTCCTCGCCCGCCGCATGCCGCACTGAGGGGGTCGCCGTCATGATCGAAGACGAATTCCGGACTGTCTGCAGCTACTCGCTCGTCGGATACGAGGGGGTCGAGACCCTCAAGATCCTCGGCGTCGAGCCATCGCCAATCGGCCCCCGCGTCCGCTGGCAGGCCCCGGGTATGCCCGCCGAGCGAGAACGCATCGTTTCGGGGGCCGGCTACGTCTCGCTCGGCCCCCCTTCCGGCCCGATGCTGCTCGATCTGCTCAGCAGAACGCTCGCGGCGCGGTGGGCGCACGGCACTCCGCGCTGCCCGGCGAACTGGCGGGACACCCTGCGTCAGCGGTTCCCCAAGCTGTTCACTGAGGACGACCCTGGCGTTGGCCCCGGATGGTCATGGCTTTTCGAGGCCGGAGCGGTAGCGATCCGCGAGCGCGGGGTGCCTCGCAATTTCAAGACACAGCAGACCAAGGAGAAGTTCGGCAGCGCCCGCTGGTATTGGAGCGCCGAGGAGAGCTGCGAATACACCAAGAACGTCATCTCAACTTTGGAGCATCTGTCGGCCTTCATCTGCGAGGACTGCGGGCGTCCAGGCCGCATCCGGCGCGGTGGGTGGGCCAAGTGCCGATGCGACATCCACGCCAGCGCCAAGTCCGCCCGGTAATCATCCAGGAGATCTCGTCATGCGTAGCCTCGCGATCCTCGCCCTCGTCGCCGCGACGGGCCTCCCCGCGCCCGGCACATACTGCGCCGCCGGCCCCGAGGGCGGCGCGCCCATCTTCGTCGGCCCCGCCCCCGGCGAGATCTCGATCGACGGCGAGGAATGCCACGGGGCCCTGGTCACCGGCGGGCAGCTTCGGGCCGCCCGCTGCTTCACGAACTCATTCAGCGATCGGGGATCCCCCTACGTCACCGACTTCCTGCTGCGCGAGGACGGCACGCTCCGGCACGCGGACACGGAGTACCGGCGGCTGCAGGGCGGCCTGTGCCACTGACTGGTGCCTCTCACGGCCCGGGCCGATCCTGCAGCCGAGGAGATCCACGATGCGCCTGCGCCGCCTGAGCCTCGCCGAGATCGCACGCCGCCGGGCCGACGCGGCGCGGGATGCGGACCTGCTGGCGTCGGGGTGGCGGCCGACGGCGGCGCAGCTGGCCGATGCCCCGTTCATCGACCAGTGGAGCGAGACGACCTACCCGGGGACTGGTGAGCCGGCGGTGTACGGCCGCGTCACCGGACATCCCCTGCTCGGGGCAGGGCCGGCCATCACGTCGCCGATCATCGCGCAGGGCCCCGGATGGATACGCACCGAGGGTCGGTTCTATAGGATCGGAGCGCGCCGCGCGGATCCGCCGGCCGATCCCGTTGAGGAGCTCGTCGCGGCCTGGAGCGCGCCCGAGCCAGAGGCGTCCGCAAATCCGGACGAGCCGGGATCCTCTGGCTTCGTGGGGTTCTAGGCCTCCTCGCCCACGAGCCCTATGAGTGCCGCGGCCCGCTTCCGCGCTTCCTGGCGCGCCCATGCCAGGGCCCGCCGCGGCACCTCGGCATCGCCGGCCAGCCACCTGCGGATCTGCCTGGGGTTCTCCGCGACGATCTCGGCCAGCTCCGTGACCCAGCGGCTGCCGTAGAGCAGCTCCCCGATCGCCCGGACCTCCGCGGCCGCCTTGAGGTCAGGCGGCCCCCCATTACCCGTGCGGCCGGCCTCGGCGACGAGGGTCTCGGCCCGGGCGGTCTCTGCGGCCCGGACAGCGCGACCCTTTGCGATCCTGCGCTCGCGCTCCTGGTCGCGGCGATCGCGTTCGGAAATGATACCCTTGTGCATTTCGCTTCCCTAGTGCGGGCGTACCGATTGGGATTGGGGGCGCATATCTTCGCTGCCCCTACCGACCATTGTGGGTCAGTCCTCGTGGTCGAAGAGGCCCGCATCGATCGGGGCCCGCTGACAGGCCGTCTCAGCTTTTGGCCCGCTTCTGAGATTTGAGCGCGGGCGCTTTCGAGATAGCGAAGTCGAATAGGCAAAGCTGTTGCGATTTCGGTGCAATCTTTCGCTGCAATTGAACGCGAACGCTTTCCTGCGCGGGCCGTATAATTAGCGGTATATCATCGATGTCGAAAAGCATGTTTTTTCTCCAAGTCGATATTAACTTGGAATATCATGACACTTTCGATCCATCTGTCTACGCAGCTTTATCTAAATTGTTCAACCGATGCAGGGGCTGCAAAGATGGCCAGCAAAGACGTGAATGGACCTCAGGAAGGCACCAAAAGCCGTCGCGTATGCCAGGTCCCGTGTGCCGAGGTCATTTTTCACGGCTCATGACGCTGGACCAATCAGAGAGGCTTCAAACGTCGTTCCTGGGCTTGTTCACAAACGCGTGAACGAGCCCAGGCCGCTCCCAAAGGGGGGATGGTAATGCAACGCAAAAAGCTTCAGCGAGCTGGCGGCGTTGACTTTATGCGAGCACTAACTTTTGCGCTGCGCTTTGCCCATTTATCTGCGTATAGGCGTCAGAAACCTGTCGAGCGTTTCTGGATCCTCGATCTGGGCGATGGTGCATCCGAGCGCTTCAATCCGACCCGGATCCCCGCGGGAGGCCGCACAGAGCAATCGCCATCCCACGATCAAACACTCCTTTTCGGAGACTGCCTCGACGACGGCTAGAAGAGCCTCTGCGGCGGAGACTGCTTCCGGCCAACCGACTGCGGGCCTCATGCCGCGCAGCGATTGAGCGACAGATGGCTGGTAAATAGAATGTGACGCCGCGCGGACGACCTCTTCCAAATATGCGATCGGATTCTGAAGTCCTTTCGGCTCACGGCGCAGGATCGAAAGCGCGAATGCGGTTGCCTCGCTTCCCTGAAAACGCATTAACCGCTCAACATCGTCTGCCTTCGCTTGCTGGGCGATGAGCCGTAGAAACGCCTTTGCTACTTCACCTTCGCGTGTGGCCCAGATCCCGCTTTCATAGGTAACGCGCCCAGCATCAATCGTACGTAGCTTTCCTAGTGCCGCCCGACTTAGGTCACTGGGCAACTTCCGCCCTCGACCGACTACGACGAGTTCGTCAATAAGGGCCGCGTTTAGGTCGACCCGTGCCCCTGTAAGGATGGCGAGAGCGTCACTTAAACGCTTGCGGTGGCTTCGGCGCGTCGACGCACATGTTGTTACTCCCCATATCTGCTCAGCCAATTCGAGAGCATTGACCGTGCTGATCCGCTTATCAGGAAGTGATGCTGCAAGAATGCGGTAAGCCTTCTGGCTTGGGGCAGGTAACGCAAGCAAGCGCGCTTCACGGTCCGGCGCGCCATATCGTTTTCTTATCACTGCTGCCACCGCAGAGCGGCTCGGCGCCGGCTGCGACTGCCGAGTGGCCCGTTCGGCGATCACGTCGTGGATCGCGCCTGACGAGGGTCGCATAAGCCGCGTTTTCCTCCCTCCGACCTGGCCGTGTTTGCCGGTCGAGATTGCTAAACTGGGACGGTCTTTATGTAGATTGCTGTAGAGCTCTGGGTCTGGCCCGGAGGTATAATCCACTAAATCTGTAACCGACTGTGTAAGGTCGCGTCTCGCTGCAGTAGTTGCACCTTGTCTTGGTGCTGGCGGCTTGAGAACCTTCGCTCTCGGTCGCCATTTTGCCCGGTACGCTACCAGGCGAGCCACCACCCCGTCCGCATCATCGTCGAGCGCCGCATACCCTGCCTTGGCTCGGTAAGCTTCAACAAGCGCAAGCAATTCGCGGTTGAGAAAGACGGGGTCGGGAACGCCGCTATTCCCCCGTGCAGATGTAAGCGCAAGCCGACGGGAATATGGGAGTAAGTAGTCCCAAAGCTTCTGGTTCGAGTTAGTTGCCGTCCGACGGGGTCTGGTGGTCCCACGCCTAGAAAAATAGGCACAAACGCGTGAAACGACGCTGTCGCAGTCGTCGTCGGATATCTCGCTGCATAGGCCGGCGATGGTAGCTTCAGCCAACACCTCCATGCCCAACCCCTTGATGGTTCGTTCGTCGGCAGAGGCTCCAGTATGGCGCAGGTCGTGAAGGCGCTTTCCGAGACCCTTGCGCATAAATTCGAAAAAGTCCGGATTTGCGGACATGCACGCCTTACTCCGCCACCATTTAGCGATATTAGATTAGCGGTGTGCGCATTGCAATGATGCAAAACATTGATTTATAAAGAAAAAATGCTTCTTGACTTGCAACGGCCGGCGGTGGCCAGCGACTAGCGAGCTCCCAGGCGCTCGCAATGAATGTTGCGGTCGGAGATGGGGCAAAGATTAGGCGCTGAAGTGACGCGCGGTTCCACGAAACGTTAACCCTATCTTAAAGGAGGACTTGCCGATATCGGGGGGCGTGTATAGTATAACCTCCCGGATGTTAACCTTGTGCTCGCTTATTTGTTGACCGGGCTCTTTGGCATGCCTTCTTGATGTGCGTCACCGCGACGTTGCCGCGAGCGCAATTCAGGAGGCTACATTGTCGATAGAGCAGGTTGGGGCTGGGGCGACCGCGGAAGATGGCGGCAGGTCCC
Organism: Methylobacterium mesophilicum SR1.6/6; assembly: GCF_000364445.2. Lineage (NCBI taxonomy): Bacteria > Pseudomonadati > Pseudomonadota > Alphaproteobacteria > Hyphomicrobiales > Methylobacteriaceae > Methylobacterium > Methylobacterium mesophilicum. The sequence goes on along the minus strand of NZ_CP043538.1, from coordinate 3,352,213 downwards.
CATCGTCGGATAGCCTGCCCCTACTGCCCGAATCGCAGGCGGCAGCGGCTTATCCGGTGCACGCCCTGGGTACCCATTTAAGCGCTGCCGCTTCCGCGATAGCGGACATTGTCCAGGTCCCGATTGCAGTTGCGGCACAATCAGTCTTAGCTGCGGCGGCGCTGATAATTCAAGATCTTGCAGACGTTCTATTGCCTATCGGCCCTAATGGCATGGCCAAGCCGCTAAGCTTATTTTTTGTGACATTGGCAGAGAGCGGCGACAGGAAGTCGGCTACTGATGCTTTTGCTTGTATGGCAATAAAAGAACATGAAGAGAAAGCCCTAAAAAATTATAAAAACTTTCTTGAGATTTGGGAGCGCGACCGTGAATCTCGGAAGATAGAAAAAAATTTGATTAGAACCAACAGGAATATTGATGCAGCCACCCGCACCGAAATGCTGCGCGCTCTGGGTCCTGAGCCTGCGAGGCCTATCGAACCAGTACTTATTCCCAATGACCTAACATTCGAGGGGCTCGTAAACGCGTGGAACAAACTGCCGCGGTCGATTGGTCTGTTTACTACAGAAGGAGGTCAGTTTATCGGCGGCTACGGCATGAAGGGAGATAGTAGGATTAACACTGCGGCCGGGCTCAGTTTATTTTGGGATGGCGGGACATATAAGCGAATTCGAGCATCTGACGGTCTTCATGTTTTGAGAGAACGCCGACTGTCGCTTCATTTAATGGTTCAACCGCAGATTTCAGCTAAATTTCTGAATGACGAGGTTCTTATCAAACAAGGTTTTCTCTCGCGCATTCTGATCGCCGCTCCGGAAAGTATTGTCGGCTCGCGCTTGCATAAAGTTGCTCAAGAAAATAGCGCTCAATCCCTGTCAGCCTACACTGACCGTTTGTCGGGCCTTCTTGGTCAGGTGACGACGATAAATGTTCGTCCCGATGTCGATGCGGGCCGTCGCAAACTAGCAATGACGCAAGAAGCTGAAGGTCTATGGGTAGAGCTTAGTGATTGGGTCGAAATTCAATCAACTCGAAATGGGCAGTTTTCCGATGTCAAAGATGTTGCGGCGAAGGCCGCCGAGCAGGCTGCGCGTATAGCTGGAGTGCTGACATTAGTAAACGACCACAACGCCTCTCACATTGCGGAGCAAGAGATGATTGCTGCGAGTGAGCTGGTTCTATGGTACATTTACGAGGCTCGACGTCTTCGTGATACACATCCCGTCAAGCCGGTCCTGACTCAAGCTAAAGCGCTTCTCGATTGGCTAGCCTCGCGGCCGGGGTCGGAGGCCGAGTTCGTCGAAATTCTGCAGCTTGGGCCGGCAAGGACCCGGACGAAAAGAGAGGCAGAGGCTGCCCTAGCTCAACTGGTTGAGCATCATCTCGTTAGGGAGACTGCTCAGCGCCCGCGAACCTTTCGGGTCGTCGCGAGCTGATAGCCCATTCTTGCTAGGCTGCTATTGTTGCTAGACAGCGAAGGTTTCTAGCAACAATAGCAGCCTAGCAGCCTAGCAGCCTAGCAGCCTAGCAGCCTTTCTGAGATTGGCCGTAAGCGGAATGGCTGCTTCCAAGTGGGGCCTGGAAAGCGGACGGCCTTCTCAACCCAGCTACGCCAAAAGGTGCTGGTCAGCTTCGGTGATGATGGGCGCCTTCCGCGCGGGTGGCACGCTCCATTGAAACGAGAGTTTCTGGCCCGAACCGGTGACCTTGCCGGTATGCACCGTTATGGCCAGACGGAATAGACACACTATATTAGGATCAGCTAAATAAGCGGGGACCACTGATTCAGGAGCGCCGCCGATGGACGCCGTCACGCCGAGCGAACTGATGCGGCTCCAGGACAAGGCCGGCGACGCGGCGCGCCTGCTCCGGCTGCTCGCCAACGAGAAGCGCCTGCTCATCCTGTGCCTACTGGTCGCCCGTGGCGAGATGGACGTGACGAGCCTCGCCGAGGCTGTCGAGCTCAGTCAGTCGGCCCTCTCGCAGCACCTCGCAAAGCTGCGTGAGGACGGGTTGGTCGCGTACCGCCGCGAGAGCCAGACGCTCCATTACCGGCTTGAGGATCCCCGCGCCGCCCGCGTGCTGGCGACGCTCAAGGACATCTTCTGCCCGGAACTCGGCTGACGGCATCAGACACGGAGGATCTCAGCCTCAAGCCCCGGGCGATCCGGCCGGTTGCGCAGCCGCAGGCTCAGTCCGCTCCGGCGGGACGCCATCTCGGCGATGGCGAGGCCGAGTCCACTTCCCGTCGCGCTCTTATGGCGCCCGCGGAAGAAGCGCGTCGTGACGTGGGGCAGTTCCTCTGCAGGAATCCCCGGCCCCTCGTCGCGCACCAGGATACCGTCGCCACCGGCTCGCGCGGTCCACTCCACCGTGCCGGCCTCCATGTGCTGCACGGCGTTCTCGTGCAGGTTGCGGACCGCCAGACGCAGGCTCTCGGCATCGGCCCGCAGGGTGTAGCCGCGAAGCGCCGGGTCGATCACCGTGCGGACTTCGGGCGGCACCCGCATCCCGTCGACGGTCTCGGCCACTAGCGCGCCCACATCGACCTCCGCCAGGGACGGCATCTCCCCGGCCGCGTCGAGCTTGGCGGCATCCAGCAGTTGCCGGACGAGGCGGGTGGTACGGTCCACGGCCGCCAGGATCTGGCCGAGCGCCGCCCTCGCCACGTCCGGATCGGTGGTGGCCATGGCGACCTGGGCCTGGGTCTTCAGCCCTGCCAGCGGCGTGCGCAGCTCGTGCGCGGCGAAGGCGGTCACCTCCCGCTCGTGTCGGCGCGCCGCCTCGACCTTGTGGAACAGCCCATTCAAGGCGTCGGCCAGCGGCCGGACCTCGGCAGGCGCCCGGCCGGCGTCGATGGCGCTCATGTCGTCGGCGTCGCGGCCCGCGAGGTCGCGGGCCATCCGGCGCAGGGGGCGCAGGCCCCGCCCGAGGCTCGCCCAGATCAGCATCCCGAGGAACGGCACGACGAGGAGCGCGGGGGTGACGAGGCCCATGATGAGATCGGTGACGAGGCGCTCGCGCAGGCCCAGGCGGTCGCCGACCATGACGCGCACGCCCTTCCCGGCGTCCTCGACGGTGAACACCCGCCACGTCTCGCCGTCGACCTCGCGCTCGGAGAAGCCGGCCGGCGCGTCGGATAGGCGCCGCTCCGGGGCCCCGCTCGACCGCGCGACCATGCGCCCGTCGAGCGACCAGATCTGGCAGGACAGTTGCCGCTCGTAGGACATCGGAACAGGGATGGTGGAGCGTGTTCCATCGGGAGTCGAAGCGCCGACCGTTCCCACGAGGGAGCCGACCATGCGCGCGGCCTCCTGCAGTCGGGTGTCGAGCACCTGCTCCACCTCGCGCTTCGAGCCGAGATAGATCCAGGCGACCGCGCTGAGCCAGATCAGCCCGGTCGCGAGGATCAGGATCGCGAAGAGCCTGACGCGCAGGGATGTCATGCCGGCGCCCTCATCCGGTAGCCGACGCCGCGCACGGTCTCGATGGCGTGCTTGCCGATCTTGGCCCGCAGGTTGTGCACGTGGACCTCGACGGCGTTGCTCTCGACCTCCTCCTGCCAGCCGTAGAGGCGCTCTTCCAACTCGGCCTTGGAGCGGAGAACGTCCGGGCGTTCCATCAGCGCCGCCAGCACCATGACCTCCCGCCTGGACAGGCCGACCGAAACGCCGTCGACCGTAACGGCGAGGCTGCCGGGATCGAGCCGGATGCCGCCGTGCTCCAGGAGGGCGGCGGCCCGCCCCGAGGCCCGGCGGACCACCGCGCGGATGCGGGCCGAGAGTTCGTCGAGGTCGAAAGGCTTGCCGAGATAGTCGTCCGCGCCGCCGTCGAGCCCGGCGATCCGGTCGGCCACCGCGTCGAGCGCCGTGAGAAGGACGACGGGCGTCCGGTCCTTCCGGCGGCGCAGGCCGCGCAGCACGTCGAGGCCGGAGCCGTCGGGGAGCATCAGGTCGAGCACGATGGCCGAGAACGCGCTCGTGGCCAGCGCCGCGTCGGCGTCGGCGCAGGTCCCGACGCAATCGACCGTCGCCCCGCCGAGGCCGAGCCCCGCCCTGAGCCCGTCCGAGAGGATGGGATCGTCCTCAACGACGAGGATGCGCATGCGTGTCTCCCCCTGACCGTCCCGCATCCTGCGGGCCTGGCTTAAGCCTGGCTTAAGCTGCGTTTCGGACCCGCGGCGGGCCGATACGGACCCCGCCCATGCCGAACGTGTTCGCCCACCTCATCCTCGCCGCCCTGGTCTGGGCCAGCGCCTCGCCCTGGTCACCGGGATGGTCGCAGGACGTCACCCCGCGGCAGTCGTCCTTCACCCTGGTCGCGACCCGCGACGCGAACCTCTCACTGCACCTGCGCTGGGCCATCGCGCCGGGTACCTACCTTTACCGCGATAGGATCCGCGCCGAAGCCGGTGCCGGCGCGGAGCTTCCCGTCAGCACGCCGCCTGCGCAGACCAAGGACGACCCGAACTTCGGGCCGACCGAGGTCTACCACGACTCCGTGGAGGCCATCGTGCCCGGTGCGGCGCTGGCCAGCCTGCGTGAGGTCCGGGTGAGCTACCAGGGCTGCGCCGAGAGGGGCATCTGCTATCCGCCGGTCACGAAGCGGCTGGACCTCGCCGCCCTGACCAGCGCCGGAGCGTCCCAAGGCGGCGAAGCCACCCCGGAAGGCGAAACGGCCGCCGCGCCTACCCGCCGGGACGTCTTCCCCGCCGGACCGCCCGCCCTCCTCGTCGGCAACCTCGTCGGCGTCCTGGCGGGCATGTTCGGGCTCGGCCTCCTGCTGGCGTTCACCCCCTGCGTCCTGCCAATGGTGCCGATCCTGTCGGGCATGATCGTCCGCTCGGGCCAAGGCCTTACGCCGGGGCGGGGCCTCGCGCTGTCCGGAAGCTACGTCCTCGCCATGGCGGCGGCCTATGCCAGCCTCGGCGTCGCGGCGGCGTGGCTCGGTCGCAACCTGCAGGTTGCGCTCCAGACCCCGCTCGCCCTCGGCCTGATGACCACCGCGTTCGTCGTGCTCGCCCTGTCGATGTTCGGCCTATTCGACCTGCAGGCGCCGCGCTGGTGGCGGGCCCGCTTCGGCGCCCCGGCGGCGCAGGGGGGATCGGTCGCCGGCGCCGCGTTCCTCGGCTTCAGCTCGGCCCTCGTCGTCGGGCCCTGCGTGACTCCGCCGCTCGCCGCCGCCCTGCTCTACGTCGCCCAGACGGGGGATGTCCTGCGCGGGGCGCTGGCCCTCTTCGCCCTCGGCCTCGGGATGGGCGCGCCGCTGGTGCTGGTCGGCGCGTTCGGTGCCGGCATCCTGCCCCGATCCGGCCCTTGGCTGGTACGGGCGAAACAGGCCTTCGGCTTCGTCTTCCTCGCTCTCGCGGCCTCGCTCGTGACCCGCCTGCTGCCGGACGGGCTGTCGCTTCTTCTCTGGGCGGTATTGGCCATCGGCCTCGGGCTGGCGCTCGCGGCGATCACCGCGAACGGCCGCCCGTCACGCGCCGGTCGCGCGGCGGGCTTGGTGGCCGTCACCTATGGGGGGCTCCTCCTGCTGGGCGCCGCCACGGGCGCGAGCGACCCGCTGCGCCCCCTCGCCGGCCTTGGCCACTCGCAACCGGACCATGTCGCCGGAAGCCGCACAGTGTCGACGCTTCCCGCCTTCGAGGCGGCCCTCCTGAAGGCCAGAGCAGAGGGCAAGCCGGTACTGGTCGAGTTCGCCGCTGACTGGTGCACCGTCTGCCGGACGAACGAGCGGACGGCCCTGGCGGATGCCGACATCCGAGAGCGGCTTAAGGCCGTCTCGGTCATCCGGGCCGACGTCACCCGCGACGACGACGACACCCGCGCCCTGATGCGTCGCTTTGATGTGGTCGGACCGCCGACCCTCATCCTGATGCATCCCGATGGCGGCGAGGTCCGGGGGGCCCGCGCCGAGGGCGAGCTCACGGTCGAGGACCTGAAACGCCGTCTCACCCTCGTCGGCGCCTGAGCCATCCCCCTTTCGACATATCCAAGGAGACCGTCGTGGACCGCAGGACCCTGCTCGCCCTTCTGCCCGCCGCAGCCCTCGCGCGGCTGGCCGTCGGCACCGCCCGTGCCGAGGGCATCGACGCCAACGCCATCCTCAACGACCCGGAGACGCCGGTCTCGGGCAACCCGAAGGGTGACCTGACCATCGTCGCCTTCCTCGATTACAACTGCCCCTTCTGCAAGAAGGCCGAGCCGGACCTGCTCCGGCTGGTGAAGGCGGACGGCCGCATCCGCCTCGTCCACAAGGACTGGCCGATCCTCGGCGACGCCTCCGTCTACGGCGCCCAGCTCGCCCTCGCGGCGAAGTACCAGGGCCGATACGACGACGTACATCGCACGCTGATGGGCATCCCCGGCCGCAAGATTACGAAGGAGCGGATGCTTGAGGCGGTGTCCGCCTCGGGCGTCGACATGGCCCGGCTGGAGTCGGACCGGGCGTCCCACCAGGGCGAGATCGCGGCCCTGCTCCAGCGCAACCTCGACCAAGCGGACGCCCTCGGCCTACAGGGCACGCCGGTCTTCCTGATCGGCCCGCTGAAGGTCGCTGCCGCCCTCGATTACGACGGCTTCAAGCAGGCGGTGGCACAGGCGCGCGCCAAGGGCCGCTCGTGATGCGGCCGGTCTTGCGCTTCCCGGCGATCCTGGCGCTCGCCGCAGCGCTCGGGGCCTGTTCGGCATCGATGGGCGCCCCCGGGCCGGTCGCCGAGGCGGGACCGCGCCTTCCGGTGGACGCCGTCCGCCGCTACGCGGCCATCAACGACGAGCCATTCCCGGTCGATGCGGTCGATCCGCGCGACCTGAAGGCCCGCAACGTCCGCCAGGTCGTCGATTATCCGACCCGGCAGCCGCCTGGTACCCTGGTGGTCGATCCCTACCGGCGCTTCCTCTACCTTGTCATGGAGGGCGGCAAGGCGATGCGCTACGGGGTCGGGGTGGGCAAGGCCGGCTTCGAGTTCACCGGAGAGGCGACGGTCGCGCGAAAGGCGTCGTGGCCGCGCTGGACGCCGACCCCCGACATGCTTCGGCGTGACCCTGAGCGGAACGGGCGCTGGGCCGGGGGCATGCCCGGAGGCGCACGCAATCCCCTCGGGGCCCGCGCGCTCTACCTGTTCAAGGACGGCAAGGACACGCTCTACCGCATCCACGGCACCACCGAGCCCTGGAGCATCGGCGAGGCGGTGTCCTCCGGATGCATCCGCATGCTGAACCAGGACGTCATCGACCTGCACCGCCGCGTGCCCACCGGCACGAAGGTCGTCGTGCTCGGGTCGCAGGGCACCGCACACGCCGTGCGGCCGGCAGCGCCGGAGACCACCGGTAGCCTCGGCGACGACGCCGGGCCGGTCCGGGGAGACGGGTTGGACCATGCCCGCCTCGACGACCTATCCCGCGGCGCCTCGGCGGCGCCCGAACCCCTGACGGACGACGGAGCGGCGGATGACGACGGTCTTTAGGAGCCTGATGCTGGCGGTCCTTCTCGCGACCATGGGCATCGGGACGGTCCGCGCCGGTTCGGAGGCGCCGGCCGGCTACTACGCCGACCAGAAGGTGGTGTACCACAACGGCGGGGGCGGCCCGGACGGAGCGGCCTACTTCAAGCGCCTGCTCGGCAACCTGCGCAACCACGTCGAGGCCGTGGGCAAGGCGCATGTCGAGATCCGCGTGGTGAGCCTCGGCGACGGGGTCGCTTTGTTCCAGTTGGCGGCGAACGACAAGGACCTCGCCGGCCGCATCGACGCCCTCAAGGAGATGGGCGTTCGGTTCCTGGTCTGCGCCAACACCCTGCGCGAGCGGAAGATCGACCGCGGGACCCTGTACGGCGTCGGCGAGGACGACCTCGTGCCGAGCGGCGTCGCCGAATTGGCGCGCCTGCAGGGCATGGGGTTCGCGTACGTCCATCCCTGATCTCTTTGGACGGTAGTCGTCGAGCCCCCCGCCGGCATCCCGTCGGCGGGGGGCGCCCGTGCGCCACCGCACCCTCCCATCGCACCCCAAGCCAGACCGTGAGTTTCCCGCTTGCCTATCTATTAGATGTTGCTAATTAAGCTACATCTAATGTTTGACCTGGCAGGGGACGGCGTCCCCCGCGGCCAGCCGGACCTGGACCGGACCAACGCCTGGGAGCGACCACCATGGATGACTTCACGCCTTTCAGCGCCCTCGCCGGCGGTGCCATGATCGGCACCTCCGCGGCCCTGTTCCTGCTCCTCAACGGACGCATCGCCGGCATCAGCGGCATCCTCGGCGGACTGCTCGCCCCACCCTCGCGCGAGACCGGATGGCGGGCCGCCTTCGTGGCGGGGCTCGTCGTGGCGCCGCTCGCCTATGCCGGCCTGGGGGGCAGCGCGCCGCCGGTGACGGTCGGGGCGTCGTTCCCGATCCTGGTCCTCGCGGGCCTGCTGGTCGGGTTTGGGGCGCGCCTCGGCGCCGGCTGCACCAGCGGCCACGGCGTCTGCGGCATCGGCCGCGGCTCGCCCCGCTCGCTGGCCGCGACCGGCACCTTCATGGCCGTCGCCGTCCTGACCGTCCTCGTCATGCGCCATCTCGTCGGAGCCTGAGCCATGGCCAAGACCGCTTCCGCCTTCGCCGTCGGCCTCCTGTTCGGCCTCGGCCTCCTCGTCTCGGGCATGGCCGACCCGGCCAAGGTCCTGGCCTTCCTCGACGTGACCGGACGCTGGGACCCGAGCCTCGCCCTCGTCATGGCGGGCGCCGTCGCGGTCTCGGCCGCCGGCTACCGCCTGGCACGGCGGCGCGGCCGGCCGGTGCTCGCGCCAACGCTCGACGTCCCGGCCCGGCGCGACCTCGACAGACGCCTGATCGCCGGTGCCGCGATCTTCGGCCTCGGCTGGGGGCTGGCCGGCCTGTGCCCCGGGCCTGCCCTCACCATCCTGACGGTGGCCCCGGCCGAGGCCGCGACCTTCGTGGCGGCGATGGTAGCCGGCATGCTGCTGTTCCGCCTGGTGCCGACGGCGCGCCTGAAGCCGACTGCCGTGCTGGGAGCCGACGCATGATGCCCGGTCCCCTCACATCCGGCCTCGCCGCCGGCTCGGGCGGGGTCGTAGGCGTGATCCTCGGCCTCGTCGGTGGGGGTGGCTCGATCCTCGCGGTCCCGCTCCTGACCTACGTGGTCGGCGTGTCCTCGCCCCACGTTGCCATCGGCACGAGCGCCCTGGCGGTCTCGGTCAGCGCGGCGGGCAACCTCGTCCCGCAATGGCGGGCCGGGAACGTGAAGTGGCGCTGCGCGGCGGCGTTCTCGCTCGCCGGGGTCCTCGGCGCGCTCGTCGGCTCGGCGGCCGCCAAGGCGGTCGACGGAAAGAGCCTGCTCGCCCTGTTCGGGGTCGTCATGCTCGTGGTCGGCGGCCTGATGCTGCGCAAGCGGCGCGGCGAGGGCGACCCGGACGTGCGCCTGACCAAGGCCAGTGCTCCGGTGCTCCTGCCGTGGCTCCTCGGCATCGGCCTCGCGGTCGGCCTGTTCTCCGGCTTCTTCGGCATCGGCGGGGGATTCCTGATCGTGCCGGGCCTGATGCTGGCGACAGCGATGCCGTTGCCCATGGCCATCGGCACCTCGCTGGTCGCGGTCAGCGCCTTCGGGGCGGCGACCGCGGCGAGCTACGCCGCCTCCGGCCTGATCGACTGGCCGCTCGCCGGCCTGTTCATCTTAGGCGGCGTGCTCGGGGGCTTCGTCGGATCAAGGCTCGGCCAGCGCCTAGCCGGGCGCAAGCGCGCCCTGACCGTCACCTTCGCCGGCCTCGTCATCCTGGTCGGCCTGTACGTCATCGCCCAAGGGGCCCTGCCGCTCCTCGGTAAGAACGCTTGATCCCGGAAAGGAGGAGATCCATGTCGAACCAGACCGTCGGAGCCCTGCGCGGGCATCCCATCGTGACCGGTTTCCACGACGAACCGACCGGCAGCATCCAGTACGTCGTCGCGGACCCCAGGACGCAGCGCTGCGCGATCATCGACCCGGTCCTCGACTTCGACCCGAAGTCCGGCGCGACCGCGACCCGGTCCGCCGACGCCCTGCTCGCCCATATCGAGCGGGAAGGCTACGTCCTGGAGTGGATCCTCGACACGCATCCGCACGCCGACCACTTTTCGGCGGCCGGCTACCTGCACGACAAGACCGGTGTCCCGACCGCCATCGGCGAGAAGGTCGTCGACGTGCAGCGGCTCTGGAAGGGGCTGTACAACCTGCCGGAGACGTTCCGCACGGACGGTTCGCAGTGGTCCCGGCTCTTCGCCGACGGCGAGCGCTTCCGGGTCGGCGACCTCGACGTCGAGGTCATGTTCACGCCGGGCCACACCATGGCCTCCATCGCCTACCGGATCGGCGACGCCGCCTTCATCCACGACACCCTGTTCATGCCCGACAGCGGCTCGGCGCGGGCGGACTTCCCGGGCGGCAACGCGCACGCGTTGTGGCGCAGCATCCAGCGCATCATGGCCCTGCCGGACGATACGCGGCTGTTCACCGGGCACGACTACCGCCCGTGCGGCCGGGCGGCGGCCTGGGAAAGCACGGTCGCCCGGCAGCGGGCGGAGAACCCGCACCTCGTCGAGACCCCGACCGAGGAGGCGTTCGTGGCGATGCGCGAGGCCCGCGACCGCGAACTGCCGATGCCGAAGCTCATCCTGTACTCCCTGCAGGTGAACATCCGCGGCGGGCGCCTGCCCGAGCCCGAGGCGAACGGCCGCCGCTACCTGAAGATCCCGCTGGACGCCCTCGACGGCGCGGCGTGGGGCGAATGACGGAGGTCACCATGGCAAAGATCAGCGCGAAGGACTTGGTGGCGCAGGCCAACCGGGAGGTGGAGACTTTGTTGGCCGAGGAGGCGCTGGCGCGTCTCGGCCAGCCGGACACGGTGCTCGTCGACGTGCGCGAGGGGGAGGAGTTAGCCAAGACCGGCAGGATCGCCGGCGCCGTCCACGTCCCCCGCGGCTTCCTGGAGTTCCAGGCCGACCCCGCGAGCCCAACCCACCGGACCGAGCTCGGCGGGAACAAGCGCCTCGTGCTCTACTGCGGCTCCGGCAACCGCTCGGCCCTGGCCGCCAAGTCGCTCAACGACATGGGCCTAGGACCGGTCGCCCACGTCGCGGGCGGCTTCCCTGCGCTGGCGAAGGCCGGAGCGACCGTCGAGCCCGCCTGAAGGCGTCAGGCGGCGCCCGTCGCCGGGCGTGGCGCGCCGTCCATTGGAGACCACGATCCGTGACCGAGACATCGCCCGTCGCCGAGCCGAAGGCCGCGCCGGTTGATGGCGGCTGCCGCAAGGCGGCCATCGCTTCCCACCTCACCGGGCCCCTGCGGGACTATTTCGCCCTCGCGGAACAGGCCCCGATGCCGCCGAGGCTCTCGGTCCTGGTCGACCGCATCGAGGCCGCCGTCGCGGCATCGGGCCACAGGCTCGTCGACAGCTTCCGCGACGACCTCATCCGCGGCCTGCCGATGCTGCGGACCTTCGCCGTATCGCTGTGCGGAAACGAGGCGCGGGCGGACGACCTCGTACAGGAGACGCTGGTCCGGGCATGGGCGAACCGGACGCGGTTCACGCCCGGCAGCAACTTCATCGCCTGGACCTTCACCATCCTGCGCAACCAGTTCTACAGCGAGATCCGCAAGGCCAAGCGGGAGGTCGAGGACGGCGATGGGGCGCACGCGGCCACGCTGCAGGCGCTCCCGAACCAGGAGCATACAGTCACCCTCGGCTCGGTGATGAACCTGATCGGGACCTTGCCGGCGGCCCAGCGCCAGGCCCTCCTCCTCGTGGGGGCGGAGGGCTTCACCTACGAGGAGGCGGCGGCCCGCCTCGGATGCCAGGTCGGCACCGTGAAAAGCCGGGTGAGCCGGGCGCGTAATCTCCTCGTCGAGACCCTGGCGCGCGATGCGACGGCTGTCGGCATCGCGGGAGCGTAGAGCGAAACCACGGCGGCTCGGCCGCACGGTCGAAAAGCGCGATCCGCGTCGGCCTCCGTGCTGGCGCCACTCGCCGTTGTCACTTACGACCGGTGGCTTCCAGGCCGGCGCGGTCGACGATCTCGACCGCGCCACGCCGGACCTCGATGAGGCCCGCCTCGGCCCATTGCCCCAGGATGCGGCTCACCACTTCACGCACACTGCCGACGTCGTCCGCGAGCTTCTGATGGGTAACGGCGGCGACACCCCGAGGATCGGCCTCGGCCAGGAGCCTTTGGGCGAGGCGTTGCTTCAACGGCGCGAACGCGACCTCGTCGATCAGCGTGAACAGGCCGGACATCAGCCGCGTGTAGTCGTCCATGACGAAGCTGCGGAAGGCGGCGCTCTCGCCCATCAGATGTTGGAACGCGCCCACCCGGCAACGCTGCGAGTTCGGTCCGCTCCTCGGCGATGCTCTGCGCCGGGAATGTGCCACCGGAAAGCAGGCACTGCGTGGTCAGGGCACAGGTGCCGCCGGGGCCGACCTTGTAGATCAGCACCTCGCGCCCGCCCTCCGACATGCGGAAGATGCGCGTGCGCCCCTCCAGGCACATCAGGTAGTTGGCGCACTCGCCATCCAGTTCGTAGGCGATGGCCCCCGCATCCAGCACCGGGAAGTGCACCGTCCCCCGGGCGAGCTGGAGGTGTGCCGGGCTGAGGGCTTGGAGCAGCGGAAACCGCTCGATCCAACGTTCGACCTTCTGGGCATCCATCATGGCGGCGTAGTCCCCCCGGCCATGACGACGGGCTGATCGTCCGGCTCGCGTTGCGTTTTTCTCCCGCCGCTCTGGACTTGTGTGACCGGGGTCACCGACCGGGTGCAGCGGCTCGGCATAGCATCGCGACACAACGAACACGATAAGGGCACCTGCCATGCGCGGTGCCCACCGGGAGTGAACTGATGCGCCGCCTCGCCCTGAGCTTCATACTCGCCGTACTCGCCGCCGGCCCCGCCGCCGCCGAACAGGACCTCCTGCTCGGGGCCGACATGTCCTCGCCCGCCATGACCAAGGCCGAGATGAGCCGCGCCGACGTCGCGGCGCTGGTCAAGGCCGCGGACGGCAAGCCGGTCGACCTGCACGACAAGTCCCTGTCCGGCCTCGACCTCTCCGGGCTGAACCTCCGGGGCGCAAACCTGCGGACCGCCCGCCTCAACAAGGCCAACCTGCGCGGCGCCGACCTCAGCGGCGCGAACCTCGAACAGGCGTGGTTCATCAAGGCGAACTTGTCGGGCGCCAAGCTGGCGGACGCGAAGATGTTCGGCATCACCGCCCGCGATGCCAACCTCAGCGGCGCCGATCTCAGTCGCGCCATGCCCATCGGCGACTTCAAGGGCGCCAATATGAGCGGCGCCACGCTGGTCGACCTCAAGGGCGGCGCCGATATCAAGAACCAGTCCATGGGCTTGATGCGGGCGGTGTTCGTGTCTGTGAACCTCTCCGGCGCGAACCTGAAGGGAGCCAATCTCGGCCGGTCGCGGCTCGAATACGCCAACCTCACGGATGCCGACCTCACCGACGTGGTTCTGATGGGATCGGACCTGTCCGGGGCCAATCTGACCGGCGCAATTGTTACGGGCGCAGACTTCAAGAACGTCGACGTTAGCGGTGCCCGGCTCATCGACCTCAAGGGTCAGTCCGAGGCCAAGGACTGGGCCGAGCGTGTGAACGTCGACCGCGCCGTCACCCAGGCATCCAATTGAGCCGCCCGTTCGCCTCGACCCATCAACAAGGAGACAGACAGCCCATGACCACCCGTCGGTTCCTGCTCGGCGCCCTGGCCGCCGCTCCCCTGCTGTTCGGTACCGCCACGAATGCCGCCGAGGCGGTCTTCACCCCTGATGCATTCGAGGCGGCCCAGAAGGCAGGCAAGCCGATCCTCGTCCATGTCACTGCGCCGTGGTGCACCGTCTGCGCGGCCCAGAAGCCGATCCTGGCAAAGCTGGAAGCACAGCCCCGGTTCAAGGATCTCCAGGTATTCGATGTCGACTTCGACAGCCGCAAGGATGTGTTGAAGCGGTTCGGCGTGACGACACAGAGCACCCTGATCACCTTCAAGGATGAGAAGGAGACGGGACGCTCAGTCGGCGACACCCAACCAGAGTGGATCGAGGGCGCCGTCGAGAAGGCTTTGTAGGCCGGCCATGGCCACGACGTTCGGCCTCGCGTTCCTCGCCGGCATCCTCTCGGTGCTGTCCCCATGCGTATTGCCCTTACTGCCGCTGGTTCTGGGGGCGGCGGCATCGGAACACAGGCTCGGTCCTGCAGCCCTGGCTGCCGGCCTCGCGCTGTCCTTCGTGGCCATTGGGCTGTTCGTGGCGACCGTAGGGTTCGCCCTCGGCCTCGACGCCGATGTCTTCCGCACCGTCGCGGCCATCATGCTGGTCCTGATCGGGCTCGTCCTGATGGTTCCGGCCGCCCAGATCCGGCTCGCCGTCGCCGCCGGCCCGGTGAGCAACTGGACCGAGAGCCGGTTCGGTGGCTTCTCGACCGCCGGGCTCCTGGGACAGTTTGGGGTCGGGCTGCTACTCGGGGCGGTCTGGAGCCCCTGCGTGGGGCCGACCCTCGGGGCCGCGTCCCTCCTCGCATCGCAGGGGCGAGACCTGAGTACGGTGGCGGCAACGATGCTTCTGTTCGGCATCGGCGCCGCTCTTCCGCTCCTGCTCCTCGGCACGCTGTCCCGCGAGGTACTGATGCGCTGGCGCGACCGGATGATGGGGCTCGGCAAGGGGCTGAAGGTCGCCCTGGGCGCCATCCTCGCGGCTACCGGCCTGATGATCGCCACGGGCTACGACAAGACTGCGGAGACCGTCCTTGTCAACGCCTCGCCGGCTTGGCTCACCAACCTGACGACCCGCCTGTGACCTCGATGGTATCCGCCTCCAGAGCCCGCCCCATGCGACCCTACTTTCTTCGGACCTGCCTGCTCTACGCTGCCATCCTCCTCGGGATTGCAGGTCCGGCACATGCTTGGGAAATGGTCGGCACGAAGCAGCTTGAGCTACGCACCCGCGACGGGACATCCATCCCAATCGGCACCGTGACGTTCACCCCGGGGCCGGACGCCACGCGGTTCGCCGTCACCCTCGACCGGGCGAAGTTCAAGGACTTCTTTCTGTCGATGCGCGAGTTCAAATGTGTCGAGGGGCCCGAGGTGCAGTGCCACGTCCCCTATCCCTACGCGAACCCGGGAACGGTCCGTCTGGGCGATTTCACGTGGCTGGAGCACGCCCTGCTTTTCCTCTACAAGGCGCCGGCCGACTACGGAGCCAAGTTAAGCAACGGCCTCTATTACGCTCTTCAGAAAACGGAGGACGGGCTGGTTGGAAGGCCGATGGCGGTGGACCTCAACGACATCGCGGCTCCGCCCCAGGATCCCTCCGTGCCCCCGTTCGATCAGGCTGCCCGTGCGGACATTGTTCCAGGCGCCCGCTGGATCGAGGCGCTCGTCATTCGCTGAGACGAACTCGTCAACCCACCGGACTCAGTTAAACGCGCAGGTAGCTCCATCCTGCTTCCTGAAGGGTCACGAGACGGACCGCCCCCGCTGGAACGATGCCGACGTGGGGCAGCAGTTCCAAAGGGTGTCCCTCGGCCTTCTCCATAGCCTTGATTGTGTTGCCGCAGGCCGAGAGGACGATCCCGGGCACGCTCTCGCTGATGGAATGGATCCTCGCCGTCACGGGCGATGTGTCGGCCCGCAGCATGTGCAGGCCTGGGCCATAGGCGACGATCTCGACTTCCAGTTCCTCGGCCTGTTCGCTGTATTCGCGCGCGAGGTTGACCGCATTGTTGAGGGCAAGATCGAACACGCCGCTCTCGCGCGAACTGACCTGCATCGCGACCCGGTGGGTCTTCGGGCCGGTTGCCGGAGCCGCCGTGGCCCTGCTCGCCCCGAGTCCGGCCAGCAGCGCGGCCAAACCGGAGACGCCCCTGCGCGACAGCATCATCTCGTCCCCTCCGTTGTCGAACGATCCTGATCCAGGACGCGCGCTCCTTTTGGAACCCTCTCGTCAGGTCTGCAGGAATCGATAGCTGTCGCCGGCACGCTCGACATGTCCGACGCCCGAGCCCGGGAGATGAAAGCCAACGAGCGTCATCCGCTCGTTCGCCAACCGGTCCAACAGGGTCAGGCGGGTGCGGGAAGCGAGGTCGCGGTCGAGATCGCTTCCGAACGCCCAGGCGGGACGCCGGAACGACAGGATGCCATGGCTTAGGGCATCCCCGCCGATCAGTACCTGATCCCGTCCCGCTTCGACCAGGACGGAGGCGTGGCCGGGTGTATGCCCCGGCGTCGCGACGTAGGTGAGGCCGGGAGCGATGCTCTCGCCGGGCTTACGACGCTCCATCTTCGACTCAAGACGGCGCAGGGTCCGTCGCGAGCCTACGGAAAGACCCTTCAGCCAGTCGGGCACCAGGTTCTCGACGTCGTCGCGGGTCCAAAAATCCCATTCCGCCGCCGGCACCACGTAGCGGGCATTGGGAAACCGTTCGCTGTCGTCGAAATCGTCGATCGCGCCCCAGAGATGATCGGGATGGGCGTGCGTGAACACGACCTGGGTGATCGCCTCGCGCGAAATGTTCCGGCTCTCCAATGTCTCTCCGAGCTTGCCCGCCGTAGGCTGAAATGAGTTGCCCGAGCCAGCATCGATCAGGATGATCTCCGAACCAATTCGCACGAGGCTCGCGTTCGTCGGGATTGGGGTGGCCTCCGCGCGCTGGCCCTCGACCTTGAAGACAGTCTCCACCTCCTCGCGCGGCGTGTTGGGCAGCATGAACGCGAGGGAGGAGGACAGCGTGCCGTCGCTCGCCGTCTCGATGGAGGCGCCGCCGACCTTCAGTGCTTCCTCCGGGTTGGCCGACGCGCTGTTGGTCGGCCACGCGCTCGCGAGGCCTACCGCAAGCCCCGCCATGAAGAGACGCCTGTCGCAGCGCGATCCCGGGATAGGGGCGCCGGTCATCATTGGACCGGCGGCGCCTTCTTCGCGGAGTCGGCAGCCTTGTTGGGCGTCACGTCGAGGATGCGCGCATGGCTTGTGATGGTCGCCTCTTTGGGCAGGCAGTTGGTCATGCAGGGCTTGGCCGTCCAGAACTCCTTCTCCGCCGTCTCGCGGTCGTCCATGAAGAAGTTCTTCTCGTTCGGCAGGCGGATGCTGGCGAGGTTCTTCTCGTTCACCTCGAAATCCTGATCCTTCAGAATGTCGTTGAGATAGAGGAGATAGGCCGTGACCGAGTAGGTCTCGTCCGGCGTCAGGGTCTGAGCCGCGCCGAACGGCATCGCCCGGTGCACGAAGTCGAAGACGGTCGAGACGTAGGGCCAGTAGGACCCAATGGTCTTGACCGGGTTCTCCGACTTCAAGGTCCCGGATCCGCCAGCGAGTTCCGGCCACCGGCCCGCGCCTTCGCCGAACTCGCCGTGGCAGCTGGCGCAGCGCTCCTGGAAGATGGTCTCACCGAGTGCCGCCGTGCCCTTGCCGACCGGAAGCCCCTGGCCGTCCGGCCGCACGTCGATGTCCCAGCCCTTGATTTCCTCGGGCGTTGCCGCGCGGCCGATGTTTAGGCGCTCGGCCGCCACCGGCGTCGCGGCGAAGAGGATGGCCGAAAGGGCGGCCGGAATGAGGTTACGCGACCTCGACATTCTCGATCTCCCCGGTGGGCAGCACGTGCCAGGTCTGGATGCCGTTGTTGTGGTAGATCGAGTTCAGGCCGCGATGCTGGCGCAAAGCCGCCTTGGTCGGCTGCACATAGCCGGTCTCGTCCCTGGCGCGGGACTGGAGCAGCAGCGGCTCACCGTTCCAGTCGAACTCGTAATAAAAGCGCGTCAGCGCCTTATCGAGGACCGGACCGTCGAGGCGGGCGGCGCGCCAGTTGCGACCGCCATCGAGGGAGACGTCCACGCCATTGATCGCCCCGCGTCCCGACCACGCGAGGCCCGAGAGCACGGTGAAGCCCTTGCCGTGAATGGGCGCCTGCGGGCTCGGATTGGTGATCACGGACTTCGCGTCCATGGCCCAGGTGAAGCGCCGCGCCTGTCCGTCCGGCATGAGGGCCGTGTACTTCGAGGTCTCCTCGCGGGTGTGCCAGGGCTCGTCGCCGACCTTGATCCGGCGCAGCCACTTCACCCACATATTGCCCTGCCAGCCGGGCAGGACGAGGCGCAGGGGATAACCGTGCTCGGGATAGAGAGCCTCGCCGTTCATGGCGTAGGCGACGATGGCGTCGTCGAGCGCCTTCTCGATCGGCACCGAGCGGGTCATGGCCGAGGCGTCGGCCCCCTCCGGCAGCAGCCACTTGGCGTTCGTCTTGAGACCCGCCTCTTCGAGCAGGCGCTTGAGCGGCACGCCCGTATACATGACGCAGTGGATCATGCCGTGGGTGAACTGGCAGCCGTTGAGCTGCGCGCCCTTCCACTCCATGCCGGAATTGGCCGCGCATTCGAGGAAGGCGATCCGGTTGACGCGGGGGAAGCGCTTGATGTCCTCCAGCGTCAGCATCAGCGGCTTCTCGACGAGGCCGTGGATCATCAACCGGTGCTCGGCCGGGTCGATCTCGGCGATGCCGCCATGGTGGCGCTCGAAGCCGAGGCCGTTGGGCGTGATGATCCCCTCAAGCTGGTGCAGCGGCGTGAAGCTCACCGAGCTCTGGCGAGAGGCGGTCAGCCATTCGACGTCGCGGCGGATCACGTCCGCCTCGAACTTCGAGGGGCGGCCATAGGGCCGGCTCACGACGCCGTCACCGAGGGATTGCGACCATTCCGGCACGTTCGGCGGCAGGTTCTTCGCCTCTGGCGCGGCGGCGGCCGCACGGCCCGCGAAAGCGCCGGTTCCCACCCCGGCGCCGACCGCTCCGCCCAAGGCGAGGCTGGTGCGCAGGAAGGATCGGCGGGAGGTCGGCCCGGACGGATCGGGGCGCGGCTTCGGTTCAGACATCGGTCTCTCCGAACTGTTTCAAGTATGGCAATGTGTGAATATCTTGAAGACGACTAGGCGCCACGGACGGTGACCTGCGCGGGCGTCGGGTTCACCGTTCCCTTGGCCTTGATGTGCGAGGCGACGACGTCCCAGATCGGCGGACCCTCGGTCCCCTCGTTGACGCTCGCCCAGCCCGCCACGGTGTAGCTGCTGCCGGCCTCGATGGGTTTGCCGGTGCGCAGCAGGGTGAGGTCGGAGATGCGGCTGCCAGCCGGGCGGGCGACATCGATGGCGTAGGACACGCCCCCCACCCGAACCATGTCGCCCCCCTGCTGGTAGTACGGGTCTGCGTTGAAGAGGTTGTCGGCCACGTCCTCCAGCACCTCCTTCAGCCGGGCGCCGGTCATGGGCATCCGGTAGGCCGCCGGGTAGGTGATGGCGGTGGCGTTGTAGACGTCCTCGTGGGTGATCGCTTGTCCGGGCAGGAGGGTCGTGCCCCAGCGGAAGCCGGGCGAGAGGGCGATGTCGGCCTCCCGCTCGGACAGGAGCGCATCGCAGATCAGGTCATCGAGGGTGCCGTTGAAATTGCCGCGCCGGTAGAGCAGGGCCTCGGTCCGCCCGAGTTCCTGGCTCAGCATCGTCTCGTGGGGTGCACGGATCGCCTGGATCTTGGCCGCCATCGCCTTCTGCGGGGCGATGACATCGGAGAAGATCGGGATGAGCTTCGAGCGGTAGCCCTTCACGGCGCCGTCCCGCACGTCGAGGTCGACACGGGTGAGGAACTTGCCGTGGCTGCCCGAGGCGATGAGCAGGGTGTTGCCGACCTTCACCGCCTGCGGCAGCGCATCGTGCGTGTGGCCGGTCAGGACGACGTCGATTCCCTTCACCCGCGAGGCGAGTTTGCGGTCGACGTCGAAGCCGTTGTGGGAGAGCAGCACGACAAGGTCGGCGCCCTCTTTCCGGGCCTTGTCGACGCTCGCCTGGACATCCTCCTCACGAATGCCGAAGGACCAGTTCGGAATCATCCAACGCGGGTTGGCGATGGGCGTGTAGGGGAAGGCCTGCCCGATCACCGCGACCTTCGCGCCACCGCGCTCGAACATCTTCGTGGCTTCGAAAGCCGGCTCGTTCCACTCAGCGTCGCGGACGTTCTGGCCGAGGAACGGGCAGCCGAGCCCGTCCACGATCTCCTTCACCCGCTCGGTTCCGAGGGTGAACTCCCAGTGGCCGGTCATGGCGTCTGGCTTCAGCAGCGCCATGCAGTCGACCATGTCCTGGCCCTTGCTCACCATCGAGGTGTAGCTGTTCTGCCAAGTGTCGCCGCCGTCGAGGAACAGCACCTTGTCGCCGCGCTCGGCGCGGATCGCGTCGAGCACCGTGGCGATGCGGTCGAGGCCACCCATCCGGCCGTAGCTGCGGGCCAAGGCGACGTAGTCCTCCGGCGTTAGCGCATAGGCCAGCGGCGAGCCGCCGGGGATGCCGTAGAGGTCGAGGTAGGCGCGTCCGGTGACGTGGGGGACCTGACCGCGCGCCTCGCCCACCCCGAGGTTGGTCGAGGGCTCGCGGAACAGCACGGGCCGCAACTGCGCGTGGATGTCGGTCAGGTGGACCAGGGTGACGTTGCCCATCGGCTCGAAGGCCAGGAGGTCGTCCTGGGTCAGGCGCTGCTGGGCGAAGGCGCGGGTCCAGCCTGTCGGCACCAAGGCCGCGGTGGCGGCGGCGATCTGCAGGAAGTCGCGGCGTGAGGTCATGGGACGATCCGACCCTTAGTTGCGCACGGCAGGCGTCTCAACCGGAAGGCCGAGGCCGCGCCACGCGACATAGGTCTCCAGGGCGAGGAACTCGTCGGAGAGCGGCTTGAACGGCGTGGCCCGGACGTCCTGCATGCAGCCCTCCATGCGCTCGTGCAGCGGCACCAGCCGCTGGTCGCGCAGGCGGTAGACGGGGAAGCCGTTGCTCTGCCCCTGGCTGAGGAAATCGGCGCGAAGGTATTTGCCGTGGTTCTTCTCGTGGCAGCTCGCGCAGGCGAGATCGAGCTGGCCGTTCCGCTGGTAGTAGAGCGACTTACCGCGCTCGAACCAGGGCGTCATCGGCCCGTCCACCTTCACGGCGACCGGCATCCCCCGGGACTGGTTGCGGATGTAGGTGGTCATCGCCGTGAGTTCGGGCGAGCCGAAGGCGTAAGGCTCGGCCTTCAGGGCGCCGCTGCGGCAGATGTTGATCCTCTGCTCAAGATTGATTGGCTTCCCGAGCTTCTCGTTCCACTTCGGATAGGCCGCCGCGACGCCCTTCATCGAGGTCGAGGCCTCGTTGTGGCAGCTCGCGCAGGACTTGCCGGCCGCGCCATCGACCTTCGACCAGAGTTCCTCGCCCTGCTCGACGGCGAGGAAGCCCGGATTGTTGAAGTCGTCGGCCTGCATCTCCTGTGTTTCCTTGGAACGGAAATACAGGCCCGAGACGACTTCCTCGAACGGAGAATCCGGGCTCTGGGGCTTCATGCCGTGCGCCTGCCACGCCGGGCGCTCGGACGCTTCCTTCGCGACGGGCGCCGACGGCATGTCCTGTGCGTGCGGCGCGACGGCCAACGCGACGAGCGCGAGCGCTGTAAAGGCGAGAGTTGGGCGGACCATGGTGAGGGCTCCGGCGCGGCGGGGAAAGGCGCTCCGGGGCGAACGGCCCCGGGCGCGCGTCAGGCGACCTTGATCTGCTCGGTAGCCTGGATCTTCGACCCGTCGTCATCGACCCAGGTAAAGGTCAGCGCTCCGGATTCCTCGGGCTTGATCTTGAACTGGAAGTAGGGATTGGCGGAAACTGCGCTTTCGATATCGGCGCTGAAGATCGTCTTGCCGTTCAGGTCACAGGTGAACTTGTTCAGGATCTTGCGCGGGATCGTCTTCCCGTCCTTGTCCTTGCGCTGGCCGGATTCCATCGTGTGGGAGACGAGCGTCTTCACCTCGATGATGCCGCCCTTGGCGACTTCCTTCTTGTCCAGTTTGATCCGCGGCTTCACGTCGGCCATTTGGTCCTCCCGTCCTCGTTCGATGCTGTCGCGTGTGGGTTAGCCGCCGCAGCCGCCGATGGTGACCTTCACCTGGCGGACGTCGCTGAAGACCGAGCCGTCGTTCATGCGGGCGACCGCGATGACGTTCTGGGTCTCTGCGAGACGGATCCGGGTGTTCGCCTCAGCGACGCTCGACGGCGTGAAGTGGAAGCTGATGACGCCGGGGTTCGGATTGCCCTCGGCGACGATCATTACCTCCTCGACGTAGCTTTCAGCCGTCATCGGCCCGTCGACGCTCACCGTCATCGGCACGGTGTTGCCGTTCTCGGCGATCTCGGGGAGTTCGAGCTTGACCCTGCCCTTCACCGGCTCCTTGCCGCGGGTGAAGGCCTTGATGGCCTCATCGGTCGCGGGCTTCGCCGCCAGGGCCGGGCCGGCGCGGAAAGCGAAGGCGGTAGCCACCATGGCGCCGGTGCCGAAGGCTAGGGCTTGGCGGCGGCTCAATGCGGGGATCTTGGCAGAGGTCATGGCAAGCGGCTCCTTCAGCCCGCGAGATCACTTCAAGGTCGTGAGGTAGGCGACGACGTCCTCGACCTGCTGCGCGGTCAGGATCGGCTTGCCCTGGAATTCGGCGCGCACGCGGTGGAGGCCGTCGATCCGGTAGAAGGCCGGCATCACGGTCGCCTCGGTGAACACGTGCTTTGGGTTGACGATGATCATCCGCAGATGGGCCGCGTCCCACCGGCCTGCGACGCCGTCGAGGGAGGGCCCGACCTCGCCGTGGAAGGATTCGCCCTTGAGCGACGAGACCTGATGGCAGCCGAGGCAATTGCCCTGGCGCCGGTTCACGACGACCTTCGCGCCGGCCGACGCATCCCCCGGCTTGTCGGTGAGCGGCGCGGGGATCGCGTCGCTGCCGTCGATGGCGACGATCTTGAACGGGGCGAGCCCGGTGGAAGCTGTCTCGGCTCCGGCGGCGGTCGCGAGGACGCAAAGTCCCGCGAGCGCAAAGGCTGTGATCGGCCTGCGCATCTGGCGTTTCCTCGGTGCGCCGTCATTGCGGCGGGTGCGGTCTACTTGGACCGCTCTCCATGCCGGCGGGCGAACCCATCGACATATGCGAATTATTGCAAGTTTGACGCGGATCGCCTCCAAGTCAAGCTGGAATTGCGAGGCCGTTGACTATCGCGGCCCGACTGTCAGCCCCGCTGCGCCGTCTCCGGGGAGCGCAGGTAATCCTGCAAAGTCGTCCGCTCGTTGGCGCGCTCGGCTACGAAGGCGAAGGTCCGGCGGAACTCCTCCGGCGGCACGTAGCCCCGCATTCGAAGGATCTCGCGCTGCTGGGGCGTCTTGCCCGCGAGCGCCGTTTCGTCCGCCGGGAAGAATTGAACGGTGGGCGTGGAGCGGATGCCATATTTCTCCGCGAAAGCCTTCTCGGAGAGGGTTTGACCGTCAAAATCGGTGACCTCCCGCGAGCCGATGAAGTTCAGTTGCAGGATCTCGAAACGCTCGCGGATGAAGGCGCTCGTCGCCGTGTCGGCGAAGTTCACGAGATGGATCTGCTTGCAGAAGGGGCAGCCCTTCAACTCCCAGAGGATGGCGAGACGCTTACCGTGCTCCCGCGCGGCCTTCAGATCGTCGGGGAGATCGAGGAAGCTTTCGAGGAACCAGGGCTCCCGGTAGAGGCCGTCATCGCCTTGGGTCGCCTCGGCCATGGCCCTGGTGGGCAGGCCGAGCGCGAGGGCACCCGCTAGAAACCGGCGCCGGGTCGACATGGCGTCCCCTCCAAATATTCTAGTTCCTGCATGTGTAGAGCGATTGTCCCGCCCCTGGCAATCCGGTCCTCCTAACATCCGGCCGCCACTGAAGCCGCGCGGACGACGGCGGCTCCGTGCCGAGGGCGATCACGATCTTGGCGGCTGCGCCGTTACCCCTCGAACACATTCGTCTTTTGCTATATCAGGATCGATGGTCCTGGGCTTGGGAAGGCCAATGCGGAGAACGAGGCGAGCGGTCATGGCGGGGGCGTGGGGGTTCGCCCTATGGCCCGGCATCGTCAATGCCGCCGAGTTGATCAAGTTCGAGCGGCGCGGCTGCCCGTGGTGCAAGGCGTGGGACAAGGAGATCGGGCCGATCTACCCGAAGACAGATGTCGGGAAGCGGGCGCCGTTGCGCCGTGTCGATCTCGACGCAGGCCTCCCTCCCGGACTCACGCTCAAGCGCCCGATCCGCTACACACCAACATTCGTCCTCGTCGAAGACGGGTCCGAGCTCGACCGGATCGAGGGCTATCCGGGTGAGGATTTCTTCTGGGGGCGGGCCGAGCGGTTGCTCGAACGGCTCCCCGGATCCCCGTGACGGGCTTCGGGCGGCGAGGAAAAGGGTGGGATGATGCCGTTGCAACAGGCGCAACCGGTGACGAGCGTCGAGGTCCCGGGCAGCCTCGACCTGGATCTGTTGCTGGCCAATGCCCGCGATGCCAGCGAGCTGCTCAAAGCCCTCGGGCACGAAGCGCGCCTCGTCATCCTCTGTCTGCTGGTCGAAGGCGAGCGCTCGGTCTCGGAACTGGAGCAATTGCTGAATCTGCGGCAGCCGGCCGTGTCCCAGCAACTGGCGCGGCTACGGGCCGACGATCTCGTCGAGGCTCGCCGCGACGGCAAGAACATCTACTATGCGCTGGCCCGGCCCGAGGTCCGTGAGATCATCGCCGCCTTGCACCGGGCGTTCTGCAACGGACGGACGCCGTAGTCTTCGAAGTGCCTCACGCGTGCCGGTCCACGAGATAGTAAAGACCCGCGCGAGCCCCGACGAGGATCGCGCCGAGGGCGAGGATCGAGCCGACCGAGAGCGTCGAGAGCCCGCTCAATCCCTGGCCAATGGTGCAGCCCAGCGCCGTGACGCCGCCGGTGCCCATCAGGAGGGCGCCGAGCAGATGGCGTTTTACCTCGCGGGCATCGTCAGGTGCCTCCCAATGAAATTCCCCCGCAGCGCGCGCCGCCGCGAAGGACCCGAGCACGACGCCCACGACTGAGGCCACACCGAAATCGATCCGCGTGCCGCTCGCGAGCATGGCGTAGAGGAGAGTATCGCCGACCGGCCGTGCGAAGCTGAAGGAGCCGACCGCCCGGGTTTCGAACTCATCGAAGCCCGCGCTCCCATTCGTCCACCACCCGGCGACAATGACGAGCCCGATGGCGATGGCGCCGAACCAAAGCCTTCTGGCCTGGCGAAAGTTCTTGCTCGTAAGCGCCACGATACAGAGGCCGATCCCCGCAACGACGCTGAAGGCCACGCGGCTGGTTCGATCCAGCCCCAGGAGCGCCCCGAGTCGCTGGCTGCCGAGATCTAGGCTCAGCGGTTCGGTGATCGTCACGCGCAGGAAGGCTGTCAAGCCGCTGATCGCCATGTAGGCCGCGAGGCCGAGCACGAGGAGGACGAGGAGGGCACGCAGGTCTCCCCCGCCGAGCCGCAGCAACGCGCCGAAGCTGCAGGTGCCGACGAGCGCCATTCCGAAGCCGAACATCGTCCCGCCGAGGATCATCGCGCCCCATTCGAGGTGCGGCCCCGCATAGATCGACCGTGCGAGGTCGAGACCGAATTCGGATTCCAGAAGCTGCGTGCCCACCACGGCGATGCCGGTCGCCAGCAGCCATGCCCGGGCGCGGCGCGTGTCGCGCGCATAGACGGCATCTTCGATGGCGCCCAACGTGCAGAACCGCCCCCGACGCGCGACCATCCCAAGCACGGCACCCAGCACGAGGCCGAGTGCCGCCCGGACAAGATGCGCAGGCAGGAGGTCTATCATTAGCTCAGGTACGCCCAATACCGATGAGCTCTGTCAAACGCCCAGTTCCGCTCCGCCTTTCAGTTTGACCGGAATGGTCAGGTAATGAACGCCATTCGCCTCGGCCGGGGGAAACTTGCCGGCGCGGATATTGACTTGGATAGACGGCAGAAGCAGGCGCGGCGCAGCCAGGGTCGCGTCCCGGGCGGTGCGCATGGCGGTAAACTCCTCCTCGCTCACGCCCTCCTTCACGTGAACGTTGCGCTCGCGCTGCTCGCCGACCGTGGTCTCCCAGGCGTACACATCGCGGCCCGGCGCCTTGTAGTCGTGGCACATGTGCAGAACTGTCTCCGGGGGCAGCGTCAGAAGCTTGCGGATCGAGCGATAGAGCGTGCGCACGTCGCCGCCGGGGAAGTCGGCCCGCGCCGTGCCGAAATCGGGCATGAACAGCGTGTCGCCGACGAAGACGTGGCCGCCGATGTGGTAGCAGATGTCGGCGGGCGTATGGCCCGGCGTGTACAGCACCTCGACGGCGAGGTTGCCGATGGCAAACGCCTCGCCGTCCACGAACAGCCGGTCGAAATCGCTGCCGTCGGTCTTCAGGTCGGTGGCGTTGAAGACCGGGCGGAAGATCTTCTGGACCTCCTTGATGTGCTCGCCGATGCCGATCTTCGCGCCGGTCTTCGCCTTCACGTAGGGCGAGCCGGACAGGTGATCGGCATGGGCGTGGGTCTCCAGCGTCCACACAACGGTGAAGCCGTCCTCTCGGGCGGCCTTGAGCATGGCCTCGACCGAGCGGGTGTCGACGCTGCCGCCGCTGTGATCGTAGTCGAGTACGGGGTCGATGAAGGCGGCCTGCTTCGTATCGGGATCGGCCACGATGTAGCTCACCGTGTTGGTGGGCTCGTCGAAGAAGGCGCGGATGACGGGCTCGGTCATGGGTGGTCTCCTGTCGGTGAAGGGCCTGCCGTCGTTCAGGCGCCGGGGATTCGGCGGCGGCAGGTGTTGAGGCCAAGGATCGTGTAGGCGGGGCAGAAGCCGACAAGCGCGGTCAGCGCGAGCACCGCGCCGACGCCGGCGGCGACGTAGGCCCAGACATCCGTGAGCATCGTCAGGCCCAGCCCGGCGACGATGATGCCGGCGGCGAGACGCAGCATGCGGTCGGTGCTTCCAACGTTGGCGGTCATGATCGCTCTCCAAAGCGGTGCCGGGGGTGATTGCCGAAGCGAGCGTGGCACCGGGCGCCCACTTGGTAGGGGTCAGGGCGTCGCGGCGAACGCACTGGCGTTGCGGTAGAGCATGTAGCCGGCGACCACGAAGATCACGGCGGCAAACACCGTGTTGAGCACGCCCTTGTAGCCGGCGAGGCGGTTCGCGAGCCGCATGCCGAGGAAGCCACCGAGAATACCGCCGGCGATGAACTCCCCAGCCACGACCCAATCGACCATCCCGGACAGTGCGTAGTTCAGCGCGGTGGCAAGGCCGAATGCACCGACGGCGAGGAGTGAGGTACCGACCGCGTTGATGAGCGGCATGCCGGTGGCGAAGACCAGGCCCGGCACGATCAGGAAGCCGCCGCCGATCCCGAAGAAGCCCGACAGGACGCCGACGGTGAAGGCCACGCCGGTCACCCGCCAACTCGGCACCGGGCCGCAGCCGACCGGTTCGCTCGATCCTCCCTGGCCTCTCCGGCCGCGCAGCATATGCACGCCGACGACGACCATCAGCAGCGCGAACAGGAACAACAGGCGCTGTCCGTCTATCGCCTTACCGAGGGTTGAACCGACAAAGGCGCCGAGGATGCCGATTCCCGCGAAGACCGCCGCGCAGTTCCAGCGCACGTTGCCAGTCCGCGCATGACCGATGAGCGTGAGGAAGGCGTTGGCCGCGACGGCGAGCGCGCCGGTGCCGATGGCGAGGTGCGGCTGGGCCATGCCGACGACGTAGAGCAGCAACGGGGTTGCCAGGATCGAGCCGCCCCCGCCGATCAGGCCAAGCGTGAAGCCGACCCCCGAGCCGGACAGAAGGGCGGGAAGCGCATTCATTGACCGGTGACCTTCACGTCCAGAGGCCATGCCGGCGACCGGTCGAACCAGTCGGCGGCGGATCAGCCTCGATCCCGACGCAGCCGTCATCTGATAAAATTACAAAATGACGGTCCGTCGCTTCGGTCGTTGATGAACCGCATTGCATTGCTCGTCAATACATGATTTATAGAAATCGTCAGTCAAAATATAAATATATCATATGAGGATCTCGTCATGGACGTCAAGTGCCTCTCGCCTGACCTGTCGGTCACGGGTCAGCTCACCCCCTCCGATCTCACCGCGGCGGCCAAGACGGGCTTTCGCGCGGTGATCTGCAACCGGCCCGACGGCGAAGGCGGCGACCAGCCGGGTTTTGCGGAGGTGGAGGCCGCCGCGCGTGCAGCCGGCCTGGAGGCGCGGTACCTGCCCGTCCTGTCGGGAAAGGTGTCCGACAGGGATGTGACGGCCTTCCGCGGCGAGCTCGCGGCCCTGCCGAAGCCGGTGCTCGCTTTCTGCCGCACCGGGACTCGCTCCGCGACGCTGTGGGCGCTCGGCGAGGCGGCGGCCGCGCGGCCGCTTCCGGACATCCTGGCTGCCACAAAGGGGGCGGGATACGACCTGAGCGGCGTCGTCCGGCGCATCGCCGCGGGCGGCCGCATACCCACGGACCACGCCGACCACTTCCACAGTGTGGTGGTCGTCGGGGGCGGGGCCGGCGGCATTGCCGTCGCGGCGAGCCTGAAGGCGCGCAAGCCCGACCTCGACATCGCCGTCATCGACCCGGCGGACGTCCACTACTACCAGCCGGGCTGGACGATGGTCGGGGGCGGGGTCTTCGCGCCCTCCGACACGGCCAGGACCATGGCTTCCCTGATTCCGGACGGGGTGAGATGGATCAAGGCGGCGGTTGCGGCCTTCGAGCCCGAGCGCAAGGCGGTGATCTTGGAAGGCTGCCGGGTGGTGCGCTACGACCGCCTCGTGGTCGCGCCCGGTCTCAAGCTGAACTGGGCAGGAATCGAGGGTCTTCCCGAGACCCTCGGGCGGAACGGGGTCACCTCGAACTACCGCTTCGACCTGGCCCCCTACACTTGGGACCTCGTGCGGAACCTGCGCGCGGGACGCGCCGTGTTCACGCAGCCGCCGATGCCGATTAAGTGTGCCGGCGCCCCACAGAAGGCGATGTACCTTTCCGCTGACCACTGGCTGCGGCAGGGGCGGCTCGGGGACATCGCGGTCGAGCTCTACAATGCCGGCCCGGTGCTGTTCGGCGTGAAGGAATACGTCCCGGCGCTGATGGAGTACGTGAAGCGCTACGACGCGCACCTGAACTTCAACCACACCCTGACCCGGATCGACGGTCCGGCGCGGCGCGCGTGTTTCTCGCGCAAGGCGGAGGATGGCGCCTGCGAAACGGTCGAGACCGACTTCGACATGATCCACGTCGTCCCGCCCCAGCAGGCGCCCGACTTCGTCCGCGTCTCGCCCCTAGCCGATGCCGCCGGCTGGGTCGACGTGGACTCCGGGACCCTGCGCCACCGCCGCTTCCCCGACGTCTACGCGCTCGGCGACGCCTGCAACGCGCCCAACGCCAAGACCGCCGCCGCCGCGCGCAAGCAGGCGCCCGTGGTGGCCCACAACCTCCTCGTCGAGATGGGCCACCTGCGTGGATCCGAGGTCGCCTACGACGGCTACGGCTCGTGCCCGCTGACCGTGGAACGGGGCAAGATTCTGCTCGCGGAGTTCGGCTACGGCGGCAAGCTCATGCCGAGCTTCCCCGCATGGCTGATCGACGGGACGAAGCCGAGCCACCTCGCATGGCTCCTGAAGGAGCGGATGCTGCCCCCGATCTACTGGAAGGCCATGCTCAAGGGACGCGAGTGGATGGCCAAGCCGGAGGGAGGCGCGCCCAAGCCGGCCGGGAAGGCCGCCGCCTGAAACCAGGTCGCGCCGTATCGGTGACGGCGGCCATGCTCCGGGCCTTACCGGCGCTTCGAAGAGTGGTGATGGACCATGTCTGGAAGGAAGGTGCGGTGGTGACCCGGGGCTGCTCGCTTCTCGTCGACGCCGACACTGAGGGTTCGCAGGTCCTCGTGGAGGCACTGCGTTCGCTAGGGCACCGGGTGACCGCCTTCCCAAGCCTGCGCTACGCTCTCGATTGCGTACGCGAGCCTCCCGACGCGTTCCTCCTCGATTACGGCAGCCTCAGGGGCCGCGGTCCGTCCGCCGTCGGCATCTTGCGAGCCGGCTTCCCCGACGTCCGCATCATCTTCCTGTCGCACATCGCCTCGGTGGCCGGGGCCGTGGCGTGCATGAAAGCCGGAGCGGACGAGTTCCTGACCAAACCGGTTTCCGCCGACGAGATCGATACCATGCTCAGACGGAGCGTCGATGCCCCCGCGCGGAAGGCGGTGCCTAGCTTGGCGGAGGCGACCCGCTCGCACGCCCTGGCGACCTTGCGTGGCGTCGGCGACGACCTGCCCACGGCGGCACGCCTGCTCCGAATCAAGGTCCTGACCCTCCAGCGCATCCTCGACGGCCCGATTTCGACCGCACGACCCCAAACCTCGGCCGAAGTTCCGGACATTGAGGCCCGGGCTCGGAGCGCCCTCGGCGCGCATCGTTGAAACCGGTTGTCCAGCGGGATTGTCCGCATGGCCATTCCGAGGGTGGCCCGTCGGTCGAGCGCGCGAAGCCGGAGCCGCGCGTCGTGGCCCAGGGCCACTGGGCTCGGGCATCGATTTCTCTCGGCACCACCAGGCCTCGTGGGGCTGAACAGTTGCCGGTTAGCTCACGGCGCTCTGCGCCGGCGGATGCCAGCGAGGCCGTGAACTGACATGCCGACCAGCAT
The DNA here is from genome assembly GCF_000364445.2 of Methylobacterium mesophilicum SR1.6/6. NCBI lineage: Bacteria > Pseudomonadati > Pseudomonadota > Alphaproteobacteria > Hyphomicrobiales > Methylobacteriaceae > Methylobacterium > Methylobacterium mesophilicum. Next base: position 3,321,679 of record NZ_CP043538.1, on the reverse strand, counting down.
CGCCGCCACGAAGAGGGTGATCTGCGGAAGTCCCAGGAAGAGCCCGGCGAACGCCGGGCCGGGACAGAGCCTGGCCAGCCCCCAGCCGATCCCGAACAAGGCGGCTCCGATCAGCAGGCGCGCGTCCGGCCTCGGGTTCGTCGGCACCTCGAACCGCGGCGCAAGGCAGGTCTGGCCATTCGGGACTTGACCGCCTAGCCGAGCGCCGAAACGCCGTCGGCACCACCGAGCACGAAGGCAAGGCTCGGGTCCCAGGGGCCGGTCGCATCGAGAAATCCCAAGACCTTCTGCTGGTCCGTCATCCCGGAGAGGGCGAGACCGAGGCCGAACAGTAGGCCGGCCGCCAGGGCGGACAGGAGGCGGAACGCGTTTATAGAAAAAAGCCGTGCCGGGTGAGGAATACGGTGAGGATGGCGGCAGCCATGAAGGTCGCCACAGCCGCGACCGACCTCGGCGCCAGACGGGCGAGGCCGCAGACCCCATGCCCGCTGGTGCGGCCCAGGCCGAGCCCGGTGCCGCAGCCGACGAGCGGCCCCGCAAGCGCCAGCAGCCGCCAGGGTTGGTCTAGATGGACTGCCGGCCAGTCCCCCGACAGGAGCCGGAACAGTGCCTGACCGGCGACGAGCCCCACGAGGAAGGCCGCCCGCCAAGCCGCATCGCGATCCGGCGGGGTGAGGAGGCCTCCGGCTATGCCGCTGATGCCGGCGATGCGCCGATCAGCCCGCCGCTCGCGAGCGGCGCGAGGAACGGGGCGAATGCTCCCATCACGGGTCCCCCACCTGTCCGAACATCGCCGCCTGGCCGAGCGCCCGCCTCCGCGCGTCCGGACCGCGCACGGGCACGCTTCTCCGGGGTCGGCCCGCGATCAGGATGTCGTCGAACGCGTCGAGGAGGGCCCGCATGCGGGCGTCGCTCAGGCTGTAGAACACCACCTTATGCTCGCGGCGCGTGGCCACGACCTCGGCGTTGCGTAGCTCCGCGAGCTGCTGCGACAAAGTCGGCTGACGGATGCCGAGCTGCTGCTCGATCTCCGAGACGGACCGCTCTCCCCCCGCCAGTAGATACAGGATGCGCAGCCGGTTCGGGTTAGCGGCGACCTTAAGGAGGTCGGCGACCCGGATAGCAGTCGCCTCGTCCGTGCCTGCGCTCATCACAGGCTTCCCAGCCGGTAGTACCAATCCTGCCCGGCGATGCCGGACTGGGCGAGCTCGTCGCTCGTGAGGGGCGGGTTCACGAGCACCTGGTCGCCGGGTCGCCATCCCTCCGGCGTCGAGACGTCGGACGCGTCGCAGGCCTGTAGCGCCTGCACCAGCCGCAGGATCTCGGCGATGCTGCGGCCCACGGTCAGCGGGTAGGCGACCAGGGCTCGCACGATGCCTTCCGGATCGATGACGAAGGTGGTCCGGACGGTGGCGCTCGACGTCGAGCCGGCTGGCAGCATGCCGTAGGCGCGGGCGATGCCCATTGCGGGGTCCTCGACGATGGGGAACGGCACCCGCACGCCAAAGCGCTGCTCGATGCTGTGCTTCCAGGCCAGGTGCGAGGACAGGCTGTCGACGGACAGGGCGAGCAGGTCGCAGTCGATGTCCTGGAAGGCGTCGTAGGCATTGGCAAACGCGACGAACTCGCTCGTGCAGACAGGCGTGAAGTCGGCCGGGTGGGAGAAGAACACCAGCCAGCGCCCGCGATACGAGGCGAGCGTCCGCGTGCCCATCGTCGTCCGCGCGCGAAAGTTCGGCGCCGCGTCCCCGATGATCGGCGGGCAAGCAGGCGATGGCGCGAGCATATCGTCGTCGTTTTCGATACTCATGGAACAAGGCTCGTGGTGAGATGGTGGTCTCGAACAACCTGCCGAAGGGCTTGCCGCCGGTCAATATGTAATTTCATACGTTGTATGGTATCGTATCATAATTTTATATTGACACGCCCGAGCCGCGGCATATGAAGGTGTGGCGACGCTTCAGCGGCGGGCCGGATTCGGTATGGTCCATGCCGGGCTTTGCGGACGTCCCCATTCCACCAGAGGCAGGGCCAGCAGATGCTTGCCGACCATCTCCCGAGTGCGCTCAATCTCGCGCGTAGCCAATTCGCCTTCACGGTCGTCTGGCACTTCCTGTTTCCGGCCTTCACCATCGGGCTGGCGAGCTACCTCGCGGTCCTGGAAGCCTTTTGGCTGGCGACGGACAAGCCGGTCTATCTCGACACCTACCGCTACTGGTTGAAGGTCTTCGCCGTGGCCTTCGCCATGGGCGTCGTGTCCGGTCTGGTGATGAGCTACCAGTTCGGCACCAACTGGTCGGTCTTCTCGGACAAGACCGCCCCCGTGCTCGGGCCGCTGCTCGGCTACGAGGTGCTCACCGCCTTCTTCCTGGAAGCGGGCTTCCTCGGGGTGATGCTGTTCGGCATGGAGCGGGTCGGGCCGCGCCTGCACTTCATGGCGACCTGTCTCGTCGCGGGCGGCACCCTGATGTCGGCATTCTGGATCCTGTCCGCCAATTCGTGGATGCAGACGCCGACCGGCCACATCCTCGACGCCGACGGTCGGTTCGCGCCCGAGGATTGGTGGGCGGTGGTCTTCAACCCGTCCTTCCCTTACCGCTTCGCTCACACCGTGACCGCCGCCTACCTGACGACGGCGATGATCGTCGGCGCGGTCGGCGCGTGGCATCTGCTCCGCGACCGGGCCAACCCCCGCGCCCGGCTGATGTTCTCCATGGCCATGTGGATGGCGGCCCTCGTCGCTCCCGTGCAGATGGCGCTCGGCGATCTCCACGGCGGCAACACCTATCACCACCAACCGGCCAAGGTCGCGGCGATGGAGGGGCATTTCGACAGTGTGGCTCGTGCGCCCTCGATCCTGTTCGGCTGGCCGGACGCGCAGGCCGCCGAGACGAAGTACGAGATCGGCATTCCCGGCCTCGCGAGCCTCTATCTCGCGCACGACCTGAACGCGAAGGTCACGGGCCTGAAGGACTTGCCGCGCGACACGTGGCCTACCAACCTGCCGTTCGTGTTCTGGGCCTTTCGGGTGATGGTCGGGCTCGGGATGCTGATGATCGGCCTCGGCCTGTGGTCGCTGTACCTGCGCTATAAGGGCCGCCTGTTCGAGACGCCCTGGCTGCACCGCTTCGCCGTGGCGATGGGTCCCTCGGGTTTGATCGCGGTGACGGCAGGCTGGGTGGTGACGGAATCCGGCCGCCAGCCCTTCACGGTCTATGGCCTGCTGCGTACGGCGGACAGCGTCTCGCCCATCGCCGCGCCGGCCGTGGCGGCCTCGCTCGCGGCCTTCGCGGTGGTCTACTTCGCGGTGTTCGGGACGGGCATCTGGTACCTGTTCCACCTGTTCAACCAGACGCCGCGTCCGCACGAATCCGGCCCGCCCGTCGGCCAGCCGGTCCGCACGGCGGGCATCACCCCGGCGCCCGCCCTGGCAGGCACCCCCCACCTGCAACCGGCCGAGTGAGGAGAGCCCACGATGGAACTCGATCTCACCCTCATCTGGGCGATCCTCATCGCCATCGCCGTTTTCCTCTACGTGGCGATGGACGGGTTCGATCTCGGCCTCGGTATCCTGTTCCCGGCGGTGCGCGGCAAGGCCGAGCGGGACGTAATGGTGAACTCGGTCGCCCCCGTCTGGGACGGCAACGAGACCTGGCTCGTGCTCGGCGGCGGCGGGCTGTTTGCGGCCTTCCCACTCGCTTACGCCACGATCCTGCCCGCCCTGTACATGCCGCTGATCCTGATGCTGCTCGCCCTGGTGTTCCGGGGCGTGGCCTTCGAGATGCGCTTCCGGGTCGCCACACCGCGCGGGCAGCTCTGGTGGGATCGGGCGTTCTCCTGGGGCAGCTTCGTGGCGGCCTTCTGCCAGGGCATCGCGCTCGGCGCCTTCGTCCAGGGCATCAAGATCGACGGCCGCGCCTATGCCGGCGGCTGGTGGGACTGGCTGACGCCGTTCTCGGTGCTGACCGGCCTTGCGCTCGTCGTAGGCTACGGCCTGCTCGGGGCCTGCTGGCTGATCTGGAAGACCGACGGCGAATTGCAGGTCCGCGCCTACAACCTCGCCAAGCCGCTGGCGGTGGCGACGCTGGTCCTCATCGCCGTGGTCTCGGCGACGATGCTCGCGATCAGCGCCCCCTTCCGCGACCGCTGGCTCGGCCTGCCCGGCCTGCTCGTCGGAGCACCGGTGCCGATCCTGGTCGGGCTCCTGGCGTGGCGCTTCACCCATGCCCTGGAGCGGAGGGAGGAGGTGACACCCTTCCTCTGTGCGCTGGGCTTTTTCCTGCTGTCCTATATCGGGCTCGGCATCAGCATGTGGCCCTACATCGTGCCGCCGAGCGTCACGATCTGGCAGGCGGCGACGCACCCGAAATCGCAGGCCTTCCTGCTCTACGGCGCGGCGGTGCTGGTGCCCCTGGTGCTGGCCTACACGGCCTACGTGTACTGGCTGTTCCGCGGCAAGGTCACGGCGGAAGCGGGGTACCATTGATGCGCAAGCTCGGCTGGTTCGTACTGCTGTGGGCGATGAGCGTGGCGAGCCTCACCGCAATCGCCCTGCCGCTGCGGTGGCTGCTCAAGTCGGTGTGAAGGGTCTCGGTCGGCCCATTGCAACCGTGATCCTGCATGCCACCCCCTCAGGATGCTTCGGCCCTTGGTCGGCCCCCTTGCGCGGTTGGGCCGAGACATACCTTTGCCATAGCGAGGCCGGAGCCACTGCCGGTTTGGCGGCTGTAGCGCTCCCGGAGAAAATCGAGCGGAGGTTGGCGCGTTCGACCAGAGGAATGTTCGTGCCGTCGTTCTCGACAGTGCATCCTCCGGCCCGGGATGCCAGCGCACCGCCGCGATGACGTATATTTGTGCTGAGTGTCTATCCATTGTTCGGCGGGGGGCAGCCCCCTTAAGCCTGGCTTAAGCAGGACGGCAAGGATGGCGGCATGCATGCACCGTCGTTCAAAGGTTCTCACCTTGCCTTTTCTGCGCTCGTCGCTGTGCTTCCGATGAATCGCAGATTGGCTCTGGCGGCGAGCAGGAGTGTCCGCATCGCATTCGGCGGACTGTTGATGTGTCTTGCTGTCTGCCCGGTACGAGCCATGGACGGGGGTGAAATCGCCCGGAACGGAACGCAGGCCGGCGTGCCGGCCTGTGCCTCGTGCCACGGGGATGCCGGGGGTGGGAATGCCGAGGGCGGCTTTCCCCGCCTCTCCGGCCTCGCGGAGGGCTACCTCGCGCACGAGCTCGACAGCTTCGCCGACGGCAGCCGGGACAACGAGATGATGGGCCCGGTCGCCCAAGGCATGACGGCGGAGGAGCGGCGGGCGGTGGCTGCCTTCTATGCCGGACTTCGCGCCCCGCCGCCGGATGGGACACCGCCGCCGGACGGCACGGCCTCGGCCCGTGGCCGGGTGCTGGCGCAGACGGGGGAGTGGACGAAAGCGCTGCCCGCTTGCGCACAATGCCACGGCCCGGAAGGGAAGGGAGTGGGCTCGGCCTTCCCGCCGCTGGCCGGCCAACCGGCCGCCTATCTCGCGGCACAGCTCTCCGCCTGGAAAGCCGGGACACGCCGCAACGATCCCCTCGGGCTGATGAAGGGGATCGCCGACCGGCTGAGCGATGGCGACGCCACCGCCGTCGCCGCCTACTACGCCGCTCTCCCTGCGGCGGCGATCGGAGGCGGCCGATGAACCCCATGACGCGCTTCACCGGACGGTCCGCAGCCTGTCTCGCGCTGGCAACGGCGATGGGGAGCCTCGCGGTCCTGACGCCCCTCGGTTCCGTAGGGGCTGAGACAACCGCGCCGCCCTTCGTGCCCCAGCCCGATTCCGCCATCCCCGACGACGACTTCGGCAAGGTCATTCGCCTGGGCGAGCGCATCTTTCGCGACACGGGCGCCGAGGCGAGGGCCTTCGTCGGCAACGATCTGCGCTGCACGAACTGTCATCTCGACCGGGGCCGCCTCGGCCATTCCGCTCCTCTCTGGGCGGCCTATCTCGTCTACCCGGCCTACCGGGCGAAGAACGGACACGTGAATACCTTCGCCGAGCGGCTTCAGGGCTGCTTCCGCTACAGCATGAATGGCAAGGCGCCCCCACTGGGCGATCCCATCCTGGTCGCGCTGGAGACCTATGCCGCCTTTCTCGCCCACGGGGCTCCCGTAGGGGTGAAGCTTCCCGGGCAGGGGTACCCGAAGCTCACCAAGCCCAAGGGCCTCGATCTGGCCCATGGGCAGGAGGTCTACGCCGCGAAATGCGCCCTCTGTCACGGTGGCGACGGTGCCGGGCAGGCGAGCCCGGACGGGACGGTCGTGTTCCCGCCACTGTGGGGGGCCCGCTCCTACAATTGGGGCGCGGGGATGAGTTCGGTCGTCAACGCGGCGGGCTTCATCAAGGCCAACATGCCGCTGAGCCAGGGCAACAGCCTCACCGATGCCGAAGCCTGGGACGTTGCCGCCTATATCGACAGCCGCGAACGTCCCCAGGACCCGCGCTTCACCGGCGATCTCGCGGCGACCCGCAAGGCCCATCACGACAGCCCTTACGATTTCTACGGTCAGGCCGTGGACGGAATGACGCTCGGTGAGGCGGCACCTCCTGCCGGGACCGTGCCGCACTGAACCGCAACTGGCCCCCATGGGAGCACGATCATGACCCTCGAACGCCGCAGCCTGCTCGCCCTCGGCGCCGGTCTCGCCGCTGGCTTGGCGGAGGCGCGCCCCGCCGGGGCAGCCACTACCGCCGACCTACCCGATGGCAGCCGAACCCTCCGGGACCTCACAGATCGCCTGGCGAAAGCCCCGCGTCGGCGGGATTTCAAGACCGTGCCGATGATCCTCGACCGGCCGGATCTCTGGGACCACGAGGCCCTGTCGGAGGTTATCGCCTACAAGGGAGGCCCCCGCCAGGTCTGGGACAACACCGACATTGGCGGGCCGTGGCTGAACCTTATGCGCAACGCCCTGAACAATCAGGTCTGGTCGTTCAACCATCCCGATTTTCTGGCCGCCTCGGCGACCCATGGATCGGCGAATGTCGCCCTTTACGACCAAGCGATGTGGGACAAGTATCAACTCACCAAGCTCGCGGGCGAGGCGTTCAAGACTAACACGCTGATCGTGCCGAAGAAAGCGGCTCAGGCGGAGGCCGAGAACTACCAGGACCCCGCGGGGATGTTCTCACCGGAGAACAACACCATCCCGGCGCTGATGGCCCGGGGCGCTGTATTCCTCTCGTGCCACAACGCGATCTGGGAACAGGCGGCGGCACTCATCCGGCGCGACCTCAACCCGGACAAGCTCTCGCACGAGGCGCTGGCGGCGGAGCTGACGAACCATCTAATTCCGGGCGTCGTCCTGACCCCCGGCGCCGTCGGCACGCTGCCCGAGTTGCAGCAGGCCGGCTTTCATTATGCGAAGTGAGGTCGACAGTGCAGGGTCTGAGTGTCGGATGTCTCGTCGGAATCCTCGTCCTCGGCGCGGTGACGGCGGTCGATGCCGCGGACCGGACGAAACGATCGGCGGAGGCGGCCATTCTGGAAGAGGCCTTCGCCCACGATCTCTGCACCCGTGACGATCGCGCCTTGCGCACGCTCAACCGCGCCCTGTCCCGTAGCCCGAAGGCCTCGCCGGTCCGGCGATGACGCGAACCGGCGGGGCATCACGACGACGGTCCGCGGACTTCAGGGCCGATATTGGCCGAAACCATAGCGGGCGAAAACCGCTCGCGCGTCGTCGCCCATGAGGAAGTCCAGCCAGAGTTTCGCCTCAGCCGGATGCGCGGCGTCCTTCACGACCGCTCCGGCATAGATGCCGGTGGCGTTCTGCTCGTCCGGAATATCGATGCGCTCGGTCGGCAGTCCAACCTGCTCTTGGAACAAGGTTTCCGAACGCCACGTGACGCCGGCTTGTGCGCGTCCCTGCATCAGCCAGACCGGCGTCTGCCGATGGTGCATCCGCGTCAGAAGCGTCGTCCCGTCGGCGACTTTCGTCTCGTAGACAGCCTTGACCAAGTCATCGCCCCCCGCCTTGGCCAGGGAGGCCTTGATCTGGCGGGCGACGCCTTCGAATTCCGGATTGGGCATGGCGAGGGTCAGTCCCGGACGCGCAAGATCAGCCAAGCTTCTGATGCCCGCCGGGTTGCCCTTAGGCACCATGATCGCAAGCTGGTTGGTCGCGTAGATCGTCGGTGGGCCGAGGAGATCGCCTGCCTCGATGAGCCGGTTGACCGCCATGAGGCCCGAAAAATACGCATCGGGCTTTGCCGTCCAAGTCATGTTGCCGACGGTGATGCGCCCGCCGGCCTTCATCTGTCGGACGAGCAGACCTGGCGGAATGGTCTCGTAGTAGATCTGGCCCTTGAGCTCAGGGTGCTTCGCCTCAAAGGCCGCCACCAGCGGCGCCATGGCGAAGAAGTAGTTGCCGCCCACATAGAGTACGAGGCGCGCGTTGGTCAGATCGCCGTGGAAGTCGGCGAGGTTGTCGGCTTCCTTAACCGTGAATTCCAGTCCCTTATCAGCGGAAGGGTTGTTGCCGCCATTCTGCCACGGTGGAAAGCGGTCCACTGGCAACTCGGTCGCGTGGCCTGAGTAAGTCTGGGCTCCCAAAATGCAAAATCCCAATGCAAGGCTGAGCCATCTCATTCGAGGCATTAGAGTTATCTCCCTTGGAACGCCGCACTCGGACAGCCCAATTAACGTTGAGACTTAAGCCAAGCTTAAGATCGTAGGGTGAGTTGTTTGGTCGACTTCCCACCGCAGTCCAGTCTCGAAGCCGGGGAAGGGCCTAAAGCCCGAGAATTTGCATATTGCAGGTCAGCAGGAGCTTTGCTTCTGTGCGGGCATCGTCATTCTGCCTCGCTCAGCCCTGGCGTTTTGAGCCTCGCCAAGTATCGAAACTCTGAAGCGACGTCCCCGAAGTGCTCGATCTCGCCTTATGCGTTGCCAATCACTATCAGTCCGGTCGCCTGTGACTTAAGAGCGCCACGTCTCCCTTGGTCGAATCAGCCTGCCTTAATCAGTTGATGCCTGCCGCGTGCTCCCTCAATCTCGGCTGGCCGAAAAGTATTCACCGCGACGAAACCATTGGGATTGGATGATCATGATCCGTACGACGTTCGCCATGCTTGCTATGGTGACGGGACTTTCCGCTGCTTTCGCCCAACAACCCGCCGCGTCGCCGGACGCGTCGGCATCCTTCGTGGAGCCGACGGATGCGGCCCACCGGCATTGCTCGGGCTCCTGCCTCAAGACCGGTGCCCTGCAGTGGTTCTGCCGGCCCGAGCAGACCTGTTCGCTCGATTGCGCGACCGCCCCACCGAAGATGCACTGCCACGACCCGAAGCCGTGATCAGACGGCCTTGCCGACCAGGCTACCGATGCCCGCCGTGACGGCCATGGCCAGCACGCCCCAGAAGGTCACCCGCGCCGTGGCCCGGGCGACGGGGGCGCCGCCCGCTTTGGCGCCGAGCGCTCCGAGCACCGCCAGGAACACCAACGAGGCCCCCGACACCGTGTAGACCGCAAGATTGCCGGGCGAGAGCGCCGCCGTCGCCAGGGGCAGCGCCGCGCCGGCCGAGAAGGTCGCCGCCGAGGTCAGCGCCGCCTGGACCGGACGCGCGGTCGTGACCTCCGACATGCCGAGTTCGTCCCGGGCGTGCGCACCGAGCGCGTCCTTCGCCATCAGCTGCTCGGCGACCTGCAGGGCGAGGGCATGGTTGAGGCCGCGGTCGACGTAGATCCGCGCCAGTTCCTCCCGCTCGGAGGCAGGGTCGTCGGCGAGTTCCTGGCGCTCGCGGGCGAGGTCGGCCTGCTCGGTGTCCGCCTGGGAACTCACCGAGACGTACTCGCCGGCCGCCATCGACATGGCACCCGCCACGAGGCCGGCGCTGCCGGCGACGAGGATCTCGCTGGTCTGGGCGGCCGAGGCCGCCACGCCGACGATCAGGCTGGCCGTGGAGACGAGGCCGTCGTTGGCGCCGAGCACGGCGGCGCGAAGCCAGCCGACGCGGTCGATGAGGTGACGCTCGCGGTGGACGGGTCGCATGGTCGTCAAGTTCTCCGGGGCAGCATGCGGCGCAAGACGGCGTCGTGCCAGAGGTAGTGGTGCACGAGCGCGGCGACCGCGTGGAACAGGGCCAACGCCATCAGAATGTTGGCGGCGAGCCCGTGCCAGTGTGTGAGCGACCGCCGCCACTCCGGGTCTCCGAGTTGCGGCAGGCTGACCGGGCCGAGCGAGACGCCGCGGACGAAGGCGTTGGCGATGCCGAGGCCTACGATGACCAACAGCAGAACGTAGAGCGCGGCGTGGGTCGCCTTGGCGAGGCGGTGAAGCGGACCGGCATCCTCCACCGGCAGGTGGCGGCCTTCGGCCCGCCGCCAGACGAGGAAGGCGACGACCAGGCCGGTGAGGACGAAGCCGAGGTCGAAGTGGGCCGACCAGATGCCGGAGCGCAGGGTCCCTTTGGGGATGAGGTCTTCGAGGAAGGTCCCGATCAGCCACAGGCCGAGCACGAGCACGGCTGTCAGCCAGTGCAGCGCGATGGTGCCGCCGTCGTACCGCTCCGTCGCGCGCATCGTTTCTCGGGGTGCCGTCATGATCGAGGTCCTGCCTACGTCGGTGATGCCGCCGGGGGATGACCGTCGCCGACGACCGGACCCGCCGGGGCGATGGCCCGCCTACCTTTGGCGCTGATGAACCAGAGCCCCTCGGAGTCCCGGCTCGACAGCCTCAGCCGGATCAGTCCTCGCTCCCGCAGGGACCGGACGGTGCGCATCTCCCACGGCTTGGGCGAGACGAGCAGCCCCTCCCTATCGAGCCGGAGAAGCATGGCCCGCTGGCCGGGCGTGAGGGGTGGCTGAGTCGCTGTCCGATCCCGCTGATCAATCGCTTGTTTGGAATTGATATAAACTGCTTCAAGGTCAAGCGAAGACCCCGCGCCTCGCAGCACGGGGTCGGATCTCGTCAGGGCTTGGAGGGCGCCAGGGCCGGGGCCTGCTGGCCCTGCAGGTCGACCGGCTTGTTGTCGTTGAGGTCCCAGCCGGTGTTCGGGTCGGTGTGCGTCCGCTGGAGCTGGGCGCGCATCTGCCACTGGTACTTGGCGATCCCGTGCTCGACCTCTTGCAGCAGGTTCGAGGTAGTCGGGTCGACGTCTTCGGTCGTCTTAATGGCCGCGTGCACCTCCTCGCCGACGCGCTTGTAGGCGTTGGTGAACCACACGAGGATCTGAGCGTCGTCGAGGAATCCGCCGGGGATCTCCGGGACGCCCGAGGTCTTCACGATGGTGTTCGCCCGCCCGTCCGCCGAGACGCCGACGGCGAGCAGCCGCTCGGCGATGGTGTCGGCGTACTTCGACAGCCCCTCGTAGTGCTCCTGCAGCAGCAGGTGCAGGGGGTAGTACAGCGTACCGGACGCGTTCCAGTGGGCCTGCTTGGTCTGCAACTGGAGTTGCTGCAACTCGGTCAGGGTCTGCTGCAGTGCTGCGACGTCCTTCTTCATGCCGTCCTCGCCGGCGCCGAGGTCGATCACCGGCTGGCGGCTGACCTCGTTCGTCGGGAAGGCCCCGAGGGGCTGACGGCTCGTCACCTGGGTCTGCGAGGACTGGCGCGCGCCGTCGGTCTTCGTGCCGGATGGCTGGGAAGCCGCGGGCGGCGTGGCGGTTGGCTCCTGCGCGACCTGCATGCGAGCGAAGATTTGGGTCGCTGACGGGGCGGCCGCCGTCGCGGGGATTGTGGCGGCCGGGGCGGCCTCGCGGGCCAGGGCCGGGGAAAGCGCCGTCGAGGCCAGCAGGAGCGTGGCCGCAAGGGCGTGGATCGGACGGGTCATCGAAAGCCTTTGGAACAGGGTGGCCCAGCACGCCTTCGGGCGATGAGCTCAATCAGGGACAAACGGGGCACCCCGCCCGTTCCTGAATGAACCCGAATTTACGAACCGGGGATTCCCGCCCCGCTTGCGGCCGAGGGCGGTCTCGGGCACCTCCTGCGGCAGTATCGGATCCGTTTTCGAAGGCCGTTCGTTGCTCGGCCGCATCGTCAGGCGCGCTGCCGCGCGGCTTCTTGGGAGGGTGCGAACCGGTGATGTCCACGCGGCGCTACGAGGTGCGGCTGGCCACCCGCGACGGACGCCGTGTCCTATCGGCAAGCGCGGAGCGCGAGGTCGCGCTCATGGCCGAGTCGGTGATGAGGCGCTACGGCGACGAAATCCTCGACGTGGGCTTCTCAGTCGCGGCCCCCGACCCGGCGGCAGCCGGCGGATCGCCCTCTACCTCTCGACGCTGGTCCACGAACTCGACCCGGCCTGAAGCCGGCTCTCCTGCCTCGGGGGGAACGCCCCGCTATGGCGCCACCGCGTAAATCTATTGCTGCCGTGCGTTATAGTGAAAGCCCGGGGACGGTCGCGTCCCCGGGCCGCCCGGCTCAGGCCTTGCCGGTGACCTTGTCGGCGACGTGCTTGGCGCCGTCCTTGACGTCCCCGGTCGCCTTCTGCGCACCGCCCTTGAGTTCCTGGGCGTGGCCCTCTGCCTTCAGCTTGTCGTTGCCGGTCGCGTTGCCGATGCCCTGCTTCACGTTGCCGACGGCCTCGTTGGCCAAGCCCTTGATCTTGTCGGTGGTGCTGCTCATCGCGGTTCTCCGTCGCGGCCGGATCGGTCAGTCCTGTTCGTCGCGGTTGAGGCGGAGGGGGTAACCACTCCGGCGCCGCGAAAGGACTCGTCCCGCGGCTGCGACCGTGTTACCTCTTGGGTAACGCGGCGCGGAGTATTACCTTGCGGGTAACGGAATGGTGCGATGAAGATCCGCTTCCGGTCTAGGCGCCTGGAGAAGGACCTGTCGGACGCGAAGCCCATGGCGAAGGCCTACGGCGACAGGGCGAAACCGATCCGGAGGCGGCTGGACGTCCTGAGGCTGGCGGCCTGCCTCTCGGACGTTCCGACGGGGCCACCCGACCACAGGCATCAACTCGGCAATAACCGGAACGGCCAACTCTCGGTCACGATCAAGGACAACTGGCGTATCGTGTTCTTGCCCGATCACGACCCGGTCCCGAGGTTGCCCGACGGCGGCCTCGACACCGGTCAGGTCACGGCGGTCGAGATCATCGAAATCGTCGACTACCACGGCAACTGAACGACGGGGATCCAGGGGATGACAACGCAGGAAAACTGGGCGCCGCAATGGGCGACCCATCCCGGCGAACACCTCGAAGAGTACATCCAGGAGCGCGGCTGGTCGCAGGCCGAGTTCGCGCGCATCGCCGACATGACGCCCAAGCTGGTCAGCACGATCATCAACGGCTCCAATCCGGTGACGCCCGAGACCGCGATCAAGCTGGAGCACGTGCTCGGCCTCAAGGCCTACATCTGGACGGGTCTCCAGGCGAATTGGGACCTGTTCCAGGCCCGGGAGCGGGAGCGGGAGGCGGCCGCGCGCGAGGCCGAATGGCTTAAGGGCTTTCCGGTCAGGGAGCTGAAGGCGTGCGGACGGATCCCCCAGACCACCGATCCCGGCGGGATCATGGACGGCCTGCTGGGCCTCCTCGGGATCGGGACGCCGCACGCCTACGAGGCGAAGCTCGGCTCCCTGGCCGTGTGCCACCGCAGGGCGAAGGCCGGGACGACCTCGCCCCACCACATGCTCTGTTGGCTGATGCTGGGCGAGGAGCAGGCGCGGCGCCTTAGCCTGCCGGCCTACGACCCGGACCGGTTCGTCGAGGGCTGTCATGAGATCCGCGCGCTCACCGTGGAACGGCCGGAGACCTTCGAGCCGCGCATGAAGCAGCTATGCCACGCCGCCGGCGTGGCCCTAGTGTTCCAGAAGCCCCTCAGCAAGACCTGTGTTTTCGGCTCGGCGCGGTGGATGAACGACGAGCGCCCGCTCATCCAGATGTCGCTGCGCATGAAGAGCAATGACCACTTCTGGTGGACCTTCTTCCACGAGGCGGCGCACATCGTGCTGCACCGGGGCAGGAACTTCGCCGACGACCAGAACGGCGAGGGCGACCATGTCGAGGCCGAGGCGGATGCCTGGGCCGAGGAGGTGCTGGTCGGGCGCGAGCGGATCGGCGCCTTCGCGACCACCTGCCCGGGGACCAAGCAGGACATCGTCGCCTTCGCCGGCGAGGTCGGCCTCCATCCCGGCATTGTGGTCGGCATGCTGCAGCACCGCCGAATCGTGCCTTTCAGCCACCTGAACGACCTAAAGGTCCGCTTCGCTTGGGCCGACGAGGTCGCCACGGCCTGAGGGCGGCCTGGCATCATCGGACGACGGCGGCTGAAATGGTGTCGCGGTGGCGTCGGAGCGCGCGACATCGCGCTGGAAGCGCCGTGCACGGGCGAGACGGCCCTGTGCAGGGGGCTCAGGCCGCCACGACGGGGATCTCGTCCAGGCGGGTCGTGTAGCGCGGCGAGCGCATCTCGAACTTCGTCGACCATTTTCGCGACGGCGCGAACCCAGCCGCGGCAGGGACCACCGCCCCGCGCCCGAAGCGCCGGTTGCAGGCGTCGAGTGCCGCCATCAGGGCCGCTCCCTGCTCGCGGTCGAGCTGCCCAAGCCCCGGCATCGCGCGCTGCGAGGCGTGGAGCGGCAGGAGGTCCGTCGTGACCACGCCGGCCTTGGAGTAGCGGAAACCGTCCCGCCAGGTCCTCCGCACGCCGTGCAGGGCGGCCTTCAACAGCACCAGGGTGTCGTTCGACGATTCCGGCAGGGTCACCACCGTCGAGACCGATCGCTGCGGCCGGGTCCGGTCGTGCTCCGAGGTGTGGAAGAAGACCGTGACGTGGTCGGTCCCCAGCCCCTCCCGGCGGAGCTTCTCCCCGAGCCGGGTCGCGTGCGTGGCGACCGCCTGCTCCATCGTCGCGCGGTCCTCGACCCGGTCGGAGAAGCTCCGGGTGACGGCGCAGCCCTTCCGGGTCGCGGCGACCTCTTCCAGGTCGAGGCAGGCCACCCCGCGCAGCTCCTGCACGAGGCGCTCGCCCACCACCGTCATGGCTTTGCGCACGAGGCGCGTGTCGAGGTCGCGGACGTCGGCGGCGCTCTCGCAGCCGAGCGCCCCCAGCTTGCGCGCGTTCGCCGGCCCGACGCCCCAGATGTCCTCGGGCGGGATCCGGGCCATCCAGTGGTCGTAGGCGGCAGGGTCGGTCAGGTCGCAGACCCCGCCGAGCTCCGGGTTCTTCTTGGCGACGTGGTTGGCGAGCTTGGCCAGCGTCTTGGTCGGGCCGATGCCGACGCAGGTCGGGATCCCCGTCCAGGCCCGCACCGTCTCGCGCATGTCGCGGGCGAGCGTCACCCGGTCGGCGACCCGCACGTCCGAGATGTCCAAGAAACTCTCGTCGATCGAGTAGATCTCGATGCGCGGGGAGAAGTCCCGGTACACCGCGTTCACCCGGGCCGACATGTCGCCGTAGAGGGCGTAGTTCGACGAGTAGACCCGCACGCCCTTGGCCTTGCACAGGTCGCGGATCTTGAACCACGGGTCGCCCATGCCGATCCCCAGGACCTTGGCCTCGGCGGTCCGGGCGATCGCGCAGCCGTCGTTGTTCGACAGCACGATCACCGGCACCCGCGCGAGCCGGACGTCGAAGACCCGCTCGCAGCTGCAGTAGAACGAGTTGCCGTCCGAGAGCGCGTAGGCCAGGTCGCTCACTCGCTCCGGCGCCTCGGGTTCACCGAGCCGGAGACTACGCCCCAGACCTCGATCACGGCGTCCGGTGAGAGCTGGAACTCCGGGAAGCGTGGGTTGGCGAAATGTAGGGTCACCCGGGGGCCCTGACGGCGCCAGACCTTGAACGAGCGCTCCCCGTCGACGTCGACCACCACCACGTCGCCGTTGCGCGGCTTGAGCGAGCGGTCGACCACCGCGATGTCGCCGTCGTAAAGCTTCGCCAGAAGCATGCTGTCGCCGGCGACCCGCACCAGGAAGGTCGCCGGGCGGTTGGCGATCAGCAGCCTCTGCAGGTCAATCTCGTCCTCGATGAAGTTGTCGGCCGGGCTCGGGAAGCCGGCCCTGACCGACCTTGCGAGGATCGGAATGGGTGTGGGCAGTCCGATCGTGACGTTAAGGACCTGCATGCGCTCGCTCCGAATCTTGCGGAACGAAAGATGAACATGCATGATGGGTTCGCGCCAAGTGGCGGGCGCGTTCAGTCGAAGGATCCTTCGTCGAGGCGCAGCTTGGGTGTGGACGGGTGTGGATAACTTTCTGGCATAGTTCCGCGACGATCGGCGGGGTCGGGTGACGTCGTCGACGGGGATGCGTGCCTTCAATCGCGATGGGCCGAGTTGTACGATATCCGATGCGCGGCTGCGGCCCGTGCCAACGAGACAAATTTCTGAGGAGTACGATGCCGCCACCGCCGGCTGCGACGATCACGATCCGCGAGACGCTGGCTATGCTCGACGGACCGAAACGAGCGATCGCCGAGGGCGTCGCGAACGATCGGTACGTCCTCTGGCTCGGCTCTGGCATCTCCCGGGAACGCATGCCGGACCTAAAGGACTTGGCGAAGAACGTCCTGCGGACGCTGCAGGTTCGCATCGACCAGGCTGACCCGGCATGCCGCTACCGGCGAGCCCTGAACGAGGTCCTGGAGAGGGCGATGCCGAGCGCCGAGGAGTGGGCCGCGGTCGATTACGGGCAGTCCGTCGATCTCTGGCCCATGCTCGACGTGCTGGCGGGACGGCTGGTGAGCAACTACGCCCGCATGCTCAACGTCACGGTCGATGGCGAGGAACCCGACTTCCTTTTGTGGGACGTCCTTGACGCGGCGAGAACCTACTCGGATCCCGCGATCCAGCCCGACGCCGAGCATCTCTGCCTTGCGGCTCTCGCGATCGAGGGCGTGGCGTCCGAGATGCCCACCGCGAATTGGGACCCCCTCGTGGAACGCGCCGTCGCAATCCTCGCCGGAGACCGCCCCGTGCTGCGTGTGGCCGTGGCGCCCGAGGATACCAGGCGGCACCGGAGACGGGCCAACCTCTACAAGTTCCACGGTTGCGCGGAAGCCGCCCGCTCCGATCCCGACAGATACCGCAGGCTCCTCGTGTCGCGGTATAACCAGATCAATGGCTGGGCCGCCAACAACCCGGTGATGGCGGGCGAGCTCATCCACCTCATCCTCACGAAGCCGACGCTCATGCTCGGCCTGTCGGTGCAGGATTCCAACATCCAGGCGTTGTTCGCGGCGGCTCAAGCGCGGATGCCGTGGCGCTGGCCGACGGAGCCGCCTTCGGATCCCCCTGCCTACGCCTTCGCGGAGAACGCGCTCGGCGGAGACCAGGAGAGCCTGCTTCAAAACGTCTACAAGGATGACCATACGCCCGCCACCCGGAACCCCATCAAGGCAGAGGCCCTGGTCCAGGCCTATGCCAAGCCGCTCCTGCTGGCGCTGTGGCTCTACGTGGTGACGGCCAAGCTTCGACTGCTCGTCGATCATGGCTTTCCGGGACTGTCGCCGGCAGACCGCGAAAAGCTTCGCGAGGGGCTGGGCCACGCCCGCGACTTCGTCGCCGACGGCCTGGTCCCGACCCCCGAGGTCGTCCTCGAACTGCTCGAATCTTTCGGTCGGCTGATGGCGATGTTCCGGCAAGGGGGCCTGCCGGCTGCCGCGGAAGGCGTCTACAGCCCGATCTCCGCAGATCCGCTCCATGCGATGCCGGCCGATCCTTCGTTGAACGGATGCGGCATCATCCAATTCGCCCTCGCCGCCGGCCTGATCGGGCTGGGGCTGCAACGCGCGCATTGGTCCGCCGGCAAGGCGCCCGCGGCGGATCCGGCGCCCGGCGCTTTCGTCCTCACGGGACGAAGCGGTCCGGCCAAGGTCTACTTCGCCGCAACCCCGCAGGCCGCCATCCTCTTGGGCGTCAACGGCCTCGTCGCCGACAACGACGACGCCGTCATCGTCCACAGCCAGATGAACCCGCCCGCCATGCAGCGTTCGCCGCGTCGCCCGCCCGGCCGCACGGGCTTGGCCGTGATGAGGGAGGTCAGCGTGCCTGACCTGCTCGCCGACGGTGCGGAGGTCGAGGACCTGTTGGACCGGTTCCGCGTGGCGGTGGCCCTATGACCATGCTCCCAGCCGAGAGGGTCGCCGGCGTCCTGCTGGAAGCGGGGTACCGAAGATTGGACCTGCCTCTACAGATCGCGGGGCTCTCGTTCGACGTAGCCGGCGCGTTCGTCGGCGTGGGTCATGTCGCCGACCTCGTGGTCATCGGCGACACGGGGACCGATACCGAACGGAAAGTCGTGCAGCAGATCGAGGGCATCTCCCGTGCCCTCGACGTGATGCGGTCGCAACGCCCGCTCACGTCCGTCATCCTGGGACCGAGACCCGTCGGCAAGGCGCTCGACGCCATCGCGCAGGTCAGCCGGATCCTCGCCGTCGGGGAAGCCGACGATCCCGTCGGGCTCCGGGACGGTCTGGCGATCCTGCTTCCCCTGAAGCTGCCCGCCCCCCGGTCTGCGGATCGCGATCTCGGTGCCGGCGAGCATCTCGTCCTGCCTGATGTCGCGATCGCCTCAGACCTGTACGAGGCCTCGGCGCTCGGCGAGGACGCCGTGCGGGCGTGTCTTCACGATGCCCTCAACGCGATCTTCGAGCCCGAGCCCGAGCCCGAGAAAGACGGGAGTATGGTCGGATGACCTGGCTGAAGTCCCTTCACGTCGAGAACTTCCGTAGCATCGCCGGCGATGCCGACGTCTCGCTGGATGCGCCGATCGTCCTGATCCACGGACCGAACGGCGCCGGCAAGACGAGCCTGCTGTCGGCCATCGAGCTGGCGCTCACCGGTGACGTACCTTCGCTGTCCCGTGCCGAGCCTGGGTATCACGCCTATCTGCCCCACCGCGGCCGGGAATTGGGACGGGTGCGCCTCGACGTGGTCGGTCCGGACGGAAAGCCCCGCATCGGCGACATCAAGGTCACTGCCGGTGGGGTGGTTGGCAAGCATATCCTTGACGCGGCGGACGCCGCCTTCTTCAGCGAACGAAGCTATCTGGCGCAGTCGACGCTCGGACGCCTGCTAGAGATCTATCAGCACTCCGGAAAGAAGTCGCAGTCCCCCCTCACGCGCTTCGTCAAGGAGCTGCTCGGGCTGGATCGCATGGAGGCGCTCATCAACGGCCTCGGCACCGCCGGCCACATCTCCCGCCTCAAGGGACCGGTCCCGGCCTACGGCAAGGTGAGGGAGGAGATCCCGCTGCAGGAGAAGGCGCTCGGCGATATCGATCGTGAGGCTCAAGAAGCCGCGGCGAAGCTCTCGACGCTTCGAGGCTTGCTGAGCGAGCGCATATCGCAGGTCGGTGGGCAGCCCGTGGAGACGCCACTCGGCGAAGATCCCGCGGTCCTTCGCGACCTGGGCCGGTCCTTGGCGCTCGACGCAGAGGAGGCGGCGCTGACCGATCTCGTC
This sequence comes from Methylobacterium mesophilicum SR1.6/6, assembly GCF_000364445.2. Lineage (NCBI taxonomy): Bacteria > Pseudomonadati > Pseudomonadota > Alphaproteobacteria > Hyphomicrobiales > Methylobacteriaceae > Methylobacterium > Methylobacterium mesophilicum. Next base: position 3,302,296 of record NZ_CP043538.1, on the reverse strand, counting down.
CGCGCGAGACGTGAGGTCGAGGCTTCCGAGGCGGTCTGGAAAAAGGCGAGCGCCGCCCCCGGGATCGCCGAACGGGAGAGGCTGGAGGCTGAGGGACAGCGCGCGCGGGTGGTGTTCGACGCCTGGACAAAGCGGGACGGCAACCACGTCGAGGGTCTGCTCGGTCGCGCCGGAACGCTGTTTGCGGACTTCGCCCTGTCGAGGGAGAGCGGCTACGGCGAGCGCGCCCGATCGTTCGCCGCGCGGGTCGAGACCGACCTCAAACGCGTCGAAGCCGTACTGGCCGCACACGACGCGGGCCAAAAACGCCGGGACGCCATCACGCAGGAACTCCGGGAGGTGCGCACGCGCATCGGTCGAATGGACCTCCAGGTCAACGAGGCAGCCGGGACGAACGAGGCCTATGCCAAGGCGCTCTCCGAACTTGCCGTCCACATTCACGGCGACACCTGTCCCGTCTGCGACAGGGACTTTGGGGGCAGCGAAGGCATGTCGCTCGCCGTGCATGTCTCGGCGAAGATCAGCCGCTTGGTGGAGCAGGCTGGACGCCTCCAGGCGCTCGCAAGGGATCGCGGGAACTCCGCCGCCGCCGCCGCACAGCTCGAACGTCAGCTGGCCACGGTCCAGACCCAGCTACTGCCGGAGCCCGACCTGAGCCTGACGAAGGCCCGGGCTGCCGATCTCGTGGAAGTGTCGCGCCAGCTCGCGGCTGTGATGCCGGCGATGGAGGAAGGCGATCGCCTCCGCGGCCAGGTCGCGCGTGTCGCCGGGTCCCTGGCCGCAATGCGCGATGCCGAACAGGTCGGGCTCACGCTCCGGGAAAAGCTGACCGGCCTTTGGCTGCGTCTGGGCGGGGACCCCTTCGAGGAGGTGCCGACGACAGAACTCCTCCCCCGGCTGAGAACCCTGATCGAGGGGCGAGAGGCCGAGCTCGGGGAACGCCAGCGGGCGCGCAGACTCGCGGCGGACACGGTGGCGTCCCTCGTCGCCCTGACGCGCGAGGTCGCCGATCGGAAAGTTCGGCGTCAGGAGGTCGAGAAGACGCTTCTGGCGATGCGGCGAAAGAAGGAAGACGCCGACAAGCTCATCGAGCTTGCCAAGGATCTCGTCCGGCAGACACGCGAGGCGAGGGGGAGCGTCGTCCGGAACGTGTTCAACGACGAGCTCAACGCGATCTGGCGGGACCTTTTCGTCCGTCTCGCGCCCGAGGAGCCGTTCATCCCGGCCTTCGCCATACCGGACGGTGCCGGGTCGGAGATCGAGGCCGTCCTGGAGACGCACCACCGCCGGGGGGGCAGAGGCGGCACCCCTCAGGCGATGCTGAGCGCCGGTAACCTAAACACCGCCGCCCTGACGCTATTCCTGTCCCTACACCTGTCGGTGGAGCCGAGGCTGCCGTGCCTGGTGATCGACGATCCCGTCCAGAGCATGGACGAGGTGCACATCGCCCAGTTCGCCGCTCTGCTCAGGACCTTCTCCAAGCAGATGGAGCGCCAGGTCGTCATCGCCGTCCATGAGCGGTCACTCTTCGACTACTTGGCCCTCGAACTGAGCCCGGCCTTCGAAGGGGATCGCCTCAACATCATCGAACTCGGACGCAACGCCGTCGGCGAGACCACTTGCCGTTGGGACGCAAAGACGTTCGTCGAGGACAAGGCGATCGCGGCCTGACAGGCTTGGGGGCGTTCGCCGGACCGGCCTCGCATCCCTGGGTCTGTCGGTGGCATGCGCTGGCGACGGTGGGGCGTTCGTGCCTGGGCCGCTATGCCCGACCGCAGTCTCGGCGGAGATCAAGCCATCCTCGTGCCGCGCCAGCCGCTCCCGCAAGCGCGCCATCTCCGCCTCGGCCACGTTGAGCTGCTCCAGCGCCTAGTCCATGATCTTAAGCGCCGCCCGCCGGTCGGCATTCAGCCGCTCGCGCTTATCGACCAGCTCCGTCGCGGTCTTCGCCCGCGCCGCCAGCCACATCTCGGTCACCGCGCTCGCCAGCGAGCCACAAACCCGCTCCGGCAGACCCTTTGCCTCCAGCTTCGCCTAGCAGTTTCTCTGGGCCTTCCACTCTCTAGCCGGCGCCCTCAACGCGCGGTGCGACCCGCCGTCCCTCAGTTCCGGGATCACCGCCCGCACCGTAACCCGAGGAAACGGGCGGTGATCATCTTATAGCCTGCGTAGCTCCTTAGATCGGGCAGGCGACCCCTGGAGCGAGCCTACTGTGCAGCTGCTGGAGCGCCTCGGCTCGGGTCATCCCAAGCGTCTCCAGGCGGTCCCGAGCCACGCGCAAAACGTCCTTCACCGTGAACCTCGGCTCCTCGCTGCTCCCGGTCCGCTTCGCCACCTGCTCAGCCACATATCCCGCCGTGACCAACGCATCCACGATGGCCGCATCGCGGGCGGCCTGCCGGCGGACGGCGGCCTCCTCTTCGGCCCGCCGGGCGCGCCAGTCCGCCGTGCGGGCGGCGGCCTCTATGGCGAGGCGGCGGCGCTTCTGCTGGGGCGTCTCGGGGGCGACCTCGACCTCGTCGGTCTCAACACCGGCGGTGGGGATCGGCATGCGCATCGGGGGTCTCCTCGCTGGCCGTGGCGGCCATGATGAGAGACTGCCATATATGTATGCATACGAGAGAACGGGTGCTGCGGGGCGGCCGACGTCACGAGATAGTACGTAGGGGCAAAGTCCTACGTTGCACTGGATAGGAGTAATGGGGGGAGAAGTCGTGGGGCAGAAATCCACTCGACTATACGAGAGCAATAGACATGCTGGCTGGTAACGCGATCTAGGGGTCTGTCAGAGGTGGATTATCTGTGGTGGGCGCAAATAGGCTGACGTGCGCCCTATTCGGGCGCACCGGGCAAGGCACAATAGCCCAGGACAATTTTTACCGTATTTTGTGGACGGCCCGGACGGATTCTTGACGGCGACTCCAGCCCAGGCCCATCTTTTGGGTACGAGATCGCCCAGCCTGGAGAGAGCCATGAGCAACGTTAGCACTCACGTCATGGCCGACGTCGCTGGCCGCGGGCTCCAGGCATTCGGGCTCATGCACGCCGCGGTTGACGGGATCATCGGCTCGATCCAGGACCAGCAGGCGGACGACCGCCACGCCGTCATCGACCTCGTGGCCGAGCTCGGCCGGGCCCGCCGCGCCGCCGCGGCCGCGCAGGCCGAGGCCGCCCGCCTCGCCGCCGAGAACGCTGCCCTCCATGCCGCCCTCGCGCGCAGCCGGGCCGCCCTCCGGGGCTACGCCGCCGCGCTGTCCGCCTGAACGGAAAAGGCCGCCCCGGTTTCCCGGGACGGCCTTGTCGGTAGAGCGGTCCGCTCAGGCGAGGCGGGCGAACGCGGCGAAGGTCTCATCGTCCTCTGAGCGCCTCACCGGCCGCAGCTTCCGCAGCATGGCCAGCCCGGCCGCCTCGATGTCGGCATCGGGCCCGGCCGGCCCGGCCGCGGCGGCGGCGGTCTCGGCGCGGAAGCGCGCTTCCAGTTCGGCCGGCTTCAGGTTCGCGATCTTCACCACGGCTTCCTTCGACTGCCGGGACAGCCACGCCGCGGCGTCAGCCGGCAGCGGCGGGCGCGCCGGCCGGTTGCGGTCGTAGCCCTCCACCCGGTCCCACGCGTGCAGCCGCAGCAGTTGCCCCAGCGTGAGCTCGCGGGGCGCGGCCGCCGGGCCAGCCTCGGCCAGAGCGGACCTTGCGACGTCGGCCGCCGTGACGCCCCCGCCGATCCCGAGCACCCTCAGTGGGAAGGTCACCGCCCCCATCAGAGCCCGCATGAGCCGGGCCAGAAACCTCATCATCGTGGTCCCCCTTGTCCTGTGGGCGGCCCCATGATCGGGGCCGCCTCTGCGTGGAGTGTGCACCCGGCTGCTGAAAGTCAGAGGGCGAGGGAGGGGGTGGCAGGATCGGCGGGGCGGCCCCGGCGGGTGGGGGCCGAGCCGAAAAGAACGATGCAAAGCTCGTCGGGGAGCTGGCGGCGGTGCTGGTGCAGCAGGCCCAGCGCGTGGGCGGCCTCGGCCTGGTCGAGGACCTCGCGTTCAGAGAGCGTGTGCCCAGTCCAGCACGTGCTCTGCGACCATCCGCGCCCGTTCTCGACGGCCGCCCAATCGCTGTCCAAGGCGGACAAGATCTTACAGCCGGATAGGGCGGCCGCCCGGACGTCGGCATCCTCGGCGCGGGCGAACCAGGCCGCGGGGGGACCCGGCCGAGGCGCTGGGCCGCCCGATGGATGTTGCCATGGGCGTTGCTGAGCAGGCGCTGGCCCAGCGAGAGATGATGACGCGTCCAGCTGCCAGGGTCCACCAGTTCGCGTGCCTCTGTAAGGTGTCGCCCCAGTGCCCACGGGCGGCTCTCAACGAGGGTTAGGAGCTCCGCACGAATCGGGGTTGCGATCGGGGCGACCTCTGCCACCTCTTGGACGTGCCGCTCATGGGCGGCGCGAGCCTTCTCTGTCCGGGTGTCGGCGGCATCACGGATTGCGCGGTCCGAGGCATTGGCCAGCGCGCACAGGTCGACGGGGCCAAGGTCCCACCAGCAAACCCGTAGGCCCGGGCCATCGTGGCCACGGTCGGTCCAGCTGTAGCCGGAGGTCACGAGGATCTCACGGGCGCCCTTGTAGGCGTCGAGGAAGCCCTGGCTCGCGGTATCGGCGAGCCAGAGGTTGAGGGTGTGCCCGTAGCGCTGGTGCGTGCCGACGTGGCGCCACGTAGTGCCGAAGGCGATCGGCGGGCGGGCGTTCATGGATGTGCTCTGAGAAACCATTGTGGCGGGCGGTCGGCCCGGCCAGCGAATACGCCAGCCCGCGTAATGTCCCACTCGGGCATCCCTATTTCAAGGGCATGTTTAACCAACAAAAATGACGGCATCCCCAACACGAAGATGAACATCTGTTGGGGAAACAATTTTCTGAGCGTTGTTCAAACAACCTCTATCACCGATACAGCATGCAAAAGTGTCGCAGGCCATGGATTCTGCATCGCGACCGCGCTTTACTATCGCATGTCGTATAGGCGGATCGGCCAATAGCCATCCATTATGAGGAAATTGCACAATGACCAGGAGACCGATGCGCCGGCCGCTTGGGGAGGCCCTGCGCCGGCTGGATGAGTGCGTCGAGAAGGCCGGCTCTGCGCGGGCGTGGGCCAGGTCGGTCGGGCTGTCCGAGGCCTACGTGTGCGACGTGCGATCGGGCCGGAAGGCCCCGGGTGCCGGTATGCTCCTGGCGCTCGGGCTCGTCCGGGTCGTCAGCTACGCCCCGGCCCCCGGCTCGCAGCGGGAGGCACGCTGATGCCGTGGGATCCCGCTCACAAGGCGCGCGCCCTGGAGCTGTGGCCTACCGGCTGCGGCACCCCGGCGATCCGCGCGGTCCTACTCTCCGAGTTCGGCGTCGAGAAATCGAAAAACGCCATCATCTTGATCGCCTTCCGGGCCGGCCTCGCCTTCCAGGGGGCCCGCCACCGCAAGGCACCCTCGAAGCCGTCGCGGGTCATCCTCACGCCCGAGGAGCGCGCCGAGCGCGAGCGCGCCCGGGCTGCCCGGCGCCGGGAGCGGTCCGCCGTCGCCGCGGGGCGGCCCGTGCCGCCGCCGAGGCCGCGCGTGCAGCCGGCGGGCGTGCTCGTCTCGCTGGGGATCCTGCTCACGGACGTCAGGGATGGCCAGTGCCGCTACATTGCCGACGACCCGCGCGCAGGGCCGGCCACGTGCTGCGGGCACACGACCGTGCCTGGTTCGCCGTGGTGCCCGGGGCACTGGCTGATCTGCACGGCGCCGGCGCAGCGTCCGGTGAGCCTGTGGGTGCCCGGTTTCCGGAGGGTCGCATGATCCCCGACGACATCCGCCGCGAGGTCTATGGCGACCCGGTCGAGCATGAGCCGACCTTCGCCGACGGTGGCGTCCTGCGCCGCCACACCGCCAGGAAGCCGGGCCGCTGCGACGGCTGCCCAATCGGCCGCGGCGTGCAGCCGGGCGAGCGGTACACCGTCTATGTCGCGCTGACGGAACACGGGTTCTATTCACACAGGAGCTGCGCCAGCCGGCCGGCAGAGTGCCAGGCTGCGGATCCGCCCATCGAGCGGCGTCGGGACCCCCAGGGCCCATGCATCCCCTACGACCCCGACAACCTGCCGTTCTAAGGAGCGCACGATGAGCCGGATGGGACAGTACGTCGTCGAGCAAGAGATGCTCATGACGCAGGAGCAGCTCTGGGACAGGGAGAGGGAGCGCCACGAGAGCGATGAGGCGGCTTGGGCCGGCGTCATCGAAGACCTGCGCGAGCGCGGCTTGCCGTTCCCCCAGGCCGGCGTGCCGGTGATCTCCGAGCAGCCGCTTGACCTCGCCGCGCTGTGGCGGTCCCTCCCCGAAGAGGACCGCGCCCACCTCGGCGAGATCGCCCTCGGCATGGTCGTGGGCGGCCTGATTGGCGCCTACGCCGAGGCGACGGCCCCGGCTGCCTCCCGCGCCGGGGCACAGTGCTACCACGAGAGTCTGGAAGCGCTGTCCACCGAGATCCCTGACAGCGTCGTTGCCGCCCTGCGCGGCCCTTCATGGAAAATCCCGGACCGGCTCGGGCCTGTCTGCCTGAGCTGCGGGTGCAGTGAGGACGATGCCTGCGCCGACGGCTGCCGCTGGATGGACGATCGCCGGATCCAGTGCACCGCCTGCGGCCGCCCCGAAGACCACCTGCCGATCTGAGGGGCGCACCATGGACAGCGAGCTCCACGCAACCGAAGTCAAGTGCAAGGACGGCGTCACGTTCTCCGTGCACGCTCCCGGCCCCAGGCTGACGATCGTCACGGCGCCCAATACGGAGATGACCGCAAACTCCGCCATCGGGCCCTACCGGCGGGAGGTGTCCCCCGGGAATGGAACCGCCCTGTACGGCGGCATGCCCGTCGAGGCGGTTCGTGCATTCTGCGTGATGCACGGTGGCGTCGCCCAGATCGGGACGACCGCGCAGGACCTACTGCAGGCCCTACCAACCGAGGCTGACCTCGCCGCTGCGCAGGCCCGGCCTGCGGATCCGCCCATCACCGACTCGCCCGCCGAGGTCTCGCTTGTGCGTTCCGGCTTCGAGGCCGGCACGCACGACTTCCTCGGCCGCCCCCTGCCGGACCGCCTGCCCGTGGACCACCTCACACCCTTCGTGATCGAAGCGCGAAGGGTCGTCGCCGAGGTCGAGCGCCCCCTCGTGCCAGGCCTCGGCCACGCGGGGGCGAGCCCACGTCAGGCGGCCCTGGAGTGGCGGGCCGAGCAGGCCGCCATCGCCAAGAGCAACCTCAGCATCATGGAGCGCGCCCAATACGCGCGGCACCCCCTGCGCAGCGAAGCGGCCGCTCTGACCAAGAGGCTGGCCAAGGCGCGGAATGGGGCGCTGGCGGAGATTGCCAGAGAAGCTTGACAACTCCTTAAACGTGCGTACATCGACGCACGTTGAGCAGGCCTTGCAGGCTCACATATCGAAGGGAAACCGCGATAATGAACACCGCTACCGCCACCCCCATCACGATCGACAAATCGCTGCTGCTGAAGGTCACGTGGACCCGGGCCTACGAGGCCGCCCTGTCGGCTGGCACGTCCGTCCGCGAGCACCTGTCGGCCGCCATGCGCTCGGCCTGGGCCGACTGGCGCGAGTGCATCGCCGAGGGCGAGCTCCGCTGCACGCTGACCCGGGAGTACGACGACCGCTACGGCCGCACGGACCGCGCCATGATGCGGCGCCGGCTTGCCGCCGCGAAGGCGGCCGCTGCCGAGCAGGCTGAGGTCGAGCAGGAGCCCGTCACGGAGCAGGTCCCCGAGATCGACCTCAGCTACAGCTACAAGCTTGGCCGCCTCGACAAGCGGTGCCGGGGTTGGGAGCGCGTGATCCGCGAGAGCGTCTCCCTGCCGGCGCCAGAGGACGTCAACGGCGCGGGTGACCTGCCCGGCGCATATGCCCCGGACCGCGGCGAGGAGGAGCTCTTCGGCCTCGATGCCGTGATGCAGGGCGAGGAGAACCACCATAGGCGATCGCGCGGCTGGACGTACTGGCTGCATGTCCGCAACCCGGCGACGGGCGAGCTCGTCACGATGAAGCCCACCGCGGAGCGGAAGGCCGCCATCAAGGCCGCGATCCGTCACGGCCGGATCGACTTGCCGGTCGAGATCCTCAAGGGGGCGGGCGACATCGCTGGGATGGTCCGCATGCTCGCGGCGATCCGCGCCGGGCTCCCCGTCGGAGAGCTGCTCGCCGCCGAGTGAGCCGATACCAGCCGGGTCCGACCCCCGGCCTCCTCACTCACCCGCGCAATCGGCTGGCGCTGCCGGCCTACCCCCAGCGAAGGGACCCCAATCACCATGCTCAACAAAAACCAGCCCGCTTCGGATTTGGAGCAGGACCGTGCTGACCTGCTCGACATGATCGAGGGCACGGAGCACCTTCAGGGCCTCATCCAGCGTGAAGTCGACCGCGCCGCGGCCGGCATCGGGGCGACGAAGGCCACGCAGGACAGCGTCGAGGCGCTCCGGCTGCACGCCGTCGACCTGCGCCGGCAGCTGGCCGCGATGCCGGTGCCGGTGCCGATGGTCCAGCAGGTCGCCCAACAGCAGCAGGCGAACGCCGGCGCGCGGCTCACCGTTGTCACGAACCCGACCCCGCCGACGCACTGCTCGTGCTGCGGCCGCCGGCTCACCGACCACATCAGCGTCCGCCACGGCATAGGACCGATCTGCCGGGCGAACGGCGCGGCGCGGCCCCGTGACTTGTTCACGACCCGCAGCGACTACACCGTCGAGGACCTGCTCGACGTCGTCCTCGTCGTCGATCTCGACCGCGGCGGCCGCTCGGTCAGCAACGACGCATCGGGGGTCATCGATGACCTCCGCAAGGCGGGCCTGATCCGGCCCGGCGTACCCGTCGTCTACAGGGACTCCAGCGGGACGTGGGACCAGCTGCGCGTCAAGGACGGCAAGTTCGCGGGGTTCTCCTCGGTAGGGGTACTCACGCGCGAGGAAGCCATCACCCGGGCAAGGTCCAACTGATGGCCCGCCGCACCCGCCTCCTGCCACCCGAGGCGCTGGACCGCCGCACGCTGGAGCAGGCCGCGCGCCTGCTCCTCGGCGCCGAGTGGAAGCGCCCCCTAGCCAAGATGCTGGGCCCCCACCACCCAGACGGCCCCGTCGCGAGCATCGATCCCCGGCTCCCGTTCAGGTGGATGATGGAGCCGCCTGAAGACAGCACGGCGAAGTTCAACGGTCGCCCGATCCCCGATTGGGTCTGGCCTGTGTTGAGGGAGCTGCTGCACCAGCGTGCCCTCGATCTGGCCTCGCAGTCCCGCGAGGCTCAGCGGCTCTACGGGGACCTAGGCGTCCTGCTGTACGAAGCCGGGAGGAAGCGCTGATGGCCCGCGAGGTCTTCAAAGTCGGCACGCCGCCCGAGGTCCTGTCCGCCTGGATCGCCGAGGCGCAGGCCGCCCGCTACGTCGGCGAGATCGAGCTCCCGATCGTGCGGCGCCCCAAGGCCGAACCGCCCCCGCCGATGGACAGCCTGTTCGACAGGCTGCCCGTCCAGCGGAAGGGCGAGCGCCAGCGTCCGGCGCCCCCGCCGCCGGGCACGCCGCTGCATGTCGTGGTGTCCGGGATCTTCGAGGGCGCCCTCTCGCCGCCGAGCCCGCTGGCCGTGAAGAGGCGCGAGCGCAGGGAGGAGCGTGCCGCCGTGGCGAAGGCGGAGGCGCGGGAAGCCAAGGCCGCCGCGCGGGAGGCCAAGGCCGCTGCCAAGGCCAAGGCCGAGGAGGCGCCGTCGACTGAACCCGACGCGATGGAGCGCCTGGTCGCATCCGGCATCTCGAACGAGTACCTGGCGGGCCTCGGCGCGCTGCAGGATCCGGATGCCCCGTACAAGCCTCGCTCAATCGCGTTCCCGGTGACGCTCAACCGTGTCGGCGGTCGCTTCCAGCCGCAGACTTCACCGAGGATCTGGGAGCTCCATCTCAGCACGCCGGCCTGTGCTGACCTGCCCTTTGTCCGCAAAGTCGAGGAGGTCACCGGCCTCAAGGCTCAGTGGATCAGCGGCGCACTGGGCCAATGGCACCACGCAGTCGACCTCGCCACCGACGTGGACTGGGAGCGGCTGGCCTCCTCGATGGAGCATACCGAGGAGCACATGGTTGACCGTGCGGTCGGTATGCATGTCGTCAACGGCAGCCTGACCGTTGGTAACGCATCCCGGTTGCTGATGGCTGTGGGCGTGCAGGAGCCGGAGCACCGGGTGTGCCCGAACCTAAAACCGAACCCTGACGGAAGTCTGGTGACCTCTCTCGGCGGATGGGAGGCGGTCTACGCCGTCGAGGACCGCCTGATCGTGCCTGGGATCCCGAAGCGGAACACGTACGCCCGGGTCACGGACGCCGGGTGGCGCAGCGTCGGGAATGTCCCCCCGACGCCCGATGAGCTCAAGGCCGCCAGGAAGGCTGCACGCTGCTAAACGCCCTCGGCCAGCACGTAGCCCATCGTCGCCCCGTCCGGCACGTCCCCGATCCGGGCGGGCCGGTACCGGGGGGCGCGGCAGCACGTGAAATAGTCGAGCCCGATAGGCTCCTCGCCCGGCAGCAACCGGGAATTCACGCGTGCGACGCGTGCCTCCGTCTCGGCCCTGGTCATCCCGATCGAGACGAGGCCGCACGACAGGCAAGTCACCGCGCCGGCCGGGGGCTCGGAGTATGAGTGGTCGCCCCACATGTCAGGCCGCCTCCGCCATCTGGACGACGGCGGCGGCCCCGGCCTCCCGCGCCGCCACGTCGGCGAGCAGTTCGAGGATCTCGGGGATCGTCACCGGCCGGAAGACCCAGCAATCCACGCCGACGTCGCATGACTGCGCGGTCGGTGGGATCGCCCCGTGGCTGTGCCCGAAGAGATGGATGCGGCCGCGATGTCGGCCCTCCCACGTGATGTGTGCGTAGTGGCTGAGCCACAGGTCGACCGCCTTCGGCATGCCGGCATCCTGCACGGTGATGCGGGCCACGTCCCGGACCGGTTCGGCCCACGGGAGGGCCTCCGACCGCGCGTCGTGGTTGCCCCGGATCAGGAGCTTCCGCCCGTTGAGGCGGTCGAAGATGGCACGGGCATGCGCACGGCTCGCCCCGTAGCTGAAGTCACCGAGATGCCAGACCGTGTCGTTCCGCTTCACACGGTTGTTCCATGCAGACACAAGGTGCTCGTCCATCTCCTCGACTGTCCGGAACGGCCTCGGCCTGCCCATGCGATCGCTCAGCATGCCGGCATGCCCAACGTGGCTGTCCGCGGTGAAAAAGGTCGTCATGGGGAAGCCCCCCTCTCATAGTCGAACGCGCGTGTCCGGATTTCCGGACGATGGGTTGGCTCAGGCCAACAGGCGTTTCGCTAGGAGGAAGGCGGTGCTCATGGGTGCAGGATGGCTCAAGCCGGGGCAGCCCGCAAGGATAGGCCAGCGGGGTGGTTGACGTATCCCTGGGCTATGCTGCAAGATCTTTATCGTCATCGGCGGCCGCGGCCTCGGCAGCCTTCTTCGCCGCCGCCTTCGCCGCGCTCTTGGCCTTGCCATCCTTCTCCCGGGCGCGCCGGCGGGCTGAAATCTCAGCCGCGAGCTCGGGCAGCGGCGGGAATCCCGCGGCCGCCGCCGCGGCCTGCTCGTCGCACCAGGCGAGCCACCGCTCCATCACGGGTCGCTTCAAGTCGAGGCGGTCGTCCTGAGTGTAGTGCCCTTCGAGGACGTCGTCCGAGCTGATCCCCTCGTTGTGGTCCATGACCAACTTCACGCTGTCGCGAGGCAGCCGGAGGGTCTTCTGCGCGTGCGTGGAGAACCCGCGGCGGATGTCGTGCGGGGAGGCCTTCACGCCGAGGTCGAGCAAGCGGTGGTTCAACCCGGCCTCGTTCATGTGGCCACCGACGGTGTCCCCGAGCTTCCATGCGCGGATCTGAGGGAAGAGGTGCTCAAGGCCGCGCTCGCTGCAGGCCTTCAGCTGCTGGGCGATCCGCAGCCACAGCGCCGGCGGGAGCGGCAGCGCGTGCCGGGACTGGTCGTCGCGCTTGTCCGCGGTCTTCCGGTGCGCAGGACCCATCGACCAGACGCCCCAGCCCGGAACCTCCGACCACGGCACGAAGTCCTCGACGCGCGCATCGACGACCGGGCGCCGGCGCTGCGCCGTCAGGACCAGCAGCTCAAGGGCGAGGCTGACGGTCGGGTCGAGGATTCCGACCCGGGCCACGCCGATGACCGTGCCGATCTCGCCGGCGGTCGCGACGTAGCGCCCGGCGATCTTCCCGTTAGAGCGGACCTTGCGGGCCGACGACTTCGGGGGCGCGGCTAGCTTCGACATGTCGGCGCCCACGCCCTCGATGCCGATGCCGCTGCGGGTCCTGATGTGCGGCTGCCACATCCATCGCCACATGGGCCTCAACGCCGAAGCCAGGTTGACAGCGTGCGTCTCCCGGCCGGAGCGGTGGACCTCGTAGACGACGCCGGCAAGGTCCTCCAGGCTGATGCGTCGGACGGCCTTGCCGGAGACGATTGCCAACTCCGGGGATCCGAGCTTCGCCGAGTAGTCCTTCCAGGTCGCCTCGCGGAGGGTCCGCTTCACCTCGGCTAGGTACTCGGCCCTCGCGGTCTCCCAGGTCCAGAACGGGATGTCCGCGATGCTGCGCTCGCGCTCGGCGACGAGGGCTGGGTCACGGGGCGGCGGGGCCGGCTTCGGCGCGACCTTCCCGAGCCTGATAAACTCGCCCTCCAGGAACCTGTCGTCGGGGATCGCGGTCCGGTTGGCAACGTGCCGTTGTGCGGCCGCGACGATCTCGCGAGCCTCGTCCAGCGTCAGGCCGGGAGGGGACCCGAGCGTAAGCCGGTATGTGGTCTTCGAACGGACGATCTTGAACGCCCATCGCGCCCCGCGGGGGCCGACACGCAGCAACAAGCCGGGCTGCTGGGCGTCGATGAGATCGTATGTCAGCGCGCCACCAGCGACGTCCTTAAGGGCTTTGTCGACGTGTGTCTTGCTCAGACGGACGGCCATTGGACCAACTCGGGCTGCTCTCGGGCTGCGCAGCCCGAGATCCTCCGTGCCCTGTACACCCCCGCGCGTCACCGCGCCGTTAAGGCAATCCCCAGCATTCTCAAGCATTTCCGGGCTCCCGCCGTTAACCGTCTACGTCTCGATCTCGGGCTGCGGGGCGGGAACAATAGAAATCATAATCCTTGTGTCGGGGGTTCAAATCCCTCCCTCGCTACCATCGGTTCTGCCCGCCCTGTCAATGACTTGGCGGGTTTTTCATTGCCCGTAACGTGTCCGACACGGCTCGCAACACGCTGCAATACCGAGTGTGGTATTACAGTACGTTGCAACTCTGCGTAGGCTGCTCGGCGACGCGATTGGCACAGCAGTGCATCGAACCTGCCTTTGAACTCTCTTGATCAGCTTCGCGAAGCGCGCAAAGCGCGTCCCGCCACCTGAACGGCGGCACGCGGATCGCGCTGGGCGGCCTGACCGGCGATCCGAGCCGTCAGGTCCGCGGGGCGTCGAACGCGGTGGCCGGGGCGCGCGCAGCACGCTCACGGCCGGGCCCGCGGCCGCGCCGAGAACTGCGTCGAGGACGGAGGTGCCCTGTCTCACGGGGTCCGGATCCGCGCCGACCACCTGATCGACGACGGACGGCACTACGCCGAGGAAGCCCGCCACCGGGTGAGCACCCACGGCTGCCGCCCGATCCGTCACACCGACGCAAACCGCACCTCGACGCTACGCGCCGTCTTCGACGTCGCCTTCGCACTGGGCCGGCTTGCCCGATTCCCGGGCTGAGGCCGCCTGATCCTAAAGATCCCGACGATCCGGAAGCGTCGCACCGCCTTTTCCGCCGCCGAGGGCAATCGCCTTCACCTCGCGCAGCGTTCAGCGGACGGAGAAGGGTGACTGATAGGGACGGCCGAACGGCACACCGTTGTTGACTGTCTGCACCGGCGCCAGAAAGCCCTTGCCGTCGCGTCGGTTGTTGCGCGTGTCCACCATCGAGAGCGGGCGCTCGACCCACTCCATCACCGAGACATCGCCGGGCGCGCCCACTTGCAGAGTTCCGAGCTTCGGCACCCTGTCGATGATGCCGGCGGGCTTGTGGGTCGCCATCGCGATCACCTGCTCCAGGCTGAAGCCCAGCGGCAGGAACTTGCTCATCACCACCGGAAGGAAGGGCATGCCGGGGGTGTTGCCGGAGAAGACATGCAGATCCGAGGAGATCGTGTCGGGCGGCGCACCCTGCGCGATCGCAGCTTCGGCGACGGTGAAGTCGAACGAACCGCCGCCGTGGCCGATGTCGAACACGACGCCCCGCCGCTTGGCCTCCAGGGCAGCCGGCAGCAACTTGCCGTCCTGGACGATGTTCGTGAACTGACCGGCGCTGTTGGGCGCACCCGAGTAGCAATGCGTGAGGATATCGCCCGGCCGCAGCAGATCGAGGATCTGGCTCATCAGCGCCGGCGTCTCGACGCCGCCGATATGGACCATCACCTTCGCCGGCCGCCCCGACATCTCGCAGGCCTGGATGGCGCGCTTCAGCGGTTCGGCCCCATGCTTGAAGATGACATTTTCGGACATCCGGACCTTGGCGCCGATGGCGAAGTCCGGGTTCTCGGCGATCGCCAGGGCGCAGGCCTCCACCTGCGCATTGTCGAGGTTGTACAGCTCGGCCACCGGAAAGGCCGACAGGCCGTTGTTGGCGATGTGGATGAAGGCGAACATCCGCGTGCGTGTCTGGGCCGCGATGTGGCGCCGGAGCGCCGCGATGTTGTTGGCTCCCGCGTCGCCTGCCGAGACCACCGTGGTCACCCCCGAGAACGGGACGGTCTCGTCGGCTGGGATGCCGATCGCCGAGCCGTAGGGATAGGTGTGAGCGTGCAGATCGACGAGTCCCGGCAGCACGAGCTTGCCAGAGGCATCAATCGTCTGCTTGGCGCGTTCAGCGGGAATATCTGGCTCGAGGGCGGCCACCACACCGAAGCGGATCCCGACGTCGCGCTTCGCCCGCAGCGACTGGCTCGGGTCGATGACCTCCCCGCCCTTGATCAGCAGGTCGAACCGGTCGGGCACGGCGGCAGCGGGCCCCACGGCCGCCAGGGCGCCAGCGAGGCCGAGCCAGCTACGACGCGACAAATCGGACATGGTCCAACCTCCCTCGGGGCGCGGCCGCGTGCCGTTGGTCGGCGCTTCGGCCTTCTGGCCCAGTTGCACGGCGCTCGTTGCTCGACGGCGCCGCGTTGGAGCGTAGATCTCACCATAGTCAAGCTGCAAGGTTTCGGCGACATCGCGCCTTGATGATCACCGAAGATTATACCGGTAGCCGGCGGGCCCGCCCCCGGCCAGCGTCGCCGCCTGCGCTCCGGAACGGCAGACGAGCAACAGGGCATCGCTGGCCGAGATACCGTCGTCGAATTGGTCGATGAGCGCGGCAAGCGGCGACCCGAGATTGGACCAACTCCATGATCCGCCGGCGGCCCGAGGAAGGGCCGTTCTCAGGTTTTTTCCGTGGCGATCAGCGTGAATGGGTCGGGTTGTGCGCTCTCGCAGCGGCAATGTTTGCTTCGATGACATGTCCGGTGCGGTGAGGCCGGCCGACCGGACCGCGCAGGCCATGAGCTGGGCTGGCTACCCGGTCGAGCCTGATTGAGGGTCGGCGCGACGCGGCGAGTCCGACGTTCCCGCTGCTGCCGGACGGACTTCCACACCGGCCCAGAATTTGGCATCCTAGACCCGTGACCCTCTGGCTCGCCCTTCGGCGACTGTTGCCGCTCCTGGCGGTCCTCAGCCTCGCCCTGACACCGGTGACCGCACCCGCGGCAACCGCCGGCATGCACGCGTCGATGGCGTGGAGCGGTCACGCGGCCACCACGGATCACCACGGCAAGGCCGGGATGGACCATGCCGCGACGGGCCACCATGCGGCCGCGTCGGTCGACATGGCCGGCATGGACATGGCCGGCATGGACATGGACGACATGCCCTGCTGCCCGAAGTCCGATGCCGCCAAGCCGGACTGCGCGAAAGGGTGCCCGCTGATGGCCCTGTGCCTGGCGAGCGTGGCCTCGCTGCTGCCGGGCACGGAGCCCGTCCCGGTGCCCGTCGCAGTCCACGCGGACGTGACTTGGCCTGACCCCGCGGCCTTCGCCAGTGTGCACGGGTCGCCGTTACCGGAGCCCCCTCGAGCCTGAACCCGATGCCGCCGGCGCCTGCGCCGGCACGGTGACGCGCGCCCGCGCAACGCCATCCATCGCGTTCAGGAGATAGCACCTGTGACAAAGAACCCATTCGCGTGCGCCCTACCGGCCGCACTGCTCGGCGCCGGCCTGTCCGCGTC
Source organism: Methylobacterium mesophilicum SR1.6/6 (assembly GCF_000364445.2). Lineage (NCBI taxonomy): Bacteria > Pseudomonadati > Pseudomonadota > Alphaproteobacteria > Hyphomicrobiales > Methylobacteriaceae > Methylobacterium > Methylobacterium mesophilicum. The sequence continues at coordinate 3,285,961 of NZ_CP043538.1, read as the reverse complement.
GGCGATGACCCTGCCCGCCCAGGCCGACATCAAGGACTACCAGTTCCAGCTCGTGCAGCAGGAGGCGAAGGTCGGCGAGACCGTTGTCGCCGTGCGCATCGTCGACAGACGCAGCGGCAAGCCGGTGCCCGACGCCGTGATCTTCGCCAAACGGCTCGACATGGCTCCCGACGGCATGGAGGAGATGGTCACCAAGCTTGATCAACTACCCTCCACCGAGCCCGGCATCTACCGCTTCAAGGCGAAGCTCTCGATGGCCGGCGGCTGGCGCCTGTCCCTTGGGGCCAAGGTCCAGGGCGAGACCGGTACGGTCGAGGACAAGCTGATCTTCCAGGCCGTCAAGTGAGCCGGTCTGCATGGCTCGCCGGGACCCTCGTCGCACTCGCGGCGGGGGGCGCCGGCTACATCGCCGGGCACGAGAGTGGCTCCGTACCGGCCCTTGTTGAACGGGCCCGTTCCGAGCTGGCGGCCGCGCTGCCCGGAGTGGTGCAGGTGCGGATCGCCGACTGGCTTCCGATCATCGCGGGCCGCCCGAACGCGGCTGCGCAGCCCGCAAAGGCGACCGGGCCGGTGGTCTACTACCAGGACCCGGACGGGAAGCCGGTCTACTCGGCCTCGCAGATGGTGACCGACGACGGCCGGGAATTCCGGTCTGTCCGGGCCGGCGAGGACGTCAGCTTCGACGGTGCCGAGGACGGCGATGCCAAGCTATCCGGGACGTCCGGCCACGACATGTTCAAGCACGGCATGGCGGCGAGCGAGGCAGCCAAATCCGCGGGCGGCGACCGCAGAGTTCTCTACTACCGCAACCCGATGGGGCTGCCGGACACCTCGCCGGTGCCGAAGAAGGACTCGATGGGGATGGACTATATCCCCGTCTACGCCCGTGAGGGCGACGGCGGGACCACCGTGACCATCTCGCCCGGCAAGGTACAGCGCACCGGCGTGCGCACCGAGACCGTCGAGCAGCGCGTGGTGGCGCACCCGGTGCGCGTGCCCGGCACCGTGGCGCTCGACGAGCGGCGCGTCACCGTCGTGGCAACCCGCTCCGACGCCTTCGTCGACCACGTCGAGAACGTCACGACCGGCGACCGGGTCCGGAAGGGCCAGGCGCTGGTGCACGTCTACTCCCCCGATATCAACGCGGCGGCCGCCCAGCTCATCGCCAACCCTGGCTTCGACGGCGCCCGGCGACGCCTGCAGAACCTGAACGTATCCGAACCCGTCATCGACGAGATGGAGCGCACCCGGAAGGTGCCCATGGCCATCACGTGGGCTTCGCCCCGCGACGGCGTCGTCCTGCAGCGGAACGCAGTCGAGGGTATGAAGGCGGCGGCCGGCGACACCCTGTTCCGAATCGGCGACATCTCGACGATGTGGGTGCTGGCCGACGTGCCCGAGCGCGACCTCGCCGGGGTACGGGTCGGCCAGCCCGCCACCGTGCGGCTCCGCTCGGCCCCCAGCCGTAGCTTCTTGGGCAAGGTCGCGGTCGTCTACCCGCAGGTGAACGCCGACACTCGGGCCACCCGGGTCCGGATCGAGCTGCCGAACCCGGACGGTGTGCTCCTGCCCGACATGTACGCCGACGTCGAGATCGCCACCGGCGATGCCAAGCCGGTGGCGACAGTTCCGGACGACGCGGTCATCGACACCGGCGAGCGCCAGGTCGTGCTCCTCGACCGCGGCGAGGGCCGCTTCGAGCCGAGGGTAGTGACGGTCGGCGTCAGCGGAGGAGGCTACACCGAGATCCGCCACGGCGTAGCGGCGGGCGAGCGGGTGGTGACGGCTGCGAATTTCCTCATCGACGCCGAAAGCAACCTGAAGACAGCGCTCCAGTCCCTGGCCACCCCGAAGGACGACCGGCAGGCGGCGAACGCGGGAGGCAATCCGTGATCGCATGCCTCATCGGCTGGTCGGCCCGCAACCTCGTCCTGGTGCTGGTCGGTACGATCTTCGCCGTCGCGGCCGGCTTGCTGGCGCTCCGGACGCTGCCGCTGGACGCCATCCCCGACCTCTCGGACGTGCAGGCCATCGTCTACACCGAGTATCCGGGTCAGGCCCCCCAGGTGGTGGAGGACCAAGTCACCTACCCGCTCACCACCGCCATGCTGACGGTGCCGAGGGCCAAGGTCGTGCGCGGCTTCTCGTTCTTCGGGGTCAGCTTCGTCTACGTCATCTTCGAGGACGGCACCGACCCATATTGGGGCCGCTCACGGGTTCTGGAGTACCTCAACGCAGCCGGGAGCAAGCTCCCGGCCGGGGTAAATCCGACGCTCGGTCCCGACGCCACCGGCGTTGGCTGGGTCTACCAGTACGTCGTGGTAGCCAAGGAGCGGACGCTCGCCGAACTGCGCTCGATCCAGGATTGGGTGATCCGCTTCGCTGCCTCTCGGGCCGAGGGTGTGGCCGAGGTCGCTGGCGTCGGTGGCTTCGTGAAGCAGTACACCGTCGTCGTCGATCCGAATCGCCTGCGGGCCCAGGGCATCCCCCTCAACAAGCTCCGCGACGCGATCCGCGCGAGCAACGCCGACGTCGGCGGACGCACCGTCGAGCTTTCGGAGTTCGAGTTCATGGTGCGCGGGCGCGGCTACCTTAAGGGCGTCGCCGACATCGAGAACATCGTTCTCAAGACCTCCGGCGGCACGGCGCTGCGGGTGCGGGACGTCGCCCGCGTCGAGCTCGGGCCGGACGAGCGGCGCGGCATCACCGAGATGAACGGCGACGGCGAGGTTGCCGGCGGCATCGTCCTGCAGCGCTTCGGTGCCAACGCCCTCAGCGTCGTCGAGGGGGTGAAGGCGAAGCTCGCCGAGGTCGCGAAGAGTCTGCCGGCCGGCACCGAGATCCTACCGGTCTACGATCGCTCGCAACTCATCGACGCGGCCATCGACACCTTGCGGCACACGCTGGTTGAGGAGAGCGTCGTCGTCTCTCTGGTCTGCGTCGTGTTCCTGCTCCACCTACGCAGCGCGCTCGTGGCGGTTCTGATGCTGCCGGTCGGCATCCTGATGGCCCTCGCCGGCATGAAGGCGCTCGGAATTGGCGCCAACATCATGAGCCTTGGGGGCATTGCCATCGCGGTCGGCGCCATGATCGACGCTGCCATCGTGATGATCGAGAACGCCCACAAGCACTTGGAGCGCGCGCCCCCGGGCAAGCCGCGGGTCCTGATCCTGGTTGAGGCCGCGTCCGAGGTCGGCCCGTCGCTGTTCTTCTCGCTCCTCGTCATCACCGTGAGCTTCCTGCCGATCTTCACCCTGGAGAGCCAGGAGGGACGGCTGTTCGGGCCGCTCGCCTACACCAAGACCTTCGCCATGGCGGCGGCAGCGCTCCTCTCGGTCACGCTGGTGCCGGCGCTGATGGTGCTGTTCGTGCGCGGGCGGATCGTCCCGGAGCACCGCAACCCGCTCAACCGCCTTCTGATCTGGCTGTACCGGCCGCTCATCGCCAGGGTGCTGCGGGCGCGAATGCTGACCATTCTGATCGCCGTGGGCGTGCTGGCGGCAACCGTGTGGCCGGCCCGGCAACTCGGCTCCGAGTTCATGCCGGACCTCGACGAGGGCAGCCTGCTCTACATGCCGACGACCCTGCCCGGGATCTCCGTCACCAAGGCGGGCGAGCTCCTCGCGACCCAGGACCGCATCATCAAGAGCTTCCCGGAGGTCGCCTCGGTTTACGGCAAGGCGGGCCGCGCCAACACGGCGACCGACCCGGCTCCGATGGAGATGTTCGAGACCGTCATCACCCTGAAACCCAAGACGGAGTGGCGCCCCGGCGTCACCCGCGCCAGCCTCAAGGCGGAGATGGACGACGCTTTGCAGTTCCCGGGTGTCTCGAACGCCTGGACGCAGCCGATCCGGGCCCGCATCGACATGCTCTCGACCGGCATCCGCACGCCGGTCGGCATCAAGGTGCTCGGGACCGACCTGAAGCAGATGGAGGGCGTTGCCCGGCAGGTCGAGGCGGTGGTGCGCGCTGTGCCGGGCACGTCGAGCGCCTATGCCGAGCGGGTCATCGGCGGCTACTTCCTCGACATCACCCCCGACCGGGAGGCGCTGGGCCGCTACGGCCTGATGATCGGCGACGTGCAGGAAGTGATCGCCACGGCGCTCGGCGGCCAGGCCGTGACGACCACGGTCGAGGGCCGCGAACGCTACACCGTGAACGTGCGCTACCCGCGCGCCTTCCGCTCGGACCCCCGCGCCATCGCCGACGAGGTGCAGGTGCCCCTTCCGGCAGGGGGAACGGTTCCGCTTCGAGAGGTCGCGAAGGTCGAGCTCGCCCGGGGGCCGACCTCGATCCGGACCGAGAATGGTCAGCTCGCGGTCTACATCTTCGTCGACATCACCGGCCGGGACCTGGGCGGCTACGTCGCCGAGGCGCGCGCGGCAGTGGCGAAGGAAGTCCAGCTGCCCCCGGGCACGACCCTCCAGTGGAGCGGGCAGTACGAGTACCTTGAGCGGGCCGAGGCACGCCTGCGGATCGTGGTGCCGCTGACCTTGCTCGTCGTGTTCCTGCTCCTCTATCTGAACTTCCGCCGCCTGACCGAGACGTTGATCGTCATGCTGTCGCTGCCCTTCGCCCTGGTCGGCGGGGTGTGGCTGCTCTGGTTCATGGACTTCAACCTATCGGTTGCGGTGGCGGTCGGCTTCATCGCGCTGGCCGGCGTCGCCGCAGAGACCGGCGTGATCATGCTGGTCTACCTCGACCACGCCTGGGACGAGATCCGGTCCGGATGCGCGCGGGAGGGCCGCCCCCAGACGCGGGCTGACCTGCGCCGCGCGATCATGGTCGGCGCGGTCGAGCGGGTGCGTCCGAAGATGATGACGGTCGTGGCCATCATGGCCGGGCTCGTCCCGATCCTGTGGAGCAGCGGCTCGGGCTCAGAGGTCATGCAGCGCATCGCCGTGCCGATGATCGGCGGGATGGTCTCCTCCACCGTGCTGACCCTCGTGGTGATCCCCGCCGTCTACGCGCTCGTGAAGGGCTGGAGGCTGCCGTCCGGCAATCAGGCTCAGGCGAACGGCGTCGAGGAGTCGACACCTCACCGGGCCGCCGCCGAGTAGCGCCGGCGCGCCCCCCGCCCCACATCGGAAAGGAGCCGCTCATGTTGTCGCCTGCCCGTAAGGCCGTCCTGTACCGGATGGTCACCCCCGAGCACACCTGTCCCTACGGACTGAAGGCCAAGGACCTCCTCGAACGCAAGGGCTTCGAGGTCGAGGACCACCTGCTGACGGACCGGGCGGAAACCGACCGGTTCAAGGCCGAACATCAGGTCAAGTCGACGCCGCAGACCTTCATTAACGGCGAGCGCGTCGGCGGCTTCGACGACCTGAAGCGCCGCTTCGGCACGGCCGCCAATGACCCGAACGAGCCGACCTACGTGCCTGTCATGGTGGTGTTCTCGATGACGGCGCTCATGGCCCTGGCGGCGAGCTTCGCCGCCTACGGGACGCCGCTCACGATGCGCGCCGCGGAGTGGTTCATCGCCTTCAGCATGTGCGTGCTCGCGCTGCTCAAGCTTCAAGATGTCGAGAGCTTCTCCTCGATGTTCCTTGGCTACGACCTGCTCGGGCGGCGCTGGGTTCGCTACGCCTACGCCAACCCGTTCCTGGAGGGTATCGCCGGCGTGCTGATGGTGGCGGGCGCCCTCAACTGGATCTCGATCCCCGTGGCGCTGTTCATCGGCACGGTCGGGTCCTTATCGGTCTTCAAGGCGGTTTACGTCGACAAGCGCGACATCAAGTGCGCCTGCGTGGGCGGGTCGAGCAAGGTGCCGCTCGGCTTCGTCTCGCTGACCGAGAACGTGATGATGGTCGCCATGGCCCTCTGGATGCTGGCGGCGCACCATTGAGCGCCGCCTTCGCCACCTCGGGCTGGCTCCATGACCTTTCCGTCGCATCCCTGCTGCTCGGGCCGTCTGGTGGGGGAATTTCCATCCGCAGTGCAGGCCGCCATGGTGGCAGGCTTCCTCGCCAGCTTCCCGGTAAATGACCGCGCGTGGGAGCCAGCATCGAAGAGAAGATGTGAAAGGCGTCGCCAGATCTTCTTTTGCAATCATCATGCTGAGATCTGCCCTTCTGCCCGTCCGGCTCGATGAGGGCTTTTCGGCTTTAGGCCGCCGTCCAACCGGCGTCGGACGCCCATCAGATGTTTTTGCGCCTGCGAGCAGATTGGCAGATCCGACTATGTTCAACCGTCACAGACACCGAACAGCGAGACGGAAGCTGACTGTGAGCGATTGATCGGCTCTTGAGCAGATCTGTCCAGAGAAGCAGGCATTCCTGTGAACCGACCACTAACGTGTTGGCCGCTCATGAAGCATCTCGATCGCGGTGATCCGCCTCCGAGTCAGCATTCCGCGGTCGGTCCAGTACCTTCGACGGGAGTGTTCAATTGAACTGCCTTCGGTGTCCTGTCTTACCGTCGGCGACACATGGCTCCTTCCTCACGACCCCCGGTCACGACCTTCCAGCGGATGCCGCACGTCAAGCTCGGCCACGGGCGCAAGACGGTCAGCGTCGAACCGAATCCCGCAGCGTGCGCGCCACAGGCGAAGATCGGTGCGTGCGCGTCTCCCGGGGGGCGATATGCCTCGCCAACGTCCAGTCCGTAGTAGCCACGCACTGAATAGTCCGACTGGCTTTTTCAACTCGAACGCCTAGATGCGCTTCGCAATTCGACGAGGGACCGTGCATGCTGTCGCGATCTACCAAGTTAGGTCTGTCCGCATTGGCGCTCGTCGCAAGTTCGGCTCACGCGCAGCAGCCGACCGGTCAGATGGAATTGGACTGCTCCCGATTTACGCGCAACCCAGACGGATCTTGGAGTGTGCAGCAGCCCCTCGAACTCTTAAGCGACAACGGTCGTGTCCGGATCTCTCCGGGTCCGCCATTCAAGCGCGGCATGTCGTTCGGAGGCCTCGACATAGCGAGGATGCTCGATCGGCAGTGCAGATAGCTCGATGCTCAATTTCTCGCTTCAGAGCAAAGTCCGAGCCTGATCGGGATTGCACTCTTCGTCGAACCCGTTCTCGCGCCAGGACAGATCACCGGGCACGCCTTTGTCACCGATGGCGACACGCAAATGGTCTACGACACGCGGCTCTGACCGCACGGGATCGATGCGCCGGATAGCAAGTAACTCTTCCAGGTTCTTGCGCAGAAGGGTCCATCGCGATGTAGTCTGGCTGAAAATGCGTATTCTATTACAAAAAGGTCAGTCGAGGTAGCGGAAGAGGCCCAAGCCTGATCGCGCCGTAGGCATAGGCACATCTCACTCGATGATGGCCTGTCCTCGCCGGTGTTCGTGCCCACTTATGACGCGTCTCAGGAGTTCGGTCAGGTGCTCTTGTTCTTTCGGCGTGAGCGCTTCGATGGTCAGAGCATGCGCCAGCCGCGCTGCCGGCTCCATTGCGCTGTGGAGGGCCACGCCCTCTGCTGTGAGGCGACAGAGCTGGGCGCGACGATCCATGAGTGACTTCGAGCGAGTGACGAGGCCGCGCGCCGCAAGCCGTTTCAGGGCGCCGGTTGTCGTCGTTCGGTCGAGGGCGACTGCGCCCGCGAGCGTCGTCTGATCCGCTTCCTCGAGGTCACGCAGAACAGAGAGCAGACTGTACTGCAGCGGAGTGATGTGGAAAGCGGCACATCGCTCGGCAAAGAGGCTGACGTGGATCTGATGTATGCGGCGGGCGAGGAAACCGGGGCGCTCGGCCAGCGGCCACTGATGCGGACCCGCAGTCGCCTCTGCTTCCGTCGGCTCCTCCGCGATTCCGGTCGGTAAACGCTCGTCCATCTATCGCTCCCCAGATCAGTTCCGGTCTTGGCACGCCCTATGCGTCGCCGGAATACGAAGCGTGCTTCGCATCCGGCAAGAACGGGGCCGGCGTCGGTCGGTCAGGATCACGAGGTCGAGATGGACAAACACCGCTACGATCTGGTTTTGCGGGGCGGGCGGGTGATCTGCCCCGCCTCCGGCGTGGATGGCATCCGCGACGTGGCGGTGCGCGACGGGCGCATCGCGGCCGTGGAGGAGACCATCCTGCCGTCGGCCGCAATCGAGGTGGTCGACGTCTCGGGCAAGCTCGTTCTGCCCGGCATGATCGACACGCACGCCCACGTCTACCAGTACGTCACCGGCCGCTTCGGCCTGAATCCCGACATGGTCGGCGTGCGCTCCGGCGTCACCACGGTGGTGGACCAGGGCGGTCCCTCCTGCATGACCCTTCCGGGATTTCGCCATTTCATTGCCGAGCGCTCCGAGACGCAGGTGCTCGCCTTTCTGTCGGCTTATCTCGTCGGCGGCTTGGAAGGGCATTTCTATCCGAACCTCTACAGCCCGGACGGCGTCGACATCGACGCGACGGTGAAGTCCGCCACCGAGAACCGCGACCTCGTACGTGGCATCAAGGGCCACGCCGAGATCGGCGGCTTCGCCCGCTGGGGCATCAAGGTCATGGAGATGGCGGCCGAGATCAGCCGGCGCGCCGACCTGCCGCTCTACGTGCATTTCGGTCAGCTCTGGGGCCTGCCGGAATCGGGCGCCAACGGCGAGGATGCCGACACCATCGTCGAGCGGGTGATCCCCCTGCTGCGGCCGGGCGACGTGCTGGCCCACCCCTTCACCCGCCACCCGGGCGGCTTCATCAACGAGCAGGGCGAGGTCCACCACATCATCCGCCGGGCGATGGAGGCCGGGCTCAAGGTCGATGTCGGCCACGGGAGCCACTTCTCCTACCGCGTGGCCCGCGCGTCCCTGCCGGCGGGCGTGATCCCCTACACGCTCGGCGCCGACATGCACGGCTACAACACCGAGGTCCCCGAGGTGAAGAAGCCCGCCGGCACCCCGGACGAGCACCACGACGACGAGAACCACCCGTTCCTCGGGCAGGCCCGGTTCAGCCTCACCCAGGCGATGAGCTCGATGATGGCGCTGGGCATCCCGCTGGAGGAGGTGGTGCCGATGGTGACGTCGCACCCGGCCGAGATGCTGCGCATGGGCGACCGGATCGGCGCCCTCAAGATCGGCTACACGGCCGATGTCTCGGTGCTGCACGACGATCGCGGCCGCTTCCTGCTGCGCGACAACGAGGACACGCGGGTGATCGCCGACCGCCTGCTGCGACCGGCCTTCTGCCTGCGGGCAGGGAAGCGCTTCGAGGCCGACTCGCCGATCCTGCCCCAGGCGATCGCGGCCTGAGGTGGCGCCGGTGCCCGCCTTCGTCCTCGACGACCCGACCCCGCCGGACCCGCGCCGCCGCTGGGACAGCCTGGACTTCGCGGCCCGGGGCGCCTGCTACGACAACAACGCGGGCGTGCCCGACAGCGCCGCGCAGGTCGCGGCCCGCAACGCGGCCTCCGCGGCCTACCGCGCGGCGCACCCGGCCGGGCTCGACATCCCCTACGCCGCCGGCGCGCGCACCGGCTTCGACCTCTACCCGGCGGCGGAGACGGGGGCGCCCTGCCTCGTCTTCGTCCACGGCGGCTACTGGCAGCGCAACGCCCGGGCCGATTTCGCCTGCTTCGCGGAAGGGCTGAACGCCGCCGGCTGGTCGGTGGCGATGCCGGGCTACACCCTGGCACCCGAGGCGAGCCTTACCGGGATCGTCGCCGAGATCGGGGCCGCCCTCGACTGGCTCGCCGCGCACGGGACGGCGCGCGGGATCGGCGGCCCGATCGTCCTCGCCGGCTGGTCCGCGGGGGCGCAGCTCGCCGCGCTCCATCTCGGGCATCCCGCCGTGTCCGCGGGTTTGGCGATCTCCGGCGTCTACGACCTCGCGCCGATCCGCGAGACCTACCTGAACGAGAAGCTCGGCCTGACCGACGGGGAGATCGAGACCCTGTCGCCCCCGCGGCTGGCCGTCGTGCCCAAGCCCATGACGGTCGCCTACGGCAGCCGGGAGCTGCCCGCCCTCGTCCGCGACGCGCGCAACCTCCACGCCCTGCGCAGCGCCGCCCACGCGCCGGGCATCCTGCTGCCGGTGCCGGGCGCCGACCACTTCTCGATCCTCGACGAATTCCGCCGGCCCGACGGCCTTCTGGTCCGCGCCGCGCAGGATGTTCTCGGAGGCGCCCGATGAGCCGCGAGGGCGTCGGGGGCTCCCCTGCCCCGCAAGGAGGACGACCGCCTGATGCGCGGGCGCGGCCAGTATGTCGGCGACCTCCGGCTGCCGGGGATGCAGGACGTCGCCTTCGTGCGCAGCCCGCTGGCCCATGCCCGGATCCGCGGCATCCACGTGCCGGAGGCCTACCGCGACCGCGTCTTCACCGCGGCCGACCTCAACGGCGTGCTGCCAATCCGGGCGGTCTCGGGACTGCCCGGCTTCAAGGTCTCCGAGCAGCCGGTGCTCGCCACCGGCAAGGTCCGGCAGGTCGGCGAATTGGTGGCGATGTGCGTCGCCCCGACCCGCGCGGAGGCCGAGGACATCGCCGCGGCCGTCGTCCTCGACCTGGAGGAGCTGCCCGCAATCCACGACATGCTGGCCGCGCGCGCGCCGGGCTCCGCCCTGGTCCACGAGCACTGGGGCGACAACGTCTTCCTGGAGACCCTGGTCGATGTCGGCATCGAGAGTGCCCTCGACGCGCCGATCAAGGTCAGCCGCACCATCTCGACGGGCCGCCAGTGCATGGCGCCGATCGAGGGCCGCGGCACCCTGGTGAGCCTCGATCACCGCCTCGACCAGCTCGTCGTCCACACCGCGAGCCAGATGCCGCACATCGTGCGCAACGGCCTCTCGGAATGCCTCGGGATCGAGCAGGGCCGCATCCGCATCGTCTCGCCGGATGTCGGCGGCGGCTTCGGCTACAAGGCGATCCTGCTCGCCGAGGACGTGGCGCTGGCGTGGCTCGCGCTCCGCTGCGGCCACCCGGTCCGCTGGCTGGAGGACCGGCGCGAGCACCTGACCGCCAACGCCAATTGTCGCGAGCACCATTACCGGATCACCGCCTACGCGGAGCGGGACGGGACCCTGCGCGGCATCGATTGCGAGGCCACCGTCGATTCCGGCGCCTACTCGGCCTACCCGTTCTCGGCCTGCCTGGAGGCCGCGCAGGTCGCCAGCATCCTGCCCGGCCCCTACGATTTCCCGGCCTATCGCTGCCGGACGTGGTCGGTGGCAACCAACAAGTGCCCGATCCTGCCCTACCGGGGCGTCGCCCGCACCGGCGTCTGCTTCGCCCTGGAACTGGTGCTCGACGCCGTCGCCCGCGCGGCGGGGGTCGCGCCCGAGACCGTGCGCGAGAAGAACCTCGTACGGCCCGACCAGATGCCGTTCGAGAACATCACGAAGAAGCACTTCGACAGCGGCGACTACCCGGAGGCGCTCGCCCGGGCGCTGAAGGCCATCGACGTGGAGGCAATCCGCGCCCGCCAGCGGCAGGGCGAGCCGGACGGGCGCCGGATCGGCCTCGGCCTCGCGATCTACTGCGAGCAGGCCGCGCACGGCACCTCGGTCTATTCCGGCTGGGGCATCCCGATGGTGCCGGGCCACGAGCAGGCGAGCGCCCGCCTGACCCCGGATGGCGGCCTGGAGCTGCGGATCGGCGCCCATTCCCACGGCCAGGGCCTGGAGACGACGCTGGCTCAGGTCGCCCACGAGATCCTCGGCGTTCCGGTGGCGCGCACCCGCCTCGTCCACGGCGACACTGCCATGACCCCCTACTCCACGGGCTCCTGGGGCTCCCGCGTCATGGTGATGGCGGGCGGCGCCGTGGCGGCGGCCTGCGAGGCGTTGCGCGACCGCGCCGTCCGGATCGGCGCCCACCTGCTCCAGGCGAGGCCCGAGGAATGCCGGTTCGAGGGCGGCCACGTCGTCGGCCCCTCCGGCGACGTCCCGCTCGAGGCGATCGCCCGCACCTGGTACCGGCGCCCGCAGGACCTCGCCCCCGACACCGATCCGGGCGGCCTCGAAGTCACCGCCGGCTACAAGCCGGTGCGCGATTCTGGCACCTTCTCGTACGCGGCGCACGCGGCCGTGGTGGCGGTCGATCCCGATCTCGGGGCGGTCGAGATCCTCGACTACGTCATCGTCGAGGATGGCGGCACGCTGGTGAACCCCCTCGTGGTCGACGGCCAGATCTACGGCGGCCTCGCCCAGGGGATCGGCACGGCCCTGTTCGAGGAGATGCGCTTCGACGCCCGCGGCCAGCCGCTGGCCTCGACGTTGGCCGACTACCTCCTGCCCGGCGCCGCCGACGTGCCGATGGCGCGCATCGACCACATGGAGACGCCCTCGCCCTACACGCGCTTCGGCCAGAAGGGCATCGGCGAGGGCGGCGCCATCGCGCCCCCGGCGGCGCTCGCCAACGCCATCAACGATGCGCTGGCGCCGCTCGGCGTCGAGATGCTGCATTCGCCCCTCACCCCCCGACGGATCGTGGAGGCGGTGCTCGCCACCCGCGCGCCCGCCGAGACCGCGCGGGAGGCCGCATGAAGCCCGCCGCCTTCGCCTGGGAGCGCCCCGACAGCCTGCCCGCGCTGCTGGCGCGCCTCGCCGAAGCCCCCGCGGGCGTGAAGCTGATCGCGGGGGGCCAGTCCTTCGGGCCGATGCTGAACCTGCGCCTCGTCGAGCCCACCCTGATCCTCGACATCACTGGCATCCCCGAACTCCGGGACGCGCGGGTCGAGGGCGACACGCTCGTCCTCGGGGCCTGCGTGACCCACGCCGACGTCGAGGACGGGCGCGTCCCGGACCTCACCGGCGGCGCGCTGCGGCGGGTCGCGGCCGCCATCGCCTACCGGCCGGTGCGCAACCGCGGCACGATCGGCGGCAGCCTCGTCCACGCCGACCCGGCCGCCGACTGGGTGAGCGCTCTGACCGCCCTCGGCGCCGAGGTCGAGATCGCCGGGCGGAGCGGCCGCCGCACCCTGCCGGTGGAGCGTTTCGTGACCAGCGCCCTCGAAGTGGCGCTCGGCGCGGACGAGATTCTGGTCGCGGTGCGCGTCCCGGCGCTGCCGGCGGGCGCGGCCTGGGGCTACGTCAAGCACTGCGCGAAGATCGGCGAGTTCGCCCACGCCATCGGGGCCGTGCGCCTCGAACCCGGGGCGGGCCGCGGCCGGGCCGTGATCGGCGCGGTCGAGGGGCCGCCCGTGCTCCTGGCCGATGCCCGCCCGCTCTTCGGCGGCCGCATCGGCGCCGACTTCGCCGCGCGCTTCGACGCCGGGGCCGCCGACCTCGCGCTGCGGGATGCCGGCATGGCCGACGCGGTCGAGCGGCACGTCCACGTCACCGTCCTGAGCCGCGCGGTGGCCGCGGCGGCTGCGCCCGATCCCCGATCCGACACCCTTCCGGAGGCCGCATGAGCGCCGCGCTGGTCGAACCCGGGCCGTCGCGCATGGCCCTGGCGCTGACGGTGAACGGCCGGGCCGTGCGGGTCGCGGCCGAGCCGCGCAGCCATCTCGGCGACGTGCTGCGCGACGGGCTCGACCTCACCGGCACGCATCTCGGCTGCGAGCACGGCGTCTGCGGCGCCTGCACCGTCCTTCTGGACGGCGAGCCGGCCCGCGCCTGCCTGACCTACGCGGGGGCCTGCGCGGGGGCCGCAGTCACGACGATCGAGGGCCTCGACGCGGACGCGATCGCGGGCGAGTTGCGGGCCGCCTTCAACCGCGAGCACGCGCTCCAGTGCGGCTACTGCACGCCCGGGATGCTGGTGGCCGCCCGCGATTTGGTCCTGCGGCTGCCCGAGGCCGACGAGCGGCGGATCCGCGTCGGCCTGTCGGGCAACCTGTGCCGCTGCACCGGCTATGCCGGCATCGTCCGGGCCGTGATGGCGGTGATCGCGGAAAGGCGCGGGCGCGGCATCCCCCCGGAGACCGGTGCGGCGCGGCCGCTCGGCCCGGTCGGCGCCCGGATCGGCGACGCGGCTTTCGCGCCCCTGGAACCGCCGGCGGATCGGATCGCCCCGGCGGCGCCCGCGGCCGTCGCGGACCTATCCGACGCGTTCACGCCGGCCCACGGCTTCACGCAGGTGCTCGACCTCCTCCACCCGCCGGAGGCCGTCTTCGCCCTGCTGGGCGACCTCGCGGCGGTCGCCGCCTGCCTGCCGGGCGCGGTGCTGACGGCGCGGCCCACCCCCGACACGGTCGAGGGCGGCCTGCAGGTGCGGATCGGGCCGATCGCCGCGACGTTTCGCGGCCGCGCCCGCCTCGAACGCGACGAGGCCGCGCGGACCGGGGCGGTCCACGGGGCCGGCAGCGACGCGGGCGGCCGCTCGGCGACCGAGGGCCGGATCCGCTACCGGGTCGAGGCCGGGCCGACGCCCGGCACCGCCCGGGTCGACCTCGACGTCGGCTACACCCTGACCGGGCCGCTCGCGCAGTTCGGCCGGCCCGGCCTCGTGCGCGACCTCGCCGGCCGCATCGCCGCGGAGTTCACCCGCAACCTCGATGCCCGGCTCTCGGGCGTCGCGGCGCCGGCGCCCGCCGGCCTCAACCCGCTCCGCCTGCTCCTCGGCCTCGCCCGCGCGCGCCTCGCGGCATGGTTCGGCCGCGCCTGATCCCATCCCGCCTCAACGCACCGGAGACACGCGAATGCCCAGCAGGTTCACCCTCACGACCGCGATCCTGCTGGCGCTGACGACGACGGGCGCCCGGGCGGAGGCGATCCGCATCGGCGTCAACGAGCCGCTGACCGGGCCGTTCGCGGCCTCGGGCACCTACGTGGTGAACGGCGCCAAGATCGCGGCCGACGAGATCAACGCCAAGGGTGGCGTCCTCGGAAAGACGCTCGAACTCGTGATCGAGGACAACAAGAGCAACCCGACCGAGGCCGCCGCGGTCGCCGAGAAGCTGATCACCAGCGACAAGACCCCGGTGATGATGGGTGCCTGGGGCTCCAGTCTGACGCTCGCCGTGATGCCCAAGCTCACGGATTACGAGACGCCGATGCTGGTCGAGACCTCCTCGTCCGGCAAGATCACGACCTCCGGCAACCCCTACGTGTTCCGGATCTCGCCGCCCTCGTCGCTGGAGGCCGAGACCTTCGCGCCGATGGTGTCTCGCCTCGGGCTGAAGAAGGTCGACTTCCTGGTCCTCAACAACGATTTCGGCCGCGGCGCCGCGACCGATTTCGGCAAGATGCTCAAGGACAAGGGCGTGACGGACGGCCTCGTCGAGACGATGGACCAGGGCGCGCAGGACATGAGCGCCCAGCTCGCCAAGCTGAAGGCGTCGGATTCCGACACGATCATGATCACGAGCTCGGTCGATCAGCTCGTGCTGCTGTTCAAGCAGATGGCGGCGCTCGGCCTGAAGAAGCGGGTCATCACCACCGGCGGATCCCAGAACCCGGACCAGATCATCGCCCAGGCCGGCGCGGCCGCCGACGGCACGATGCACCTGACGACCTTCCTGCCCTGGTCGCCCGACAAGACGCCGGACCCGAAGGCCACCGAGGCCTTCATCGCCGCGTGGAAGAAGCGCGGCTTCGAGTTCGCCGGCGTCACCGAGAGTTTTCGCGGGTACGACGGCATCCGCGCGATCGCCCATGCCATCGAGAAGGCGGGCTCGGCCGATCCGGCCGCGATCACCAAGGCGTTCTGGTCGGTCGACTTCGTCGGGCTCAACGGGCCGATCCGCTTCGCCAAGGCCGGCCCCGCCGGGAAGGAGAGCGGGCAGAGCAAGCCCGACGTCTACCTCATCGAGATCAAGGACGGGAAGGTGATCGTGCCGACGCTGTGAGCGCCTCCGGACCGGCGGCCCGACGCCGGTCCCCTCGCCCGTCCACCGGCCCCCTGGCCGGGGCGCACTCTCGGAGGCCGCCCGTGAACGAACTGATCCAGCACCTCGTCAACGCGCTCATCCTCGGCGGCACCTACGCGCTCTTAGGGATCGGCCTGACGCTGATCTTCGGGATCATGAACGTCGTGAACTTCACCCACGGCGCGCTATACACGGTCGGCGCCTATGTCATGTACCTCGCGGTCTCGGCCCTGGGACTGAACTTCTTCCTGGCGCTGCCGGTGGCGATCGTCGGGGGGCTCCTGCTCGGGGCCGCGATCGAGCTGGTGCTGCTGCGCCCGTTCCGGGGCTCGGACATCGACACCACCATGCTGGTGATGATCGGTGCCGGCATCATCCTGCAATCGGGCACGCTCTGGACCTTCGGCGGCGTCGCCAAGGCGATCCCCGCGCCCTTCCCCGAGGCGCCGCTGCAGATCGGCCCGGTCTCGGTCTCGTGGCTGCGGCTGTTCGTGCTCGGCGCGGCGCTGGCCCTGATCGCCCTGACCTACGCGCTGATCAACCGGACCAAGCTCGGGCTCGCCATGCGCGCCGCCTTCCAGGATGCCGACACGGCGGCGCTGATGGGCGTCGACGTCCGGCGGATCTACACTGCCACCTTCGCGCTCGGCTCGTCGCTGGCCGCGGCCGCCGGCGCCCTGCTCGGGCCCGTCTACGTGGTGTTCCCGCAGATGGGCGGCCTCGCCGAACTGAAGGCCTTCGCCATCGTCATCCTGGGCGGCCTCGGCAACGTCACCGGCGCGGCGATCGGCGGCTTCATCCTGGCGCTCGCCGAGGAGCTGGGGGCCGGCTACGTCTCCTCCGGCTACCGCGACGCGATGGGGTTCCTGATCATCATCGCGGTCCTGCTCTACAAGCCGACCGGGCTGTTCGCGAAGGCGGAGCGCATCGGATGATCCGGCTCCTCCCCCTGGCGCTGCTCGCAGGCCTCGTCGTCCTGCCGCTTGCCCTCACGGGCAATCCCTATCTCCTCAACGCGCTGATCGTGATGGGCATCCTGACGATCGGCGCCATGAGCCTGAACCTGCTCCTCGGCTTCACCGGGCAGCTCAGCCTCGGCCACATCGCCTTCTTCGGCATCGGCGCCTACGTCAGCGCGCTGACGAGCCTCGGCTTCGACGTCGATCTCGGGTTCGGCATCCGCGCGGTCCACGAGCCGTGGCCGGCAGCGGTCGGGTTCCTGCTGGCGACGGTCGCGGCGGGCGGCTGCGGCTACCTGATCGGACGGCTCTCCTTCCGGGTGCGGGGCGCCTACTTCGTGATCGTGACGATCTCCTTCGCCGAGGTCGTGCGGCTCGTGGCACTCAACTGGGTGGAGCTGACGCAGGGGCCGCTCGCGCTCACCAACATCCCGGCCATCACCCTCGGCCTGCCGGGCCTGGGGATGTGGACGCTCAAGACCAAGCTCCAGAACTACTACCTCGTGCTGGCCGTGGGCACGCTCTGCTACGCCGTGATCGCCCGCCTGGTCGGCGGACGCTTCGGCCGGGCGATGCGGGGCCTCAAAGAGAACGAGCCGCTGGCGCTGTCGGTCGGCATCAACGCCACCCGCACGCTGACGGTGGCGGCGGTGATCTCGGCCGCGATGGCCGGCGCGGCCGGCAGCCTCTACGCCCATTACCTGCGGATCATCGATCCCGACGTGTTCCTGTTCGCCACCACGGTCAGCATGGTCATCATGGTGGTGGCGGGCGGCAAGGGCACCCTGATGGGCCCGGTCGTCGGCGGCCTGATCTTCGGCCTGCTGCCGGTGGCGCTCCGCCCGGTCATGGCGCCGGAGGCGCAGTGGATCGTCTACGGCCTCGTGCTGATCGTGATCCTGTTCGTGATGCCGCGGGGCATCGTGCCGGGACTGGCGGCGCTGCTGGGCCGCCGCCCGGCCCCGGCCGCGCCCGTCCTCGAGGCCAACCCGGCGGTGCAGCGATGAGCGCGATCCTCTCCGTCGAGCATGTTGGGGTCCGCTTCGGGGGCCTGGTCGCCATCGCCGACCTGCATTTCGACGTCCGGGCCGGCGAGATCGTCAGCCTGATCGGCCCGAACGGGGCCGGCAAGACGACGGCCTTCAACGTGATGACGGGCTTCCTCAAGCCCAGCCAGGGCGCGGTCCGCTTCCGCGGCACGTCCCTGAAGGGCCTGCCGCCGCACGCGATCACGCGGCTCGGCCTCGCCCGCACCTTCCAGCGCACCAGCGTCTTCCCGGACGACACGGTGTTCGACAACGTGATGATCGGCCTGCACCAGATGGGCGCCGCGGCGGGCCGCGCGCCCATTCTGGACGCGCTCCTCGGCCGCGCGGGGGCCGGCGAGAGGCAGCTGCGCGTCCGGGCCGCGGCGCTCCTCGACTGGGTCGGGCTCGCCGGACGGGCGCAGGAGAAGGCCGGCGCCCTCGCCTACGGGGAGCAGCGCCTCGTCGGCGTGGCGCTGGCGCTGGCCACCGAGCCCGCCATGCTGCTCCTCGACGAGCCGGTCTCGGGAATGAACGCCTCCGAGACGCGGGTCTTCGTGCGGCTGATCCGGCAGATCCGGGAGCGCGGCGTCACCATCCTCCTCGTCGAGCACGACATGCCGATGGTGATGGAGGTCTCCGACCGCATCGTCGTGCTCAATTACGGCCGCCTGATCGCCGAGGGGCCGCCGGACCGGATCCGCAGCGACCCGGCGGTGATCGAGGCCTATCTCGGCCAGGGCAGCGCCGCCCGGCAGGCCGCCGCGGCGGTTCGGGAGGCGGCCCATGCTTGAAATCCGCGACCTCGTCTGCGGCTATGGCCACGTCACCGCACTCAAAGGGCTGTCGATCGACGTGCGCGAGGGCCAGCTCGTCGCCCTCGTCGGCGCGAACGGCGCCGGCAAATCGACGACGCTCCGGGCGATCTCCGGCCTCGTCCCGCCGCGCTCCGGCACGATCCGGTTCGACGGCCACAGCATCGCGGGCGCGGAGGCCCGCCGGATCCTGGCCGCAGGCATCGCCCATTGTCCCGAGGGCCGGCGCGTCTTCCCGCAGATGACGGTGTCCGAGAACCTCGCCACGGGCGCGTATCTGCGACGCGACCGGGCGGCCGTCGCGGCGGATCTGGAGCGGATCTACGGCGAGTTCCCGCGCCTCGCCGAGCGCCGCGACCAGGCGGCGGGCACGCTTTCGGGCGGCGAGCAGCAGATGCTGGCGATCGGTCGGGCGCTGATGGGGCGTCCGAAGCTCGTGATGTTCGACGAGCCCTCCCTGGGGCTGGCCCCCAACATCGTCGAGCGGATGTTCGCGGTCATCCGGGCGATCCGCGACGCCGGCACGACGGTGCTGCTCGTCGAGCAGAACGCCTTCGCGGCCCTTGAACTCTGCGACTACGCCTATCTCCTCGAGACCGGCCGCATCGTGCTGGAGGGCTCGGGGCAGGCGCTCATCGCCGACCCGCACGTCCGGGACGCCTATCTCGGTGGCTGAGATCGGTCGGCCGACGCGCCTGCGCCTCGGCCCGGCCGACCTGCTCGGCGACCGGGACCTGATGCCGGTCACCGCGGGCGGGCATCACTGGCTGCTCGTGCGCGATGGCGCGCGGATCGTCGCCGCCGAGCGGGCCTGTCCGCACGAGGGGGCGGACCTGGCGCTCGGCCGGTGCGCGGGTGGACGGCTGCTCTGCCCCAGGCATCTCGCCTCCTTCGACCTTCGGGACGGTTCCGTCTCGCCGGGCTGGTCGTTTCGTGCCCTTCGCCTGTTCGCGGTCGAGACCGTATCCGATGGGCTATGGCTCCGGCTGGGAGACAGCGTCCGGAAGCAAACGTCCTGATCAACTCCGAGACGCGTCTCCGACTCTGAGGAGCTGGGCGCGGTATCGACACGCACGACGCGTCAGGGATCGTCACGGTTGAGCCGGACGGCGAGCTGATCGGCAAACTTCGCCGCCGCCACGGAGAGGGATCGACCGCGCAGCTGTGCCAGGACCAGGGTCATCGGCGTCAGGTCGCGGGTGTCGATGGGCCGGCTGTGCAGGCGTGGATCCTGCGGGATGCCGCTCGGGATCTGCAGGCTGACCACATCCTCCCGCAGGGTGAGATTGCGCAGGAACTCCAGGGACCCCGATTCGACCACCGGCCGCAGTTCGACGCCGCGGCGGGCGAGCGTGTGCTCGATGTGGTGGCGGATCGCGAGCGAGCGGTCCGGCAGGGCCAGGGCATGGGCGAGGCAGTCGCGCAGTCGCACCGGGCCGCTCTCCGCCGCCAGGGCATGGCCCCGGCGCATCAGTGCGCAGAGTGTCTGGTGGCCGGAATAGAGCGGGTGCAGCTCCGCCGAGGGCGGCGGCTGCAGGATCAGGGCGAGGTCCGCCTCGAAGGCCGCGAGGGCGGTGACCGCCTGCGCGTGATCGCGGACCTGCACGGTGAAGCCGACCTGGGGAAATCGGCTGCGATAGGCCTCCACCTCCTCCGGCACGACCTGCGTGATGAAGGCCTGGCTGCAGGCCAGCGCCACGTGGCCCCGCCTGACCCCGGAGAGGTCGGCGATCTGCGAACGAACCCGGTCGAGGTCCGCAGCCTGGTCGCGGATATGACGGACGAAGAGTTCGCCGGCCGCGTTGAGCCGCATGCCCTGCGGCAGGCGCTCGAAGATCGGCGTGCCGAGCTCGTGCTCGAGATCCTGGATCTGGCGGGTCAGGGCTGACGGCGTCAGGTTCAGCCGCTCCGCAGCGCGCCGGATCGAGCCGGCACGGGCGACCTCGGCGATGTACGTGACACTGCGCAGGTGCTTCAAACGATCGGCTCCGGTCCGTTTCCCGAAACGCAACACCATGCTCAGATAATAGCACTTCCTTGCAACATCGTGCGCCCCTAGCGTCGTGGACATCGGGACTCTGCAGGAGCCATGCGATGATCCGCCGCCGTACCCTCCTGGCCGGTTTCGGGGCCGGCCTCGTCGCCGGGCCGTTGTCCGGGGCACGCGCCCAGAGCACTCCGGTTACCATCCGGATGGGCTCGCTCAAGCTGATCCACTCGATCGCGCCGAGCTTCTACGAGCGGTTCACCCCCGCGGGCGTGACGGTGGAGGTGGTGCCGTTCGAGAGTCCCACCGAGTGCAAGAACGCCGTCGTCACCAAGTCGGTCGATTTCGGCACCTTCGGAATCGCGGCGGCGACGCTGGGGGCCGCGGCCGGCGAGCCGATCGTCGTCATCGCCTCCACCTGCAACCGCGGGATGGCGGTGATCGCCAAGAAGGATTCCGACATCCGCGCCATCAAGGATCTCCGCGGGAAGCGCGTCGCGATCTGGCCCGGCAGCACCCAGGAGGTCTTCGTCCTGGAGCGGATGCGCATGGAGGGCCTCTCCGTGAAGGACATCACCCCCGTGCGGGTCTCCTTCTCGGAGATGCACATCGCGCTGGCCCGCGGTGACGTCGATGCCTATGTCGGCGCCGAGCCGGGCCCCGGCGTGAGCCTCGCCTCGGGGGTCGGGCAGCTCGTCGAGTACCCGTACGGCACCGAGATGGGCGCGCTGAACATGGTGTTCGGCGCCCATCGCGACACGCTGGCCGAGCGGCCGGACCTCGTCCGGACCATGCTGGAGATCCACCGCAAGGCGACCGACTTCGCGGCCGGCGACCGCAACGCGATGATCGCCATGGCCGTGGCCAAGCTCGGCCAGAAGCGCCAGGCGCTCGAACTCTCGGCCCCGAACGTCGAGCTGACCTGGCGCCTCGGGCCGGACGAGGTCCGTCAGGCCGGCGCCTACGCGCAGCACATGCTGGCGCTCAAACAGATCAAGCGCCTTCCCGAGGCGGGCTTCATCGACACTCGCTTCGTCGACGCGATGGGGCGGGCGTGACCACCGGGGTCGAGGCCGGCGCCCTGCCGGTGACGCCGGCCCCGACCCGCGGGGCCGGCCGGGCCGGGTCCGGGCTCGTCCATCTGCGCCGGCTGGCGCTCGCCGGCGTGGTGCCGGCTCTGCTCCTGGCAGTCTGGCAGGTGACCACCGCGGGCCGGCCCTACAGCCTGATCCCGCCCCCCGCCGACGTCTGGGCCGAGCTGCAGGATCTCGCGGTCGGCGGCGTCAACGACGACGCGTTCAGCGGCACCTTGTGGACCCACCTCGCGGCCTCGCTGGGACGCGTCTACGGCGGCTTCGCGCTCGCGGCCGCCGCGGCCCTGCCGCTCGGCCTGCTGATCGGCCGCGTCCCGCTGATCCGGGCCCTCCTCGATCCGGTGCTGCAGGTGCTGCGGCCGGTCCCGGTTACGGCGTGGCTGCCGCTCGCCATGATCCTGTTCGGCCTCGGGCCGCGCTCGGCCTTCTTCCTCGTGTTCCTCGGGGCGTTCTACCCGATCCTGGTCAACACGGTGTTCGGGGTCCGCTCGGTGGAGCCGCGCCTGTTCGAGGCGGCCGCGATGCTGGGCTGCACCGGGCCTTCCCAGTTCGGCCGGGTGGTGCTGCCGGCGGCGCTGCCGTCGATCTTCACGGGCCTGCGGCTCGGCCTCGGCTTCGCCTGGGTGGTGATCGTCGTCGGCGAGATGACCGGCGTCCAGACCGGCCTCGGCGCGATCATCATGGAGGCGCGCCAGCTCTCGCGCACCGAGATCGTGATCTGCGGCATGGCGGTGATCGGGGTCGCGGGCTTCGTGTCCGACTGGCTGGTCATGCAGCTCGGCCGCCGCCTGCTCGCCTGGAGCCCCACCCATGGCTGATCCCACGATCCCGATCCTCGACATGCGCGCAGTCTCGAAGACCTACACGGCGGGTGGGCGCCGCACGGAGGCCCTGCGCGAGGCGAACCTCACCGTGTCGCGGGGCGAGTTCGTCTGCCTGCTCGGCGCCTCGGGCTGCGGGAAGTCGACGCTGCTGCGGGTCGCCGCCGGCTTCGAGGCGCCGAGCGCCGGGGAGGCCCTGATGTGGGGCAAGCCCATCGCCGGCCCGGGGCCGAGCCGCGGCATGGTCTTCCAGGATTACGGCCTGTTCCCGTGGCTCACCGTGCGGGACAATATCGGCTTCGGCCCGAAGGCGCGGGGCCGCTCCGCCGCCGAGGTGCGCGACACCGCCGAGCGCTACATCGCCCTCGTCGGCCTCCAGGCCTTCGCCGACGCCTATCCGCACCAGCTCTCGGGCGGAATGAAGCAGCGCGTCGCCATCGCCCGGGTACTCGCCAACGAGGCCGAGGTGGTCCTGATGGACGAGCCCTTCGGGGCGCTCGACGCGATGACCCGCGAGCGCCTGCAGGACGAGCTGCTCGACCTGTGGTCGCGCACCGGGCTGACGATCCTGTTCGTCACCCACGCCATCGAGGAGGCGATCTTTCTGGCCGACCGCATCGTGATGATGTCGCCGGGTCCCGGCCGGATCGAGGCGATCCATCCGGTCGAGCTGCCGCGGCGGCGCGACGTGTCGAGCCCCGCCTTCAACGACCTGCGGCGGATGCTGACAGCCCAGCTCCACAGCCACCACGCCCCGCGGGCCGCCGCCTGATGGACACGGCCCCCGACGATCCCCGCCGGCCTGAGAACCGCCTCGCTTACACCGCCGCCATCGACCGGCCGCGGCTGACCCTGCCCGATGGCAAGCACGTCGCGATCTGGCCGGTGGTCAATGTCGAGCACTGGCTGATCGACCACCCCATGCCGCGCCAGATCCTGGTGCCGCCGACCGCCGCGAGCCTGCTGCCCGACATCCCGAACTGGGCGTGGCACGAGTACGGTATGCGGGTCGGCTTCTGGCGCTTCCTCGAGGCCTTCACCAGCCGCGGCATCCGCCCGACCCTGTCGATCAACGGCTCGGTCTGCCGAGCCTATCCGCGCATCGCCGAGGCCGCCCACGCGGCCGGCTGGGAGTTCATGGCCCACGGCTTCCACCAGGTGCCGACCCACCGGATCGACGACCAGCCGGAGATGATCGCCCGCACCATCGCGGCGATCACCGAGATCACAGGGCGCCCGCCGCGCGGCTGGCTGGGGCCGGGTCTCACCGAGACCCTCGACACGCCCGACCACCTGCACGCGGCCGGCCTCGAATATGTCGGCGACTTCGTGGTCGACGACCGCCCCTGCCGCGTCGCGACGCGCACCGGGCCGCTCTTCGCCCTCCCCTACTCGGTCGAGCTGAACGACATCCCGCTGCTGGCCATCCAGCACCACCGGGCCGATGAGTTCGTGGACCGGGCGCTCGCCAACCTCGACCGGCTCGCTCTCGAGGCTGCGAGTCCCGGCCCGCTCGGCGGCGCCAAGGTCATGGGTTTCGCGATCCACCCGTACATCACCGGCGTCCCGCACCGGATCGGCCTGCTGGAACGGTTGCTCGACGCGATGCTAACGCGCACCGACGCGGTCTTCTTGCAGGGGACAGAGATCCTCGACTGGTACCGCGCCACCGGCGACGCATCCTGAGCCGCGACCCGAGGAGCCGCCGTGCCGCCCTTCCCGACGATCCCGCTTCTGCACGCGGCCTATGCCGACGGCCTCGACCCGCGCGCCGTCGTAGCCGCGGCCTATCGCCGGATCGCCGAGGTCGACGATCCCGGCATCTTCCTCGCGCTGGTGCCGGAGGCCGACGCGCAGGCCGCGGCGGCCGCGCTGCCGCCCTTCGACCCCGTGTCGATGCCGCTCTGGGGCGTGCCCTTTGCCGTCAAGGACAACATCGACGTGGCCGGGCTGCCGAACACCGCCGCCTGCCCAGACTTCGCCTATAGCCCTACCGAGACCGCACCCGCCGTGGCGCGCCTCCTGGCGGCCGGAGCGATCCTGATCGGCAAGACCAATCTCGACCAGTTC
This sequence comes from Methylobacterium mesophilicum SR1.6/6, assembly GCF_000364445.2. NCBI lineage: Bacteria > Pseudomonadati > Pseudomonadota > Alphaproteobacteria > Hyphomicrobiales > Methylobacteriaceae > Methylobacterium > Methylobacterium mesophilicum. The sequence goes on along the minus strand of NZ_CP043538.1, from coordinate 3,261,494 downwards.
GCCACCGGGCTCGTCGGTCTGCGCACGCCCTACCCGGCCCCGCGCAACGCGATCGATCCGGCCTTCGTCCCCGGGGGCTCCAGCAGCGGCTCCGCCGTGGCGGTGGCGCACGGGATCGTGTCCTTCGCCCTCGGGACCGACACCGCGGGCTCGGGCCGTGTGCCGGCGGCGCTGAACAACATCGTCGGCCTGAAGCCGTCCCTCGGGGCGGTCTCCAGCCGCGGCATGCTGCCGGCCTGCCGGACCCTCGACACGCTCTCGGTCTTCGCCGGCACCGTCGCCGACGCCGACGCGGCCTTCCGGGTCATGCTGGGTCCGGACAATACCGATCCCTGGTCACGGGCGCTGCCCGTGCCGCCCGCGCCCGCCGGCCTGCCGCCGGGTCTGCGTCTGGGGCTTCCGGATGCGGCGAGCCGGCGGTTTGGCGGCGACGGCCTCTCGGAGGCGGCCTTCGCGGCGGCGGCCGCGGATCTCGAAGCGATCACGGGCGCGGGGGTGCCGGTCGACCTGGACCCCATGTTCGCCGTGGCGGCCCTGCTCTATGACGGTCCGTGGGTGGCCGAGCGCTACGCGGCGGTCCGGCCGGTCATGGAGACACGGCCCGGGATCCTGCACCCGACGACGCGGGCGGTCATCGCCGCGGCCGAGCGCTACAGCGCCGCGGACGCCTTCGCGGGCCTCTACAGGCTGGCGGAGCTGCGCCGGCACGCGGACGCGATCTGGGATCGCATCGACGTCCTCGCCGTGCCGACCTATCCGCGCCCGCGGACCTGTGCGTCCGTCGCCGCCGACCCGATCGGGCCGAACAGCGAACTCGGGACCTACACCAACTTCGTCAACCTGCTCGATTGGTGCGCCCTCGCAGTCCCGGGACGCTCCAGGACCGACAGCTTTCCCTCCGGCGTCACCCTGCTGGCGCCGCGCGGGTGCGACGGGTTGCTCGCCGCTCTGGGCGCGCGCCTGCACGCGGCCTCGGCCGGCCGGATCGGCGCCAGTGCGGCACCGGTCCCGACCGCGAAATCGGGGCCGGCTTCGGCGAGGCCCGGCGAGATCGAGCTGGCGGTCGTGGGAGCGCATCTGTCGGGCCTGCCCCTGAACGGCGAGCTGGTCGCATGCGGCGCCCGGTACCTCCGCGCGGGGGTGACGCGGCCGGATTACCGCCTCTACGCCCTGCCCGGCGGGCCGCCGCATCGTCCCGGCCTGCTGCGGGTGGCCGCCGGTGAAGGAAGCGGGATCGAGACGGAGGTCTGGGCGTTGCCGCCGTCCGCCTTCGGGACTTTCGTGGCCGGAATACCGGACCCGCTCAGCATCGGTACCGTACGGCTCAACGACGGGACCACGCCGAAGGGCTTCCTGGTGGAGGCGGCCGGTATCGCGGGTGCGGCCGATATCACGCGGTTCGGCGGCTGGCGCCGCTACGTGACCGGCTGTGCGGCGGCGTGACCGGCGTGCCGCAGCTGGCCAAAGCAGAATGAGGGCTTCGAGCAACTCCGCCGGGGAGGCGGGCGAACCTCAACCAAACCGACCCTGCTCCGCGAGCGCGGCCGCTCGATTTCCGCAACCCGCCTCGCCTCATCCGGCGTGTCGGTCGTGGACTGCGCGTCAGACAGGTCGGATCGTAATCTGCTGACCTGATCTGGAGGAGGCGCAGCAGAATGAGCCGTTGAGATCAAACGATCCCCAAGATCGCGGCTACCGGTAATCGGCCGGGTTAAGTCGGTGGCGCGTCATCTTATCGTAGAGCGTCTTGCGCGGCAGGCCGAGCGATTCAGCGGCCGCGCGGACGTCCCCGCCCGCGACCTGCAGCTCCTCCCGAATGAGCCGGCTCTCGTAGCGGTCCATCTGCTCGGCCAGCGTTCCGGCGGACCCCTCGGGCGCGACTTGATGCACTTCGACGAAGCCCAGGGCGTAGCGTTCGGCGAAGTGGCCGAGCTCGCGGACGTTGCCGGGCCAGGCGTGCTCCCGAAGGTGATCGCGAATGGCCGGGGTGATCGCCGGCACCGCCTTCCCGAAGCGCTCGGCCGCGCGGCGCAGGAAGTGCTCGAATAGCAGCATCACATCATCGCCCCGGTCGCGCAGGGGCGGGATCGCCACCGTTATGACGTTGAGGCGGTGGTAGAGATCGTCGCGGAACGTGCCCTGCGCCGCCGCTTGCCCAAGATCGACCTTGGTGGCTGCCACGACCCGCATGTCGACCGGCCGCACCTCGTTGGTGCCGAGCGGTTCCACGGCGCGCTCCTGGAGCACCCGCAGGAGCTTGACTTGAAGTGGCAAAGGCATGCTCTCGATCTCGTCGAGGAACAGCGTGCCGCCGTGGGCATGCTCGATCCGGCCCACGCGGCGCTTGACCGCCCCGGTGAAGGCGCCCGCCTCGTGCCCAAACAGCTCGCTCTCCACCACGGAGTCCGGCAGGGCACCGCAATTCATCGCCACAAGATTGCGCCCGGCGCGGCGGCTCCAGCGGTGCAGGGCGCCCGCCACCACCTCCTTGCCGGACCCGGTCTCGCCGAAGACGAGCACGTCGACATCGGCTCGCGCCACCTCGCGCACGAGCGTCCGCAGACGGTCCATCGCGGGGGAATCGCCCAGAAAGGCGGAGTCCTCCTTGACCGCCGCGTCGAGCCGGGCACGCAGCGCCCGGTTCTCCAGGACGAGACGCCGCCTCTCCAGTGCCCGGCGCACCGAGGCGACCAGTGCCTCGGCCGGATAGGGCTTGGCCAGGAAATCGTAGGCACCGCCCTGCATGGCCGCCACGGCCATGCGGATGTCGCCGTGGCCTGTGATCAAGATCACCGGCAGATCCGGATCAACCCGTTGCAGCCGTGCCAGAAGGCCGATCCCGTCGAGGCCCGGCAGACGCACGTCGCTGATCACGACGCCTGGCGGAGAGGCCAGGATCGCCGCGAGGGCCGGCTCGGCCGCCGGGAAGGCCTCGACGGCAAAGCCATCGAGCTCCAGACTCTGGCCGTTGGCCCGGCGCACCTCGGCTTCGTCGTCGATGAACACGACGCGCTCGGGCGTTCCCGCTCCGCCTTCACTCACTGCGCCGCCCCCACGCGCTGCCCCGATGCCCGATCCGCCCCCGCCGCCCGGATGAGCTCCATCCGGAAAACCGTGCCGCCCCCCGGTTCGCAGACCAAAGTCAGGTTCCCACCGCAATCCTCCACGATCCCGCGGGCGATGGCGAGGCCGAGCCCGAGGCCGTCGCTTTTGGTCGTGAAGAACGCATCGAAGACTTGGCCGCGCTCCGCCGTCGGGATCCCGGGGCCGGAGTCAGTCACTTCCACCGCCACGCGCTCGGAAACCGCGGCATCGACGCGCAGACCGACGCGGGCGTCGGGACGTCCGGCCACCGCGTCGAGGGCGTTCTGGAGAAGGTTGACCAGCACCTGCTCCAGACGCGGCCCGTCCCCGAGGACGCGCAGCTCCGGATCGGACGCGTCCGCCTCCAGGGGCACGCCCAGGGCGGCGGCGCGGGCGCGCACCAGTTCCAGTGCGTTGTCCAGCACTCCGCCAAGCGGCACCGGCTCCCGGCGCGGCGAGGCGCGCCGGGCGAACCCCTTGAGCTGTCGCGTAAGCCCGGCGATGCGATCGGTGAGCCGGCCGATGGCGGCGGCGTTCTCGGCCGCGTCCTCCGTCCGGCCGCGGCGGACGAGGACCGCAGTGTTGTCCGCGTAGGAGCGGATCGCGGCGAGCGGCTGGTTGATCTCGTGCGCCATGCTGGCGGCGAACTGTCCGAGAGCCGCAAGCCGGCCGGCCTGGGCGAGCTCGCGGCCGAGGCGCTCGCGCTCGGCCTCAGCGCGCTGCCGCTCCTCGATCTCGGCGCGCAGCTGCGCGTTGGCTTCCCGCAGGGCGCGGGTTCGCTCAGCGACGCGGCTCTCCAGCTCTGCCCGGCGCGAGGCCGCTTCCGCAAGCCGCGCCCGCGTCCGGCGGCCCCGGTCAGCCAGGGCTACGGCCCCGAAGCCCGCCAGCGCCGTGGTCAGGGCAGCGATGATCCAGGCCTGAAGCCGCTCGCGCTCCACTGTGGTTCCGACCGGGGTCAGCGTGTGCAGGGTCCAGCCGGTCCCGGGCACAGGCGCCTGGGTGGTGATCGCCGTCCAGGCCGGGAGCGCCCCACGCCCGATGCGACTGACATCGGCCTGGCCGGTAGCATGCAGGGGCAACCGCTCCAGCGCCGCGGTTCCGAACTCGCGACCCGCCTTGATCCGGGCGCGTTCGGCAGCGTCCAGGGCGTCGAGCGTCCCGAAACGCCAGGACGGCTCGCTGGTGACGAGGACGATGCCGCGGGCATCGGTGACGAACGTGACTTCCTGAGCGGCCCGCCAAGCCGCCTCGACCGCGTCGAATTCGACCTTGACCACCACGACCCCGACCGCCGCGCCGATGCGCCGGGCCAGGTAGAGACCGGGCCGGCCGCTGACGGTGCCGAGGGCGAATTGCGAACCCGCGCCCTCGGTGACCGCCTGCCGGAAGTACGGACGGAATGCGTAGTCGCGCCCGACGAAGCTTCCGTCGCCGCCGGCATTGCTGGCCGCCACAGTTACCCCTTCGGCACCGATGACGTAGATCACCGCCGCGCCGGTGGCCGCTGCCACTTCGGAGAGCCGGCGGTCGACCCGGTCCAGGAGTTCGCGCCCGGCTCCCGATGCGACCGCCGCAGCGACCTCCGGGTCGGCGGCGAGCGCCAGCGGCAGGGATGCCTGCTTCTGCATCTCGGCAAGCAGCAAGCCGACTTGGAGCCCGATCGCCGATCGGGCCCCGCGCCGCAGATCCGTGAGCGCCCAGCGCTCCGCGGCGCGTCCCGCGAGCCAGGCCGCGGTGACGATTGCGCACAGGCAGGCGAGGACGATCAAGCCGCGACCCGGCATGATCCGGGCCGCCCGCTGCCGCGTGGTTTCCGAGGCCTCGATCACGGAACATCCACCGGAGCGGAGAACCAGACCGTTCCGGCCATGCGGGTGCGGATTTCCGCACGACCGGCGACCCGGCAGCCGATCAGCGTTTTGAAAAATCTCATACGGAACAACGTTTTAACAAAAGATCGTCGGCGCCCATCTCGTGGCACGGCCGTTGCCATTCACAGAATGAAACACAGCCATGTCCTCAAGGCAAAGCTGTGTTCCGGAAGGCCAAGACCAAGCGCGGAACCTGCCGGACTACGCCGGCGCCAGCCGCCCCGATGAAACCCGACGACAGGGAGAACGCCCCATGGTTGCCGTACCATCCCCGCTCACAGCACCCCATCCGCCCGCCAAGCCCAGGCCGATCTACAGGACCTTGTACTTCCAAGTCCTGGTCGCGGTGGCGATCGGCATCTTGCTCGGACATTTCTATCCGCAGCTCGGCGCCGAGCTGAAGCCGCTCGGTGACGCCTTCATCAAGCTCGTCAAGATGATCATCGCCCCGGTGATCTTCCTCACTGTTGTCTCCGGCATCGCCGGGATGACCAACCTCGAGAAGGTCGGCCGTGTCGGCGGCAAGGCGCTGATCTACTTCCTGACGTTCTCGACGCTGGCGCTGATCGTCGGCCTCGTCGTCGCCAACGTGCTCCAGCCCGGCAACGGACTGCACATCGACCCGAAGTCGCTCGATCCGAAGGCGATCGCCACCTACGCCGGCAAGGCGAAGGAGCAGAGCATCGTCGATTTCCTGATGAACATCATCCCCACGACGGCTGTCGGCGCCTTCGCGGGCGGCGAGATCCTGCAGGTGCTGTTCTTCTCGGTGCTGTTCGGCTTCGGCCTCGCCTTCCTGGGTGACCGCGGCAAGCCGGTGCTCGACATCATCAAGGTGCTCTCCGAGGCGATCTTCGGCGTCGTCAACATCATCATGAAGGTCGCCCCGATCGGCGCCTTCGGCGCGATGGCATTCACGATCGGCAAGTACGGCATCAGCTCGCTGGCCAACCTCGCCTACCTCGTCGCCGCCTTCTATCTGACGTCGGCGATCTTCGTGCTGGTCGTGCTGGGAGCGGTCGCCCGCTACAACGGCTTCTCGATCATCAAGCTCATCCGCTACATCAAGGAAGAGTTGCTTCTCGTGCTCGGCACGTCCTCGTCCGAGTCGGCGCTGCCCTCGCTGCTGGAGAAGATGGAGCGGGCCGGCTGCTCGAAGCCGGTGGTCGGCCTCGTGGTGCCCACGGGCTACTCGTTCAACCTCGATGGCACCAACATCTACATGACCATGGCGGCGCTGTTCATCGCCCAGGCGACCGACACACCGCTGAGCCTCGGCGAGCAGGCGCTGCTGCTGCTCGTGGCGATGCTGTCCTCGAAGGGGGCGGCGGGCGTCACGGGCTCGGGCTTCATTACCCTGGCGGCGACGCTGGCGGTGGTGCCGTCCGTGCCGGTGGTCGGCATGGCACTGATCCTTGGGGTCGACCGGTTCATGTCTGAGTGCCGGGCTCTGACCAACTTCATCGGCAATGCGGTCGCCTGCATCGTGGTTGCGCGCTGGGAGAACGAGGTCGATGAAGCCAAGCTCGCCGACGCCCTCGCCGGACGGAGCGTGCGTGAAGCTGTGCCGACGGGCGCGCTGCAGCCGGCTGAGTAATGGAAGCCGCAGTCGGTCGCCGCGCGACCGACTGCGGACAGAGCAGGCGGACCGGCCAATCGCTGTCATTGGACCGGTCCCGGCCCTTGAGCGTTCGGCGAACCCGCAGACATCCCGCGCAGGCACAGGTATCCAGTCCTGATCCGACTGGAAAGCGGCACGCCCCATTCGGATCCCATCAGTCCGATCGGCCGGTCGGCGGCAGAGGGCGCGATGCAATCGGCTCGGCTTGGCCGCACGCGGCCTTGGCAGTCGCGGCGCTCAAGTCGGAGAAGCGACGCTCGTTGTGATACGGGGACGGCGCGTTGCGCCGCACGCTGAGCGGCGAAGATTGCCGTGGTCATGATGCCGGCGACACCGGTACGCGGCGTCCGCTGAAAGCGATGCGTTCGGGCGCCGGAGCGCGCCCGGAAACACCCTCCGACCGGCATGCCTCTGCCAGGCGAGCCGACGAAGGCGGATCGGCGAAGGGATCAGGTAGGCTGCGTCCAAGACCACCCTCGATCTTCCAATGATGCGGCAAGCATCGTCGCCACCGCGAGCGCGGTCAGTAGGATCATCACGTCGCTCGCCGCGCCCAACAAGGCGTGCTCGCTCGCCCCAATTGTACGTCCGTGAACGCCAGACGCTAATTCCAAGCGCCATGCGAGCAACGTGGAAGCAGTTGCCACCCCTGTTGCCGTGCCGAATGCCCGCATGAGGTTCAACAGGCCGCCCGCCTGTCCGGCATGCTCGGCCGGTGCCGCCGCTAGAGTGGCGCTGTTGTTCGGGGCGATGAACAAGCCGAGTCCCACCCCATACATGGCCAGCAACATCATCATGGCCGGCTCGCTGCTGGGATTGCCGGTGAGCGTTCGGCTCAGACCGACAGTCGCAGCCGCGCACAATCCCATGCTGACCTTTGTCGTAAGACGCGGCCAGTGCTCTGAGAGGCTGCCGCTAAACGGCGCCACCACGCCGAGCGCAACGGGTATGATGGCGAGCCGCAGTCCCGCCGAAAGCGGCGCGTCGTGGTAGCCGCGCACCAGCGCGAACGACATGGTGAAGAACATCCCGTACAGCATCGCGTAGGACAGCAAGGTGGCGACCGTCTTGCCGGTGAAGGCCCGCGACCGAAACAAGCGCAAGTCGATCAGCGGTGCAGGGGCACGCTTCTCCCACCAGACAAACCCTGTCAGCAAAACGGCTGCTGACGTCGCGCAGATGAGCATCGCGGGCGAGTATGGCCACCAGGCATTCAGCTCGGTGAGCGTCATCATCAACGCGCTCAGGGCTGGGATCAGCAAAAGCGCGCCCCACCAGTCGAACGTAACTGCCTCGCTGAGCCGCGCGCTCACCGGCACGAGCACCCAGCCCAGCACCGCTCCGAGAGCAGCGAACGGCACGGTCACCCAGAAGATCCAGTGCCAGCCGAGGTTGCTCAGCAGCAGGCCACCGAGTGCTGGTCCCGTACTCACACCGATGGCCTGGGCGCTGGCGAACAGTCCCATCGCACGTCCACGCTGAGATTGATCTGTGGCTGCCACGAGGATGACGATGCTGTTCGCCCCGAGTAGAGCTCCGCTCATGCCTTGCAGCACGCGAAAGGCGATGAGCCACGGCAGACTCGGGGCTAATCCGCATAGAGCCGAGAACAGCCCGAACAGCGCGAAGCCGAGAAGGTACATCAGCTTGCGCCCGGCAATTTCGGCCAGCCGAGCGTAGACGGGCAGCACCGCGGCGAATGCGAGGCTGTAGCCCACCGCGACCCAGCTCACCTGATCGAGCGACGCATCGAAGGCTTGCTCCAGAGCTGGCAATCCCAGCTGGACGATGCTGGCATCGATCTGCCCAGCTGCGGCGCCTAGACAGGTGACGCAGACGACAAGGCAAGTATAGACGCCGAGCCGAGAGAAGGACTTGCTCGGAACCGGCTCCTGCAAGATAAACCTGGCTCGCTGACGCTGCACTTCCGGTGCGACAGGAACCTGCCTTTCCATGTCGAACTCCCGGCTCAGCCTTCGGGAGTAGAGCCCAGCAGACAGGCCAGATTCAAGCCGAAATCACCGGACCGGCCGGTCGTCGATTAACGGGGATGAGCTTGTTGTGGGCTCGCAAAGCCTATAATGCCGCTGCTGCATCAATATCAGCGTCATTCTTGAGCTAACACCGCGACCGTCTTTGGTAGTACATAAATTACAAGCAATCGTCGGTGATCGGACGTATAAAGGGGGCTCTCGTAATTTCGGCTTCCAAGATGCTCTGGAGGCCTGCTCGGTAGCTGTGATGGGCGCAACGCTGCCGGGCTGGCTTCGGGCCCGTCGCGCAGTGCCCCCGGACCCGGCAAAGTGGACCGCGCTCAGCGCAATGTTCTCGGTGATCCTGCACCAACGTTCGGATCAGACCGCCCGGTGGGGTAGGACGATCCCGCAACCGGTCAGGAACGACAAAGGCCGCGAAGGTGCGGCCTCGTAAATCAATAGATGGGTTGGGAAAACTGGAGCGGGCGAAGGGATTCGAACCCTCGACCCCAACCTTGGCAAGGTTGTGCTCTACCCCTGAGCTACACCCGCTCACTAGTGCCGCGCCGCCCGAACTTTCGTGCCGGCGGCCCCCGGCGGCGCTCTCTAAACACCATTCCGCCGGACGACGCAAGCGTCTCTTTTGCCCCGGGCGCCGATTCACCAATTCGGGGCGGGCGGACGTCCCAGGCGGAGTTCGTCGAGGCGGGTCCGCGTCCCGCGTGTCGTGTCGTCAGGCAGCGCATCGATCGGAAAGAATGCGCAGGCGGCGATCTCGCGGTCCGGGACCTTCGGCTGCGGGATGGTGAAGGCCTCAAGGATGAACAGCGCGACGTGGTCCCGCGGAGCCGCGACCACATTGCGGTAGAGGCCGTGGAGGCGGAGCCGCTCCCCGGCGACGATCCCCGTCTCCTCGCGGAACTCCCGGACCATCGCGTCGTGCGCCGTCTCGCCCCGCTCCACGCCGCCGCCCGGCAGGTGCCACCCGCTGACATAGGTGTGACGTACCAGCGCTACGCAGCCCTGCGCGTCCAGGGCGATGCCGCGCACGCCGAGCGTCATGCCTCGGGACGCGAGAGCCCCGAGGTGAAACAGGTGCCGGAACAGCGGCCGATCAAGGATCATGTCGGATCAGGCGACGTCGAGCGTGATCGCGCCGAGCCCGTCAATGGCCGCCACCATTCGCTGTCCGCGCTCGACGGGACCGACGCCGGAGGGCGTGCCGGTGAAGATCAGGTCGCCCGGCTGGAGGATGAAGTACTCCGACAGGTAGGCGATCTGCTCGGCCACCGACCAGATCATATCGCCCAGATCACCCTTCTGGCGCGTCTCGCCGTCCACCGACAGGGTGATCGAACCGCGCCTCGGGTGCCCAATCTCGGAAGCCGGGTGCAAAGCGCCGATCGGGCCCGAGCCGTCCGCTGCCTTCCCGAGGTCCCAGGGCCGCGCCATCTTCTTGGCCTCGTCCTGGAGATCGCGGCGGGTCATGTCGAGGCCGACCGCGTAGCCGTAGACGTGGTCCAGGGCGCTCGCCACCGGGATGTCGCTGCGGCCGCCGGCGAGCGCAGCCACCATCTCGACCTCGAAATGGTAGCTCCGCGTCTTCGGCGGGTACGCATGGGGCGTCGGCTCGGCACCGACGATCTGGAGCGCGTCGGCGGGCTTCATGAAGAAGAACGGCGGCTCGCGGTCCGGGTCCGCACCCATCTCGCGGGCATGGGCGGCGTAGTTGCGGCCGACGCAGTAGACGCGCCGGACGGGAAAGAGGTCGCTGCTGCCGACGATCGGAAGCGCGACGCGGGGCGGGTTCTGAATGACGGAGAGCATCTCTGCCTCTGCGGTGGATCGTTCGACGGCCGGACGACGCTCCGCCCGGCAACTACCGGACCGTTGTAAGCTCCGCGCCGGCCCGCGCCATCCCGGCGCTTGCCACGACGGCGCTGTGGCCTACAAAATTTTACCGATGACTCCGATGGCCGCCTCCCTCGACACTTTGCTCGCCGCGCTCCGGGATGGCCTGGGCGATCGGCACGTGGTGACCGATCCGGAGGACATGGCGCCCTATCTGGTCGAGAGCCGGAAGCTGTTCACCGGCTCGGCTCTCGCCGTCCTGCGCCCTGGCAGCACCGAGGAGGTCGCCTTCGCGGTCCGCGCCTGCACGCAGGCGGGCGTCGCGGTGGTTCCCCTCGGCGGTAATACCGGGCTCACTGGCGCCGGGGTGCCGCACGGTGGTGTCGTCCTCTCCCTGGAGCGGCTGGCGCGGCTGCGCGCGGTCGATCCCGTGGACGCCACCATCACCGTGGAGGCCGGGATGATCCTGCAGGAGGTGCAGGCGGCGGCCGACGCGGCCGGCATGCTGTTCCCGCTTTCCTACGCGTCGCGCGGCTCAGCCCGGATCGGAGGCGGCATCAGCACGAACGCCGGCGGTATCGCGGTCCTGGCCTACGGCAACGCGCGGGACCTCGTCCTCGGTCTCGAAGTGGTCCTGGCCGACGGACGGGTCTGGAACGGGCTTAAGGCCCTGCGCAAGGACAACGCCGGCTACGACCTGAAGCAGCTTTTCATCGGGTCCGAGGGCACGTTGGGCATCGTGACCGCGGCCGTGCTCAAGCTGTTCCCGAAGCCCAGGACCACCGGCGTCGCCTTCGTCGGCCTGGACTCGGCCCGGGCGGCCCTCGATCTGTTCGTGTTCCTCCGGTCCCGGCTGGACCGGGACCTCACGGCCTTCGAGTACCTGCCGCCCTTCGCCCTGGAGATCGTCCTGCGGCATGTTCCGGGTACGGTCCGTCCGCTGGCGGATCCGCACGGCGCCTACGCGCTGATCGAGGCGGCCTCGGCGCGGCCGGATGCCGATGCGCGTGCCGGGTTGGAGGCCGCCCTTTCAGACGCCATGGCGGATGGCCTGATCGCCGACGCGGCAATCGGCGCGAGCGGCGCGCAGGACGACGCCCTCTGGCGCCTGCGCGAAGGCGTTCCCGAGGCCCAGACGCGGGAAGGCGCTTCGATCAAGCACGACGTTTCGGTGCCGCTCTCGCGCCTGCCCGACTTCCTGGAGCAGGCCGAAGACGCCTGCATCGCCGTGATGCCGGGTCTCAGACCCTGCGGCTTCGGGCATTTCGGCGACGGCAACATCCACTTCAACCTGACGCAGCCCGCGGAGATGCCGCCTGCGGACTTCCTGGCGGAATGGGGTCGGTTCAACCGAATCGTCCACGACATCGTCCACGGCCTCGGCGGCTCGATCGCGGCGGAGCACGGGGTCGGCCTGATCAAGCGCGACGAGCTCGAACGCTACGGCGATCCGGTGGGTCTCGACCTGATGCGCCGGCTGAAGGGCGCGATCGACCCCCTTAACCTTCTCAATCCCGGCAAGGTCATCGCGCTCAGGCCGGACAGCTGACAGCGTCACGCGGCGCGATTTTGTGCGCCGCGCCATAATTCGGGACGCAGATGGGTGCAGGAGAGCCACGCGTCGTCGCGATCCGTCGCGGGCGCCTGAGGTGTTAAGCGGCCGCTAACGCTTCGGACCGACCTTCGCAGAGAGACGACGGCGACGTGTCCGTCACCGCTGGGCATGGCAATTGCTCTGAGGCTTTCCTATCTCGCATGTGCGAGATCGAGACACGACCCGTCCCCGACAGACAGTTCTTGATCCTTCTGGAGACCGACGGAATGCCTACCTCACAGGCCCGCGTGCAGACCACCGAAGCGAGCCGCTACCTGCAGCAGCTCTGCCGGCACTGGAGCCACAAGTTCAAGGTCGAGGCGACCTCCATGCACGGCACCGTGCCCTTCGGCGAGGACCGTATCTGCACCTTCGACGCCGAGCCCGACGCGCTGCTGATGCGGATCGACAGCGCCGACCCGGTCAACCTCACCCGGCTGGAGAACGTGGTCTCCGACCACCTCGCCCGCTTCGCCTTCCGCGAGAGTCTCGGCGACATTCGCTGGTCTCGCGCCGCGTGAGCAACCGCCTCCGGACTTGCCGCTAGACCTATAGGAAGACGCGCCGCGCGGGGCGCGTAGGCCCATTCGGCGCGACGCCGGACGGGCCTGCACGTTTTCGGAGCAAGCCATCTCTGGCGTACCATTTGCGAGCGATACGCGCCCCCCGCCGGGGCGACGACCTGCAGATGCGACCGGGATGGATCGATGAAGCGACGCACCCTGCTGCAAGGCGCGGGAGCGCTGATGGCCGGAGCCCTCGCGCGGCCAGCCCTGGTCCGGGCGGCCTCGGCGACGACGCTGCGCTTCGTGCCCTACGCCGATCTGGCCCTGCTCGATCCGATCATCACGACCAACTACGTCACGCGCACCCACGCGCTGATGGTGTTCGACACCCTCTACAGTCTCGACGCCGCCTACCGACCGCAGCCGCAGATGGTGGCCGGTCACACGGTTTCGGCGGACGGCCTGACGTGGCGCCTGAACCTCCGCGACGGCCTGCGCTTCCACGACGGCACACCGGTGCTCGCCCGCGACGTGGTGGCGAGCCTCAGGCGCTGGTCACAGCGGGATGCCTACGGGGGCGCGTTGTTCGCGACAGTGGACGCGCTGACGGCCCCATCCGATGCGGTGGTGGAGTTTCGGCTCAAGCGGCCATTCCCCCTCCTGCCGGACGCACTGGCCAAGCCGACCTCCTACGTCCCGGTGATCATGCCCGAGCGGCTGAGCACGGTGCCGGCCACGCAGGCGGTGCCAGAAGTGGTCGGCAGCGGACCCTACCGCTACGTCGCCGACGAGCGGGTGCCGGGTTCACTCAACGTCTACCGCCGGTTCGAGGCCTATCGGCCCCGCCAGGACGGTACGCCGAGCTTCACGGCCGGTCCGCGAATTGCACATTTCGACCGGGTGGAGTGGCGCACGATCCCCGATGGCGGCACTGCCGCCGCAGCCCTCCGCTCCGGTGAGATCGACTGGTGGGAGCAGCCCCTTGTCGACCTCGTCCCTGATCTGATGCGCCAGAGCGCCGTGCGCGTCGAGCTGGTCGAAACCGCGGGACTGATCGGACAGATCCGGCTCAACCACACGCTGCCGCCCTTCGACAACCCGGCGATCAGCCGCGCCCTGCTCTCGGCCGTCGATCAGGGCGAGATGATGGATGCTGTCGCGGGCAGCGACCCGGCCATTCGGCGCGGCCCGGCAGGCGTGTTCACGCCGGGCGGCCCGATGGCCTCGGACGCCGGACTTCACGTGTTCGCCGGCCCGCGCGACTTCGCGGCGTCCAAGCGTGCCCTGGCGGAGGCGGGCTACAAGGGTGAGCGTGTCGTGCTGCTCTCGGGCACCGACGTGCCGCGGATCAACGCGATCTGCGAGGTCATGGCCGACGTCTGCCGCAAGCTCGGGATGAACGTCGATGTCGTGGCCACCGACTGGGGGACGGTCAATCAGCGGATCCTCAGCCCGAAGCCGCTGGACCAGGGCGGCTGGTCGATGTTCGGGATCTTCTCCGGCGGACTCGACCACCTGTCGCCGGCCTACCATCTGGTGATCCGCGGCAATGGTCGCGCCGGGGTCCCGAGCTGGCTGACCGACGCGCCCCTCGAGGACCTGCGCGCGGCTTGGTTCGCGGAGCCCGACCTCGCGGCCCAGAAGGTCGTGGCCGCGCAGATCCAGGAGCGCGCCCTCGGCGTCGGCGCCTACATCCCGTGCGGCCAGTACTTCCAGCCAACCGCGTATCGGTGCGACCTCGACGGCATGCTCACGGGCCTGCCCCTGTTCTGGAACCTGCGCCGCGCCGCCTGACGAATGGCGGCCGCCTAGCCGATGCTCATGAGGCTGGCATTCCCCCCGGCCGCGGCGGTGTTGATCGCGGTCGAGACCTCCTCAATGAGGCCGGCCGCACCGTAGAGGTCGCCTGCGTTCAGCGCCTCCGACGTGCGCGCCTGGACAGGCACGATCGCCCCGGGGCGCGCCGCGACGGCCTGGTTCAGGCGAAGCAGGCCGGCCGCATCACCTTCGAACAGGACCGCGTGGAGCGCCGGTGCGGCCTCGAGATCTGCGGCCAAAGTAATCCGTGCGGCGCACGCGGGCGGAAGCCCAGGGAGGCTGAATCGCTCGTTCTCCGGGGTGACGACGATCGCGCTGTTCCCGCTGCCTAGAATCGTCCCGAGTTGCACGAGGAGTCCCGTCTCGGTCAGGGCGATTGCGGCGACGCGGCCTCGGGGACGGACCGTGTGAAGGTTGCGCTCGCCGACGGGCCCTTCCAGGATCGTTTCCGCGAAGGTGGGGAAGTGGACGGCCGCGAGACGGTCGGCGATCCGGCCGTGGCCGTTCGAGCGCAGCCAGTCCAGGAACGGGCGGATCGCCGCACCACCGGCTGCCCACTCGCTAACGGCGGCGCTCGACGGCCGCCGGGAGAGCCGGCCGAGATAGAGGGGGCCGCCGGCCTTCGGCCCGGTGCCGGACAGGCCTGAACCGCCGAAAGGCTGCACCCCCACCACCGCGCCGATCACGGTCCGGTTCACGTAACGGTTGCCAGCGCGCACCTGTCCGAGAACATGCGCGATCGTCTCGTCGATGCGGCTGTGCAGCCCGAAGGTAAGGCCGTAGCCGGTGGCATCGATGTCCCCGAGCAGCCGGTCGAAGTCGGTCCGGGCGTAGCGCAGGACGTGCAGGACCGGTCCGAACACCTCGTGCCCGACGTCGGCGACGCGCTCGATCTCGATCAGCGTCGGCGGCACGAAACTCCCGTCTCCCGTGCCCGGCGGAAGGGGGACCTGGTGCACGGCGAAGCCGCGGGCGCGCATCATCGCCACGTGGCCGGCAATGGCCTCGGCGGCCGCGACGGTGATGACTGGGCCGATATCCGTGGAGAGGCGGCGGGGATCCCCGATCGCCATCTCGCGAAGCGCCCCCAGCAGCATCGCGAGCGTCCGGTCGGCGATGTCCTCCTGCAGGCACAGGATGCGCAGGGCCGAACAGCGCTGACCCGCGGAATCGAAGGCCGAGGCGATGACATCCGCCACGACCTGCTCGGCCAGGGCCGAAGAATCGACGATCATGGCGTTCTGGCCGCCGGTCTCGGCGATGAGCGCGACGGGCTCGCCGTGACGATCGAGGCGGTCGGAGAGCACGCGCTGGATGCCTTTCGAGACCGCCGTCGAGCCCGTGAACATCACGGCCTGCACCCGCCCGTCGCCGACCAGAGCGCCCCCGACCGCGGCGTCACCGGGCACGAACTGGAGCGCTTCCTCAGGGACGCCTGCGGCATGCAGCAAGCGGACGGCCTCGGCGGCGATCAGGGGGGTCTCCTCGGCGGGCTTGGCGAGGACCGCGTTGCCCGCCGCGAGCGCCGCAGCCACCTGGCCGACGAAGATCGCCAGCGGGAAATTCCAGGGCGCGATGCAGGCGACCGGACCGAGCGGTGCGTGGTCGCCATCGCGCGTCCGCTCGGCCTCGACGGCATAGTAGCGCAGGAAGTCGATGGCCTCACGGATCTCCGCCACGGCGTTGGCGTAGGACTTCCCGGCTTCGCGCACGATCAGGCCGATCAAGACCGGCATTCTCGCCTCGAGGGTGTCGGCCGCGCGACGCAGCGTGGTGGACCGATCGCTGCAGGGGGTCGCAGCCCAGGCTGCAGAGGCGGCAGCGGCGCGTGCGATCGCTCGCTCGATCTCGGCCGGCGTGGCCGGCCGCCACGCGCCCACCCGGTCCCGTCGATCCGCCGGATTGATGACGGCCGCGTCGGCCGAAGCGGGATCGCTGCCAGACGGTACGGCGCGCCACTCGATTTGCCCGCTCACAGCAAGTCCTTCGGCGAGACAGCTGAGCGCCGCCTCGTCGGTGAGGTCGAGGCCGGCCGCGTTGGCACGGGTCGAACCGTAGAGAGCCCGCGGCAACGCGATGCGCGGGTGCGGCGCGCCCGGATGTGCCGCAGCCTCTACCGCGGCGACCGGATCGGCGATGAGCGTCTCCACCGGCACGGTGGCGTCGGCGACCCGGTTGACGAAGGAGGTATTGGCCCCGTTCTCCAGCAGGCGCCGGACCAGATAGGCCAGCAAGGTCTCGTGCGTGCCCACGGGCGCGTAGATCCGGCAGGGCCTCTGCAGGATCTCCCCGGACACCACCGCCTCGTAGAGGGGCTCGCCCATGCCGTGCAGGCACTGGAACTCGTACTGGCCGAGCCGGAATGCCGGGCCCGCCATCTCCACGATTGTGGCGAGTGTCTGCGCGTTGTGGGTCGCGAATTGCGGGAAGACGGCGTCCGGCGCGTTCAGGAGGCGGCGCGCGCAGGCGAGGTACGAGACGTCCGTGTGAACTTTCCGGGTGAAGACCGGGAAATCCGCGAGCCCGTCGACCTGAGCCCGTTTGATCTCGCTGTCCCAGTAGGCGCCCTTCACGAGACGCACCATCAGCCGGTGCCGGCTGCGCCGGGCGAGGTCGATCAGCACGTCGATCACGAAGGGACAGCGCTTGCCGTAGGCCTGCACGACGAAGCCGAGGCCGTCCCAGCCGGCGAGGTCCGGATGGGTCGCGAGGGCTTCCAGGACGTCCAGCGACAGATCGAGGCGGTCGGCCTCTTCCGCGTCGATGTTGAAGCCGATGCCACGCTCCTTCGCCAGGCGCGCGAGCCCAAGCGCCCGCGGCGTCAGCTCCGCCAGGACGCGTGCGCGCTGCATCCGCGAGTAGCGGGGATGCAGCGCCGACAGCTTGACCGAAATTCCGGGTCCGAGAAGCGCGCCGCGACCGGCCGCGGCATCCCCGATCGCCCGGATGGCCTCTTCGTAGGCGCGGAAGTAGGTTTCGGCGTCGTGCGCGGTCAACGCGGCCTCGCCGAGCATGTCGTACGAGTAGGTGAAACCCTTCGCCTCCTGCCGCGCGGCGTTGCGGAGAGCCTCCTCGATGGTCCGGCCGGCGACGAATTGCTCACCCATCATCCGCATGGCGAGATCGACGCCGCCACGGATCACCGGCTCGCCGCCGCGGGCGATCAGCCGCGTGAGCGCCGCGGACAGGCCGGCCTCGTCCCGGGTCGCTGTGAGACGGCCGGTGACGAGCAATCCCCAAGTCGCAGCGTTCACGAAGGGCGACCGGCTGTGCCCGAGATGGGCGCGCCAGTCGCCGCCCGCGATCTTGTCGCGGATCAGCGCGTCGCGCGTCGCGGTGTCGGGGATGCGCAGCAGCGCCTCAGCGAGGCACATCAGCGCCACGCCCTCCTGGCTCGACAGGGCATACTCGTGGATCAGACCCTCGACGCCCCCGCGGGGCATCCGGCGCCGCAGCGATTCGACGAGTTGTCGGGCTTGATCGGCCACGCGCCGGGCGGCATCGGACGGCAGGCGCGCTTGGTCGAGGAGCGGTCCGACGCAGTCGGGCTCCGGCCGCCGACAGGCCTCGACCACGGCCGCGCGCAGGGGCGACAGGGACGGCAGCGCGGCGGCAAAGGCCCTGAACGGACCGGCGGCACGCTCTGAGTCACGGGCGTCACGCATGAGCCATCCCCGAAGCGGGCCGAAGCTTCGCACCTCAGGCCTGCCGCAGGCTACGCCCTCCGGCGTCGCAGTTTAACAGGCGGCGTCTGCCCGTTTGCCCCGCGCCGCGCGCTTTGATACCGGCCGTCGCGGTGGCAGAAGCCCGGACATGACCGCGATCATGATCTACGGCGCCACAGGCTACACCGGCCGGCTCCTGGCCGAGCACGCCGTCGGACAGGGACTGCGACCGATCCTGGCCGGTCGCGACCCCGAGAAGCTCCGTCCCCTCGCCGCGCGGCTCGGGCTCGCGTGGCGCGCCTCCCGCCTCGACGATCCGGACGGCCTGCGCGCCGCCCTGGCGGACGTCGCGGTGGTGATCCACGCGGCCGGCCCCTTCTCGAAGACGGCACGCCCCATGGCCGAGGCCTGCCTCGCCGTGGGCGCTCATTACAGCGACATCACCGGCGAGATCAGCGTCCTGGAGGCTCTGGCCGCACGGGACGCGGACGCGAAGGCCGCCGGCATCGTCCTCCTGCCCGCGGCGGGCTTCGACGTGGTGCCGAGCGACTGCCTCGCCGCGCATGTGGCGGCGCGACTGCCCGGCGCGAACCGCCTGCGGATCTCGATCGGTGGGTTTGGCGGGTTCAGCCGCGGGACCGCCCGGACCATGGCCGAGGGGATCGCCTGGGGCACGCGGGTGCGGCGCGGTGGCCGGATCGTCGAGTTGCCGAGCCCGCCCCGCGGAAGCGCCGATTTCGGCCGCGGATCCCGGCGCACGGTCGGGCTCGGCTTGGGCGACGTGTCGAGCGCGTGGTACTCGACCGGCGTTCCCGATATTGATGTCTACTTCGAGGCTTTCCCCGCCATGGCGGCGGCGGCGGGGCTGCCGGCCGGCCTCCGCCGGATCATCGCCGCGGAGACGGCGCAGCGGCTGATCAATCGCGGGATCGACCGGCTGCCGGAGGGACCGTCCGCCGCCGCGCGGGCCTCGGCCCGCAGCACGTTCCTGGCCGAGGCCTGGGATGCGACGGGACGGCGCGTTGCCAGCCGGATGGAGACGCCCGAGGGCTACACCTTGACGGTCCGGACCGCCTTGGAGGTTGCCCGACGCCTCGCGGCCGGCGCCGTGGCCGCGGGATTCCACACGCCGGTCACCGCCTTCGGCGCGGATTTCATCCTGGGCTTCCCGGATGTGGTGCGGACGGATCTCTGATCGCGCATTTGTCCCCGCTCGCGCCGTCATCACGAGCGGAGCGAAGTGACCCAGGGCGGCGCGCGATCGAAGGGCGTGGCGCGACACTGGGTTGCTTCGCTTCGCTCGCAAAGCCGGTTTGGACATTCGCACGCGTGCTTGGCGGCAGCCTTCCGGCTCACACCGTCGCGCCGATCTGCCAGGGCGCGAACTCCGACGATCCGAAATCGAACTGCTCGCTCTTCGTCCGCTCGCCGCCCGCCACCCGCAGGATCAGATCGAAGATCCGCTGACCCGCCTGCTCGACGGTCTCGGCACCCTCGAGGATCGTGCCGCAATTGACGTCCATGTCCTCTTCCAGCCGCTTGTACATGGCCGAGTTGGTGGCGATCTTGATCGACGGCGAGGGTTTGCAGCCGAAGACGCTGCCGCGGCCGGTGGTGAAGCAGACGAGGTTCGCGCCGCCCGCCACCTGCCCGGTGGCCGAGACCGGGTCGTAGCCGGGCGTGTCCATGAAGACGAAGCCCTTGGCCGTCACCGGATCGGCGTAGCGCACGACGTCGACGAGGTTGGTGCTGCCGGCTTTCGCCATGGCGCCCAGCGATTTCTCGAGGATCGTCGTCAGGCCTCCGGCCTTGTTGCCCGGCGACGGGTTGGCGTCGATCTCCGAGCCTTCCTTGCGGGTGTACTCCTCCCACCAGTGCATCAGGTCGACGAGCTTCTGGCCCACCTCCGGGCTCACGGCGCGGCGGGTGAACAGGTGCTCGGCCCCGTAGGTCTCGGTGGTCTCCGACAGGATCACCGTGCCGCCGTTCCGGACCACGAGGTCGCTGGCGACGCCGAGCGCCGGATTGGCCGAGACGCCGGAATACCCGTCCGAGCCGCCGCACTGCAGGGCGACGATCAGCTCGCTCGCCGGCACCGGCTCCCGATGGACGACATTGGCCTCGGCCAGGATGCCCTTCACGAACGCAATGCCGGCCTCCACGGTTCTCCGGGTGCCGCCGAGGCTCTGGATGTTCATGCTGCGGATCCGGTCGCCGAGCCCCTGCTCCTCCAGGAACGCGCCGATCTGGTTCACCTCGCAGCCGAGTCCGATCATCACGATATGCGAGAAGTTGACGTGCCGGGCGTAGCCCGCGAGCGTCCGGCGCAGGAGCCGCAGGGGCTCGCCCATGGCCATGCCGCAGCCGGTCTTGTGCGTCAGTGCCACGACGCCGTCGACGTTCGGATATTCGGCGAGGGGATCGAGGCCGAGGATCGGGTGGCGGCGGAACGCGTCGGCGATCAGGTCCGCGACGTGCGCGCTGCAATTCACCGAGGTGAGGATGCCAACGTAGTTGCGGGTCGCCACGCGCCCGTCCGGCCGGCGGATGCCCTGAAAGGTCGCGGGCGGCGCGACGAGCCGCGTCGGCCGCGCGTCGACACCGAAGGCGTAGTCGCGTGCGAAGTCGCCCATGCCGAGATTGTGCACGTGCACGTGCTGCCCGGCGGCGATGTCGGCCTTCGCGAAACCGATGATCTGGCCATACTTGGTCACCGGCTCGCCGACGCGATGGGATCGGACCGCGACCTTGTGGCCGGCCGGAATGCGCTCCGCCACCGTCACGCCGTCCGTGACCGCCGTGCCGGACTCGATCGCGCCACGCGCCACGACGACGCCGTCGTCCGGACGCAGGGTGATGACGGGATAGCTGGACATCGGTCTCTCCTCACGATCCTCTCGCGCGGTACCGCTCACCGGGCGGCGCGCGGCTGAAGGGCCGGCGCAGATGCATCACGCACCGGCAGCGGCGCGATCTCGCCGACCACGAACAGGTAGATGAAGGCGCCCAGGAGGCAGAACCCGCCGGCCACGATCAGGGGGATCGCAAACGAGCCCTGCGTGATCGTGAGCATGACCCCGGTGAAGGTGGTCGTCACGATCCCCGCGACGTTGGAGGCGAAGTTCTGGATGCCGCCGATCGACGCCACGTGGGCGGGAGTGGGCGCCACGTCCCCGGGCAGCGCCCAGATGGAGGCGGCCGTGAAGGCGAGGCTGCCGTAGGCCACCGCGAAGCACAGCAGCGCCACGTAGATGTTCGGGGCGATCAGCGACAGGGTGATCACCGACGACATCAGCATGCCGCCGACCAGGCAGGTCTTCCGGGCGGCCGTGAGGCTCCAGCCGCGGCGGTAAAGGGCGTCCGACGCGAAGCCGCCGAGCCAGCCCGCCGGGATCGAAGCGAGCGCCGGGAGGCTGCCGAGGGTGCCGAGTTCGGCCAGCGAGAAGCCGCGGGCCTTGACGAGGTAGGTCGGGAACCACGTGATGAAGAAGTAGATCACGAAGTTCAGGCAGAAGAAGCCCGCCATCATCCCCCACACCGTGCGGTAGCGGAACAGTGAGAGCCAGGGTACCGCCCCCTGGGGCGCGTCCCGCGTCTCGGTCACCTGGGGCCGCTCCTGGCCGGCCCGGAGGCGGGCGAGTTCCTCGCGCGACACCCCGGGATGGTCCTCCGGCTCCCGGTACAGCCACATCCAGAACACCGCCCAGGCGAAGCCGAGCAGGCCGGTCACCACGAAGGATTCGCGCCAGCCGAGGGTTGCGATCACCCAGGTCACCAGGGGGATCGCCAGCGCCGAGCCGACCCGGGAGCCGCTGTCGAAGATGCTGCTGGCGAAGCTCCGCTCGCTGCGCGGGAACCACGAGGCCGCCACCTTGGCGAAGGAGGGATAGGCTCCCGCCTCCCCGACACCGAGGAGCATGCGCAGGCCGAGCAGCGACAGGAAGCCTCGTCCCACGGCCGTGAGCGCCGTGCAGGCCGACCACCAGACGACGGCGACCATCAGAGACAGTCGCGGGCCGACGCGATCGGCGACGTACCCGAAGGGCAACTGCATGATCGCGTAGGTCCAGAAGAAGCCCGACAGGATCAGGCCCATGTCGGTGGCGTCGAGGCCCAGCTCCTTCGACATCGACGGCGCGGCGACCGCAAGGTTGGCGCGGTCGATGTAGTTGATGGCGTTCGCCGCCATGCAGAGGCCGATCATCAGCCAGCGCAGTCTGGGCATGCTGTCACTCTCCGGAATTCCGGACGCGGCGTCCCGGTCTTCCCCGGGTCGCCGCGCGCGTCACGTCGGGCCGGCTCAGACGCGATAGGCGTCTCCGTCGAGCCCGTGCGGCCGGCCCGCCGCGAGGAGGGTCTCCCAGACGGGTTCCGGCAGCGGCACGCCTTCCGCGAGGCGCTGGGCGCGCATGCGGCGCTCCGGCTCGCCGGGCAGCAGCACCTCGGCTCCCGGCATCGGTCGGGCGCTCTTGAAGAAATCGAGATAGGTGCGCGCCTCGGTCGCCAGAACTTCCTCGGTGCCGAGGGCGGACGGCGTCACGTAGATCGACAGCATGCCGTTGCAGATCCGCCGCCGTCCGGGCCCCGCGGTGCCGGACCCGGTGAGCGCGCCGGCCAGGAGCTCGCACATGAGCGCGAGGCCCGAGCCCTTGTGCTCTCCGAAGGCCCGGATCGCGCCCGCGCCGCGCTGGTTGTCGCGTTCGACGCCATCCAGGGGACCGAACAGAGTCGCCGGGTCCGCGCTGAGCCGGCCGTCCGGCTCGATCAGCGCACCCTCCGGCAGCGGCTTGCCACCTCGGGAGGCGACCAGCACCTTGCCCTCGGCCACTGCCGAGGTGGCGAAATCGAGGATGATCGGCTCCGCTCCCGGCACCGGGAACCCGGCCGCGAAGGGCGCCGTGGAGAAGCGGCGCTCCACCGAGCCGAAGGGTGCCACCAGCAGGCTGCCCGCCACGTTGACGAAGTGCACCGAGACCAGCCCCGCCGCGGCCGCCCGCTCGGCCCATTCGCCGATCCGTCCGAGATGACCGGCATGGCGGAGCGCCACGATGGCCACACCACTCTCCTGAGCCTTGGCGATGCCGAGATCGGTGGCGAAGGGTCCCGCGGTCTGTCCGAAGCCGTACTGGGCATCGAGCAGCGCGAAGGACGGCGCGTCGGTGACGATCTGTGGCGTGCGGCCAGCCTCGACCTCGCCCGTGCGCAGCCACTCGACGTAGCGCGTGACGCGAACGACGCCGTGACTGTCATGCCCGGTGAGGTTGGCGGCCACGAGGAAGCGGCCGATCCGCTCGGCCTCCGCCTCCGGACAACCTTCCCGGATGAAAATGTCCCGTACGTAATCGGACAGCCTGTCGGCTGAAATCCGCATTGCCTCGCCTCCCTGGGCCGCGCCTCACCGGGCGCGTTCGGGATGAGCCTAGCGCCCTCGGACTTGCGGCGCGAGCATCGGGGGTGACGCTGCGCGGCACCTGTCGTCTCGGCGGTCGGGCTCCCGCTCACGGGCCGGGCGCCAGCGGTCCGGGCGAGTCGCCGTAGGGCGCCATGTAGACGCCATCGAAGGGCCCCTGCCCCCGTAGATCCGACAGCATGAGGGCCACGAAATGGGCGTAGGCGTCGGCTGTGATCCAGCCCGAGGCGGTGCCGGTACGCGGCCACAGCGGTGACGTGATGCCGACGAGCTCGACGTCCTGTTGCTCGCGCGCGACTTGTACGAAGCCGCCTATGTAACCCTTCGGATCGGTGGCCAGCAGGCCCGGACCCGAAGCGGGCGACCCGGGATAGATGAAGTCGTCCCGGATCGTGTCGTTGGGCAGGAACGTCACGGTCTCGTGCGTGAACTGGAGCACGGCAAGGCGCATCGGCGGAGTTCCTCGGGTCAGCGGGAGGGCGGGTCAGGAGATCTCGCGCACCAGTTTGGCGACCAGGGCGCGTCCGAAGGCTTCGAAGTTCTCCGCTGTCATGACGAAGGCCCCGTCCCCGCCGATCACGATGGCCCGGTAGTAGGCAGCCAGGCCGCCTGCCGGATTTGTGTGGTCCTTCAGGAAACTCGGCATGCCCTCCGGGTCGGTGAGGATGACGATGCCGTTGACGGTGATGCCGGCCGCTACGGCGGCATCTCGCGCCTCCGCGATGGAGCGACCGCTGTTGCCGGTGCCGTCGCCCGAGATGTCGATGACCTTTCGCCCGGTCCGGAACGGAGCCCGCGCCAGCAAGTCCGTGGCGAATGCAATGGCCGACCCGATGGCCGTGCGGCCGTAGAATGGGCGCGGCGCGGCTTCGAGCCTGGCCGAGAAAACACCGGCATCCTGTTTGGACCCGATGACCATCCAGTCGACCGCGACCTGCTGCTCGCCGGGGCCGGCCCAATCGAACAGGGCGACACCGATCCGGCCGGTCTCGCCCTCGCCGATGGCACGCAGCACCCGCGGATCGCTGAAGGCCTCGGCATAACCGCGCCGCTCCAGCTCGAACCGTGCCTCGCTGATGCTCAAGGAGACGTCGACGGCGAGGACCAGAAGGACGTCGACGGCCTGATCGGCGGCGTTCGCGCTGCGAAGCGCCGGTGACAGCGGCGCGAGAAGGCCGGAGAGGAGCCCGGATAGGAGGTGGCGTCGCCGCATGGCCGGGGCTCGTTTGGGGGGACGCCAACCCCGATCGGCGGACGGCCACCTGCATGCAACGAGCCTGCCGTCCCTGCGGTTCTATGGCGAGCCGGTGCCGGCATTCCGTGGCTCGGCCTCACCGCGATCCCTCTCGACGCCGGGGAAAACGTCCGCACGTGCCGCTCAAGGCAACACCGCGTCCGGCCCGATCACGCCGCTTCAGGCTGGCCCCGCCTCGATGCGACAAACGACGCTGCCGGCGCTGCCATCGATCGTGAGGGCCGGCGTATTGTTCACTGGCTCCGACGCGTCACTGAGCGCCTCGATGGGCGGATGGTGGTTCTCGCCCGCGAGCCGAGCGCGCACCGAGGGCGGACTGACTTTGCCAACCTGAAATAGCATCGTCGGCTTGCGCGGGCTCAGCGCTCGAGCCCCGGTCCCTTGGCCGCACCGAGAATCCGGCCGGGCCGCCCGTCCGCCGCTCCCTGGACCAGCACGACCCAGCTGTCGGCGTCACCCATCTCGGCCTGGAGGACGGGCACGTCGAAGCGCAGCGCCTGCCCGGTCCAGGCGCCGAGGCGTTGGAGACCCCGCACGACGTTGACGTAGGTCGCCGTCCGGCCGCCATTCTCGCCGGACTGGATCGCGATCGCCCGGCTGCGCAAGACCGGCAAGAGCCAGACCTCCCCGCGTGTGTCAGTCTTGACCTCCGGCGCGGCGCCGATCTCGACCACGATCCGGTCGCCTCGATTTTCTCCGCGCACGGGAACCGGCAGTCCGCCGCGCTGCACGGCATCGCGCAGCAGCCGGTCGAGGGCCGCCTTGTCCGAGCCCAGCGCGAAACCGCTGCCGTCGACCACGATCTGCGGCGTGAAGACCTGGCGGGCCCCGCGGCCGCGGGCGTAGGCGCGCTGGCGCTCGGTCAGCGGGCGCAGCGCCAGGGTGTCCTTCCAGCCGAGGTAATCCCAGTAGGTGACGGGAAGGGTCAGGGCGATCACGCCCGGCTGCCGGGCGAGATCGCGCAGGACCGGTTCCGCCGCGCGGCAGGCGCCGCAACCCTGGCTGGTGAACAGCTCGACGACGGCGCGGACCGGCTCGGCCCGGGCCGCGGACGCCGACACACAGATCAGAGCGGCTGCGCAGAGCGCGCGGCGGTCGCGAAGGCGGGCGCGGTGCCGGGGCGTCATGGCCGTATCAGAGCGTCTGTGACGCGGTCTGTGAAATCACGTTGGCTTGAGAGGCTTCCACCAGCGGTTGAGCCGGTGCCGAGTTCGTCCGAGCCTTGGGCAGCATGTCTGGGCGCCAGCGGCGATGCATCCAGAGCCATTGGCCGGGATGCTCGCGAACCCAGCCCTCGACCACCGCGGTCATCGCCTGCATGGCGCCCGTCACGTCGATGGTGCCGTCCGCGGCCCGGGGCAGGTCCAGGGGCGGCGTCAGTTCCAGCCGAAAGCGGCCCTCGGGAAGCCGCACGACGCGCACGCCGTGGACCGGGCACTCGTAGTGCCGGGCGAGCTTGGCGAGCAGCGGGTTGGCGAGGCAGGGCCGGCCCAGGAACTCGACCACGACGCCGCGGGTGAAGTGCTGGTCGATCAGCTGACCGAGATGTCCGCCGTTGTCGACCACGTCACGCATGGCGAAGACCGCGCCCGGCTTGGACGCCGCCAGCCCGCCCATGGACCTGCGGCGGACCTCCTGCACGAGCCGGGCGGCCGCGGGGTTGTTGGGCGGCCGGAACACCGCGGTGGCCTCCAGCCCGAAGCGGGCTGCGCAGATCGCCGGAAGCTCCCAGTTCGCCAGATGAGCCGAGAAGATCAGGCCCGGCTTCCCGTCGTCGCGCAGGGCGAAGAAGTGCTCGATGCCCGAGACCTCGGTCCGCAACGGCCCGCTCGCGGCGGGATCGTAGTCGAACAGGGTGTCGAGATGCGCGTACTCGGCGCCCGTCCGGCCGAGATTGTCCCAGGCCTCCAGGGCGACGCGCTTCCGCTGCTCTTCCGGCATGTCCGGAAACGCCGCGCGCAGGTTCGCCAGGGCGGTGCGGTGCGCCGGCAGCAGTGGGCCGACGCGGCGCAGGATGGCGGCGCCGAGCGCGGTCGACCGGGCCGCCCCGAGCGCGCGCGCGAGCCAGACGAGCGCGCGGATCAGCGGGACCATCGCGAAACCCGCGAGGCGCGGGTACGACCGTTTCAGGAGGAGGGCGAGACGCAGCACAATCGGTTCCCGGGCGTTCGCTTGCGGCCCCCGACGCGCGCGTAAAGCGAAGCTTAAGCCAAGTCTCTCGCAGCGCGAAATTGCGACTACAGGCTGACCAGGATCTTCCCGAAGACGCGGCGCGACTCGAGCCGTTCCAGACCCTGGGCGAAGTCGGCGAGCGGGTAGACCGTGTCCACGACCGGCCGGATCCCGGCGGCCATCTTGTCGAGCGACTGGGCGATATTGGCGAGCGAGCAACCGAACGATCCGGTGATTCGGTATTGCTGCTGAAACAGCTGCATCAGGTTCATGGTGGCCGAGACGCCCGAGGTGGATCCGCAGGTCACCAGCCGCCCGCCGCGCTTGAGGCAGAGCAGCGACCCGTTCCATGTATCTGCGCCGACATGTTCGAAGACGACGTCCACGCCCTTGCGCTTCGTCAGGCGCCGGACCTCGCCCTCGAACCGCTCCGTGCGGTAGTTGATCACATGGTCGGCGCCCAGGTCGGCCGCCTTACGGCCTTTCTCGTCGTCGCCGACGGTGGTGTAGACCGTACAGCAAATGGCCTTGGCCATGCGGATGGCTGCGGTCCCGATTCCCGAGCCGCCGGCATGGACGAGGACGCTCTCGCCGGGTTCCAGCCGGGCATTGTCGAACAGCATGTGCTGGACGGTGCCGAAAGCGATGCCCGCGCAGGCGGCGTCAGTATCGCCGACGCCGTCCGGGACCTTCACGACGAGGCGTTCCGGCAGGGTCACCAGCTCGCGGGCGAAACCATCGAGGTGGAAGCCCATCACACCCGAGACGTCCTCGCAGAGGTTGTCGCGGCCGTCTCGGCAGGCCCGGCACCGGCCGCAGGTCATCGCGCCGTACGGCACGACCCGATCTCCGGGTTTGAGGCCCGTGACGCCGTCGCCGATCGCCTCGACCGCGCCTGCGGCCTCCGCCCCGACGATCAGGGGCATCTTCCGCTTGGCGAACGCCATCCCGCGGAAACCCCAGACGTCGATGAAGTTCAGTCCGACGGCGCGGATGCGGATCCGGACTTCGCCCGGCCCCGGAGCGGGCGGTGGCTCGATCTCGGTCAGGCGCAGGTCGCGGTCGCCGAACAGCTGGAGGGCTTGCATCCTGTCTCTCGTTCAGTCCGGCGCCAGGTACCGCCGCCGCGCCCAGCCGAGCACCCGGCCAGCCTTGACCCGGCACCACGTGGTGCGGCTCGGCGTATCGTTGGTGCAGCCGAAAACCAGCGCCCGGGAGCGGATCTCGCCGATCTGCTCGGCGGACGGATCCGGCTCCGCGCGGATGCTCAGCGGCTCGCCGGGCGGCAGGCCCGAAATCCGGTAGGACTCGGGCTCGGCCCGGGCCTGGCTCACGACGAGGGTTGCCCCGAGGCAGAGGGCGGAGAGGGCGAGGCGGGCGCGCATCGGCAGGATCGTCGGGTTCGCTTGCATCACCGTCAGGTCCGATGGACGCCCATCATCGCCGTCAGGCCGCCGTCGACGGGCAGCACGGCCCCCGTGATGTAGGAAGCCCCCTCGCCCATCAGGAAGGTGGCGAGCGCGGCCACGTCGTCCGGCCGGGCGAAGCGTCCGGCGGGGATCTGCCGCTCCATACCGTCCCGGTAGGCGGCGTAGCGCGCCATCATGGCCGTGTCGACGAAGCCCGGCGCGATGACGTTGACGGTGACCCCGCGCTTGGCCGATTCGATCGCCAGGGTGCGGCAATAGGCGATCAGCGCGCCCTTGGTGGCCGCGTAGGCGGCATTGCCGGCATTGCCCCGGAGCGCCGCGACCGATCCGATCGCGACGATCCGGCCGGAGCGCGCCCGGATCATCTCGCGCATGAGCGCCTTCGCGAGCCGGGTCAGGGAGAAGAAGTTCACCTGCATCGCGGCCTCGGCGCGGTCCTGATCGAGCATCGCCGCCAAGGCGTCGCAGGGCTGACCGGCGTTGTGGACGAGCCCGGCATACCCGGCCGCCTCCGCGGTCTCGCAGAAGCCGTCGAGCGCGGCCTTGTCGGCGAGATCCACCGCATAGGCTTCGAAGGTGCGGGCCTGATGGGCCGTCCGAAGGTCTTCGAGCAGTGCCTGCGCGGCCTCGGCGGAGGCGCGATAGGTGAAGTCGACGGCGTATCCGGCTTCCGCCAGGGCGCGGACGGTCGCCGCGCCGATGCCGGTGGCGCCCCCGGTGACGAGGACGCGGCGGGGTGGGGATCCGGCGCTCACGTCGGCTCCGCGCCGAAGACCAGGCAGGTGTTCTGACCGCCGAATCCGAAGGAGTTGGACAGGACCGTACGCACCGGCAGGTCGCGGGCGGTCTCGACCACGTCGAGGGCGATCGTCGGATCCGGCACCCGGTGGTTGATCGTCGGGGGGATGCGGCCGTTGCGAATGGTCAGCAGCGACACCGCGGCCTCGATGGCGCCAGCGGCCGTGAGGGTGTGACCGATCATGGACTTGTTGGAGGTCACCGGCAGGACGGCCGCGCGGTCGCCGAACACCGCCCCGAGTCCCAAGGCCTCCATCTTGTCGTTCTCCGGTGTCGAGGTGCCGTGGGCATTGACCGTGTCGATGGCGTCGGCCTCGAGCCCGGCATCGTCCAGGCTCGCCCGGATCGCCGCGATGATCGGCGCGCCGTCCGGGCTGGAGCGGGTGCGGTGAAAGCCGTCACCCTTCTCCCCGCAGCCGAGCACGTAGCCGAGGATGGTCGCCCCCCGGGCAGCCGCGGCCTCCGCGTCCTCCAGGACCAGGGCGGCGGCGCCCTCGCCCATGACGAAACCGTCCCGGTCCTTCGAGAACGGCTTCGAGGCCGCCGCCGGATCGTCGTTGCGGGTCGAGAGCGCCGAGAGGAGAGAGAAGCGGATCAGCGATTCCGGATTCACCGACCCGTCCGTCCCGATGCAGAGCGCCGCCGCGGTCTCACCGCGGCGGATCGCCTCGACGCCGAGCTGGATCGCCGTCGCCCCCGACGAGCAGGCGGTGGAGAGTGAGATCGGCGACCCCTTCGTGCCGAAGCGGTCGGCGATGCGATCGGCGACGGTGCCGAAGATGAAGAGGTCGTGCCAGGGATCGAAGCGGCGCGTCGCGGCCGCCCGGAGCAGCCCCGCGTAGTCGACCGGCCCGTCGCCGCCCGCCGCCTCCGCGAGAGCCTGCCGCTGCGGCCACTCCATCTCGACCGGCGGCACCGCGATGAAGAGGGCGCCCGGAAACTCGCCCTTCGCGCCGATCCCGGCCTGCGCCACGGCCTCCTCGGCGGCCACCGCGGCGAAACGCTCTGACAGTAACGGTGCGACGAGGGGTTCGGTGTCGAGAAAGTCTACGGTGCCGGCGATCCGCGTGCGCAGGCCCTCCGTGGAGAACCGGTCGATGGCATGGATGCCCGACCGGCCCGCCACCATGGCCGCCCAGGTCTCCGCCTGTCCCTGACCGAGGGAAGAAACGACGCCGAGGCCGGTGACAGCCACGAGCGGCCGGCCTCTGGCGTCGCGATAGGATCGCGCGCTCATGCAGCGGTCCTTACGGGATTTTAAGGCGCGGTACACCTCCGGCCCGAACGGGTCACCGTCGCGGTGCGGGCTGACCCGACCGGGGCCGGGGCCGGGCCCGGTCCGTCGCTACGGACCTGACGGACCCGTGTGATCGCGCGCGGGCATGTTGGCGAGGCGCAGGACCGTCTGCAGCAGCACGTCGGCGCCGGCCGCGCAGTCGCCCTGCGTGGCGGATTCCGACTCGTTGTGGCTGACACCGTCCTTGCAGGGCACGAAGATCATCGCGGCGGGCACCTTCGCGGCGAGATTGCAGGCGTCGTGGCCGGCCCCCGAGATGATGCGACGGCGGGCGTGCCCGAGGCTCTCGGCCGCGGACTCGATCGCCGCCACGATGGCGGGATCGAACGGCACCGGCTCCTTGCGCCAGATGCGGTTGAGCGCGATCTCGACGCGTCGGCGTCCGGCGATCTCGGCCGCCGCTTCGTTCAGGGCCGCCTCCATGGCGTCGAGGGTCGCGGAGCGCGGGTCGCGCACGTCCACCGTGAAGGCGATCCGGCCCGGCACGACGTTGCGGGAGGGCGCCAAGATCACGGCCTCGCCGATCGTCGCCACCGCGGAGGGCGCGTGCGCCAGGGCGATCCGCTCAGCGGCCAGCGCGAATTCCGACAACGCCAGCAGCGCGTCCCGACGGCGCGGCATCGGCGTCGTGCCGGCATGGCTCTCGAAGCCCGTCACGACGCCGTCGAACCACATGATGCCCTGGCCGCCCTCGACGACGCCGATCGTTTTGCCTTCCGCCTCCAGGATCGGTCCCTGCTCGATGTGCAACTCGACGAAGGCGCCGATGTCCCGCGTGCCGACAGCTTCGACGCCGCGGTAGCCGATGGCGTCGAGAGCCTCGGCCACGGTGGTCCCGGCGGCGTCGCGCTTGGCCAGGATCTCGTCCGTCGTGAACGCGCCGGCATAGGCCGCCGAGGCCATCATGGCGGGGGCGAAGCGCGACCCCTCCTCATTGGTCCAATTCACCACCAGGAGGGGCGCCTCGGTCTCGATCCCGGCGTCGTTGAGGCTGCGCATCACCTCCAATCCGGCCAGAACCCCGAGCACGCCGTCGAACTTGCCACCCGTGGGTTGCGTGTCGAGATGAGAGCCGAAGGCGATGGGTTTCCGGCTCATGTCGCGGCCGGGGCGCAGGGCGTATTGAGTGCCGAGGGCGTCCACCGAGACCGTCAGGCCGGCCGCCTCGCAGGCATCGCGGAACCAATCGCGGACGCGCCCATCCTCGGCCGAGAGTGTCAGGCGGTTGATGCCGCCGGCCGGCGTGCCGCCGAAAGCGGCGGTCTCCAGGATCGTGGACCACAGGCGGGCGCCGTCTGCGCGCAGGTTGTGGGTCGTGCTGAGGCTGATTTCGGCCATGCCGGTTCCTTTCACGGCGCGACGCCGTGCGACACGTTAACGGTGAGGGAGCACCACCGGATTGGCGGAGCGCCCCCTATGAGCAACGGCGATGCCATCGCGTCGATCACGTCGGCGGTCGCCGCACAGGATTGGCGCGCAGCAGGCTCACGCCGTCGACCCGAAGGGCCGCGGCGATCTCGCCGAGCGCGCTCGCCTCAATGTTGCTGATCCCGTCCTGATCGGCGACATCGGCGGCTATGAGGAAGACGTTCTCGCGCTGGTTGGCCGGGCGCGCCACGACCGCCGCGACGTGCCGGAGGTTCTCGGCCCGGCCGAGGCGGGTGCGCGCCCGGGCGATGCCCTCATAGAGTTCGGTTTCCAGCATCAGCGCGTCGTAGCCCTTCATCAGGACCGGGTCGGCGCGCAGGCCGTGGAGCGCAGCGTCGAATTCCTGGCCGGCCACCTCGCCGTCGGCCACGATGACGTTCGCGGCGGCGGAGACGGCCGCCAGCATGAGCGCCCTGTCGCCCGCATAGGCCGTCACGGTGCGGCCGACTTGGCCGAAGAGGTCGCGGAGAAGGTTCATGCCGATGGGTCGAGTGACCGGAGGTCGAGGGTGGCCGCGGAAACGTGTGAGGGATAGCAGACGATGGCGCGGAGGAAAGCGTGTGGTGCGCATGCGGTGACCGCGACACGAGCCCACGCTGACACGTGGCGACCCCTCCCACCGTGCTGACGAATCGACGGGCCGAACCCGTGCAGACATCCTTCGGAAACGTGACCGTGCGACTCGATCGGTCGACCGTGCACTCCAGCGCGGCCGACGGATTGCGGGCTCAGCTAACCCCCCCTCAGCCGGATCCGTTTCCGTCGCTACGCCGTCGGCTCGACGTCCGGACGCCCCCAGGTCCGAGCTTCGAGCCGGCGGCGGTTTCTAAAGCCAAATGGTCCACCACGGCGGAGAGCGCCGCGCGCTCCTGCGCGCCGGACCTGCGGGCCGCGGCGAAGACCGCCATCTGCCTGTCGGCGCTCGTGCCTTCGGCGACGATGTGGCGGGCCCGATTGCAGGCCGCGACACAGTCCAGCGCCTCCGCATCCTCCGCGATGAGGGCCAGGACATTCTCGACCCATTCCCCGAGCGGCACCGCGCGGACCCGCGCCTCGTCGATGAGCGTGGCCCGGGTTCCGTCGCGCTCGGCCCGCCACAGGTTCTCCATGACGAATCCGCGGGACGCCGCCGTCATGCCGGCGTTGAGCCTCCGGTCCCGTACCACCCGGCGGACGAGACAGCGGAACAGGGCGGCGATACAGACCGCGTCGTCGACATGCGTGCAGCTGTCGGCGACCCGCAATTCGAGGGTCGGATACTTCACCGAGGCGCGGAGATGCCACCAGAGATAGCTGGCATCCGCGATGGCCCCTGCCTTGGTCATCACGTCGACGTAGTGGGCGTAGTCGGCAGAGTCGGCAAACAGCTCTGGCACGCCGGTGCGGGGCAACTCGGCGTAGGCGCGCATCCGGTAGCCGGCCATTCCGGTTTGCTGGCCTTGCCAGAACGGTGAGGAGGTGGAGAGCGCGAGCAGGACCGGCAGGAAAGGAAGCAGGCGATTCATCAGCCCGAGGCGGGCTTCCGGATCCGGCACCTCGACATGCACATGGAGCCCGCAGACCAGATTGCGCCGGCCGAGCATCCGAAGGTCGGCCATGATGCCGTGATAGCGGGCCTTGTCGGTGGGACGCTGGTCCCGCCACCGGGCCGTGGGGTGCGTCCCGGCCGCGAAGGTCAGGATCCCGCGCTCGGCGCCGATCTCCGCGAGGCTGCGGCGCAGCTGCGTGAGGTGCTCCGCAGCCTCGCCGACATCGCCGCTCGGCGGTGAGGCGATCTCGACTTGGCATTGCAGCTGCTCGCGTTCGGCGTCGTCGAGCCGGGCCCGCACGGCCGCGTGGAACGCACGGAGCCGCGCGCGCGGTGTGCCCCGGGAGCGGGCGTCGGCGAGGAAGAACTCCTCCTCGATGCCGAACCTGTACGCGTGGGCCATACACACTCCCTGCCCGCCTGATCGCGCACATCACCCGGCGAACGCTGCCGCAACGGCCGGGTTCCGGCCGGGCCCTGGCGCAAAAAGCGTCAGCGCCAGAACGGCTTGACGTCGAGGAGCTCGGCCCTCGCATCCGCCGCGGCCTCCAGCAGGTCCTGCGTGCTGGTCTCGTCGGCACCCGGCATGGGCGGACCCGAGAGCCTCTCGGTCATCGACCGGGCTGTCTCGAGGTCGTTCAGGATGCCGAGATGGTCCTGCAGGTCCGACAGGGCAGCACCGAACTTGTCCTGCCGGCGCCGCGCCTTCTTCTTCTGATAGAGGCCCGCGAAGAACTCGGCGCCGTAGCGGAGCTTCTTGGCGGCGATGCGGGCGCGATGGCGGGTATGCGGGTCCAGGCGCTTGAGGCCGCGCCCGCGCTTCTTCAGCCGCAGGCGGGCCCGATCGAGCACCCGCGCCGCGAAGGCGCGCCCGTCCTCAGCGGCGGCCTCTTGCGCCGTCCAGGCGCCGGCCTCGACCCAGCCGGCAAAGTCGATGACGAGGCCGCGCCATTGCGGACTCTCAAGGGTTGCCAGGACAGCGTCGTAGGCCCGTTCCCGCTCCGCCTCGGCACGTTCCCGCAGCCCGTCGAGGCCCGGCTCGTCCGGCCGTTCCTTCGCCAGAGCCGGGAGCGTCTGGCCAAGGAACACGTCGAGGTTGCGGGCATGGCCGAACGGCTCGGTGACCCGCTTGATCTCGTCGTTGAAGCCGTCCGCCCGTGGATCGCCTTCCAGCATCGGCGCGAACAGCGAGAGCGCCGATCGCAGCCGCCGCAAGGACACGCGGATCTGGTGCAGGGCCTCGGGCGCCCGCCCGCCCTCCAGGAACGCCGTCTCGTTCAGCCGCATGTGGCGCAGGCACGCCCGTGCGACCCGGCGGAAGACCTCGCCGGCGCTCGCGCCATCGGGCAGGTCCACCGGCTCGGCTTTCACCACGCCCGGGCCGATGCCGTCGATCAGCGCGAAACCGACCCCGCTCTTGGCGTTGACACTCAGGCGCAGCGGAACGGTCTCGGCGAAGGCCTGCGCCACGACAAACAGGTCTGCGGGATCGCCCTCCTGGAGCTCCAACTCGAGCCCGCACAGCGGCGCGTCGCCGGCCGGGCTCTCGACGCGTCCCTCGTCCAGCGTGACCAGAATGCGGGATCGGCCATGCTCAACGGGAACCTCCCGTCGCATGACGATGGTGGAGAACAGGCGCTCCGGCGCAGCCTCGGCCTTCTGCAGAACCTCCTCGGCCGCCGTGCCGGCCCAGGCCGCGGGATCGGGCGTCTCGCCGCCGATCTCGGTCTCCCACTCGGCACGGTCGAACAGCCCGACAGCGCCGCTCCCCGCCTTCACGGTCTGGATATGTCGCCCGCCCTGCGCGCGGATCCGCAGCGTCAGGCCGGCCGCCCGCAGATCGCGGTTCGGCGTGTCGTAATAGGTCGTGACCAGCAGGTCCGGCTCGGAGGACGCGCCCTGGAGCCGCGGATGACCCGCCAGGGCCGTGAGATCCGGTCCCGCGCAGTCGAGCTTCAGCTCGATCTCCCGGGGCTCCGTGCCGGATTCGCTGTCGATCTTGCTCATGCTCTCCTCTTTGTGACCCGCACGCCCAACACTGAAGAGCCGTCGTCCGGTTGCACGGGACTCTCGCGCGACCGCGGCTCGGCTTGGGCGTCCGTC
Organism: Methylobacterium mesophilicum SR1.6/6; assembly: GCF_000364445.2. Taxonomy (NCBI): domain Bacteria; kingdom Pseudomonadati; phylum Pseudomonadota; class Alphaproteobacteria; order Hyphomicrobiales; family Methylobacteriaceae; genus Methylobacterium; species Methylobacterium mesophilicum. The sequence goes on along the minus strand of NZ_CP043538.1, from coordinate 3,226,087 downwards.
GCTCTGTCCCGAGAGAAGGTGGACACCGCGACGGCGTCAAGCGCGACGCACCCGCGTTTGTCCCGAGGATGCGCATGGTGCAGTGCGTTAAAATCGCGCTTTTCCAAATCGATCCGGCGTGGCAAGGTAAATTGTCCACAATTGATCTGCCTACGGCATTCGGTCCCGACTGTCTGACGGCGCACGGCTCGGCGGTGAGCCAGCGGGGCGGATACCCTGTTGAACGAGCGTTGCGCCCCGCGTGGAGGGTGGCACCGCGGAGATGGTCCGGTCGGTGACTGCGTTGAAGACACTTCTCGTCGGCGTGATCGGGCACGTCGATCACGGCAAGACCGCGCTGGTCCGGGCCCTCACCGGTGTCGAGACCGATCGGCTGAAGGAAGAGCGCGCGCGCGGCGTCTCCATCGTCCCGGGCTTCGCCCTGCTGTCCTCCGAGATCGGCGAGATCGACCTCGTGGACCTGCCCGGTCACGAACGCTTCGTCCGCGCCATGGTCTCCGGCGCCACCGGCATGCGGGCCGTGCTGCTGGCGGTCGACGCGCACGAGGGCATCAAACCCCAGACGATCGAGCACCTGGAGATCGCGCGGCTCATCGGCGTGCGCCGGGGCGTGCTGGCTCTGACGAAGGCGGACCTGGCCACGCCCGACGTGCTTGATGCGCGTGCGGCCGAGATCGCCGCGGCCGCATCCCGCGCCGGGATCGAAGCAGGTCCGGTGATCGCGACATCGACTGTCACGGGCACCGGCATCGCCGACCTGAAGGCGGCGCTCACGGGCCTGCTCGGGGACGCGGCGCCCGGCAGCGACGACGGCTTCCCCTATCTCCCGGTCGACCGGGTCTTCTCCCGCGCCGGCTTCGGCACCGTCGTGACCGGCACGCTGCGGCGCGGACCGCTGGCGGTGGGCGACACCGTGGAGATCGCCCCCGGCGGCCGGACCGCCGTGGTGCGCGGCCTCCAGATCCACGGTCGCCCGGTCGAGCGCGCGGAGCCCGGACGGCGCACCGCCGTCGCCCTGCGCGGCATCGGCCTCGACGAGATCCGCCGCGGGCAGGCCCTGTCGATGCCGGACCTGCTCGCGCCGAGCGCGTGGCTGGACGTGTCGATCACGGCGGCGGCCAGCGCCGACGAAGCCCTCGCGGGCGGCACCGCCTGCCGCCTCCTGTTCGGCACGACCGAGGTCGAGGCCCGGCTGCGGCTGCTCGACCGCGACGCGCTCGAACCCGGTGGCCACACCCAGGCGCAGTTGCACCTCGCCGAGCCCGTAGCGGTACCGGCCCGCGAGCCCTTCGTGCTGCGGCTCGATTCGCCCCCAGCAACCGTGGCGGGTGGCCGGATCCTCGATCCGGCGAGCCGCCGCCGGCGGAGGCGGGATCCGCGCGTCACGGCGGACCTCGCAGCCCTGGCATCGGGGGGCCCGGCCGACGCGCTGACGATCCGTCTCGGGCAGGCCGGCGCGGCCGGCGCGACGCTGCCGGACCTCGCCCGCCTCGCCGGCACGGCGCCCGACCGGGCGCGCCGCCTACTCGCGGAGGCGGAGGCCCGCGAGATCGGCGAACGGTTCATCGGTGCGTCGGCTTTCAGCGCGCTGCGGACGGGAACCCTGGCCGCCCTGTCGCAGCATCACCGCGACAATCCGATGGAACACGGGATCGCGGTCGAGCGCCTGTCCCGCACGCTGGCGCTTCCGGAGGCACTCGCCGGCACGGTCCTGCGCGAGTTGGCCGCCGCCGGCGCGGTCACCCAGATCGGCAGCCTGTGGCGGCGGGCCGACTTCGATCCGGCCCGCAACGAGAGCGAGGTCGCCCGGAAGCTGGAGCAGATGTTCCGGCGGGCCGGCCTCAATCCGCCCGATGAATCCGAGGCCGTCGGCCGGGATGTCCGCCGCCGTGAGGCGCTGACCTACCTTGTGGGCGCCGGCACGGTGATCCGTGCCGTCGACCGCGTGCAGCGCCGCGCTGTGCTGTTCCACCGGGAGGCGGTGGCGGGCGCGCGGGCGCGTCTCGCCCAGGCCTTTCCCAACGCCGCGACGCCCGAGTCGGGCTTCCTCGCCCGGGAAGCCGGCGCAACGCTAGGGATCAGCCGCAAGTTCTCGATCCCGCTCCTGGAGCACCTCGACGCCACCGGCTTCACCCGACGCGCCGGAGACCGGCGGATCATCGTCGGGCTCGAGGCGGGCCCGACTCAGAAGCCCTGACCGGGCCAGTCGTCGAAGCCGGGCTCGTAGCAGGTGTAGCCGATCAGGCAGTTGGGATTGTCGCGCGTCGGCCGGAAGGCGCGCTTGGCGATCTCGGTGGGCTCGCAGAACGAGCGGTCGCGGACGAACCGATCGTAGGTCATGCCGCCGGTCCCAATGACTAGGGCGCCGCGCGCCTGGACGAGGCGAACCGTCTGCTGACAGGTCATGGTCGTGGTCGATGGCCGGGTCTGCGCCATGGCGGGCGCTGCGGCCAGCACGAGCGCTGAAACGGTCCGGATCACCATTGCGACTGTCTTCCGTTGCGATGCTGGCGAATAACCACGCCGGTGCGGACCATTGTTCCGTGCCCGCTCGTCGCGGGGTCGGTCGGAGCATCTCTGCGATGCGATGACCTCGGGGGCCGGCCGGGCGCCTCCCGAACCGGAAACAATCGGGTGGCTCGTTCGGGCCATCGCATGCGCTTTTCGGTCCGCGGTCGCAGGCCTTCAGTCATCGACGGAAAGGCAGCCTGGATCGAAGCGAGCCGTTCCGCCGCGGAAGGCTGTTTTTGGATCTCTCGATCGCCGACAAGCCTTCGCGCAGCCGTCATCGCAAGGGGAGCGAAGCATTCCAGTCGACGCCATGCCGTCTGAGCTCCCGATGTGCTGTGTCGCTCCGCTTCCCTGGCCATGAAAGCGGGGACGGATCACTGGGACCATCGGAGTGGGAATCCGATTGGGCGAAGCCGCGTGGCGCTGGCGCCGGCCGTTGTCATCAACCGTCGGTCGGCATCCGCTTGATGTTCCAGGCTGCCGAGCCCGTGGCGAAGGATGCTGCCGCGACCGGAGTCGGCACGAGTGCCGCGTAGCTCGGGAGGTGGCGCGCCGCGCAGGCCGCCCACGCGTTGTCACGGACAAGATCGCGGCCGACGTTCCGCATCCGGGCGCGCCGCGCGGGATCGAGACTCGCCCGCATGGCGGAAGCGATCGCGCCTGGCTCGTCGGGCGCGATCCAGAGGGCCGAGCCCGGAGTAAGGTACTCGCTGAAGGGCGGCCGGGCCGGGACGATCGGCGGGGTGCCGCACGCCAAGGCTTCCAGCACGCAGACGCCGAAACTTTCTGCCAGAGAGGGAAAGACCAGCGTGTCCGCCAGTCGGTAGAGCCGCGGCATATCTGCCTGCGCCACCAGTCCGGTTAGGATCACCGGCCGACCGGGACCGACTTCCAAACCTTCGCGTTCCAGTGTGGCCCAACAGCGGGCTGCGTAGCCCGTCCGATCGAGCGCGGCGTCGCCGCCCGCGAGGATCAATTGCGCCTCTGGAATCTCCCGCCGCAGGGTCGCAAAAGCTTCGATGATCGCGAGCGCGTTCCGGCGCATTTCGAAGCCGCCGATGCTGAGGAAGATCGGCCCGGCGCGGAGGCCGAGGCGGTGGCGCAGGAGGGCGTCACCGGAGTCGGGCTCCGGCTTGTAGACCGCGCCGTCGACGCCGTTTCCGACCACCTCGACGTCCACGCCATAGTCGGCCGCGAGGCTCGCGGCCCCGAATGCGCTCACGCACAGCAATCGGCCAGCATCGCCGATCGCGCGATCCTGCCAGCGGGCGAGCGCCGGGTCGTCGAAGGTCTCGACCCTGTGTACGGTGCGCACGAAACCCTGAATCAGCCGCCGCCGCGTCAGGGTGGCCAGCGCGTTGCCGCTGATGCTGCACTGGGCATGGAAGACATCGAAATCGCAGGCCGCGGGCGTCGCGAAATGGGCCAGGTAATCGGCGATCCGGGCGCCGAAAAGGGCGGCGACAGAACCGACGACCGGCTTGGCGGCCACCGAGACCAACGGGCAGGTCGCATCCCGGTAGAAGCCGCGGCCGATCGGGTCGGGGGCGTGGACGACGGCCTCATGCCCCAGGGCGCACAGGGCCTCGCCGAGGGACAGGGCGTGGGCGACCTCGCCCCGGGGTGCCGTCGCATGGGTGAGGATCGCGATACGCAAGCTGTCGACCCCGGGGCCGGCTCACGATGGTCCGCATCCAATCGGGAAAGAATCCCGATATTCCGGACCGCGCTCTCCGCCGCCCACCGGAGATCCGCTCCGGGTCCACGCATCGTTCGTGCCGGTTCCTCTGGGGCGAGCGCACGCGGATGATGGTGGCCATTAATTTTGTGTTACGAATTCAGTCAGCTTTCAAGCGGGCCGCGGAACCGCTCTTCCAAAGCTGTGTGTCAAATTGTATCCGTCGCTCGCGAGAGCCGGAGCTGTCCGTCCCGTGTCCCACGTTTTGATGCATGCGATGTCTGGCCGGCCCCTGCGCAAGGGGCTGCGTCGTCTCGGGCTGATCTGCGGCCTGCTCGTCCTTCCGACTGCGGTTCTCGCCTACGCGGATCTGCTGCCCGAGTCGCTGGATCTGATCGGGATCGATACCCGGGAGAGCCCGGATCTGCCCCACGTCGCCCGCCAGATCGCGATCGGTGCGCCTCTGAAGATCGTCGCCTTCGGCTCCTCCTCCACGGAGGGCGTGGGAGCGTCGAGCCCGGCCAACGCCTATCCGGCCCGCCTGCAGATCGATCTTCGCAAGAAGCTGCGCGGGATGGATGTGGCGGTCATCAACCGCGGCATCGGCGGCGAGCACGTGGACGACATGCTGAAGCGCCTCGACCGCGACGTCATCGCGGCCGAGCCGCAGCTGGTTATCTGGCAGACCGGGAGCAACGATCCCCTGCGCGGCGTGTCGATCGACCATTTCCGCGAGGCCACCGTGGCGGCGATCCGGCGGATCCGGGAGGCTGGCATCGACGTGGTGCTGATGGAGCCGCAATGGTGCCCCAAGCTCGAGGCGACCCCCGGCTCGGCGCGCTTCCTTGAGGCGGTGCGCAGCATCGGCGATGAACTCGACGTGCCGGTGATCCGCCGCGCCGACCTGATGCACGGCTGGGTGCGCGAGGGCAAACTGACGACGAAGCAGCTCTTCGCCTCCGACGGCCTGCACATGGCCGACCGCGGCTATGCGCTTCTCGCCGAGGCCGCGGCCCAGTCGATTCTGCAGGATGCCGGGCCGCTCCGGACCGCCGAAGCCGTGGCCGAGTAAGACGGCACGCGTCGACGCCCCGGGTGGACTCGGCCGATAAAGCTCCCCATCTCGGCGCCAGCGAGAGCGGAGCCGAATCTTGAGCCAGGACGCATTCAGGTACGACGACCGGGGCTCCGTGCCCCAGATGCACGCGACCACGATCCTGATGGTCCGGAAGGGCGGCCGGGTCGTGCTGGGCGGCGACGGTCAGGTCAGCCTCGGGCAGACGATCGTGAAGGGCAATGCCCGCAAGGTCCGCCGTCTGGCCAAGGGCTCGGTAATCGGCGGCTTCGCGGGTGCCACGGCGGACGCCTTCACCCTGTTCGAGCGTCTGGAGGCCAAGCTGGAGCAGTATCCCGGCCAGCTCACCCGCGCCTGCGTGGAACTCACCAAGGACTGGCGGACCGACCGCTACCTGCGCCGCCTCGAAGCCATGATGCTGGTGGCCGATCGCGACGTCAGCCTGCTCCTGTCCGGTTCCGGTGACGTGCTGGAGCCCGAGAGCGGCGTCATGGCCATCGGCTCCGGCGGCAATTATGCCCTCGCGGCGGCCCGCGCCCTGGAGGACGGCGACCTTGATGCGGAGGCGATCGTTCGCCGCGCCATGGCGATCGCGGCCGAGATTTGCGTCTACACCAACGGCAACTTGGTCATCGAAGCCCTCGACGCGGGCTGAGTCTGGTAGGTCGCGCAGGGCCTCCTTCGGTCCTGCCTCGCGTGGATGCACCGCCAAAGTCGGATCCGCGCACGAGCCGGCGTCGCGAACGGTTCGCGGTATTCCGCCGGCGCTGATCCCGCCCGCCCAGCAAGGGACGGTCCGCCTCCCGGTATCGAGCAGAGCCCTTCTCCTGAGGAAGCGCACACCTCGCGATCGTTGTTCGGTCCGGCACGCCAGAGCGGCTCGGAATGCGGCTCTGGTCAGCCGACTTCAGTTAATCTCGTATTGAATAATTGGAGGCATTTTGCATTCATCCTTGCCTGGGCAGTAAAACAATCATGAAGATCGGCGGAAAAGTGCTAGGCTTCGTCGGCGCCTGCAGCCTGACGACGCTGGTGGTTGCGGGCGTGAGCGTGGCGACGCTCAACAGCTTCGAGCACGCCCTGACATCCGTCGAGAGCGCCTCGACCCGTGCCCTGAACGCGGCGAACTTCAACCGGCTCGCCGCCGAGGTCACGATGGACTCCCGCGGCGTCTACGCCTCAGCCGACCGCGCCGAGGCCGCGAAATACGCGGCCGGTATCCGGAAGGGGCTCGCCAAGATGGATGACCTGCGCGTCGCCTGGGCGCCGACCGTCACGGATGCCGAGCGCCCGCTCTTCGACGCGATGGCGCACAACGCCGACGCCTTCCGGACCTTGCGCAGCGCCCTCGCCGATGCCGGCGAGACGGTCGGTCCGCGCGCTGCCGCCGATCTCGGGTTCAACGAGGCCAATCAGGGCAATCGCCGGGCCTTCCAGGCCAGCATCGATGCCCTGGTGAACCAGGGCAAGGCGGAGATGACTGCGGTCCAGGCCGACACGCGGGCGCTGTTCGAGGCCCGCGCCCTGCTCCTCCTCGCCCTCGCTCTCGCGGGTTCGCTGATCTGCGCCGCCCTGGGTCTGCTCGTGGGGCAACGCCAGATCGCCCGGCCGCTGCAGTCGGTCTCCGACGCCATCCAGCGTTTGGCGCGGGGCGAGCACGCGTTCACCGCGGCCAAGCCTGGCCGCGACGAGATCGGCGCGATCTGGGCGAGCATGGCGGTGCTCGCCGAGGCCATGCGCGGCGCCGAAGCGCTGCGGCTGGAGCATCAGCGCACGGGTGCCGAGGCGGCGACCCACAAGCGGGCCGAGATGGGCGGCCTCGCCGACCGCTTCCAGGGCAGCATCGGCAGCCTCGTCGATCATCTCGCCGGCGCGGCGTCCGGCCTGGAGCGCGCCGCTGCCGCCATGGCCGGCAATGCCGAGCACACCGGCACCCAGTCGCAGGCCGTGACGCGCGCCGCCGAGGTGACGGCCCGCAACGTCGAGGCCGTCGCGGCCGCCACCGAGGAACTCGCCGCCACCGCGAGCGAGATCGGCGTCCAGGTCACGCAGACCTCGACGGCGGCCCAGAGCGCCGTGGAAGCCGCCCAGCGCACCCGGTCGAGCGTGCAGACCCTGGCGCGCACCGCGGACGGGATCGGCAAGGTCGTCTCGCTGATCTCGACCATCGCCGGCCAGACCAACCTGCTGGCGCTCAACGCCACCATCGAGGCCGCTCGTGCCGGCGAAGCGGGCCGCGGCTTCGCGGTCGTCGCCACCGAGGTGAAGGACCTCGCCACCCAGACCGCCAAGGCGACCGAGGAGATCGGCGGCCAGATCGCCGCGATGCGCAACGCCACGCAGGAGGCCGTCCTGGCCATCGAGGAGATCGGCGGGACAATCGAGCAGGTCCACGGCATCGCCCTGGGTGTCGCCGCCGCCGTGGAGGAGCAGCAGCTCGCCACGCAGGAGATCGCCCGCAGCGTCTCCGAGGCCGCGAGCGGGACCCGCGCCGTCACCGAGACGATGGCGGCGGTCCTCGGCGCCGCCCGCGAGACCGGCGCCAGCGCTGCCGAGGTGCTCGACGCCGCGGCCGACATCGCCCGGCGCTCGACGGGCCTCGGCGGGGAAGTCGCGGGTTTCGTCGCTCAGGTGCGCGCTGCCTGAGCCGTCCCATGCGAGGTCGGAACGCCCGCCCGGATGTTGCATTGCAGCGCGGCTGCCCCTAAGGCTCCGCGCATTCGCAAGGACCCGGTGAAAGCCCGGGTGGCTCTTCCGGCCGCCGATCCGCCGGACAACGCATTCGAGACGCTCCTCCGTCCGCCCCAAGGCGGACACGCCTCTCGTGCGGACTCGCTCATGACACGCAGCATTTCGGGACACGCCGGGCTTTTCCGGTCGTGGACATCCAACATTCGCGGCGACACCCTGTCGGGGATCGTCGTCGCCCTGGCTCTGATCCCCGAGGCGATCGGTTTCTCGGTCATCGCCGGAGTCGATCCGAAGGTCGGGCTCTACGCCTCGGTCGTCATCGCCTGCACCATTGCCTTCGCGGGCGGACGCCCGGCGATGATCTCGGCCGCCACGGCCGCCACGGCGGTCGTGATGGTAGATCTCGTGCGCGCGCACGGCGTCCAGTATCTCTTCGCCGCCACCATTGTGATGGGCCTGTTCCAGATCCTGGCCGGCCTGCTGCGGCTCGGCCGGCTGATGCGGTTCGTCTCGCAATCGGTGATGACCGGCTTCGTCAACGCCCTCGCGATTCTGATCTTCCTGGCGCAGATGCCCGAGCTGACCGGGGTCACGCCGGCGACCTACGGGCTGATCGCCCTCGGCCTCGTAATCATCTACGGCCTGCCGCGGTTCACGCGGGCCGTTCCCTCGCCCCTGGTGGCGATCGCCGTCCTCACGGCGGTCACGGCCGCCTTTCACCTCGATGTGCGCACCGTGGCGCATCTCGGCGCGCTGCCCTCGGCTCTGCCGCACTTCGCCCTGCCGGACGTGCCGCTGACATTCGACACCCTGCGGATCCTCCTGCCCTACGCGGCGACCCTCGCCGCCGTCGGCCTGCTCGAGAGCCTGCTCACCGCTCAGATCGTCGACGACATGACCGACACCGGCAGCGACAAGAACCGCGAATGCATGGGCCAGGGCGTCGCCAACATGGCCTCGGCGGTCTTCGGCGGCATGGGTGGGTGCGCCATGATCGGGCAGTCGGTGATCAACGTGTCCTCCGGCGCCCGCGGCCGACTGTCCACGCTGGTGGCCGGGGCCTTCCTGCTGGTGCTCCTCGTCGCCCTGCAAAGCCTGCTCGCCGTCGTCCCTGTGGCGGCGCTCACCGCCGTGATGATCATGGTCTCGATCAACACGTTTTCCTGGCGTTCATTGCTGCGGCTGCGGACGAACCCGCTGCCGTCCTCCGCGGTGATGCTGGTGACGGTCCTGGTGGTCGTGGCGACGAAGGACCTCGCCGTCGGCGTTCTGGCCGGCGTGATGCTCTCCGGCGTGTTCTTCGCCGGGAAGGTCTCACGGCTGAATCAGATCACCTCCGAACTCGCCCCCGACGGCAATACCCGGACCTACCGCGTCGCCGGGCAGGTCTTCTTCGCCTCCGCCGGCACGTTCCAGGGCGCTATCGATGTGCTGGAGCCGGTGGAGCGGCTGGTGATCGACGTTCACGCCGCCCATTTCTGGGATATCTCGGCGGTCGCGGCCCTCGACCGGGTGGTGATGAAGGCGCGCGCTCGCGGGCGCACCGTCGAGGTCATAGGTCTGAACGCGGCGAGCATGACCCTGGTGGAGCGCTTCGCCCAGCACGACAAGACCGGCGCCGCGCCGGTGCCGGCGGCTCATTGAGACGGCTATCCGTCCCCCCCGCGCCTCTTGCGCGGCGCCGCGCGGGACCCCATTCCCGGCGCGGGGCCGCTTTCAGGCCGGGAACAGGGATGGCACAGCGGTGACGACATTCTCTCCGCGCGAGATCGTGTCCGAACTCGATCGCTTCATTGTCGGGCAGCACGACGCCAAGCGCGCCGTGGCGATCGCGCTTCGCAACCGCTGGCGGCGCCAGCAACTCACCGGGCCGCTTCGCGAGGAGGTGGCGCCCAAGAACATCTTGATGATCGGGCCGACCGGCTGCGGCAAGACCGAGATCGCCCGCCGACTCGCCCGGCTGGCCAACGCGCCGTTCCTGAAGATCGAGGCGACCAAGTTCACCGAGGTCGGCTATGTCGGCCGCGACGTCGAGCAGATCGTCCGCGACCTCGTGGAGGTGGCGATCGGCTTGACGCGCCAGCAGAAGCGCGAGGGCGTGAAGGCCAAGGCCGAGGCGGCCGCCGAGAACCGGATCCTCGACGCCCTCGTGGGACCGACCGCGAGCGCCGCGACACGCGACAGCTTCCGGCGCAAGCTGCGCAACAGCGAGCTGGACGACAAGGAGGTCGAGCTGGAGCTGACCTCCGGCGCCCCTGCGGGCCTGCCGATGTTCGAGATTCCCGGCGTCCCCGGCGCGTCCATGGGGGCGATCAACATCGGCGACATGCTGGGCAAGGCCCTCGGCGGTCAGCGCGGCAAGCCGCGGCGGATCCTGGTGCGGGACGCCTACGCGCCGCTGATGGCCGAGGAATCCGACAAGCTCGTCGATGACGAGGCGCTGGTGCGTGAGGCGATCCGCGAAGTCGAGAACAACGGCATCGTCTTCCTCGACGAGATCGACAAGATCTGCGCCCGCGAGGGCCGCTCCTCCGGCGACGTGTCCCGCGAGGGCGTGCAGCGCGATCTGCTGCCGCTGATCGAAGGGACCACCGTCGCCACCAAGCACGGGCCTGTGAAGACGGACCACGTCCTATTCATCGCGTCGGGCGCCTTCCACGTCTCGAAGCCCGCCGACCTGTTGCCGGAGTTGCAGGGCCGGCTGCCGATTCGCGTCGAGCTGCAGCCGCTCACCGTGGAGGATTTCAAGCAGATCCTCACGTCGACCGAAGCGAGCCTGATCAAGCAGACCGTCGCCTTGATGGAGACGGAGGGCGTGACCCTCGACTTCACGGACGACGCCGTGGATGCGCTCGCCCGCGTGGCGGTGGAGGTGAACGCCTCGGTTGAGAACATCGGCGCCCGCCGACTTCAGACCGTGTTGGAGCGGGTAATTGACGAGATCTCATTCACTGCCACCGACCGGTCCGGCGAGACCGTGCCGATCGACGCCGCCTATGTGCGCGCGCGGGTCGAGGATCTCGCCGCGAACGCGGATCTGAGCCGCTTCATTCTGTGAGGATCGGGCTGGCGCGGAATCCTTCCTGAGCGCACCGATGATCGTGCCTGTCCTCCGGTGTCGCCCGAAGCGGACTCGGAAGTCGGAACCGCGGTCGTGCCGGGATCATCACGATCCCGGTTCTGGAGTGACCGGGCGACGATCGCGGCCGCCGACGGATGCGGCGCCGGTACCAGTCTCGTCGCACCGCATCCTTGAGAGAAGCGTCGCGTGTCACGCAACAGGTTCGGACTCGGTGACACCGTGCTCTCGGTGATGGCCCTCGTCACCGGCATGGTGTCGCTCCAGTGCGGCGCGACCTTCGCCAAGAACCTGTTCCCGGCGGTCGGCCCTGCCGGCACATCCGCCCTGCGGGTCGGTTTCTCGGCGCTGATCCTCGTCGCCGTCTGGCGGCCGTGGCGGCGCAGCCTGCCGGCGCGGGAGGCCGGCTGGATCGCCCTGTACGGGGGCGTCCTCGGGCTGATGAACCTCCTGTTCTACCTCGCTCTGGCCCGGCTTCCGCTGGGACCCGCCGTGGCGATCGAGTTTATTGGCCCGCTCGCCGTAGCGCTGATCGCCTCGCGCCGTCGATCGGATTTCCTGTGGATCGGGGTGGCCGTCCTCGGCCTCACGCTCCTCCTGCCGATCGCCGCCACGGACGGCCTCGATCCCATCGGCATCCTGCTCGATCTCGGCGCCGCGTTCGCTTGGGCGCTGTATATCCTGTTCGGCCAGCGGGCCGGGCGGATGGACGGCGGTCAGGCCGTCTCTCTGGGGATGCTCACCGCGGCGCTGGTCGTGGCGCCCTTCGGCGTGTCAGAGGCCGGGCCGGGGCTGCTCGCCCCCGGCATCCTGGTTGCGGGCCTCGCGGTGGCGCTGATGTCGAGTGCCCTGCCCTATTCGCTCGAGATGGTCGCGCTGCGGCGGCTCGACCGGAAGAGCTTCGGCGTGCTGATGAGCTTGGAGCCGGCGGTCGCCGCCTGCGCGGGCCTTGTCCTGCTGGGTGAGCGTATCAGCGCCGTGCAGTGGCTCGCGATCGGCCTCGTAATCGCGGCCTCTGTGGGGATCACGATCGGTGCGCGGCGATCGGTTCCCGCGACTCCGGCGCTGGAAGCGTGACGACGCCTATTTGCCCGCGAGAACCCGCGAGGCGACGTTGATATACTTGCGGCCGGCTTCTTGAGCGTGAAGCACCGCGTCGCCGAGCTTCTCCTCGTCGCGGACGCTGGCTAGCTTGATCAGCATCGGCAGATTGATGCCGGCCACCACCTCCACCGACCCGCCGTTCATGCAGGAGAGCGCGAGATTGGAGGGCGTGCCGCCGAACATGTCGGTGAGCACCACCACCCCGTCTCCGGTATTCACGCGACAGACCGCGGACATGATGTCCCGGCGTCGCAGCTCCATATCGTCTTCCGGCCCGATCGTGATCGTCTCGATCTGATCCTGGGGGCCGACCACGTGCTCCAGCGCGGCCTTGAACTCGGTCGCAAGCAGCCCGTGGGTGACGAGCACCATGCCAATCATCGACACGTGTTCCAACGTCCCATCTGTGCCGCCATGTTGTGCATCGCACAGCCCCCCACAAGGCGAACGCGACTTTTTTGCCCGGACATTGCTGGGATCATGACACGGTCGCTTTCTGCGCGCCATGGGGGGATACCACTGTTGCGCGACTCCAGCGGCTTGTGCGGCTGCGAAGTCACGGCCGTTGCTTCCGCAGTGCCGCACGGATGAGCAGCGGGGCCAGACCGGCGGCGCGCACTCCCGCGTCCAGCACGAGGCGCGGCAGGGCGATCCCGAAGTATTCGGCATCGCCGGGCGGATCCGGCAGCCGCGGCGTCGAGTCGACCAGATCCACTGCGATGTGCAGGACCGTCTCCTCCCGGCAGGAGACGCCCAGTTCCGTCACCGCGAGAATGCCCTGCCCGCGCACCTCGACGCGACCGGCCAGGGCCGCGTGCGGCCGGGCGAGAAGCCGACCGGCCTGGACTGTGCAGATGACCCGGTCGTCGGCCACGAAGGCCCCGTCCGCCGCCGCGGCGAGCAGCAGGGCGAGGCTCGACTTGCCTGAACCCGCAGCTCCGCGAATCAACACGCCGGCGCCGCCCAGCACACAGCAGGCGGCGTGGAGGGTGACCATCAGGCGTGGAGTTGGCGCGGAGCGGCCGGCAGGCGCACGATGAAGCGCGCCCCGCGCACGGTCGGCTCGCCGTCCTCGTCGGGAGCGCCCGGCCGATTCTCGGCGCGGATCGTACCCCGATGGGCCTGCACGATCTGGCGGGAGATCGACAGGCCGAGGCCGGAATTCTGGCCGAACCCCTGCTCGGGCCGGTCCGTGTAGAAGCGCTCGAAGATCCGCTCCAGGGCGTGCTCCGGGATGCCCGGCCCCTCGTCCTCGCAGACGAGTTCGACCTCGCCGCGCACCCTTCGCAGCACCACCCGGACCTTCGCGTCGGACGGCGAGAAAGAGCGGGCGTTGTCGAGGAGGTTGTTGACAACCTGCCCGAGCCGGCTGTCGTGGCCGATGATCGTGAACGGTGCGTCCTGCTCCGACGCGACCGCGTCGACATCAAACTGGATCAGGCAATCCTTCGGGCGCCGCCGCTCATTCGCCACCGACACGACCGTGGTGAGCAGGCGCCGCAGGTCGACCCGCCGCGCCTCGGCACGCGCCAGCTCGGCATCGAGGCGCGAGGCGTCGGCGATGTCGCTAATCAACCGGTCGAGGCGCTTCACGTCGTGCTGGATGATCGCCATCAGGCGTCCGCGCGAATCATCGCTCTTGGCCAGCGGCAGCGTCTCGACGGCGCTGCGGAGCGAGGTGAGCGGGTTCTTCAATTCGTGGCTCACGTCGGCCGCAAAACTCTCAATGGCGTCGATGCGCCGGTAAAGCGCCTGGGTCATGTCGCGGAGCGCCCCGGACAGGTGGCCGATCTCGTCGGTGCGCTCGGTGAAGTCCGGGATTTCTTCCCGGGTCTTGATGCCCATGCGGACTTTCTCGGCGGCTTCGGCGAGGCGGCGTACCGGACCCGCGATGGCGCCCGCCAGCAGGAACGACAGCACCACCATGACGGCCGAGGCCACCAGGAACACCTGCAACAGACCGAATCGCTCGGAGGCGATGACGCGATCGATCGCATCGCCCTGCGTGGAGATCAGCAGGGCGCCCCGGACCGAGCCGGCCCGGTGGATCGGCACCGCCACCGAGACGGTGGTCTCGCCGAGCTTGTTCCGGCGCACGAGGCTCGCCCGGTTGCCGCCCAACGCCGCCTGGACCTCCCGGAGGGAATGGCCGTTCACCGGCCCGGTTTCCTCGACCTGCTCAGTGCGACCGCGGAACAGGCCGCCCAGCTTCGACTGGATGGTCTCGAAGGCGGATTCGAGCATCCCCGGCTTGTGCGGCCGCGGCTCGAGCGGATCGGGCCGTCCGGCGTCGCCGCGCTTGAACAGGGTGCGCGTGTCGAACAGGAGGCCCCCCTCCTGATCGTAGACGCGGGCGCGGTTGCCCGTGGGCGTGACGAGGCGCGAGAGCAGCGGCGCCACCTTCTCGGGATTGAGCGAGAAGGCGAGCGGCTGCGATTCCTCCTCAGTCGCTGCCTCGCCGGCCTGCTGCTGGAGCAGCTTGTCGGGGTCGATGCGGATCGTGTCGGTATCCACCGACGCGGAGGCCGCGATGGCGCCCGCGATGATCTCGCCCTGGATCGCGAGGCTCTGGGTCCGGGCCTGGATCAGGCCCTGGCGGAACTGGTTGAGGTAGAGGAATCCGACGAGCAGCGCGATCAGCCCGACGAGGTTGAGGACGACGATACGGCGCGTCAGGCTCGACGAGGCGCGCTGGCCGATCGCGTCCCAGAGGGCGCGGGGCCAGGCGAGCGGGCGGGACAGAGCCTGGGTCAGGGTGGAGCGGTCTCGCGCATCCTCGGCCTGGGCGGGTGTGCGGGCGGTCACGCGGCGGATCCCGAAGGTCACGCCTCCTTGAACCGGTAGCCGACCCCGTACAGCGTCTCGATCATGTCGAAGCTCTGGTCGGTCACCTTGAACTTCTTGCGCAGGCGTTTGATGTGGCTGTCGATGGTCCGGTCATCGACGTAGACCTGATCGTCGTAGGCCGCGTCCATCAGTGCGTTGCGGCTCTTCACGACGCCGGGACGCTGGGCGAGAGCCTGGAGGATCAGGAACTCGGTGACAGTGAGCGTCACCGGCTCGCCCTTCCACGTGCAGGTGTGGCGCTCGGGATCCATCATCAGCGCGCCGCGCTCCAGGGAACGTGCCGCGACCTCCTCGGCCCCGCGCGGCGTGGCGCCGGGCGCTTCCTTGGCGAAGCGGCGCAGCACCGCCTTCACGCGCTCGACCAGCAGCCGCTGGGAGAACGGCTTATGGATGAAGTCGTCTGCGCCCATCTTGAGGCCGAACAGCTCGTCGATTTCCTCGTCCTTCGAGGTCAGAAAGATCACGGGAAGGTCAGATTTCTGCCGCAGGCGTCGGAGAAGCTCCATCCCGTCCATGCGCGGCATCTTGATGTCGAAGATCGCGAGATCGGGCGGGGAATGCCGCAGACCGTCGAGGGCGGAGGCGCCGTCCGTGTAGGTCTGGATGCGGTAGCCTTCGGTCTCCAGCGCGATCGACACAGAGGTGAGGATGTTCCGGTCGTCGTCGACGAGGGCGATGGTCGGCATGCGCGGTCCCTGACTGAACGGGTTCGGGCGCGGTCCCGGCTCAACGCGCAGGCCGCGCCGCGTCCCGGCCCCTGAGGGGCAGACAAGAGCGCGAACCGGGCGGTTTCGGCGCAGCCCGGCGCGCGCAAAGGGACAGGTGCTTTAGTACGGTCACATGGAAAAAGCGAGCGGCGGTCATAGCTTGGCTGTAATGACCAATCGATCGCCTCCTTCCGTGGCCGCTCCCGATGCCGCGGTCCGGTCGGTCCGGCCAATGCGCTGAGCGGTATCCGCTGTGGCACGTGGACCGTTGACGTGGCACGTGCCGTGATGTGACGCGGGCCAGACGTCTCGCGTGGCGCCGGCAGTGCCGTTAACGTGACCGGGCACTGCGGCGGCGATCCGGTTGGGACGGAACGGCATGGGCGAGACGAACGAAGACGCACCCCGGGGCCCGGCCCGGCCGCTGCCGGCGGAGGCAGCCCCGTTCGACGCCATCGGCCTGTCGCGGATCCTTCTGCGCAGCATCCGGTCCGGGGCGCTCGCGACCCTCGACCCGGACGGCACGCCCTTCGCCTCCCTGGTGACGATGGCGACCGACACGGATGGCACGCCGCTGATGCTGCTGTCGCGTCTCTCGGCCCACACCCGCAACCTGCTGGCCAATCCGCGCTGCTCGCTGCTGTTTTCGCAGGGCGGCAAGGGCGATCCCCTCGCCCATCCCAGGCTGACCGTCGTCGGCCGCGCCGTACAAACGGGGGAAGCGCGGGCCCGGGAGCGATTCCTCGCGCGTCATCCCAAGGCCAAGCTCTACGCCGACTTCCCGGATTTCGGGTTCTTCGCCCTCGATCCGGAAACCGGACACCTGAACGGCGGTTTCGCCAAGGCGGCGACGCTCACGCGCGACCAACTCCTTCTCGACCTCTCGGACGCGCAGGCTATCGTGGCGGGCGAGCGAGGCGCCGTGGAGCACATGAATGCCGACCACGCCGATGCCCTGGCCCTCTACGCCTCCGGCTCCGGGGTCGAAGCAGGGCTGCCCTGGCGGCTCAGCGGCTTGGATCCGGAGGGAATGGATCTGATCGCGGGTGACCGCACGGCCCGTGTCACCTACCCGGAGCGCGTGACCGACATGGGAATGCTGCGCAAAAGCCTCGTCGCCATGGCCGCGCGGGCGCGAACGACCGACTCACCGTCATGAGTCCAGAAGGACTTCATCCGGGGGCATGGCGAAACGTCGCTGAATGCCCCATATCGGCCCCATGAGCGACACGCAGACAGATACCTACCCCTTCAGCCTTGACGTTGAGCCGGTCGGCGAGAGCGGCTCGTTGTTCCAGTGGAGCATCCGCAAGCACGGCAAGCTGCACCAGCGCTCGGACCGGAAGCATCCGACCGAGGCTAAGGCGCGCTCCCACGGCGAGGCGGAGATCGAGCGCTTGATCCGGGATCGCGGCCGCTAAGCCGGTCGCCCGCGATTTCGTGCCAGACGCGACCTTGACCCGGGGGCCGGACTATTCCGGCCCCCGTCGTTTCGTCTGTGGGGGCCGACGGGATGGGGCTTTTCGTCATCCCTGCCGCGCAATCGTGGTATCCTAGGACTGAGCTATCGCCTCGACGACGACGCACGTCGGCGCTTAGGCCGCGCTTGGCGCCTTCCCGCCGCGCTGCTATCTCGCGCGGGAGCCGATCCATCCGAACACGTCCAGACGACAGACGGTGCGCGCCGGCGCGCGCCCGAACGGAATGCCGATGACAGCCCCGATCGAATCCATCCGCAACTTCTCGATCGTCGCGCATATCGACCACGGCAAATCGACCCTGGCAGACCGGCTGATCCAGGCCACCGGCACCGTGGCGCTGCGCGACATGAGCGAGCAGATGCTCGACTCGATGGATATCGAGAAGGAGCGCGGCATCACCATCAAGGCGCAGACCGTGCGTCTGGAATACAAGGCCGAGGACGGCAAGGACTACGTCCTGAACCTGATGGACACGCCCGGCCACGTGGACTTCGCCTACGAGGTCTCGCGCTCGCTTGCCGCCTGCGAGGGCTCGCTGCTGGTGGTGGACGCGTCCCAGGGCGTCGAGGCACAGACCCTCGCCAACGTCTACCAAGCACTGGACGCCAACCACGAGATCGTCCCGGTCCTCAACAAGGTCGATCTTCCGGCCGCCGAGCCGGACCGGGTGAAGGAGCAGATCGAGGAGGTGATCGGCCTGGACGCCTCCGACGCGGTGCCGATCTCGGCGAAGACCGGCCTCAACATCGAAGCGGTGTTGGAGGCCATCGTCACGCGCCTGCCGCCCCCGAAGGGCAACCGCGACGCACCCCTGAAGGCGCTCCTCGTGGACAGCTGGTACGACGCCTATCTCGGCGTCGTGGTGCTGGTGCGGATCATCGACGGGACCCTCAAGAAGGGCATGACCATCCGCATGATGGGCGCCGACGCCGTCTACGGCGTCGACCGGATCGGCGTGTTCCGGCCGAAGATGGCCGATATCGGCGAGTTGGGCCCGGGCGAGGTCGGTTTCTTCACCGGCTCGATCAAGGAGGTCGCCGACACCCGCGTCGGCGACACCATCACCGAGGACAAGCGCCAGACCACCGAGATGCTGCCGGGCTTCAAGGAAGTGCAGGCGGTGGTGTTCTGCGGCCTGTTCCCGGTGGACGCGGCCGAGTTCGAGAACCTGCGCTCTGCCATGGGCAAGCTCCGCCTGAACGACGCATCGTTCTCCTACGAGATGGAGAGTTCGGCCGCCCTCGGCTTCGGCTTCCGCTGCGGCTTCCTCGGGCTGCTGCACCTGGAGATCATCCAGGAGCGGCTGGAGCGCGAGTTCAACCTCGACCTGATCTCAACGGCGCCCTCCGTGGTCTACCGCCTCAAGATGCGCGACGGCGAGACCAAGGAGCTGCACAACCCGGCCGACATGCCGGACGTCATGAAGATCGAGACGGTCGAGGAGCCCTGGATCCGCGCCACGATCCTGACGCCCGACGAGTATCTCGGCGGCGTGCTCAAGCTCTGCCAGGACCGGCGCGGCGTGCAGATCGACCTCAACTACGTCGGCAAGCGCGCCATGGTGGTCTACGACCTGCCGCTGAACGAGGTGGTTTTCGACTTCTACGACCGGCTGAAGTCGATCTCGAAGGGCTACGCCTCCTTCGACTACCATGTGTCCGATTACCGCGAGGGTGACCTCGTCAAGATGTCGATCCTGGTCAACGCCGAGCCGGTGGACGCTCTGTCGATGCTGGTCCACCGCACCCGCGCCGAGTCGCGCGGCCGGGCGATGTGCGAGAAGCTGAAGGATCTGATCCCCCGCCACCTGTTCCAGATCCCCGTTCAGGCGGCGATCGGCGGCAAGATCATCGCCCGCGAGACGATCAAGGCGCTGTCGAAGGACGTGACCGCCAAGTGCTACGGCGGCGACATCTCGCGCAAGCGCAAGCTGTTGGACAAGCAGAAGGAAGGCAAGAAGAAGATGCGCCAGTTCGGGCGCGTGGAGATCCCGCAGGAGGCATTCATCGCCGCCCTGAAGATGGACGATTGAGGCAACTCCGCCCTCCCTCTCCCGCAAAGGGAGGGTGGAGCGCGCGGGTTACCCCGGCGGCAGCACATCGACCTGAATTCCAGAATAATACGCGGCCAGATTCGCGATATCGGCGTCCGTCAGATCCTTCGCGACCACGTTCATGATCTCGTTCTGCCGCTTGCCGTCGCGGTACTCGGTGAGCGCCTTTACCAGATATGGCTCGACCTGCCCGGCGAGGTTGGGCGCCTCCGGCAGCTTCGAGAGCCCGTCCATCCCGTGGCAGGTCTGGCAGGCGGTCGCGCGCTTCTTGCCCGCGGCGGCGTCGCCGGCCTGGGCCGCGAATGGGACGAGGGTGGCGATCAGGACGAAAAGCGGACGGATCATCAGGCGGGCTCGGATTGCGCGACGATACGCTCCTCCCCCTTGCGGGGAGGAGTTGGAGGTGGGGGTGGTGTAGGAGGCACCGCTGCGCCTCATCCTGCACCATCCCCACCCTCGATCCCTCCCCGCAAGGGGGAGGGAAGAACCCCTTATTTCTCGTACGAGATCCGGTAGATCGCCCCGGCGGAATCGTCCGAGACCAGCAGCGAGCCGTCGAGCATCACCGCCACGTCCACCGGACGCCCCAGATACTCGCCGTCACCGGTAAGCCAGCCCTCCGCGAAGGGCTTCACCGATTCGACCTTCCCGTCGGCCCCGAGCTTGGCGAACATCACCCGTGCGCCCACCGGCTCGGTGCGGTTCCACGAGCCGTGCTCGGCGATGAAGATCCCACCCTTGTACGAGGCCGGGAACTGCTTGCCGTTGTAGAAGGTCATGCCGAGATCGGCCGCGTGCGGCGGCAGCTCGGCCATGGGGGCGACGGCGTCGGCCGGCGGCGTCTGGTCCTTGTACTCGACCGTGCGGACGGATCCGCCGCCGAACCACGGGAAGCCGAAGTTCTCGCCGGCCTTGGTGGCGTGGTTCAGCTCGCCCGGCGGCTTGTCGTCGCCCATGCCGTCGACCTGATTGTCGGTGAACCAGAGCGTCTTGTCGGCGGCAAAATCCATTCCCACCGAGTTGCGGATGCCAGTGGCGTAGACTTCGCGATTCTTGCCGTCGGCATCGATGCGGATGATGCCGCCGATCCCCGCCTTCTTGTACAAATCCATCTTCTCGGCGGGCGGCACGTTGTAGGGCTGGCCGAGCGCGATGTAGGTCTTGCCGTCGGCACCCACCCGGCAGACCCGGGCGGTGTGGTTGAAGCTCTCCTCGGAGGCCGGGATCAGCTCGCCCTGCTTCACCAGCACGCCGGCGGCGACGTCGGGGTTCTCGTAGAAGAACTCGGCGGCCGGGAAGGCCAGCACCCGGTTCTGCTCCACCACGGTGAGCACGCCGTCCTTCGAGAAGCAGACGCCGTTCGGGATCTTGAACTCGATGCCCGGCGCGAAGGGGCGAACCTCGTCGGCGACCCGGTCCTTGTCGCGGTCGGTGACCGTGTAGATCTTGCTCTTTCGCGTGCCGACAAAGAGCACGCCGGCATTGGGGCCGACCGCGATGGCGCGGGCATCCGGTACGACGGCATAGAGGTCGATCTTGAAGCCGTCCGGCAGCTTGACCTTGCCGAGGTTCTTGCGGATCGCGTCCGCCCGCCGACCGGTCTGCGGCACCTCGGGGGCGGCCTGCGTGTTAGTGCTATGAAAGCCTTCGAGCTTCTCCAGATCGTCGGTCTTGGCCTTCGTCTCGGCCGGGGCGGCGCCCTGCGCCAGAGCGGGCGCGGCGGCGCCGGCCAGAAGTGCGGCGATGATCAATGATCGCATCGGAAACGTTCCTCCCGGCGGCCCTTGAACCTGGGCCTGTCCGGCAGCGAACGATAGAGGCGAGATTTCCAGGAACAAGCCGCGCCGGTGACGCGGCCCGATCCCTGTCGCCTGTCAGGCGACCTTCCGCGGCACGAGCCGCTCGCTGCCCAGCGCGGCCTGCGCGCCCGACACCCCCGCCTCCGTGTACTCGGCGTCCTCGTTGACCTGCCACACGTCGTGCCGGCGCCGGCCGCAGAGGATGTTCTCCACGGTCAGCATCGCGGTCATCATCGCGTGGTCTTGATTGTTGTACTTGTGCATGCCGTTGCGGCCGACGAGGTGCAGGGTCGGGAAATCCCGCTCCAGCTCTCGGCGCACCGTGGAGACGTGGCCGGCATATTCCTCGTCGTAGACCGGGTAAGCCTTCGGCTGGCGGACCACGCAGGCATCGACCACGTCGGCCGGGTCGATCAGGCCGATCTGTCCAATCTCGCGCTTCGCCAGGTCCACGAGGTCGGCATCCGTGGCGTTCCACAATCCGTCGCCCTCGAAGCAGAAGTACTCGAGGCCGAGGCAGGTGTGGCCCTCGTCGGGCACCATCTCGGGCGACCAGGAGCGGAAATTCTGCACGCGGCCGACCTTCACCGACGGATCGTGGATATAGATCCAGTTGTCTGGAAACTCCGTCCGGGATCTGGCGATGAGCGCGACGGTGAGGAAATCCCGATATTTCAGCGACCGCGCGTTGAAGGTGCTCAGCGGTCGCGGCCGCATCGAATCGATCAGGTCCCGCACCGGTGCCGAGGATACGACGTGGCGGGCCGTGAAGGTCTCGCGGGTGCCGTCGGCGCCGCGCGCCGCCACTGTCCAGAGACCTGTACCGGCATCGTAGCTGAGCGAGTCGACGCCGCGGTCCAGGAGCACCCGGCCGCCCTGCGCCCGGGTCTTGGCCGCGGCCGCCTCCCACATCATGCCGGGCCCGCGCCGCGGATAGCGAAACGACTCGATCAAAGTCTTGATCACCGGGCCGCTCGACCGGGCCCGCTTGTGCAGGCCGAGCGAGCGCTTGAGCCCGTCGCGGATCGCGGCGCCGAGGTCGAGCCCCTTGATCCGCTGGGCCGCCCAATCGGCCGATATCGCGTCGCAGGACATGCCCCACACCTTCTCGGTGTAAGTCTTGAAGAAGATGGTGAAGAGCCGCTCGCCGAACTGGTTGCGCACCCAGGCGTGGAAGGTCTTCGGGTCGGCCACCGGCCGCGCGCGGGCATGGAGGTAGGAGGCGAGGCAGGCCACGCTGGTCAAAACGCCGAGGTTGCGCAACGCCTCGAAAGCCTTGAGCGGATAGGCGTAGTAGCGGCCGCGGTAGTAGATCCGTGACAGGCGCGGACGCTCGATGAAATCGTTCGGCAGGATCTCGTCCCACAGATCGACCACAGCCTTCGACTTCGAGAAGAACCGGTGTCCGCCGATGTCGAAGAGGTAGCCGTTGTGTGAGACCGTCCGCGAGATGCCGCCGACCTGGGCCGGATCCCGCTCCAGGACGATGACCGAGCGCCCCTGCTTCGACAGCAGGTAGGCGGCGGTGAGCCCCGCGGGCCCGGCGCCGATCACCAGCGTCTCGGTGTGGTGGCTCATCCCCTGCTCCGGCTGGCTGCCCGGCCGGAACCCGTTCCGGCCCGCCGGTTATCGCAGGCGGATGGTTAAGGAATGTCGTCGCAGCGGATTGACCGGTCCTTAAGCGTCTTCGGAGATAGAGGAGCCGCCGCTCGCCCGCGGCGCGCAGGGGGAAGTGATGCCGTCCGCGGTCGCCGTCATGCCGGGCCGGATCGACCGTCGCGCGATCGTCTGGATGATCGTCGCGCTCTGCCTCGCGACCCTGTACCCGCCCCACGACGTCTGGGAGACGGTTCGTCATCTCCGGTTGCCCGATACCGATGATGCGATGCGGCTCGTCGAGGTGCGCGACCTCCTGGCCGGTCAGGGCTGGTACGACAACGTCCAGTACCGTTTCCTCGCCCCCGCGGGGGTACCGAGCCACTGGTCGCGTCTGGTGGACGCTCCCATCGCCGGGCTAGTCGCGGCGCTGGCCCCCGTCCTGGGCGTGCAACTCGCCCTCGGCGTGACGGCCGTGCTCTGGCCAGCCGCGCTGTTCGGCCTGTACGCCGTCGTGCTGTACCGCGGCACGCGCGCCAGCTTCGGCAGCCGGGCGGCGATCCTGGCCATCCTCGTGGCGACCCAGACCTTCGGGGTGGCCATCCAGTTCCAGCCGGGGCGCGTCGATCATCACAACGTCCAGATCCTCGCCATTCTGGGCCTAGCCTTCTGCATGATCCGCGGCGGCTTTCGGGCAGGCCTCGGCGGCGGGTGCCTGGCAGCCCTGTCGCTCGCAGTCGGGCTCGAGGGCTTGCCAGCCATCGCCCTCGCCGCTCTCTATCTGGTGGGGGATTGGTGCCTGCGCGGCCGTCCCGCCCTGCCAGTGCTGTCGGGCTTCGGCCTCGCCCTCGGAACCGCCGCGCCGCTGCTCTTCGCTGCCCAGACGTCTCCCGGACTCTGGACCGCGCCGCGCTGCGACGCGCTCTCGACACCCTGGCTATGGCTGACCTCCGGCGGCTTCGGCCTCGGATTTTCGGCCGTGATCCTGGCGCCTCACCTTGCCGCGATGCGGGCGCGTGCGGCTCTCGCCGGCCTGTTCGGCACCGTCCTTCTGTCCGGCTTCGTCCTCGCCTTCCCGGCCTGCCTCGGCGGCCCGTTCCCCGGCATGCCTGAGTTGGTAAGGGTCCACTGGCTGCTGACGGTCAACGAGATGGCCTCGGTGCCAAAGTTCGTCGATCACGGGCAGTGGGAGGTCCTGGTCTTCTACCCGGTGGCGCTGCTCGCGGGCCTGAGTGCTGCCTGGATGACGTGGCGCGGCCCGCAGCGGCGCGCGTGGTCCGTTATCGCGCTGTTCCTGTGGCCCGGCCTGATCCTCGGGTACTTCCAGTTCCGCGGCCTCTACATCGCCTCGGGTTTCGTGCCGCTCGTGGGCGGGGCGGTGATCGACCGCGCCGTCACCCGCGCGGGCGAGCCAGGCGGCGGCGCACGGCGCTGGGGTCTTCTGGCGCTGGGCTGCGGCCTCGTGAGCACCCTCTGGATGGTCCCGTCCATGCTTGCCGAGACCCTCGCGCCCGCATCGCGCACGGCCCTCGATCCCGCGGGCGCGGTCGCCTGCCAGAGCGAGGCCGCCCTGCGTCCCCTGGCCGCGCTTCCGCCCGGGACCGTACTGGCGCCGGTCTTCATGGGACCGACGATCCTGCTACGCACGCCCCACAGCATCGTGGCAGCCCCCTATCACCGCGCCATAACCGGCCTCACGGCGGCCATCGAAGGACTGGGCGGGACCGAGGCGGATCTCGACGCCGTGCTGCGGGATTTCGGGATCCGCTATCTCGTCGCCTGCCCGGATCGTCCGGCCGACGATCTCCAGGCCGAGCCCGCCTTCGCGAAGCGGCTCGCCGCCGGGGCGGTGCGATCCGAACGGCTGGAGCCCCTGGACTTGCCAGGCCCATTGAAGGTCTGGCGCGTGCCGCCGCGGTAGGCGCGCGCATCGGTCTGCGACCGCTCCTCGCGTCCGGCGCGCGGCGTCGGGTCAGAGAAGGCGGCGGTCGAGCCGGATGATCCGGCAGGGGTCGCCGGCCCTCGCGGCAGGCTCGTGCGGTAGGCGGAGCAGCAGCGCCTCGGCACGACCGAGGACTGCCAGCATCGAGGAATCCTGGCGCTGCTCCGGCGTCGCCACTGGCAGGCGGCCCGGCTCGACCGCGAGGGTCGCGCGCATGTAATCGGCGCGCCCGTCATTGGCCTGCAGATCGCGGCCCAGAGTCGCCGCCTCGCTGCGGTCTGCGCCCGCCTGGGGATCGCCCTGAAGTGCGCGGATCGCCGGCACAACGAACAGCAGGCCGCAGACGATGGACGAGACCGGATTGCCCGGCAGACCGATGACCAGCATGTCGCCGAGGCGCCCGTGCATCAGCGGCTTTCCGGGCCGCAGCGCCACGCGCCAGAAGCCGAGTTCCAACCCCTCCCTGGCGAGGGCTGCCTGGACGAGATCGTGATCGCCGACCGACGCGCCGCCGAGCGTCACCAGCACGTCGGCCCGCGCGTTTCGCGCGCGCCGGAACGCATCCTCCAGCGCGTCGTGTTTATCCGCCGCGATGCCGAGATCGATGATCTCGGCCCCGGCTTCCACGGCGAGCGCACCGAGCGCGAGGCTGTTCGAGGCGACGATTTGGTCCCAGGCCGGAGCTGCACCCGCCTCAACGAGTTCGTCGCCGGTCGCGAGAATCGCGACCCGTGGCCTGCGCCTGACGGAAAGGCGGGGATGGCCGGCCGCTGCCGCCAGGGCGAGGCGCCGGGCATCGAGGCTCATCCCGGCCGACAGCAGGGTATCGCCGGCGGTGAAATCGAGTCCGGCACGGCGGATGAAACGGTCGGGTTCCACCGGCTCGACGACCTGCACGGTGTCGCCGTCCGTCCGGGCGTCCTCCTGGATCAGGATCGCGTCCGCCCCTTCGGGCACGGGGGCGCCGGTGAAGATGCGCACCGTCTCGCCGGGACCGATCGCGCCAGTGTAGCCGTGTCCGGCCGCGCTGCTGCCGATGAGGCGCAGCCGCGCCCCCACAACATCCGCATCGGCGCGCCGGACCGCGTAGCCATCCATCGCGGAGGCAGGAAACGGCGGTTGGGTGCGCGTCGCGACGATATCGGCGGCAAGCGTCCGGCCGGCGGCCTGGGCCAGCGACACGATCTCGGGTTCGACGGGACCGGCGACGCTCGACAGGACGCGATCGAGCGCCTCCGCGACCGCGATCAGGCCGCTCATGCGGCGGGAGCCCGGTAGGCGCCGGAGCGGCCTCCGTCCTTGGCGACGAGCCTTATGCCCTCGATCCGCATGCCGCGATCGACGGCCTTCACCATGTCATAGACCGTGAGGCAGGCCACCGAAACCGCCGTCAGCGCCTCCATTTCGACGCCAGTGGGACCTTGGACCCGCACCTCGGCGACGACGCGCAAGCCGGGCAGCGCGTCGTCCGGCTCACACTCGACCCGCACCTTCGAGAGGAGCAGCGGGTGGCAGAGGGGAATCAGTTCGTGGGTGCGCTTGGCCGCCATGATGCCGGCGAGGCGCGCCGTGCCGATCACGTCGCCCTTCTTGGCATCACCTTCGCGGATCAGCGTCAGGGTTTCGGGCCTCATCACGATGACGCCCTCCGCGCGCGCGGTGCGGTCCGTGGCGGGCTTGTCGGTGACGTCGACCATATTGGCCGCGCCGCTGGTATCGAGATGGGTGAGCGTCGCGCCGGGCTGCATCGCTCAGCCCTTCTTCTTGACCTTGCCGCCCTTGGGCTCGGTGGCCTTGGCGTTGATCCCCGTTTCCTCGGCCTCGCCGAAGAGCAGCGCCCGGGTCGCCCGGGTGACGTCCGCCTGCCGCATCAGGCTCTCGCCGACGAGCACCACGCCGAGGCCATTCTCCCGAAGGCGCACCACATCGGCATGTCCGCCGATTCCGCTCTCGGCGACGGCGATCCTGTCCGACGGAATCCCCGCACCGAGGCGGATGGCGGTGTCGAACGACACCTCGAAGGTCTTCAGGTTCCGGTTGTTGATCCCGATGAGCGCGGCGCCCAGAGGGATGGCGCGCTCCAGCTCCGCCGCGTCGTGGACCTCGACCAGGACGTCCATCCCGAGGAGGTGCGCTGTCTCGACGAGGTCGACCGCCTCGTCATCGTCGAGGCAAGCCATGATGACCAAGATACAGTCCGCGCCCCAGGCCCGGGCCTCGTAGACCTGATAGGGCTCGAACAGGAAGTCCTTGCGCAGGACCGGCAGCCCGCAGGCGTCGCGGGCCGCCGTCAGGTATTCCGGCCGGCCCTGGAACGAGGGCTCATCGGTCAGGACGGACAGGCAAGTAGCGCCACCCGCTTCGTAGGCGGCGGCGAGTCGGGCCGGATCGAAGTCGGCCCGGATCAGGCCCTTCGAGGGCGAGGCCTTCTTCACCTCGGCGATCAGCCCAGGGCGTCCTTCGGCAAGGTGGGCCCGGATCGCCGCCGCGAAGCCGCGCACGGGCTCGGCCTGCGCGACCTTGCGCTCGAGCTTGGCGAGCGGCACCCGCAGCTTTGCCTCGGCGATCTCGCGGCGCTTGTAGGCCTCGATGCGGGCGAGGACGTTCGGGCGCTCGCTCTCCCCCTCGGGTGCAGCGACCCCCTTCGCCTCATGCGTGATCGCGCTCATCGGCCCTCCGGCCCAGTGGAGTGGTCGTTCGAGGCCCGGATCAGTCGGGCGAGTGTCGCCCGGGCCGCCCCGGACTCCACGGCATCCTGCGCCCGCGCAAGCCCGTCCGCTAGGGTCGCCGCGCCCCCCGCGACGACGAGTGCGGCCGCCGCATTGAGAACCGCGATGTCCCGGTAGGCGTTGCGTGCCCCGGCGAGCACCGCCTCCAGTGACCGGGCGTTGTCGGCCGGATCGCCGCCCCGCAACTCCTCGGGCGCGCGCAGCGGCAGCCCGAGGTCCCGCGGGTCGATGGTGAACCGCGAGATCCGGCCCTCGTCCAGAGCAACCACGCGCGACGGCCCCGTGACGGTGATCTCGTCGAGCCCGTCGGAGCCATGCACGGTCCAGACCCGGCGGCTGCCGAGTTCCGCCAGCACCCGCGTCAGCGGCTCGGCGAGGGCCTCCTGGGCAACACCGAAGAGCTGGTAGGCGACGCCGGCCGGATTGCTGAGCGGGCCGAGCAGGTTGAAGATCGTTCGCACCGGCAGTTCGGAGCGGACCGCCGCCACGTGGCGCATCGCCGGATGGTGCGCCTGGGCGAACAGGAAACAGAGGCCGGCTTCGTCGAGGCAGCGCGCTTGGCTCTGCGCGTCGAGCCCGAGCCGGACGCCGAGGGCGGCGAGCACGTCGGCGGCGCCCGAGCGCGAGGTCGCGGCACGATTGCCGTGCTTGGCCACCGGCACGCCGCAGGCGGCCACCAGGATGGCCGCGAGGGTCGAGACGTTCACGCTGCCGGAATGGTCCCCGCCGGTGCCGACAACGTCGACGGCGTTCTCGGGCGCCGCGACGCGGGTCATGCGTGCCCGCATGGCCTCGGCAGCGCCGACGATCTCCTCCACGGTCTCGCCGCGCACCTTGAGGGCAGCCAGGAAGGCGCCGGCCTGCACGGGCGTCACCTCGCCCGACAGCAGGTCGTCGAAGGCTGCGCGCGCCTCGTCACGGTCGAGGGCGAGGCCTCCGGCGACCTTCGCGAGATGGGGTCTGAAACTGTCCATGCGCTCTGTCGGAAGGCCCTCTCGGCCTCCGGGCGTCAATGCACGTCGACGCGGGTCCTGTCACGCGCCGCGTTCCAGGCGGCGGCCAGATCGAGGAAGTTCTTCACGATCTCCGTCCCGTGCTGGGAGCGGATGCTCTCCGGATGGAACTGGACGCCGTGGAGCGGGCGCTCGGTGTGTTCCAGGCCCATGATGAGACCGTCGGCCTCGGCGGTGACCCGAAGCGATTGCGGGCAGCTCGCACGATCGACCACGAGCGAGTGGTAGCGCGTGGCCTCGAAACTGTCGTTCAGTCCGCGGAAGAGTCCGCGGGCGCCGTGCCGGATTGTCGAGACCTTGCCGTGCAGTGGCAGCGGCGCCCGGACCACGTCGCCCCCGAACGCCTGCCCGATCGCCTGGAGGCCGAGACACACGCCGAAGATCGGGATCTCCTCCGAGAGGTCGCGCACGACGTCGAGGCATATGCCCGCCTCGTTGGGCGTGCAGGGGCCCGGCGAGAGCACGATCGCGTCCGGCGCCTTCGCGCGGATCTCGGGGACGGTGAGCGCGTCGTTGCGCACCACGTCGATCGCGCCGCAGAGCGGACCGATCAGGTGGACCAGATTCCACGTGAAGGAGTCGTAGTTGTCTATGACGAGGACGTTGGGCATCGCGGCGGCACGCTCGGGCATGGGCGCGATGTGACCGCTCGGGACGGAGCGGTCAACCATGCACTGCATCTGGCGACCGGCTTCGATCGGGGTGTCGTTTACTGCCCGCGCTTCGCCTGCGCGGCGAACCGCACCGCCTCCTCGGCCGCCCGAAACAGCGCCTTGGCCTTATTGACGCATTCCTGCTGCTCGGACGCAGGATCCGAATCGTAGACGATCCCGGCGCCGGCCTGGACGTGCATCCGCCCGTCCTTGACCACGGCGGTGCGGAGCACGATGCACGTATCCATCTCGCCGCGCGCGCCGAAATAGCCGATGCAGCCCGCGTAGGGCCCGCGCTTCTCGCGCTCCAGTTCGTCGATGATCTCCATGGCCCGCACCTTCGGGGCGCCCGAGACCGTGCCAGCCGGGAAGCCGGCCGCCAGGGCGTCGAGCGGGTCGTGGCGCGGATCGAGGTCGCCCTCGACGTTCGACACGATGTGCATGACCTGACTGTAGCGCTCGATGAAGAACGAATCGGTCACCCGAACGCTGCTGATCCGCGATACGCGGCCGGCATCGTTGCGGCCGAGATCGAGGAGCATCAGGTGCTCGGCGCGCTCCTTGGGATCGGCGAGGAGTTCGGCCGCGAGCGCCGCGTCTTCCGCCGGGGTCGCGCCGCGGCGGCGGGTGCCGGCGATCGGCCGCACCGTCACGGTGCCCTCCCGAACCCGCACCAGGATCTCCGGCGACGAGCAGACGATCTGGAAGGCTTCGAAGTCGAGGTAGCAGAGGAACGGCGCAGGGTTGGTGCGCCGGAGCGAGCGGTACAGGCTGAAGGCCGGCAGGGTGAACGGGGCGGAGAACCGCTGAGACAGCACGACCTGGAACACGTCGCCCGCGACGATGTACTCCTTGGCCCGCGCGACCATGGCGAAGAAATCGTCCGGCGGGGTGTTCGAGACCGCCTCGGGATGCGCGACCGCCGAGAGGTCCACCCGGGCCTCGATCGGAAGCGGTCCCTCGAGCGCGGCGGCCACCCGGTCGAGGCGCTGCAGCGCATCCTCGTAGGCCGCCCGGGGCGCGACGCCCGGCGCGGGCCGCACCGGCGAGACGACGGTGATGAGATCGCGGATCGAGTCGAAGACGACCATCACCCGCGGGCGGATCAGGATCGCGTCCGGCACGCCCAGGGGATCCGGATTCGGCTCCGGCAGCCGTTCCATGGCGCGGACCATGTCGTAGCCGAGATAGCCGAACAGGCCGGCGGCCATCGGCGGCAGGTCGGCATCCGCCGCGTCGCCGATGGCGCTCTCGGCGATCAGAGCCCGCAGGCTCGCGAGCGGGGCGCGGTCGTCCGGCTCGAAGTGGGTCAGGTCGGCACCGCGGGCGATTGCCGCCGCGCCGTCCTGGCAGCGCCAGACCAGATCCGGGTCGAGCCCGATCATCGAGTAGCGACCGCGAACGGCACCGCCCTCGACGGATTCGAGAAGGAACGCGGAGCCCGTTTGCCGATCCCGCAGCTTGAGGAAGGCAGCGACGGGCGTCTCAAGGTCGGCCACGAGGGTCAGCCCGACGAGACCCGGCTGGCCAGCGTCATAGCGTGCCGCGAAAGCCGCGTAGTCAGGCGCCTCGGCCATGCCTCAGTACTCGCCGCCCAACGCCCGGCGCAGGGCCGTCGCGTCGACCTTCACGCCCGCGTTCTTCTGGACCTCGCCGATGTACTGCGACAGCACGTCGTCGGCGAGTGCCGCCTGGAAGCTCTGGGTGATGGTCTTGTCGCTCGGGCTGTCGGCCACGAAGGCCGGCATCGTCGCCGCCGTGACCTTGAACACCGCGCGCGAATCGCCCGCCGCCGCCGTGCCAGCCTTGCCCACCGCCGTCGCGAAGATCAGGTTGACGTCGTCGGCGGTCAGCATGTCCTTGGCCTGATTGCGCGCGAGATCCTGCACCTCCTGCGCGTTGACGCCGACCTCTTGGACCACCGCCTCGATGGTCTCGCCCTTGTTGAGCTTCTCGACGAGCTCGCGCCCCTTGGCCTGGAGGCGCTTCGCAATCTCGGCGGCGGTCCAGCCGGCCTTCACGCCGTCCTTGACCTGATCGAGGGGCTTGTCGTGCGCGGGGTCGATGTTGGTGACGTCATACCAGACGTAGCCGCCCGCCTTGGTGCGCAGGGGCTCGTTATCGCCGCCGATCTCGGCGCGGAACAAGGCCGGCAGGGTCGTGTCGGGATCGGGGATGTCGGCGACTTTGCGGCCCTCCGGATCCTTGCCCTGGGGATCGATGGCCTTCACGGTCACGATCTTGAGCCCGCGCTCGGCCGCGATGTCGGTGAGCGGCTTGGCGCCCGCGCGCTGGTCCTCGATGGCGTCGCGGGTATTCTCCATGGTGTCGCGCGCCCGGGCCAGAGCCAGCCCCTTGCGGATCTCGCCTTCGACCTGGTCGAAGGGCTTCACTGTCCCGGACTCGATCTTGGTCACCCGCAGCAGCACCGTGCCGAACCGACCCTGGACCGGCTGGCTCACGCCACCCTCCGGCAGCGCGAAGGCGGCGTCCGCCACGGCCTTGTCGAACAGTTCGCTCTTCGTGAGCGTGCCCAGCGTCAGGTCCTTCTCGTCGGTACCCCGCTCGGTCGCCACGGCCTCGAAGGTCTTGGAGCCGTCCTCGATCGCCTTGCGGGCGGTCTCCGCGGCGGCAGCGTCGGGGAAGACGATCTGCTGGATCGTGCGCTTCTCCGGGCTGCCGTAGCGGTCCTTGTTGAGACCGTAGGCGGCGCGGGCGTCGGCGTCGGTGATCGCGTCGGGCTTCGCCATAGCCTCCGGATCGACCACGAGGAGATTGGCGGAGCGGAACTCCGGCGCCCGGAATCCCGATTTGTTGGCCTCGTACCAGGTCTTCAGCTCCTCGTCGGTCGGATCCGGGATCTGGCCGGCGGTGGAGGGCGTCAGCATCAGGTAGGCGGCGGAGCGGCGCTCGGTCGTGTAGCGATGGACTGCCTCGCGCATCGCCACCGGCACGTGCAGATCGGACGAGACAGCCTCGGCCAGCTGCAGGCGGGCGATGACCGAGCGCTGCTCGCGCACGAACATCCCCTCGTTCAGGCCGGCGCGTTGCAGCGTCTGGTAGAAGAGCTGCGGCTCGAACTGTCCCTGCGCGTTCTGGAAGCTCTTCTCGTCGTGAATCGCCCGGATCACCGCGGAATCCGGCACCGCGAGGCCGAGATCGTGCGTCTTCTGGTCGAGGGCCGCCTCGGTGATGAGCTGGGACATGACCTGCCGGTCGAGGCCGAGCATCCGTGCCTGATCGGGGGTCAGGGCGCGCTTCAGCTGCGCCTGATAGCGCTGCAGCTGGTTCTGATAGGCCTGACGCACCTGCTCGGCGGTGATCGGCGTGCTGCCGACGGTGGCCACGCGGTTGCTCGCGCCGCCGCGGAAGAACTCCTCGACGCCGTAGATGCCGACACCGGCGATCAACAGCGTGAAGATGACCGTCAAGATGATCTTGCCGAGCCAGTGCTGGGTTGCGTTGCGGATGCCCTGAAGCATGGTCTGTGATCGAATACCTTCGGCAGCCGCCCGTCGCCGGAGCGGCACCATCCCCGAGAGCCGACCGCGATAGACCATTCGGGTCCACAGGCAAAGGCTTGGCGGCCGAGACCTGTTTGCACGCTCAAGCTCGCTCTGGTAGGCCCCGGCAACGTCCGGCAGGCGGCGTGGCGCGAGGGCAGGAATGACGCAGTCGGGACGCAGGCCACTGGTCGCTGGCAACTGGAAGATGAACGGCACGCGGGCTTCGATCCAAGTGGTCGAAACGATCCGCGACCGGCTCTCGCAGGAGCTCGCTGGCCGGATCGACGTCCTGATCTGCCCACCCGCGACACTGATCAGCTCTTGCGTGGCGGCGTCTGCGGGCTCGCCCATCGCCATCGGCGGACAGAACCTGCACGCCCGCGAGAGCGGCGCCTTCACGGGCTCCATCTCGGCCGAGATGCTGGCCGATCTCGGCGCCAAGTACGTGATCGTCGGGCATTCCGAGCGGCGGGCCTACCACCACGAGACCGACGACGGCGTCCACGCCAAGGCGCTGGGCGCCCGCCGGGCCGGCCTGTGCGGCATCATCTGCGTGGGCGAGACCATCGAGGAGCGCGAGCAGGGCCGCGCCCTCGACATCGTCCGCGCCCAGCTCGCCATCGGCCTGCCGAAGGGCGCCAAGGCGACCGACACGGTCATCGCCTACGAGCCTGTCTGGGCGATCGGCTCGGGCCGCACCCCGACCCCGCGCGACATCGCGGAGGTCCACGCCTCGCTGCGCGAGATGCTCGACAAGCTCGTTGGCGACGAGGCGCAGAAGATCCGCATCCTCTACGGCGGCTCGGTGAAGCCGGGGAACGCCAAGGAGCTGCTGTCGGTCGACAACGTCGACGGCGCGCTGGTCGGCGGCGCGAGCCTCGTGGCCGAGGACTTCCTTGGGATCTGCGCCGCCTACGCGTGAGCGCGCTCGCGCCCTCGTGACGAGCTGAGGAAAGCTTAGATCAAGGACCCCGTCGACGTAGAGCAACGACCCGCGCCGTCAGTTCGGGGCGCCGAAGGCGAGCCCGGAATCCAGAGCCGCTGGCGGTGAAAGTTCTTGCTCGTCGGCGGTTCTTGATCCCGGGTGCCGCTACGCGGCCCCGGGATGATGCGGAGCGGTGGCATCGGTCCGTCATACCTGGAAAAGCACATTCGACGCGGGCGTTGTGCGGTAGCGGCCAGGGACGGAACCTTTGGCAGAAGGAGTGTCGCGAGGCGCGCGAGATCCGACTTCGTGGCGCCGCTCAAACGCTCCGCTCCGGAGAAAGGTCGAACGGCGCCGATCTCAGATCTTGAACGCCTGACGGGCCAGCAGCCGTCAGCGCCCGCCATCCCGGTGCCAGACCTGCATCACGCCGATATGCACCGGGGACGTCTTGCCGTTCGAGACGCTCTCGCCGGTGAAGACGTGCCGGGCGATGGCGTCGTCGCCTACAACCGAGACCGACCGGTCCGACAGGGTGATGCTCGGGAAGCTGGCGCGCTTGGCGGCCAGCGGCGCGATGAAGGCCGCCTTGTCCTGCACCAGCCCGCTGGAATGGCCGTAGCTCAACCCGTCGAGGGTCAGAGCCTCGAGTGCCGGCCCGTCCCCGGCCAGAAGGGCCTGGGTCAGGGCATCGACCGCCGACTCCACAGCGTCGGCCTCCGGGCTCGCGGCGCTTCCCGGACCCGTCCGCAGCAGGACGGGCGTTGCGAGAGCAGCGGCCAGCGCTGCGCGGCGTGAGATCGGCATGGCTTCCTTCCGGGACGGGACGGCTCGTTGGCGGGCCGTCCTTCCCTCGCAGACAGAGCACAGGCCGCGGGATGGCGCGAGACCCGCGGGCGACAGGCGCGACCCGATCATAAAGTTGGCGCCGGATCGCGAGTGGTGTATGGCCGGCGCAGATTTGTGGCCGATGCCGAGGGCAGCGGCCGCCGCGCGCCCGTGCCGGTCCCTGCGACCGGCCTGCCGGGATCGACGCGCGGACCTGAAGACGTTTTCGGAACACCGATGCAGACCGTCCTGATCGTCGTCCACCTCATCATCGTGCTCGCGCTGATCGGCGTCGTGCTGCTCCAGCGGTCCGAGGGCGGCCTGGGTCTGGGCGGCGGCGGGAGCGGCGGGGTGGCCGGCTTCATGACGGGCCGCGGACAGGCCAACGCCCTGACGCGGGCGACCGCGATCCTGGCGGCGCTGTTCTTCGCCACCAGTCTGATGCTGGCGATCCTGTCACACCGCTCGGCGGCGCCGAAGTCGATCCTCGACACCGGCGCGCCGCAGACATCGGGCCAGCCCGCCAAGCAGCCGACCGGCGCCGACAACCTGCTCGACACGCTGCGCCAGCAGCAGGACCGGGTTCCGGCCACGGCTCCGGCCCAGCCCGCGACCCCAGCTCAGCCGGCGATTCCGGACGCGCCGCAATCCCGCTGACGGCCTGCGCCGGGAGCGGCGCAGCGTCTCATCGCGCTTTTTGACGAATCGGCGTCAGCCGGTTCGTGCCATGCGTTCCGCGATCCCCAGCCCATGCACGGGCCGGGGCATCCGTCGTTTGGCAAACGCCAGCAGCTTCTTTATGGACCGACGCCCATGACGCGGTACGTTTTCATCACCGGCGGCGTGGTTTCGTCTCTTGGCAAGGGGCTCGCCTCGGCGGCCCTCGCGGCGGTGTTGCAGGCCCGCGGCTACCGGGTCCGGATGCGCAAGCTCGACCCCTATCTCAACGTCGATCCGGGCACGATGAGCCCGACCCAGCACGGCGAGGTCTTCGTCACCGACGACGGTGCCGAGACCGACCTCGACCTCGGCCATTACGAGCGCTTCACCGGCGTTCCGGCGAGCCGGGCCGACAACATCACCACCGGCCGCATCTATCAGGACATCATCGCCAAGGAGCGGCGCGGCGACTATCTCGGCGCCACGATCCAGGTGATCCCGCACGTCACCAACGCCATCAAGGACTTCGTCCTCGACGGCAACGACAGCTTCGACTTCGTGCTCGTGGAGATCGGCGGCACGGTGGGCGACATCGAGGGCCTCCCGTTCTTCGAGGCGATCCGTCAGCTCGGCCAGGAGCTGCCGCGCGGCACCTGCTGCTACGTCCACCTGACGCTGCTGCCCTACATCCCGTCCGCGGGCGAGCTGAAGACCAAGCCGACGCAGCACTCCGTGAAGGAGCTGCGCTCCATCGGAATCCAGCCCGACATCCTGCTCTGCCGCTGCGACCGGGACATCCCCACCGACGAGCGGCGCAAGCTCGCGCTGTTCTGCAACGTCCGCGAGACCGCGGTGATCGAGGCGCGGGACGTGGCCTCCATCTACGAGGTGCCGCTCTCCTACCGGACGGCCGGGCTCGATCGGGAGGTGCTCGGCCATTTCGGCCTGGAACACGGCGGCGAGCCGGATCTCGGCCGCTGGCGCACGATTGCCGAGCGCGTGCGAAACCCGGAAGGCGAGGTGTCCATCGCCATCGTCGGCAAGTACACGGGCCTGAAGGACGCCTACAAGTCGCTCACCGAGGCGCTGACCCACGGCGGCATCAGCCACCGGGTGAAGGTCAACCTCGAGTGGATCGAGGCGGAGGTGTTCGAGCGCGAGGACCCGGCGCCCTTCCTCGAAGGTCTCAACGGCATCCTGGTTCCGGGTGGATTCGGCCAGCGCGGCGCCGAGGGCAAGATCCGGGCGGCCCGCTACGCCCGCGAGAAGCGCATCCCCTATCTCGGCATCTGCTTCGGCATGCAGATGGCGGTGATCGAGGCCGCCCGATCCCTCGCGGGCATGCCGGAGGCCAATTCCACAGAGTTTGGGGAAACTGCCGAGCCGGTGGTCGGCCTGCTCACCGAGTGGCTGCGCGGCAACGAGCTGGAGCGGCGCGCCGCCGCCGGCGACCTCGGCGGCACGATGCGGCTCGGCGCCTACGAGGCCAAGCTCGATCCGGAATCGAAGATCGCCCAGATCTACGGGTCCGAGCAGATCTCCGAGCGGCACCGCCACCGTTACGAGGTCAACATGGCCTATCGCGAGCGGCTTGAGGCCAAGGGCCTGCGCTTCTCGGGTGTCTCGCCGGACGGGCTCCTGCCCGAGACGGTGGAACATGTCGGGCACCCGTGGTTCATCGGCGTGCAGTTCCACCCGGAGCTGAAGTCGCGTCCCTTCGAGCCGCACCCGCTGTTCAAGGGCTTTGTCGGCGCGGCGATCGAGCAGAGCCGGCTGGTCTGAGGGGGCTCGGGGCGCGGCGGCGCGCCGCTCCTCGCAGGACGGTCCCGCACCCTATATGGACGGGGCCGTGACCGAGATCCTCTTCTACCACATGCAGCGTCAGCCCTTGGAGAAGGTGCTGCCGAACCTCGTCGAGCGCTCGCTGGACCGCGGCTGGCAAGCGGCCGTCCAGGCAGCCAGCGAGGAGCGGCTGCAAGCTCTGGACGATCATCTCTGGACCTACTCCGACGAGAGCTTCCTGCCGCACGGCACCGACCGCGAGCCGGATGCCGGGAGTCAGCCCGTGGTGCTGACCCTGCGCGACGTGAACCCGAACCGAGCCTCGATCCGCTTCCTGGTCGAGGGCGCCGATCTCCCGCCCGATGCGGGTGCCTACGAGCGGATTTGCATCCTGTTCGATGGAACCGATCAGGACGCCCTGCTGCGCGCCCGCGAACAGTGGAAGCAGGCGAAGGATGCGGGTCATGCGGTCGCTTATTGGCAGCAGGACGATTCCGGGCGCTGGAACAAGAAGGCCTGACCGTGACCCTCAGCATCCGTCTCGCGGGCACCGCCCTCGCCCTAACTCTGGCGCTGGCCGCACCCGTGCGCGCTCAGGATGCACCGCACGGCCATCCACAGGGGGAGTCGCGGCAGGAGGCCCGGCCGGCGCCGCGCGGTCCGGAGGGGCGTCGTCTGCCGCCCGACTCGACGACCAAGCACAGCCTGACGCTTCCGGACGGCAAGACGCTCGACTTCACCGCCACGGCGGGAAGCCTGCCGCTCGTCGACGAGGCCGGCAAGCTGCAGGCCGAGATCGCCTACGTGGCCTACACGATGGCACCCGAGGCCGGTCGCGCGCGGCCCGTCACCTTCGCGGTCAACGGCGGCCCGGGCGCGTCGTCGGCCTATCTGAACATCGGCGCGATCGGCCCGTGGCGGCTGCCCGTCGGCAAGGACAGCATCAGCCCGTCGCAACCGGTCACGCTGACGCCCAACGACGGCACGTGGCTGGGCTTCAGCGATCTCGTCTTCCTCGACCCGGTGGGAACCGGCTACAGCCGCGCCGCCGACGGCAACGGCAAGAGTTACTGGTCGATCGACTCCGACGCCTCGACCCTGGCGGCGGTGATCGCCCGCTATCTGCGGGTGAACGACCGGATGGCGAGCCCGAAATTCTATGTCGGCGAGAGCTACGGCGGATTCCGCGGGCCCCTAATCGCCGAGAAGCTGCAGGAGGATATCGGCGTCGGCCTGTCGGGGATGGTCCTGCTCTCGCCGGTGCTCGATTTCGGCTGGCTCGAGACGCCGCGCGCCAATCCGTGGGGCTACGTGCTGAAGCTGCCCTCCCTGGCGGCCGGCGCGCTGGAGCGGGCCGGCACCGTGCCGAGGCCGAACCTGCTGGCCGACGCGGAAGCCTACGCGTCGGGGCCCTACTTGGCGGATCTCCTGAAAGGGCCGGGCGACGCGGCTGCGGTGGCGCGGATGACCGAGAAGGTCGCGCCGCTCGTCGGCCTCGACGCCGGCCTCGTCCGCGCCCAGGCGGCGCGGCTCACGACGCGGAGCGTCCAGCGCGAGATCGACCGGTCGGACGGCCGCGTGACGAGCGCCTACGACACCGGGATCACCGGTTGGGATCCGAACCCGGAGGCCGCGCAATCGAGCTTCGAGGATCCGCAGCTCACCGCCCTGCAGGCGCCGCTCACCAGCGCGATGCTTGATCTCAACGCGCGTACGTTGAAGTGGCCCGTACCCAACATGCGCTACGAGCTCCTCAACAACGCCGTGAACCGCGGCTGGTCCTGGGGGTCCGGGCGTCAGGCTCCGGAGGTGCTCTCGAACCTCAAGGGCGCGCTCGCCCTCGACGGGCGCCTGCGCGTCCTCGTCGCCCACGGCTTCACCGATCTCGTGACCCCCTACTACGCTTCGAAGCTGCTGCTCGCGCAGGTTCCCGCCTACGCCGCCGGCCGCCTCAGCCTTTCGGTCTACCCGGGCGGGCACATGTTCTACACGCGGCCGGATTCACGCACGGCATTCCGGACGGACGTGGAGCGGCTCTACGCGGACGCTGTCCGAGCGCGCGACGCCGAGAGCGCGCCGGCCGAGCGTTCCGCGGACCGGCCCTGAAGCCCGCCGGAATTTAAAGCGAAGCTGAGGGCCTCCGCGAATAGCGACAGATCCTCGGCCACCAAGGCAAGCGCGCCGGGTTACTTCAGCACGAGGCCGGCTGCCGGAATCGGGGCCATGCGGTCGTCGGCCCGGGCGGGCAGGAGAGTCGCCGCACGCGTGGCCGGCGAGCCAGGTCCCGTCGATCGAGGTCCTCGCCGGCCCGAAGCACGATCCGCGACATCGTCCCGATGGCGCCGCCCGGCGCAGACCCTGGATCCTGCGCAGGATTCCACCGCGTCTCCGTTGTGCGGAGGCTGTCATGCGTCTACAACGGTCCCGTGACGGTGCCCCGGCGACGGGGTGAAAAGGGAATGCGGTGAGGGGTGCGAACCTCGAATCCGCGGCTGCCCCCGCAACTGTGAGCGGCGAGTGCCTGCCAGAGTGCCACCGGAGCGATCCGGGAAGGCGGCCGGCGCGCAGAGCCGCGAGCCAGGAGACCTGCCGTCACGACAGGATCCCGAAATGCCGCCGGTGGGGCGGCTGGAGACAGGCAGATGACCACTTCGACCCTCGCCCCCGCCGCCCTCGGCACCCGCGTCGCCGAACGTCCGGTCGCCGTCGCCCTCGCGGCCGTCCTGGGTCTCGGCCTGCTCTTCATGGTGGGCTTCTCGCCGGCGATCGCGTTCCACAACGCGGCGCACGATTTCCGCCATACGCAAAACTTCCCCTGCCACTGACGCCCGCGTCCCAGGGATGATCATCCGGCTTCTGTCGGCGGCTCTGGCCGCCGGCTTCATCGCGGCTGCCGTCGTGAGCGGTCTCGAACTCACGCTGACCTCGCCGCTGATCCTCGCCGCTGAGCGCTACGAGCATGCCGAGCCCTCCCATCAGGCCTCGAAGGCGCTGCCGATCGTGCTCGCCCATGGCGGGCACGAGCACGCCACGCCCGAGGCAGCGCCGGAATGGCAGCCCGCGGAGGGCCTGCCGCGCATGGCCTTCACAGCCCTGGCGACCCTGGTCGGCGGCGTCGGCTACGCCCTGCTGCTCGGCGCCGTGATGCTCGCCTGCGGCCGCGAGCCGACGCCGCCGACCTGCCTCGCCTTCGCGATCGCGGGCTTCGGCAGTGTCGCCCTGGCGCCGGGCCTCGGCCTGCCTCCCGAACTGCCCGGCAGCGAGGCCGCGCCCCTGGCTGCCCGTCAGGCGTGGTGGGTGATGACCGCGGCGGCGACCGGCATGGGACTCTACCTCATCGCGATCCGCCGCTCGCTCATCGCGATCCTGGGCGGCCTCGTCCTGCTGATCGCGCCGCACGTGGCCGGCGCGCCCCAGCCCCCGACGGGCGCCTCCGAGCTTCCGGCCGCCCTCGCCGCCCAGTTCGCGGCCCGCTCCCTGGCGATCAGCTTCGTCTTCTGGGTCATGATCGCGCTCGGGTTCGGCTGGGCGTGGCAGGCCTTCGCCCGCGACAACGCGCGGGGTTCTGCCCGTGCCTGAGACGATCCTGTATGTCTGCACCACCTGCCGCCGGGAGGGCGACGATCCGGACGGACCCCGCGCTGGCGCCCGCCTGCTCGATGCCCTGAGGGCGCGGGTCGGCGACGCGCAGCAACTGCGCATCGAGCCGGTGGAGTGCCTCTCCGTCTGTAAGCGGCCCTGTACGGTGGCGGTGGCGTCGGCCGGCCGGTGGACCTACGTGTATGGCGATATGGATCCCGCCGCCTCCGCCGAGACGATCCTCGGCGGCCTCGGCGCGTACGCCGCCACGACGGACGGCATCGTGCCGTGGCGCGA
Source organism: Methylobacterium mesophilicum SR1.6/6 (assembly GCF_000364445.2). NCBI lineage: Bacteria > Pseudomonadati > Pseudomonadota > Alphaproteobacteria > Hyphomicrobiales > Methylobacteriaceae > Methylobacterium > Methylobacterium mesophilicum. Next base: position 3,185,552 of record NZ_CP043538.1, on the reverse strand, counting down.
GCGCCCGGCGGCGTTTCGCACCGGCGTCATCGCCCGCATTCCCCCCTTCCCCGAGCCCCGCCCGCTCCCGGCCGGCACCCTGGAGGCCGCCGAATGACCATCGTGTCTAAGATCCCCTGCACCATCGTCACGGGGTTCCTGGGAGCCGGCAAGACCACCCTGGTTCGCCACGTGGTCGAGAACGCCAAGGGTCGCCGCCTCGCGATTCTGGTCAACGAGTTCGGCGATGTCGGCTTCGACAAGTCGTTCCTGGCGGCCTGCGGCGTCGAGGGCTGCACCGAGGACGCCATCGTCGAGCTGCCCAACGGCTGCATCTGTTGCACGGTGGCGGACGACTTCGTGCCCGCCCTCGAGACCCTGCTCGCGCGCGCCGAGCCGCCGGAGCACATCCTGATCGAGACCTCAGGTCTCGCCCTCCCCAAGCCGTTGGTTCAGGCCTTCCAATGGCCGGCGATCCGCTCGCGCGTGACGGTGGACGGCGTCGTCGCGGTGGTTGACGGGCCGGCGGTGGCGTCGGGCGCCTTCGCGGAGGATCCGGCGGCCCTGGAGGCCCAGCGTGCCGCCGATCAGTCGGTGGACCACGACAATCCGCTGGAGGAAGTGTTCGAGGATCAACTCCTCTGTGCCGACCTCGTGGTGCTCAACAAGGCCGACCTGATCGACGCGCCGACACGCGCCCGCGTCCGCGCCGAGGTGGAGGGCCATCTGCCCCGCGCCGTGAAGGTGGTCGAGACCGCGAACGGCGTCATCGATCCCCGGGTGCTGCTGGGTCTCGGTGCGGCGGCCGAGGACGATCTCGACGCGCGGCCTTCGCACCATGGCGAGGGCGAAGACCACGACCACGACGATTTCGAGACCGTGGCGTTGCCGATCCGCCCGGCAATCACGGCCGGTGACCTCGCGGCCCGTGTAGAGCGGGCGGCGGGGACGGACGGTGTGCTGCGGATCAAGGGGTTCGCGGAGGTTGAGGGCAAGGCGATGCGCCTCGTGGTGCAGGGGGTCGGACGCCGCGTCGTCCACCACTTCGACCGGCCCTGGCGGGCGGGCGAACCGCGCGACGGCACGCTCGTGGTGATCGGCTTGAAGGGCTTCGACCGGGACGCGGTCGCCGCGGCGCTCGCGGGATGATGTCCGTCGCGCGCGCCCGTTCGGATACGCTCTGAGGGGCCGCCGCGATGCATCTGGTGCGCATCGATTCCGTTTCCCTCGACGAGGGTGAGGCAGCTGTGGATCTCGGGCAGGAGCCCGGCGATCTCGTCGTCGTGTCCTTCACCGACACCGACCTGTCCGGGATCGTCCAGGCCCACGCGGCCGAGCCAGGGCTTCCGAGCCTGCGGCTGGCCAAGCTCGCCAAGCTTCGTCACCCGCTCTCGGTCGACCTCTACGTGGATCGGGTGGTGACGCGGGCGAAGGTCGTGGTGATCCGCTGCCTCGGCGGCCTGGATTACTGGCGCTACGGGATCGAGCGCTGCGCCGAGGCCGCCCGTGCACACGGTGTCGTGCTGGCGGTGCTGCCCGGCGACGACCGCCCCGACCCGCGGCTCGCCCCCTTCTCGACCGACCCGGACTTCGCCGACCGCCTCGATGGCTACTTCCGCGCCGGGGGCATCGACAATCTGCGGCGGATGCTGCGGATGCTGGCCGCTCGAACCGGTTCCGGCCACGCGGTCGAGCCACCGCAGCCGCTGCCGCGCGGGTTTGCCTGGTGTGCGGGCTGCGGCGTCCTGCCCGTCGACGTCGCTCTCGCCGCGGCCGGTTCGGCGGTTCCGCTCGCAGCGTCGTCGGCCGCGCCGATGGCCCTGCTGCTGGTCTACCGCTCCGCCGTGCTCGGCGGCGACACCGCACCCTTCGTCGCGCTCACGGCCGCGCTGCGCGCCCGCGGGATCGGCGTCCTGGCGATGGCGGTGTCGAGCCTGAAGGAACCGGAGGCCGCCGCCGCGGTGGCCGACGCCGTCCGGAGGCGCCGGCCCGATCTGGTGATCGCCGCCACGGCGTTCTCGGCCCGCGAGGACGGCATCGACTTCGTCCTCGACGGCGCCGATTGCCCGGTGCTGCAGGCCTTCACCGTGGGGTCTCCGCAAGCGGCCTGGGCGTCGTCGGCCCGGGGCCTCGGCGCGGCTGATCTCGCCATGCAGGTGGCCCTACCCGAGTTCGACGGTCGTCTCTCCGGCTTCCCGATCTCCTTCAAGGAGGAGGCTCCTGAAATCGCTGGCTTCGCCGAGCGCCGGGCCGTCCCCTACGCCCCCGGAATCGGAGCGCTGGCGGACCGGGCCGCCGGCTGGCTGCGCCTCGCCGCCCGGCCCCCGGCCGCGCGCCGTGTCGCAATGGTCCTGTCCGATTATCCGGCCCGCGGCGGCCGGGCCGGGTTCGCGGTGGGCCTCGACACGCCCGAGAGCGCCCGCGCGATCGCCGCCGACCTCGCGGAGGCCGGATACGCGGCGGGCGCCCTGCCGGATGCAGTCGCGCTGATGGAGTCCCTGACCCAAGGGCCGGCGGCGTTCGGCGTACCGCTGGCGGTCTATGCTGCCTGGCTCGGCAGCCTTCCCATAACGAGTCGCGCCGCCCTCGTGGAGGCGTGGGGCGAACCGGAGGACGACGCCACCTGCGTGGACGGTGCGTTCCGCTTCCGGATGGTGGAAGGTTCGCGGGCGGTGATCGACGGGGACAGGGCTTCACCCGACACGGTTGACACAGCCGGTCGCGGAACTCTCGCCGTCTTCCTCCAGCCGGATCGCGGTCGCGACGCGGACCGGAAGGCTGGCTACCACGATCCGGAGCGCCTCCCGACCCACGCCTATCTGGCGTTCCATCTCGGCCTGCGGCAGCACTTCGACGTGCTGGTGCAGCTCGGGACCCACGGCACCACGGAGTGGCTGCCCGGCAAGGCGGTGGCGCTGTCCCCCGATTGCCTGCCGGCTGTGTGCGTCGGCGGCCTGCCGGTGATCTACCCGTTCGTCGTCGATGACCCGGGCGAGGCCGCTCCGCTGAAGCGCCGCCTCGGCGGCGTGGCGCTCGGCCACCTGACGCCGCAGACGACTGCGCATGACCTCCCCCCGGAGGCAGCCCGCCTGCGCGAACTGGTGGAGGAGTATGCCGCCGCCAGCGTCCTCGACCCGCGCCGCGCGGAGATCATCGCCCGCGCCATTCTGGAGGAGGCCGAGGCGGCCGGTCTGCTCGACGGGGCCGCGATCGATGCCGACACGCCGATGGACGAGGCATTGACGCGCCTCGACGCCCACCTGTGTGACCTCGGCGAGACGACGTTCCGCGATGGCCTGCACGTTTTCGGCCGTTCGCCCGACGATGACGACGGACCGGTAGTGGCGAGCGCGGCCGGCGAGCGCGCCGGCCTCCTGGCAGCCCTCGGCGGCCGGTTCGTGCAGCCCGGACCCTCGGGCTCTCCGTCGCGAGGCCGGGCCGACGTGCTGCCCACCGGGCGGAACCTCACGACCCTGGATCCGCGCGCGATCCCGAGCCGCGCCGCCGCGCTGCTCGGCGCCCGGGCCGCGGACGCCGTCGTCACCCGCTATCTTCAAGATGAGGGCGGCTACCCGGCGCGGATCGTCATGGATCTCTGGGCCTCCCCCACCCTGCGCACCGGCGGGGAGGACGTGGCGCACGCCCTGGCGCTCATGGGCGTCCGGCCGGTCTGGGACCATGCCAGCACCCGCGTCACCGGCTTCGAGGTGCTGCCGCTGGCCATGCTCGACCGCCCGCGGATCGACGTGACGGTGCGGATCTCCGGCGCGTTCCGCGACACCTTCCCGGACACGCTGGCGCTGATCGATCGCGCCGCCCGAGCGGTGGCCGGACGCGACGAGCCGGACGATGAGAACCCCCTCGCGGCGGCCCGACGCCGCGGCGAGGCGGCGACACGGGTCTTCGGCGCGGCGCCCGGTCGGTACGGGGCCGGAACCGCCGCCACCGCGCTGGACGGGACCTGGGATGCCCGCGCCGATCTCGGCCGAGCCTACCTCGCGGCGAGCACCCACGCCTACGGTGACCAAGAGGCCGCCGACGCGGATTTCGCGGCCCGCGTGGCGGCCGCCGACGCCTATCTGCACGCCTTCGACGTCGCCGAGCGCGACCTGTTCGACGGGGACGCCGCCGTGGACGCGATGGGCGGCTTCGCGGCCGCCGCCGCCCTGGCCGGCGGGACGCCCGCCCTCTACAGCCTCGACGTCTCCGTGCCGGAGCGGCCGAAGGCGCGAACCGCACGGGAGGATGTGGCGCGCCTGATCGGCGGACGGCTCGCCGACCCGCGCTGGATCGCCGCGCAGTTGCGTCACGGGTACCGGGGGGCGCAGGAGCTGGCCCAGGGGCTCGACGCCGTCTTCGTCCTCGCCGCCGCGAGCGATGCCGTCACGGACGCCGCTTTCGACCGGCTCTATGCCGCCTGGATCGCGGACGCCGAGGTGTTCGAGCGCCTCCGGGCCGCCAACCCGGCCGCCACCCGCGCGATCCTCGAGCGGTTCGACGAGGCCCGGGACCGCGGCCTCTGGCACAGCCGGCGCAACGCCCTCCCGGCGGACGCGCTGCTGCGGGAGGCGGCCGAGTGAGCGCACGCCACCATCGCCGTATGCTGCCGGAGGCACCGGCCCGGCGGAACTGGTGCCCGGGGCTGGCGCGCCCCATGCCCACGGGCGACGGGCTCCTCGCGCGGGTGCATCCGCCGCTCGGGATCCTCACCCTCGATCAGGCCCGCGCCGTGGCTGAGGGCGCGCGCCGCTTCGGCAATGGGCATCTTGACCTGACCGCCCGGGCCAACATCCAGATCCGCGGCGTCACCGAGGCGACACGTGCGCCCTTGGCTGACCTGCTCGGAGACGTGGGCCTCGGCGACGTGCGCGCCGACGGCGGCCCTCAGCGCCTGACGCTCACGAGCCCGCTCGCGGGCCGCGATCCGGACGAATTGGTCGACGTCCCGCGCTTGGCCCGCGCCATCGAGGCTGCAGGGCTCGACATCCCCGGACTGCCGGCCAAGACCCTCGTCGTCGTCACGGGCCGCCGCGACACGGCGCTGCCGGAGGCGGATTGCTCGGTGATCGCGCGCGGTCCGGCCATCGTGGCGATCGCGATCGAGTCCGGACAGGGGCTTCGCGACATCGCGACCTGCGGCGAGGGCGAGGCGCCCGGCCTGATCGGGGCGCTGCTCGCCGCTTTCGCGCGGACCGGCCGACGCCGGATGCGCGACCTGTCGGACGACGAGAGGACGGCGCTGGCCGAGACGCTCGACGTCAAGGTGCTGGCGCAGGATCCCGCTCGTTGTCGGGAGACGGAGCCCGGCGGCATCTCGCGGAGCAGGGTGCCGTTCGCGCCAACGCCCGGCCGTCACGAGGGCAACGCCAGTCAAATCCTTGTCATCGACGCGCCGTTCGGTCGTTGCACCGCGGACGCCTTCGACCGGATCGTGGTCGCCGCCGTCGCGATCGGCGCGAGCGAGATCCGCCTTTCACCGGCGCGCGGCTTCGTGCTGTCGGCCGCGGCGGATGTTCCTGCCCCATCGGTTCTGGAGGGGCTCGCCGACGCCTTCATCACCGCGCCCGACGATCCCCGCAATCGCATCGACGCCTGCACCGGCGCGCCGGGCTGCGCCTCCGGATCGACCCCGACCCTCGCGGACGCGGGTCGCCTCGCGGGGGCGCTCGATCGCGACGTCTCCGCGCACGTCTCCGGCTGCGCCAAGGGCTGCGCCCGGCCGGGCCCGGCGGAGCTGACGCTTGTCGGTCGCGACGGCTTCTACGGAATCATCATCGGCGGCGCGCCCGGCGATGAGCCGGCATGGGATCTCCCTATCGAGGCCGTGCTGGAGCGGTTAGGAAGGGCCAAGACTGTCGGGCTGGCCGCCGCTTTCGCGCCGGATACGGCCGCGACGGAGTTCGGGAGGACCAGGAGACCGGCATGAGCGCGAGCCAGAACGCCCTGCGCCAGACAGGATCGGAGCCGGCCGCGGCCCACGAGACCCCGTCCCGCTACGAGTATGTCCGCGACGGCGGCGCGATCTACGCGCGCTCCTTCGCGATGATCCGGGCCGAGGCCGATCTGGCGCGGTGGTCCGGCGCGGCCGAGCGCGTCGTCGTCCGGATGATCCACGCCTGCGGCATGACCGACCTCCCGGCCGACGTGGAGATGTCGCCCGGCTTCGCCGAGGCCGGCGTCGCGGCGCTCGAGGCCGGCGCCCCGATCCTGTGCGATGTCCGCATGGTGGCCGACGGTGTCACCCGGGCGCGCCTGCCGGCCGACAACCGCGTGATCTGCACCCTGGGCGATCCGCGCGTTGCCGATCTGGCGAAGAGCCTCGGCACCACCCGGTCCGCCGCCGCCATGGAGCTGTGGCGCGAGCACCTGCCGGGCAGCGTCGTGGCGGTGGGCAATGCGCCGACCGCCCTGTTCCGCCTGCTGGAGCTGCTGGACGAAGGGCTGGCGCCCCCCGCCGCCGTGATCGGCATCCCGGTCGGCTTCGTCGGCGCCGCGGAATCCAAAGAGGCGCTGGCCCGGGACGGGCGCGTGCCCTTCGTCGTGGTCCACGGCCGCCGCGGCGGCAGCGCCATGACGGCCGCGGCCGTGAACGCTCTGGCCAGCGAGGTCGAGTGATGGACGGGTTCGAACGGCTGGATTCCCCCGCCGAAGAAATTCTAGTCGCGGCCGTCACCGGCACGCTCTACGGCGTCGGGATGGGCCCGGGGGATCCGGAGCTGCTGACCGTGAAGGCGCAGCGCATCCTGCAGTGCGCGCCGGTGCTGGTGCATTTCTGCAAGCGCGGCCGGCGCGGGAACGCCCGCACCATCGCCGACGCGATCCTGCGCGACCCCGCCCGCGAGATGGCGCTGGCCTATCCCTACACCACCGAGATCCATCCCGAGCATCCCGACTACGTCGCGGCGCTCGCGGGCTTCTACGACGATGCGGCGGGGCAGCTCGCCGACCATCTCGGCGCCGGACGCGACGTGGCGATCCTGTCGGAGGGCGATCCGTTCTTCTACGGCTCGTTCATGCACCTGTGGCGGCGCCTGAAGGACCGCTTCCCGGTCGAGGTGGTGCCGGGCGTGACCGGCATGTCCGGCTGCTGGACCCGGGCCGGCACGCCGATCACCTGGGGGGACGACGTCCTCACCGTCCTGCCCGCGACCCTGCCGCTCGCCGCCTTGACGGAGCGCCTGCGGGTCACGGATGCCGCGGTGGTGATGAAGCTCGGCCGCCACCTGCCGAAGGTGCGCGCGGCGCTCGCCGCTGCGGGCGTCCTGGAGCGGGCGATCTACGTTGAGCGCGGCACGATGGCGGGCGAGCGCGTCGTGATGCTGGCCGACAAGGCGGACGACGACGCGCCGTATTTTTCCATGGTCCTGTTGCCGGGCGAGGGGCGGCGGCCTTGAGTGGCAGCCTCGCCGTCATCGGCCTCGGTCCGGGCGACGCCGGCCTGCTGACCGAGTCGGCGCGCCGCGCGCTCGATGCGGCAGAGGATGTCGTCGGCTATTTTCCCTACGTCGCCCGGGTACCGGAGCGTCCGGGCCTGACCCGGCACGCCAGTGACAACCGGGTGGAAGTGGACCGCGCCCGGCACGCCCTGCAGCTTGCCGCCTCCGGGCGCCGGGTGGCGGTGGTCTCGGGGGGCGACCCCGGGGTGTTCGCCATGGCGGCGGCCTTGTTCGAGGCGGTGGAACACGGCGAGCCGGGCTGGCGCGACCTCGCCATCACGGTGGAGCCGGGCATCACCGCGATGCTGGCGGCGGCGGCGCGGCTCGGGGCACCGCTCGGCGGCGATTTCTGCGCGCTGTCGCTGTCGGACAACCTGAAGCCCTGGCCGGTGGTGACCGCCCGCCTGGAGGCGGTGCTGCGCGCCGATCTGGTGATCGCGCTCTACAATCCGATCTCGACCGCCCGGCCCTGGCAGCTGGGCGCCGCCCTGGAGATCGCCGCAGGGATCCGCGCGCCGGACACACCGGTGATGTTCGCCCGCGCGATCAGCCGGCCCGACGAAGCGATCCGCGTCACGACCCTCGCGGAGGCGCGCGCAGTGCCGGCCGACATGGCCACGATGGTGATCCTCGGCGCCTCGACGACGCGGTTGATTCCCCGAACCGGCCGACTGCCTTTCGTCTACACCTCGCGCCGGGTCGAGGGCGCGGCGTGATCGTCGGCATCGAGCCAGCGAAGCGCGGCCGCGCTGTCGACGACGCTCGGAACGTCGGGTTTGTCCGGCCGCCGCACCATGACGACGGGGATCCCGAGGGCGCGCGCCGCCGCGATCTTGCCGTAGGTCGCCGCGCCGCCGGAATTCTTGCTCACCAGGATCTCGGTGCCGGCCTCGCGCATCAGCGCGGCCTCGGCCTCCGCGTCGAAGGGTCCCCGCGCCGCGATGGTGGTGAGATGCGGCACGCGCAGCACGTCCCGGAGCGGTTCGACCGCCCGCGCGAGATAGGCGTGCTGCGGCGCGGCCGCGAAGGCGGCGGCTTCCTGGCGGCCGATCGTCAGGAACACCCGGCGCGGCCGCGAACCGAGGGCGGCGACGGCCGCCTCCACGCTGCCGACCGCGATCCAACGATCGCCGGGCACCGGGGTCCAGGCCGGACGGCGGATCGCGAGGAGCGGCACCCCCGCCCGTGCTGCCGCGCGCGCGGCATTGGCCGACATGGCGGCGGCGAAGGGATGGGTCGCGTCGATCAGGCGCCCGATCGCCTCGTCGTGCAGGTACCGCGCGAGACCGTCGGCGCCGCCGAAGCCGCCCGCCCGCGTCGGTACGGGCTCTGCCTTCGGCGCGGCGGTGCGCCCGGCCAGCGACAGCATCACGGACAGGTCGCCACGCCCCGCCAGCGCCCGCACCAGGGCGCTCGCCTCGCCGGTCCCGCCGAGGATCAGGATTCGCTTGTCGCGCCGCATCATGGGCGCTTTGTCCATGAGCGGTGAGCCCCTGTCGAGCGCCGGTTCGCGTACCCCGTGGCTGTCGATCGTCGGTATCGGCGAGGACGGTCGGGCCGGACTGAGCCAAGCCGCGACGGCCGCGCTCGATGCCGCCCGCGTGGTCTATGGCGGGCGTCGCCATCTGTCCCTCGCGGGCCCGCTCGCGGCGGAGACGCGGCCCTGGCCGAGCCCGATCCACGAGGCCTATCCGGAGATCCTCGCCGGAAGGGGCGAGCCCACATGCATCCTGGCGACCGGCGATCCGTTTCACTACGGGATCGGCGCCGAGATTGCCCGGCTGGTGCCACCGGCGGAATTTCGCGCCTTCCCGCAACCCTCGGCCTTCACCCTCGCCTGCGCGCGCCTCGGCTGGCCCCTGGCGGAGTGCGGCCTCGTCACCCTGCACGGCCGGGCGCTGACCCGGATCGTGCCGCACCTGCAGCCGGCCGCCCGGCTGCTGGTCCTGTCCTGGGACGGCGCAACCCCGGCGGCGCTCGCGGGGCTGCTCCGCGAGCGGGGCTTCGGCGCCTCGACCCTGACGGTCCTCGAAGCCATGGGCGGCCCCCGCGAACAGGTCCGCGCGGCGCGCGCGGAAGACTTCAACCTCGGAGCCATCGACGCCCTCAACACGGTCGCGGTCGCCGTTTCGGGTGACGGCCCTGCCCTCCCCCTCGCGCCGGGCCTCGACGATGACCTCTTCGAGAATGACGGGCAGCTCACCAAGGCCGAGATCCGCGCCCTCACCCTGGCGGCCCTGCGCCCGCATCCGGGACTGCATCTCTGGGACATCGGGGCCGGCGCCGGCTCGATCGGCATCGAGTGGATGCTGCGCCATCCGAGCCTGCGCACCACGGCGATCGAGGCGCGGCCCGACCGCGCCGAGCGCGTCCGGCGCAACGCCGGGACGCTGGGCGTCCCGGACCTGTCCGTGGTGGTCGGCGCGGCACCCGACGCCCTCGCGGGCCTTGAGATTCCCGACGCGGTGTTCATCGGCGGCGGCGTCTCGGAGCCCGGCCTGCTGCCGGCGGCTCTGGGCGCCCTCCGGTCCGGCGGACGGTGCGTCGCCAACGCGGTCACCCTCCAGGGCGAGGCCGCGTTGCTGGCCGCCTTCGCGGCGCAGGGCGGCACCCTGCGGCGCTTCGCGGTCGACCGGGCGAGTCCGGTCGGCGGCCTGCACGGTTGGCGGCCCGCCATGCCGGTGACGCAGTGGGCCTGGACGAAGCCATGACGGGCGCCGTGGTCGCCGGCATCGGGTTTCGCCGCAGCACCGGTGCCGATGAGATCGTGGCGCTCATCGTCCGCGCCCTCGGCCTCGTCGGAGCCGATGAATCCGACCTCGCCGTCGTCGCCACCGCGGCCGACCGGGCCGTCGAGCCGGCGATCCGCGACGCTGCGGCCTCCTTCGGCCTGTCACCCTGCCCCGTCGCCGCAGAGGCGCTGGAGGCCCGAGACGGGCAGGTCGTGACCCGCTCAGCGCGAATCGAGGGTCTGCGCGGCGTCGGCTCCCTGGCGGAAGCGGCGGCGCTGGCCGCTGCCGGGCCGGAAAGCCGTCTCGCCCTGCCCCGCATCGCGAGTTCCGGCGCGACCTGCGCGCTCGCTGTCCGTCCGACACCGAACCTCGAGCCATGACCGTCCACTTCATCGGCGCCGGCCCCGGCGCGGCCGACCTCATCACCGTGCGCGGGCGCGACCGCATCGCGGGCTGCCCGGTCTGCCTCTACGCGGGATCCCTGGTCGCCCCCGAGATCCTCGGCTGGTGCCCGCCGGGGGCGCGGATCGTCGACACGGCGCCCCTCGACCTCGACGCGATCATGGCGGAGATCGCGGCTGCCCACGCCAACGGGGAGGACGTGGCGCGGCTGCATTCCGGCGATCTGTCGATCTGGAGCGCCCTGGCCGAGCAGATGCGCCGGCTCGACGCCCTCGGCATCCCCTACACGGTCACACCCGGCGTCCCGGCCTTCGCGGCCGCCGCCGCCCTGTTGCGGCGCGAGCTGACCGTGCCGGGCGTCGCGCAATCCGTCGTCCTGACGCGCACCTCCGGCCGGGCGAGCGCCATGCCGGAGCGCGAGACCCTGGCGGCCTTCGCGGCCACCGGCGCGACGCTGGCGATCCATCTCTCGATCCACGTGGTCAGGACCGTCGCGGCCACGCTGATCCCCTTCTACGGCCCGTCCTGCCCGGCGGCGGCGGTGTTCCGCGCCTCCTGGCCGGACGAGCGCGTGCTGACGGGCGAACTCGCCGCCCTGCCCGGGCTGGTCGCGGAGGCGGGCCTGGAGCGCACCGCGCTGATCCTCGTCGGGCCGGCGCTGGGGGCCGAAACTTACCGGGAGAGCGCGCTCTACGCCGCCGATTACGACCGGCGCTACCGTCCGGGCGGCGCTGTCGGGGGCGGCGCGTGAGCGCCCGCGGGATCCTCGTCGCGGCGCCGCGGTCGAGCTCCGGCAAGACCACGGTGGCGCTGGCGCTGATGCGCGCCCTCGCCCGCCGGGGGCTGCGCGTGCGCGGCGCCAAATGCGGGCCGGACTACATCGATCCAGCCTTCCACCACGCCGCGACCGGGCTGCCGAGCTTCAACCTCGACAGCTTCGCCATGGCGACGCCGCTCCTCGATGCCCTCGCCGGCGCGACGACCGCGGAGGCCGACATCGTCGTCGCCGAGGGATCCATGGGCCTGTTCGACGGCGTGCGGGCGGCCGAGAGCCGCACCGGCGCCAACGCCGACATCGCGGCCCGCTACGGCTGGCCCGTCGTGCTGGTCGTGGACGTCTCCGGCGCGGCGCAGTCGGCCGCCGCGGTCGCCCTCGGGTGCAGGCTCTACGACCCGCGGGTGACGATCGCCGGGGTCATCCTCAACAAGGTTGCGAGCGCGCGCCATCGCCGCCTCGTCGAGGCCGGCATGGAGCGCGCGGGCCTGCCGGTCCTCGGTGCCCTGATGCGGGACGCGCAGCTCGTCCTGCCCGAGCGTCACCTCGGTCTCGTCCAGGCCGGCGAGACGAGCGATCTGGAAGCGCGGCTCGACCGCTTGGCCGAGCTCGCGGAGGCGGGAATCGATCTCGACGCCGTGACCGCCTGCGCGGGCGGCTCCGTGCCGGCCTCCACGGGATCGCTGCCGCCGCCGCCGGGACAACGCATCGCCGTGGCGCGCGATGCAGCCTTCAGCTTCCTCTACCCGCATCAAGCGGCTGGCTGGCGAGAGGCCGGCGCCGACCTCATCCCGTTCTCGCCGCTGGCCGACGAAGCGCCGCCGGAGGACTGCGACGTCTGCTGGTTGCCCGGCGGATATCCGGAGCTGCACGCAGGCCGGCTCGCGGCGGCGTCACGGTTCCTCGACGGACTGCGCAGCTTCGCGCGAACGCGCCCGATCCACGGCGAGTGCGGCGGCTACATGGTGCTCGGCCGGACGCTGGAGGATGCCGAGGGCGCGGCGCACCTCATGGCGGGCTTGCTCCCGGTGGAGACGTCGTATCGCCGCCGCAAGCTCCATCTCGGGTACCGCGTGGCGCGACTCTGCGGCGACGGTCTCCTCGGCCTGCGCGGCGCACGCCTCGTCGGACACGAATTCCACTACGCGAGTGAGCTGTCGGCCGCTCCGTCCGAGGCGGAGGCCCTCGCCCGGGTGACGGACGCGGAAGGCACCGATCTCGGTTTCGCGGGCCACCGTGTCGGTACGGTCTCGGGGAGCTTCTTCCACCTCATCGCCGCGGATGGGCCACCCTGACGACAGGATAGGTTCGTGCGAATGACCGGAAACGCCCGTCGTCGCACGCGCGACGTCCGGTCAGCCCCCAATCATCGAGATCGGCGTGTGTCTGCGGCTCGGGAAGAAGTGATCCCGGAATTGGGCCGCTGACTGTGAGCCTGCTCCCGATGTGTTCTCTCGCAGCTCGCGACGAGGCGCTTCGTTTGAAATACCGCCGGGAGCAGCGATCGCCGTCAAGCCGGATCGACGGGTAATGCGCCGCGAACCTGCGCGAGGCGCGCGGCACTGCGGACGAGGGCCAGCACGTCCCGCCGCATTTGTTCGTCCTCGATCTGCGCGTACGCGCGCAGCAACTCGATAGCTCCGTGGGCGCTCAGGAAGCCGAACACGTCTTCCTGGGTCTTCTCGCGCGTCTCGCTCTCCTCGAAGAACGCCGATACCGGCACTTCGAGCAGGCGGGCGATCTCGCGCAGGCGCCCGGCTCCGACCCGGTTCTGGCCCTTCTCGTATTTTTGAACCTGCTGGAAGGTCACGCCGACCGCGTTGCCCAGCGCGGTCTGGCTCATGCCCCGCGCCTTCCGCAGCGCTGTGATACGGATCCCGACCAAACGATCAACGTCGGTGGTCTGCTTCGGCATCGTCTGACCGATCGGGTCCTTCACGGAAGATTGGACTGCGTCCTGCTGCGAACGCGATGTTTTCGCCTCGCCGTCGCGCTGCTTCACCGTCCGCCCCTACGTCCTATGCCGTACAAGTGTATCGCACGACCCAAGAGCTGGCAGCCCGCTTTCGGGCCACCTCAAGCCGTCCGACAGTAGGACACCAAGTTGTCAAGCTTCGCAAGTCAATGATTACACCTTCTAGTTTAAGCGCACACAACTTTGCAACATTGTTGCTGAAATGTCGATGTACGAACTCTGCGCGGATTCTTCGACTGCGCCGTGTCGCCGCGCCGTGGTCGCCTTCGCGCCAGCCGGCTTGTAGGGTCGTCGCTTCGAAGGAGATGTGCATGTTCATCGCGATGAATCGGTTCAAGGTCGTCAAGGACGCGACTGCGGACTTTGAGGCCGTGTGGCTCGGCCGTGACAGCCATCTTGGCGAGATGGAGGGCTTCGTCGAATTCCACCTCCTCCGCGGGCCCGAGCACGAGGATCACGTCCTGTACGCGTCGCACACGATCTGGCGGACACGGGCCGACTTCGAAGCCTGGACCCGGTCCGAACAGTTCCGGAAAGCGCATGGCCGCGTTCCCACGACCAAGCCGCTCTACCTGGGCCATCCGCAGTTCGAGGGCTTCGAGGCGATCCAGACCGTCGGGGGCGCCAGCGACGCGCAGCGGCGGGCGGAGGCGGTCTGAGTCTCACTCTCGCGCCGGAGGGACCGATCGGCCCCGTCCGGCGCGAGGCGTCATCGGCGGGCCGACGCGCACCGGTTGTAGATCTTCAGAAGCATCGCGCCTGAATTGCTATGGGCCACACATACCACGCTCAGCCTGCCTAAGATCCTCGAGGCTGCGCGTCGAGGATTCACTCAGCAACAATCGCCTTATTGCGGGATTCCATAGACCGTACTAGCTGACACCGTTCTTGAGCCGACCAGACAGCGATTCTTCGAGGCCCGCCGCTTGCTCCGTCGCTTGCATCGGCCGGCCCTGAAACCTTTCCTGTTTCAGACTGGTACATAGTCCGATCAGAACGGGACTTGGCGCGCCAGATGTTTCACGAACGGCTCCCGGAAACGTTCCAGGTTCTCCCGAACGCGGCCGAACGCCGTCGCGACGTGTGGTCGGCCCTGATGCCGCGCCGCGGCCAGGCAGTCGCTCGGATCGCCCTCTCGGCGGCGCTGGCAGCCGCCGACATCGCGACGATCGTGGCGATCACCCTGACTCTGGAGCTGAGCTATCATTGCGTCTGGGAGGACGGCTCGGCCTGGGCCAACGGGCTGCGCGGCCTGCGGCTCTCGGCGCTGCTGAGCCTCGTCATCGTCGCCACGAACGCGTTGCGTGCGGAGTACAACCTCGACAACGCGATGACGCAGAAGAGCAATCCGCAGCGGACGATCTCACTGTGGTTCCTGGCCTGGGCGGTCGTCCTCGTCGTCAGCTTCATGACGAAGACCACGAACGACTACTCCCGCATCGTTTCCTTCGGCATCTTCTGCCTCGGCTTGCCGGCTCTGGTTCTCACGCGGGCCGCCATGGTCCGCCTCGTGCGGCGGAGCCTGAGCGCCGGATCGACTTCGGCGAGCCGGGTGCATCTCGTCGGCTACGAGGAGGATATCGCCCGGTTCTACGCGGGCAACGAGGCCGACCACCTCGGACTCCGGATCGTGGGAACCAGCTACCTGCGCCGCGTCGATCCGGGCGCCGACACGGCCGCTCGGCATGACCAGTTACAAGAGGATTTGGACCTCGCGGTCTCGGTCGTCCGCTTCCTGCGGCCGGACGACGTGTTCGTTCTGGTGCCGTGGACGGACGCCGCCGAGGTCGAGCGTTGCATCGACGCGTTCCTGCGCGTGCCCTCGGCGCTGCATCTGCGGCCCGGCGCCGTCCTCGACCGGTTTCCAGATCTGCAGGTTACCCGGGTCGGTGGCGTCTCGGGCATCAACATCGGCAGGCGCCCGCTGAATCTGGGCGAGGTTCTGGTGAAGCGCGCGCTAGACCTGATCGTGGCGACGATCGCCCTGGTGGCGCTTTCGCCGCTGCTCGCGTTGATCGCCCTGGCGATCAAGCTCGACAGCCCGGGGCCGGTTTTCTTCCGTCAGAAGCGCTACGGCTTCAACCAGCAGCCGTTCGGTGTGTTCAAGTTCCGTTCGATGCGCGCGGATGCCGGCGCCGCATTCCGGCAGGCGACACGCAACGACAACCGCATCACCCAGGTCGGCGCCCTCCTCCGGCGGACCAACCTCGACGAGCTGCCACAGCTCATCAACGTCCTGCGGGGGGAGATGTCGCTGGTGGGACCCCGCCCGCACGCCCTCGCCCACGACCGCAGCTTCGAGCGGCGGATCGCCCTTTACGCGCGCCGCCACAACGTGCGGCCCGGCATCACCGGATGGGCGCAAGTGAATGGCTATCGCGGCGAGACTCAGACCGATCTCGCCATGGAGCGGCGCGTCGCCTGTGACCTGCATTACATCGACAATTGGTCGATCTGGTTCGACATCCAGATCATGATCCAGACCGTGATCTCGCGCCGCGCCTACCGGAACGCGTTCTGAGGCGTCAGGGCACCCGCTTCAGCTCGCGGCAGGTGCCACAATCGCCCTCGACCTCAAGGATGCTGTGGACCGGCGTGAAACCGGCCCGCTCCAGCGTCCGCCCGAGACCGCCCTCAACGTCCTCCGTAGACGCCTCGTCGACGCCACCGCAGGTGCGACAGATGAGAAAGATCACGCCCTCGCCCGGGGCGTGGCCGTGGGCGCAGGGAATAAACGCGTTGCGGCTGGCGATCCGGTGCACCAGACCCTGCTCCATCAGGAAGTCGAGGGCGCGGTAAACGGAGACCGGGGCGACGCGCTTGCCCGGCGCGCTGAGGCGCTCGGCGATGTCGTAGGCGCCCTGGGCTTTGCCGGAGACCGACACGGCCTCCAAAACCTCGCGGCGCAACGGCGTGAACTGCAGCCCGCGCTCCCGGCAGATCGTCTCCGCGCGCGCGAGCATGTCATCGGCGCCCGCGTGGCACGCGTCGTGACCCTCGTGGCGGTGCATGATGTCTCCAACGGACAGATCCGCAGGTTGTCCCGCGGGTTTGTTACAGTGTATCACCGCCGCCCCGGACCGCACCAGTACCAGCTGCCCTGCACGGTCCCCGCGCCGGCACGAACGCGCGATGAGGACGCCTTGCCCCGCAGACAGAGCCCGACACGAGTGGCCGCGCCCTCCCTGTTCCGCAGCGGGGTCGGGCCGCGCCTAGCCTTGGCGGGGGCGTTCTCGGCCCTCGTCTGGCTGACCATCGCGTGGGCGCTGGCCATATGACTCCGCAGCACGCCCCGATCCGCCTCGTCGGACTGACCCTGGGCTATGACCGCCACCCCGCGGTCCACCACCTCGACGGGACCGTTCAGGCGGGGGACCTGCTGGCGCTGGTGGGCCCGAACGGCGCGGGCAAGTCGACCCTCCTGAAAGGCATGGTGGGCGAGATCCGTTGCCTGGAAGGGCGCGTCGAGCGGGCGGGCGCCATCGCCTACATGCCGCAGGCCGACGAGATCGACCGAAGCTTCCCGCTGAGCGTCCTGGACCTGGCCGGCATGGGGCTCTGGCAGCGTGCGGGCGCGTGGCGCAGCCTGAACCGGCACCGTCCAGCGATTGAGACCGCCCTCGCGGCGGTCGGCCTCGAAGGCTTCGAGTCGCGGCCGATCGGGACCCTTTCAGGCGGCCAGTTCCGCCGGGCACTCTTCGCGCGTCTGATCCTGCAGGATTGCCCCGTGGTGCTTCTCGACGAGCCCTTCACCGGAATCGACGCCCGCACGGTGGAGGATCTGCTGGCGCTGCTGCGCCACTGGCACGCCGAAGGCCGAACCGTGGTGGCCGCTCTCCACGACCTGTCCCAGGTGCGCGCGCATTTCCCCAGCACCCTGCTCCTCGCCCGCGAGCCGGTGGCCTGGGGTCAGACCGCGCGGGTGCTGACGCCCGAGAATCTCGCCCGTGCGCGCAGCCTTTCGGAGGCCTGGGACGAGGACGCGGCGATCTGCGCCGGGCCGCATGCGAGCGCCGGTCATGCGCACGAACACGCCCCGGGACAGGCTCACGACCACGGTCCGGGCAACCACCATCACCATGAGGACGCCGCGTGATCGAGCCGCTCGGGTCGCTGGTCTCGCCTTTCGTGGAATTCGGCTTCATGCGCCGGGCGTTGGCCGGCTGCTTGGCCCTGTCGGTGTCGGCGCCCCCGATCGGCGTGTTCCTGACGCTACGCCGGATGAGCTTGATGAGCGACGCGATGAGCCACGCGATCCTGCCGGGCGCCGCTGCCGGCTTCTTGGTCGCGGGCCTGTCGCTTCCGGCGATGACGCTGGGCGGCCTCGTCGCCGGCCTTGCGGTGGCGCTGCTCGCTGGCGCTGTGACCCGTGCCACGGTGGTGCGCGAGGATGCCAACCTCGCGGCCTTCTATCTGATCTCGCTGGCGGCAGGCGTGTTGCTGGTGTCGCTGCGCGGTTCGCAGATCGACCTCATGCACTTCCTGTTCGGCTCGGTCCTGGCCCTGGACGACGACGCCCTGACGCTCCTCGGCGGGATCAGCACCCTGACCCTCGTGGTCCTCGCCCTGATCTTTCGGCCGCTCGTGATGGAATGCGTCGACCCGCTATTCCTGCGCACCGTGAGCCGCGGCGGCGGACCGGTGCATCTCGTCTTCCTCGCCCTGGTGGTGGTCAACCTCGTCGGCGGGTTCCAGGCCCTCGGGACGCTCCTGGCGGTCGGCCTGATGCTGCTCCCGGCGGTGGCGGCTCGGTTCTGGGCTCGCGATCTCGGCGGCCTGATCCCGGTTTCGATGCTGATCGCCGCGATCGCCAGCGTGGCGGGCTTGAGCCTGTCCTACCAGTTTGACCTGCCGAGCGGCCCGGCCATCGTACTGGCGGCCGGAACCCTCTACCTCGCCTCCATGCTGGCGGGCCCACAGGACGGCCTGCTCCGCCGCCTGGGACGACCGCGGCACCTCGAAGCCTGATCAGGGCTGATCTTTCAGCGCCGCCAGCCCCTCACGGTAGGTCGGATAGGTGAGATCCACGCCGAGTTCGTCCCGGATCAGCCGGTTTCGGACGCGCTTGTTCTCGCCGTAGAAGCTTCGCGCCATAGGCGAGAGGTCGGCCGTCTCGAAGTCGATCTCCGGTGGCAGCGGCAAGCCGGTCAGGGCGGCGGCGTGCTCGGTTACGGTCTGCGGCGCCGTCGGCTCGTCGTCGGTGACGTTGTAGATGGCGCCGGCCCGCGGCCGGTCGATCGAGGCCAGCAGGGTAGTGGCGATGTCGTCCACGTGGATGCGGTTGAAGACCTGGCCCGCCTTGATAATCCGCTGGGAGCGGCCTTCGCGCAGCTTCACGATCGGGTTGCGCCCCGGCCCATAGATCCCAGACAGCCGGAACACCTGCACGGCCTTGCCGGCCCGCGCTCCGAGAGCGAGCCATGCCGCCTCGGCGTCCAGCCGGACCTTCGAGCGGGCGCTGCGCGGGATGGCCGGCGTCGCCTCGTCGATCCAGGCGCCGCCCTGGTCGCCGTAGACACCGATCGTCGAGAGGTAACCGATCCAGCCGATCCGGCTCACCGTGATGGCGTCAGAATACCGGGCGAGCACCGGGTCGCCGTCCTCGCCGGGGGGCGCCGAGATGAGCAACACATCGGTGTCGGCGAGGTCTTCGGCGATGCCCGGATCATCCGCTTCCGGGCCGAAGGCGCGCAGAGTGAAGCCCGTCTCGGAGGCGAGCCGCGCCGCGGCGGCGGGATCGGTGACGGTGGCGCGGACGCGCCCGAACCGGTTGCGCGCCCGCTCGGCGAAGCGGCGACCGGTGAAGCCCAGACCGAAGATGAAGACGTTCATGCGGCGGATGTCTCGTCCGCCCACGGTTCCGTCAAGCCGGCGGCGGCGCGCCATTCCGCGCGAACGTGGGGATCGGCCTCGCCCGGCCCGTAGCGGCGGTGCAGGGCGCGGACGACTTCCGGCTCCAGCAGCTGGCCGCAGGCCCAGACCGCCATGCCTCGCACCAGCGACGAGTCGTCCGCGAGACGCGCGATGGCCGGGTCCGCGAGATCCCGCGCACCGGAATTGCCGACGGCGATCATCACGTTGCGCAGGAACCGGTCCCGCCCCGTCCGTTTCACTGGCGTCCCGGCGAACAGGCTGCGGAAGGCGGCGTCGTCCAGGGCCGCGAGATCCGCAAGAGGGGGCGCATCCAGCTCCACCCGAGCGGCCAGACGCGTCTCGGCGGAGGTGCGGGCGAACTTGTTCCAGGGGCAGACGGCGAGGCAGTCGTCGCAGCCGAAGACGCGATTGCCGATCGCGGGGCGGAACCCGACGGGAATCGGGCCAGCGTATTCGATGGTCAGGTACGAGATGCAGCGCCGCGCATCGAGGCGGTAGGGCGCAGGGAACGCGTCGGTGGGACAAATATCCAGGCACGCGCGGCACGAGCCGCAATGGTCGCGCCCGGACACGTCGGGCTCGAACTCCGCGCTGGTGTAGATCGCCCCGAGGAGTAGCCAATTGCCGTGCGCGCGGGAGATCAGCACCGTATGCTTGCCCTGCCAGCCGAGCCCGGCCGCCTCCGCGAGGGTCTTCTCCATCACTGGAGCGGTGTCACAGAAGACCTTTACGCGCACGTCGCCCTTGGCCGACAAATAGCCGCCAAGCTCCTTGAGCTTCCCCTTCAAAACCTCGTGATAGTCGCGCCGCTGTGCGTACGCGGCGACCGCGCCTCGATCCTTCAGCGCCACGAGCGCCAGCGGATCGTTCTCGGGACGATAGTTCATCGCGACGACCACGATGCTGCGCAGGCCCGGCCAAAGGCCGGTCGGGCGAGCGCGCTGGTCGGCGCGCTCGCTCATCCAGTCCATCGTGCCGTGAGCGCCCTCAGCGAGCCAAGCCGAGAGCCGGCCCGGCAGGTCTGGCAGACGGTCGGGCCGCGTGACGCGCAGGCCGCAGAAGCCGAGATCGCGGGCTCGGGCCTCCAAGAGCCGGCGCAGGTCGGCGCCGTGATAGATCCGTCGCTGTTTCAGAAATCGAGATCCGCGTAGTGAGCAGCCGGAGCCATCCCCGGCACCCGGTCGGCGAGCAGGCCGCGGAACGAGGGTCGCGATTTGATCCGGGCATACCAATTTCGCGCCATCTCGTCCTCGTCCCAGGGGACGTCGCCGAGATAGTCGACGCAGGAGAGATGGGCGGCCGCAGCGAGATCGGCATAGGTCAGGTTGTCGCCGGCGACCCAACGGCGGCGCGCAATCAGGTAGCCGATATACTTGAGATGGTAGCGCACGTTGGTGCGCGCGGCGCGGATCGCGTTCATGTCGGGCGGGCCGCCGCCCTCGCGGGCCGCCATGAAGCGTTTCGAGATCTTCTCGTTGACGAGGTAGCCGGTCACCTCGGAATCGAACTTGACCAGGAACCAGTCGAGCAAGCGCCGCACCTCGACCCGGTCCACCGTCTCGTCGGGCATCATTCGCCGGCCCGAAAGGCCGAGGCCGCGGGTCTCGTCGAGATACTCGGCGATCACGCCCGCGCCCGGGATGACGAGTCCGCTCTGCTCCAGCAGCACGGGCGTCGTCCCCGCCGGGTTGATCAGCAGGAAGTCGTCACGGTGCTCCCAGGGCCGTTCCTCGAACAGCGTCGGCTCCATGCCCATCTCGGCGAGTACGAGACGGATGAACCGGGAATTCGCGCAGAAGGGAAAGTGGTAGAGCGTTGCCATCGAGGCCGTAGGAGCGGTTCGGTCTGACGGCGCGGCCGGTCCGCGCGGTCGATCCAGACGCACGGGACTCCGGCGCGCAGGACTTCGGACCGAGCGTTATTGCCCGACCGTTGCCGAGCCCTTAACACGCGCAGCCGGCTCCGGTAACCGCCCGTCAACCCTGATGGGCGAAGGCACCGGGACAGTATTGGATCGGTACGCGGCGCGCCCGAGACGGGCCGGCGTGCGCCCGGGCGCGAGGCACCACGATGGATCTGACAAGCATCGGGAAGGCGGTCCTGCTCGCCCTGGTCGAGGGCGCGACCGAATTTATCCCGGTCTCGTCCACGGGCCACCAGCTCCTGGTCGGCCACTTCATCGGCTTCCACTCGCCCAACAACACCTTCGAGGTGCTGATCCAGCTCGGGGCGATCCTGGCGATCCTGCTGGTCTATTTCCGCCGCCTGCTCGGCATCGCGACGGCGCTGCCGTCGGACCCCAAGGCGCGCCGGTTCGTGCTCGGCATCTTGGTGGCCTTCCTCCCGGCAGCCATCATCGGGGGCATCTCCTCGAAGATGATCAAGGCGTATCTGTTCAACCCGTGGATCGTGTGCGCGACCCTAGTGGCAGGCGGCCTGGTCCTCCTCGTCATCGATGACACCGACCTCGAAGCGAAGAAGACCGACGTCTACGACTTCTCCCTGCCGATGGACCTGAAGATCGGCATTTTCCAGTGCCTCGCCATGATCCCCGGCGTCTCGCGTTCGGGCGCCACCATCGTCGGCGCGATGCTGATGGGCGCCGACAAGCGCTCGGCCACCGAGTTCTCCTTCTATCTGGCGATGCCGACCATGGCTGGCGCCTTCGCCAAGGATCTGCTCGACAACTACAAATACCTGTCGAGCAACGATGTCGGGCTGATCGTGATCGGCTTCATCGTCTCGTTCATCTCGGCCCTGTTCGTGGTGCGGGTGCTTCTCGACTACGTCTCGCGCCACGGCTTCTGGCTGTTCGCGTGGTGGCGGATCATCGTCGGCGCCCTTGGATTCGCAGGGCTGATCATCTTCGGCTGAGGGCCTAGCCGGCGGCGCGCGATCGCTGCGGCAATTCTCATCAAAGATCGGTGACCGGTGCCTTGAGGTTTCCTCAACCATCGGGCGATTGCCTCCGGCGATGCGCCGTGCGAGGCAATCCTTTCAAAGCGGTGCGGGAGACGCCGCGCTCTGGGACGAACCGATGGAAGACAGACCGCTCGCCGATCTCTTCGAGCCCGCCGACCGGGCGCGATGGCTCGGCCTCGTCGAAGGCGTGCTGAAGGGTGCCGACTTCGAGAAGCGGCTTGTGTCCCGGACGGCCGACGGCCTGCGGATCGAGCCGCTCTACGGCTGCGCGGACGCAGTCGCCCAGCCGGTGCGCGCCCCGGGTCCCTGGCGCATCGCCCAGCGGGTCGACCATCCGGATCTCGCCACCGCGAACGCGCAGGCGCTCGCCGACCTTGAAGGCGGTGCCGACGCCCTCATCCTCGCCTTCGCGGGCGCCCCGGGGGCCCGCGGCTACGGCCTGACTGCTACGACCGTTGAGGACCTCGACGCCGCCCTCAAGGGCGTGATGCTGCCGCTGATCGCCCTGCGTCTCGACGCGGGCGGCCGGGGCCTCGAGGCGGCGAGCCTCGTGCGGGCGCTGGCCGATCGCCGCGGCGAGGATCTCTCCACCTACGATCTGGATCTCGGCATCGACCCCGTCGGCGTGCTGGCGGCGACCGGCAGCCTCGGCGCGGTGTGGAGCGAGATCGCCCCGCGGCTCGCCGAGACCGCGGCGGAGCTGGAGGCGTCCGGCTTTCAGGGTCGAGCCTTCCTGGCCGACGGACGGCCGTACCACGAGGCCGGCGCGAGCGAGGCGACCGAGATCGGCGCCGTGCTCGCCACCGCTCTGGCCTATCTCCGCGCCCTCGAGGCCGCCGGCCACGATCTCGCCGGCGCCCGCGACCGCGTCGCCGTGCTGCTGACCGCCGATGCCGACGAGTTCGTGACCGTCGCGAAATTCCGTGCGATGCGGCGTCTCTGGGCCCGGGTGGAGCAGGCCTGCGGCCTGGAGCCGAAGCCCCTCCGCCTCCACGCCGAGACCGCGTGGCGCATGATGACCAAGCGCGATCCGTTCGTGAACATCCTCCGTACCGGCATGGCGGCGGCGACCGCCGGCATGGGTGGCGCCGACAGCGTCGCGGTCCTCCCCTATACTCAGGCCCTCGGACTGCCCGACGCCTTCGCCCGCCGCGTCGCCCGCAACAGCCAGATCGTGCTGATCGAGGAGGCGCACCTCGCCCGCGTCTGCGATCCGGCGGCGGGCGCCGGCGGGTTCGAGGCGCTCACCGGCGCGATCGCGGAGGCGGCCTGGCAGGCGTTCCAGGCGGTCGAGGCGGAGGGGGGCGTCGTTGCCTCGCTCAGCGTCGGCAAGCTGCAGCGGCGGATCGAGATGACCCGGGAGGCTCGGACGAAGGCGGTGGCCAGCCGGCGCGAGGCGTTGACCGGCGCGAGTGAGTACCCGAACCTCGCCGAGAAGCCCGTCACGGTGCTGGACGTGCCGCGGGTGAGCGCGCCCGGCGGCCCGAATTTCGGCTCCGGGTCGGCGGTCGCCTGCGACGCCCTGCCATCGCAGCGCCTCGCCGAGCCCTACGAGGCCCTGCGCGACGCCTCCGACGCCTACCTTGCCAAGACCGGAAGCCGCCCGGCGGTCTTCCTCGCCAATCTCGGTCCCGTGGCAGCCTTCAACGCGCGGGCGACCTTCGCGGCCAACGCGTTCGCTGCCGGCGGTATCGAGGCTCTGTCGAACGAGGGCTTCGACGACCCTGCCGCCCTGGCGGAGGCCTTCACCGCCTCCGGGGCCACCCTCGCCTGCATCTGCTCCACCGACGCGATCTACGCCGAGCGCGCGGTCGAAGCGGCAGAGGCCTTGACGCAGGCCGGCGCCGGCACGGTCTACCTGGCTGGAAAGCCGGGCGATCTGGCGGAGCCGCTCCAGCAGGCAGGTGTGACCACCTTCCTGCATGTCGGCTGCGACATGCAGGCCCTGCTCAACGCGGCGCTGCGCGCGGCCATGCGCGCGCCCGCCCCTCCGCGCGCCGCCTGACGGTTCGAGCAGACCCGGTCGCTTCAATCCAGCCAATGAATCGGAGCCGCATGACGCGCCTCATCGCTGCAATCCTGTTCCTGGCTGCCGCGGCACCCGCCGCCGCGGCCCCGCCTCGGGTCGCTGGCCCGGACCGGTTCGACGGCACGTGGAGCGTGGAGATCATCACCGAGTCCGGCACCTGCGACCGGGCCTACCGCTACCCCGTGAAGATCGAGCATGGCCGGGCACGCTTCGTCGGCACCGCCTTCACGGTCGAGGGCGGCGTCACGGGAAGCGGCGCGATCCGGGGCTCGATCTCGAACGGCACCTCCACGGCGGATGTGCGCGGTCGGCTCGGCCGCGACGGTTTCGGCGTGGGGAGTTGGGTATCGTCCGGCCTGCTGCAGTGCCGCGGCCGCTGGAACGCCGAGCGCCGCGGCTGAGACGCCGCGAAACGGTCCGGATCTTGCCCGCAATCGGGCACGCCGATCGCCGCGTCAGCCCCGTTCCCGACGCAATCATGAGGGAATGCTGAACGCGGTTCGGAACCCGACGAGACCGCCCGCATGAAGTCCTTGCTCCTCGCCACGATCGCCGTCCTCGCCCTCGTGCCGTCGGCGCAGGCGCGCCCGCATCGGCATCCGGCAGCCCCTGCGGTGAACGCCGAGGCGGCCGAGAAGGTGCTGGCGCCTCTCCGGCAGGCCGCGACCGAGTGCTTCGCCGACACGGTTCTGTCCAATCCTAAGGCCACCGCCGAGGCGCGCGCCGGTCACTGGTACGAGGCCGTGGGCATCACGGGCTTCCTCTGCCGGCCGGAGGTCGCCGCCATGATTCAGGCGCACGACCGGATCTACGGCGCCAAGACCGGCGAGCGCTACTTCAAAGGCGCCTACGTCAAGCATCTGGACCAGCAGCTCGCCCAGCGGCTCGAGCCGATGCTGACCCGCAAGGCCGTCGCCAGCGCGGAGCCGCCGATCGACAAATCGGCCGAGGACGCCGCGCCGGGCAACTGACAAGGTCGTACCGCTGCCGGCGATGCCGTACGAATTGCACTACTGGCCGATGATCCAGGGTAGAGGCGAGTTCGTCCGCCTCGCCCTCGAGGAAGCCGGCGCCCCATATATCGACGTCGCCCGTCAGGACGACGACGCGGGCGGCATCGGTCCGATGCTCGACCGCCTGTCCGATCCGGACAACCCGCGCCCGCCGCTGGCGCCGCCCTTCCTGCGCGACGGCGACGTGGTCATCGGGCAGACCGCCGCGATCCTGCTGTATCTCGGCCCGCGTCTCGGGCTCGTCGGCGAGTCGGAGGCGGACCGGATCTGGACCCATCAGCTCCAGCTCACCATCGCCGATGCCGTCAACGAGGCGCACGACACGCACCATCCGGTGGGTGTCGGCCTCTACTACGCGGATCAGAAGGCCGAGGCCCTGCGCCGTGCCGCGGAGTTCCGGGCCGAACGCATCCCGAAATTCCTTGGCTACTTCGAGCGGGTCCTGGCGGCCAACGGCGGTGAGCATCTGGTAGGCACCGCCCTTTCCTACGCCGACCTCTCCCTGTTCCAGCTCGTGGCCGGGCTGCTCTACGCCTTCCCGAAGGCCACGGCCGCCGCGTTGACCGACGTGCCGCAGGTTGCACGACTGCACGCGGCCGTGTCGCGGCGTCCGCGGATAGCCGCCTACCTCGCGACCCCGCGGCGGACCCCGTTCAGCGAGGATGGCATCTTCCGCCGCTATCCCGAACTCGACCCCTGAGGCCGCCGGCTCACCTTGCCTTCTGCGCGATCAAGATCGCCGCGAGCGTGAATGCCACGACAAACAGCGCCAGCGATAGCAGCCGCCAGAACAGCAGCGGATCGCGATCGAGGAGCGAGGCCTTCCGGGTATCGGTGAAGGCCGGATTGGGGTGCCGCAGGTCGTGGACGAACTCCGACAGCGCCGGATAGCGCCGCAGGGGGTTGGGATGCACCGCCCTCCGCAGCGCGCCGTCGACCCAGATCGGTAGCAGCGGACGGGCCGAGAGGGCCGAAGCGTAACGCAACTTGCGCTGCGCCGCGCGCGTCCGCGCTCGGGGCACGGCGTCTCCGTAAGGCAGCCGTCCGGTGAGCATCTGGTAGGCGATGGCGCCGACAGAAAAGATGTCGGAGACGGCGCTGGAAGGTTCGCCGAGGAAGCATTCCGGCGCCGTGTACTGCACGGTCCCGAGAATCTCGGCCGTGTCGATCCGCGGATCGCCCTCCACAACGCCGGCGACCTTCGTGGCGCCGAAGTCGATGACCTGTACGGTACCGGACGCATCGATCAGAACATTGTCCGGACGCAGATCCTGGTGGACCATTTCCCGGCGATGGAACGCCTGCACGCCACGAGCGAGCTGTTCCACGAGGCGGCGCACGGTCTCGAGCTCCGGGGCCGCGTGATCGCGCATCCACTGGGTCAGCGTCTGGCCCTCGACGTAGCGCATCACCGTGTAGAGGTGGCTGCGGCGACGGGTCTGCGGGTGGGCCTTGAGGACGTGCGGGTTGTCGATCCGACGCGCGATCCACTCCTCCATCATGAACCGGCGGCGCTGCGCGGGGTCGTCGCGGAGGTCGAGTGAGAGGACCTTCAGGGCGACCTTCGCTTCGGTCCCATCCTCGACGGCGAGGTACACGCGGCTGCGCGGTCCGGAATGAAGGGTGCGTAGGAGCCGGTAACCGTCGAACGCCGCCGGCGGGTCGAGGAGCGGCGCCGGATCGAGGCCCTCGATTTCGCCGAGGAGATCGTTCGGCTCGGCCTCAGGGAGCGCGTCGATCCGCACGATCTGGATCGTGAGGTTGTCCGTGCTGCCGGCGGCCAGGGCCGCATCGACGATCGCGCGTGCCGCCGCATCGAGGTCGTCGGCCGCCGCGACCGCCGCCGCCATGTCCCGAGGCCGGACGTGCTCGTGGACGCCGTCCGTGGTGAGCAGGAAGACGTCGCCGCGCTCGATGCCGACCGCATGATAGTCGATCTCGACCCGGCCGTTCGCCCCCAGCGCGCGGCCGAGATACGATTCGGCCGCCGAGACCACGACCCGATGATCCTCGGTGAGCTGCTCGAGGGACCGCCCCGCCACGCGCCAGATCCGGCCGTCGCCGACATGGAACAGGTGCGCGGTGCGCGCCTTGAGGATCAGGGCGTCGAAGGTGGTCACGTAGCCCCGGTCGGCATCGTACGGGTCGATGCCCCGGCGGGTCTGGGCGTAGAGCCAGGAATTCGCCGCCGCGATCACCCGATGCGCCGCGTTCTTCACCGACCACGTGTCGGGCGTGGCGTAGTAATCGCCTAGGAAGCTCTTGACTGCGGTCTCGGCAGCGGCAGCCCCGGCGCTGCTGCTGCTGATCCCGTCGGCGAGGGCCATCGCCATCCCCTTCAGACTCAAGGCCGGCTGTGCCGGCACGAGGGTGCCGTGAAAATCCTGGTTGGCCCCCTTACGGCCGGCCGTGCTGTATTGGCCGATGGAGACCGCCAACTCGCGCGCCGCCGCTCCGGGCTCGCTCACGCGGCAGCCGCCGCGCCGTCGGCGCGTCCGCGGTAGGAAAGCGCCTCGGCGAGGTGCAACCGTCGCACCTGCGGCTCACCATCGAGATCGGCAAGCGTCCGGGCCACGCGGAGCGTCCGGTGAAAGCCGCGGGCTGAGAGCCGCATGGTCTCGGCGGCCTGCCGGATCAGCGCCGTCCCGTCCGCATCGGGACTCGCGACCTCCGCGATCAGGTTCGCCGGGCAGGTCGCGTTGGTAGTTGCCGCCGGCAGTCCGCGTCCCGCATAACGCGTCGTCTGAAGCGCCCGGGCCGCCGCCACCCGCCCGGCCGCCTCGCGGGACCCCTCCGCGGGCGGCGGCAGGATCAAATCCGCCGCCGTCACCGCCGGAACCTCGATGCGCAGGTCGATCCGGTCGAGCAGCGGCCCCGAGATCCGCGCCTGATACTGCGCCGTGCAGCGGGCGTTCGGGCCACGTCGGCAGGCGTAGCCCGGCTCCAGCGCCTGGCCGCAGCGGCACGGGTTCATCGCCGCCACGAGCTGAAAGCGGGCCGGATAGGTAACCCGGTGATTGGCTCGGGCAATCATCACCGTGCCGGTCTCCATGGGTTGGCGCAGGCTGTCGAGGACCTGAGCGTTGAACTCGGGCAGCTCGTCCAGGAACAGGACGCCGCCATGGGCCAGGGAGACCTCGCCCGGTCGCGCGCCCAGGCCGCCGCCCACGAGGGCCGCCATGGAGGCGGAGTGGTGGGGCTGACGGAACGGCCGCCGGTTCGACAGGGCACCGCCCTTCAGCTCGCCCGCCACTGACTGGATCATCGAGATGTCGAGCAGCTCCCGAGGGCCGAGCGGCGGCAGGATCGAGGGCAGCCGGGCGGCCAGCATCGATTTCCCCGAACCGGGTGGCCCGTTCATCAGCAGGTTGTGGCTGCCGGCCGCGGCGATCTCCAGCGCCCGCTTGGCACCCTCCTGGCCCTTGATGTCGGCGAGATCCGGCAGCGGCCCCGCGCCGGCCGCCACGGACGGCACCGGCCGGGCCATCACCTGACTGCCCTTGAAGTGGTTGGCGAGCTGGATCAGGGAGCGTGGGGCGAGCACGTCGAGGTCGCCCCCGGCCCAGGCGGCCTCGGGACCGGTGGCGGCCGGGCAGATCAGGCCGAGGCCGCGCGCCGCCGCCGCGATGGCGGCCGGCAGCACGCCGTTCACCGCCGTGATGCTCCCGTCCAGGGCGAGTTCTCCGAGCACGCAGTAGCCGGCGAGCGCGTCGGCCGGGATCGCCCCGATCGCCGCCATGACGCCCAGGGCGATGGGCAGGTCGTAGTGCGAGCCCTCCTTGGGCAGGTCCGCGGGGGCGAGGTTGACGGTGATGCGCTTGGCCGGCAGCGCCAGCCCGGACGCGATGAGGGCACCCCGAACGCGCTCTCGCGATTCGGCCACGGCCTTGTCGGGCAGGCCGACGACGGTGAACACCACCGAGCCGGGGATGATCTGGATCTGCACGTCGACCGCGCGCGCCTCGATGCCCTCGAAGGCCACGGTGGCGACGCGGGTGACCATAGGCGCAAAATCCTCGCGGCGATCGGAACGGCCCAGGTTTGAGGGAGAATCACGGGGTGCTCAAGAGGATCGGCGCCGGGACGGAACCCCAGTGCCGCAATCCTGTTCACAGCCGGCATTCCGCGACCAACAGGAGACTGACATGCGTCTTGCCCCGCCACTCCTCGCCCTCGCCCTGATCGCCGGCGTCGGCGCCGCCGCCCATGCGGACGAGAAGCTCCCGCCCGATCAGCAGGCCAAGGTCGAGGCCATGCTGAAGCAGGAAGGCTTCACCAAGTGGGACGAGATCGAGCTGGACGACGGCATGATCGAGGTCGACGACGCTATCGACGCCAACGGAAAGAAGTTCGACCTGAAGCTCGATCCCAAGACGCTCGCCATCGTGAAGCGCAAGGCCGAGTAGGCGACGTGACGCGGCGGCGCTTGCGTTCGCAGCAAGCCCCGGCCATATAGCCGGCGGGGGGTTGGCGAGGGACGTTTCACTCGCCAACCGGGTCAGGTCCGGAAGGAAGCAGCCCTAACGAGACCGAGCGGGTCTTCGTCCAGCCTCCCACCTCTATTTCCCGCGCGGCAGCCCGATCCCGACACGGCATGGACGCTTCGACCGGCACGCCTGACGACGAGCCGGGCCTGCCCGGGTTTCCGGCGCCCCCCGAAGCGGCGACGCCCTACCGGGTGCTGGCGCGCAAATACCGCCCGACAAACTTCGGCGACCTGATCGGCCAGGACGCGATGGTGCGCACCCTCGCCAATGGCTTCGCGGCCAACCGCATTCCCCAGGCCTGGATGCTGACCGGCGTCCGCGGGGTCGGCAAGACCACGACGGCGCGCATCCTCGCCCGCGGCCTCAATTACGCCCGAGCTGGTATAGCCGACGGTGGCCCGACCGTGTCGATGCCGGAACTCGGCCTCCACTGCGCGGCGATCATGGAATCCCGGCACATGGACGTGCTGGAGATGGACGCCGCCTCGCATACCGGCATCGACGACGTCCGGGCGATCATCGACGGCATCCGCTATGGGCCGGTCTCGGCGCGCTACAAGGTCTACATCGTGGACGAGGTCCACATGCTCTCCGAGAAGGCCTTCAACGCCTTCCTGAAGACGCTGGAGGAGCCGCCCCCCACGCCAAGTTCGTGTTTGCTACCACGGAGATCCGCAAGGTCCCGGTGACGATCCTGTCCCGCTGCCAGCGCTTCGACTTGCGGCGGGTCGAGGCGCCGACCCTGCATGCCCATCTGGCGAAGGTCTGCACGGCTGAGGGTGTCGAGGCCGAGGAGGAGGCGCTGGGTGCCATCGTGCGCGCGGCCGAAGGCTCCGTGCGCGACGCGCTCTCGCTCCTCGACCAGGCGATCGCGCACGGCGCCGGGTCGGTGACCGCGCAGGGCGTGCGCGACATGCTGGGCCTCGCTGACCGGGCCCGTATCCTCGACCTGTTCGAGGCCGTGATGCGCGGCTCCGTCCCGGCGGCGTTCTCGGAGCTGCGCGATCAGTACGATGCTGGAGCCGATCCGTCGGTGGTGCTCTCGGATCTCGCGGCGTTCACCCATCTCGTGACCCGGCTCAAGGTGGTCCCGGAGACCGCTGCCGATCCGACGCTCAGCGAGACCGAGCGCGTCCGCGGCCTTCTGTTCGCGGAGAAGCTCTCGGTCCGGGCCCTGTCGCGCGCGTGGCAGATCCTGCTCAAAGCGATCCCCGAGGTGCAAGCTGCCCCCGCCCGCTTGCGGCGGCCGAGATGGCGATCGTGCGGCTCGCCTACGCGGCCGACCTGCCGACCCCAGACGAGGCCCTCCGCCAACTCCAGGCCGAGGCCGCCGCCACGCCCGCGGACGAGTCCCCGCCCCCGTCGGCGCGGCCGCCGCTGCCGCCGATCCCGGATCTCCGGGGCGGTTCGGCAGCCCTGGCCGCGGCGCCCCGCACCATCGCGGCAGAGCCGATCCCGGTGTCGGCCCCGACTGCGTTGGCGGCCCCCACGCCGCGGCCGGCGTCCGTCGCGCCGCCGACCCCGCGCCTCGGCCGGTTCGAAGATCTGATTGCCCTGGCCGACGCCAACCGGGACATTCTGCTGCGGACAGCTTTGGAGCGCGACGTCCATCTCGTACGGTTCGAGGAGGGACGGATCGAGATCCGGCTCGCGCCGGGCGGGCGCCCGACCCTGGCCACCGACATCGCCACGGCGATCGAGCGCTGGACAGGGCGGCGCTGGGCCGTCGTGCTGTCGAAGGAAGAGGGCGCGCCGACCCTCGACGCCGCCGCCCGGGCCGCCACCGAGACCCGGCGGGAGAACGCCGCCGCGGACCCATTCGTGCGCGAGGTGCTGACGCGCTTCCCCGGTGCGGAGATCGTCGACGTGCGCGAGACCGCGTCCGAGGCCCTGCCGACCGCCGAGGCGGAGATCCTGGGCGAAGGTGATGCGGCGCGGGCCGATGAGGTCGCGGACGACGACTTTTAGCGCTGTTCGCCCGGCACCGCGTGGCGGAGCGCCAGCTCCGTCCCCAGATCAGACCACGACACGGAAACGGAAGGCAGCCGCATGCGCGACCTGATGGGCATCATGAAGCAGGCTCAGGCCATGCAGGAGAAGATGGCCAACCTGCAGTCCGAGATGGACGCGATCGAGGTCACCGGCGCGTCGGGCGGCGGTTCCGTGCGGGTCACCATGTCGGCCAAGGGGCAGATGAAGGGCGTCACTATCGACCCGTCCCTGATGGTGGCGGACGAGCGCGAAATCCTTGAGGACCTGATCGTGGCGGCCTGCAACGACGCCCGAACGAAGGCGGAAGCGACTATGCAGGAGCGCATGGCCGAGCTCACGAAGGGTCTGCCCCTGCCGCCCGGGATGAAGTTGCCTTTCTAGGAACTGGTTCGGACGACAAGTCGGAAGGCGTCCTGGCCAGCGCAGCGAGGCAATCCAGTTGGGCCACGC
Organism: Methylobacterium mesophilicum SR1.6/6; assembly: GCF_000364445.2. Taxonomy (NCBI): domain Bacteria; kingdom Pseudomonadati; phylum Pseudomonadota; class Alphaproteobacteria; order Hyphomicrobiales; family Methylobacteriaceae; genus Methylobacterium; species Methylobacterium mesophilicum. The sequence continues at coordinate 3,153,486 of NZ_CP043538.1, read as the reverse complement.
TTGCGGGTGTCGCGCTGCCCAGGGTTGCGCCGCTGCGCTCGCGAGGACGCGGAGGAACGGGCGGCCCGTCGAGCCGCCCGTCTGATTTTCAGGCCGCGATCGCTTGAGCGGTCGGTCCGGCGGCTCGCACGTCGGCATCGACATGGGTCTCGAACCGCTTGAAGTTGTCGTCGAACATCTTGACCAGCCGCGCGGCTGTCTCGACGAACGCGCCCTTGTTGGCCCAGGTCTTCACCGGGGTCAGGATGTGCGGCTCGACGCCCGGCACCGAGACCGGGACCGCGAAGCCGAAATACGGGTCGCGGCGGAACTCGGCCTGCGCCAGCGAGCCGTCGAGCGCCGCGGTCAGCAGGCGCCGCGTCACGCGGATCGGCATCCGCCGGCCGGTGCCGACGCCGCCGCCGGTCCAGCCGGTGTTGACGAGCCAGCAATCGACGCTGTGCTTGGCGATCAGGTCGCGGAGCAGGTTGCCGTAGGTGCTCGGATGCCGTGGCATGAACGGCGCGCCGAAGCAGGTCGAGAAGGTCGCCTCCGGTCCGGTCAGGCCGCGTTCGGTGCCGGCCACCTTGGCGGTGTAGCCCGAGAGGAAGTGGTACATCGCCTCGGCGCCCGTGAGCTTGGCAATCGGCGGCATCACCCCGAAGGCGTCACAGGTGAGCATCACGATGTTCTTCGGGTGCCCGGCCCGGCCGGTGGCGCTCGCATTGGCGATGAAGTCCAGCGGGTAGGCGCAGCGGGTGTTCTCGGTGAGCGAGGCGTCGTCGAAGTTCGGCGCACGGGTGACGGGATCGATGATCACGTTCTCCATCACCGTGCCGAAGCGCTCGGTGGTGGCGTAGATCTCCGGTTCGGCGTTGCGCGATAGGCGAATGGTCTTGGCGTAGCAGCCGCCCTCGAAGTTGAAGATGCCCTCGTTCGACCAGCCGTGCTCGTCGTCGCCGAGGAGCTGGCGGGAGGAATCGTTCGACAGCGTCGTCTTGCCGGTGCCGGACAGGCCGAAGAAGATCGCCGAGCCACCCTCGGCGTCCAGCGCCGCGTTGGCCGAGCAGTGCATCGGCATCACGCCCTTACCGGGCAGGATGTAGTTGAGGTAGGTGAAGACCGACTTTTTCATCTCGCCCGCGTAGGCCGAGCCGCCGATCAGCACGAGCTTCTTGGCGAAGTCGATGGCGATCACCGTCTTGGACCGGCAACCGTGCCGGGCGGGGTCCGCCTGGAAGCTCGGCAGGTCGATGATCGTCATGTCCGGCACGTAGGACGCGATCTCGGAGCGGTCCGGGCGGATCAGCAGGTTGCGGATGAACAGCGAGTGCCAGGCGAACTCGGTGAACACACGAGCCTTCACCCGGTAGGCCGGGTCGGCGCCACCGTAGAGATCCTGGGCGAACAGCTCCTTGCCCTCGGCGTGCTTCAGGAAGTCCTGGCGCAGGGTCTCGAACTGCTCGGGCGTGATCGCGCCGTTGTTGTCCCACCATACCTCGGACTCGGTGGCGGCGTCGCGGACCACGAACTTGTCCTTGGGCGAGCGGCCGGTGTGGCTGCCGGTGGTGGCGACGATCGCACCGCCGCGGGCGAGCTGCGCCTCCCTGCGGGACAGCGCCTCCTCGTAGAGCCGGGGGGCCTCGAAATTCCAGTGGACGGCCTTGAGGTCGCGGAAGCCAGCCGCCTCGGCACCATGGGCCGCGTTGTGATCACCGATGTTGGTCAAGACCGTATCCTCCGGGCCCCTGTTCGACCGTCGACGCGACTGCACCGGGCGACACCGTCGACCGGTAAGAACCAGGGGACGTCCGTGCGGTCGTACAGGTCCGCCGCACGCAGGATCACCGTTCCCCGGCAGCTTCCCATCTCTCGGCATGAGTAGGCGGCGAAGCTTCGCTGTCATTATGGGCTCCGCCTGGAGCCCGCAACGTGTACCAACAGGCTAGATCACAGTTGTCGACGCAGGAACCCCCGTCTGTAAGCAGTCGGACGCGCCCGCTCGATCACCGGGGCGCGCAGAACGGCTCTTGAATACCCACATCCCCCGTCAGCGCCCATGCGCCCTTGCATGCCAGGCGCCGACGGCTATGCCGATACCGAGCGCCCGCTCGTCTTCCGCCCAGAGGCACCACGAGGCACGATGCCCCAAGCCGTCGCCGGCCCCGAAATCGAACGCCTGATTCAGCTCCTCGCCCGCATGCCGGGGCTTGGACCGCGCTCGGCCCGCCGGGCCGCCCTTCAGCTTATCAAGAAGCGCGACACGCTGCTCGGACCGCTCGCCGACGCCATGCGGGTCGCGGCGGACCGGATCATCGTATGCACGAGCTGCGGCAACGTCGACACCTCGGATCCCTGCACGATCTGCCGCGATGCGGAGCGCGACCCGACGACGCTCGTGGTGGTCGAGGACGTGTCGGACCTCTGGGCACTGGAGCGTTCCGGCGCCGTGAAGGCGCGCTACCACGTGCTCGGCGGTGTGCTCTCGGCGCTGGACGGGGTGCGGCCGGAGCACCTGAACCTCGCGACCCTGGTGGAGCGCGTGGCGCAGCCGGAGGTGAAGGAGGTAATCCTCGCCCTGAATGCCACCGTCGATGGCCAGACCACGGCCCACTACGTCACGGAGTCGATCCGGCACTGCGACGTGAAGGTGACGCGCCTCGCCCACGGCGTGCCTGTGGGCGGCGAGCTCGACTATCTCGACGAGGGGACGCTGACCGCCGCCATCCGCAGCCGCACCGCCTTCTGAGCCGCCGGGGAAATGGGGGTCGGCGGTCATTTGACCGGTTCCCGGCCGCATCCTATTCGACGCGTTGCCCGGACTCGTCCCGGCGCTGTCCCTGCCGGTTCCTGTCATGACCATCCGCCCCCTCGTCATCCTCCCCGATCCTGTCCTGCGCCGCGCTTCCGATCCGGTCGGGCTGATCACCGCCGAGATCCGCACCCTCGTCGCCGACATGTTCGAGACGATGTACGATGCACCCGGCGTCGGGCTGGCGGCGATCCAGATCGGCGTGCCCAAGCGCGTTGTGACGATCGACACGTCGAAGGAAGAGGGCGTCCGGGAAGCGCGGGTGTTCATCGATCCCGAGATCGTCTGGTCCTCGGAGGAAAAGCGCGTCTACGACGAGGGATGCCTGTCGATCCCCGAATATTACGGCGAGGTCGAGCGGCCGGACCGGGTCCGCGTGAAGTTTCGCGACCTCGACGGCAAGGAGCAGGAGATCGAGGCCGATGGGCTGCTCGCGACCTGCATCCAGCACGAGATCGATCATCTCAACGGCGTGCTGTTTATCGACCACCTGTCCAAGCTGAAGCGTGACCGCGTGATCAAGAAGTTCGCCAAGGCGGCCAAGCGCGACGCGGCCTGATCCGACGATGCGCGTCGTTTTCATGGGCACACCCGACTTCGCGGTGCCGACGCTTGCGCGGCTCGTGCAGGACGGCCACGAGATCGCGGCCGTCTACACCCGCGCGCCCGCGAAGGCGGGGCGGGGCATGAGCCTGCGCCCCTCCCCAGTCCATGCCCTGGCCGAGACGCTCGGGCTGCCGGTCCTGACGCCCGCCACCCTACGCACCGAGGAAGCCGCCGAGACCTTCACGGGGCATCGCGCGGACGTCGCCGTGGTGGTCGCGTACGGGATGCTTCTGCCACAGGCCATCCTCGACGCGCCGAAGCACGGGTGCCTCAACCTGCACGGATCGCTCCTGCCGCGCTGGCGCGGGGCGGCGCCGATTCAGCGTGCGGTCATGGCGGGCGACGCCGAGAGTGGTGTCGGCGTGATGCGCATGGAGGCCGGGCTCGATACCGGTCCCGTGGCGATGGAAGCGCGGATTGCGATCAATCCGGGCATGACCGCGGGCGCGTTGCACGACGCTCTGATGCCGCTCGGCGCCGACCTCATGGCGCAGGCCGTCGGCCTCCTTGACCGGGGCACGCTCACCTTCACGCCGCAGCCGGACGAGGGAGTCGTCTACGCGCACAAGATCACCAACGATGAGGCGCGGATCGACTGGACACACCCGGCCGCACATGTCGCGAACCACATCAACGGGCTCTCGCCCTTCCCGGGCGCCTTCTTCGAGGTAGATCTCGGGAAGGGTCCCGAGCGGGTGAAGGTCCTTCGCGCGGTCCAGACGGACGGGGCCGGCGGAGCCGGAACGCTCGTCGATGCCGAGGGCATCGTAGCCTGCGGCGAAGGCGCAGTGCGGCTGACGGAGCTCCGTCGCGCCGGCAAGGGCGGCAGTGCGAGCGGGGCCGAATTCGTCCGCGGTGCCCGCCTGACGCTCGGCGCCCGTCTCGGCTGATGCCCCGCTACAAGCTCGTCATCGAATATGACGGCGGTCCGTTCTGCGGCTGGCAGCGGCAGGCCGAAGATCCCACGGTCCAGGGGGCGATCGAGGCGGCGGTGACGCGCTTCTCCGGTGAGGAGGCCCGGCTGACCTGCGCCGGCAGGACCGATGCCGGCGTGCACGCCATCCATCAGGTGGCCCATGTCGACCTCGCCAAGGCATGGCGGACCGACACGGTGCGGGACGCGCTGAACGCGCATCTCCGGCCGCAGCCGGTGGCAATCCTGTCGGCCGAGATCGTCCCCGAGAGCTTCGACGCGCGCCACTCCGCGATCCGGCGCCACTACCGGTACCGGATCCTCAACCGGCGCAGTCCCGCGGCGCTGACCCGGGCACACGTCTGGCACGTACCTTGGCCCCTCGACCCAGACCTCATGCATGCGGCGGCCCGACGCCTGATCGGCCGACACGACTTCTCGGCCTTCCGCGCGGCCGAGTGCCAGGCGAACAGTCCGGTCCGCACGCTTGAGCAACTTGAGGTCGTTCGCGGCCCGATGGCGCTGCACGACGAGATCGTGGTGACGACCTCGGCGCGCTCCTTTCTGCATCACCAAGTGCGGGCAATGGTCGGAACGCTGATGCTCGCCGGCTGCGGACGCCTATCTGCAGATGACGTGGCCGACATCCTGGCCTCCGGCGACAAGCGCCGGTGCGGCCCTCTGGCGCCTGCCGCCGGACTGACCTTCGTCGGTGTGGACTACGCAGAAGCGTGATACTGACGGAGGCTTGGCAACCTTAGGTTTGAAAATTCCGGACGATCTGAGACACTCGCCTCGTTGAGACTTGCGAGCGATTCGAGGGGGCCCGAATGGATCTACCGTTTGCAACAGCAGTCCATGCCTGCACTGCACTTTCGATTCTGTACCCCGGCTTTTTTATATCGATCCGGGAAGCTGTTAAGATTCAGCGACAAGAAATTATAACTGACCTCGCCACCGTATTCGACTCCGGAGACGACGGCTGCATTCATCTGATACCGTCGTTTGAATTTGTGAAGTACAAATACTTTGTCGGCCACAAACGAGGGCGCGACCCCGAAATCATTCGTGGCGACGCGCATCGCAGGACCGTTGATTGGATCGATCACAATCGCAAACGCAAAGATTTCTCGATCATCTCTTGGCTGATCGCGTGCAGCCCCTTCAGTGCTTTGGCCGGATTTGCGACATTTTATTCTTTGTCTCTGCTATTATATGTTTTATCGTCCTACACCACCGCGCCCAGCCAACTGATCTGGTCGGACGTAGCCTACCCAAAGTCAGGGAGCCTCTCCGAACTCTGGCTCCTTGGAATGTGTGCCGCGTTCGCCAGCAGCTACATAACCGCCTTACGGAATTTGCTACGTGCAATCAGAAATTTCGATTTGAGCCCCGCAGCAATCGGTTCTGAAACGATCAAAATCCTTTTGAGCGTAGCTCTGGCTCCGATAATCACGATCGTCCTGACGAATGTAGGTGGCGAGATCGCGAAGCCGGTTTTCGCGCTCATGGGTCATCAACCGCCTGCAATCGCCCTCGGGGTTGTGATCACAGCGTGCTTCGTGGTCGGAATCATGCCCGATGTCGCCCTGCGATGGGTCATCCAGCGCGACCAGCTCAAAAACTTCAAGCATGAAGAAGGAGAGGTCTTCCAAGCCTTCAAGATAACGCCAATCGAGATCATTGACGGAGTCGATAGCGATATTCGCTCACGACTTGAAGATCATCACATTCATTCGACGCAGAATCTAGCGGCCGCCAATCCGCTGATGCTATTCGTGGAAACGCCCTTTGGCGTGTACCAGATTATGGACTGGGTCGCCCAGGCTCAGCTCTGCTGTTCAGTAGGACGCGATAAAATCGTCAAGCTGTGGCCGCTGGGCGTGCGCACCTTGTTCGATCTTGAACGTCTCGCGACGGACGACGAAGTCGAGAACGATGCCTTACTTTTGGAAGTTGGTCGGGTCATTCTCGGTTCTGGATTGATCCCGACTGAAGGCCTTGACAAGACAAGCGCTGCTGCCGTCGTACGGCGAAGCATAGAGTTAAGACTTGACGATCCACATGTTCAACGACTTCGTCAAATCTATATTGCGGTCGGCGATCGCCTCGGTCGGAAAAGCAGACGGTTCCCGGGCGCGAGCAGGCCGCCACTGAACAGCGTAGCCGACGCTTATTTCGGGTGGCTCAACAGGGGCTGGGCGCGCTGAAATATGCTTCCAGCACCCGGCCGTAAATGGCCGTCAAGCGCTCGAGGTCGGCGACCGCCACGCACTCGTCGACCTGATGCATCGTCTCGCCCACGAGACCGAATTCGATCACCGGACAGGCATCCTTGATGAAGCGCGCATCGGACGTGCCCCCCGAGGTCGAGAGAACCGGCGTCAGGCCAGTCTCCGCCCGGATCGCCTCCGAGACGAGATTCACAAAGGGATCCGGGCGCGTCAGGAAGGCGGGCGCATTCGACGGCTGGAGGTCGAGGGTGAACGAGACGGAATTTCCGGCTGCCCGCTCCAGGCGCTGCCGGATCTCGGCACCCAGGCTTTCCGCTGTCCAGTCGTCGTTGAAGCGGACGTTGAACGTCGCCCGGGCGGTAGCCGGGATCACGTTGGTTGCCGGATTGCCCACATCGATCGTGGTGAGTTCCAGGTTCGAGGCATCGAAATGTGCCGTCCCACCGTCGAGGGGCTCGGCGACCAGCGCAGAGGCGAGCCGCAGCAGCCCTGGGATCGGGTTCTCCGCCTTGTGGGGATAGGCCACGTGGCCCTGGCGGCCCAGTACGGTGAGCTTTCCGGTCAGCGAGCCGCGCCGGCCGATCTTGATCATCTCGCCGAGCCGCCCAGGGTTGGTCGGCTCGCCGAGCACGCAGTGGTCGAAGCGCTCGCCCCGGGCCCGTGCCCAGTCCAGCAACTTCACGGTCCCGTTGACCGCCGGCCCCTCCTCGTCGCCGGTGATCAGGAACGTGATGGAGCCGTCGAATCTGGAACCGCGCTTCTCCAGGAATGCCAGCGTCGCGGCGAGCATGCAGGCGATGCCGCCCTTCATGTCGGCGGCACCCCGCCCGTACAGCATCCCGTCGGCCACCGCGCCGTCGAACGGACCGTGGCGCCACGCGCCGTCGCCCTCCGGAACGACGTCGGTGTGACCGGCGAAGACCAGGCAGGGGCCACCCTGGCCGAGGCGCGCGTAGAGGTTCGGCGTGTCGGGGAACCCGGGTTCCGAGAAGGCCGGCCGCTCGATGGCGAAGCCGGCGGGCCGGAGCGCATCGGCGACCACATCGAGGGCGCCTCGATCCTCGGGCGTCACGGACGGGCAGCGGATCAGGTCCTGCGCGAGGCGCAGGGCGGCGTGCGGAGCATCGTGATCAGCCGGCATGAACCCGTCCTCGGCGCGGCGTGACATGCCGCGCGGCCCGCTTACCCCGAAGCGGGCTGCGCGTGGGAGCCCCTATGGGATGCCCTTACTTGGTGACGATGAGTTGCACGTCTCCCTGGCGGCGCGGAACCGAGACCGTGACGTCGTCGTCGTAACGCTGGAACCGAATGTCCAGGCGCGAGCCGCCGAGTTTCACGTTGTAGAGCGTCACTCCGTCGAGGAATCCCGGCAGGATCGGATTCTTGAGGCGGACGCTGTTGCGCTCGTGGTCGAGTTCGAGGCCCAGGCAGGCGGCCAGGAACGCGAAGGGCGCGGCGGCCGCCCAGGCTTGCGGGCTGCAGGCGACGGGATACGACACCGGTCCGCGCTGCTTGCGGCGCATGAAGCCGCAGAACAGCTCCGGCAGGCGCTTCTGGTCCTGGTAGAGGGAGGTGTCGAACATTCCTTGAAAGATGCGCGCGGCCTCGTGCTTGCGATCGTAGCGGGCCAGCCCCATCGCGATCAGCGCGTTGTCGTGCGGCCAGATCGAGCCGTTGTGGTAGGACATCGGGTTGTAGCGCGCCTCGCCCTTGGCGATGGTGCGCACGCCCCAGCCGTTGAACCCATCCTTGCACAACAGCGTCTCGGCGACCCGCGCCGCCCGCTCCGGCTTGGCGATGCCGGTGAAGAGGGCGTGGCCGGCATTCGACGAGCGCACAGCGCACTGCTTCTTCGCCCCATCGAGGGCGAGCGCGTAGGTGCCGATCTCCTCGTTCCAGAAGGCCGTGTCGAACCGCTCGCGCAGGGTCGTCGCTTCCTCGGTGAGGCGTTCTGCCATGGCGTCGTGCCCGAGCAGCGCCGCGAGTTTCGCCATGCCGTGCTTGGCGGCGTAGACGTAGCCCTGCACCTCGCAAAGCGCGATCGGGCCTTTGGCCAGATGTCCATCCGCGTGAAAGATCGAATCGTGGCTGTCCTTCCAGCCCTGGTTCTCAAGGCCTTTGTCGGTGTCGCGGGCGTACTCGACGAAGCCGTCGCCGTCCCGGTCGCCGTAGCGATCCATCCATTCGAGGGCGAGTTCCAGGGCCGGCCAGATCGCCCGGACCGTCTCCAGATCGCCGGTGACCGCGTAATACTCCCAGGCGAGCATCACGAAGAGCGGAGTACCGTCGATCGTGCCGTAATAGTGCCGGAACGGAACCTCGCCGAGCATCGCCATCTCGCCGCGGCGGGTCTCGTGCAGGACTTTGCCGGGCTGGGCATCGGCCGCCGGATCGACCGCCTTGGCCTGCGTCGAGGCGAGATAGCGCAGGACACCGCGAGCGAATTTCGGGTCGATCCAGAGCGCCATCATCGCCGTGATGATGCCGTCGCGGCCGAAGACAGTGGAGTACCAGGGGATGCCGGCGAAGGGGTAGATCCCCTCGGGGGTGCGGCTTGCCAGCATGTAGAGGTCGGCCGTGGCGCGGCAGAGCCCCTCGTTAAACTGGTCGTTCGACGAGATGATCGTCGTGATCCCGGCCGTCAAAGCCCGCAGGTCGCGGCGCGCGTCGCGATAGGCGCGTGCGAACACCGTGCCTTCGCCGGTGTCGCGCAATTCGCGCCGGGCGCCGCCGGCATTCGCCGCCAGCGTCAACTTGGCGGCCGCATCCTCACCCACCAGCGTCTCGGTCGGCGGCTTGGTGAAGGCACGGTGCGCCTCGAAGGCGACGCGGATGAAGAGCGAGGTGCGGCCGCCCGGCGGTAGCGACACATCGAAGAGGACGCGGCCCGGCTCGATCAGATCCGGCTTCGGCCCGAAATGCAGGGCCGTCGTCCGCACGATCTCGTCGAGGCCGACATAGCGGAACTGGACTTCCCGATCGCTCGCCACCTGGACGCCGCGCTTGCCGCGCTGCCCGCGATCCGTGCCGCGCACCTCGAACAGGTCGCGGAAATCCGCATCGAAGGTGACGGCGATGCGCAGGCGGCGATGCTTCGAATCGAACGACCGCAGGCCGATCCGATCGTAGCAGGTGCCCCGAAAGAGGAATTTGGTGCGCTCGATCGCGATCGTCTCGCGGGGTATCGAAGTTTCGTCGTGGGCGTCGAGGCGGATGTCGGGCGTGGTCATGTCGACGCTGAGGGCGCCGTTGTCGTCCTGCATCACCGAGGAGAGCATCAGCGGGCGCTGACCTTCGACCGTCAGTTCCAGCCGCGACAGGTAGCGCGTGTCCTGGAAATACAGACCCTCCGGACCCGGCTGGACGCCGATATCGCCGTAGGAATCGAGGACGCCGAAGGCCTCGCCGAACTTCAGCGAGCGCAGTGGCCGCTCGACCAGGGAGGTCTGCGCCTCGATGTGGTAGGGCGGCAGCACGTCGTCCGCGTCCTGAAATCCGAGCGCCGCGCTTCCGACACCCGCCGTGGCGCGGGCCGTCGCTGCGTGGGCCGCTGCCGAGTTCTCTGCCGCCATGCAGGGCATCTCCGGGTCTGTGAGGGTGCGAATCGAGAGGGCCGCCGCATCATCTCGGATGCGGCGGCCCCTGTTCACGCTACGGATGAGTCGCCTTTAAGACGCTAGGCCGAGCCGGGCCTGCCTCGCAAGCCCGGTGGCGGTTTTCAGGCCGGCATCGCCGCGACGGGGATCGCCGGGCGGGCCGAACCGTTCACCTCGCCGTATTGCGGCTTGAAGCCTGACTTCGGCAGTTTGATCACGTCAGCGCCGCGCGACAACAGTTCCTCGTAGGAGGCCACGTACTTCTTAACCATGCACTCGGCAGTGAACTGGCTCTCGAAGTGACGGCGAACGCCGGCGCGGCTCATGGCCTTCACCTGCGCCACGGCGGCCACGGCGTCGTCCATGGTGTTGCACAGAACGCCGCCGACGCCGTCCTTGATGACCTCCGGCACGGAACCATTACGGAAGGCGATCACCGGCGTGCCGGCCGACATCGCCTCGATCATCACGAGGCCGAAGGGCTCCGGCCAGTCGATCGGGAAGGCGAGTGCCAGGGCGTTGCCGAGGAATTCCTTCTTCTGCTCCTCGTTGATCTCGCCGATATACTCGATCAGCGGGTGGTGGATCATCGGCTCGATGACCTCGTCCCAGTAATCCTGGTCGGCCTTGTCGACCTTCGCGGCGATCTTGAGGGGCGTGCCGGACCGAATCGCCATCTCGATGGCGCGATCGGGCCGCTTCTCGGGCGAGATCCGGCCGAGGAAAGCGAGATAGCCACCCTTCGCCTCTGGATAGTACGGGCAGTTCTCGGTCGGAAGGCCGTGATGGATCGTCGCCAGCCAGTTCGAGGTCGGCGGCATCGGCAGGCGCTGGTTGTCGGAGATCGAGACCAGCGGCATTCCGGTGAAGGTGCGGTAGACCGGCATGAAGTCGGGCACGTCCAGGCGACCGTGCATCGTCGTGATGCACTTGTGGTTCAGATCCTCAAACATCGGGTACTGAAGCAGGTCGATGTGGAAGTGCAGGATATCGAACTCGTGCGCGCGGCGATGGACCTGATGGAGCATCGCCAGGTGGCTCGCTGTGTGGTCGCGATAGCCGAGCAGCCGCAGACCTTCCGGTGTGCAGGCCGCGAGCTTGGCAGTCGTCTGTGAGTCACCGCTGGCGAACAGCGTGACTTCGTGGCCCTGGCGAACCAGTTCCTCTGTAATCCAGCTGACGACGCGCTCGGTGCCGCCGTAGAACTTCGGAGGGACGGCCTCCGACAACGGAGCGATCTGGGCAATGCGCACGAAGTGTCTCCTGGTTGGCCGAATTTGACGGGGGGTCTAACCCTGCCGGCCTGAGCGGGACATGAATGAAACTGACGGCTAAGGTTATGGTTCCTGACGACCCCCTTGTCGCGCACCGTTTTGTGCAGTGCGCTCGCTGTCCCCGAATTCCTCCGAATCACCATTGCGGGCGGTCTGGACCAGAACAGCCACCGCCCGGCTCCGTTCCGCCCTCGCTGGACACAGATCGGCGATCTCCGACGGAGCGCACCGCAGCGGGGACGTTGCCGCCGCGTCGGCTTTCTGTCATAAGCCGCCCCGCGTCGAACCGCCCGGCCGATTAGGGCTGCCGTGGCGGCTCGTGCTGCTCCACCAGAAGCATCAGCGCGCGAACCGCATCCGACCCACCTGGGCCGGTCTGAGGGGTTTTCGCGCAACGGAGAGCCAAATGCCCAAGCTGAAGACGAAATCGGGCGCGAAGAAGCGCTTCAAGATCACCGGCACCGGCAAGGTGATGTACGCCCAGGCCGGCAAGCGCCACGGGATGATCAAGCGGACGACCAAGCAGATCCGCAACCTGCGCGGCACCACGACCCTGTTCGAGGGCGATGCCGCCAACGTGAAGAAGTACTTCCTGCCGAACGCGCGGTAAGCCTTCGACACCCGTTGCCACTGTCTTTCGTCGAATCCAGGAGATAACCGATGGCCCGCGTCAAGCGCGGCGTGACCAGTCACGCGAAGCATAAGAAAGTCCTGAAGGCCGCCAAGGGCTATTACGGCCGGCGCAAGAACACGATCCGCATCGCCAAGCAGGCGGTGGAGAAGGGTCTGCAGTACGCCTACCGCGACCGCAAGAACAAGAAGCGCACGTTCCGCGCGCTCTGGATCCAGCGCCTGAACGCCGCTGTCCGCGAGCATGGCCTGACCTATTCGCGCTTCATCGACGGCTTGGCCAAGTCGGGCATCGTCGTCGACCGCAAGGCCCTGTCGGAACTCGCGATCCACGAGCCGGCGAGCTTCGCCGCCGTCGTCGAGAAGGCGAAGGCCGCGCTGCCGCAGAACACCGCCAAGGCTGCCTGATCCAGGCCTAGGGCGAGACGGACGGAAGGCGCGGTTCCCCGGGGAATCGCGCCTTCGTCGTTTACGAGGTCCCGCGCCCCGCGCTTGCACCGGGCCGCACAACGCGCGAGAGCACGGCCCGACGGCCGACTCCGCCAACCCTGCTCAAAGACAGCGATGACCGATCTCGACACCCTCGAACGCGATCTCCTGGCCCAAGTGGGCGCGGCGTCGGACGAGGCGGCCCTCGACGCGGTCCGCGTCGCCGCGCTCGGCAAGAAGGGCAGCGTCTCGGATCTGCTGAAGACCCTCGGCGCGATGACGCCCGACGAGCGCAAGGAGCGCGGCCCGCTGATCAACGGCCTGCGCGACCGGGTTCAAGGCGCCGTCACCGCGCGCAAGACCGAACTCGCCGAGGCCGCGCTGGAGGCGCGCCTCGCCTCCGAGCGGGTCGATGTGACCCTGCCGGTCCGCGAGGCCCCCGAGGTCCGCGGCCGGATTCACCCGATCTCGCAGGTCATCGACGAGATCACCGCGATCTTCGCCGATATGGGCTTCGCGGTCGCCGAGGGTCCGGACATCGAGACGGACGAGCTGAATTTCACCGCCCTCAATTTCCCGCCCGGCCACCCGGCCCGCGAGATGCACGACACTTTCTTCCTGGCGCCGGACCGCGACGGGAAGCGCAAGGTGCTGCGGACCCACACCTCGCCCGTGCAGGTGCGGACCATGCGGTCGCAGGAGCCGCCGATCCGCGTGATCATCCCTGGCCGGACCTACCGGCACGATTCCGACCAGACCCACACGCCGATGTTCCATCAGGTCGAGGGACTGGTGATCGACAAGACTGCCAACATCGCCAACCTGAAATGGGTGCTGGAGGAGTTCTGCAAAGCTTTCTTCGAGGTGGACGGCGTGAAGATGCGCTTCCGCCCCTCCTTCTTCCCCTTCACCGAGCCCTCGGCGGAGGTCGACATCCAGTGCTCGCGGAAAGGCGGCGAGATCCGCTTCGGCGAGGGCGACGACTGGCTCGAGATCCTGGGCTGCGGGATGGTCCACCCGAACGTGCTGCGTAACTGCGGCCTCGATCCGGATGTCGTGCAGGGTTTCGCTTTCGGCGTCGGAATCGACCGGATCGCCATGCTGAAATACGGCATGCCGGACCTGCGTCCGTTCTTCGAGGCGGATGTCCGCTGGCTCGACCATTACGGCTTCCGCCCGCTCGACGTGCCGAGCCTTGTGGGCGGCCTCACCGGCTGAGCCGTCCCGGCCCCGCCGCGGCCCTCCGGCCCCGGCGACGACCCCGCGATCCTGTTCCTCCGACGGTCGAGCCGATACCAGGGCTCTCGAAGGTCCATCATGAAATTCACCCTCTCCTGGCTCAAGGACCACCTCGACACCGAGGCCTCCCTCGACACCGTCGCCGAGACTCTCACGCGGATCGGGCTGGAGGTGGAGGGCGTCGAGGACAAGGCCGCCGCGCTGAAGCCCTACGTGATCGCCCGGATCCTGACGGCCGAGCAGCACCCGAACGCGGACCGGCTCCGGGTCTGCACCGTCGACACCGGCGCGGGCGCGCCCGTGCAGGTGGTCTGCGGCGCCCCGAACGCCAGGGCCGACCTCGTCTCGGTCTTCGCGCCGCCCGGCACTTACGTCCCAGGCAAGAACATCACCCTGTCGGTGGGCGCGATTCGCGGCGTGGAGAGCCGCGGCATGCTGTGCTCGGGCGCCGAGCTCGGCCTGGGCGACGACCACGACGGCATCATGGAGCTTCCGACCGACGCGCCCATCGGCCAGCCTTACGCGCTCTACGCCGGGCTCGACGATCCGGTCATCGAGATCAACCTGACGGCGAATCGGCCGGACTGCACCTCGGTGCACGGGATCGCCCGCGACCTCGCCGCCGCCGGGATCGGTACCCTCAAGCGCGAGACCCTGTCGGGGGTAAGCGGCGAAGGCCCCTGCCCTGTCGAGGTCGAACTGGCCTTCGCGGCATCCGACCGGCACCTCGCCCCGATGTTTGCCCTGCGGCTGGTGCGCGGCGTGAAGAACGGCCCGTCGCCAGCCTGGATGCAGGCCCGGCTGCGGGCGATTGGCCTGCGCCCGATCAATGCGCTCGTTGACATCACCAACTACGTCACCTTCGACCGGGGACGGCCGCTGCACGTGTTCGACGCTGCGAAGGTCTCGGGCGCGCTGGTAGTGCGGCGCGCGCGGGACGGCGAGAGCCTGATGGCTCTCGACGGCCGGACCTACACGCTCAATGGCGATACGGTGGTGATCGCCGACGCGCGCGGCGTCGAGTCGATCGCCGGGATTATGGGCGGCCAGCAGTCCGGCTGCGATGCCGGTACCACGGATGTGCTGATCGAGTCGGCGCTCTGGGATCCGGCCAACATCGCCCAGTCCGGCCGCCGCCTCGGCATCATCACCGATGCGCGCTACCGGTTCGAGCGCGGTGTCGATCCGGCTTTCACGCTGCCGGGCCTCGACCTCGCGACGCGCCTGGTCGTTGATCTCTGCGGCGGCACGCCGACCCAGGCGCGGGTCGCCGGCACGCCGCCCGAAGCCGAGCGCATTATCGATTTCCCCTGGACCGAGGTTCGCCGCCTCGCCGGCATCGATGTGCCCCATACCGAGATGAAGGCGATCCTCGAGACGCTGGGCTTCAACGTCTCGGGCACCGGCGACCGGGCGAAGGTTCTCACGCCGTCCTGGCGCCCCGATGTCGAGGGCAAGGCCGACCTCGTCGAGGAAGTCGTGCGCATCGCCGGCCTGGATCGGATCGAGGCCAAGCCTCTGCCCCGCCTCGCCGGGATCGGCCGGCCGCTGCTCACCGCTATGCAGAAGCGTACCCGCAGCGCCAAGCGCGCGCTTGCGAGTCGCGGGCTTATGGAAGCCGTCACGTGGTCCTTCGTCCCGCACGCGGACGCCGAATTGTTCGGCGGCGGCGATGCTGCCCTCATTCTGGCGAATCCGATCGCGTCGGAGCTGTCGGACATGCGACCCAGCCTCTTGCCAGGGCTTCTGCGAGCGGCACAGCGCAACGCCGACCGCGGCTATCCCGATGCGGCCCTGTTCGAGGTCGGCCAGTGCTTCGCCTCTGACGAACCCGAGGGCCAGACCATCCGCGCGGCGGGGGTCCGCCGCGGCTGCGGCACACTGGCCGGAGCGGGGCGACACTGGGACGGATCAGCAAAGTCCGTCGACGCCTTCGACGCTAAGGCCGACGCCCTGGCCCTTCTCGGCAGCCTCGGGGTACCGACAGGCGGCCTCCAGATCACGGCCGGCGGCCCGTCCTGGCTACATCCCGGCCGCTCGGGCACGCTGCGTTTCGGACCCAAGACTGAGCTCGGCTGGTTCGGCGAGGTGCATCCGCGGATCCTGCAGGCGCTCGATCTCAAGGGGAGCCTCGTGGCCTTCGAGATCGTGCTCGACGCCCTGCCGCTGCCCAAGCACAAGCCGACCAAGGCTAAGCCGGCCCTGTCGCTCCCTGAGTTTCAGCCGCTGTCGCGCGATTTCGCATTCGTGGTTGGCCGCGACGTGCCGGCCGGCGACCTCGTGAAGGCCGCACAAGGCGCGGATCGCAAGCTGGTGACCGGAATCGACGTTTTCGATCTCTACGAGGGGCCGGGCGTGCCAGCGGGCGCGAAGTCCGTCGCAATCGCGGTGCGGCTGCAGCCGGTGGAGCGCACCCTGACCGATGCCGAGATCGAGGCGGTGAGCGCCAGGATCGTCGCCGAAGTGTCGCGGAAGACGGGCGCGACACTCCGGAGTTGAGGAAGACCGCATGGACCGGATCGCCCTGCTCATCGACGATCTCGCGGCGGCCGAGCACAGGCCGACCGCGGCGTTGCGCGAGGCGTTGAAGCATCCGGCCGCCGTCGCCGAGGCGACCCTGCCGCTGCTCGAGGCGGCGGCCGACCGGCAGGAGCTGAGTCCGGAGAAGACCAACCTTCTGTTCTGGGGCCTTCACGTCATGGCCCATGCCCGGGACGCGCGCGCCCTGGCGCCGCTCCTGCGCCTGATGCGGCAGGACGAGGAAGACCTCGACGCCGTGCTCGGCGACGCCGTCACGGCGACCTTGGCGAAGGTCCTGGCGAGCCTGTTCGACGGCGACCGCGCGCCGTTCTTCCGGCTGATCCTGGACAGCACGGCTGACGATTACGTCCGGATGGCGCTCCTCTCCGCCTGCACCTTCCTGACCCTGGAAGGCCGGATCGACCGCGCCGCCATGCACGACCTGCTGGTGCGGTTCGACGACGCCCAGGCCGCCGTCGAGGAAGCGCCGGTCTGGGCTGGCTGGGAGGAGACGATCGCCCATCTCGGCTTCCGCGATCTCGCCCCACGGGCCGCGGCGGCCCGGGCGGACGGGCGTCTCACGGACGAGATCAGCGACGCCGCTTGGTTCAAAGAAGCCCTCCGCAAGGCGGAGACCAAACCGGAGGATCGGGACCGCCTCGGTCCGTACCAGTACGGCTACCTGGATGATCCGGTGGATGCGCTCGACTGGACTGTCGAGGGCGCCGGCGAGCCCCAGCGCAACCCGCTCAAGGATGTCGGGCGCAATGATCCCTGCCCCTGCGGCTCGGGCAAGAAGTTCAAGAAATGCTGCCTCGGCAAAGTCGACGCGGAGGGTCCGTGGATGCCGCCGGGGCCACTATTCGGCTGAGACCGCCGTCCCGCTGAGCGGGTTCTCGGGATCCCAGCCGTAAGTGAGCGTCTCGAACCGCATCGCGCGGGCATCGACCATGAGAAGGCGCCCGACCAGAGGCGCGCCGAAATCCGCCACCGCGCGGATCACCTCCATGGCCATCAGCGAGCCCATCACGCCGGCTAGCGCCCCAAGAACGCCGGCCTCCGCGCAAGCCGGAACGTTCCCGGGCGGCGGCGGGTTCGGGAACAGGCATCGATAGGACGGGTTCGGCGTCCCGTCCGGAGCGGCCTCGTGCGCGCGGATCGTGGTGAGCGTACCGTCGAACCGGCCGAGCGCCGCCGTCACCAGCGGACGGCGCGCCCGGAAGCAGGCGTCGGAGACGGCGTAGCGCGTGGCGAAGTTGTCGGACCCGTCGGCGACCAGGTCGTAGGCGCTGATCAGGTCGACGGCATTGTCGGGATCGATCCGCAGAACGTGCGGGACGATCTGCACGTGTGGATTGAGGCGTGCCACAGCGTCAGCGGCGCTCTCGACCTTGAGCCGGCCGAGATCCGGCGTCCCGTGGATCACCTGCCGTTGGAGGTTCGAGAGCGACACGGTGTCGTCGTCGACAATGCCGATCGTGCCGATCCCGGCGGCGGCCAGATACTGGATCAGCGGCGCGCCCAACCCCCCGGCCCCGACCACAAGGATCCGAGCCGCCCGAAGACGGGCTTGGCCGGGACCGCCGATCTCGGGGAGCACGAGGTGGCGGGCGTAGCGTTCGATCTCGTCCGAGGTGAGGGCCATGGGCAGCCCATAAGCCTCCGCGGCTCGACGCGGAAGCGGCCGCACACAGAAACGCCGCCTCGATCAGGAGGCGGCGCGAACTCTCGAGGTCGGGTCGATCAGCGCGGCGCGAGGATCATGATCATCTGCCGGCCTTCGAGCATGGGCTCGCTCTCGACCTTGGCGATCTCGGCGGTCTCGCTCTTCACGCGCTCCAACAGGCGCAGGCCGATATCTTGGTGAGCCATCTCACGACCGCGGAAACGAAGGGTCACCTTGACCTTGTCGCCCTCCTCGAAGAAGCGGTGCACCGACTTCATCTTGGTGTCGTAGTCGTGCTTGTCGATGCCGGGGCGGAGCTTGATCTCCTTCACCTCGACGGTCTTCTGGCGCTTGCGGGCCTCGTTCTGCTTCTTCTGCTCGTTGAAGCGGAAGCGCCCGTAATCGAGCAGCTTGCAGACAGGCGGCACGGAGTTCGGCGCGATCTCCACGAGATCGAGACCGGCTTCCTCGGCAAGGTTCAGCGCGTCGAAGAAGGCAACGACACCGCGGTTCTGCCCGGTATCGTCGATCAGCTGCACTTCCCGCACCCCGCGAATATCGCGGTTGGCGCGCGGCCCGTCCTTCTGCGGGGCCGGCATGGCTCTCATCGGTCTACGAATGGCTTCGATCTCCTGCTGCAACGACGAAACGGCGGACCGGACAACCCCCGGGAGGATCTCCTGACCGCCAGCCGCTCCGGTCTCATCCGGACATACAACGTTGGGAGAAGCGCGGCCAGAGTCAACGGTCTCGGCAGACGCAGGACGAAATAATCGGTCCAGCGGGAGCAAAATCTCGTGCGTCCTCGGCTGCGGGACGCCTTCGGGCACTTTGACCTGAGGCGCGCTCGAAGCGGTACCTGTGTCGCGTCGTGACGAGAACAGGCGTTCATGAAGATCGGCGACCTCGCGAAGCGGTCCGGTCTGTCGGCCCACACCCTCCGCCACTACGAGCGGCTCGGGCCGCTTCCTTAAGCCGATCAGGACGGATCCGGACGGCGGGACTACGACGCATCGATCCTGACGTCGATCGCTCCCGGCCGGCTCATGGCCACCGGGATGCCGATCAGCGAGATTCTCCGCTACGCCGATCCGCGAGTGCAGGAAGCGGCAACAAGTCCGGAACAACAGCGGCGGCTCGAGCACCATCGGGAACAGGTGCGGCGGCGCGTGGCCAACTTTCTGGACCGCCTCATCGTCCTCGACTCGATGATTACCGGCCACGCCGGTCCTGACGAGAGGATCATCCATAACGCAGGCACCAGTTCCGCACTTGAGCCGCTGCGAACGCGGAGCACAGGCGCTTTCAAAGATCGACGGGCACGCCGGCGAGGCGCTCATCGTTGCCCGGTGGAGATTGCGCCGGACCTAGCCCGCTACCTGATCCAATTTCCGTTCGGCGACACCTGCTCCTGGCCCGGGCTCGACCTGTGCAGCCGGGAAATTGCCACCGTCACCGTGCCGGCCGCCGTCGGGAACGCGGCGCCCAAGCTCAAGGTGCACATCGTGGCCAGCCTCAACGTTGGCCTGTCGCGCGCCGAGATCGTCGAGATCCTGATGCAGATGGCCGTCTGCGCGGGCTTCCCGGCCGCCCTCAACGGGTCGTTTGCCGCCAAAGGGGTCCTCGCACAGCAGGACGCGGCCGAGCGGCGAAGCTGATCGCGCTCCGCTCAGGGCGCGCGGCCGAGAAGCTCGGCGTACACCGCGAGGGTGTCGCCGACCATCCGCTCCAGCGAGAAGTGCGCCTCGACATGCGCCCGCCCCCTGCGGGCGAGCGCATCTCGGGCGCTCGCACCCAGCGACAGCGCCTCGGTGAGCGCCGTCGCGAGCGCGGCAGCATCCCCGGGCGGCACGCGCCAGCCAGTCCGCTGGCCGCTCGGCACATCCGGCGACGCCAAGACCGTCTCGGGCACGGCGCCGAGGTCGGAGACCACCACGGGCGTGCCGAGCGCCTGCGCCTCCACAGCCGAGCGTCCAAAGGCTTCCGGCTCCACCGAAGGCACCGCCACCGCGGAGGCGGCCCGGAAGGCCGCCGGCATGTCCGTGCAATGGCCGACGCGACGCACGATGCCGCCGAGCCCGCGCGCCGCGATCAGCCCGTCAAGTTCGCGCTCGTAGGAGGTGCGGCCTTGAGGATCGCCCGCCAGCACCACTGCGAGGTCGGGGACGCCTCGGTCGCGCATCTGGGCGGCCGCCTCGATGAGGACGCGATGGCCCTTCCAGGCAGTCAGGCGAGCCGCCAGGAGAATCACGCGCTCGTGCGGCGCCACGTTCCAGGCCCGACGCAGCGCCTCGACCCGAACCGCCCCGACGGCGACCGGATTGAAGATCGCGAGGTCAGTGCCGCGATGGATGACCCGCACCCGTTCGCCGGCCTGCTCGGCGTGGAGCTGATGGATCAGGTCCGCCGTGTAGCGCGAGTTCGCGATGACCACGTCGCCGCGGGCCATGACGGAGTTGTACAGGACCTTCACGCCGGTCCGGCCGGAATAGCTGCCGTGATAGGTCGTCACGAAGGGAAGACCGAGGCGGCGCGCGGCGCCCAGGGCCACCCAGGCGGGCGCGCGCGAGCGGGCGTGGATGACCTGCACGCCCTCGCGCCGGCAGAGGGCCATGAGCCGCAGGACGTTGACCGCCATGCGCGCCGGATTCTTTGAGGCCGCGGGAAACCGGAGCCAGTGACCGCCCTTCGCCTGCAGCTCACCGACCAGCCGGCCGCCCTCAGTGGCCACCAACGCGCGCGCGCCCGCCGCCGCGAGGGCGCCGGCCACATCCACCGTCGTCCGCTCGGCGCCGCCCGCTTCCAGCTCAGGGATGATCTGAAGGATCCGGGCGCCCGCCAGCGCCCCGATCTCGGTCGGAAAGACCGACAGCCCAGGGGTTACGTCACGGGTCACGTCACTCACCCGCGGTTCGCCGATGCGGAGGCGCATGCCTCCCGCCGGTGTCTGCCAAAAGCTCGCTGCCATTGCTCCAGCATCGCCGCCGGGCTTTACGGTCCGGTAAACGGAAGTTGAAGCCTGCCCGGTCACGACAGGACTTCTTCCGCGCGCGGATGGGGATATCGGAGAGGACGATGACCGAAACAGGGCCCGAGTTCCTAAACGTCGGCACGGGCAGCGCCGCTCGCCGCATCGCGGTGCGGGTGCGCGATGGAGCCGGGCCGCCGGTCGTCTGGCTCGGCGGCTTCCGCTCGGACATGACCGCCACCAAGGCCACGGCCCTGGATGCCTGGGCGGCCACGACGGGACGCAAGCTCATCCGGTTCGACTATGCCGCCCACGGCGAGTCGAGCGGCCGCTTCACGGACTGCACGATCTCCTCATGGCTGGAGGATACGCAGGCGGTGCTGAGCGCCCATGTCGACGCGCCTCCGATCCTGGTCGGCTCGTCGATGGGCGGTTGGATCGCCTGCCTCGCGGCGCGCGCCCACGCGGCCCAGGGGGGTACGCTCGCGGGCCTCGTGCTCATCGCGCCGGCCCTGGACTTCACCGAGGAGTTGATCTGGAAGCGTCTGAGCGAGGCGGCCCGCGAGATGCTGGTGCGCGACCGGGTTCTCAGGCGGCCAAGCGACTACGCGCCGGAGCCGGACCCGATCACCCTCAACCTGATCGAGGACGGCCGCCGGAACTGCCTGCTCGACGGCGCGCTCGATCCGGGCTGCCCGATCCATATCCTTCAGGGCATGCGCGACACCGACGTGCCGTACACGCACGCCCTGAGGATCCTCAGCCAATTGCCCGCCGAGGGGACCGTGCTCACGCTGATCGCGGACGGAGACCACCGCCTGTCGCGGATGCAGGACATCGCGCGCCTGCAGGCGGCTGTCGCGGAGATTGCCTGACCGGTCGGGCCCGTCCAGGCCTCAGTGCAGGCTGACAGGCTGCAGGTCGTGCGCGACGGCATTGGCCAGCACGACGTCTCGGGAATCGGCGAGCATGATCGGCGCGCCGCTCGCGGAGAGCAACGCGAACAGGTCGAGGCCCGGGGTCAGCTCGGGGGCCTGCGGGAAGAAGCGGCGCACGTCGTCGGACCGGATCGGCCGGACGTAAGCGATGTGGCCCTCTCCCAGGGCCGCGAGATCGGCAGCCTCGAAATCGGCGGGATCGAGGTCGGCGGGCGTCAGGGGCGACGGATTCAGAGCGGTCATCATAGCCCTCCTGGGGTGGCAGAGCGTCCACCGCCGGTCCTTCAAGGCACCAGCGGCCTGAACGCTATGTGGGGATCCCCGCGGCTGGATCAATCGGGCTCAGCCGCGGGCGCCGATATCGATCTTGCGCACGATCCGGTCCGGTTCCGGCCGGACGAGGTCGATGGACAGAAGACCGTTTGCGAGATCGGCCCCGAGGACTTCCATGCCGTCCGCGAGAAGAAAGGTCCGCTGGAACTGGCGTGCTGCGATGCCGCGGTGGAGGAAATGCCGCTCGCGCTCGTCAACCTGTAGGCCGCGAACCACGAGTTGGCTTTCCTCCAGCATCACGTCGAGTTGATCGCGGGTGAAACCGGCAACGGCCAGCGTGATCCGGAAACGCTCGGGCTCGCTCTCGGTCCGCGGCAGGCGCTCGATGTTATAGGGCGGGTAGCCGTCGTTGGCGGCCTTGGAGACGCGGTCGAGGGCCTGCTCGATCTCGTCGAAGCCGAGCAGAAAAGGGTGCCCGAAGGGCGAAGTTCGTGTCATCGCGGCCGTCATCCAGAAGGCGAGGCCTCCGATCTCAGGGACTTGCCGCATCCCGAGAACCTACGAGCACCTCAGCGATAGGGAGCCCGCACGGGACAGCGCTCCACCGGGCCGGGGGCCGCGGCGACTCGGAGATATGGCCAAGGGCCCTCGGAGCATCAAGGGACCCGGAGCTATTGGCCGGATCAGTGACGGCCGCGATTATTGGGATGAAATGGCAATTATTAGCAGGACTTTTGCGCAACGCCGCAAACGGCAGAGCTTTCGCGTAACAATTTGGAACTGCTCTGATTTTCACGCCGGGCCTTGATCACGGCGGCGCCGATGGATACTGCCGCGGCTGACACGCGTCCGGTCCATACGGATTCCCGACATCCTTCGCACGGTGAGGCATTCGAGCTCATGAGCGCGCCTTCGACCCCGGCGGAGCATGCGGCGTTGCGGCGCGTCGCCGACGTATGCGGTGACGAGGCCGACATCCTGGCGTTGTCGGTCGCCCGGTTCGTCGCGGCGGGGTACATGACCAGCGACGTGGCGTGCTGGAACGCCGCCTTCGACGGCGCGGAACAGCTGCTCGGCGCCGCCGAGGGCTGTCGCTTCGTCGGCTGCGTGGTGGCGATCATTCGTGCGCTCCGGGTCGAGCGCGACGACGACTGGTCGTTCATGCCGGCGAGCTGCTGCCGCGTGACGGGTCACGAATGCGCGCTGGTGAACCTGATCAATCAGGGCCGGCGTCGGCTCTGGACCGATCTGGAGGAGGCCGCGGCCGAACTCACCGGGCGCGAGGCCGCGCCCCGCCTCGTCGCGGCCGTCCGGGCCGCGGTGGGTCCGCTCGACGCGGCGGCCGAGCGCCTGGCGCCGGCGGCTTGTCCCGGCGGCGCCGTGCTGCACTGAGCCTCCGAGGCTCGAACTGAACCGGCAGCGACTCGAACAGCGCTTCCGGAGTGGAAACGAAGAGGATTATCGGCCCGTGCCAGTGCTGCATCTTCCACAGGACCTTCGACGCGCCGGGCGCTCTGCCTGCGCCGCGGCGGCCTGCACCGCCCTCGGTGCGGCACTCGCGCTGCCCGCGCTGGCTCAGGACGCCACCGAGAAGGCGCCGCTGAAGCTGCAGCTGAACAAGGTCGAGACCGCCGGCGAAGCCTGCCGGATCACGATGGTGATCGACAACTCGAAGGGCACCGGCCTTAAATCCTACAAGGCCGATCTCTTCGCCTTCGACACGGAGGGTGTGGCGCAGAAGCGCGTCGCGGTGGAACTCGGCCCGCTCCCGGCCCGCAAGACGACCGTGAAGATCTTCGATTTTCCGGGCATCACCTGCAACAAGGTCGGCCGAGTGCTGCTCAACGACATTCTGGCCTGCGATGGCGGCGACGCCGCCCGGGAAGCCTGCCTCGAGCGGACGGAGACCGAGACGAAGGCCGGTCTGCCCTTCGACCGCTGACGCGGGCGACGAGGATCGCTGACTTTCAGGCCGCCCGGCGGGACCGCCGGGCGGTCGGCGGCCTTCGCCGCACCCCGACACGCCGGCGGCGCAGAGCCGCCCGAGACAGGACGCCAGGAGCCCGCGATGGACCCGACACAAGCCGCCCCGATCGAGGCCGCCCCCGACTTCTCCTTCCTCGGCCTGTTCCTCCAGGCCGACCCGATCGTGAAGGGCGTCATGATTCTGCTGGTGATCGCCTCGATCGCCTGCTGGACCGTAGTCTTCGAGAAGGTCATCCGCCTCACCGCGGCGCGGCGGCAGGCGAAGGCGTTCGCCACGCTGGTGCGGTCCGGCGGCAGCCTCGATGGCGACCATGGTGGAATTGCCGGTCACGTGGTGAAGGCCGCCATCGACGCCTGGCGCGATCAGGACCCGTCCGAGACGCGGGCGGAGCGCCGCGAGCGCATCGAGCGCGCGATGAAGGGAGCCCTCACGCTCGAGATGAAGCGCCTTCGGACAGGCCTGTCGCTCCTCGCCACTTCCGGCTCGACCGCGCCGTTCGTTGGGCTTTTCGGCACCGTCTGGGGCATCATGAATTCGTTCTCATCCATCGCGCGGAGCCAGGACACGTCGCTCGCCGTGGTCGCACCGGGCATCGCGGAGGCGCTGTTCGCCACCGCCATCGGCCTCGTCGTCGCGATCCCGGCCGTCATGGCCTACAACAAGCTGTCGAGCGACGTGAGCGGCATCCAGAGTACCTTCGCTTCCTACATCTCGGTGCTTGGCAACCGTCTCGCGCGCGATCGCGCCGCCGCGCGCCGCGCCGCCGCCGAGTAGCCTGCCCGCGCTGAACGCCAACGAGACCGGAGACGCCCCATGGCGATGGGATCCCTTCGCGCGAGCGACGAGGACGACCTCGACGACATGCCCATGTCCGACATCAACGTGACCCCGATGGTCGACGTGATGCTCGTCCTGCTGATCATCTTCATGGTCGCGGCCCCGCTGATGACGACCGGTGTTCCGGTGCAGTTGCCGAAGACCGCGGCCCCCAAGGTGGCGCAATCCAAGAAGCCCCAGGAAGTGACCGTCGACAAGGACGGCAAACCCTCCATCGCCAAGGAGGTCTTCACGATGGAGAGCATCGTGCCACGCCTGCGCGAGATGGCCGCCGCCGACAAGGATCAGGTGATCCTCGTCCGCGGCGACCGCGATGTCCCCTACGGCAAGGTGATGGAAGTCATGGGTCTGGTCGGTCAGGCCGGCTTCACCAAAGTCTCGTTGGTCGCGCAGGCGCCCGGCGCCGCCGCGGCTTCGCCCGCCGCTCCCGCCGCCGCACCCGCTCCCTCCGCAGGGACCGCGCGCTGAACCGATGAGCACTTTCACGTCGACGGATCTGTCGGAGGATTTCGGCGAAGGCCGCCCGTCCGGACTGGTGCCGGCCTTCCTGGTCGCGCTGGTCCTGCACGGGCTCGTGCTGGCGACGGTGATGTTCCTGCGGCTCGCGCCGCCGGCTCCACCCGGTGAGCAGCAGATCACGGTCGACCTCGCACCGGTCATGACCGACGCGGCGACCGAGGCGCCCGCGGAGCAGCAGATGAGCCAGGCTGCGCCGCCGGAGACCAAGCCTGTGGACCTGCCGCCCGACGACGCCGTGCAGCCGCCGCCGCCCGAGATGACCGAAGTGAAACCGGAGGAGAGCCAGCCGGTCGAGGCGCCGCCGGAAGCTCAGCCGGTGGAGACGCAGAACCAGGTCATCACTTCGACGGCGGAGACCGCGGAGCCGTTGACGCCGCCGCCCGCCGAAGTCGCCAAGACCGAGGATCCGCCGAAGACGGAGCCCGATCCCGCGAAGCTCAAGGCCGAACGCGAGGCGAAGCTCAAGAAGATCCGCGAGGAGAAGCTCCGCGAGCAGAAGCGCGAGGAGGCTCGCGAGGAGGCCCGGCAGGAGCGTCTTGAGGAGATCCGCGAAGCCAAGGCGAAAGCGGCCCGCGAGGCCAAGGCCCGTCAGGCCAAGGCTCAGGAGGGGGCGGAGTCGCGCAACTCGGCGTCCGCGTCCCGTCAGAACGCCGCCGGACGCGCCGCAGCCGGCAGCGATCCGAGCGCCATGCGCCAATGGACCGGCGCCATCAGCGCGGCGATCCACGGGCGCATGAACGCCGGTGCCGCAAATGGGACCAGCGGCGGGACCGCGACGGTGCGCTTCACGGTCCTCCGGTCGGGGCAGGTCACGAGCGCGGGGCTCGCGCGGTCGAGCGGCGTGGGTCAGATCGACAGCGCCGCGCTTTCCGCCGTGCGGGGAAGCCTTCCTCCGGCTCCGCCCGGCGTCACCCAGTCGAGCCTGTCGGTCTCAATTCCGCTCAACTTCCGCGTGCGGTGAGTTCATCTGCACAACGTGCGGCTCGACAGAGCGGACTTGGGATTGTCAAGTTCTGCTGGGCCGGCCACGAATAGTGTGCGTTAGCGGACCGAGTTGGCTGCCCGGATTCGCCATGAGACCGGGGAGCATGCTAAGGCCGTACCGAATTCGCACCTTCGCGTTCGACGACGATGCGGAGGGGCGGATGATCCGGCCTTTCCTCCCCTCCCCCTCCAAACAGGCCGGACCCGCCCAGTCACCGTCCCGCGCATCGGCGGAGGGACGAACCCGCTGCGCTGGGGCGAAAGGGACAGGATGAGCGACGATACTGAGTTCGACCTCGACGAGGAGAATGCCGCGCGCGACGCGGAAGCGGAAGCGAAGACGCGCGCCGAGAACCGTGCCGAGCGCGCCGAGCGTGCCGAACGGATGGCCCGCGAGGGCGCCCAGGCCATGGCGGAGCATCACGCGGCCATCAAGGCGGTCGACGAGCGGACCGTCCGGCTGCGCTCACTCCGCCTCGCCAAGGAGGCCGCTGAAGCGCAGGCGAAGGCCGCCGAGAAGGAGGCCAAGTCCGCCGCCAAAGGTGCGAAGGGCGCGACGAAGAGCGCCGCCAAGAAGGCCGCGCCAAAGAAGACCGCCGCGAAGGATTAGGGGCCGATGGCCGACGATCGCAATCGCCGCCGCTTCAGTGATCCGCGCGCGGCGGCCGAGGCGGCCTTCCGCGCCGCCACGACCCCGAAGCCGGCCGCACCGCTGCCGCAAGAGCCGGTGCCACGCGCCCCCTCTGTGCCCGGTGCGCGAGAGATGGTTTCCCTGCGCCTCGACAGCACCGTGCTCGCGCATTTTCAGAAGGACGGTCCGGGTTGGCAGGACCGCATCAACGAGGCGCTGAAAGCGCTCATCCCGAACGCGCAGGGATAAGGTCCCAACGCCTCAAGCGGATCTCGAACGATCCCGCAAGATCCGGTTCACGGCTCGATCGAGGGCGGACAGGAAGGCCGAGCGGTCGGCGCGCGAGAACGGCTTCGGGCCTCCCGTGATCGTGCCCGCCTCGCGCAGCGACTGCATCAGGTCTCGGGTCGCGAGCGCCATGCCGATCGAGGCCTCGCTGAATGGCTTCCCGGTGAAGGCCAGCACGGTGGCGCCAGCTTTCACGCAGCGCGCGGCCAGCGGCACATCCGCCGTGAGCACGATGCTGCCGGGTCCCGCCCGCTCGGCGATCCAATCGTCGGCGGCATCAAGGGCGGATCCGACCACAACCCGCACGATCCACGGTTCGCGCGGCAGATTCAGGACGCTGTTGGCCACGACGTGGACCGTCAGGCCGTAGCGTGCGGCCACCCGGTAGGTCTCATCCTTCACCGGGCAGGCGTCAGCATCGAGATAGATTGGGGGCGTGTCTGGCTTCGCGCTCACGGGCGCGGCACCAATTTCGAGGTGAAGCCCGCGAGGATGAACAGCACCCCGAGGCCGAACAGCCAGTGCTCGATATCCCCGCCGACGGATCGGACGATCGCCTCCCCGAAGATGATCAATCCGATCAGCGGTAGGCCGAAGCGGAGCGCCATCTTGGCGGTTGTCAGGATCAGCGTGCGCACCGCGCCGGTTGCCGCCATCAGCGGGCGACGGCGGCGCGGCGCGGCGCCAGATCCTCGACGGCCGCCGTCGCGGCGGATCCCCGCTCCAGGGTCGCCACAGCCAGCGGAGCCCCGCGACCGCGCAGGGCGTGGGCGCCGAGCGAGCGCGCACGGATGCCTGGCGGCAGACGCGGGAGCCGGCCGAGCAGGTCCTGAGAGATCAGGATGCCGACACCGAGGGGCCGGCACAGGGCCTCGATCCGCGAGGTGACGTTCACGGCATCGCCGAAATACGCGATCTTGTGCCGGTCGACGCCCACTTCGGCCGTGACCACCGAGCCGCCGTGCAGCGCCGCCCGCAGCCGCGGAACCGTGCCGAACCGGGTCGTCCAGGCCGCCGCGTCCGCCTCGATCCGGTCGAGCACCTCGAACAGGCAGGTGACGCAGCGTGCGTCCTTCAGGCCCCGGTTCATCGGCCACGTGACCATGGCGAGATCGCCGACATAGTCATCGACCGATCCGCCGTTGCGCCGCACCGGTTCGGCCAGGGTTGCGAAGACGGCGCCGAGATATTCCTGAGCGCGCAGGTCGCCGTGCGCTTCCGCGAAGGCGGTCGAGCCCACCACGTCGAGGAACAGGAAGATACGCTCCTCGGCCACCGGCTTGTGGTAGCGCCCGATCATGAAGTTCACGAAGACTTCGCCGCCGATGAGGTCGCGCATCCGGATGACGAAAACGAGGAGGCCCGAGACAGCCAGCGCGTAGGCGAGGACGCGCGCCGTCATGCGGGTCGCCGTGGCCAGATCGTCCGGCGTAAGCGCGAAGGCCCACACGATGAAGCCGCCCATGGCGTTGCCCGCCATGATCATCAGCACGTAGGCGAGCTCGGCCGCAGGAACGTAGAGCCAGGCCGGGAAACGCCGGATGCGCGCCTGGAGCCCGGCCAGAATCAGCCCGCGATCGAACGCCAGTACCGTCGCGCCCATGCAGAGCCCGTAGGTGAAACCGGCAAGCGGCGAGGCGCCCGCCGCGAAGATGATGTTGTAGAGAAGCCCGGCACCGGCTGCGGCCAGCAGGATCAGAGCCCAGAACATCCGGTGGGCCGGCAGCATCGGCGCATCTCCAGCATCGCCAACGGACTGACCGCGCCCCGGTCCGGGGTTCCGCGCGGCCAGCGCGCGGCGGCGCGGCACGTGGAGGCGCAGGCTCGGCGAGCCCGCGATGCCGGCCTTCAGACAATGGCCTAAAGTTCAGCGCCGCGGATGATCGCCCCCCATTGCTCATCCCCCCAAGATGGCGCGAGTAAGGCGTGCCGGACGATGGCGCCGCGTAGGCGCAGCATCGGCGGGAGCCCGCGACCCACCGGTCCGCGCCCCCCAAGAAAACGATGCGACAGGGAAGGGTGCGCTGCCATGTACGCAAGGAGCTTCGGCGCGACGCGCGTCTCGGTGCCGGTGATCGGCCAGGGCACGTGGCACATCGACAGCGCCGACCGCAAAGACGCGATCCGCGCGTTGCGGGCCGGCCTCGACGCCGGCATGTCCCATATCGACACCGCGGAGATGTACGGCGATGCCGAGGCGATCGTCGCCGAGGCGATCGCGGATTGCCGCGAGGAGGTCTTCCTGGTCTCGAAGGTTGTGCCGGGCAACGCCACACGCCGCGGCGTCGCGCGGTCCTGCGAGGCGTCCCTGACCCGCCTGGGAACGGACCGGCTCGACTGTTACCTGCTCCACTGGCCGGGCCAGCATGCCCTTGAAGAGACGATTGCGGGCTTCGAGGATCTGCGCCGGGCCGGGAAGATCCTGTCCTGGGGCCTCAGCAACTTCGATGTTGGCGACCTCGACCGGGCGCTCGCCATTGCGGGCCCGGACCGCATCGCCTGTAATCAGGTCCTCTATCACCTGAATGAGCGCGCGATCGAGCATGCGGTCCTGCCCTGGTGCGAGCGGCAGGGCGTGGCGATGGTCGGCTACTCGCCCTTCGGCAGCGGCGATTTTCCCGATCCGGCGAGTCCCGGCGGACGCGTTCTGGATGGGATCGCCGCCGCGCACGGGACCACGCCTTACGCGGTCGCCCTCGCCTTCCTCACCCGCCTGTCAGGAACGTTTACGATTCCAAAATCGAGCCGCTCGGGCCGCGCCGTCGAGAATGCCGGTGCCGCTGACCTGCATCTCGGCGCGGCCGAAGTCGCCATGATCGACGCGCATTTTCCCCGCGGGCCGCGTCCCAGGATGCTGCCGATGCTGTGAGGTCGAATAACCTTACGCGCATTGTTCGATCGGTAGCGGCACGGACCGCGGTGCCGCCCGCACGCGGTTGCGTCCGGCCTTCTTGGCGGCATAGAGGGCCGCGTCCGCCGCCATGAACAGGGTGTCTGGCGTCTCGCCCGCGTCGGGTTCGGCGCTAGCGACCCCGATGCTGACTGTGGCGACGTCCCCGACCTCCGGTGCGTGTCCGATCTGCAAGTTGACGATCGCCCGGCGGAGGCGTTCGGCCGCCGCGCTTGCCGCCTCGGCGTCCAGCCCAGGCAGGAGCACCACGAACTCCTCGCCGCCGATCCGGAAGCCGAGGCCGCCGGAGGGCTGCGTCCGGCGAAGACAACCCGCCATTGCCCGCAGGACATCATCGCCACGCTGATGCCCGAAACGGTCGTTGAACTGCTTGAAGTGATCGGCATCGACGATCATCAGAGCCAGCGGCGTCCGATGCAGAGTGGCCCGCTTCCACTCCGCCGCGACGCACTCGTCGTAGCAGCGCCGGTTTGGCAGTCCGGTCAGGCCATCTGTCCTGGCGAGGATCGCGAGCGCGGCATTTGTCTGGCGGGTGTCCGCCTCGGCCGCGGCGCGGCGCCCGACCTCCCGGTGGAGCAGAATCGTCAGGCTGAAGGTCAGGATATTGAGGCACAGGATCAGGATGCCGATGATCGCCGCCTTGTAGATCCAGGCCTCCCGGATGCTGTCGAGACTTGTGCCGACCGACACGGTCATTGGCAGCCCGTCGAGATTGGAGAAGAGGTAGAGCCGCGCGGCGCCGTCCACGGGCGAGCGCCCGAGGAATTCGCCTCGCTTGGCCATGCGGTTGTGCTGGTCCCGCGCATCCGGTGCGATTGTTCTGCCGAGCGCCGCCGCTGGAGCCGGCGAGCGTAGCAGGAGCGTCCCGTCCCGGTGAAACACGGTGATGGCGAGGCTGTCGTCGAAACGCAGACGATCGAGCAGGGCCTGGAAATGATCGAGGAGGATCGAACCGGTCGCGATCCCCTTGAAGGTGCCGTCCGATGTCGCGATCCGGTGAGTCATACGGATGATCGGCTGACCCGTCATGCGGGACCGGGTCGGTCCTGTCAGGATCAAGCCTGTGAGCGGATTGCCGCGCAACGTCTCGAACTCGGGGAGATCGCTCAGGTCGGGGCGGTTCCCCTGGCCCGGATCGCTCGTCATGACGACGCGACCCGCAAAATCCGTGACGGCGAGCAGCCCGAGCCCGGACCCGGTCGCCGCGACGTCGAACAGGGCCAAGCGCTGAAGCCCCGGTTCGAGGGCGGCGATGTCCGGGCGGCTCGCGAGGTGCGCCGCCTCGCGCAATGACAGGTCGTAGTTCCGGATGCTGTGCCCGACGCCTTCCTCCATCACCGACAGCAGGTTCGCGGCATTGCGGCGGGCGTCCTGCCAGGCGTTGGTGCGCAGGTCGGCGCAGAGGTAGGCACCGAGCGCGGTCATGCAGAGGAGCAGGCTCGCGCCGGCGCACGCGATTAGACGCGTGGCGCGATCGGCGAGGTGCGCGCGGATCGTTGTGACAGCCGGTCGCAGGACCATGGATCTCGGGTCGAGGCGGCGGTCGAGCGCGATTTTGCGTTCGCCGGATCAATGATCACCCGCCATATTAGTCCGTGAATATTGAAAAATGGTGTGATGCAGTGCTGTTGAACAAACAACGCGCTTCTTGAACGAACGGGTCTCGGCCGAAGCCGCAGGCGCTCCCGGGCTGCGGGACAATCTGGTCGGCGAGAGTGATGCTATCGCGCATCGCGACAGCAGAGAGCGCAAATCTCCCTGCAACCGACGGTATCCAGTCCGGCGGGCTCGGCAGGTCGGCTCCGCGCCGCCCCAAGGCGCCGCCGCGCTCGCGCAACCTGGGCGGGTCCGTTACCAGCGCGGCGAGAAGGCCGGGGCGTGGCCCCGTCAGGATCATTCGCGACCCCGACCCGCCTGCAAGGTCGGCTTACGCCTCACTCACCGATGCCAAACAACTTCTCGATGAAGTTGCGGTCATCCTTCTGCGCGCGGCGGGCTGGCGCGGCCGGACGCGGCGCCGGCGCCTCGGGCTCGCCGAAGATCTGGCCGAGGATGCCGGGCGGAGCGCCCGGGCCTGCGCTGGCCACGGAGGCGGTCGTCTCGGGCGCCCTGCGCCAGCGGTTGAGGCCGGGAAGCGGGACCGGATTCTGTCCCTTCAGCGCCTGCGTCATGTAGGTCTTCCAGATCTCGGCGGGCAGGTTGCCGCCGGAGACCTTCTTGGTCAGCTCACCGTCGTCGTTGCCGAGCCAGACGCCGGTCACGAGGCTGCCCGAGAAGCCGATGAACCACGCGTCACGGTAATCCTGGGTGGTGCCGCTCTTGCCCGCGAGGTCCCAGCCCGGGATATCGGCCTTCTTGCCGGTGCCGCTGACGAAGGTCTCGTGCATCATGGCATTCATCATGCCGTCGGCATCGGCGCTCATGACCCGGCCGAGACCGCTGTCGGCGCGCTTGTAGAGCACCTTTCCGTCCGCGCCCTTCACGGCCGTGACCACGTAGGGGATCACCCCGGTGCCGCCGTTGGCGAAGGCGCCGTAGGCGCCGACCATCTCGAGCAGGGTCACCTCGGAGGTCCCGAGCGCGATCGAGCCGTTGGCTTGCAGCGGGGACGTGATGCCGAGCCGTTGCGCGGTCTGCACCACGGCCTTCGGGCCGACCTCCTGGCCGAGGCGAACCGCCACGGTGTTGAGCGACTGCGCCAGCGCCGTGCGCAGCGTGACCGCCCCCTCGTAGCGGTGGGAGTAGTTCTCCGGCGCCCAGTTTCCGATCCGGATCGGGGCATCCTCCCGGACGGTGTCTGGCGTGGCCCCGTGCTCCACCGCGGCGAGGTACACGAAGGGCTTGAACGAGGAGCCGGGCTGGCGCTTGGCCGTGGTCGCGCGGTTGAACTGGCTCTGCGCGTAGTCGCGTCCACCGATCAGCGCGCGGATCGCCCCGTCGGGCCGCATCGACACCACGGCGCCCTGGGCGACGTTGAAGCGGGCGCCCTTGGCGTTGAGTTCCTCGGTCAGCGCCCGCTCGGCGGCGGCCTGAAGGCCCGTATCGACCGTGGTCTGCACGGTGATGTCGGTGTCGAACTTGCCGACATAGTCGTCGAGCACGTCCATCACGAGGTCGGCGACGTAGTTGGCCGAGCCGCCGCCCCGGGCGTTGGCGGGTTTCGCCGGCTGGGCGAGCGCCACCTTCACGTCCTGAGCCGGGACGAAGCCGAGGTCCTGCATGGCGGCGAGCACCTGCGCGGCCCGAGCCTGGGCGGCGGGCAGGTTGCGGTTCGGCGCGAGGCGCGAGGGCGCCTGGACGAGTCCGCCCAGCATCGCCGCCTGGGCGAGACTGACCTCCTTGGCGGGCTTGCCGAAATAGCGCTGCGCCGCCGCTTCGACGCCGTACGCGCCGGCGCCGAAGTAGACGCGATTCAGATAGAGTTCGAGAATCTCGTCCTTCGTGTACTTGTGTTCCAGCCAGAGGGCCAGGATCGCCTCTTGGATCTTCCGCGAGGCGGAGCGCTCGGGCGTCAGGAACAGGTTCTTGGCGAGCTGCTGCGTCAGGGTCGAGCCGCCCTGCGCGACGCCGCGACGGGTCAGGTTCTGGCCGATGGCCCGCAGGATGCCGACCGGGTCGACGCCGAAATGCTGGTAGAAGCGGCGGTCCTCGATCGCCACGAAGGCGCGGGGCAGATAGGGGGGCAGCTCCCTGATGGAGACGACCCGGCCGCCCGTCTCGCCGCGGTTGGCCAGGAGCGAGCCGTCGCTCGCCAGGATGGCGATATTGGGCGGCCGCTTGGGCACGGCGAGCTGGTCGATCGGCGGCAGCTGCGAGGCGTGGTAGGCGATCAGCCCGGCCAGCCCGATGACGCCCCACAGGCCGAGCACGACGGTCGCGTAGACGAGGCGCCCGAGCCAGGATCGCCGGCGCCGGCCGCGGCCCGCCGATTTCGACCGGCCCGCATTCCGTGCCGGCGCCTTGGCCGGCCGCTGCGCCGCCCCGCCCGATCTCTTCGCCACGCGGTCTCCTGACCCGGGACGGTCCTCCCGGCTCAGGCGCAGATCGAGTTCGCCGCGATCCCGCGTGCGCCCTTCGGGCACGTCGAAGTTCGGCTCAATCCTGCCCCGACCCTTGGCCATGCATCCCGTCTTCGAATGATCCGGACCCGCGCGCGTATCCCTGCGGCGCGGAACGGTTTCCGCACGCTAAATGCGGCGGTTTAAGGGGCCGTTATCGCGGCGCAGCGGCCGATCTCGGGCCGCCCGGACGGGTCAGCGCCGTCACGGCCCTGTCACCGGATCAGTCCGTCATCCTGTCCCGAGCACATGCCGGGCCTCGTCGAGGAGAACCTGATGCCGGGCGGATTGCGGCCCGGAATCCGGTGTCTCGCGACCCAGGCGCGCGATCCGCGACAGGAACAGGCGGCGGCGCAGCCCGAACCGCCCGATGCTGGCCGCGAAGGCCCGCAGGACGAGCCGGACCGCCTCCGTTCGTTCCCGCTCCCGCACGAGTTCGTCCTTCAGCGCCGCCTCGCGCCGCAGCGCCGCCTCCAGCTCGTCGCGGATGGCCGTGCGGCCCGCTTCGTCGCCGCGCGCCGCGTCAAGCCGGATCCGGCATTCCTGCAGCGCACTGAGCAGGAGCAGTTCCTGCGCGGACGCGTCCCTCATCTCGGCCTCCCTGCGCACCCGCCCGGAGCGAGCGCGGCGCGACGTCCGATCATCCTGCCGGCGATAGCCCACATCGGTCAGGACGACCGCCGATCGCGACGCCATAGCGAGCGCGGCCGCTGGCCGGAAGCCGTCATCCGGATTATCCGGCACGGTGAAGGCGGACACGGGGGAATCGGGGCGTGCGCAAACGGATTATTCTGGCCGTGGGGGCCGTATCGCTCGGATTCGGCCCCATGGCGATTGCCCCGGCCCAAGCCTACCAACTCGATACGGTGAACCTCGTCGGGTGCGCGCAGGAAGGCGGCATCTGCCGAATGCCCTATCCGACCAACGTGTATTACGGCGTTCCCGGCCGGACCAACGGGCGGCCGTTCCCTCAGGGCGGGGCCGTGCCGTGCAACAGCCAGGCCTTCGGTGATCCCGCACCCGGCCAGGCGAAGAGCTGCTGGTACGCGCCGCGCATCACCGCGGGCGGCGCTAACGACCGCGTCGGGAATGACCGCGGCGGCTACGAGCGCGACGGCGTCCGCGACCGCGACCGCCGGGACTATGACGATGAGCCGCGCCGCGACACCTATCGCTACGGCCGCGACTACGATCGGCCGCCGGCACGGCGTCCTGACGACGAGGATTACGGGCCGTCCCGGCGCCGCTACCGCGCCGATCCGGACGATGAGTGAACTGGGAACATAGCGAGGCAGTCCGCGTCGGTATCCAGCCTGTTAACCGCCCGTCGGCATCGTCCTGGCCGACCGGGTCGAGCCCTGCGGGCTCGCCCGCTCGTTGAATGGGGAGGCTGATGACGGAGAATCGCCGCGGCGCTTTCCGCAAGAACGCCTTCACGTTCGGCACGCTCCTGCTCGCCGAGGGCGAGGTCGGCTGCCTGGTCTGGGACGCCACCGAGACGGGCGCCCAGATCGAGGTGGGAGACGCCGAGATTGTGCCGGAGCGTTTCTCGCTGCGCCTCACCGAGGATGGCGCCGCGCGGCAGGCCGCCGTGGCGTGGCGGCGCGACCGCCGGATCGGCATCGCCTTCGAGAGCTGACGCGCCGCCTCAGGTCGCGTGGAGCGCCGAGCGCGATCGCGCGCCGGTCTGCGCGAGCCGGAACCGTCCCGGCCGCACGAACAGGAAGCCGAAGCGCGTGCCGCGCACCAGACGCTCGAGGGCGAGCGGCAGCAGCACGGCCGCCGCCATCACGGTCAGGCTCGCGACGCCGATATCGGCGATCGCGCCGGTGCGGACGAGGATCTCCCGAACCGCGGCCATCGGAATCGAGAACGCGAGGTAGATCACGATCGAGCGCTGTCCGCAGGTCCGCAACGCCTCGGTGAACGGGCCTCCGGCCCGGGTGATCAGCGCGGCCGCCACCACGATCGCCAGTGCACCGGCCGCACCGAGGGCGAGGCTCACGAGCGGCAGGCTGGCAAGGGTCGGATGCACCGGATCGCTCGACGGCGTCAGGGCGAGCCAGCCTTCGACGGCCGCCCAGGCGGCGAGTCCGGCGAGGGCGAGCCCGAGCCGCTCCCGCGCGGCATCGGCCAGGGCGAAGATCCGGTCGGCGAACAGGTAGCCGGCGACGAAGTAGACGTAGCGGGCGCAGAACTCCTCGATCAGGGTCGAGTCGCTGCGGATGTCGGCGTTTTGAAGCAGGGCGGCTCCCGCCAGCAGCGCCAGCCCGGGGGCACGGCGGAGCGCCTTGGTCACCACCGAGAACACGGCCAGCAGGTAGATGAACCAGAGGCTGGAATAGGGCTCGATGAGACCGTCCGCGAGATGCGCCGCGAAGGCCGCCGGCCCGCCGTCACCGACGATCTTCCCGTAGCGGGCCGCCGACTGGATCACGAGCCAGAGCAGGTAGAAGTAGGCGAAGTGGACCACCCGCCGGTCGGAGAAGAGGCGCCAGTCCCGGCCGATGACGCGGCCCATGAATAGGCCGGACAGCAGGAAGAAGTCGGGGATCCGGAACGGCTTCGCGAAGGCGACGACCGGATGCAGGAAGCCCTCCCCGCCCATGGCCTCGCCGGTGCCGGTGACGGAGTGCATCATCACGACCAGCAGGATGCATATGCCCTTCGCGACGTCGACCCAGGCCAGCCGTCCCGACGTCTCTCCTGCCTGATCCATCGGTCCCGTCCCCCCGGCCGGACCATCCTGCCTCGACAAGGTTGACGGGATCGCGCCGGGCGTCGGACGACCTGCCGACGTGCCCAATGCCAGGTAAACGCCGGCCGTCAGCCGGCTGCCCGTGCCGCCTGCCGATACTCGCTCGGCGTCATGCCGAAGCGGGCCCTGAACCGGCGGGAAAAGTGGGCTTGGCTAACGAAACCGCAGCCGTAGGCGATCGTACCGACGGCCATGTGGGCCCGCCCCGGATCCGTCAGACGCAGGGCGGCGGTTTCAAGACGCCGCTGCCAGATCCAGTCGGCCACGTGCTGGCCGCGCTCCTGGAACAGCTCCTGCAGCCACCGGAGCGAGATGCCCAGCGCGGCCGCGAGCTGCGGTGGGTCCAGCGCCGGATCGAAGAGGTTGGCCTCGACATAGGCCTTGGCCCGCTGGACAATGACGGTGCCGTGCAGCGATTTCGGAACGTCGCGGGCCAGACCGTCTGCGATGCTTGCCACGATGAGATCGACGCCGATCGAGGCCATGCGCGCCGCCGTAGCCGGCAGGAGTCCCTCGTGCGTGCGGACCAGTTCGGTGAAGAAGGTGCTGACCAGGGCCGTGCTCGGGCGATCGGCACCGAAGGCGAGGACCGTGTAGTTGCGCGCCGAGCCGAGCGCGCCTTCCAGCCGGGCGCGCGGAACCTCAATCAGAAGGGACTGGGTCGGCACGGGGTATTCCAGGACGGCCGGCTGCGCGCGGTCGACCACCACCATGTCGCCGACCTTCTGGATCAGGGCGCGGTCGTGCTGCGCAGTGGCGGCGCTGCCCGAGAGTCGCAGCGTGACCGACAGGGTATGCTGTTTGCTGTGCCGGCGAATGCTTCCCGGCGTGAATTCGGTCCGGAGGGTCCCGAACGTCGATCGCGTGATTAAAAGATCGCCGATATCGGCCGCCTCGAGCGACCCCTCGAACACCGAATCCCCGATTTTTCTCGCCTCGCTCGGGACGAGCCGCTCGTACGAGACATCGCGCCAGACGTCGAACTTCTTGCGCGATGCAATGCCGGAGGTCGAGATCAGAGAGCGCATCGACGCGTCGACTGGCGAAAACTGGCGTCGACTCTAGGCGCCACACCGGACCGGCTCAAGATCGGTCGCGCAATCGTCAGGGCAGGCGCATCTGAGGGGCGTGCCGCCCATCCCGGGTCTTCGATCAGGTCCGGCGCTTGGCCCCGCGCCGCTCGCGGGTCATGCGCGTGGCGGTGTGAAAATCGTTGGGTTTCCCGCGGACCCAGGCGAGGAAGCGGGCGATCTCCGGATCCGACCGCAAGGCCTCCACGTCGGCGAGCCGCTTGGCGATCTCGGTCTCGCTGTAGCGGGCATGGATCGCCGAATGGCAGATCTGGTGAAGCCGGACCGTCCCGCGATGCGTGCCGCCCTTCAGCTTCGGCGTCAGGTGATGGAGGCTGGAGCGCGCACGGGGCGGGATCGGCCGCTCGCAGAGCGGACAGACCGGATCGACCCGCGCCGCGGCGCCGTGCGTCTCGGGGTCATCGGCGCTCCAGCGCCGGGCGCGCCGGCCAACCATCCGACTCCTCCTCGTTCCATCGTCACCGCACCGCCGCCTCCGCCCCGGTGCAGGCCGCGTCCAAGCCGCCGCGGAACAGCGCCTCGGCGTCGTGATCCCGGACGCCCAGGATGGAGACGTGGTCGCCCGGGATGACTTCGAACCGCGCCCGAGGTCCCGCGGCCCGGGACAGCGCCAGGGCGAGCTTGGCCGGGACAATCCCATCATCGCGGCCCTGGATGATCAGGACGGGGGCGGCTCCGGCGCGGATGCGCCGGTCCGAGCGGTAGGTGTCGCGCAGGAACCAGGACGGGACCAGCGGGACATGCAGCCGCACCACGTGGGTCATCGAGTCGAACGGCGCCTCCAGGTAGAGGCCGATGGCGGGCACGCGCTCGGCCACCGCGATCGCGACGGCAGCGCCCAGGGAATGGCCGTGCAACAGGATCGGCGAGCCCGGCGCGCGCTCCGCGGCGGCGGCGACGGCGGCCAGGCCGTCGCGGATCAGGCCGTCCTCGCTGGGCATTCCGGTCGACCCGGGGTAGCCGCGATAGGCCGGCGCCAGCACGCCCCAGCCGCCCGCGCGCCAGGGGCCCGCGGCGAAGCGGTCCGCATGCGGCTCGGGGTAAGAGCCGTTGCCGTGGAAGCTGACGACGACCGCGCAGCCCGGGGCCGGCGGTCGCCACAGGGCGTGCAGCCGCTCCCGATCCTCTGTGACGACGGTGATTGCCGCAACCCCCTCAGGCGTGGCCAGATTCACAGGCGTTCGAAAAGCGCCCGGGTAGAGGAATCGGTGTTGGTTGAGCGCCAGTACGGCCAGGGCCGCGCCGTAGACCAGTCCGATCGCGAGGCCGAGGCCGATCAGGAGACGCATATCGGGCAGGCGGCGGCGACCGGGCGACGGATGGATCGGATCTTTCCTCTACGATCCGGGCCCCGCATTGACAAAGGCTTCTCCGGGCCCGAGTCTTGAACCGTTCCGAGGGGGGCCCCGCAGGGGGCTGAGATTGGGCACGCTGCCCTGACCCTTGAACCTGATCCGGCTCATACCGGCGGAGGGACGGGAACCTGCGGTCGCACGCGTGCAGCCGGATCTCATCTCACCCATCGCGTGGACCGGACCGCTCCAGAACGAGGAGAGGCCCACGATGAACGCACCCGTTCTCCCCAAGGACGTGAAAGGCAGCCCCGAGGCCGTGACCACCGGTCCGGTCACAGGATCGCGCAAGGTCTACGCGAGCCCGGCCGGCCGGCCGGATATCCGCGTACCCTACCGCGAGATCGCCCTCTCCGATCCCAAGGAGGCGCCGGTGCGGGTCTACGATCCGTCGGGCCCCTATACCGAGACCGACGCGCGCATCGACCTCAATGCCGGCCTGCCGGGCGTGCGTGAGCCCTGGCTCGCGGGCCGTGGCTACGCGTCCGTCGAGCCCAGGGCGGTGAAGCCCGAGGACAACGGCTTCGCCGGCGACAAGCTCGTGGCCCCCTGCCCCGCCGAGCGGACCATCCGCAAGGCGGCCCCCGGCCAGATGGTGACGCAGTACGAGTTCGCCCGCGCCGGGATCATCACCGAGGAGATGATCTACGTCGCCCACCGGGAGAACGCCTGCCGCGAGCAGATGCTGGAGGGCGCGGAGGCGGCGCTCGCCGACGGCCAGAGCTTCGGGGCGTCGGTGCCGCCGTTCATCACACCCGACTTCGTCCGCGAGGAGATCGCCCGCGGCCGCGCGATCATTCCGGCCAACATCAACCACACCGAGCTGGAGCCGATGGCGATCGGCCGGAACTTCCTGGTCAAGATCAACGCCAACATCGGCAACTCCGCGGTGACGTCGTCCGCGGCCGAAGAGGTGGAAAAGCTGGTCTGGTCGATCCGCTGGGGCGCCGACACGGTCATGGACCTGTCCACCGGCCGCAACATCCACAACATCCGCTCGTGGATCATCCGCAACAGCCCGGTCCCGATCGGCACGGTGCCAATCTACCAGGCCCTGGAGAAGGTCGGCGGCGACCCGCTCAAGCTCGACTGGGAAGTGTTCAAGGACACCCTCATCGAGCAGGCCGAGCAGGGCATCGACTACTTCACCATCCATGCCGGCGTGCGGCTCGCGCACGTTCCGCTGACCGCGCGGCGCGTCACCGGCATCGTCTCGCGCGGCGGCTCGATCATGGCCCGCTGGTGCCTCGCCGGGCACCGGGAATCATTCCTCTACGAGCGGTTCGACGAGATCTGCGACATCATGCGGGCCTACGACGTGTCGTTCTCGCTCGGCGACGGCCTGCGCCCCGGCTCGATCGCCGATGCCAACGACGCCGCGCAATTCGGCGAGCTGGAGACGCTGGGCGAACTGACCAAGATCGCCTGGGACAAGGGCTGCCAGGTGATGATCGAGGGCCCCGGCCACGTGCCGATGCACAAGATCAAGGTCAACATGGAGAAGCAGCTGAAGGAGTGCGGCGAGGCGCCGTTCTACACCCTCGGCCCGCTGACCACCGACATCGCTCCGGGCTACGACCACATCACCTCGGGCATCGGCGCCGCGATGATCGGCTGGTTCGGCACCGCGATGCTCTGCTACGTCACGCCGAAGGAGCATCTCGGCCTGCCCGACCGGGACGACGTGAAGACCGGCGTCATCACCTACAAGATCGCCGCCCACGCCGCCGATCTCGCCAAGGGGCACCCGGCCGCGCAGCTCCGCGACGACGCGCTGAGCCGCGCCCGGTTCGATTTCCGCTGGG
The DNA here is from genome assembly GCF_000364445.2 of Methylobacterium mesophilicum SR1.6/6. Lineage (NCBI taxonomy): Bacteria > Pseudomonadati > Pseudomonadota > Alphaproteobacteria > Hyphomicrobiales > Methylobacteriaceae > Methylobacterium > Methylobacterium mesophilicum. The sequence continues at coordinate 3,112,188 of NZ_CP043538.1, read as the reverse complement.
AGGACCAGTTCAACCTCGGCCTCGATCCGGACACGGCCCGGCGCTTCCACGACGAGACGCTGCCGAAGGACGCCCACAAGGTCGCGCATTTCTGCTCGATGTGCGGGCCGAAGTTCTGCTCCATGAAGATCACCCAGGATCTCCGTGCCGAGGTGCTGGCGATGGAGGAGGCCGGCGAGGTCGTGGGCGCATCGCCCGCCATGTCGAAGGCGGAGGCCGAGGCCGGGATGCGGGCGAAGTCGCAGGAATTCCTCGCCGAGGGCGGAAAGCTCTACGTCGACGCCGCGGAATGAACGACGGCCGCGCCCGGGTCTCTCACGACCCGGGCGCGTCTGCCTCGCCGCATTGGCTTCTTATCGAGCAGCCCCACGATCCGGCGGCGCGATCCCATCCTCACGGGTGCGGCGAAGGCATTTTCGGACCTGCGGCCTTCGCGCACGCGGCGCCGCCCGATCGCTCCGCTGGGATCACAACGACGGCAGCCCGCGCAGTTCACCCGCAGCCGCAGCGGTTTTCCGCTGCCGGGCGGCCTGCCTGTCGTGCCTGAACGGACAGCAAAAGCGCCGCGCATTTGTGGCCGCGCGCTAACGCAATCTTCATCGCAGGCGCGAACGGCGCTGCGCAAGCGGTGGATGAGCGGCCACCGTTAAGGGACGCTTAGGCGGCATCCCGGCTGAATCCTTCGATCACAGGATCGCAGGAGATCAGCCATGGAGATCCGCCCGCTCAGCACCCCGACGCCCGGCCCGCAGGGTCTCGACGCGCTCGGAGCGACCGCCGCCTCCGCGGCGACGCAGGAGGCACCCGAGCCCACGTCGGCCGCGCTCGAACCGGCCGTGAAGCTCGACATCGGCGCGCCCCAGAGCAAGGCGCGCTTCATCCAGGATCCCGACACGAGCGCGATCGTCTTCCAGGTCGTGGATTCGTGCTCCGGCACCGTGCTGGAGCAGCTGCCGAGCGAGACGGCCATGCGCAACCGCGCCTACGATGCCGCGCGCGAGACACGCGGGTCGCAGGCCGGCAGCCTGTCCCGGGTGGCCTGAGCCGCCTTCAGGCCCGCAGGCGGCGGGGGGCCGCGTCCGGTGCTGGTTGCCCGAGGCCGAACGGCGCGAGCGGCAGGATCGTCACGGGCTCGTTCCGCCGCGCGACCACGACGCTGTTCTCCGCCACCGCGGTCCATGTGCCGTGGTCGCGATCGAGTGGCTCGGACGCGATGACCACACCGCCCTCCGAAGCGCGATAATAGAGCGAGTTGGCCTTGTCGTTGGCCGCATAGCGGAATGCGTAGAGGTCCCGCCCGTCGGCGAGGGCGGCGGTAAACCGGAACGGATGCTCCCCCGCGAGCTCGGTGAGCCGCTTGAGCGCCCGCGTCGTCGCCTCCACGGGATCGCGCCGCGGACCGTCGCCCATCAGGCCGCAGCCGAGAAGCCCGAGGAAGATCGCCTCGGAATCTGTCGTTCCGGCCCGCGACGGGTAGAGCGCGTCGGGGATCATCGCTTCGACGGGCCGGCGCAGGCGGCTCCAGTCGCCGATATAGCCGTTGTGCATGAACAGCCAGGGACCGCACGCGAAGGGGTGGCAGTTCGGCCGGGTGATCGGCGTGCCCGTCGCGGCCCGCACATGCGCGAAGAACAGATGCGAGTGCAGGTGCCGGCACAGGTAGCGCAGGTTATCGTCGGACCACGCGGGCTGCACCTCGCGATAGCGGCCGGGCTCGGGGTGGTCGCCGTACCAGCCGAGCCCGAAGCCGTCGCCATTGGTGGCCGCGGTCGATTCGAGGGCGTGGATACTCTGCGACACGAGGCTGTGAGACGGCTCGGTGACGTAGTGCTCCAGCGGGATGGTGCGTCCCGCGTAGGCGATCCAGCGGCACATCGACAGGCTTCTCCGGGTGTCGGTCGCGGGTCTGATCCGGGACGATCGTGGACAAAGCGCGGCACCTTGAGCGCCGCGTCGATCACGATCCCTCGCGAGAGCCGTGCCGCTGCTGGGGCGTCAGACGCTGTGCGTCTGCAGCCAACTCTCCAGCAGGGCAACCTGCCAGAGCTTGGAATTGCCCTTTGGCGTGAGGGTCCCGTCCGGATCCGCGAGCAGGTGGTCGACGTAGCGGCGGTTGAAGATGCCGCGGGCACGCGCCTCCGGCCGTTCGAGCACGTCCCGAACGAAATCGAGGAAGGGCCCGCGGATGTGCTTCAGGGCCGGGACCGGGAAGTAACCCTTCTTCCGGTCGATGACCTCGGCCGGGACGACCGCCCGCGCCGCCTCTTTCAGGATGTACTTGCCGCCGTCTCGGACCTTCAGCTCCGCCGGAATACGGGCCGCGAGTTCCACGAGGTCGTGGTCCAGGAACGGCACCCGCGCTTCGAGACCGCAGGCCATCGTCATGTTGTCGACGCGCTTCACCGGGTCATCGACCATCATGATCTGCTGATCGAGCTGAAGCGTCTTGTCGATGGCGCCCGCGCTCATGGAGGTGGAGAAGAAATCGACGAGATAGTCGGTGCTGTAGTCGCCGCTCACCATGTCGGGCGCCAGCGCCTCGCGCATCTCGGCGTGGTCCCGGTCGAAATAGGCCTTGGCGTAATCCGCGACCGGATCGGTCGAGCCCATCAGCTTCGGATACCAGTGGTAGCCGCCGAACACCTCGTCGGCCCCCTGCCCGCTCTGGATCACCGTGACGTGCTTGGCGACCTCCTGCGACAGGAGCAGGAACGCCACCGCGTCGTGGCTCATCTGCGGCTCGGACATGGCGGCGATCGCCGCGGGCAGCGCCTCCAGGGTGCGGGATCCGTCAACGGCCAGCTTGGTGTGGTCGGTCTCAAACGTGCGCGCGATGATGTCCGAATACTTGAATTCATCGCCCTCGACGCCGTTGACCGCGTCGAATCCGACCGAGAAGGTTTTCAGGCCCGCCTGGCCCTTGCGGGCGAGCAGTGCCACCAGGATCGAGCTGTCGAGCCCGCCCGACAGCAGGACCCCGGTCGGCACGTCGGCGACCTGCCGGCGCTCCACCGCGGTGCCGAGGGTCTCCAGCACGGCCTCGCGCCAATCCGCCTCGGTCATCCCCCGATCGTCCGCGCGCGGTCCGATCGTCACCGTCCAGTAGATCTCCTCGCGGCGCGTCCCATCCGCCTCCAGGGTGAGGATGGTCGCCGGTGCGAGTTTCCGCACGCCCTTGAGAATGGTCAGCGGCGCGGGCACGCCCGCGTGCCAGCTCATGTAGTGGTGCAGCGCGGCCGGATCGATCGCCGTGTCGACGCCGCCGGCCGCCAGCAGGGCCGGCAGCGAGGACGCGAAGCGGAAGCGGCCCGGCGTCGCGCTGTAATAGAGCGGCTTCACCCCGAGCCGGTCGCGGGCCAGCACGACGCGGCCCGAATCGCGCTCGAGGATCGCGAAGGCGAACATCCCGTAGAAGCGCTCGACGCAGGCCTTTCCCCAGGCGTGATAGGCCTTCAGAACGACTTCCGTGTCGCTGGTCGAGAAGAAGGCGTAGCCCTTCGCCTCCAACTCCGAGCGGAGCGTGCGGAAATTGTAGATGCAGCCGTTGAAGACGATGGCGAGGCCGAGCGCCGGATCGACCATCGGCTGCTGACCGGCCTCGGACAGATCGATGATCTTCAGCCGACGGTGCCCGAAGACGACGCGGCCCGCGCCGAACAGACCCTCGCCGTCCGGTCCGCGCGGGCGAAGGCTTCCCATCATGGCCGCCACGGCAGCGGGGTCGGCTGGTCCGTCGAAGCTGATGTCGCCGCATATCCCGCACATCGTCGATGCAATTCTCCGTCCAGGTCGCGACGCTCCCAGGGAGCGCAACGGTCCGGCGACCCTGGCGTTCCGCGGCGGCCGTAGTCCTCGATCGGCTGCGCGGAGGGGCACCTTTCGCCACTCGGTGCCTGCCTCGCATCGTTCGGGCCATACGCACATCAGAGCGCGCCGCCGTCGCACCGATCGGAACACCGTCCTGGCGACGGATTGCAAGGTCTGGAACCTGCGGGCCGTCCTGCGCGGTTGACCCGTCTCGTTCGTCGGGTCTGCACTGGCGAACGCGCCACCTCGGCGTGCAAGCAGGATCCCACGCGCCATGATCGACCTGTATGCCTGGAACACGCCCAACGGACGCAAGATCAGCGTGGCGTTGGAGGAGATGTCCCTGGCCTACCGGGTCAAGCCGGTGGACATAACCCAGGGGCGGCAGCACGAACCCGACTTCCTCGCCATCAGTCCGAACAACCGCATCCCGGCAATCGTGGACCCCGAGGGGCCGGATGGCGCGCCCATCTCGGTCTTCGAATCCGGGGCCATCCTTCTGTATCTCGCGGAGAAGACGGGCCACTTCCTTCCGGAGGATCGGCGGCTTCGCGTCGCGGTGCTCGAATGGCTGATGTGGCAGATGGGCGGCTTCGGGCCGATGCCCGGTCAGGTCCACCATTTCCTCAACGTGGCCGAGAAGGACCGTGCCTACGGGCTCGCGCGCTATCTGGCCGAGACGCGGCGACTCTACGGTGTGCTTGATCGCCGTCTCGCTCAGGTCGAGTATGTGGCGGGTCCGCTGTCCGTCGCGGACTTTGCGATTCTCGGCTGGGCGTGGCGGCACGAACGCCATCAGGTGGATCTGGCCGATTACCCGCACGTCGCGCGCTGGTATCGCACGCTGATGGATCGACCGGCTGTTCAGCGAGGCTTTGCCGTGGCCCTGGACTGAGCGAGGATCCGGTGGTCGGCGGGACGATCATCAACGAACCGCCGGCGCGGGCCGCCGACGCGGGGCCGGAGCTTCAAATCTGCCGTCAAACAGCGCGGGCCGCGCTGACGGGCGTTGACTCGGACGCCGCAAGCCGTTCAAAACCCTTTCCGACGCGGGCGTAGTTCAGTGGTAGAACGTCAGCTTCCCAAGCTGAATGTCGTCGGTTCGATCCCGATCGCCCGCTCCATACAACCGTCTGCAGACACTGTTTTTTGTCGTTGCACCAACGGCCGAGGTGATCACCAGGGTGGTCCCGGCCGTGCTGAGATCATAGCGTTTCATCCGCGTCATGACCTCGGATCCTCCGCAGCCGAGCAAGGTGGGCTGCGATTGTAGGCGGATAAGGTCAGAGGCCGCTTCGAGCGAGCTATCTCCTGCCGAGAGTGGATGAGTCCGATGATCGGGCCGTCCATGCAGCAAGTGGACAGGCCGCTTCGCGCCAATGTCGTAAAACATTCGCGGTTGGCCTGGATCGAGGGAACGGCTTCAGCGGCCGGCCGGCCGCGCAGCGACGCGCAGATAGGTGGAGATGATCTTGCCGCCCGCGCGAACCGTGCCACCGAGGGACCCGGCCACCTTCGAGGTGCCGCCCAGGCGGCGGCGATAGGGCACCGGAACCTCGAGGATACGCAGGCCTGCCCGGGCAGCCTGCATCTGCATCTCGATGTTCCAGCCATAGGTCGGCTCGCGCAGGCGGAGGCGGTCGAGAGCCGATCGGTCAATCGCGCGGAAGGCGCACATGTCGGTATAGCGGACGCCGTAGCGCAGACCGATGCCGAGCCCGGCGAGCCGACCCGCCAGCACCTGATGCCACAGCATCGAACCGGGCTCCCGCGTCCCGCGGGTGCGCGAGGCAAGGACGAAGTCGTACGATCCCGCGAGCACCGGGCCTGCGATGTCCCCAATCAGGTCTCCGCGGTCGGCACCGTCGCCGTCGAGGTAGACGATGACGCGGCTGTCCGCTTTGGCGGCGGCGGCACCCGCCGCACAGGCTCGCCCGTAACCGCGCCCGGCATCGATGACACGGGCGCCGGCGCATCGTGCCGCGTCCTGCGTCCCGTCGGCAGAGCCGCCGTCGGATACGATGACGTCGCCCGCATAGGCCGCGGGCAGCTCCCGGATCGCCGCGGCGATCGTCGCCACCTCGTTCAGCGTCGGGATCACGACGCTGACCGGGTATATCGTGGCCGCCGGCATCGATCCCGTTGCCACCCTAGAGGCTCCACCGCAGGCCGCAGTTCTGGCACGGGGCCGGCGGCGCGTCGGAGAGGAGCGCGGTGCGGAAGTCGCGGTAGGCGGTCCCGTTCCAGATCCCCCGGAGCGTCGCCTGCGTCGCGTCGCCCAGCGTATAGTTGGAATAGCCGCGCACCGAGAACGGCGCGATGCAGCAGGGCAGCGCCCGTCCGTGGGCGGTGAAGTACATCAGCGACCAGGGCCGGCGACACGTCGCCCAGGCGCGATCCTCCTGCCGCTTGAGGCTGAGCCCCGGCTCGGTCGCGCCCGAGGCGTCCAGCGTCACGCCGAGCGCCCGCCCGATCGCCTCGGCCTCGGTGATCGCCGCGGCCTCGGCGGCCTGCGTGCTCTCGAAGAGCGACAGGTCGGCTCGGGCCATGCCGTACCCGGCCTCGTCGAAGACGAGGCGCTGCAAATGCACCTCGGTCACGCCCATCTCGGCCGCCAGTCGCACGAAGGCCGGGAGCTGGTCCACGGTCTCCTTGAGACCCGTGAGCCAGAGCGAGACGCGGGGCGTCGTGGCACCGATCGCGTTCTGGAACGCGACGAACTTGCCGACGTCGCGCACGATCCGGTCGAAGAAGTCCTTGCCGCGCACCCTGCGGTACGAGGCCCGGTCGGCGGCGTCGAGGGAGACGCGCAGCTCGTCGAGCCCGGTGTCGATCAGCTCCCGGAAGCGCCTCGGCTGCATCAGGGTGCCGTTGGTGTTGAACAGGACGTAGGTGCCGCGGTCCTTCAGATAGCGGACCATCCGCGGCAGGTCCCTGACGAGCATCGGCTCACCGACTCCGTGGAGCACGACCCGGGCGACGTTCGGCACTTGGTCGACGATCCGGGTGAACAGCGCCCAGCTCATGTCGGCCGGCGGCTCCAGGGTCTCGAAGGTGCGCGGGCAGGTCTCGCACAGCAGGTTGCAGCGGTTCGTGACCTCCAGATAGAGGCAAACGGGGAGCGCCTCGGCGGTCTCGGTGCGGCGGGCGTCGACCGCCTCGAAGTAGCGGCGCGGGTCCGTCGGGGCGGCCGAAGCGGTCATCGGGCAGCTCCGTGCACGGGGATCGGGACGGTGCGGCGGCTCCGCCAGGATGCGCCGGCCGCCAGAAGGAGCGCCGGGACGAATACCAGCGCCGGCCAGAGGAAGCGGTCGTTGAACGGGTCGATCAGGAACAGGATCGGCGCCGAGCCCATCCAGATGATCGCCGGGATCGGCGCCACCACCGCGGGGAGGCTGATCCACGGGTAATACCACGCATAGTGCGGGCTCGCCGCGCAGGTGGTGAGGGCGGCGAGCACGGCCGTGTCCCGGCAGAGCGTGACGGCGTCGGGGGCGGCCTGCCGATCCCTTCGGAACGCGATGCCGAGCGCGAGCGTGGCGAGGCCCACGGCCGCGAACGCGAGATAAGGCAGCCGCAGCGATGCGGGTGAGACACCGAGATGTCCGAGGCCGGCGAGCAGCCAGTAGCCGATGCCGGTGTCGTAGCCCTCCTCAGCGCCGTAGCCGGCGAAGAAGCTGAACACGTCGTGGCCGGCGCCGAGATAGGGGAGATACAGGAGCGCGATCACCGCGAGGCCCGCCAGCGCCGGCCCGAGCAATGTCCCGCCGCGCACGAAGGCGGGCGCCACGGCGATCGGCAGCACCTTCACGAGCGTCGCGGCGGCCAGGGCCGCCCCCGCGAGGGTTCCGCGATGGCGAGCGCGCAGCCACAGGGCGAGGCCGAGCAGCCCGATGCCGACGGCATCGACGTGCCCGTCGCACGCGAAGGACCACAGGGCCAGCGGATTCCAGGCATAGATGAGGATCCGCTCCGGGGGCAGGCCGGCGATCCGCAGCACGCCGAGCAGGGCCAGCACGCCGAGCGCCTCGAAGGCCAGCATCGCGAGCTTCATCGCCACGACCGTGTCGGAGATCCGGCCCACCGCCGCGAACACGACCTGCGCGGCGGGGGGATAGATGGTCCGAGCATAGTCCCGCCGGTTGATCAGGGGATAGACCGCCGCGTCGCGCAGGGGCGCCAGCGCCGGATCGGCGGGAATGAAGCGGTAGGGGTTGGTCCCGGCGGCCTGCACGCGGCCATCCCAGACGTAGCGGTAGATGTCGCTCGACAGGAACGGCGGCGCCGGCAGCAGCGCGGCCCGCATCGCCGCGGCGAGGCCGAGCACGAGCCACAGGGCCCGGCCCGGCAGGCGCTCCCGCAGGATCAGCCGCACGGCCAGGAAATAGGGGATGAGCCCGGCCGCCACGACGGCGACGAACAGGTTGGCGCGCGTCGCGGAGCCGACCGTGTCAGCGCCGGGCACATGGATCGCCAGCGCGCCGATCTCGATCGTCGCGAGGGCGAAGCCCAGCCACGCGAGCCGCTGCGCAGGCGGCGCCAGCCCCCGGTTCACGCGGACGCGTCCGCAAGGGGCGCAGCGACGTCGAGCGCCGCGAGGGTGGCGCGTGTCTCGGGCGCGGGATAGCCGTCGCGCCCGGCGACGAGGCGCGCCAGGGCGGTCGCGTCGTCCACGTCGTACCAGGGATCGAGCTCGACGAGATCGAGTCCGGCCTCCCGCACCCGCGCGCGGGTCGTGGCCGCGACCGTGTCGCTGCTCCAGGCGATCTCGGCGAAGGGGCGCGCATGGGCGCGCTTCAGGCCGAGAAGGTAGTAGCCGCCATCCTCGCAGGCGCCCAGGACGGCCCTGTCGCCCGGCGCCAAGAGGATATCGGCCGCCGCCGTCAGGATCCGCGTCGGAAGAGTCGGCGTGTCCGAGGACAGGACACAGGCCGCCGCATGGCCGCGCGCGAGCAGCGCCGCGATCGCCTGGAACAGGCAGCGACCGAAGCCCTCCACGCCCGCGGGCACCGGAATGTGCCCGTCGGCCAGCAGCAGCGCGGTTCCTTGGGCGAGGTGGGGCGCGATCTGCGTCTCCGTGCCCGTCGGCGCATAGGCGGCGTATGCGGCGATCGGCGCGTTCGCGCAGGCGGCGCGCAGGCTCTCGGTCGTGTCGCGCAGGAACGCCGCGCTGAGCCGGGCCGCCTGGTCCGGCGTGAGCGGCGGGCAGAGGCGCGTCTTCGACCGGCCGCTCTGCGGGGCCTTCGCCATGACCGCGATGGCGCAGGTCGACGCCGCGTCGGTCGCGCGCATGTCTGCCCCGCCGGACCGCGTCACGTCGCCAGCCGGATGAAGGCGCCGGTCACGCCATCCGTCATGTCGGGCGGATGGCTCCGGCGGAGCGTCGCGTCGAGGCCGAGACTGCGCCCGGCCGCCAGAAGGGCGAACAACCCCATCAACAGCATGAGGAAGACGTACGCCCAGGGCCATTCCTGGGTGTTGCGGTAGAGCCCGAGCCAGAGCTGCGCCACGAACAGCACGCCCACCGTTCCCGCCAGACGCACGCCGAGCCCGAGGATCATCGAGGCCGCGAAGGCGAACTCCGTCACCAGCACCACGACGTTCAGGATCAGGAAATTCGGGGCCGGCAGAGCCAGCGCCGCGATCAGATCCGCGTGGACCGCGAAGGCCGCGTCCTTGGTCTCGAGGCCGGTCCAGTAATGCAGGCCGTTCCCGGTCGAGATGGGCAACTTCCAGAACAGGTTCTGGAACCACATCAGGCCGACGAGGAACCGGGCCACGAACAGCCCGAGGTCGCGGCCGGTGCGCTGCGCAGGGTCCGCCGCCCAGGCGTAGGCGGCGGCGAGGAGGCCGCCGAGCACGAGGGCCGCCAGCAGCGCCATCGCGACCCAGCGCCACGGCCCCAAAGCGACCTGATCACCCTGCGTCGCCGCCAGGAAAGCCAAGGTATCCGAGATGGGATCAGTGCGCATGCGTCGCCTCGGCGATCCGGGGCGGCCGGTCTCGCTGTTTCGGGAGAGACCCAAAGGCCGCCGCGACACCATTCGCGCCGCACAGGCCGTGGTTACGGGCACAAGATAGCGTAGGTTGCGTCGGTGACATCAGTCATCGCGCCAGAATCGGGGTGACCATCCTGTCACCGGGATGGCCCTTCGCGCGAACGGTCAGGTGGCGCCGGGCCGGCGACCCGCCTGCGGACGCCTTCGAGGGGTTGAGTGATGAGCGACGAGTCGAGTGCCCTCGCGGGGGCGGACCGCGGCTTTTCTCTGGGCCTCGGCCTGACGAACGAGTGCAACCTCGCCTGCGCCTTCTGCTACCGCGATGAGGGCCGGGTCGATCGCCTCGCGCCCGAGCAGGTGCGCGCCGTGCTCGACCGGCTGCCCGTGCGCTCGGTCAACCTCGGTACCGGCGAGAACGGCATGCACCCGCGCTTCGCGGAGCTGCTCGCCCTTCTGGCGGACGAGCCGATCAAGCTCACCATCACGTCGAACGGCCACTCGATCGCGGTGATCGGCGACGCGCAGGTCCGGGCGTTCGCCGATGTGGAGTTCTCGATCGATTACCCGACCCGCGAAGAGCAGGACGGGCAGCGCGGCGCCGGCAATTGGGACCTCGTGATGGAGCAGGCGGCGCGATGCCGCCGGCTCGGCGTCGGCGTGACCTTCATCGCTGTGATGATGCGCTCCAACTTCGATCGCCTGCACGAGATCGCGCGGATCGCGGCCCGTTTCGACGCGCCCCTGCGGATCAATGTCTATCAGGCCGTCCGGACGGACGCCTTCGCCCTCACCTATGAGGAGTACTGGTCCGGATTCGAGCGCCTCTTCGCGGAGACCGACGCGATCGCGGTCGGCGAGCCGCTGGTGCGGGCCATGGCGGGCTTGCCCGCCCGCAGGGGCGGCTGCGGCACCGGCACCGTGCGGGTCACGCCGCGCGGCACGGTCAAGCCCTGCGTGTATTGGGACGGGACCGGGCAGAGCCTCGACGCCCTGGTCTCGGCGGGCGCGGCGATCGTCGAGACCGAGCCTTTCGTCGCGGCGCGATCGCTGCCCGCGCCCTGCAGCGGCTGCGTCCACGAAGCCGCCTGCCACGGGGGCTGCGCCGGTCGCCGGCGCCTGATGGGCCGGCACGACGCGCCGGATCCGTATTGCCCGGTCATGCGCGGCGAGAACCGCCCGCTCACCGTGCGGATGGCCGCCGCCCGGGACCTCCCGAAGCTCGAGAGTGCCTGCACCACGATCGTCCAGGCACGCAGCGCGCCTTGACGCGTTCCGGAGGAGGCGCTCAGCGCCCGTCGGCGGCGGTCGCGCCGCATCATGCCGCCGCGATCGAGCGTATTGACCTGACCGGTATTTCGAACCGGGCCAGCTGTGAGGCTACCGCATCGGAGAGCGCCCATCGTGGGTCTGAGCCTGCACCAAGTCGAAGCGTCAGACGTGGTTGCGATGGAACGGTCGCAACCGCACACACGAACCGTGCTTCAGCCAGAGGCGGCTGCGGCATCTATGTCGGCTGGGAACCGTCAGCCCATCGCGACGCCGGATGCTCTCCTCTGAGGGTCTCGAAGATCAGGCCCGATCCGTGCCGGCTTGCCAGCCGACTGCCCGCAGCGAAGCGGTGACGGTCTGTGGCGGCCCCTTCCCGGCGCGCAGCGGCATGGACGGGGATCCAGACGGCTCAACTTGAGGGGTGCCCTCGTCGGTGCGTGCGTTCGACCGAAGGGCCTCGCCTACGGTGGCATTCCTGCGTTTATCTCGTCCCGTCGGATCCACTCGACCAACAGCACGTAGCCGGTTGCCAGCAGGACCGGCCCGACGAAGAGACCGAGAAGGCCGTGAGCGATCAGGCCGCCTATGACGCCGGTTAAAATGACCGGCATGGGCACTTGCATGCCGCGTCCGAGCAGAAACGGTTTGAGGATGTTGTCGCTGAGCCCGGCACCGATGGTCCAGGCGAGGAAGATGACCGCCGGTCGTGTCGCTTCCGTCGCGAAGACATAGGCGATGATCGGCAGGGTCAGGAGGAGTGCCGGCACCTGCACGATGCAGAGGAAAAACGTCGCGAGCGTCAAAAGACCAGCGGCTGGAAGTCCGATGGCAAAGAAACCCGCGCCGAGCAGCAACGCCTGGATCACCGCGACGCCGACGATGCCCAGCGCGACGCTGCGGATCGTCGCGACGATCAGTGCTGCGAGCTGAGAACCTCGCGCCTCGTTACCGGTGGTGCGGGACAGAAATGTCCGCGAGAACTTGGCTGCACTCTCGCCATACGCGATGACCACGGCCGCAATCGCGAACGAGAGAACGAAAGAGATTTCGCTGGTCGCCAAGCCCCGCACGGCCGAGAGAAGCCAGGCCACGGGTCTCTTGAGCATTGAACCGTATCGCGCGAGAGCCAGAGGTGCGTTGGCGGCAGCGAGCGCCCATGCTTCTGCCAATCTCGGACCGACGAGCGGTGCGCGGGCGACCCAGTTCGGGGGCGGCGGCAGGGCCAGCGTCTGATTCTGAACGTCCGACAGGAACGTGTAGATCGTCGATCCGGCCGACGTCACCACCGCGATCGTGGGAACGGTGATGATGGTCCCACCGACGAACCCGATCAGCAGGGCTGACCAACGGTCGCCGATCCGGCTGAGCAGGCGCGCATGCAGCGGATATAGCATGACGGACAGGATCGCTGACCAGATCAGGACTTCGTGCAGCGGAAAGATGATGCGGCCACATGCATAGACCAGCGCTGCCGCCAGTCCGATCCGGATCGCGGCTTCGACCACCGTGGCCCGTGCGTCTTCGCGATCACGGCCGGGCACACGCGAGTCCCTGTCGTCCTGCCCGATGATGCGGCCCGGTGGGGCGCCGGAATTCCGCTCGACGAGCACGGGGTGAGGAGTCTCGAACATAGCTGTCCAGGCCGAGTATGTCGGTCGGCTTCAGCGACAACGGCAGGAGACCTCAGCCGGCGATCGAGGGGGCGTGCTCAGATCAGCTTCCGACCTTGTTCCCGCGCGAGCGTAGCCACGATCCCTATCATCGAACCACGGACGAGATCGTCTTTGCGCTAGCTCAACATCTCGCGCGCGACAGGCCCTTCACCAGATTTCATCAGTCGATCGGCAGCGACGGGAACTCTGATGTGTCCCGTTCGATCAAGCGTAAGTTCTCAGAACCGGAAAAATTGCGGTCCGCAGCCTCACGAGGAGACCGAGGCTTGGCCATGAACCGCTTGCTCACGCTCTCGCTGGCTGCCCTTCTGACCGCCGGCCTCGGCCCGTCGGTTCGCGGCGAGGGTGAGCCGAACGCGGCCTTGGCGGTCGGAACCGTCACGGCGCAGCTCAAGGCCTTGGACAAGGCGCTGGACTTCGTCGGTCGGGTCGAGGCGGTGGGTCGCGTCGAGGTCCGCGCCCGTGTCACCGGCTATCTCGAGGCCGTCCTGTTCAAGGAGGGGGATCCGGTCAAGGCGGGAACCCCCCTCTATCGGATCGAGCGTGACCTGTTCGTGGCCGCCGTCAGGCAGGCCGAAGGCGCCCTGGAGCGCGGTAAGGCGGCCCAGGCTCTGGCCGCCATTCAGTTGCAGAGGGCGCAGGAGCTGCTCGACCGCAATTCGGGGACCGTCGTGGCCCGCGACCAGGCACGCGCCTCCCTCGATCAGGCGAAGGGCGCCGTCACGGGCGACGAGGCCAACCTCCAGACCGCCCGCATCAATCTCGGCTACACAGACATCGTCGCCCCCATCGCCGGCCAGATCGGCCGCACGAGCGTGACGAAGGGCAACGTTGTCGGACCCGACAGCGGCGTGCTGACCACGATCGTCAGTCAGGACCCGATCTACGTCACCTTCCCGGTGAGCCAGCGCGAATTCCTGGGCTACCAACAGGGCGCGAAGAGCCCGGACCGCAGCAAGGTCGGGGTCCGGATCCGATTCCAGGACGGCTCGGACTACGGCCAGCTGGGCCGGGTCGACTTCGTCAACATCAGCGTCGACCGCACGACCGACACGGTCCTGGTCCGCGCCGTCATGCCGAACCCGGCGGGTGCCTTGCGCGACGGGCAGCTGGTCCGGGTCGCGCTGCAGATCGGCAAGCCTGACCAGAAGGTCGTGGTTCCGCAAGCCGCGCTCATCGCCGATCAGGGCGGCGTCTACGTCTTCGTTGTCGAGGACGGGCGGGCCGTGATCCGGCGGGTCAAGCCCGGTGCCGGCGGCACCGGCCCGGATGCGGTCATCGACGACGGCCTATCGGGTGGGGAACTCGTCATCGTGGACGGCTTGCAGCGCGTGCGGCCCGGGATCGCCGTGCAGGCGAACCCGATCGCCCAGCCAGCCAGCGGAATCTGAGACCATGTTCTCGGCGATCTTCGTCGACCGGCCGCGCCTCTCGGTGGTCATCGCGATCGTCACGTCGATCGCCGGAGCGCTGGCGCTCTACACCATCCCGGTCGCGCAGTACCCCGATATCGTGCCGCCCCAGGTTTCGGTCACGACGACCTATCCCGGGGCCTCCGCCGCGGTGGTGGAATCCACGGTCGCCCAGCCCATCGAGTCGCAGGTCGTGGGCGTCGACAAGATGATCTACATGAAGAGCGTCAGCGGCAACGACGGCAGCTACACGCTCACCGGGTCGTTCGAGCTGGGCACCGATCCGGACATCAACGCCGTCAACGTCAACAACCGGGTCCAGATCGCCCTCGCCAAGCTGCCCGAAGACGTGCGCAAGCAGGGCGTCACGGTCAAGAAGAAATCCTCCGCGCTGCTCGGCGTGCTGGCGGTCTACTCGCCCCAGGCCATGCAGGACCCGCTGTTCATCTCGAACTACGTCACGATTAACCTGCTCGACCGGATCAAGAGCACGCCCGGCGTCGGCGACGCGACGCTGTGGGGGCCGCAGGATTACGCGATGCGGGCCTGGGTGCGGACCGACCAGCTCACCGGCCTCAACCTCACCACGGGCGACGTCATCGGGGCGCTGCGGGCGCAGAACGTGCAGGCGCCGGTGGGGCGGATCGGCGCCCGGCCGATCTCCGACGAGCAGCAGCTCCAGCTGAGCATCCAGACGCAGGGGCGCCTGAACTCCGCGGAGCAGTTCCGCGACGTCATCCTGCGCACCAACCCGGATGGATCCGTGCTGCGGCTCGGCGACGTCGCCCGGGTCGAACTCGGCGCGGCCAACCTTGACCGGGAGACGCGTCTGAACGGTAGCCCGGCCACCGTCATCGCGATCTACCAGTCGCCCGGGGCGAACGCTCTGGCGACCCTGAAGGAGGTCGAGCGGCGGGTCGGGGCGCTCGCGAAGGCCTTCCCCGAGGGGCTCGCCTGGAAGGTGACCTATGACCCGACCGCCTTCATCACCGAGACGGTCCACGAGGTCCGGAAGACCCTTGTCGAGGCCTTCGTGCTGGTCGTGGTGGTGGTATTCCTGTTCCTCGGCAGCCTGCGCGCGACGCTGATTCCGACGCTGGCCGTGCCCGTCAGCCTGATCGGGACCTTCATCGCCCTGAAGGCGGTGGGCTACTCGGCGAACTCCGTCTCGCTGCTCGCCCTGGTGCTCGCCATCGGGATCGTGGTCGACGACGCCATCGTGGTCGTCGAGAACGTCGAGCGCGTGATGGAGGAACACCCGGAGCTGTCGCCCCGGGAGGCCACCAAGCGGGCGATGAGCGAGATCACGGCGCCGATCATCGCGATCACCCTGGTCCTGCTCTCGGTCTTCGTGCCGGTCGCCTTCGTGCCCGGGATCTCGGGCGAGCTGTTCCGGCAATTCGCGGTCGCCGTCGCCGTCGCGATGCTGATCTCGGCGCTGAACGCGCTGACCCTGTCGCCGGCTCTGTGCGGCGTGCTGCTGCGACCGCATCAGGGCCCCCGCCGCGGCATCATGGGCGCCATCATGCGGGCGATCGACTGGGTGCGCGACGGCTACGGCGCGGTCGTGGCGCGGATCGTCCGCCTCTCCGTCATCGGCCTCGTGCTCGCCGGCGCGGCCGCCTACGGCGCGGTCCAGCTCGCCAGGACGACGCCCACGGGCTTCCTGCCGGAGGACGATCAGGGCGCCTTCTTCGTCG
This sequence comes from Methylobacterium mesophilicum SR1.6/6, assembly GCF_000364445.2. NCBI lineage: Bacteria > Pseudomonadati > Pseudomonadota > Alphaproteobacteria > Hyphomicrobiales > Methylobacteriaceae > Methylobacterium > Methylobacterium mesophilicum. The sequence continues at coordinate 3,096,328 of NZ_CP043538.1, read as the reverse complement.
TGGTGCAGCTCCCCGAAGGCGCCGCGGTCGGGCGGACCTCCGAGGTGGTCGCCAAGGCCGAGGAGATCCTGCGGCAGGAGCACGTGGTCGCCGACACGACATCGGTGATCGGTCTCAATTTCATCGACAACTACTCGCAGGGCAACGCCGCCTTCCTGGTCGTGACCCTCAAGCCCTTCGAGGACCGCACCGGCGCCGGGGACGGAGCCGCGGCCGTCATCGCGCGGCTCGGCCGGCGATTCCGGGAGATCCCAAGCGGGACCGTGGTTCCTCTGGCACCGCCGCCGATCATCGGCCTCGGCACGGGCGGCGGCTTCGCCTACGTCCTTGAGGATCTGCGCGGCGGCGACCCGAAAGACCTCGCCCAGGTCGTGCGCGGGCTGATCGTGGCGGCGAACGAGGAACCGAAGCTCAACCGCGTCTTCAGCACCTTCTCGGCCACGAACCCGTCGGTGTTCCTCGATATCGACCGCGACAAGGTCCAGATCCTCGGCGTGCCCCTGGACAACGTGTTTCAGGCACTGCAGGCCTCCCTCGGCGGCTACTACGTCAACGATATCAACCTGTTCGGCCGTACCTGGCAGGTTCAGGTTCAGGCCGAGGCGGCCGATCGGGCGCGGATCGACGACATCTACCGGATCAACGTGCGCAACAAGGACGGCGAGATGGTGCCGCTGCGCTCGCTGGCGGAGGCGCGGATCGTGGTCGGGCCACCCGCGCTGATCCGCTACAACAACCTGCGGGCGGTCACCGTGCAGGGCTCTCCGGCGCCCGGAGTCTCGTCGGGTCAGGCGCTCGCCACCGTGGAGGCGGTCGCGGGCAAGACCTTGCCGGCGGGGTTTGCGGGCGAGTGGACCGATACGGCGTTCCAAGAGAAGCGGGCCGAGGGCAAGACAGCCATCATCCTCGGATTCGCGATCCTGTTCGCGTTCCTGTTCCTGGTCGGCCTCTACGAGAGCTGGACGATCCCCGTGCCGGTGCTGCTGTCGGTCACCGTCGGGATCCTGGGCGCCTACGCGGCGATGGTCTGGGGCGGCGTGACCCTCGATCTCTACGCTCAGATCGGCATAGTGGTGCTGATCGGCCTGGCCGCCAAGAACGGCATCCTGATCGTCGAGTTCGCCAAGGAGCAGCGCGAGCGGGGCGTACCGCTCCACGAAGCGGCGACCGAGGGCGCGCGCCTGCGCTTCCGGCCGGTGATGATGACCTCCTTCGCCTTCATCCTCGGCCTGTTTCCGCTCGTCATCGCCGTCGGCGCCTCGCAACTCGCCCGGCGCAACGTGGGGACGCCCGTCTTCGGCGGCATGATCGCCGCGTCGTTCCTCGGCATCTTCGTGATCCCGCCCCTCTACGTGCTGTTCCAGAGCCTGCGCGAGCGGGCCTGGAGCCTCGTGGGCGGGAAAGGCCACCGACACGAGCCAGCAGAGTCAGCAGAGCCGGTCGGGACGCAGGAGCACATGCCGGCCGAATGACCGCGTGCGGTCGTGCCGGGCAGGATGGGGAGGCCCAGCCATGATGGACGAGGCGACGCAGGTCCGGGAATTCGTACAGGACGACGAAGCCGCCGACGACGGGCAGGCGCATCCCAAGCTCAAGCGCAAGGCGTACGAGCGGGAATTGAGTGCGTTGCAGGTGCAACTCTGTCACCTGCAGGATTGGGTCCGGAAGACCGGGGCGCGCATCATCGTGGTCTTCGAGGGTCGCGATGCCGCCGGCAAGGGCGGCACAATCAAGGCCCTCACTGAGCGGGTGAGCCCAAGGGTGTTCCGCGTCACTGCGCTGCCGGCGCCATCAGACCGGCAGAAGACCCAGATGTTCGTGCAGCGCTACATCGAGCACTTCCCGGCGGCCGGCGAGATCGTGGTCTTCGACCGGAGCTGGTACAACCGCGCGGGCGTCGAGCATGTGATGGGCTTTTGCAGCGCAGCGGAACGCCGCCGCTTCCTCGAACTCTGTCCGCAGATCGAGCGCTTCATCGTCGGCGGCGGAACGCAGCTGATCAAGTTCTGGCTCGAAGTGGGCAGGAAGGAGCAGAAGCGCCGCTTCCTGGCCCGGATCGACGACCCTCTCCGGCAGTGGAAGCTCAGCCCGATGGACCTCGAGTCCTACAGTCGCTGGTACGACTACTCGATCGCGCGCGACGAGATGCTCGCCGCGACCGATATCGACGAGGCCCGATGGCACATCGTCCGCTCGGACGACAAGCGGCGGGCCCGGCTCAACTGCATCGCCCATCTGCTTCACCTGATTCCCTACAAGGAGGTGAAGCGCGAGGCCGTGACCTTGCCGAAGCGCATCAAGGACAGGGCCTATGACGACGCCCTCAACGCGGGGCACTTCGTTCCAGAGCGATACTGAAAGGGCAACGGCGAGCACCCGCGCGAAGGTCGGTCCGTCAAAGTTCAAGCCCGGCCTTGAACTCTTCGAGGCGGGCGATCGAGACATCGAATCCGGCCCGTGTCGCCTCATCGCGGGTGGCGTCCCGCTGCGTCTGGAGCTGCAGGATCTCCGCGTCGATCTGATCGCCGGTCAGTTCCTCGACGGCGAGGACCCGCTCGGCGAGGATCGTCACCCGCTTGGCCGTGACCTCCGCCAGGGCCCCCCGCACGAAGGCCCGGCGGCCGGTTCCGGCGGCATCGATCGCGAACACGATGCCGGGGTGCAGCGCCGTCACGAGGTGCTGGTGGCCGGGCATGACCGTCATGTCACCCTCGACGCCCGGAAGGACGACGGAGCGGACCTCGCCCGCGAAGACGACCCGCTCGGGAGAGATCAGTTCGGCGAAAAGGTCAGTCATCGTGCTGCGCTCCGTCGCGCGCGGGCACGCCGGCACAGGGGCCGGTGCGCGTCACGCCATGATGCTGAGGCCGCCGTCCACGTGCACGGTCATGCCCGTCAGGTGGGCGGCGTAGGGGGTCGTCAGGTAGGCCGCGGTGAGGCCGACATCGTCGATGTCGACGAGTTCGCCGATCGGTGCGCGCTGCACGGCCTCCGCCAGCAGAACGTCGAAATCCTTGAGGCCCGACGCCGCCCGCGTCTTGAGAGGGCCGGGCGAGACCGCGTGGACTCGGATCGCTTGGCCGCCCAGCTCGTAGGCGAGGTACCGGACCGCGCTCTCCAGAGCCGCCTTCACGGGACCCATCAGGTTGTAGTTCGGGACGACCTTCGTGGCGCCGTGGTAGCTCATGGTGAGGAGCGTGCCGCCGTCCCGCATCAGGGGTGCGGCGAGCCGCGCCATGTGGATGAAGGAGTGGCAGGACACGTCCATGGCGATCTTGAAGCCCTCGGACGAACTGTCGACGAGCCGGCCCTGAAGATCCTCCCTCGGCGCGAAAGCGATCGAATGCAGGGCGATGTCGAGGCTGCCCCAGGTCTCGGTCAGCTGGTGGAATACGGATTCAAGATCCCCTTCCCTCTGGACATCGCAGGGGACCAGGACCGAGGCCCCGAGCTCCCGCGCCAGAGGCTCCACGAAGGGCTTCGCCCGCTCGTTCAGGTAGGTCAGAGCCAGCTCCGCTCCGAGTTGGCGGAAGACCCTGGCACAGCCAAACGCGATGGAGTGCGCGTTCGCGACGCCGAGCACGAGGGCGCGCTTGCCGGCCAGCGCGTTGCCGTCAGGGATCCGGGTCATCGGCGCGCCCTCTGCGACCGGTCCGGGCGGGTGCGGCGCCCGGGCACCTGCGGTGCGGCGCCAGCCGCGGCGGCCTGTACGGGAAGGGGCTCCCGCGCCAGCAAACGCCGGAACTCGGGCATCAGCGCCTTTTGCCCGCCGTCGAAGTTCATGTGCTCCGCGAGCCGCTCAAGGATCTCCAGGAGCCGTCGACGGTCCTCCGCCGTCCGCACGAGTGTCGGCAGAGTCGCGAGGGCGCGTTCGGGCTCGTGCTGGACGATGTAGGATTGCTGCCGAACGATTCGCCGCGCCGCCTCGGCCGGCCGCCCGAGGAGGCCGATCTCCCGGCCGACGAGTTCGCGGATGCGCTTGGCGGTCGAGAGCCGCTTCTCGCGGCTTCCGCGGCGGGCAATCAGCAAGCCTGCCCGGACCGCGGCTTCGACCAGTCCACCCTCCTCGATCCGGACGAGCGCCTCCGCGACGGCCGAGGGTTTGCCCGCCGCCTCAGAAACGGCAGGCGCGCCCGGTTCGGCAGGCACCGCGAGGCTCGCCGGGCCGTAGACCGCGTAGAACGTGTTCTCCACCGCGGCGTCGCGCAAGTGCTGATACAGGTCCCAGACGGCCGAGATGCCGGCCGCCGCGAGCCGCTCAGTGGCGACGCTCGGACCGGTTTCGTCGCGGGGCGCCCGATGAGCCCGCGTGAACTCCGCCCACCCCTTCACCGGCGCCAGCCAGGGATTCAGGTCCGAGATCGCCCAACGCCGCGCCCGGAGCGGGTGAAGCGCGCGGGCGACCCGTGCCGCCTCCGGCGACACGAGGGCTGCGAGCAGCGGATGCGCGAACGTCTCGTAGAGCGCGGCATTCAGCTGCGAAACCCGCTCCACGGCGCCGAACGGGATCTCGTCCCGCCGGGCGTATTTCTGCAGCGCCTGCAGGTCTTCGACCCGCCGCTCCGCCAGCACCACATCGTATTGGGCCGCTCCGCCCGCGCGCGTCTCCTCGATCCGCATCCCGTAGAGGCCCGGCGGCAGGTGCTCGATATATTCGAGCAGGTCGACGATCTGGGCGTGCTCGCGCCGCGCGACGGCCGCCGAGACGAAGATGCCGAGATGCCCGACGCTCTCGTGCATCAGCCCCACGATCACCTGGCCGCTCGCCTTGAGGTCCTCCGTGGTCGGGTAGAGGTCGGCGATCCAGTTGAAGGCCTGCTGCGGCGGCGTGATGTTGTCGCCGAGCGACGCGAACAGGATGATCGGCGCGCGGATCGCGCGGAGGTCGAAGGCCTTGCCCTCGGCCCACTCGGCGCGGCCCGCGGCGAGGCGGTTGCCGACGAACAGGTTGTCGACGATCCAGCGGATCTCGTCCCGGTTCATGAGGAAGTAGCCGCCCCACCAGCGCTCGAAATCGAGGTAGCGCCCCGGTTCGGTGTCGATCTTGGAATAGAGCGTGTAGTTCTTTCCGAAGAACGTGTTGGCCGGGTTCAGGTATTCGAAGTTGTCGACGAGGTGGGCCCCGTCGAATTTGCCACCGCCCAGATCGCTCGCGAGCAGTGCCGTCCAGCTTCCGCCGAGCATGCCGCCCGCGTAGCGCATCGGGTTCTCGGCGTCGTTGCCGGCCCAGTACGACATCGGGGCGCCGTTCACCACGATAGGACCTGCGCCATCGGAGTCGAGCGCGCCGACCAGCATGGCGGCCCAGCCGCCCTGGCAATTGCCGACGATGACCGGCTTGCCTCGGGTGGCATGCCGCGACCGCACGATGCGCACGAACTCGGCTTCCGCCCGCGCGACATCGGCAAGGGTCTGCCCATCGACCGGGTCGGGAAAGAAGATGACCACGTAGACGGGATGCCCCGCCCTGAGCGCTACCCCGACCTCGGATTCGGCCTTGAAGCCCCCGATCCCGGGCCCGTGGCCGGCCCGAGGATCGATGATCACGAAGGGCCGCTTGTCGGGATCGGTGTGCGTGCCCGGCGGCGGCGCGATGCGCGCGAGCGCGTAGTTGACCGGGCGCTCGAATGTCCGGCCGTCGGCCACGACCTCCCAATCGAAGGCCAGCAGGGGCGGCTTGCCGGCCTTCTCATGGTCCAGCCACCCGTTGCCGCGCTGCCGGAGCGTGTCCCAGAACAGCAGCGACCGCTGGGGGAAGTCGGTCCAGTACCGCGCGGCGTCGCTCCAGGCCTGAAGCGGCGTGAGCGGCCGAGTGGCGTCGAGCCATGTCTGGGCCGCCCGACCCATCGTGTCGAAGTAGCTCTGCGCGGCGGCCGCGCAGCGGCCCTGGTAAACATCCGCAATGTGTCTCTGGAGGGCGAAGAGACTGGGGAGTGACGCGTGTCCCCTCGCGGAAGTGGAGGCCTGTGTCCGCTCTTCGGTCATGATTGCCGTCCCGAGCCGTCCTGGACATCACACGTGGAGCTTTTCCCAAGTGAGAAAGAAGCCCACGTCACCCGGCATGCCGTCCGGCCAGTCGACGATCATCGCCGCCAGGCCGTAACCGAGGGGCTGCAACCGCTCGCGCCAGAACTCGTAAGCTTGACGTGGCCGGCCGGTCAGGGTCTCGGACCAGTCAGCCTCCGTGTTGTTGATCGCCCGTCCGCCGTCGCTGCACATCGCGTTCGGAAAGCGCATCACCAGCAGCTCGTTCTTGCCCTGCTCGGCCGCGATCCTCAGCTTGTGCAGAAGCGGCCGCGTGATCTCCTGCACCCGCTCGGGCGTGAGTTCGATGGTTTTGGACAGGGTCTTGATCAGTTCATCTCGCGCCTTGCTCGCCTGATCCTCGGCCTTCATGTCCTTCATGGCTTTGGCGGCCTTCAACTTGGCCGTGTACGCGCCGAGTTCAGCGGCCGACATGAAGGTTTCGTCGGCGAGTTCGAGATCGGTCGGCGGCCTCGTTTTCAACGCTTCCATGGCGATCTCCCGTTGCTCGTAGGGTCGGCCGCGGCCGGCTGCTTTCGTGCTGGGCCAGCACCGCGCGCGTGCCGCGCGCGATCATCAGTTCCTCGTCGGTCGGGATGACCCAGGCGGACGGCCCGGAGCCGCGGGTCACGCGCGGGCTGCCGGACGCATTGGCCGCCTCGTCGAGGGTGAACCCCGCCCAGGCGGCACCCCGCAGGACCTCGGCGCGGGTGGCGGCGTCGTTCTCGCCGATCCCCGCCGTGAAGATGAGGGCGTCGATGCCGCCCAGCGCCGCCACTAGGGAGCCGAGTTCCCGTCCGATCCGGTAGACGAACAGGTCGATGGCGCGGCGGGCATCGGGGTCGGTCACCGCGACGCTGCGCAGCGTGCGCATGTCGTTCGAGATTCCCGAGACGCCAAGCAGCCCCGACTGGGTGTAGAGCATGCGCTCCGCCTCGTCCGGGCCGAGCTTCATCTCGCGCAGCATGTAGAACACGACGCCGGCATCGAGGCTGCCGCAGCGCGTGCCCATGGGCAGCCCGTCGAGGGCGGAGAAGCCCATCGTGGTCGCGACGCTGGCGCCGCGGTTCAGGGCACACAGGCTGGCGCCGCTGCCGAGATGCGCGACGATCACGCGTCCTGCGGCCAGGGCCGGGTCGTACTCCGCCAGCACCGAGGCGATGTAGGCGTAGGACAGGCCGTGGAAGCCGTAGCGCCGCACGCCGCGCTCGATCATCGCGTGCGGCACGGCGAAGAGCCGGGCGATCTCCGGCTGGCCGGCATGGAAGGCCGTGTCGAAGCAGGCGATCTGGGGCAGGTCGGGGAGGCGCCGCTGCAGGATCCGGATCGGTTCGAGGTTGTGCGGCTGGTGAAGGGGGGCGAGCGGAACCAGCCGCTCGAGGGCTTCCAGGACCTGGGTGTCCACCCGCACGGGCTCGGAATAGGTCGTGCCGCCGTGGACGATCCGATGTCCTGCGGCGATCAGCCGAAAGCCGCCGCTTTGCTCGCCGAGCCACGCCGACACGTGCAGCAGCGCTTCCTCGTGGCCGAACGCCCCCCCGCGATCGAACCTCGCCTCGGCGACCACCGAGCCGGTGCCGTCCCGGATGATCAGATGGGCGGACCCGCCGAGGCCTTCGAAGAGGCCCCTGAAGAGGCGGCACGGGCCCGCTGCATCGTCGGACGCGAAGACCTGGAACTTCAGGCTCGACGAGCCCGCGTTCAGCACGAGCAGGACCGGGGTCATCGGCTAGACCTCGGGCAGCAGACGCGCGGTCCGCTGCGCGGCTGCGAACAGCGCGGCGACCGCGCAGGAGGCGAGCCGCGTCACGCGGGAATCGGCCCGGCTCGTCAGGATGATCGGGACCCGGGCCCCGAGCACGATGCGCGCGGCATCGGCGCCGGCCAGGAAGGTCAGGCTCTTGGCCAGCATGTTGCCGGCTTCGAGATTGGGAACGACGAGGATGTTGGCCTGGCCGGCTACGGGTGAGCGGATCTTCTTGATCCGGGCCGCTCCGAAGTCGATGGCGTTGTCGAGGGCGAGCGGCCCGTCCAGCAAGGCTCCCGTGATCTGGTCCCGGTCGGCCATCTTGCAGAGGGCGGCGGCATCGAGCGTCGAGGGCACCTTCGGGTTGACGGTCTCCACGGCCGAGACGATGGCGACCCGAACCCTCTCGACGCCCAGGGCGTGCGCGAGATCGATGGCATTCTGCGTGATGTCGCGCTTCTCCGCGAGCGTTGGCGCGATGTTGATGGCGGCGTCGGTCACGATGAGGGGCGTCGCATGCCCCGGCACATCCATGACGAAGCAGTGGCTGATGCGGCGGGCGGTGCGCAGACCGCTGTCCGGGCGGACCACGGCGGCCATGAGTTCGTCGGTGTGGAGGCTGCCCTTCATCAGCGCCTCGGCCTCGCCGGCACGTACGAGGGCGACAGCCCGGGCTGCAGCGTCATGGCTGTGAATGGCGTCCACGCGGCGATGGGCACTGGGGTCCGCACCGAGGGCAGCCGCGACCGCGCCGATCTTGCCCGGCGGCCCTACCAGGATGGGCTCGATAAGACCGAGTGCCGCCGCTTCGAGGGCGGCCCCGAGCGAGGCCTCATCGCAAGGGTGAGCAACCGCCACCCGCAGCTTCGGCAGCGCCTTGGCGGTAGCGATCAGCCGGTCGTACTTGTCGTGGCGGCGCGTTTCCACCGATGGCCGCTCGGAAGCCAAGGTCGGCACCATCATTCCTCCTGGCGCAACGCACACGTACGCCGCCGCGGCCGATGGCCTGTTGAGCGAGATCAAGTGGTCAAGCACCACCGCCGCGAAGACGCCCCGCAGTGTATGGCTGCCGAGGCTGAATGCTTGATCGGCTGAGACAGCTTAGCGGGCCTGCCATATCAGGAAATTTATCCAAGTCGCTCTGTCGAGATCGAACTGATCACGGGCGTTCATCGTCAGATATTTTGAGACGGTTTGTGTTTTTCAGCCACGAAGGCAGTGCTGGCGGCCGGTCGAGCTATCTGCGGTGTGATGCTGCCGGCGCCATTTCGCGCCGGCGCGAAGACGGTCGTCGCCGTTATCGGCGTGCAGCTTGTCCGGGCTGGGCTGCGGGCGGCGATGCTGGCCGGTGCGCCCCATCGGCGCCGTGTCGACGGTCGCCGCCAGCCTACGGCTGTCGTTGCAGTTGGCCCCGGGGTTTGGGTCAGGCCGATGGTTCGACAGCATAATCAGGAGGGGCGTGCCCCGGCGACCACGACGCGATGGCGCTTCGTCCACGGCGTGCCCCGATCCGTCGGGTTCGGCCCTGACACAGGCTGCCTGCCACGTGCCGAGCCGCCGCCAACTCGTCTTGCCGCTGCAGCCCGGCTCAAAACGCGGCCGGTGCTTCCAGTGCAGGCCCGTGTGCCGCACAAGAATGATCCCCGCCAGCGCCGGTCGGTCTGGGGCGCGCGGTCGGCTGCCTTTCGACTTTTCAAGCTCGGCTGATGCGGCTCGATCCCCACCCGGAGGTCGTCGGAAGCGAACGCGTCTCCGCCCGCCCGACGCGCTCAGGGCGGCGTTATTCGGCGTTCGTTAAGCCTTCGGTAACGATTGCCATTCAGGCTTGCCGCCTTCAGCCCCACAATGGGCTGCCAATCCACGCCCGTCCTATGTGCTCACCGAAGCTCGCCGGGCGGGCGTGGATGTCCGGTTCTTGCACCATGCGGGGGTCGAGGCCTTCCTCCCTCCACGGACGCGCCGATTCGTCCATCAAGCGACGTGATCGGGCGTAGAGGAATCCAGAAAAATTTGAACCGTTTCATCGAGAGCTGCATTGCGTGCGGTCGGCTCCGGTCGACCTCCACGCCCGTAGACTGGTGTGTCCCTCAAGCTGCTAGCGCGGGCGTGGATGCCAAGATCTGGTCTGGCAGAACGGCAGCCGTTTTCGCGTTTCAAAAGCCGGGCCGTCGCGCGTTCGGAAGGCTTCTAGCCGAAACTCTCCGTCACCCAATCGGGTCTCAGCCCGCGATGCACCCCGGTCTGCGCGGTTCCAAACCCGTGATTATTGAATTTTGGAGCGTTCGCGAGCTGAAATACTTATCGAGGCTGCCGGCTGATACGTCACGCTCGTGGCAGTCGGCCTCGGCGGTTTGGTGCCGATTGGCATTCCATTCGGTTCGATCGTCGCATAGTATCCAGGAAAGACAGACGGGTCCTTCACTCGTCGTTACCGCAGCGCTCCCTGACGGCGGATCCGCATAACGGTCTCTCGCGGCTCTCTATAGTTTATAGTCGCAGCAAAGCCGGCTCCCAGTGCTGTCGGACGCGTGCAGGCCTGGACTTTCGAGCCCTCCGGTCTCGTCGTCGCGGGTCTGCTCCACGGCTTCCTGGTGTCGAACCGAGCGCACCAGGTCGGGACAGTCGGGAGCGACGGGGCTGGAAGAAACTTGCGGGGCGGTGCGTGCGGCGCCGCGAATGCAGGCGTTCATGGCCGATCTGCGACGATGCGGAGAGCCTCGGTCGCGCGGGCCCCCGCCGCAGCCTCATGGATGCAAGCAACCGATGGACGTTTTCGCTCCTCCGCGGATTGGAGTCCGAAGCCTCGGCCTCGGCGTCCGCGGCGAAGCGGTCCTCCGTCCGCTCCAGCTCGACCGTCGGCGATGCGATCCGGCGGCTGATGCTCGTCTCGGACATGGAGGCCGCGTCGGCGCCACTCCGGTCGCTGAGGTGGACGGGCGCAATCTCGCGCATCCGGCTCGCCCGAAGGCATTGACCACCAACGCGCAATATCAGCCGGCTAACCTTCGCGTCTGTCCCGTGCCCGAAGCTTCATGCCGGTAAGCGGGGGGCGGCATTTCGGCTATCAATTCAACAGTCTCAACAGTCGAAGCCTATCAGAGAAGCAACGTTTCGCATCAGCGCCATCGCGGGGTTGTCATTTGTCGTGCTTCGCCCCTTGCAGCATGATTGTCAGAGCCGCCGCGCGATCGATCGGACGCTCGAATGAGCCGAGGACCGGTCAAGCCACGGGCATGCCACCCTCATGGGGGTTAAGCTCATGATCGGATACGTGACCCTCGGAACGAAAGATCTGAAGCGAGCGGCTCAGTTTTATGACGCCCTGGCTCATGAGCTGGGTGCCGGTCGCACCATGGAGAGCGACGACTTCATTGCCTGGGGGGAGAGCGGCGGGGGAGCAGGCATCTGCTTGACCAAACCTTTCGACGGCAATCCGGCCACGGTCGGCAATGGCGTGATGGTTGCGCTTGGCGCCAAGGATCGCGAGCAAGTGGCCCGATTGCACAGGCTGGCGCTCGATCTTGGCGGCAGCAGCGAGGGCGGGCCGGGGGTGCGCGGCAACTACTACGTGGCCTACTTCCGTGACCTCGATGGCAACAAGCTCAACGCCTTCGTTACGCGGTGGCAGCGCGACAACGCTCCCTTGAATAAGTAGCTGACGCCGTCTCTAGAGCGTCGAACCTTGCCGGCAGCAAGGATACCCTTCGTGGTGCTCTACGGATCGCCGCCCTGGGACCTTTTGATACGACGATCCGTGAGAGCCTGCGCGACACCACCGGCGGAAGCGATGGCGGTGGCGCGGATCGCGGCGCTGGTTCGGGCGAGGTCGGCCGAGGGGGCATCCAGCTTAACCTTCACGGCGGCCGTGCCGGCGGCTTCGGATGGCACCGACCGCGCTCCGCGCCTCGGCTTCTTGCGGGCTTTGGCGGCTGCTTGGACTGTCTTGCTGCAGGCATTGATGAGGCCAGCCTCCGGCTCAGAAGGGCACCTTTCCGTTGAGGATGTACTTGCCGTCGGGCTCCTCGGTCTGCCGCAGATCTCAGAACCGAACTGCAACGCCGCTTTCCAGCGCCCGGGACAGGAAGCTGAAGGAGCGCATCAGCCGCTCGATCTTCGCCACAAGCAGGCGGCACCGGTGCGCTCGAACGGCATCAAGCGCCGTACCCAGCCGAGAGCAGTGGTCGCTACCGTCTTTCGACGTCCCGATGCTCGACGACGATCCGCCACTTCCCACCGTTCAGGCGGCAGGTATGGGCTCGCGCTGCGACCCCAGGCCGAGACCGCAGCGGCCCTGCTGAACGGCGCTGACCGTCACCGAGGACACCGACGCGCCCTGGGTCACTGAGCACGAACGTGTCATCGGGTTCGAGGGCCGAGTCGCGGGTTTGTCCATTGCAATCGCGGGTGCGAGCGTCCGTCATTTTGCCATCGAATTTCGTGACGGTTCGATCCGGTCTGTGCCTGCTCTATGAGGCATGAGACGAGCGGGCGCGGCTCGGATCGCTGACTACCGGCGCAACGCGGTCATGGATTGCGCTCGTGGCGCGCCGAGGTCAGGCCGTGTAGCGTCCGGCGTGCGATCGGCCCCGACGCAGGTGAGGCTCAGCATGGATGTCGGCCCATCGTCGCCGGTCGAATCCGATCCGGCCATCAGGGCATTTCTCGAACAGTCTGGATTGGTGAAGACCGGCGAAGCAGCGCAACTCGTGCCTCTGACAGGCGGGGTCGCGTCGGACATCTTCCGGGTGGAGCTTGGCGACCGCAGGTTTGTCGTGAAGAGGGCTCTGGCTCGCCTGCGGGTCGAACAGGAATGGAACGCTCCGGTCTCGCGAAATGCCAGCGAGGTGGGCTGGTTCATCGAGGCGCAGCGCGCCGTCTCGAACGCCGTTCCGAAAATCCTCGCGCACAACCCCGCCGCGGGCGTGTTCGCAATGACCTATCTCGACCCTGCGACTTATCCGATTTGGAAGAACGAGCTCCGCGACGGCCGGATCAGCCAGGCGTTCGCCGCGGCGGTCGGCCAAGCCATTGTCGCCGTTCACCAGGCGACCGCTCGATCGGCGGACGTCGCGCGCCGCTTCCGCAACGATGAGACGTTCCACGCCATCCGCCTGGAACCTTACCTTGAGGCGACGGCGCGACGACACAGCGACCTCGCGGAAGAGCTGTACGCGCTGTCCCGCGAAGCGATCCAGCGCAAGCTGGCTCTGGTGCACGGGGACGTCAGTCCGAAGAACATCCTGGCCGGTCCAGCCGGACCGATCCTCCTCGACGCCGAATGCGCCTGGTACGGCGAACCCGCCTTCGACTTGGCCTTCTGCCTCAATCACCTCCTCCTCAAGTGCGTCTGGAAGCGGCAGCACGCGACGCGGTACATCGCCTGTTTCGATGCCCTTTCAGCTGCCTATCTCTCCGGTGTGCAGTGGGAGCGGCCCGAGGATCTGGAGGCGCGTGCAGCGCGGCTCCTGCCGGCACTCCTTCTCGGACGCGTCGATGGCAAGTCGCCCGTCGAGTACATCACAACGGAAGCCGATCGCGAGCGGGTCAGGCAGGTGGCCCGTCGCCTGATCGCGCGCTGTCCGCGGCGGCTGGCCCACGTTCGAGACCAGTGGGCGAAGGAGATCCTGCCGTGACCGATGCCATCATCAGAGGCGTTCACGGACGCCGCGTCTGGGACTCCCGCGGTCGCCCGACCGTCGAGGTCGAGGTCACCCTGCACGAGGGGATCGTCGGTCGTGCGATCGCGCCGGCAGGAGCATCCACCGGCTCGGGCGAGGCAGTCGATCTGCGAGACGCCGGCGCGGCTTTCGGCGGTCTCGACGTCCGCCGCGCGATCGGCAACGTGAACGGTCCCATCGCCCAAACTCTGGTCGGAATGGACGCAGGCGATCTCGCGGCGGTCGACGCCGCGATGATCGCGCTCGACGGGACCCCCGACAAGTCGCGGCTTGGCGGCAATGCCCTCGTCGCGACCTCGATGGCTGCGCTGCAAGCCCATGCCTGCGCCGCCGGCCTTCCCGTCTGGAAGCTTCTGGCCGGGTCGCAACGGGTGCGCATCCCCCTCCCTGAGATCCAGATCTTCGGGGGCGGGGCCCATGCCGAGCGACGCGTCGACGTTCAGGATTTCATGGTGATGTGCCCCGGCGCTGGCTCCTTCGCCGAGGCCCTCGACTGGACGGCCGAGATCTATCGCGCGGCCGGCGGCCTGATGCGCAAGGCCGGCAAGCTCCAGGGCGTGGCGGACGAGGGCGGGTACTGGCCCGTCTTCGCCTCCAATGAGGAGGCGCTGGACACGCTCGTGCTGGCGATCGAGGCTGCAGGCTTCAAGCCCGGCGCCGACGTGGCGATCTCTCTGGATGTCGCGGCCTCGGAGTTCGGGGAAGCCGGCATCTACGCCCTGGCGCTTGACGGACGGAGGCTCGATACGGGCCAGATGATCGACATGCTCGCAGGCTGGCTCCGGACGTATCCCATCGTGTCGGTCGAAGATCCCGTGGCCGAAGACGACACCGACGGCTTCCAGGCCTTCGTGGCGCGCTTCGGCCCGCGGTGCCAGATCATCGGGGATGATTTTCTGGTGACGAACGCGGCGCGGGTGAAGCGGGCCGCCCGTGACCGTTCAGCCAATGCGGTGTTGATCAAGCCGAACCAGGCCGGCACAATTACGGAGACATATGCGGCCCTGCGCGCCGGTCGCGACGCCGGCTTTGGCACCATCGTATCGGCGCGCTCAGGCGAGACGGAGGACACCACCATCGTGGATCTGGCGGTCGGCTGGGATGCCGGGCAGTTCAAGGTTGGATCTTTTTCCCGCTCGGAGCGCATGGCCAAGTGGAACGCGATGTTGCGCATCGAGGAGAGCATGGGCAGCGATGCGGTGTTCTCGGGCTGGTCGGCCCTGCCGTTCAGGAGGAGTGGCCCGCATCCTGAAGGCGACATGCCGTTGTCGAACTGACGGTTCGCATTGCCACGCGGGGAGCCATGTTCGGGCGCGAACCGACAGAGCGGACCTTGTCCAAGGTCGCTGGACCGCTCCGGGATGTGTGTGCCGCGGGACCAGACGCAGCCGTTCGCGCTGCGCGACAAGCGCCGATCATCCCTTCGACAAAAGCATCAGGCTGCCTGAGCAGTGGGGCGTCTAACTCACGGGCCGCACAGCTAAGGTCGACAACAGGGCGCAGAACGTCTCGACCGCCTTCGGCATCGTCCGGCCCGCCTTCTTGATCAGGCAGATCGGACGCTCGAATTGCGGATCGTCGATCAGGCGCGATCGCAGACCGGGCTCAGCCTGGATCTCGCGCGCCGAACCCGGAAGTATCGTCAAACCAAGCCCGGCCCGAACCATGCCGATCGCCGTCATCATGTAGGTCGCCTCACAGGCTATCATCGGCAGACGTCCCGCGCCGATGAAGGCGAGATCGACCACGGCCCGCACGCTCGTGGCGGGATCCATCAAGACCAGAGGAAATTCAGCCAGCGTGTCGATCGTGACTTTCGGGAGCGTGCCGACCGGGTGGCCTTGGGGATAGACGACGTGCAGGGCGTCGCTCGTCCGATGGAGGACGGTGAGGTCCGGATCGCGGACGTCGCCGCCGACGATGCCCACATCGACGTCCTCGGCGCGCACGAGATCGAGGACGCGCTGCGCGATCACGTCCTTGATGACGAATGTCACTCCCGGATGGTCCTGGCGATAGAGCGCGATCGCCTCGGCCAGCGCGGCCGCCGCGAAGGACGGCAGGGTCGCGACGCGCACGACGCCGTGACGGTGGGCTGCGAGGTCGCGGGCATCGAGCACCACCTTGTCGAGATCGCGCAGAACCCGCTGGAAGATTGGCAGGAGATCGCGTCCGAGGCGGGTCGGCGCCACGGTGCGACTCGTGCGGTCGAGGAGTCGCGCGTCGAGACTCTCTTCCAGGCGCTGGATCTGCACGGTGAGCGCCGGCTGCGACAGGTTCAGCAGGGCAGCGGCGCGGGTGAAGCTGCCTGCCTGAACGACGGAAACGAAAGCGCGTACCTGCCGCAGGTTCAGATCCATAATTTTTGACTATCGCTGCAATCCAACCTTTTCAATTGTCTTATGTCGCTGTTCGCGGTTTCCTTTCGGCTGAGAGCGCGAAACAAGGCGCCTCGTCTCACCGGGAGGATTGCATGCTGGCTCTGCTCGGCCTGTGCACGATCGTGCTGCTGCTCGCCGTCATCCTGACCAAGCGCATGTCCCCGCTGGTGGCGCTGATCGTGATCCCGGTAGCGGCCGCGCTGGTGGGTGGCTTCGGCCTCGACACCGGCAAATTCGTCCTCACGGGCCTGCAGAGTCTGGCCGGCGTCGTCGGCATGTTCGTGTTCGCGATCCTGTTCTTCGGCATCGTCAGCGATGCCGGGATGCTCGATCCGATCATCGACCGAATCCTCGCCACGGTCGGCACCCGTCCAACCCGGATCGTGCCCGGTACGACGCTGCTGGCGCTGCTGATCCACCTCGACGGGTCAGGCGCGGTGACGTTCCTGATCACGATCCCCGCGATGCTGCCCCTCTACGACCGTGTCGGCATCGACCGGCGCATCCTGGCCTGCGCGGCCTCGATGGCGGCGGGCGTGAATTTCCTGCCCTGGACCGGGCCGATGATCCGCGCCTCCGCCGCGCTCAAGCTGCCGATCCCGGAGATCTTCTCGCCGCTCGTTCCGGTGCAGGCGGTCGGTCTCGTGTTCATCTTCGCCGTCTCGTACTGGCTCGGCCTGCGGGAGGAGCGGCGTCTCGCACGCATGCCGCAACCTGCCACCGCTGGAACGGACGCAGCGCCGATGATGGCTACGCGCAGATTGAGCGACGCGGAGCAAGCCCTGCGAAGGCCGGACCGGTTCTGGATCAACATCGGCCTTACGGCTCTCGTGCTCGGAACGATGGTGTTCATGGCCGAGAAGGTGCCCCCGGCGCTGATGTTCATGCTTGGGACGTCCCTGGCGTTGCTTATCAACTACCCGCAGGTGGACGCCGAGCGTCAGCGCATCGATGCCCACGCCAAAGCGGCGATCCTGATGGCCTCGATCCTCCTGGCGGCCGGCGTGTTCACCGGGATCATGCAGGGCACCGGGATGCTCAAGGCCATGGCACAGGCCGCCGTGACCTTCGTGCCGCCGGAGATGGGACGACACATTCCCTTCGCGCTCGGCCTCGTCTCGATGCCTCTGTCAATGCTGTTCGACCCTGACTCGTTCTACTTCGGCGTCCTGCCCGTCGTGTCCGAGGTCGCCCACCAACTCGGCGTACCGCCGGTACAGATCGCCCAGGGCGCGCTGCTCGGCCAGATGACCACAGGCTTTCCGGTGAGCCCGCTGACACCGGCGACGTTCCTGGTGTGTGGCCTGACCGGCATCGATCTGGCTGACCACCAGAAGTTCACCTTCCCGTTCCTGCTGGCAGCCTCGGTGGTGATGACCTTCGCCTGCGTCGCCCTCGGCCTGTTCCCCCTTTGAGAGTCCTTCTGACAGCCCCTCTGACAGCGGAGATCGATCCATGAGAACCGTCCGCTTGGGCGCCGGTGCAGGCTACGCTGGCGATCGCATCGAGCCCGCTGTCGAACTCGCCGAGAAAGGTGAGATCGACTACCTCGTCTTCGAGTGTCTCGCCGAGCGCACCATTGCCCTCGCGCAGCAGGCCAAGCTGCAGGACCCTCAAGGCGGCTACGATCCGCTCCTCGAGGCGCGCATGCGTGCGGTCCTCGCGCATTGCCGGGCCCGCGGCATCCGCATCGTGACCAACATGGGCGCGGCCAATCCGCGTGCCGCGGCACAGAAGATCGGAGGCTTGGCGCGGGAACTCGGTCTCGCCGGGCTGAAGATCGCCGCGGTCACCGGTGACGACGTGCTCGACGCGGTGCGCGGCGGCGATTTCACCCTGGAAGAGAGCGGCGAGCCGGTGGCCAGTCTCGGCAACCGCATCATCTCGGCCAATGCCTATCTCGGCGCAGCACCGATCGTTGCCGCGCTCGCGGATGGCGCCGACGTGGTCATCACCGGCCGCGTCGGCGATCCGGCCCTGTTCCTCGCCCCCCTGGTTCACGAGTTCGGCTGGGCGATGGACGATTGGGAACGGCTTGGCCGAGGCACCCTGGTCGGACACCTGCTCGAATGCGCCGGTCAGATCACCGGGGGCTACTTCGCCGATCCGGGCTGCAAGGACGTGCCGCATCTCGCGCGTCTCGGTTTTCCCATCGGTATCGTGTCGGAGGACGGCACGGTCGAGATCACGAAGGTCGAGGGCTCGGGCGGCCGCATCAGCCTCGCCACCTGCAAGGAGCAGTTGCTCTACGAGGTGCACGATCCAGCCCGGTACCTTCAGCCGGACGTGGTCGGCGACTTCTCCAGCGTGGAGATGGAGCAGGTTGGTCCCGATCGTGTCCGGGCGACCGGCGCGACGGGTTCGCCGGCGACGGGCCTGCTCAAGGTCTCGGTCGGGTATCTGGATTCCTACATCGGCGAGGGGCAGATCTCCTACGCCGGACCGAGCGCCCTGGCTCGCGGCCGTCTGGCCCGGGACGTGGTGCTTGAGCGCCTTGCGCTCATCGGTGTGGCGACGAGCGAGCTGCGTTGTGACCTCATCGGCCTCGATGCACTTCACGGGGAGGCCCTCTCAGGTGGACGGGAGCCCTATGAAGTCCGGCTCCGCATCGCAGGTCGGACAGAGACCCATGCTGAGGCTGTCCGGATCGGAAACGAGGTAGAGACGCTCTACACCAACGGGCCTGCGGGCGGTGGCGGTGCCTGGAAGTCAGCGCGCGAGGTGGTGGCGGTGCAGTCGGTCCTCGTTCCGGCCGCGCTCGCTCAGCCGCGCGTACAGTTCGTCGAAGCCTGAGAACTGGAAATCGGACCATGAAGCTGCGCGCGCTCGCCCACTCCCGCACCGGCGACAAGGGCAACACGTCGAACATCTCGCTGATCGCCTATGACGTCGCGGACTATGATCATTTGGCGACGCACGTCACGCCGGAGCGGGTGAAACAGCATTTTCAGGGGATCGTGACTGGGGAGGTCGTCCGCTATGCGTTGCCGAAGATCGGGGCGCTCAATTTCGTCCTGAAGGGTGCTCTCGGCGGCGGCGTGACCCGCTCGCTGGCACTCGACGCGCACGGGAAGGGACTGGGCTTAGCCCTCCTCGATCTCGACATTCCGGAGCGAACCTGAACCGACATCGCGCGTGCCGGGTGAAATCAGCGGCCTATCCAATCCGAGCCATTTGGCGAGGGGGCACGGTGGCGCGGAAGATAAGAAGCGACCACGTCGCTTCCGCGTCTGACACAGGCCCGAGCGATCGATCCGGGCGCGACGCGACCGCCGGGCCTCGGCCGAAGTCGGCTGATTTCCTTGGACGGCGAATGCCGGAATAGTCGAGCGACTTCGATCGCGTGTCGGTTCATTCTGGAGCCGTACGGGACGGTTTCATTGCTGGCTCAACACAGCAGAATGGGATCCAAAGTTCGGCGGGTCGACGGAGAAAGTCCTCACACCGGATCGAATTCAATCGGCTTTTGAAATTGTAATGGCCGTGCGACTCCGATCCGGCAAAACACCTTCTCAACAGCTTGGTTCGGCACTAGTGACCGTTGTGCGAGCGTGAAGAAATCCGTTGGACTGACGGAGTACGATCTGCGCCGGAATGGCTGAAGACGGGATCGCTGATCCTGGCCGCTTCTGGTGTCGGCTCGCCGTGGCGACGGCGCTCGGCACGGCTGGAGACGTCGGCAAGTAGTCGACCGTCGTCGTGCTGCGCGCGCTTCAGGCCGAGTTCGCGGTCGATCGAGCGGCAGCCGCATTGCCCTATACGCTCACCATGCTTTGCTTCGCGGTCGGCGGCCTCCTGATGGGGCGGTTCGCGGATCGTATTGGGGATCGTTCCCCCGCTTATCCTTGGCGCCGTCTGTCGGGCCCTCGGCTCTGGGCTTAGCGCGCTTTCGACCAGTCTCTGGCAGCCCGTCATCGTGCGCGGTCTGCTCGTCGGAGCGCTTCGCAGCTCGGTCGCTTCCGGACCCCACACGGCCGAGGTCTCCCTATGTTTCTGGCGCCGGTACGGCTTGGCCGACGCGCTGTGCGCATCCGGCAACCATCTGGCGGGCACGCTCTGGCCGGCGGTGGTCGAGCATGGGGCTCACGCGTACGGCTGGCGCGCGACGCAGGCCGGCATGGGCCTGTTCTGCCTCGTCGCCATGCTGCGACTCGCGCTGCCGATGCGCGGCCGGTCCGCAAGCTGTGACGACGCGCTCGCCCGGATTCCTCCAGAGTCGCCTCGCCGTGGCCGGCATCGCGTGTGGCGTGGCGATGGCGATGCAGCAGTCACGCGTCCCGCGGATCCACGGGTTACGATCGCGGATGCTGTCCCGTGCCCGTTCGGCAATCCCAGACCCTCGCGGTCGCGTTCATTGAGGAGCACCCTTGCCGAAGGATGACGCTCCGGTTCATGCGTCGCATCGATACTGGGTTCGAGGAAGAGCGGCATGCTGTTGTGGGCTTGGTTCGACTCCCTGTCGCTGTTCGATCAGATCGTCATCGTGGCATGCATCGCCGCGGTCCTGTCCGGCATCTACAAGGCCGGCTACAAGCACGGGTTCGCGGCCGGTGCGGCCTCCACTAGGGCCCGATGGAAAATCCCGTGGCCCTGATGCACTGTCGTGTCGTTGGTGTGCCGGGCGTGTCTGACGGTGCAGCGAAGCCGTCTCGAAGGCCGGCGAGAGAGCGATCTCGCCCTTCTTCTATCGAGCACGAAAGGTGTCGTGAGATGCTCTCAAGGCGGCGAGCCGACTTGTCGTCAGCGAAGGAAGTTCGGGGGCACAGGCGGGCTCGCATTGAGCAGGGTGATCGTGACCCGTCGGTTCGGCGCGATGTAGGGATTGTCTGGGAAGACCGGCTCGGTGTCGGCGCGTCCCACAACGGAAGCGAAGTTGTCGTTGGGAACCCCGGCGCCCGCCAGGATCTCTCGTACGGCGAGCGCACGGCCGGCGGTGAGATTCCACGGTTCGCCCGCCCGCGCCGAGCCCGGGCGCGCGGCGGCCGTGTAGCCGGTGATGGACAGGCGATTGGGCAGCCGGCGCAGAGCGGGCGCGATCGCCTCCAGCACGCGGCGGGTGCGCTCGTAGGGATCAACAGACCCCTCGCGGAACATGGACCGACCGTCCTGGTCCACGAGGGACACGTTGACCCCCTCCTTCGTTTGCTCGATCACGATGTTGCGCGACAGTTCGGCGATGTCAGGCATGTCCTGGAGCGCCTGCCGGAGGCTGGCTATGGCACTGTAGTCAGCCTGCACGGTGGAGGGCGGCTTGCTGGCGTCGAGCTCGTTGGCGCGACCGGGACCGGTCACGCGCGCCCCATCCGCCTGCTGCGCGGAGCCCCGCGCCGCGTCGCGGGGGGTAGACGCCTTGTTGCCTGTCGTGTCCAGGGCGGTGCCGTACATCATTCCGCCCGCGCCGCTGGTTGCAGGGCTCAAGGCCCCCGGCGCGAAATACTCTGCCAAACCGATTTTCTGCTCCTGCGTCGTCATGCTGATCAGCCACATCAGCAGGAAGAACGCCATCATGGCAGTCACGAAGTCCGCATAGGCGATCTTCCAGGCCCCGCCGTGGTGGGCATGGGCGGCCTTCTTGACCTTCTTGATGATGATCGGCTGGATGGGCGTGGTCATCGTGTCCCTGCCGGAGATCAGGTCAGCTTTGGGCGGGCAGAGCGGCGGTTGCCGCTTCCACTTCGCTGAAGGTCGGACGGACGTCGCTCATCAGGGACTTGCGGGCGAATTCGATCGCCATCACCGGCGGCTGGCCGCCGATGTGCGCGAGAAGCCCCGTCTTGAGGGAAAGATAGTATTTGGACTCGGCCTCGAAGAGACTCTTCAGCGACTGCGCCATGGGCCCGAAGAACCCATAGGCGATGAAGACGCCGAAGAAGGTGCCGACCAGCGCACCGCCGATCAGATGTCCCAGCACCTCCGGCGGCTCCTTGATCGCCCCCATTGTCTTGATCACGCCGAGCACGGCGGCGACGATGCCGAGCGCGGGTGTTCCGTCGGCAAGCGACTGCATGGCCGAAACGATGCGCTCTTGCTCCTGGTGGTGCGTCTCCAGTTCCTCATCCATAAGCGCGTCGATCTCGTGGACATTATTGGCGCCGAGCGTCACCATACGCATGTAATCGCAGACGAACTCGACCG
This sequence comes from Methylobacterium mesophilicum SR1.6/6, assembly GCF_000364445.2. NCBI lineage: Bacteria > Pseudomonadati > Pseudomonadota > Alphaproteobacteria > Hyphomicrobiales > Methylobacteriaceae > Methylobacterium > Methylobacterium mesophilicum. The sequence continues at coordinate 3,074,363 of NZ_CP043538.1, read as the reverse complement.
CGTGATGATTCGCTGCGAAGGACGGGAAGGCGTTGAAAAGCGCCGAATCTTCCGGGTTCTCGATGTGAGGCTCGATCGCCATCGCACCCTTGGATTTCGCGAGCTTGAACAACGAGTACTGCATCCCCAGCAATTCTACGTAGCTTTGCTGCGTGTATTTGGGGCCCTTCACCAGGGTGCCCAGCATGGCCGGCACGGCCTTGAGCACCGGTCCTGTGTTACCGATGATGAAGGCACCGATCGCCGCACCGAGGATGATCACGAACTCGAACGGCTGCCACAGGACGACCAGATGGCCACCCATCGCCGCGTAGCTGCCGAAGACGCAAGCGAAGACGATCATCGTGCCGACGATCAGCCGCATAATATGCCATCCTTGCGCGGCGCTAGGTTGAGCCCGCGCGTAACCCCCGATGATCTGGCACATCACCGATTATGATTAACGGCGCGTTAGGGCCGCGGTCGGAGCATGTGGAAAGCGCCCTTCCACCGGCTTGAGGCGCGCTGAAACCGCTTCGCGGCACGGGTAGGGACGTATGCAAGCGGACGGCTGGGCGAACGAGGGGCCGGCGGGACGGCCGACCGCGCCGCTGAAGACCTGACCGGTGAATCGGGTCGATGCGCGGAGGGCGCTGAGAGAAAGAGCGCGGCGCTGAACTACCCCGGCTGTCTTGATCGCTCGGTCGCGAAAAACGTTGTCAGAGCCGGGTTCGGCTTCGCGAGTACCGCCGGCGACCAACTATCCCGGATGCGACATAGACGGCTGACCGGTGCAGGAAGCCGTGCGGTAGCCGTCCTGCACCTCTATCGTTCTTCCGAGTCGCGCTCAGCTCGTGTCGGCCGTCCCGTCTCAATCGGTCTTTGTTGATCGACGAAGCATCTGGCCGTTCAGGACGTGCGACGCCTTCGCCCGACGCTGAAGGACAACTGCCCGATCCGTGCGATAGCTCCGGACCGAACGCGAAGGGTGACGCGATCCAAATTCAATCGTTCAAGATGCCCATCGACGGACGAGGACACACGACAGTATCCCGTCAGGCAGCACTCAGGCGAATCCAGCCTGCTACCGCAACCCGAAGTGACCGTATCAGCAAGCCTCGAAGGAGCGCTCCTTCCAGGCCTGCGCCGAGTCTGACTTTTCGGATTGTGGTACGAGAGCGGATCCACTTTGCTTTGAGCAAGACGGGACAGTTTCTGGCGGACAAACCGGTTCGTCAGTCAGCGCTCAGGCCGCAGCCTGCCACTGATCCGCCCGTTGCCGCCGAATCGGTCCGCAGCGCCCCAGGTCGATTCGCTGCGCCGACGCGAAGCTCATCGACGATCAGATGCCCTTCTCTGAGATCTGGTGATCGCGGCATCCGGCACGGCGCGCCTGGCTGCGCGCCTCACCGAGCCTGAGCCTCGCGAAGCACCGCCCGGACCTGACCGGCCGCTAAGGCCAGTGCCGAATCCTCGACGCGACCATCGCCGTGGTCCGCGGCGAGAGAACCCAGCCTATAGGCGATCCGGTGTTCGACGGCTTGCAACAACTCGCGGGCGGGGTCCGCATCGATCCGCAGCAGCGTCTGCGCGAGATCAAGATACGCACTCCGCAGGAGGCTGAATGCAAAGCGTGTCGCGGCTTCATCCGCGATCGGCGTCATATCGGTCATTGCGTGTTCCTCACTCAAAACACGCTCCCCAGACCGCGGGGCTTATATCGGGTTCCGCGAAGATTGTAAAACCTTTATTTTCTGACACCTGAGGCCAGTTTTTAGCCCAGAAATGCCGGGGAGATTTAACATAAGGCAAGGACCTGGCACCGATCCACTTCGGCACAGCTGAGGGCGTTCGCGCCAGGGCCCGGGTGGCGGCTTCAGCTCCCGCGAGCCCGACCGTCAGACTCAGGGTCGCGCCCTCGATGCGCCGAGAAGCGCGCGCTTGACCAGCGACAGGCGCAATTTTTTCTGACCGTGCATCGAAGAGTTTTTCAGGAGCAGAGTAGTCCGAAGTTGGAGTAGTGTGACACGTCAGGCATGTGCATTCGTGCAATGCCGCAGATATTGGTGCGGTGCAATAAGAACTGCATTCAGATTTACGCCATTCCTGAGCCCCCCTGCTCCGGACGGCGCGTGGACGGCGAACGAGAGTGCGGAAGACGGCGGCTGTGCGTTCCGTCGACGTTCAGGACCTCGGAGAGGATCACGATTTCCATGAGGAAGAACAAGGTCATCTCGGCAGACGAGGCCATCGCGCTGATCCGAGAGAACGACGTCGTGACCACTACGGGCTTCGTCCAGAGCTGCATCCCGGAGTCGCTGCACGCGGCGCTGGAGAAGCGTTTCGTCGACACGGGCTCGCCGCGCGGTCTCACGCTGATCATGACCGCGGGCGCGGGCGACAGCAAAGGCCTCGGGACGGGACGCCTGCACCATGACGGCCTGCTCTCGCGCGTGATAGCCGCCAATTTCGGCCGCATGCCGAAGGTCGCGAAGGCCGCGCAAGAGAACTTGATTCGCGGCTACAACCTGCCCCAGGGCGTCATTTCGCAGCTGTACCGCGCCTGTGCGGCGGGCCAGCCGGGCCTGTTCTCCAAGGTCGGCCTGCAGACCTACGTCGATCCCCGCCACGGCGGCGGCAAGGTCAACGAGCTGACGAGCGAGGATATCGTCAAGCTCGTGGAGGTCGATGGTGAGGAGTGGCTGTTCTACACGGCCACCAAGATCGACGTCGCCTTCATCCGCGCGACCTCGGCGGACCCATCGGGCAACCTGTCCTACGAGAAGGAGGCGCTGACCCTCGACTGCCTCGCCCAGGCGATGGCGGCGCGCAACAATGGCGGGATCGTCATCGCCCAGGTCGAGCGCATCGTGGACGACGGTTACCTGCTGCCGAAGGACGTGCGGGTGCCGGGCATTCTGGTGGATTGCGTGGTTGTCGCCGAGCCCGAGATGCACCGGATGAACTACGGCGTGATGCATGATGCGGCGCTGGCGGGCGAGATCCGCGTGCCGGTCACCGGCATCAAGCGGATGGCCTTGAACGAGCGCAAGATCATCGCCCGGCGCGCCGCCTTCGAGCTGCCGCCGAACGGCGTGGTCAATCTCGGCGTCGGGGCGCCCGAGGGCATCTCGTCGGTGGCCAACGAGGAGAAGATCACCCCCTACATCACGCTCACCACCGAGGCCGGGGCTGTCGGCGGCGTGCTGGCGTCGGGTTCGAGCTTCGGCGCGGCCACCAACGCCGACTGCATCATCGACCAGAACCAGATGTTCGACTTCTACGACGGCGGCGGCCTCGACATGACCTGCCTGGGCATGGCCGAGTGCGACCGGGCGGGGAACGTCAACACGTCGAAATTCGGCGGCAAGCTGAACGGCTGCGGCGGCTTCATCAACATCTCGCAGAACGCCCGCACGGTGGTCTTCGCCGGCACCTTCACGGCCGGCGGCCTGGAGATCGCGGTGCATGACGGTCAGGTCCGCATCGTCAGCGAGGGCAAGGCGCGCAAGTTCGTGACCCAGGTGCAGCAGAACACCTTCTCGGGTCCCTACGCGGTAGAGCGTTCCCAACCGGTCCTCTACGTGACCGAACGCTGCGTGTTCCAGCTCACGGCCGAGGGGCTGGAACTGATCGAGGTCGCGCCCGGCATCGACATCGAGCGCGACATCCTCGCCCACATGGATTTCGCGCCCGTGGTGCGCAACCCGGTGCCGATGGATCCGCGCATTTTCCGCGAAGAGCCGATGGAGCTGATCTCCGACCTGCTCAACCTCGATCTGAAGTCGCGCGTCAGCTACGACGGGGAGCGCAACATCCTCTTCATCAACCTGGAAGGCTGGTACTGCCGGGTGAAGGGCGACATGGATGAGCTGCGCATGACCATCGTGGAGGCCTGCCGCAAGGCCGGCCAGCGGGTCAACGCGGTGATCAACCACGATGGATTCCGGCTCAACGAGAACCTGTTCGATGATTACGCCGGGATGATCCAGTATCTTCAGGCGAACTACTACGCCACGACCACCCGCTACGCGACGAGCGCCTTCCTGCGCCTCAAAATGGAGGAAGCGCTGAACAAGCGCGGCGTCGCGCCCCACGTCTTCGAGCGGAAGGAGGATGCGCACGCCTTCGTCAGCAGCACGGAGGACCGGAAGGCGCGCAAGCGGATCTCCCCTGCCGTGGCATCGGCGGCCTGACCAGGGGTCGGATGCGCGGATCGCGTCGGGCAGATCCTCTGATATAGGCGGTTGACGCCGTCCTCGTCCGAGGCCCCGCCGACGTGCGTCGCGAGGAGCCCCAACCCTGGACCTGCATCCGAGCCCAGAACCGTCGCGCGTTGATCGGCCAGGTGTCCCCCACGTCGACAGGCCCGAGTGGATTGCGCATCACGCGCACGACGCGTTGATCGCCGAGCTGGAGACCTGGCCGAAGCCTGGGCTCGTGAGCCCGGTGGATTCCGGTAGCCACGACGACATGGACGCCGCAACTCTGCGGGCTAGTGCGGCGGCGATCCGCCCGTTCTTCGCGGACCTCGTCGTGGCCGGGGCGCGCGGCGCCGCCATGCCGGAACTCCGGGCGATCGGCCTGCGCGCCGAGGAGGCCATGATGGCCGCGACCGGGGGCGTCAATGCCCACCGCGGCGCCATCTTCTCGCTGGGCTTGGTCTGTGCTGCGGCCGGCGCGAACAGCGGAGGCGTCCGGTCGGCCGAGGCGTACGCGCTCGCCGTCGGCCAACTCTGGGGCGACGCCATTGCCCGTGCGCCGGCCTCGCCGACAAGCCACGGCGGCCGAGCGGCGCGCCGCTACGGGGTGGGCGGCGCCAGCGCGGAGGCGGCGGCCGGATTTCCCACGATCCGCGCCACCGGTCTGCCGGCCCTGCGCCTCGGCCGCGCCCGCGCACCTGCCGATCCGACGGCGGCCCGGGTCGACTGCTTCTTCGCGCTTCTGGCCGTCGTCGATGACACCAACCTCCTGCATCGCGGCGGGGCCGACGGGCTGAGCGCAGCGCGCGCGGCCGCCGCGGCCTTCGTGACGGCGGGAGGGATTGCGGCCGCCGGCTGGCGTGACCGCGCGCTCGACGTTCACCGCGCCTTCGTGGCGGCCCGACTCAGTCCGGGCGGCTGCGCCGATCTCCTGGCGACGACACTATTCCTCGACACCTTTGAGACCGGATCCTGAGCACTGGCCGGATCCCTCAACCTGTCCGGCGGGCCGTTCCGCCGCATGGTTCCGAGCGTGACCGCTCCCCACATGCGCCCTGCCCCTCCCCGATCCCGGTTGCCCAGTGACCTTCGTCAGGATCGCGCTCCTCGCGCTCGCTGCCCTCTTCCTCGTGCCTATCGCCATCTCCGCCACGCTCTACTGGCTGAGGGCCAGCGGAGACTGGCGGCTCGCCGACCGATCGAGCGCGGGCCTGCTCCCACAGGCCCGGGCGAATCCGGAGGCCGTGGTGCGGATCCTGTCGGCCCGCACGGTCAGCTGGCGCGGGATCGTCGCGACACACAGCTGGATCGTCATCAAGGATCGCGACGCGCCGGCCTATCAGCGCTTCGACTACACCGCGTGGGGGCAGCCGATCTGGATCGATCGCTTCGTGCCCGATGGCCGCTGGTTCGGGAATGCCCCCGCCGTGATCTTCGCCGCGGACGGGCCGGGCGCTGAGGCGATGCTCCCGCGGATCCGCAAGGCGGTAGCTGAGTACCGCTATGCTCAACCGGGCGACTACGTGGTCTGGCCGGGACCGAATTCGAACACTTTCGTGGCGGCCATCATGGCGGCGGTGCCGGAGATCCGCGCCAGCTTGCCGACGACCGCGATAGGCAAGGATTTTCCCTATGACGGCCGCTGGTTCGGCTCGACCCCGTCGGGCACCGGCATCCGGATCAATCTGGGCGGCTATGCCGGCCTCACGGTCGGCTGGGTTGAGGGGCTCGAACTGAACCTGCTCGGCGGCGTCGCCGGCATCGACCTGCGGCGGCCGGGGATCAAGTTGCCCGCGCTCGGACGGTTCGGGATGTAAGACGGTTTCGCCGACGCCTTCGCCCCGCGCCTCAGTGAACGGCACCGCCTTGCAGCAGCTCGATCGGGGACCCTACCCGTCCTTGTTCTTCCGCGATGACCGCGTAGGGGTTCTCGAAGGCGGAACAGGAGTTATCGGTGCCGCTGCTTGAGGTCTTCACCGAGGCCTCGACGACGGTCCGACACCACAGATGAGGGGTTCGGGTTTGAGCACCGCCTCCTGCCGTTCCGGTTGCGGGTCGGGCGATCCATAAGGCTGGGCACGGACATGTGCGACTGGGCATGATCGGCGGTCGGATTGTGTTTGACGCCGACGTCAGTGACCGGTTGATTCGACTGAGCGGAGCGCCGGGGTCGTGCTGAAGGCCAGCTCAACCGGTGACGAGCGAGATGGCGCGCCGCATCCAGCGCATCTGGGCCTCGACCAAGGAGGGGCTGCGATGCTTGAGGATTGCAGATTTGAGGAGGCTCTTAGGCACCTCCCAGAGCTGAACCGATCCTACCGGGAAATGCGCCACGTCCCCGGCTTTCAGATGATGACGTGTCCCGTCCTGCTCGGTGATGTGCACGTCGCCCTCGAGCACCGTGATGATCTCGTCAGACTGATGGGTCCAGCGGAAGGTGCTCGCCGTCGTGCGCCAGAGATAGACGTCCGCGTCGCCGTCATGGGTTCCGGAGACTGTGGCGATCTCGGTGACGGGATCGCCCGAAACGACCCATTCGGCCGGAATCGGAGACGGAATGAAGGCGGCGGCGCCAGGCCGAATCGCGGTGCTTGCGACGGGCCGGCCGTCTTCGTGCAGCCGGATCTCCACATAGGCGCCCGCGGCGGCCAGTAGCAGGGCGGCACCGACGAGAAACTTCTTCAAAGCCAGCTCCGAAACTCAAGACACAGGGCTCGCCTGGAACAGGAGAACAACGCCTGTTCGCCACCTGCTGAGCTCTAACAGTCTCGCTTGCCATATTCCAGTGGTCTTCACGATCCCGCGAGCTTTTTCCTTAACGGAGCTGTGATCCATCCCGGCTTGAACTTTGTGTTCAAAATTCGAGCTGAGTTTCGACATCAGGCTGGGCGTCCTGGCATCGATGCCATCTGCCACGAACGGCCACGGGGAAGCATCCGTGCTGCCGGAATTGGCGAAGACACGTGCCCGCCGCGACGACCGCGGCGTGTCGATCCTTTTTCTAACCGATGACCGTTCCTGCCGCGCCGTTTCACGTGCGGCCTGTCCCAGGTCGCATGCCACGACGCCTGGCATTGACCCGGACGCCAGATCGATGATTCGGAACGATTAGCCTGGAGGGAAAATCAGTTTTTGAAAGAAACCGACAACGATCAAGCGCATCAAAGCAACGAAATTCTAGAATAGTGTTCCAGTAAAAATAGGATCAGACGGCATCGTTGCAAGCACTCAATCATCTGCTAAGTCGTGCTGTCTCTGACGAACTTTCCGGCCGTACCGATGCGTGTCTCCATCAAAGCTCGGTTGATGCTGCTGCTCGCCATGATGGGGCTGCTCCTCCTCGGCTCCGCGGCGTTGGGAAATTTCGCACTGCACAGCAGCAGAAGCAGTCTACGCACCATCTTTGCAGATCGTGTCCTCTGCCTAAGCCAGATCAGCGAGATCAGAGATTCCTATGAAGCCATCCTCAGGGCCATGCGCCGGGTGATCGGCCGGGAAATCGAGCCGCAGGAGGCCGCCAAAGTCTTCGTCCGGGACCTGTCACGGTCGAAGCAGCTCTGGAACGCCTACAACGCCTCTTACATGACACCTGAGGAGAAGACCGTCGCGTCCGATGTCGATGCCCGTCTCAAGCGCGATGCCGTGATCGTCGAGGATATACTCCGGCGTCTTGAGACGCGGGAAGCGGTCGACTTCGCGGCGGAGCGGATCAAACTGCTCGGCGAGATGGGAGCGACCAGCGTCGGCCTGGCCAAGCTGACGGAGATCCAGGTTCGGGAAGCGAGTGCGGAATATGGCCGCGCGGATGTCCTGGCGGGACGGCTACGGGGCTTACTCCTCGCGGCACTCGGGCTCGCGACGATCGCCGTCGGGTACGGGCTCTTCATCATCATGGTGAAGGTGACGAGGCCCCTCAAGACAATAACCGCGACCATGTCACGTCTGGCGGCGGGCGACCTCGACGCGCCCGTGGCCGGCACACATCGGCACGATGAGATCGGCGCGATGAGCCGGGCCGTCGAAGTGTTCAAAGGCGCGCTCATCGCCAAGCGCGAGGCCGAGCGCGCGGCCGCCGCCGAGCGGACGGTGAAGGCGCGCCGGGCGGACACGCTGGACCATGCCACGGAGGCGTTCCGCGAGCAGGTCGAGCGCATGATGCAGACCCTGTCGGGCGCCGCGAACGAGATGGAAGCGGCAGCCCGCCTCATGAGCCGCAACGCCGACCAGACCGCCGATCAATCCTCCAACGTGTCGTCTGCGGCCGAGCAGACTTCGGCGAACGTGCAGACCGTCGCCGCGGCGAGCGAGGAGCTGGCGACCTCGATCGGGGCCATCAACGCCCAGATCGCCCATTCCTCGGAGATGGCCGAACGGGCCGCCGCCGACGCCTCCGAGACGAACACCCTCGTCATGGGCCTCGCCGACGGCGCGGAGCGAATCGGGACCGTGGTCAGCCTTATCTCCGGCATCGCTGAGCAGACCAACTTGCTGGCGCTGAACGCCACCATCGAGGCGGCGCGGGCCGGCGAGGCGGGCCGCGGCTTCGCCGTGGTGGCCGCCGAGGTGAAGGACTTGGCGTCCCAGACTGCGAAAGCCACGGAGACGATCTCCAGTCAGGTCGCCCACATCCAGGGCCAGACCCAGCAGGCGGTGGACGCCATCCAGGCGATCGCAGCCACCGTCCTGGATCTGCGCTCCATCGCAGTGGGCGTGGCGAGCTCTATGGAGCAGCAGGGTACTGTGACGCAGGAGATCGTCAGGAACGTCACCGAGGCGGCCGGCGGCACGGAGGCCGTCACGGTGAACATCACCGCCGTCACCCAGGCGGCCAGCGAGACCGGCACCGCCGCCGGTCAGGTGCTCGAAGCCGCGACGGCGCTGTCGCGCCAATCCGACGACCTGCGCGGCGCGGTGACCGCGTTCCTGGCGGCCGTGAAGGCGGCCTGAACGCTCACGCCGGAGGCCGGTCGGAGGTCGGCCGCGCAGGCTCCGGCAGACGCATCAAGGCCTCTCCCATGCGCAGCCGCGTGCCCTCTCGTAGGGCCGGGCACAGCTCGAAGCCGGCAGGCGCCAGAACCACGATGGTCGAGCCGTGCTCGAACCAGCCCATCTCGGCGCCCTTGGCGAGGCGCGCGGTGCTCGGCAAGGTAGCTCCCCCCGTGGCGCGCAGGCTCAGTCCGTCAGGCAGGAAGCCCAGGCGCAGGCCAGCCACGAGAATGGCCGCGACCGGTACCAGCGTGACGGCGTGCCCGACCTCCGCGACGGCCAGGCGGATGACCGCGCGCTCGTTGCGACAGAACAGGGCCTCGACGCGCTTCAGCGCGATGGGATTCACGTTCCAGGTATCCCCCCAGATGTGCCGGACGGATTGGACCTGCAGATCGTGGGGCGCGTGGAACCGGTGATACATGCCGGCGGTCAGCCGCAGGGTGGCATAGCTGCCGCCCTCGTGGGCGCGCGCCAGAGCCTCGTCGTTGCCGAGGAGTTCGGCCAGCCGGTAGGCCAAGCCCTTGACCTGGAACAGGCGCCCGGCCTCGACCCGGCCATGCGCGCCCAGGATCGCGTCGCAGGGACTCACGAGGATCGCGGGATCTGCCTCCACCGGCCGGGTACCTGGGCGAAGGGCCCGCACGAAGGCGGCATGCAGGCTCGGGAAGCGCGCCTCCCGGGCATCGCTGAGATCGACGTCGCAGAACAGGCGCCAGGTCGCGATCGAGATGTCTCGCACCAGCGGTTGTTCGATGCGGCTGAACCAGCCCATGAAGCGGGTGGCGAGGCGGCGCGGCAAGCGGTTGGTCAGCAGGAAGTTGAGATCCTCCTGGGCGCCGACCCGCGCCAGCATCGTTCGCAGCCCGAATGAAGTGACCGTCATCATGCCGTGAACCGCCTCCGATACGGCGCGGAGTCATGTCCGCGCTCCTTGCCGCCCTGTCCGCCACCGCCGCCGCGCTTGCCCTGCCGCGGGCCGCAGAGCGCCTGCAGCTTTCCCGCGCGAAGCATCCTTCGCTCACCGGACACGCGCGGATGGCCCGGCGCGTCGCCGGCCTGATCCCGCGCTACGCCTATTCTCAGCGCGCCTTCTTCCGATCCGACGATCCGGATGAGACCGTGGCGCTGCGACGGGAGGCCGGCTTCGCGCGGCTCTCGGACCTCTACCGGACCCGCTTCGCCCGGACCCGGGCCGAGACCGAGGCCGTCCGCGACGGCCTGTCGGACCTGCAATTCACCGGCCTCTACCGGGTGCCGTTCCAGTACGCCGAGCACGTGCGCGCGCATCTGTCGGCCGGCGCCTTCGCCGCCTCGTCCGAGGGCGTGACGGTGACGGATCTCGACGGCAACGTGTTCTACGATCTTGCCGGATCCTACGGCGTGAATCTCTTCGGCGTGGATTTCTACCGCGCCTGCCTGACCGAGGGCGCGGCGCGGGTCGCGGCCCTCGGCCCGGTGCTCGGCCCGCTCCACCCGGTGGTGACCGGCAACGTGGCGCGCCTGAAGGCGATTTCCGGTCTCGACGAGGTCTCGTTCCACATGTCGGGGACCGAGGCGGTGATGCAGGCGGTGCGGCTCGCCCGCTATCACACGGGGCGGCGCCGGATCGTGCGCCTCTGCGGCGCCTATCACGGATGGTGGGGCGAGGTGCAGCCCGGCATCGGCAATCCCGTCCCGACCCGCGACACGCTCACGCTGGCGGATCTGTCCGCGCGCACGCTGCAGGTCCTGGGGACCCGCCGCGACGTCGCCTGCGTCCTGGTCAACCCGCTCCAGGCCATGCACCCCAACGCGGGCGCGCCGGCCGATTCGGCACTGGTCGACAGCGGGCGCAATTCGGCCTTCGACCGCGCCGCCTACACGGCCTGGCTGCAAGACCTGCGCGCCGTCTGCAGCGCGCGGGGCATCGTGCTGATCCTCGACGAGGTGTTCCTCGGTTTTCGCCTCGCCCGCGGCGGCGCCCAGGCGTATTTCGGCATCCAGGCGGACATGGTCACCTACGGCAAGACGCTCGGCGGCGGATTGCCGGTGGGGGTCCTGTGCGGGCGGGCCGACCTGATGCGGCGCTACCGGGACGACCGGCCCGTCGACATCTGCTTCGCGCGGGGAACCTTCAACGCTCACCCTTACGTCATGGGCGCCATGGCCGCGTTCCTCGACCGGCTCGACACGCCCGAAGTCGCAAAACTGTACCGGGATCTCGACGCGACCTGGGACGGACGCGCCGCGAGTCTCAACGGCCTCCTGGCCGAATCCGGGCTGCCCGTGCGGGTGGCCACCATGTCCACGGTCTGGACGGTCCTCTACACCAAGCCGTCGCGCTACAATTGGATGCTGCAATTCTACCTGCGTGCAGAAGGGCTGGCCCTGTCCTGGGTCGGCACCGGCCGCCTGATCTTCAGCCTCGCCTACGACGACGCGGCCTTCGAAACTGTCGCGTCGCGATTCGTGGCGGCGGCGCAGGCCATGCGGGCGGATGGCTGGTGGGACGGGGGAGCGGCCAGCGACAAGGTGATCCGCCGGTCGATCCTCCGGGAGATCGCGGCGATCCGCCTGGGCCGGCACGGCGCCCGCTTCGGATTGCGGGCGCCGGACCAGGGTTGAACCCGTTCGTTCCCAGTCGCCGCCTCAGTCCTCGCCTCAGACGCCGCGTTCGTGCGGTTCCCGTTCCTCGACGAGCTCGCCGTGCATGAGCGCCATCGGCGCCTTGTGATAGAGCTTGATGTCGTGGAACGGGTCGGTGAGGATCTTCGCCACCCAGACGAGACCAGTCTGCACGTCGCGCTGGAGGAAGAGCTGCACCATCCGGAATAGCAGGCCTGCCAGCGCCAGCCATAGCCAGATCCAGCCGACGTTTCGGATCAGCTCCGCGGTGCCCTGATGCGGAGAGATCAATCCGAACAGGCTGGGATCGAAGTAGAGTGGCAGCGGCGACAGCGCCCAGATCGCGAGCAGCACAACCTTACGCTGCAGATTGTACCCGACCTTGATCTCCTCCTTGTGCTCGTGCGTCGCCTCGTTGATGTGGTCGTAGCCCTTCGGCTCGAAGAACAGGTGGCCGGCCTGCCGGGAGGTCATCGCCACCAGCCAGCCGATCAGCGCCGCCGTCGCCGGATCCTTGAACGCGAGGGCGTAGGCCACCAGGAAGCTGACCGCACTCAGGACGTGCAAGCTCTGGTTGATTCGGTTGTGGTGGTAGTAGCGGTGATCGTCCCAGCGCTGCTCGCGCAGCGCTTCCATGAAGCTCGCCATGTTGTGCGTCCCCGATCGGGTGGTTGTGGGCTGTCTTGCCGGCTCGCTCGCCCTCACGCGTCGCGCTTGCGCAGCCGGACGAGGGAGAAGTGGCCGAGCGGCGGCAGCGCCCGGCGTTCAACGAGCTCGACCGGCGCGTCGGATGCCCAGGCGGCGTAGCGGTCCCAGGCGAATTCGGTCCGCCATCCGAGGCGGCTCGTGACCGGGGCCAGCGCGTGCTCGACAGCCCGGCGCAGCCCGCCTTCCGCACCGATCCGCGTCGTGATGACGATCTCGCCGCCGGGCCGGAGAACCCGGGCGAACTCGTCGAGAGCGGCCTCCGGGTTCGGCACGGCCGTCACCACGTACTGCGCGACGACCACGTCGAAGGCTGCGTCAGGATAGTCGAGGTGCTCCGCGTCCATCACGGCCAGCCGCTCGACGTTGCGCAGACCGAGCCGCGCGACGCGGCGGCGCGCCTTCTCCAGCATGGGCGCCGAGATGTCGATGCCGACGATGCTGCGGGCGCGCCGGTAGGCCGGCAGCGAGAGCCCTGTCCCCACGCCGACCTCCAGGATGCGTCCGCCGACCCGCTCCGCCGCCGCCGCCGCGAGCGTGCGCCCCTGCGCGAAGACCGGCCCGAAGACGAGATCGTAGACCGGCGCCCACCGGCCGTAGGCTTTGGCCACACCGTCACGGTCCAGACTAGGGCCGAGCGAGACCGCGCGTGACGAGCCGGTGCCGTGCATTCCGAGGGCCATGCGTTCCATCTCACTGTGTGCCGGGGCGAGTCCGCTGCGGCCGGCGTTGATCGCTGGGTGCAGGGTTGAGGGTGATTTTCGGACCGAACGCCACCCGCACGACGCGGGTCGTCGTCCGAACGATCGCGGCACGGCCGACCATGACAGCGCGGGCCTGGAAGAATGCCGAGGGCTGCTCAGGAGAGACGGGGTGGCGGGCGAAATCGCGCCGCTCTGCATCTCGTGAACCGCACGGCATGCCTCCGCTCAAATCTTTCCGCCGGCAAAGCTATGACTGTCGTTTGACAGGGTTGTGACAGTAAAAGCGAAGCATTTTCAGCGCGTATGCTTCGTTGGCAAAGCATACGCGCAAGACGGATGACTGAATGGAACAGCGTCAACCGCTCCGCCCTGCCGGGGCCGGCGATGGCGGCGAGGGATCATCGCGGAGTTGGGGGCCACCCTGCGGGCACCCACTGTTCACGACGTTCGAACCAACTTGGTCGTATATCCTCGCCGCGACGCCGCGAATGCGCGATGTTTTGATAACCGGATGTCCGGAGGCCGCGCCTTCGACATCATCTCGCCCTGATATCGACGAGATGTGACCCGGTATCGCCATTCAGCACGGGGCGCGTCGGCGCGCCGGAGGAGCATTGCGCGTGAACGACTTCAAGCGGCGTCAAATCTTCGCGGTGGCGGCTATCGCCGGGCTCGCCTTCAGCGCCGGGCAGGTGCAGGCCGCGCAGTGCGGCAACACCGCTGCGGGCTTCGAGACCTGGAAGCGGCAGTTTGCCGAGGAGGCGCGCGGACGCGCCAGCGCGGCGAGTCTGGCCGCGCTCCAGAACACCAGTTACTCCACCGCCACCATCTCGGCGGATCGTGGCCAGCACAGCTTCAAGCTGTCGCTCGAGCAGTTCTTGGCCAAGCGCGGAGGTCCGGCGATCGTCTCGCGTGGAAGGGCGCTCAAACGGCAGAACGCTGCGCTCTTCGACTCGATCGAGCAGCGCTACGGCGTGCCGCCGGGCCCGCTCCTGGCGATCTGGGGCATGGAGACCGGCTTCGGCGCCGTGCGTGGAAACGTGAACACCCTCTCGGCAGTGGCGACGCTCGCCTATGATTGCCGGCGCTCCGAATATTTCACGGACCAGCTCTACGCGGCACTGACCCTGGTCGATCGTGGCCTCCTGACGGCGAATACCCGTGGCGCAGCCCATGGCGAGGTCGGCCACACGCAGTTCCTGCCGAAGAACGTGCTCACGTACGGCACGGGCGATCTCAACAATGTCGGTGCCGCCCTCTCGTCGACCGCCAACTTCCTGAAGGCGCATGGGTGGCGCGCTGGCGCGGGTTACCAGCCCGGCGAGCCGAACTTCGCCGCCATTCAAGGCTGGAACGCGGCGCCGGTCTATGAGAAGGCGATCGCTCTGCTCGGACGCCAGATCGACAACGACTGAAGATCGCTCGCAGCGAATTGCGGCGAGAAAGATCGGGCACGACAGTAATACGCCCAAAAATGGTCTTGATCGATCCAGGATCGACCATCGCGCCGCCCCACAAATGCCTGCCCCGCCCAGCTGTTTAGGCCCGGGCGGGGCCTGTCCGTCCGTCGTGTCGTCTCTGCTTTGTCCGCGGAGATCGCGACGGTCGGGCGAGCGCCCGCTCTGCGACCAGGAGCGTGGGCACTCGCATGACCATCGATTCCGTGCCGCTGGACGGCCGTGGCACCCGGAGCGCGCGGCGCGCCTGCGTAGCACCTTTGGGAGTGCTGACTGGTGCCATCCTCTTGGCTGCCCTGGGAAGCAACCAGTGGCATTTCCATCAGGATACGCTCGTCTCACTGGAGCGGGTGGAGGCCCGTAGTGCCGACGGCGCAGCGGAGACTGCTGGATCGCCCGCCGAGCGTGACGTTGCCACCGCCGGTCACGAGACGACCGCGCCCGGCGTGCCGGCCGTCGACGCTTGGCGCGAGGCCACCGGCGGCCCCCTGTCACGATGGGCTTGGGCCCAGACGGTCTTGCCCGCACTCCCGCCTGACCACGCTGTCGAGGACGAAAGCCGAGCCGGGGTCCAGGGAGAGCCAGAAGCCGGCCGTGAGTTCGAAGCGCAACCAGCCGAGCCGCCGCTTTCCGCGATGATGGTCCCGCTACCGATCCCGCGGCCGCCCGAGTTCCGCGGTCCGGGCGCGGCGGCCACGGCCCGCCGGGCCGAGCGGCGGATGTCGCGGCGGGAGCTGCCGCCTGCCCAACCGACTGCGCCTGCGGTCGACGACCGCTCGTTTCTGGAGAAGTTCTTCGGTATCGAGCGCGCCCCCGCGCTCGCTTACACGGCCCTTGAGAGCAAGCCCATCGACGTTGCCCCGCAGCGCCGCATCACGCCGCCGCTTCCAATGGCCCGGGAGCCCGGCGCGACGGCCGGCATCGCCGTCTACAACATCGCCGCCCGAACCGTGACGCTCCCGAACGGCGAGCGTCTCGAAGCGCATTCCGGCCTCGGCGAAGGACTGGATGAGCCGCGCCTCGTCAATGTCCGGATGCGCGGTCCGACGCCGCCCGGGACCTACGATCTCACCGAACGGGAGGCGCTGTTCCACGGCGTTCGCGCCATCCGCCTCACACCGGTCGGCGGCTCTGAGGCCGTCTACGGCCGCGTCGGGCTTCTGGCGCATACCTACATGCTCGGCCCGCGCGGCGATTCGAATGGGTGCGTCTCATTCCGCGACTACAACCGCTTCCTCGAGGCCTTTCTCCGCGGCGAAGTCCAGCGCCTCGTCGTCGTGAGCGGCTCTCAGGATCCACTGCCGGCCCTTGCGGCAGGCACGGTCACGACCCGGATGGCTCGCAACGGTAGCTGAGGCTTCGCGGCCTCGGACCGTTGCCTGCGCAATATCGACCAGACCTCCAGGCGCGACACCGTCCGGAGCGCGAACGCCCCACCGCGACCGCTCCTGCCCGGAACCCGCCAACGTCGGGCAAGCATCTCCCGGTTGGCGCTGTCTGGTCTGTCGGCCTAAAATTGCGAAAAGAAAATGAACTGCATCAGTAGCTTAGAGGATTTTTTCTGAATGAAAATGCGAGACTATCGTGTAGCAAATGAGAAATTGTCGTTTTCGTCGATCCAGAAATGCGAAGGTCCGTCTCAACGTAAGACATTGGCGTACACCCGCGGTCAGCCAATTTATCCCTATGACGGCGCAAAGCGCCTCCCTGCCTGAGGTCGACGCCGGCGCCAGCCTGCGTCGACACGGATCCATGGTTGATCAACCGGTTCGGCGGCAAGGTACTCGCCAGGACGCCGGCCCAGAGACAGGGTATCCACGATCTGTTTTCCGGCGCTCTCCGGAGGCGGGAGCGCCTGTATTACGGCGAGAACCATCTCGGATGCGGAAACCAGCCACGTCGGTCGTGCGCCAGACTGCCGAAATGCCGAGCGTCACGTTCGAACGTACAACCGGGGCGATGCCGGCTTCGCGAAGCAAGCGTCCGACCGTGCGCGTGTTGGTGGCGTGGCGTCGCGCCAACGCACCGGCCATCACGTAGTCCCTTCGAAAGCTTTGGACCGAACGCTCATCCACGCCATTCCTGGAGAGACGACCGTTACTCTCGTCGCAAGCCGCCAGAAGGCATCCCGCACGGACTAGAACAGGCACCATTCGCGTCGCTACCCCCAAGGCCTCGGCCGCGCGCCGGACGTCGAGCGAGCGGCTGCCATCCTCGTGAAAACGTGTGCCCCACACGGTGTCGAGCGCCACGCCGAAACACGCCAGCGAGGATCGGCAATCGAGGCCAGGCAGCCGGTACACAGGGCAGGCACCTTGCAGGATGCCTCGAATGATCTCGGACAGCTTGCGATGCTTCGAGAGGTTCACCCGTGAGAGCGAGATAACGCCCGACGGACAGCGCGGCGTCGCAACCGCCTCGATTCGGGCCACCAACCCATCGACCTCGTCCGGGCTATAAGCGCAGCTGATACCGTTCCCGCACGGTGGCCGCACGATAGCCAGCAGGCCCGCACGGCGCAGGTCCTCCAGCGCATGCCGGGAGATGCCGAGCCGCGCCGCCGCTGCATCGGGCGCCAAGGTGACGGCGAGGCGGTCGCCGGTTCGCGCCACGGATCCCGCACAGATCCGAAATTCCCGGCGCCCGCCCACACGGCGGGAGCGTCCGACGAGATGGCCCGCCTCCAACATCGTTGCCACCTTGGCGGCGGTGGTGCCGAGGCGCGTGGCCGTCGCCGTCGCGTCGAGCCAAGTCGGCGCCAGCTCCTCGCCCCGGACGGCTGCCCAGCCCTTCGCCGGCCTTCCCGGCCATTTGGACAGCTGGCGGCGCACCTCGTCCACGAAGCCGCGAAACACCACGTCGTCGAGGGCGGCACGCATCCGCAGCATGGTGCGACGGAGGCC
This sequence comes from Methylobacterium mesophilicum SR1.6/6, assembly GCF_000364445.2. NCBI lineage: Bacteria > Pseudomonadati > Pseudomonadota > Alphaproteobacteria > Hyphomicrobiales > Methylobacteriaceae > Methylobacterium > Methylobacterium mesophilicum. Next base: position 3,056,820 of record NZ_CP043538.1, on the reverse strand, counting down.
CTCCTCGCCGTGGCGGGCCTGGATGCCGTCGAGCCACGGCGCGACGCCGGCAGGCCATTCGAGCAGCGCCGCCGCCGCCCTTTCCAGGACGGCCTCGGTCTCCGCGGCATCGGGCCTCGAAATGAAGCGGCTCCGCCAATCCCCGCCGGCGTCGGAGGCGGTGCCGGCGAACCAGGCCAACCGGGCCGCGGCATCGAACGTCGGGACCGGGGGGAGGCCCTGCGGCCCCTCCGACAGCCCATCACCGCCCAGAAGCCCCTCCAACGCGACGAGCAAGGGCAGCGCTCCCGCGGCCGCAGGCACGACAGGCGCCGTTGCGAGATCTGCTCGGCATCGGCACCGACCGGCCGAGGGCCGATCCCAGCTCAGCGACCGAGCGCAGTCCGGGCATCGGTCGACCAGCCGGAGCCCATGCCGCGTGCACGCCACCAGAAGGCGGCAGTCCCAGGCCGGCCGGGGGCGATGGCCCTCAGCCAGGCAGGTCGGGCAGATGCGGGCCCGGGCAAGGTCCACCAGGCTCGGCGAGACGCGCGCACCCTCGACACCTATCCGACCGTCCAAACCGGGCCAGCTCGCGAGGGCGGCAAGCTCCGCTGCCGGAACCGCGCCGCCAAGCGCCGCCTCCAGCCCGGTCAGGTCGCACGGCCGGGAGGCGAAGGTAGGCGGCAGTCCGGCGATCCGCCGGATCCAGGCCGAGCCGGGATGTGCGTTCGCCTCGGCAAGACGGAGCACGAAGGCGTGCAGCGTCTGGCCGGGCGCCGGTACGGCGCGGGCCACCAGCCTGTCGCGGACCGTTTTCATTTGGTGAGCGCCTCCGCCAAAGCGTTCTTGCGATCGGCCTTCGTCGACTTGTTGCGGGTGTTCCGCGTCCTGCGCAGCTTGTCCTTGCGCCGCTTGTCCTTCGCCGCCGCCGTGACGTAGTTCTCCTCGGCGATGGCGGGTGGAAGCCGGCCGTCCCACTGCGGACCAAACGGGTTGATGAGCTTCTCGTTCGCCTTCTGCGTTCGGAATGCCTTGTCGAACGCTTCTCGCAAAAGCGCGAAATCGATGACCGGCTCCGGCGCCGGCCCGGCGCGCCCGGCCTCGCGGCCGCGCGCGAGGATGATGCGCATCGCCCGCGTCAGGAGCTTCTTGAGGCCCCCGGTCAGCCCCCTGGACGCGTAGAAGAAGCGTTTCGCGGTCTCGTCGTCCATCACGTCGACCTCCTCCGCGAACGGAACGGGTGACTCGGCCCTGAGGCCCGCCAGCAATCCGATGAAGGCGTCACGGCTCGAAAGGTCCTCGTCCGCGTCGTCGCCCCAAACGTACGGCGTCATCTCCAATTCCACGTCCCAGCGACGGTCGAACTGCCCGTCCTGCTCGAACAGCGGTTTCATCCGGTTCAGGCCGAACAGGAAGAAGCATGCGTTGTTGTTCGCATGCCGGTCCTTGATCCAATCGATCAGCTTCTCGGCAGTCAGCACGCCCGCGCGGTCGACCACGCGCTGCCCCTCGTCGATCAGGACGCCCTTCACACCGCAACCCCGTGTCAATCGGTCCAGGCGCTCGTCCAGACCCTCCGGCTTCCCAAGGGAAGCATGGGGGTCGCCGAGCTCCTTGAGCATTTCCCGACCCAGTCGTTCGACCGAGATCCTCGCCGCGGGAAGCGTCACGCAGAGCAAGGGGACATGGTCCGCGACGATGACCGTGCCGTCGGGCATTTGCACGCGCCGGCCGTCCTCGACGCGGGGATGGGCCGCCCTGATCTGCTTGAAGACGGTCGTCTTGCCGACCCCCGAAGGACCCACCACCGGGATGCAAGGCAGCGTCGCGACCTCGCCATCCTCTTCGTAGAGGTCGAGGGCGTCCTCGATTTCCTGGACGACAGCTTGATAGTTGGGATGCTCCACGAATGCGGCGTGCATCTCCCGATGGATGTTGCGGCGGCGCGGCGTGCTGGAGGTCATCTGGTCTCTTCCGAGTAAAACGCAACTTCGGGCGACAAGCCGTAGCGGGCCGACCGCCGGGGCCTTCGACTGGGGGGCGGCCCTCTAGGAGTGGCCGAGGGACTTATTGGACTTGAAGACGGGGATCTCACGCCGTCGCCTCGGACCGGCATCGCTGGCCGGGGGCGAGGCGGGTGATCCCGCTCCCGCCGCCGGGGGCGGGAGCGCCGGGCGTCCCGTCGGATCGACGAGGACGGGCAGCCGGCCATCGTGGTCGAGCGCGGCGAAGGCACGCGGCGTCCCGAGACCCATGGCACGCGCGATCTTCGATTGAATCCCGGTGCCGAGCGCGTCCTGGACAGAGGAGGCGATCAGGCTCTGCAGGTGCGCCTGGCTCTCGATCCAGCCCTCAAGGTCGTCGCGTCCGGAAAGCCGCTCCGAGTGCCGTCGCTGCAGGGTATGTCGATGGAGGTCGAGGTCCTCCGTATAGGCCTGGTCCCGGGCGTAGGCGGGGATCCAGAGTTCCTCGTCCGGGTCCCAGACGTGGACCTTGGATAGGTTGAGCGGGTTCACCTTGACCTTGACGAGAAGCTTCGCCCCGCGCCGACGGCGCAGGATGTCGATGCCGTCCGAGTAATAGTACAGGCCCTCATAGACGACCCCGCGGTTGTCGAGCCGACGCCCTTCGCGGACGATGCCGAAGAGGAAGTCCAGATCCGTTCCGCGTTCGATGAAGGTAGGCTTGACCCGTCGCGTGCCTTCGAGCCAGCGGTCGTTGGGGCTCATCCTCATGCCGTTGCGGGGCGCGTTGGCGTGATAGATGTCCAGCAGCCAATGATGCCACAGCCAGAGCAGATGCCTAAGGCCGATCACGGCGTTGGCCGCCGGGTCGTAGTCGTGCTTGTCGAACTTGAGGTCCGGCGACAGCACGTAGCCGGGCATTTCCTGGAAGAAGGTCTGGTTGGCGACGGCGAATGCACCCTCCACCTCGCCCTTGACCCATGGGCAGCGCGGGGGCGTGAAATCGTAGGGCACGTCGAGGTCGGACGTGATCTGCAGGATCGAGTCGCCGTGCGCCTGCAGACTGTTGTCGAACGTGTAGAAGCGCCCGATGCCGCCCGCGAGGTAGGGGTTGCGGATATCGGGGTACTTGTCCGCGACGTACGACTTCATGAGGCATCCGTGCCGCATGGTGGCGGCCAGGACGAGGTCCCCGGGTGGCTCGAACCCGATGTAAAAGCCGACGATGCAGTTCGAGTAGACATCCACCAGGATCGCCAGCCAAGGACGTCCGAGCGGGATGCCGAGGGTGTCGTGGACCACGAAGAACGGGAGCCGCGTCTCGTCGAACTGCAAGTGGGAGAGCGCCGCCTCGGGAGCGCCCCCCTGGCCCGGTCCGCGATGCATCGCGCGCGCGCGCGTTGCGCCGTATTTGGCGATGTTGCGCAGCTGTGCCGGGAATTGGTTGTAATAGACGTAGAACGTCGACCGATCAGGCAGCTCCAGCGGGCGCTCCGGATGCCTCTGGCGTTCGACCTTCACCTCCGTCAGCGAGGCATCCATGATCTCGCGCATCGTGAGGACGGGCTTTCCGCCGACCTGACGCCGATATTTCGAGGCTTCGAGCAGGCGGCCCATCACGCGCTTGATGGCGGCCGTGACCAGGGGGTCGACCTGGGGCGTCCTGCCGCGCTTATCGAAATCCCCGCGCAAATCGCGCTGGTCGTCGTGCTGCCCGAGGATCGACACCCACCGATAGTACGAGGCCGCGCTGCATGGCTTGGGCGTGCCATACACCTCGATCCCCTGCTCGGATCCGACCTCGGCGCAGATGCGGTCGAGGGCGGTGACCGGACGCATCTTGCCCTTGCGCTCGACCCAGGCGACCACCGCGTGGGCGGATCCCGGCGCGATGCGGCGCTGGACCTCCCGGATGACGCCCTTGCGGTAGCGGACGCGCTTCTGCGCTGTCTCCGGCATGTCGGACAGGGGCACGCCATGGTTGCGACGACGCCGACGCCTCTCCTCCTCGGTCTCCGGCTCCAATCGACTGTCGAGGGTCGCCTCCCCGCGGTCGTAGGCTCGGCGCACCTCGTCCGAGCGGCGCGGCATCACGATGCCGGTCGCCAGCGACTTCGCTTGCCAATGCGAAACGCCGTCGACATCGTACTCGACGACGAGCTCGTACGTGCCGTCCTCGAACCGGACGACCGCACCTGGTCCGAGCGCCACCTTCCTCATGACCGGTCCCCTCCCGCCGCCAACCCGATCCTTCGAAACGGGCCCGCCCCCCGCCGCACCCCCATTCCCGGCCCAGCCGCGGCGTCGAGATCGACCGCGAGGTGGCCGTGCCGCGCAAGCGCGAAGACGGTGTTCAGGTCGAGGCAGTCCGCGAAGGCGGCGACCAGGTCGCCGGCGGACACGCTCCCCCGCTCGGTGACGGCGTCGACGATGGCTCGGATGCGGGTCAGCTCCGGAAGGCGCGTCATCCGCCGCTCGAACACCGCGAGCGCGGTCTCAGCCCGGAGCGAGTCGATGACGTGGCGCTCCGTGAGCACCCGGTAGCCGAGGCCCAATGCATTGACCGCGCGGGCGATCCACGGCCAACGAGCTTCGTTCTCGGCGCTGGCCGCGTCGTCCTCGTATTTGAGCTCGACGAAGTCGCACGACAGCTTTGTCTGGACGTAGGCATCGACGCGATGCGTCGCGAGCCGGTCGCCCAGCCTGTAGCGGATCACGACCGGCTCCTCGCAGAACCACGCGACGTCGCCGTCCAATTCGCACAGCATGGCATGCCGGTATTCCAGCCTCGACCGGAGCCGCATGTGTCGGCACGACTTGAGGCTCGGGAAACGGGTCTGGCGGCCGCGCGAGGCCGAACGGGAGGATCGACCGATGGGCCGGACCGGCGCTTCCGGGAATCGCGCCGCGAAGGCCGGATGGCATGAGACGATGCGGGCGTCCGGGGCGTCCGGCGGGACCACCGGCAACGGCCAGGCCCGCTCCTTGGGCTCGGGGCGACGCCGCCCCAGCGGCGGGGGCGGCGCGGCGCGAGCGAGACCTCGGAAATAGGCCCGGAGCGATGCCTCGTCCGTGCGCGGGCTCGCCGGGATACCCCGACCGGACAGGGAAGGTTCGGCGGTCCCGTCCTTGCCGCTCGGCCCGGGGCCGAAGGCCTGCCGCGCGGGGCCGGGCGGAGGGTCACCGGCTCCATCGGTCAGGGACGGGCATGGGCGCGCGCGCGGCGGGCTTTTTCCCGAGGCGGGTGAGGAAGGGCGTTTCTTCATCGCTGGTGGCAGGTTCTCGGGCAGGAGACCACATCGGTCGGCGGGCCGCGGATGTCGGAAACTCGGGTCGTGGCGAAGGTCGTCGAAGCCGACCGCCCGGCCCGCGCTTCCGCGGGGCCGGGCGGTCGAGAAGGGCTCGCTACCGCGAGTTCTGACAGTGCATCGAGCCGTCCGCCTCGGCATCGAGAGCGGCGCGCCATACCCGTGCGGCCGCGACCGCGTCTTCCGGGGTGACGAGCGCCGCGCCGTTGGCGTCGCGACCGCGGGCGCCGCGCTTGAGGGCGGCGCCGATCGACCGCGCGATCGCCGAGAAGCTCTGCTGCACCCGCTGCCTGTCGGACCCGGCAGGCGACTGGGCATAGACGGCGGTTCCCCGCTCGGCGAGCCACCCGCGCATTTCGTCGGCCTGCCAAAGTACGGCGTGGTCCACGATGACGGCGGCGGCTGCCCGGCAGGTCCACTGCGGCCCGAGCCCGTCGGCGTCGGCGGGGCCGTCGCCGAGAAGCATCATGAGATCGCCGACGGTCGGCGATTCCCGGTACAGGCCCAGTGCGGCCGGGCAGTCGTCGGCGTCGAGCGCCACCGCCATCCACAGGGGCAGTGTGACCCCTCCCTCGGCGAGCGCTGTCTTATGCACCGTGCCGACGACGAGGCAGAGGTTGGGACCCTCGCCCAAGTTAAGAATGCCGGTGGCGCTGGATTGCTGGTTCATGATGGCTCCTCACAGGGAGCCACGCGAAAATCCGACGGAACGACTTGCTATGCCTGCGGCAGCATGGCATACGGGGGATTCGGACCGGATTCGGGCGTGGCTCTCCAGGCTCGTCAGGGTGCCGCCAGCGCAGGCTGTCGAAAAACCTTGTGCGCTGGCGGCGGGACGTTCCGAAACGGGCGCGCGGTCTTGCAGGGCCGCGCGTCCCCATTCGGCGTGACACGCATCGTCCAACCGATGCGGCCACGAAAGACCATCATCCAGTTTTCATGATCGTTCGTCAAGCGATACACGTCGCTGGGCAATCGTGCTCATCCGACGGAAAGGTGATGATGGCCCGGGAGCGGTGAAGCCGCACTCCAAGACCCAAGGATTACTTATCCTATTCTTGAAGGATCGGATCGACGATCCTTGGTGGTCAAGGCCGTCGCTCGAAGGAAAGGCCGACCGAACTTTGGTCCCGAACCTCCGCCGGGACAGGAGCGTCAGGCCAGTCCTTTGCAGCGCCACCGGCAGTTACGCTTCGAGGACGATGGCATGCGGTGCCGCGGCTACACCGCCGGCGCATCATTCGCCCGGGCGGCCGACGAACGCCGTGCGCAGGGACGACTGCTTCTGCCACTCATCGAGGAATCGTCCGAGGTGCGGCCGTCCAGCGCGTTCGCGCCGCAGGAATTCCATGATGCCGCGCACGGCATCGTCGTGCGATGAGGCGTTCATGCGACCGCTCAGGTGCTGGTGGCGGAGATAGACACCGTACAGGTTCAAAACGTCCGTTTCGCAGTAACCTCGCACCCGGCCGACTTCGCCCCGCGCGATCATGTCGGCGACCTGCGAACCGTGCTCGCCGCACTTCCCGGGAAGGCCGACCATCGCGCAGGCTTCCTCCAGCGTGAGGCGTGACGACGCCCCGTAGGTGGACATCATGTCCATCAGGTCCGCATGCCATTCCCCCGAGTATCGCGAGCCGTAGCCCGACCACCGCGTACCCTGATCGAACCATCGCGGTGCGGCGACGCCGTGCAGCATGGAGCGGTGGAGCAAGGTGGGGATGTCGAAAGCGCGCCCATTCCACGAGACGCACCGGAAATTCCGCGTCGAGAAATGCCTCCAGAAGCCCCGCAACAGGCGCGCCTCCCCCCAGCCTTCCTCGCCTCCGCTGCGACAGTCGACGAACCGATACGCCTCCTGGCCGCTCGCGGCGTCCTGCAGGATGTCGGCCTCGACGAGCGAGATGGCGACGATCCTGTGCCAGGCAGTTTTCGGGAACCTGTCGATCGGCCAGTCAGCGGGAACCAGGGTCTCGTCCGGTGTCGTCTCGATGTCGACGACGAGCAGCGCCTCCGGCGCCGGCGCGGTCTCGTTCCGGCGCGACGTCGGCCTGCGCGCGGCCCCCGTGGAAACCGCTTCCCCGCTGGCGGCCGCGGCAGGGCGCGGCGGCGAGCAGGGAAGGTGACCACGCGGGGGGTGGGACGGCGCGCATTTATCGGACCTCATCGGCTATCTCCGGGGTGGTGGGGTTCAGACGACGATCGTGCGGCAGGGGTCGAATCCCGCCGTCGGGTCGCGGGCGAAGGAATTGCTCACCACGCGGGTGCGCCCGATCCGCAGGTCACAGGTCGCCGGCACCTGGCCATGCACCCAGGCGACCGGCGCGCCCCACGATTCCATCACGCCATCGAGGTCCGACACGTGCCAGCAGACGCGCCACGGATCGAGGAGCGGCCGGGCAAGCGCCGGCGGCAGGCACGACCGCGACGGAGGATAGGCGGTCACGACCACCGCGCGGTCGCCGCCGCGGATGCCGGCGACGACCGGGTCGGGCACGTGGCCGTAGCCGCCGGCGACCACGGAAGAAAGGGCATCCTCGATGTAGGCGCGCGACCGGTGGTGGCCGCCGGCCGCATCGTGCGGAAAGAACGGGACGCCGGGCGCGCTCGTCGCGCGGCCCCTGACCGACCAGCAGTGGCGGGCGTGGGCCCGTGCTTGCCGCTCGTTGGCCGCACCGTCGACGGCGAAGCTCGGCCACAGCGTCGCACCGAGGACATGAACGCCGCACGAGGTCGGATCCCCGAGACGGACGGAGGCATCGTGCAGGAGCGCGATTCCCAGGGTCCTCGCGAGCGGCACGGCCTCGGCGAGCGCCTCCGCGACCGGAACTCCGTCGAGGAACTCGGCCGGGCCTGGGACGAGCACGACCGGCCGGCCGCGCCGATGCCCGTCGAGCGCCTGGGCCAGCCAGCGCACAGACCGGCAGAGGCCGGGACAGATGCCGCCGGCTACGATGACGGCGTCGAAGTCAGGGGGCGCGTCGGGCAGGTCGAAAGGCGCAAGATCGACGCGAAGGTCCGACATGATCCAGAGCCGCATCGGAACGGGCTCGGATGGTTCCGGTCGGGCGGAAACAGCGCCGGGCCCGATACCGGAACCGACCAGTGCGCCCGGGGCGGGCGCCTCGACCCGGATGGGAGGATCGGGAACGTGGAGCGTCAAGCATGTCCTCCTTGCGCGGCACGGTTGTGGTCCGCCTCGGCGATCAGCGTCCGCAGCGCGTCGCCCGACACCACGCGCGTTGCGACCAACAGCTCGGCGACCGCCTCGACGGTGGCGCGGTTCGCCTCCACGAGAGCCAGCGCCTCGCCGCTCAGCCGGGTGAGGTCCCGCTCGACGGCTTCGAGGAGCCCAGGTTGGAGCGTCAGCCCGACAGCGACTTCGTGGGGCGCCCCACGGTATGCCAAGCCCTCGCCCAGCCCGAGCGAACCATGGTTGCCGGCGAGCAGGGTCGTGACACGCGCGAGGTCGGAGCGGCTGTCGCCGCCCGCGCCCGCGCTCGGTTCCCCGAGGAACAGGATCTCCGCGGCGCGCCCGGACAGCAGCGCGACCGCTAGGCCCTCGATCTCCGCGCGGGTCGGGGACGGCCCAAGACGGATTTCCGCCGACGTCGCCCCGACCGAGTCCCGACGCGGGACGAGGTCGACCTGCGCGACATGCGCGGCGCCGGTCCGCTCGAACGCAACCCCATGCCCCGCCTCATGGAACGCGCTCCGACGTCGGTCCGCCGGGCTGCCCTTATCCGGCGGCGCCACCCGCTCGAACAGGTCGGCCGCTCGGAGGGGCCGGCCGGCGGCGCGGGCGGCCGCGCGCGCCTCCAATACCCATCCCGCAACCTGTGCGCCGGTGGCGCCGAGGGCGAGATCGCCGAGTGACCCCAGATCGACGTCGGGCAGCTCGCCGTCGTCGAGGTGCTGCCGAAGGATCGTCGCCAAGTCCGCGGCCGAGGGCGCCTTGATCTCGATCACCCGCCCCAGCCTGCCCGGACGGATCAAGGCGGGATCGAGCTTGCCGCCATGGTTCGTCGCCGCGATGATGCAGACCGCCGGCGCACCCGGAGCGTTCAGTGTGTCGAACGCCAGCAGGATGCTGGTGCACAGAGGGGTCCACCACTCGCGCGCCCGGTCGTCCATCGTGCTTCTGTTAGGAATACTGTCCGCTTCATCTAGGAATAGAATGCTGGGAGCGGCAGCGCAGGCATTGGAGTAAGCGGCGTCCCAGGCACGGAGAACCCCGCCGAGATACCCGTCGGACGAGCTGAACCAGGACCCGACCGAGGTCGCCACGAGCGGCAATCCCGCGGTCTTGGCGAGGGAGCGGACGAAGGTCGATTTACCGAGTCCGGGGGCCGAGCTCAGGCAGACGTGGCGGTCGATTTGCTGGAACGCGGGGGCGCCGGTGGCGCGCCAGGTCGCGAGATCGCCAAGGAGGCGGTCGCCCCATGCGCGGGCCTCGCCGAAGCCGACCAGGGTTCCGAAGTCGGGTGCCGCGCCGACGCCCGGGTCGGCCGAGACCTTCGAACGCGCCGCCGCGGAGAGGCGCGCGACGCAGGCCCGGCCGGTCGGACCGCGCACGGCCGCGGCGACCTCGTAATAGCTCAGTCCGCGCGCGATCCCGGGCGGCAGCTTCGGACGCTGCCCCGTGGCAGCTTGGACGACCCGCGCGACCACGGCGTCGGTTGCGCCGGGGAGCCGGATGTGCAGATCCGCCGCCGCGATGAGGGCCGAGGGCAGGTACCGCGCCGGCGATTGCGAGACCCCGAGCACCCGGTCGCCGCGCGACAGCTTGTCGGCTACCTGGCCGTTACCGCGGTCAGGTCGGTCCTCGGACTTCGAGGAGCCGGTGCGCGCCGCGATGAAACCCCACTCCGCCAGGCGCACGCATGCCTCGCGGATCGGCTCGACCCAGTCCGCGGCCGGGACCTCGACCACGAGGGCGAAGGCCGGATCGGCGGCGATGCGGCGGCGCAGCGCTGGAGAGAGCGCCCCTTCAAGGGCGAAGGCCGCCAGCGTCTCGGTCGCGGCACGCCGCTCGTCGGCGGCGACGTCCCCAGTCTCCGCCTCGTTCAGATCGTCCCGCAGGAAGTTGAGATGGGCCATAGTCGCCTCGTCCAAGGATGGGTCGATGTTCAGCACCAGGGCGCGCGGCCTACGACGGCACCTCGACGACGCAGGCCGGATCGAAGGCGGGGTTCTCGCCGTCGTAGCCGAGCGGATTGCACAGGATCCGGGTCGGACCGATCCGGTGGTCGCGGCGGGCGTGGACGTGGCCGTGAAGCCAAAGGTCCGGGCGGCCGGCGGCGATGAGGCCGCCAAGGTCGCTCGCGAAGGCCGGGTTCAGCACGCTGCCGGCGAAGCTCGGGTCGAGCGAGGCACGGGCCGGGGCGTGGTGCGTGACCACGACGTGCGGTCGCGCCCGCGTGTCCGGCGGGTCGACCCTCGACAGCGCGCGTTCCAGGAACTCGCGGGTGATGGCGTGCAGGGCCGCGGCGTCCGCCGGCCGGAAGGTCTGCCAGCCTGGATTTCGGGTCGTCGCGATGCAACGGTGATCGTTGAGACCGGCCTGCGCGGCCGCCATGGCCCGCCGGCGGCTGCCCACGCCGTCGATGGCGTAGTCGGTCCAGAGGGTTCCGCCGGAGAAGGCGACGCCGCCGATCTCGACGGTATTGTCGTCGAGCAGGGTCACGCCGTGCCGCTCCGCGGCCCGGCGTCCGAGCGCGCGCTCCTCGTTCACGGCCGAGCCGTAGAATTCATGGTTGCCCGCGACGACGAGGACCGGCATGTGCGGTCGGATCGCCTGCGCCAGCCACAGAACGGTCTCGGCCAGTCCCTGCCCGACATCGCCGGCGACGACAGCGACATCGGCGTCGGGGATGTGCGCGGGCGTCCAGGGCGCCCGCGACAAGTCTCGGTGCAAGTCGCTGAAGGTCCAGATCCGCACGTGATCGCCTCCTGGGTTCTTGGGATCGTCTCGCCGTTTGGGATGCGGGGGCGGTTACCGCCGCGGCGGGGCGCGGCGCCTCGGCCGCCGCCTCTGAGGTCGCCTTGGACCCACGTCGCGCGGGTCTGGCGACAAGCCGGCGAGAACGTGGGCGAGGACGGTGCGAGCCGCCGGATCTCCCCGCCAGGCGACGACGAGCACCGTCGAAAGCGCGAGGTCCATGACGGCGGGATCCGGTTCGATGCCCCGGGTGAGGTCGAGCGCGACGGCGATGGCGGCCGCGGCCTCGCCCCTCCGGGCCGCGGGCCACGACCTGTGATGCAGGCAGACCTCGCCGGCCAGGGCTCGGCGGACCCTCTGGATCGCGGCGGCCTCGATGTCCGGAAGCCGTACCGTGCGCCAAAGCGCGAGCGGATCACAGCCCCGGGGCGGCTCGCGGCGCAGGGGACGCTTTTCGGTGGGATGGGGGTCGTCGCTCGCGCGCATGCGTCCTCCGGGCTCGCGATGGGCAACAAGGCCCCGCGCCCGCGTGCCGAGGCGCGCGGGCGGGGTTCATCGAACGGGATGGCGGAAGCTTAGTGCCGGTCGAGGCGCTCGGCGCCGACGTCGGGTTGACCTAGGATAAAATACCTAGAAAGCGTCCGCGCCCAGCGCCGGCCATCCGATGCGTACAGGTCGCTGGTCGTGATGCGCCGTCCATCGGGAAAGTTCGGATGCCCGAAGACCTCGCCGGTCAGCACCCTCACGGATCGGCTCGTGAACCGCCAGCGCTCCAGCCGCGGGGCGTCGCGCAGGTCCGCCGGCGCGGGCTTGACCTGGTCACGGATGCCCTGGAGCTCGTCGGCGAGCTCGCGCAGCCGGTCGCCGGCCTCGCGTTCGTCCGGGGCGCGCGCCTGCTCGGCGTCGACGCCGAGGGCGGCGGCATAGGCGACGGGATCGACCGCGTCGGCGTGGCGGTCCGAGGCCGCGGCGCGCAGGGCCGCGAGCAGGGCCACCGAGGCCACGAGGCTGCGGCTCGTGCGGTCGCCCTCAGCGATGCGCTCGGCCTCGGCGCGACCGAAGGCCGGCACGACCATGGGCAAGGCGCGGACGCGGCCGCGACCGGGCGGGAGCGCGTCGTGCGCGCGCATGCGGTGGCCGAAGGCGGCCGCCGCGGCGGCCCCGCCGCTGCGGCCGCAGCCGAGGAGCCACGGCGGCGGGACCAGGTCGAGCCCGAACTCCACCGACGGCTCCATGCCCGCGAGCGCCGCGGCCGCGGCATGTTCGTCAAGGGGGGTCGGGCCCACCGGCAGCACCGATGCCTCGACGCGCGCCCTCAACCCGAGGTCGGCCATGCAGACCGCGGGCAGGTCGAGGATGAGATCCCCCTCGCCGGCCATCGCCTCGGCCGCGATGAGGCCGGCCTCGCGGGCGTCGCCCGCCTCGCGCTCGCTCACGGTCAGCCCCTCCTCCGTGATCGCCCGCCGCGGCAGCGGAGCCTCCTCGGGCAGCCTGACGCGCAGGAGGGTGACCGGCTGGCCGAGGATGCCGTACGCATCCGCGAGGAGGAGTGCGGCGTAGGCGGCGTGGGTCCGGCCGGCGGTGCCGAAGAAGGCTGCGATCAAGGGCAATCTCCATGACCAGGTCCGGACGCAAACGCGCCCGGTGGAAGATCCACCGGGTGCGCATGACCGGACAGGTTTGAGTGATTTGCGAATCTTAAGGCAAAAGAGCGGAAATGAACAGCACTTTCTGAATCGGATCAAGTCAGTCCATAGCTTGATGGTTAATTAGACCGATGCGTCGAAGTATTCAGGCGCGTCGAATACCTAAGTACCGGCGCTTCGCGCCGCGTCCGACCGCCCGGCGAACACCGCGCCGCAACGCATAACGGCGTACGTTACGCGTGGCACGTCCCCGCCCGACTCGCGGACAAAGACCCGCCCCGGGTGGTCCGAGGCGCCCCGCGAGATCGCCGACGGGGACGCCTGGCCGAGAAAGCCTCTCGCCTCGGAACCGACCTCGACCCCGTGGCGATCAGGCGTCGTCGCGCTTGGACCCGAGACGCGGCGACAGGCCGAGGAGGACACGCGGGTCCATGTCCCAGTCGTCGAAGCCCGGATCGAGCAGGCCGACCCCTTCGGCCGACAGGGCGTAGAACTCCTCGAAGGGGTTCGCCAAAGGGCGCGGGACCGCCGCCGGCACCGGCACGCGGGAGATCCGGGCACGCGGGGATGCCGCCCCGGCGCGCGCTCGCCGGGCGCTTCCCGACCGACCGGGGCGGCCGGATCCGGGCGCCGCGACGCGCGGCCCGTGGGCGGGGGCGGCGCGGTTCTGTTTGGTGTGGCTCGTCATCGCTCAGGTCCTTTCGGTTACGCGCGCAGGCGGGCGGCAAGGCGGGCGGGTTGCGTGGCGCCGGGCCGGGCGGGCGCGGGCACCGGGCGGGTCCCGCGGGCGCGCGCCGGGGCGTGCCCGGCGACGCCGAAGGAGGTGGCCAGGGAGCGCGGGTCGCCCAGCGCCGCGGCGCAGTCGAGGAGGCGCTCGCGCAGGTCCCCGTCCGTGTCCGCCGGCGCCAGGATCGCGGCCAGGTCGGCCGCCTCAAAGCGCTCGGAGTACGGGTCGGCCGAGACCGCCAGGAGGGTGGCCGTCAGCGCGACCGCCACATCCCGCGCTGCGGCGTCGAGGTCGCCCGCGAGCAGTCGTACCTGTTCGAGCGGCGAAAGCCGCGGGAGGCGGAGCGGCAGCACGCGCGGGGCCTTGCGCCAAGCCGGGTGGCCGGGCCCGTCGTCGCAGCGCAGGTGCCACGCGCCCGATACGTTTGCATGGAGTGCCTGTGCCGCGGTCAGCCGACAGGCCGTCGCCACGAGGCCCACGTGGTCGCGACGGTCCGGTCCGTGGCCGCCGAGCAGGTCCGTGGGGAGGACCGCGACGACGTCGCCGGCCCGGCGCATCGCCAACCCGGCCATGACGGTCGCCGCGTCCAGCGGGTCGGGGCTAAGCAGGTCGAAGGGACCAGCGAGGCGCGCCAGGCCACAGGCCTGGGACCCGTTGGCGGCGACGGCGACCACGGTCGGTCGGGCGCCGATGGCCGCGAGGCCGCCGGCCAACAGGGCTGCGGCCAGCAGGCCGGTACGATCGTCGGAATGGATGGTCACGATCACGGCGTCCTCCTGTAGGCCGTTGCATCGATGGAATCTTGGCACATGTATTTCCATAATGCTAGAAATAAGAAATAATCTGGTTATCGAATTCCTGGTCCCGCTTGCGCCGAAGCCGGATCGCCACCGGGTGCGGCGAGTGTCCGGTTCGACCGGGTCAGGGTCGGCGCGGCCGCCGTGCGGGAGAGGTCGCGCGGCGGTGGCGGGCAGCGACGTGCCTGATGGCCGCGATCCCGCCGGCGCTTCAGGCGTGGCTTCATGCGTGCCGTCCACACGCTCGCCGTCCGGAGGCCCCATGACGGTGGGGCGGTGCTGACGGCAATCGAGCCGAGGCGGGTCGAGCCAATGCGGCATTTCCAGGGGCTGACGCTCGGCCGTCTCCGCTGGAAGCTGGGCCGGCGCATCAAGGAGAGATGGCCGTTCCGCGTGCTTCTTGACGGGCGTTTCTCGTCTATTCCGTGGGACGGACCATGGCCCGGCCTGGCCCCGAAGACTGGCGGGATAGCCGGCCGGCGCTTCGCTTAACCGAGCCCGCCATCACAACGCTCGCCCGCCTGCGGCTCCGCACCCGGCGAACGGATCGGTCTGCCGGAGGCGATTCCCATCCCCTGCGTTCAGGTCCCGACCGGACCCACTGGTGGCGAAGCGGAGGACGTGGGCGCATCCCCGACGCCGGACGATGCGGGAGGATCGCGATCGTCCACGGCTTATTCGAAATTTCCGGAAAGATGGATTGCGGTCTTCTGCCGCCTGCGCCATAGCGGCGCCATGGACATCGAACTGGCGGCCCGGCAACTCGAAGCACTCGGCAACCCGACCCGCCTGAAGGTCTATCGGGCACTCGCCGGCGCGGGGCGGGAAGGCCTGCCGGTCGGGGAACTCCAACGGCGCGTCGGCATCCCGGCCTCGACGCTGTCCCATCACCTGCGTCGCCTGATCGAGACCGGTCTGGCCGTGCAGGAGCGCCAGGCCACGACGCTGCTGTCCCGCGCGGTCCAGCCGGCGATGCGTAGCCTCGTCGCATTCCTGGCTGAGGGCTGCGGCGTGGACTGATGGCTCGGTCTCTTCGGCGGAGTGGCCCTAACCTTCCTCGGGGTCTCATGGCCAGCCTCCGGTCGGCGGGGCCCCCGGGGCCCCTGCCGGAAGGTCGGCGACGCGGGATCTCGGCAGCCACCTCCCCGGCTAGTGCACGGCCCCCACGCTCACGCCTCCCTAACGCGAAGGACGTACTTCGTCGAATGGTCTTGACGCCGTAACCTGGGCAGCCGGGTCCCTTGCGGCGGCGGTCCCGACGGGCGGCATGGGCTAGGCGTGCGGCTCGGCCGGGCGACGCCGCGTGACGTTCCGGCTCGGGCCGGCGGGCGGCCGTCCATGCTCCTATCGAACTGCCATCGCTGCGGACGGCCCATTAGCGCCGACGCATCGCGGTGCCCGACGTGCCGCGCCGCCATCGGGCCCGAACCGCCGCCGACCTCCCGGGACGAGACAGGCTACCGGATCGCCATGTTCGCGGTTATGTGCGCGATCCTCGTCTACCTCCTCCTACTCCGGCGGTAGGCGCCGCGCGGCCTGCATGCGCCACCTTATGCCGAAACCGACGGACCACTCGTCCGCCGGGCAGATGGTCGTAAGTCCTGCGAACATGGCGGCCTGCGCGGCGAACCGGGATCCCAGCGAGCTCACCAGCCCTCGCTGCCCAGCGGGTCGCGAACGGAGCCGGAACCGCACCGGCGCCGACACGCCGTGATTGTTCGCCTGCCGAGCGTCCAGCACCCGTCCGACCGGTTGCGGCCTGACGCATCGCCGAGCAGGTCGGGTTGGGACGACGCGGTCCGACCCGTTGCAGGCGGTCGATGGCTTTCCATCGGTCCTCGCCAGCGTGGAACGCCTCGACCGGCCCGACGAAGGGATTCCGTCGAACGGGGGTTGTGACAGGTCCGCGTCTTCCCGAACCGCGCCCGCGGCCCACCGCTAGTCGAGGCTCGGGTTCAGGAGCCGCAACGCGTTCGCGGTCACGAGCACGGTGGCGCCCGTATCGGCGAGGATGGCCGGCCACAAGCCGGTGACCCCCAGGACCGTCGTGACCAGGAACACGGCCTTCAGGCCGAGCGCGATGGCGATGTTGGCGCGGATGTTGGCCAGCGTCCGGCGAGCGAGCTCGACCATGCGGGCCACGTCCGCGACGCGCCCGTGCAGGACCGCGGCATCGGCCGCTTCCAGCGCCGCGTCGGCGGCCCCGCCCATCGCGATGCCGACGTCGGCGGCCGCGAGCGCCGGCGCATCGTTGATGCCGTCGCCGACCTTCGCCACGACTAAGCCGCCGGCACGGAGTTCGCGCACGATCCGCTGCTTGTCCTCTGGAAGGAGCTCGGCACGCGCCTCGATGCCGAGGGCGCCGGCCACGGCCCGGGCCGTGCGCGCGTTGTCGCCGGTCAGCATGACGGCACCGATGCCCGCCGATGCGAGGCGGTCGACGCCCTCCTTCGCATCGGCCCGAGGCTCGTCGCGCATGGCGAGCAGGCCGGCCACCGCCCCGTTCGAGAGGAGCACGGACAGCGTCTTGCCCTCGCCTTGCAGGGCGGAGACACGCGCCTCTTGCTCAGGTGTGAAGGTGCACCGAGCGGCGGCCTCCCGCGGCGAACCCAGGAATAGATCGAGCCGCCCCACCTTGCCCTCGACGCCCTTGCCGCCGAGTGCCCGCGTCCCGGAAGCCGGCGGGACCGGCGCCCCGACCTCGGCAGCCTTGGCCAGCACGGCCTTCGCGAGCGGGTGCGAGGAGCCGCCCTCAAGCGCGCCGGCCAGCGAGAGCACGTCCCGCCCGGTCCGGCCGAACGCCACGACGTCGGTCACGACGGGCTTGCCCTCGGTAAGGGTGCCGGTCTTGTCAAAGGCGACCTTCGTCACTGCCGCCAGCCGCTCCAGCACGGCGCCGCCCTTGACGAGCAGGCCCCTGCGGGCACCCGCCGACAGCGCGGCGGCGATGGCCGCCGGCGTCGAGATGACCAGGGCGCAGGGACAGCCGATCAGCAGGATGGCCAGCCCCTTGTAGACCCACTCGGACCACGCGGCCCCGGCGACGAGCGGCGGAGCCAGGGCGACGAGCGCGGCCACCGCGACCACGGCCGGGGTGTAGGCTTTGGCGAACCGGTCGATCAGCCGCTCGGTCGGGGCCTTCGCCTCCTGCGCCTCCTCGACCAGGCGGACGACCCGGGCGATGGTGTTGTCGCGCGCGGCTGCGGTCACCCGCACGCGGATCGCGCCGTCTCCATTGACCGTTCCGGCGAAGACCGCGTCGCCCACTGCCTTGGGTCTAGGCACGCTCTCGCCGGTGACGGTGGCCTCGTCGACGGTGCTCTCGCCATCGATGACGGTCCCGTCCGCGGGGATCCGGTCGCCGGGGCGAACCAGGACGGTCCCCCCGATGCGCAGGCTAGCCGCCGTAACCCGTTCGGTCGCGCCGTCCCGCTCCAGCAGGGCGGTGTCCGGCACTAGCCCGGTGAGCCCGCGGATGCTCGCCCGTGCCCGGCCGGCGGCGACGCCCTCAAGTACCTCGCCGACGAGGAACAGGAACATGACCGTCGCCGCCTCCTCGGTCGCGCCGATCAGGGTCGCGCCGACCGCGGCGACCGTCATCAGCATCTCGATGGAGAAGGGCGTTCCGTGCCGGGCCGCCGACAGGGCGCGGCGGGCGACCGGCACGAGGCCAACCAGCATCGCGGCAAGGAAGAACCAGCGCTCCGTCACGGGGACGGCAAGGCCGAGCACATAGGCCGACGCCACGGCCGCCCCGCAGGCGAAAGCCAGCAAGGCCTTGGGCGCCTGCCACCAGGGCTTATCCGGGGCGTCCGCACCCGTCGCCGCGGCATCCGGATCCTCGGCGCCGTACCCGAGCCCGCGCACCGTCGCGACGATGGTCCCAACGCTCGTCGCCGGACCGTGCATGACCGTGAGCGTCTCGGTCGCGACCGAGACCTCGACGCGTTCGATGCCCGGGAGGCGGCGGACGGCGGTCTCGACCTTGGCGGCGCACGAGGCGCAGTCCATGCCCGAGACGCGCAAGCGCGTGGCGGGGATCTCGGTTCGCTCCAGGGTCGTCGCGTCGCTCATGGCGGGTGCCTTCCGCATCTCTGGATCGGACCCTACATCCTCTAGCGACTGGAGGAGCAAGGACCATGAAGGCGCTCAGCATCGGCGAGGTGTCGCGGCGGACAGCCGTGAAGGTACCAACGATCCGGTTCTACGAGGAGCGCGGCCTGCTCCCGACGCCTGTGCGCACCGAGGGCAACCGCCGTACCTACGGCGACGCCGACGTCAATCGCTTGAAGTTCATCAGGCACGCCCGGGAGCTGGGCTTCGAGGTCGATGACATCCGGGCCTTGCTTGACCTCGCCTCCCATCCCGAGCAACCGTGCGCCGAGGCCGACGCCATCGCGCGCAGGCACCTCGCCGACATCGACGACCGACTCACCCGGCTCACGGGCCTGAGGAAGGAGGTCCGGGCCATGCTCGACCAGTGCTCGGGCGGCCCCGTCCGGCAATGCCGCATCATCGAGGTCCTCGCCGACCACGGGGAATGTCTGCACGACAGGCACTGACCGGATCATCGAAACCTTCCGGCGCCTCCCGGATTGCCCCTTGCTTCTCCAGTCGCTGGAGGAACTAGGCATCGCCGACGGGCCTGCCGAACCGGGAGCGGAGATGACGGAACACCACGACCATTCCCACGGCGGCGACGCCCACGGATCCCACGGCGGCCACGCCCACGGACCCGGGCACGTCCACGCGCCAACGAGCTTCGGCAAGGCGTTCGCCATCGGCATCGCCCTGAACACGCTGTACGTGGTCCTGGAAGCGACCTTCGGCATCCTCTCCGGATCGCTCGCCCTCCTGGCCGACGCCGGCCACAACCTCTCGGACGTGCTCGGCCTGCTGATCGCCTGGGCTGCGTCCTGGCTCTCGAACAAGCCACCGACCGCCGAGCGCACCTACGGCTTCAAGCGTGCGCCCATACTCGCCTCGCTCGCCAATGCCGTCATCCTGCTCGTCGCCGTCGGAGCCATCCTCTGGGAAGCGGTGCGGCGCCTGATCGACCCCGAGCCGGTCGCGAGCGGAACCATCATCTGGGTGGCCGTCATCGGCGTGGCCGTGAACGCGGGCACGGCGTGGCTGTTCATGAGCGGTCGCAAGGGCGACCTCAACATTCGCGGCGCCTTCCTGCACATGGCCGCCGACGCGGGCGTCACGGTCGGCGTCATCGTCGCCGCCCTGATCATCCGCCATACCGGCTGGCAGTGGCTCGACCCGGCCATCAGCATCGCCATCGCCGTCGTGATCCTGGCGAGCACCTGGGGGCTGCTGCGGGACTCGGTTCGCCTCTCGCTGGACGGAGTGCCGCCGGGCATAGGGCTACCGGAGGTACGGGCCTGCCTCGAAGCGTTGCCCGGCGTGGTGCGGCTGCACGACCTGCACGTCTGGCCGATGAGCACGACCGAGACAGCCCTGACCGCCCATCTGGTGGTGCCGGGCGGCCAGCCGGGCGACGACTTCCTGATGGGGGCGGCCCGAACGCTGAAGGAACGCTTTGGGATCGGTCACGTCACCCTGCAGGTCGAGACGCGCGAGGACACCGACTGCGCCCTCGCCTCGGACCGGGTCGTCTGAAGTGGGCGGGGGCCTGCCCGCCTGGGCCTACACCCTGATCCCGGTGGTGGCTGCGGTCGTCGGCGCCGCGGTCGCGGTCAACCTGCGGCCGGGACCCGTCCTCGTCAGCGCGATCCAGCACTTCGCAGCCGGCGTCGTCTTCGCCGCGGCCGCGGGCGAGATCCTGCCCGACCTCAAGCATGCCGGCTCCCCTTGGGCGACCCTCCTCGGCGGCGCGGTCGGCGTCGCCGCCATGCTCGGCGTGCGAACCCTGGAACGGCGGATGAAGGGTCCGGTGGGGCTGATGTCGGTCACCGGCATCGACATCCTGGTGGACGGCCTCGTCCTCGGCATCGCTTTCGCCGCCGGGGCCAAGGCGGGCATCCTCCTGACCGTCGCGTTGACCATCGAGGTTCTGTTCCTCGGGCTCACGGTCGCGAACAAATTCGGCGAGGGCGGCGTCTCCAAGTGGAAGGTGGTCGGTGCCACCGCAGGCCTCGTCCTGCTCCTGCCGCTCGGGGCGCTTCTCGGAGGACCGGTCGGCGCGCTTCCACCGACCGTCCAAGCGGGCTTCCTCGCCTTCGGCCTGATCGCGCTGCTCTACCTCGTCACGGAAGAGCTGCTGGTCGAGGCGCACGAGACGGAAGACCGTCCATGGGTCACGGCGATGTTCTTCGCGGGCTTTCTGCTCCTGCTGCTGCTCGACGAGACGGTCGGCTGAACCGGCGGACCCGACGAGTGGCGCAGGGCCGGCGCGGACGGCCGGTCCGGCCGACGCATCAATCGTCGAAGTCGCGATGGTGGTGATGGTGGCGCCGCTCGCCGTAGAACTACCTGTCCTCGTAGCGACGCGGATGGTGATGCCGGACGACGACGTCGTCATGGTCGCCGTGGCGGTAGACGTCGACATGTTCGTGCGGTCGCCGGTCGCCGTAGCCGCCCTCGTAGTATTGGGCCGAGGCGGCGGCCGGAGCGAGGATGGCTGCGGCCATTGCCAGGATGAAAAGGCGTGCTCTCATGTCCGGTCCTTCCCTGTGACTGTAGAGCAAGGCTGTCGCGACGCCCTTGAACCGCGGCTGAAGGTGACGTTCAGCACGTCGTCGGCCGGGAATGTGACCGGATCGACCGGCGTCTCTCCTCCGCGACTTGTGATACGGCCCTTGAGTCGCGCATAAGGGACGGGATGAGTTCGGCGGGAAGCCAGAGGGCCTTCGGGGCGTGGACGGGGTGGTGGGCGACCGCCGCCCGCGCGCTCGCGCTCGTCCTGACGCTGGCGGTCTCCGTCCCGACGGCAGGCCTCGCCGAGGATCTCGCCTATCATCAGGGCCATCCCGGCCATGACCGCACGGAACTGGTCAAGGCACCGGACCTGATGCCGGCCTCCGCTCAGAAGGCGGATCCCGGCATAAGCTGCCACGTCCATTGCGGCTGCCACGTCGCCATGCCGCTGGACGCTTTCGGGGCCGTCCCTCCCGTGTCGCTTTCGCGACCGTGCTACGGGCAAGCCGCCACGGCCCATTCCTCAATCTTTCCCGACCGCCTGCCGCGTCCGCCGCGCGCCTGAGGTGACGCCGCGAAGGCGTGCGTCCTGAACCCTGGGCCAAGGCCCCGGGACCGCATCCTCACGTCACCGCAACGGGACCGACCCGAAGGCCGTCACGGCACCGGCGTCCCGACGAGCAGGCACCATGCGCATTCTCATCACCGCGGCCCTGGTGGCCGCCGGCGTCCTCGTTGGCGCCGCCGTTCCGGCCGTGTCCGGCTTCGTCCGCGGGCTCCTCGCCTCCGCCGGGCTTCCGCCGACCGCCTCAACCCTCGCCGCCGGACCCGGCCCCGCATCGCCGGGCGAGTCTCGCCATGAGGAAGGAGACGGGCACGACCACGGCAAGGCGGCCGCGACCAAGGCCGACGGAGGCCATGCCCACGGCGAGCACGAGCATTCGGAGGCCGAGGGCGAGGAAGGTCACGTCAAGATGACCGCCGACCAGGTCGAGGGCCAGGACATCAAGGTGGCGAAGGCGGAGGGCGGCGTGCTGTCGAGGCACATCCTCGTGCCCGGCACCATCACCCCGGACACCGACCGGATCGCCCGCGTCCCGGTCCGCGTCGTCGGCACCGTCTCCGAGATGCGCAAGCGCCTGGGCGACGACGTCAAGAAGGGCGAGGTCGTCGCCGTCCTCGACAGCCGCGAGGTCGCCGACGCCAAGAGCGATTACCTCACCGCGATGGTCCAGTCGGACCTCCAGAAGGTCAACTTCGAGCGCCAGCAGAGGCTGCTGGCCTCCGCCGCCGCGTCCCAGGCGGCCTTCGACAACGCCAAGGCAACGTTCCAGGAGAACCAGCTCCGCGTCGACCTCGCCCGGCAGAAGCTCTCGGCGCTGGGCCTGAACGCCTCCGAGGTCGCCGTGGCCCAGAAGCGCGACGAGGCCACGCCGAACGTCTCGACGCTGCGCCAGTACGCGCTGCGGGCCCCGATCTCCGGCCGCATCGTCGAGCGCAAGGTCGACGTGGGCACCGCCGTCGGCAAGGAAGGCGACCCGGCCGACGTCTACACCGTCGCCGACCTCTCGACCGTCTGGATCGAGCTCGCGGTGCCGACCTCGGACCTCGACGAGGTCCGGGAAGGGGCCCGGGTCAACGTGAACCGGGGCGGCCGAAGCGAGCAGGGCAAGGTGGTGTTCGTCAGCCCGCTCCTGAACGCCGACACCCGGTCCGCCCGGGTGGTGGTCTCGCTGCCGAACAAGGACATGGCCTGGCGTCCGGGAACCTACGTCACCGCCGAGGTCGAGACCGCGACGGATCAAGTGCCCGTGCGGGTCGCCAAGGCGTCGCTTCAGACCGTCGAGGGCAAGCGCGTCGTCTTCGTTCGCACCGACGAGGGCTTCGAGAAGCGCGAGGTCGAGCTCGGGCGCTCGGACGACGACGCCTACGAGGTCGTCTCAGGCCTCAAGCCCGGCGAAGACATCGCGGTCGCCAACACCTTCCTCCTCAAGGCCGAGCTCGGAAAGAGCGAAGCCGACCACGACCATTGAGGAGGCCGGACATGATCTCGAAGATCCTCGATTTCTCCGTCCACCAGCGCTGGCTGGTGCTGCTCCTGTCGCTGCTCGCGGCCGCCTTCGGCGGCTACGCGGTGACCAGGCTCCCCATCGACGCCGTCCCGGACATCACCAACAACCAGGTGCAGATCAACACGACGGCGCCGTCCCTGTCGCCGGTCGACATCGAGAAGCAGGTCACCTACCCGGTCGAGACCGCGCTCGCCGGCATCAAGGGGCTGGAATACACCCGCTCGCTCTCGCGCAACGGCTTCTCGCAGGTCACCGCCGTCTTCGCGGAGAAGCTCGACATCTACTTCGCCCGCCAGCAGGTCGCCGAGCGCCTGTCCCAGGTGAAGCGGGAGCTGCCGCCGGGCGCCGAGCCCGCCATGGGGCCGATCTCGACCGGGCTGGGCGAGATCTACATGTGGTCGATCCATTACGCGAAGCCGGGCGAGCGGAAGGTCTCGGCCGGGGGCAAGCCCGGCTGGCAACCCGACGGCAGCTACCTCACGCCCGAGGGCCAGCGCCTGAGGACCGAGCTGGAGCAGACCGCCTACCTGCGCACCGTCCAGGACTGGATCATCCGCCCGCAGATCAGGACCGTGCCGGGGGTGGCCGGGGTCGACGGCATCGGCGGCTTCGAGAAGCAGTACCACGTCCAGCCGGACCCTAATAAGCTCGCCTCCCTCGACCTGTCCTTCTCCGACGTCGCCCGTGCGCTGGATAGCAACAACGCCAACCAGGGCGCCCGTTACCTGGAGGATAACGGCGAGGGCTACGTCGTCCGCGCCGCCGGCCGCTTGGAGGACATGGACGACATCGGCAACGTGGTCGTCGCGACCCGGGGCGGCGTGCCGGTGCGCATCAAAGACATCGCCGAGGTCCGCATCGGGCGCGACCTGCGCACCGGCTCGGGGAGCGAGGACGGCCAAGAGGTCGTCGTCGGCACCGCGCTGATGCTGATCGGCGAGAACAGCCGCACGGTGGCCGCCGCCGTCGACGCGCGCATGGACCAGATCCGCAAGAGCCTGCCGCCCGGGATCGAGGTCCAGACCGTCCTCGACCGGACCCGCCTCGTCGAGGCTACGGTGAAGACGGTGGCCAAGAACCTGTCCGAGGGCGCGGCCCTCGTCATCGTCATCCTGTTCATGCTGCTCGGCAACATCCGGGCGGCCGTCATCACGGCGCTGGTGATCCCGGTGGCGATGCTGATGACCATGTCCGGCATGGTCGAGGCCAGAATCTCGGCGAACCTGATGAGCCTCGGAGCGCTCGATTTCGGGCTGATCGTCGACGGGGCGGTCATCATCACCGAGAACGCGCTGCGCCACCTCGCCGAGCGGCAGCACGCCCTGGGCCGCGGTCTCGACATCGAGGAGCGCCTTGAGACCGTCCGGGCGTCGGCCGAGGAGATGATCAAGCCGTCCCTGTACGGGCAGGCGATTATCATCCTGGTCTACGTGCCGCTCCTGACCTTCACGGGCGTCGAGGGCAAGATGTTCGAGCCGATGGCCCTGACGGTGATCATCGCTCTGGTCTCGGCCTTCGTGCTGTCGTTGACCTTCGTGCCGGCGCTCATCGCCATCGTCATCTCCGGCAAGGTCACCGAGACGGACAACCTCATCATCCGGGCGCTGAAGGCGGTCTACCGGCCGGTGCTCGCCGCCGCGGTGCGGGGTCCGTTCGCATTCATCGGGGCGGCCCTGCTGCTGCTCGTCGGAGCAAGTCTCCTGTTCACCCGGCTCGGGACCGAATTCATCCCGCAACTCGACGAGAAGAGCATCGCACTCAACGCCACCCGCATCCCCTCGACCTCGCTCACCCAGTCGCAGACGATGCAACTGAACGTCGAGAAGGTGGTGTCAAAGTTCCCGCAGGTCGCCTACGTCTTCTCGAAGACCGGCACGGCCGAGGTCGCCTCCGACCCGATGCCGCCGAACTCCTCCGACACCTTCGTCATGCTCAGGCCACAGGAGGAGTGGCCCGACCCGAGCCTGTCGAAGGCCGACCTGCAGGAGCAGATCGAGAAGGCGGTGGGGGCGCTCGCGGGCAACGTCTACGAGTTCTCCCAGCCGATCCAGCTGCGCTTCAACGAGCTCCTGGCCGGCACCCGCGGCGACCTCGCCGTGAAGGTGTTCGGCGAGGAGTTCGAGCCGATGCTGAAGGCTGCCAACGCCGTGGCGACGGTCCTGAAGGGCGTCGAGGGCGCCGAAGATGTCAAGGTCGAGCAGGCGGCGGGCCTGCCGTTCCTAGAGATCAAGATCAACAAGCCCGAGGCGGCGCGCTATGGCTTGAGCACCGG
Organism: Methylobacterium mesophilicum SR1.6/6; assembly: GCF_000364445.2. Classification (NCBI taxonomy): domain Bacteria; kingdom Pseudomonadati; phylum Pseudomonadota; class Alphaproteobacteria; order Hyphomicrobiales; family Methylobacteriaceae; genus Methylobacterium; species Methylobacterium mesophilicum. The sequence goes on along the minus strand of NZ_CP043538.1, from coordinate 3,031,505 downwards.
CGCCATCCAGGAGGTCATCGGCGCGGCCATCGGCGGCCGCGATGCCGGCGTCGTGTTCGAGGGAGACCGGCGCTTCCCCATCGTCGTGCGCCTGACCGACAAGGTGCGCGAGGACCGGGAGGCCCTGGAGAACATCCCGGTGCCGCTGCCGCCGGGCCCGAACGGCCGGGCGAGCTCGGTCCTGCTCAAGCAGGTGGCGAGCTTCCAGGTGACGGAGGGGCCGAACCAGATCTCGCGGGAGAACGGCAAGCGCCGGGTCGTCGTCACCGCCAACGTCCGTGGCCGCGACATCGGCTCGCTCGTCGCGGAGGCGCAAGCGAAGGTCGGGAGCCAGGTGCAGTTGCCGCCGGGCTACTACGTGACTTGGGGCGGTCAGTTCGAGAACCTCGCCTCGGCCAAGCAGCGCCTCCTGGTGGTGGTGCCGGTCTGCTTCTTCCTGATCTTCCTGTTGCTCTACTCGGCTCTGGGCTCGCCGCGGGATGCGCTCCTGGTGTTCAGCGCCGTGCCGCTGGCACTGACCGGGGGCATCGTCGCCCTGTGGCTCCGGGGCATGCCGGTCTCGGTGCCGGCGGCGGTCGGCTTCATCGCACTCTCTGGCGTGGCGGTGCTCAACGGCCTCGTGATGCTGACCTTCATCAAGCAGCTCGTCGCAGAGGGCCGCCCGAAGCGGGAGGCGATCCTGGAGGGCGCCATGACCCGGCTGCGGCCGGTGGCGATGACGGCGCTGGTCGCCTCGCTCGGCTTTGTTCCGATGGCGATCGCCACCGAGACCGGCGCCGAGATCCAACGCCCGCTCGCCACCGTGGTCATCGGCGGCCTGATAAGCGCCACCCTGCTGACGCTGGTCGTGCTGCCGGCCCTTTACGCGCGCTTCGGCAAGGCGGAGCCCGCGAAGGTGAACGGCCGGCAGCCGGAGGCCGCCTCGCCGCACCTCAAGGCCGCGGAGTAGTCGATGCGGCAGGTCTATCTCCCGGCGGCGGGATTGGCCGTCCTCGCCTTGTCGTATGGGGCGGCCGCGGCGGGTAGCGGACCGGGCGATGCGCCGTTCGGCCTCGCCTGGGGACCGGTCGGCGAGGTGCCACGCCCCCTGAAGGTCGACCGCGAGGCGAACCTCACGGCACTCTACTACCAGCGCGGACAAGGGCCGGCCACCGGTCCGGCGACGGCGGAAGTCGTCCTCGTGGTCTGCCGGGACGAGGGTCTCCAGCAGGTGATCTGGGTCGGCGTGCCTCTCGACGGCGAGGCCCTCGCGCGGGCGCGGGGGACCATCCACGACGAGGGCGTGCGCCGCTACGGCGAGCCGGGCCGGGGGCCGCTTGCCGATTCCGAGCTTTGGCCTGAGGGCCGCGCGCTCCTGGCGAGCCGGGAGGCCGCGGACGGAAGGCGCGAGCTCGTCATGACCGCCTTCGGACCCGGCTACGCGACCTGCTCGGAAACGCACCACGCGGCGACCGGCCACCCGGCCGGCGCGCACGTGGCCGACCTGATCGACGCGGACGGTCCCTGACGCCGCCCTGCCCGAACGGCAGCGAACACCCGGAAGCGAACATGGGACACGGACATACTCACGGGGGCGGCATCCCCGCGGTCTCGGCGGCGGCCCGTGACAAGGGGCGCCTCGCCTGGGCGCTCGCGCTGACGCTGACCTACATGGGCGCGGAGGTCGTGGGCCGCCTGCTCACCGGCAGCCTCGCGCTGCTGGCCGGTGCCGCTTACATGGTCACGGACGCGAAGGGCTGGCGCTGCTCGCCTTCCACTACGCGGGCAAGGCGCCGACGCCCGGCAAGAGCTTCGGCACCATGCGCTTCGAAATCCTGGCGGCACTGGCCAACGCGGTCGTGCTGCTCGGGGTGATGGCCTACATCCTCTTCGAGGCGTACCTCCGGTTAGCGGAGCCTACCGAGATCCTCGGCTGGCCGATGGTGCTGGTGGCGCTTGCCGGCCTCGGCGCGAACCTCGCCGGCATGAAGCTCCTGGCCGGCGGCTCGTCCGACAGCCTCAACGTCAAGGGCGCCTGCTTCGAGGTGTTCTCGGACATGCTGGGCTCGCTCGGCGTGATCGTGGCCGCCCTGGTGGTGATGGCGAAGGGCTGGGTCTGGGTCGATCCGCTCGTCGGCGCCGGCATCGGCTTGTTCATCCTGCCGCGCACCTGGCGCCTCCTGGGCTAGGCGCTGCACATCCTGCTGGAGGGCACGCCGCCGGGCGTCCACCTCGATGCATTGAAGGCCGGGATCGAGGCGATGCCGAATGGCCGGCGAGCCTACGACCTGCATGCCTGGACGCCGACCTCCGGCTGCGACGCCATGAGCGGGCACGTGATCGTGGACGACGTGGCCCGTAGCCCCGACGTGATCCGGGGCGTCCGTCCCATGATGAAGGAACGCCACGGCATCGAGCACGTCACCATCCAGGTCGAGGACGAGGCGCTTGCGGTCGAGGCCGCCCGCCTTCCGGTGTAAGGGAGCATCGATGGTCGGCAAGAAGGTCGCCCGGGAACAACTCGACTGGGGGCCGCGCTCGCGGCGCAGACGACACGCCCGTCCGGAAATTCGCAGGGCCGCGGCGAGGTCGCTCGTCGCGGCGATGGCGCTAGTTCTGTTGGCGCTGGCACTGCTGATAGCGGCGGCACGGTTTTCCTGAGCCGTTCGATCCCTCAAGCCCCGGGACGCCCGTCGGCTATCCGCAAGGACCCTGTCAGATTGGTCGCGCCTTGCCCGTCATTCGCCGGAAGCGGAACCAGCCGGCATTCGGCCGTCGAAACCGGAACACCATCGGAGCCAGGCCACCATCAGGGAGACTACATCCGCTCCTTGATCCCGGAACCGACGAGCCACCAGTTCACTGGGTAGCTGGTCAGGAATCCCGCCACCATGGCGGCCTGCATGGCGAACCAGAACTCGACCGAGTTCACCGGGGCCGCCTGCCCGGCGAGGTGCGGGTACAGCCAGAACTGCACCAGCGCCATGAGGCCGTACATGCCGACCTGCCAGGCGATCAGCGAAGCGGTGTCCGCCTTCACCGCCGCCACGAGCCCCTGGCCGGGCGACAAGCCGCGCATCGGTACGATGGCGTAATACTGGAATGCGATCCCGAGAGCGTAGGCGAAGACGAAGTCCAGCACCCAGACTGCGTACATCTTCTCCTCGAACAAGGAATGCCAGCCGAACCAGACCGCCACCGCCGGCACGAGGAAGGCGAGCCATTCGGCGGCGACATCGCCCAGCATGCAACCGCTGCCGCAGTGGAGCGCGCCTTTGCCGACCATCACCGGGAACGGCGTCTGGGTCATGTTCGGCGGCTTCTCGCCCCGCTCCTTGGCGTGGTGGTGCGCCTCCATGGTCGCGAGCCGGCCGTAGCGGTAGTACGCCCAGACGACGACGAGCGTCCCGAACAGAGCGCTGACCGGCCAGACGACGTTCATCACCGTCATGTGCTGCGGGTGCCGGATCACCTGGACCGAGAGCAGCAGCGAGCAGGCTGCACCGAGCAGCAGGGCCAGGATCGAGACTGCGTGGAACCATTCCGGGAACATGCGGCACCCTTTCGGCAATGCCCGTGCAACATACCCCCTAGGGGTAAGGTTCCCAGAAGTGACGCAACACACCCATGCTGTTCAATCCAGGGTCAACGCGGCGGATCCCAGGAATACGGGAAGCTCAAGGAGTGCTGCAGGCCGGCTGTGACCCGGAAATCCTGACTGCGGTCGCCGCCGAAGCCGACGCCGACGGCGCCGACCAGCACAGTCTGCGGGGTCACCATGTAGCGCGCGCCGATCTCGGCAAGGTTCACCGCCCGACCTCGCTCGCGGTCGGTCTCGCGGTAGACGTCGGCGACGAGGACGACGGAATTCGAGATCGGCTGGCTATAGGCGACGCCGACCCGGTAGCGGTCGCGCCGCTCGGCCTCCCGGCCGGTCGTCGGGTCGTAGTTGTGGAACCACGACGCATTGAAGTGCACTTGGCGCGGCACGTAGGAGTACGGCGACAATCCCTCCGGGTCTGGGGTGCCGAGCGATTTGGTCGCCAGAAACTTGAGCTCGGTCTCCGTGCCGCCGGCCATCCGGCCGTAGGGGGTGTTCACCCCGAGTGCGACCGCCATGGCGGGCAGGACCAGCCCCTCCTGGTTGAAGTTGTAGAAGCCTTGCGCCCGGAACTCGCCCTGGTCGGTGTCGCTCGCCGTACCGACCCGGTACGGGGCCTCGACCGAGAGCTGGAAGTTCTTGAACGCGCCCCATTCAAGGCGCGGCACCGCCATCAGGCTGCTGGCGCCGCGCGGGTCGTTCCGGATGCGGTTGTACTGAAAGTAAGATTGAACTTCGAGGCCGTTCTCCTTGATCGGGTAGGCGTCCTCGATGGTGATGGGCAGCCCCTCCTCCAGGTTGGTGTGGTCGGCGGCGAGCGCGGGGCCGGCCGTGAGGGCGAGGAGGGCCGTGAGGGCGGCGCGCGTGGTCGTCGACATCGGGGCGTCTCCTCAGCGGGCGGCGACGCGGGCCGGGCCGAGGCTCGGCTCGACGGTCATGTCGATGGGGGCGACGTCGGGCATGCGGGCAGCCTTGGCCTTCCAGGCCTGGACCATGCGCTCGACCATCATGGCCGGGACCTCGCCCGGCTCGGTCGAGCCGGGCATCGCCATCATGCCGGGCGCGACCTGCATCAGGGCGTCGTGGAGCGATCCGGGCACCTCGCCGGGCTCGATGCCGAGACGGCCGTTCATCATCATCTGCCGCATGACGGCGGCCCGCTGCGCCTTGGACAGGCCGCCCGGGTACATCATCGGCAGCATCTCCATGAGCATGTCCATCATGATCATGCCCATCGCGCCCTGGGGCGAGCGCACCCAGGCGGGATAGGTCCTCGGGTCGAAGCCGGGATGGGGCTCGCGGAACTTGCGGGCGTAGGCCTCGTCGCCGGGCTGGTAGCCCATGGCCTCGATGACCCGGTACATCTCGGCCCGCTTCTCCTCGACCGACCAGCCCTTGTAGGCGAGGATCGAGTAGGCGATGCCGTGGAGCATGTGCAGGTTGTCGAAGATGTTCGCGCTCTCGGGGCTCATCCGGGCGTAGCGCGGCATGATCTCGCGCGAGAGCAGCATGCGGCCCGGCCGGTCGGGCATGACCTCGCGGTACATGAGGTCGATGGTCTGGGCCATCGCGGCCTCCTGGTCGCGGTTGCCCGAGATCATCTGCGTCTCGTAGGCGGCCGGGTGCCACCAGTGGGCGACGTAGAACAGGCTCTGGTCGAGGGGATAGAAGTTCCGGAAATAATTGAAGTAGGGCTTCATCATGATGCCCGCCCGCCGCATGGTCAGCTCCAGCGGGGCGACGCTGCGGGGCACGCCCGGCGTCTGCATCGTGAGGTAATACTTGACCGCTCGGTCGGTCCACGCCTTCTTCTCGGCCCAAGGGATCTCGCGGAACGCCATCACGTCGTAGGTCTGCTCGTGATGCATGTGCGTCCAGTCGATGGTCCGGAACAGCGTGTGCATCGCCCGGTCAACGTAGTTCGAGTAGTACGGCATCTCCGGCTCGATGGCCGGTGGGTCGCGCAGCCACTCCTGCGCCTCCTTGTCGAAGCGGGCATCGACAGCGGCGTGGTCCTCGAACCGGGTCAGTTGCAGCAGGTCGTGCTGCTTCGAGTGGAAGAAGTGCATCCCGGCCCCGATGCGGTAGGCCTTGTTGAGCCGGTAGTAGAAGGCGAGGTTGTAGGGCCCCCGCAGGAAGCTCACCTCGTTGCGCTGCTCGATGCCGCCCAAGGCCCGCGCGGCGGTGCCGCCCAAGGCTACCGAGGCCGCCGACGCCATCGCGCCGGTGAGAAAGATCCGCCGTCCGATCATGCCGCCCTCCGACCCGATACCCCTTAGGGGTATTTTACCTGGGCGCGTTTTGGAAGGGTCGGTCGGGGGAATGCTCGCCCTGGACAGGCTTCCCACTGCGAGTGTTGCGGAAGAGCTACTGAACGCGCTTCTGAACCCTTGTTTTGTTTGGGCTGACTAAGCCTGCGGATGTCGCACGCAAAAATTCCATCCATCCTCCGCGACTTGGACCGTCGCTCGCCGCATCAATCCGGCGGAACGGCGGCGTCACCGTTCAAGGAGGGCTTGCATTCCTTCCGATGACTTCAGCGGAACGATGGCCGCAAACCGCTAGGCCATGCTCGTCGGCCAAATCCTTGATCCTGGCGACCAACATCGCACCGGCGACCCTGCGGGCGGAGGTTATGATGGCAGCCGAGACATCCCGGCACCGGCAACCCAGGCGTCGCGGCAAGTTGGCCGCCCCCGAACGGGAGGCTCGCCAGCGCACCGTCGACTTGGCGTCGGCACTGAGCTGCGTCATCTCCGGGACGGTGCGGAATCGGAAGTCCTTCGGTACGGTCTCGGAAAGCCACGGTCCTTCGGCACTGCCCGCCGGGTCGATGCGAACCGTCCCCTTGACCCGAACGTCACGCCAGACGCGCGAGAACCTTGGCCGGCTCCTCGCAGGCCGCGAGCATGCCGTTGTACCAGACGGCCAAGGGCGTGGCCGGGTCCACGCAGGTCTCGAATTCACGGGCGGCCTTGAGGTCCGCGACCGTCTGCGGGGCCGCGTAGCCGAGGGCGCGCATGGTCCGCGGCTCGGTCAGGAACGTCCGGACCATCTCGTCGACCATGGCGTTGGGGCCGCCGAGGTCGGCGCCCCCCATCGTCATGGCGTCGTCCCACGCGAAATCGATGACGGCGACCGGTCGGTTCCGCGCATCGCGGAAGCCCTCGAAGGCCACGGTCAGGTGCTCGTCGCCGAACCCGTATCCGGCGAAGAGCACGGCGTCGCATCCGGCCACGAGACGGTCGAGCTCGGAGTAGTAGGTGCGGAAGGGCCGTTTCAGGATCTGGGTCGTCTTGCCGTATCCCGCGACGATGACCGAGGTCGGGAAATCGATGCCCTCCACGTGGGAGCGCGTGCTGCGGCCGCCGGCGTTCTGGTGGAAGCGGCCGCGGATATCCGGCTGCCAGCGGATCTCGTGCATGTCTCCGGTCGAACCCGGCTCCATGTCGAAATGGACGGACCCGTGGAGGTGCAGCATGCATGCCCAGCCGGATCGCCGGAGGATGCGCTCCTGGTCGAACATGCCGGTCGCCGGGTCGAAGCCGGTCTCGATGCCGGGAAAGGCGCGGTACATCACATTGTCGTAGTTCAGGGTGACCACCGCGATGTCGAACTCGGCCTGCAACGCGGCGACCAGCACTTGGAGCTTCGCGAACTCGGACGCCTTGTCCGCCTCGCTGGCGGCGCAGCGCTCGCGGAACGCCTCCACGACCGCATCGACCGACGCGCGGCCGAGGTCGCGCAGGGTGTCCGGCCCGACCGGTGTGGCCTGCCGACCGAAAAGCGAGACGTTGGGCATTCCTTTGGCTGTCACGACCGCGCCCAACGCCGAGGTCGCGGCGCCGGCGGGGTAAGCCGCGGCGACGGCGAAGATGGCGTAGAGCAAGTCCTCGTAGTGCGGCTCGCGGCGCAGGAACTCGGGCACCGTCCGCTGCCAGTGGGCTCTGACCAAGCCCTCGACATGTTCGTACAGGTTCGTCGCGGGCTCGGCGAGCAACGGGTAGCGCACCTGGATGGCGTCGTTGATGATGGCCCGGACCCCCGCGACGGGGGGCATGCCGAATTCGAGGGACGCACCGGCGCCGACGACCAGCAGAAGTTTTCTTTTCGGCACGTCGCTCCTCCCGTCTTCAGACCACCTTGGCGATGAGGCGGCTCATCTCGTCGGCGAGGCGTGTCCGCTCCTCCTCGGGCAGGTTCCCGGTGAGCGTGGCGTGCACGAGCGCCTGCATGTGGTCGCGCAGCATGTCGGACTGCACCCGCCGGAGAGCGGCGATGACGGCATCGGCCTGGTGGGCGACGTCGACGCAGTAGCGGCCGTTCTCGATCATCTGTTGCAGGCCGCGGACCTGCCCCTCGATGCGGCGAAGCCGGGCGATCTGGCGGGTATGGTCCACGGCCACGCCGCCGTGCCTGTCGTCCGGTTCGCTCATCTCGGGCCCGTGTTGCGACCGCCAAGATAGGTGCTCGGACGCGCCGCCGGAACCCCTGGGGCGCACTCATGCCACGGACAGCCCGTCCCTCGCGGCCGCCCCGACGAAGGCGAGCGCGTCCCGGCGGCGCTCGCCTTCGTCCCCGTACAGGGCCGGCGCTCGCGGGGAGCGGCGCAGGCGCAACGCCTCGTCGATGATGCGCCGCCAATGCCCTTCGAATGAGATCAGGCCGTAGAGACCCGCCTCGGACTTCGAGGGAATGCGCCGAAGCGCGAGCAGGTAGTGCAGCCGACAGGCACCCAGGACGGCCTCGTCCACCTCCAGGTCGGCGGCGGAGATCCGCATGGCATCAAGCGCCCCGGCCGCCCACCCGTCGATCTCGGGCACGTCACGCCAGCCCGGCGCCGGCCCGCGCAGCGTCAGCGCGTGTTCGGCCAGGGCCAGCCTGTCCACCGGTCGGCGCCGGTGCCGCGACCGCGGCTCGAAGCGCCCGTCCCGGACGGCAGGCCCCTCCGCCTGCTGCCCCTGCCAGTCGGGTCTGGCGACGTAGGTGCCGTCGAGGGCGGGGCTTCCGGAACCGGCCAGGGCGGCATGCAGGCCGGCGAGGCGATCCAGCACCTCGCCGTCAGGCCGTCGGGCGACGACGGCGACGAAGTCGAGGTCGCATCGTCCGGGCACGAAATCGTCGAGCGCCGCGGAGCCGACCACGTGGAAACCCGTGACGAGGCCCGGCAGCATCTCGTCGACGGCCGACAGATAGCGCGCGGCCGCAGCGGCCGCCTGCGGGTGCGGCTCGCGGTCGAGGTCCGGGAAGAAGGGCGGGGTCGGCACCGGTCTGCTCAATGGTGGACGGCGAGCATCCAGACGCCCATGGCGACCATCATCAGGTTCTCGGTCAGGGAGACGAAGCCGAGCGGCACCTTGCTCGACCCGCCGACGCAGGCGCATTTGATCTCGCGCTTGTCGACGTAGACCGCCTTGAACACCGAGACCGCGCCGACCGTGCCGATGAACAGGGCGACGGGAATCGAGATCCAGTCCAGCGCGCCCGCCACCATCAGGACGCCCGCGATGCCTTCCAGGAAGGGGTAGGCGTAGGCGTAGCGTACCCAGCGCTGCCCGAGCAGGTCGTAGCCCAGGAACATCGACGAGAAGCTCTCCACGTCCTGCAGCTTCAGGAGGGCGAGCACGCACATGCTGAAGGCGATGAACCACTCGACCGCACGCATCGTCAGCGGCGTTCCGTAGGCGGCGTAACTCGCCGCCAGCGCCATCAGCGCCGTCATCGAGAAGACCGCGACGACGGGCGTGTAGGTCGTGGCGTTCGGGTCGTTGGCGGCCTTGCCGAAGTGGCGCTGCAAGTCGTCGAAGCCGCCGACGAGCTCGCCGTTGATGAAGGTCTGCGGCGTCGACTTGACTTGATGCTCGGCCTTGAAGCGGTCGGTCTCCTCACGAGTGGTCAACCAGTGGTCCTCGACCTCGAAGCCTTCGCGTTCGAGCAAGTCCTTGGCTTTCAGCCCGTATGGGCAGAGGTGCTTCTCCATCACCATGCGGTACAGGGTGGCCTTGCGGGCGGTGGCCGTTGACATCTGTCGTCCTCGTCGGTCGGAGGGAGGGGCGTCGCCCCTCCCGGTCGGGTTTCAGAGTTGTCGTTCAGGCCGCCATCTTCCGGCAGCTCTCGGCGCAGCGCCGGCACTGCGCGACGCAGTCGTCCATGTCGCCGACCTGCTCGCAGCTGCGTGCGCAGTCCTCGCAGACGTCGGCGCACTCCGCGCAGGTGTGCTTGTGATGCGGGGTCCCGAGCAGCATGAAGTGCGCCGAGGTCCGGCATATCTCAGCGCAGGCCAGCATCAGCCGGAAGTGCTCCGGCTCGGCATGCTTGCCGCCCGCCTCAAGACAGTGGTTCGAGGCCATGCCGAGGCAGGTCTGATAGCAACGCAGGCACTCGTCGATGCAGGACTGCATTTCGCTCGATATCTGATGCATCTGTCTCGCTCCTTTCAAGATGGGATCTTAAGTATTGATCGACGCAAGCGCGAGTATTTCTTCCTTGAGCCGAACAATACCAGTTATTCAATCATGAAATTTCGATAAGGTTCATCGGTCCGCATTCCCGGGTGCAATCGGTCAGCCACCGCTTGCTCCTTGCGGACGGCGGCCGCGTCCGGTGGGACGTGACCGTCGTCTCGGGAGGTCGGAGTCGGGCATCCGGCTGACGTGACGGCGGTGTCGGACATCCCGGGCATCGCCTCGCCCCACGGTGCGACGGGCTTGCGCTCGGGCGGGGGTACGCGGCCTCCACACGCTCGTGCCGCTCGGCCGTGACGGTGGCGGTCGGCTACTCCGCGCCTGCCGGGCGTGAACGGTTCGACGTGGCGAATGGCTCTCGCGTCGAGCCCGCCCGGGAAACGACGCGAACGCGGGCGCACCCAGGGCGTCGCGCGCCTCGGGCGCGCCTCAACTCACACGAGGGTTCGGGGCGGTTTGCGCAGCGCCCCGGGTCCGATGCCGGCATGACCGGCGGCATCGTGCGGGATCAGCACGACGACCCGTGAGAGCGGCATCGTCAGGGACGCGTGACCGACGACGATGCCGATCGCGCAGCAGGCCATCGACCCGCATACGCAGCCCACGCAGGCACAGGAGCAACCCGCGCCGGCGTCGTCCGCCCGAAGCGAGCCTGACGTCATCGCGGCCGGCGCCCGAATGATGGAGTGAGCCGGAAGCGTCACCTGGATCGCCGCCTTGCGCATCAACTGGACGCTCACCGGCCGGGCGGCAGGCGCCGCATCAGCCTTTGTCGCGGCGGTTTGCTGGTGACCGCGGTGGCCGCAATGAACGTGCCCCTCATGGGCCTGGACGGCGGACGGCGCGAAGTAGGCGACGATCGCGAGGATCATCGCCGTGAGCAGGCGCACGACTGGCCGGTTAGGACCCATGCGGGTTGAAGACCCAGGTTGCGGCGGCGAGGCCTGAATGGCCTCACGAACTTGAATGCGCACGTACGGGTTTGGTTTCAGCCTACCGCCTCACGCCAGGGCATGCACCGGCTCTGCCGGATAGCCGGCCGCCGTCACCGCCCGGGCGATCCGGTCGGCGGGGCCGCCCGAGCCCGACACCGTCACGAGCTTGGCTCCCAGGTCCACTTCGACCTGTGCGTCCGGCTCGATGCCGAGAACCGCGCGCGTCACGGACTTGGCGCAGCCGCCGCAGCCCATCTTCGACACCTTGAAGCGATACATGACGTTCTCCCGTGTGTGACGTCCCTGCGAGATGGGGATTCCCATGGTGGTAAGGTCAAGGGTTGCGGGTCCGGTCGGCGCCGTCAGACCAGCTCGCCTCCGCGATAGCGGGCGAACGCGCTCCGCCCTCCGGGCCCGAACAGGACGACCGCGTAGGTATCGGGCTCCCTGCCCTCGACCTCCATTCCGGGCGAGCCCGCCGGCATGCCCGGCACGGCCAGGCCGGTGCCTTCGGGCCTTTCGGTCAGGAGCCGCCTGACCGCGCCGGCCGGCACGTGCCCCTCGATCACGTATCCGCCGACCTGGGCGGTGTGGCAGGAGGCGAGATCGCGCGGCACGCCGAGGCGGACCTTCAGCGGGGTCACGGGTCCCTCCGTCACCGTCACGGTGAAGCCAGCCTCGCGCATGTGCGTGACCCACTTCTCGCAGCAGCCGCAACTCGGGTCCTTGGTGACCGCCACCTCGGGCAGGCCCCCGGCTCCCGCACGGCGTGCGACGGCCAAGCCTGCCGCCAGGCCGATCAGGGCGGTTCGCCGCGTCGGCTTGAGTTCGATCTTCATCGTCCGCTCCTCTCGGTTCTCATTCCGCGGCCAGGGACGGCCGCCCGGGCGTTCCGGCATCCGCGGGTTCCGCCTCGGCCTCCGACAGCAGCCCCCGGCCCTTCGCCAGGGCGTAGACCGCCGGGATCACGATCAAGGTCAGGACGGTCGAGGAGACCATCCCGCCGATCATCGGCACGGCGATGCGCTGCATGACCTCGGAGCCGGAGCCCGTGCTCCACAGGATGGGCAGCAGGCCGGCCATGATGGCGACGACCGTCATCATCTTCGGGCGCACGCGCTCGACCGCGCCGACCATGATGGCCTCCCGTAGGTCGCCCTGCGTGGGCGGCCGACCCTCCAGCCGACGCGCGGCGCGAACCTCGTCCCAAGCATGGTCGAGGTAGACCAGCATGATCACGCCGGTCTCGGCGGCGACGCCCGCGAGCGCGATGAAACCCACCGCCACCGCGACCGACATGTTGAAGCCCATCCACCACATCAGCCAGACGCCCCCGACCAGCGCGAAGGGGACCGACAGCATCACGATGAGCGTCTCGGTCAGGCGCCGGAAGTTCAGGTAGAGGAGCAGGAACACGACCAGCAGCGTCAGGGGCACCACGATCCTGAGGCGTGCCGCCGCGCGCTCCAGGTACTCGTACTGACCGCTCCACTGTAGGGTCGTGCCCGGGGGGAGCTCGACCTCGCGGTCGACCGCGGCCCGCGCGTCGGCCACGTAGCCGCCAAGGTCGCGGCCCGTGAGGTCGACAAAGATGTAGACCGCGAGCTGCCCGTTCTCGGTGCGGATCGAGGTCGGGCCCCGGGTGAGCGCGACCTTGGCGACCTCGCGCAGCGGAACCGTGCCGCCCGCCGGTAACGGGACCTGGACCTCGTCGGCGATGGCCCGCGGGTCGGAGCGGAAGGCACGGGGGTAGCGCACGTTGACGGTGTAGCGCTCCCGTCCCTCGACGGTGTTCGTCACGCTCTGGCCGCCGAGCGCGGTGGCGACCACGTCCTGCACGTCGCCGACCGACAGGCCGTAGCGCCCAAGCGCCTCGCGGTCCGGCGTGATGTCGAGGAAGTAGCCGCCGATGACCCGCTCGGCGTACGCGCTCGACGTCCCCGGGACGTCGCGCACCACGGCCTCGACCTGACGGGCGACCTTCTCCATGGCGTCGAGGTCGGTCCCGAGCACCTTGATGCCGACAGGCGTGCGGATGCCGGTCGAGAGCATGTCGATGCGGGCGCGGATCGGTTGGGTCCAGGCATTCGACACGCCCGGGAACTGCAGCGCCTTGTCCATCTCGGCCTTGAGGCTCGCGAGCGTCACGCCCGGCCGCCACTGCGCCTTGGGCTTCAGGGTGATGATGGTCTCGAACATCTCCATCGGCGCAGGGTCGGTCGCCGTGTTGGCCCGCCCCGCCTTGCCGAAGACCGAGGCCACCTCCGGGAAGCTCTTGATGATCCGGTCCTGGGTTGCCAGCAGCTCGCCTGCCTTGGTCACCGAGATCCCCGGCAGGGTCGTCGGCATGAACATCAGCGTCCCCTCGTTCAGCTCCGGCATGAACTCCGACCCGAGCTGCCGGGCCGGCCAGACGGTGGCGGCCAGGACGCCGAGGGCGAGCAGGACGGCCGGGATGCGGGCGCGAAGCACCCCGGCGATGAGCGGCCGGTAGAGCCAGATGAGGAGCCGGTTCACCGGGTTGCGGTGCTCGGGAACGATGCGCCCACGCACGAACAGCACCATCAGGGCCGGGACCAGCGTCACCGACAGCATCGCCGCCGCCGCCATGGCGAAGGTCTTGGTGTAGGCCAGCGGCCCGAACAGCCGCCCCTCCTCGCCCTCCAGGGTGAAGATCGGCAGGAAACTCACGGTGATGATGAGCAGCGAGAAGAACAGCGACGGGCCGACCTCGGCGGCCGCCTCCACCAGGATCTCGACCCGCGGCTTGCCCGGGGGCGCCCGCTCCAGGTGCTTGTGGGCGTTCTCGATCATCACGATGGCGGCGTCGATCATGGCGCCGACCGCGATGGCGATGCCGCCGAGGCTCATGATGTTGGCGCCGAGCCCCAGGGCCCTCATGCCCGCGAGCGCCATCAGGATGCCGACCGGCAGCATCAGGATGGCCACGAGCGCGCTGCGCACGTGCAACAGGAACACCACGCAGACCAGCGAGACGACGACGCTCTCCTCGACCAGGGTGTGCCGCAGGGTGTCGATGGCCGCCTCGATCAGCTGGGAGCGGTCGTAGACCGGCAGGATCTCGGTGCCGGCCGGCAGGCCCTTGGCCACCTCGGCCAGCTTCGCCTTCGCATTCTCGATGACGGTGAGCGCGTTCGCGCCGAAGCGCTGGAGGACGATGCCGCCGGCGACCTCGCCGTCGCCGTTCATCTCGGTGATGCCGCGGCGCTCGTCCGGCCCGAGCTCGACGCGGGCGACGTCCCGGACCCGCAGCGGCGTGCCGCCCGCGGTCTTGAGCACGATGTTCTCGATGTCGGCGACGCCCTTCAGGTAGCCGCGGCCGCGCACCATGAACTCGAACTCCGAGAGTTCGACCGTGCGGCCCCCGACGTCGGCGTTGCTCGCCCGGATGGCGTCCCGGAGCTTGTTCAGGCTGATGCCCTGCGCCCGCAGGCGGTTCGGATCGACGACGACGTTGTACTGCTTGACGAAGCCGCCGACGCCCGCGACCTCGGCCACGCCCTCGGCGCGCGAGGCCCCGAACCGGATCACCCAGTCCTGCAGGGACCGGAGCTCGGCGAGCGTGCGCTCCTTCGCGACCACGACGTATTCATAGACCCAGCCCACCCCCGTCGCGTCGGGCCCCAGCGTCGGCGTCACCCCGGGAGGGAGCCGGCTCGCCGCCGTGTTGAGGTATTCGAGCACCCGCGAGCGGCCCCAGTACGGGTCGGTGCCGTCCTCGAAGATGACGTAGACGAAGCTGACCCCGAAGAACGAGAAGCCGCGCACGACCTTGGCCCGCGGCACCGTCAGCATGGCGGTGGTCAGCGGGTAGGTGACCTGGTCCTCGACCACCTGGGGGGCCTGGCCCGGATACTCGGTGTAGACGATGGCCTGGACGTCCGAGAGGTCCGGGATGGCGTCGAGCGGCAGGGTGCGCACCGCGGCGATTCCCGCCGCCACGGCGAACACGGTCCCGACCAGCACGAGGACGAGGTTGCGGGCCGACCAACCGATAAGGCGCGCGATCACGGTTTGCCCTCCGCGTTCGCGGCCTGCCGGTCGTCCGCCTTCGGGGCCGCCATGGACTGCAGCGCCGCCTTCAGGTTGCTCTCGGCGTCGATGAGGAAGTTCGCCGCCGTGACCACCCGGTCGCCGGTCGCGACGCCGTCTCGGATCTCGGTGTAACCGCCGCCGCTGACCCCGACCTTGACCTCGCGCGGTTCGAAGCGGCCCGCGCCGCGGTCGAGGAGCACGACCTGGCGCGCGCCCGTGTCGATCACCGCGTCGTCCGGGACCGCGACCACGGGCTTGCCCGTGCCCGTGCCGATCTCGACGTCGGCGTACATGTCGGGCAGGAGCGCGCCGTCCGGGTTCGGCAACTCGATGCGCACCCGCGTCGCCCGCGTGTCCGGGTTCACCTGCGGGTAGATCACCGCCACCTTGCCCGAGAAGGTGCGCCCCGGGGCCGAGCGCAGCCGCACGGTGGCGGCCTGGCCGACCCGCACCCCGGCGAGGTCGCGCTCGGGCACGTCGGCCAGGACCCACATGACCGAGATGTCGCCGATCCGGAACAACGTGTCGCCGGCCGCCGCCTTCATGCCCTCGATGGCGGTCCGCTGCAGGACGAGGCCGTCCCGGGGGGAGGACCAGGTGATGGCCATCGGCACCTTCCGGGTGCGCTCCATCTCGTCGATCACGGGTTCGGAGACATTCAGGTTCTGGAGCCTGCGGCGCGCCCCGTCGAAGCCCGAGTTGGCGATGAGCTGGGCGGCGGCCGCGTTGATCTCGGGCGAGTAGACGTGGACGAGCGCCTCGCCCTTGCGCACGCGGTCGCCGGTCGTGACGTTCTCGACGTGGTCGACGTAGGCGTCCGAGCGGGTCGCAACGACGGTGACGCGCCGCTCGTCGAGGGCGAGGGTGCCGGGCACGCGAACCGGCTGGGCCACCACCCGCCGCTCCGCCACCTCGGTCCGCACGCCCGTTCGCTGGACCTTGCCGGGGGAGACCGTCACGACGTCGCCGTCCTGGTCGTCGCCCGCGTAGACGGGGATGTAGTCCATCCCCATCGAATCCTTCTTGGGAACGGCCGAGGTGTCCGCCAGACCCATCGGGTTGCGGTAGTAGAGCACCTTCCTGGGGCCCGCCGCGGACGTCCCGGCCCCCTCGGTTCCGCGCGTCGCCGTGTCTTGGCCGGCCTCGCCGGTCGGCGTCGCGGCGTCGCCCTCGGACCCGTCGAGGCGTACGTCCTCGCTCGCCCGCACCGCGCGGAAGTCGCGCCCGTCCGCCGTCGTCCTCGGCGCGAGCGAGTAGGCGGCCTTCCCGTCCGGGTCGCGGTAGTAGACTACGGGACCCGTGGCCTCCGTCGGCGCCTTCGGCTCCGGCGCGGAGGCCGGAACCCACTCGGCGAACTCGGCCCGCGCGCGCTCGACGAGAACCGGCACGGGGCCGCCATCGCGGCCCGCCCAGTACCCGGTCCCCGCCGCCGCGAACGCGGCAAGGGTCCCGGCGAACCATGCGCGCCGGCTCATTTGACCACCCGGAATTCGAGCCTGTCCTCGACGGTGCCCGTCTCGCCCTGGACCTTGGCGGCGAGCGAGAGCCGCCAGCCTCCGGCCATCGAGAGCTTCGCCCGGAACCGGTAGACGTCCGGCTCGGGGGACGGGATCGGCTCGATCTTCGAGATCATCTCGTCCATGCCGTCCGGGGCCATGTCGATGCGCCGGGCGAAGATCACCGCATCCGGCACGGGTTTGCCGGTGCGCTTGTCGACGAGGCGTACGGCGAGGATGGCCTCGCCGACTCTGGCCTCCTTCCCGGTCAGCTCGAAGGCGTAGTCCTTGATGTCGGCGAGCGCGGGCCGCGCCAGTCCCGACAAGGCGGCACCGAGCAGCGCTGCCACGAGGGCACGCGCGATAGGGTTTCTGGTCACGGATGTCGTCTCCTGAACGCGATGGTCGCCGGCGCGCGGGCGCGCGGCGTCGAGCCGGCGCGCACGCCGGCGGCATCGGGTTCAGGCTCGGGGAGGCTCGGGTGACGGTGTCCCGTGCACGCTGGCGAACGCCTCCGCGGCGGGCCAAGCTCGAATTGTCCGCATCGCGACAGGTGCCGGGACGGACACCGCGGTCGGCAGGAGGGAAGCGATTCCCGCCAGGCACAGCGCCAGGAGCGGGCAACCCGCCTTGGCGCAGTCGGGCTTCGCCGTCTTCCCGGGCGGGCAGCAGGGCATGTCGTCCATGTCCGCATCGTCCATGCCCGACCCGGCGATGTCGGCGTGGTCCGCTGCCGCAGTCGTCCCGCGCACGGTGCGCGCCTGCGCCGCAGCGGACGCGCGCATGCCCGCGGCTGCCGCAGGGGCGGCTACCGGCGTCAGGGCCAGACCGATCACCGCGAGCAGCGGGATCAGCCGCCTCATGGCGAGCCAGAACGTCACGGATCCACGATGCCAGCTTTTCTGTCGGGGCGGAAGGTCGATGGCGGCGCGCCCACAATGCGGCATGGTCGCGGCATGGTCGGGACCGCCCGCACTGTGCAGTTTGGCCCCCGGCTTCAGGCGCATTCCGCCTCGCGTGCGAGGGATGCACTCCTCGACAGATCGGGACGCCCGGTGGCGTTGGAAGTCTCGGGCCGGCCATGTCGGCCGGTGGAGGGACGGCGAGGCATCTTGGTGATCGATCCGGTCGTCAAGCCAACGTCCGGCGCCTCGACAGGACGGAGCGGCGTCCGATGTGTCTGGGGTATGAAGCGGGATGGGACGTTGTCCATCCACCCCGCGAGCGCGTGACCGGGCAGCACGGCAAACATCGCGATGCTGGCGAGAACGGGAACGATCTTGGTTCTCATGGCGGGACCCGTTTATTCACTTTGGAGCTTGGTGCTCCTTGCCTTGAATCCGTTCGTTTCGCGCTCATCGTTACGGCGTTGCGGGAATTCTTTTGATGCCGCGGTCCGCACCGCGATGGCCCGTCATCTTCGCCGACCGGCGTGGGGGCGGAGGACGCGCCGAGCCGGTTCGCTACCATCGAAGCAGGCGCGGACCCAGAAGCGCCCCCGCCAACGTGCACAGCGCGATGGTGCCTCCGTACCAGACGGCCACAAACGGGACGGTGTCGTCCATGCAATGCAGCGAGTAGCCGAGCGCGCTGACGGCGCCCGAGGCGAGGCCGACCAGGGCCCCCGCCCGCACCAGGTCCGTCGGCGCGCCGAACCGCCGGACCGCCCAGGTGACGACGGCGAACGGCACGACGGCGATCAGGGGGATCGAGACGAGGCATTCGAGCCAGGTGTGGCCGGAGATCAGGCCGTGCCAGTGCTCGCGCGGGGTCATCGCCAGGCTCGCCCCCGCCAGCGCCGCGACCGCGACGAACGGCAAGGCGGCGACCCCGAGATGGACGCGGCTCTCGCCTCCGGGCCTCGCGGCCCGGGCGAGGTATCGAAGCGCGAGCCCCCCGACCGCGGCCGCGAACACGAACTTGAAGGCGAGGAACACGAGCGGGCGGGTCTCCGTCAGGCCGGGGCGTACGCCCAGGACCGCGAGCGCGAGGCAGAGCGCAGCGCCGGCGCCGACGGCGACCGCCAACCCGAGCCGCCGGGTCATCCATGGGGTGCGCGCCGGCTCATTCTCGAAGCTGCTGCCCAGCAGGCCGATGAGTTCGTCGGTCTTCATCGCGCCTTGCCTCCCACCAAATTCGCCAGGGCCTTCAGGCCGCGGTGGACGCTCACCTTGACCGCGGTCTCGGTCATGCCGGAGCGCTGGGCCGCCTCGGCGGTGCTCAGGCCCTCCACCTTCGTCGACCGGATCGCGTTCCTCATCTTCGCCGGCAGGTGCGCGAGAAGCCGCTCGACGTCGAGCGAACTCTCCGCGGCAACATGGTCGTCGTGGGCCACCAGCACGCCCGCATCCTCGACGGGAACCTCGGCCGTCGCCGAACGCGTCCGGCGGAGGTGGTCGATGAGCTTGTAACGGGCGATGGCGTGGATCCAAGGCGTGACCGGCTGCGTGACGTCATAGGTATGCCGGCGCGCATGGATCACCAGAAGGGTTTCCTGGACCAGATCCTCCGCCTCGGTGTCGCCGCGTCCGGAACGGATCAGCTTGCCCTTGTAGTACGCGCGCAAATGCGACCCGAGACGCGAGAGGAAGAGCCGGTAGTCGGCGGCACTTCCTTCGAGACTCGCGACGAGCAACCCACGCAATTCCTCCTCCGTCCGGGGCACCGGGGCTAGGCGTGCGGGTTCGCAGCGTGCGCCATGAAGCTCAAAGTACGTCGCATCATTCGCCACACCGCAGCGCCCCCGACCTTCCCGCACCATGGGGTTGCGGGCGAGCATTCCATCCGGCCACCCATTTCAGGTGATCGGTCGTCCCAAGGCAACGGGGACCGCCCCGCCGCACCAAGATCTTTCCGCAATCGAGCCCGGAAAGGTTACAGCGTCTGCGGCATGCCCCCGCCGGCAGGCATGTGCCGCGTTTTATTGCCAAGTCTGTGCCTCGATCCTAAACCGCCGCCGGGCACGACAGGACGGGTCGGGCGGGCAACTTCCGGACCTTCGAGGGCACGCCGCCCGGCAATGGCGCTCCGAAGGGGCGAACCGGGACGGGACGACGGCGGCCCGTCCCGGTGCGGCGCGCCGTCCTTCGCGCCCGGCAATTCCAAGGGGTCCGGCGCGAAGCCGACCCATCCCGCCAGCGACACCTTCCTGGGAGTACGGTCATGATCGAGGTGATCCCGAACTGGCATCCGGTCGCGGTCCATTTCACGGTCGCCCTGCTCATCACGGCAAGCGCCCTCTTCGTCGCCGGGACCCTTCTCCGGACGTCGCCGTCGGGGATCGCCCTCACCGCGGCTGCGCGTTGGAACCTCGCGGTCGGCATCGCGGTCACGGCCGCGACCCTCGCCACCGGATGGTACGCCTACAACACGGTGGCGCACGACGCGGCCTCGCACGAGAACATGACGATCCACCTCCGCTGGGCCGTCGCCACCGCGCTGGTCTTCCTAGCCGCCGGCGGCTTGGCCTGGTTGGAGCGCCGGCGGGGCGCCGGTGCGGGCCTCGCGCTGCTGGCGCTTCTCGCCGGAGGTTCCGGCGCGCTGGCGGTGACGGGGTGGCTCGGCGGCGAGAACGTCTACCGCTACGGCCTGGGCGTCATGGCGCTCCCGAAGTCGGGCGACCACGTCCACCCCGGAAACGGCGGCCTCCCCCACGAGCATGCCGACGAACATGCCCACGACCACGGCCATGACCATAGCCAGGGACACGGCAGTGCGGACGGTCACGCGCCGGGGGACAATCGGGCCGCGCCGGATGCCGCGGCGGGAGGCGGCGATGCGGTGACGGCTCCGGAGGCCGCCGCTCCGCACGGCCACGTCCACTGACCGGGTTCGTCGCCGCCTGCCCCGTTCGCACTCCACCGGAAGGGGTCCTGCCAACGGGCGCGCGGCGACGAACCTCCGGAAGCGGCTTGTGGCGCAAATCCAACAGGATGTTTCTCCAAGACGTCCGCCTGTCCCGGTGGATTGCCGGTGTCGCCGGGTCGTGCAATGCTTCGGCAAGATTGGGCGGAGGTCCTGATCATTGATCTTTGTGCGCGCAGTGATGCTTTCCGTGCTCGCGTTGGCCTTGGCCATCGCGCCTGCGGCGCCGTGCACGATGGGCCACCGTGCCTCGATGCTCGACCACATCGCCGGCGCTTCCGCGGCGGTACCCCATGACCATCATGCGCGTGCGCGCCAGGACGGCGGCGATCCGGAAGGGCACGGGCGGACCGCGCTTCTAGAGGGGGCCCAGGACCTGCCGGCCGCGACCGCCGGCGACGACGGCTGCCCGGGCCATCGGCACCGCTCGAAGCGAACGGCCTGCCCGTCGCCCTGTTGCACGCTGGGCTGCCAGGCGGCGCTGCCGGCGGCGACCTGGATGGTCACGCCCCTGGTCCACACCGTCTCCGACCGCGTCCTGATCGCCCAGGAGGACGGGACCGTCGACGCGCATCCGCTCCGGATCGAGCGTCCGCCGAGGCTTGGCGCCTGACGCGCGGGGGCCGCTAGCGACTGCCCCCGGCCGCTCCGACACGACGGCCACCCATTCCGTTCCATGACCCGACGGCTCGGTCGGGCGCGACCCTGTCGCCGGCTCCAGCCGCGCGGCCGGCGCCGCGCCGGGCCCTGCTCTCGGCCGTCCGCCTCAGTTCGGGAAAACCAAGATGTTCAAGTTGCCGAGACCGGCCGCGCTCGCGGCGGTCCTGCCGCTCGCCGGCTGCATGCCCGCAGCCGTGCCCGTCGGCCTCGTCCTGCCCTCCGAACCCGGCGTGCCGGTCCCGCCGCCCCGATACGCGAAGGTGACCGGGGGCGTGAAGGATTTCCGCGTCGTCGAGCCGAAGGACTGGCGGGAGCTCAACCGGCAGGTCGCGCCGAGGTCCGGTTCCGGCGGGATGGAAGGCATGCCGGGCATGGACGGGATGCCCGGCATGGGCGGCAAGCGCGATTCCGGAGGCCGGTGATGGTCCGTCCCTGTAACCGAACGGGCGCACGCCTCGGACTACCTGGCATGGGATGCCTGTCGACCGCGCCGGGACGCACCGGTCCGACCACGCGCGCGCCAGGCGACATCGCCCGGACGCGTCCCGGGCGCTTGGCCGCGAGCCTGGCCATCCCGGCCCTCCTCCTGGGGGGCTGCGCGAGCTTCTCGCCGGACGCAGGCCTCTCCGTCGCCGGCGGCTACGCGGCGCTCGACCTGCGGAAGGACATCGTGAAGGCGGACGACCAGGGCATCGCGCCGACCGCGGACGCCCGGGTCGACGCGCTGCTGCGGCGTCCCCTGACGGCGGACGGCGCCGTGCAGGTCGCGCTGCTCAGGAACAGGGGCCTGCAGGCCGCCTTCAACGACCTCGGCGTCTCCGAGGCGCAGTACGTGCAGGCCACGCTGCCGCCCTCGCCGCGCCTCTCGATCACGCAATGGGGATTGGGTTTCAACACGGAGATCGAGCGCTCCGTCGCCGCCAGCGTGCTGGAGTTGGCGACGCTCCCGGTGCGTGCCGAGATCGCGCGGCAGCGGTTCACGGCCGATCAGTACAACGCGGCGGAGCAGGTCCTGCGGCTCGGGGGCGAGGCGCGGCGCCAATACTACCGCACCGTGGCGGCCAACCAGGCGACGGCTTTCCTCGAACAGGCCCTGGCCGGCGCCGGATCCGCGTCGACGCTCGCCACGCAGCTGGGCGAGACGGGCGCGCTGAACAAGCTGGAGCAGGCGCGCGAGCATGCTTTCTACAGCGAGCTCGGCGCGCAGCTCGCCAAGGCGCGGGTGCAGCAGCGGGCGGAGCGGGAGCGCCTGACCCGCCTGCTCGGGCTCTGGGGGCGGGAGATCGAGTTCCGGTTGCCCAACGGCCTGCCGGCCCTGCCCGGGAGGCTCGTCGACGGGCGCGCCATCGAGGCCGAGGCGATGAGCAAGCGGGCCGACGTGCAGGCCGCCCGCTTCGAGCTGCAATCGCTTGTGGGGCAGTTCGGGCTGAACCAGGCCAGCGGCTTCGTCAGCGTCTTCGATGCGGGCTTCGCGAACCGGTTCTCGCGGTCGAGGGCCGCGGGGGGCGAGGGCGGTGCCCCGAAGGTCGACAAGGCCAGCCTGAACGGGTTCTCGGCGGATCTCGTCGTCCCGATCTACGACTTCGGGGCCACCGCCGTGCGGGGCGCGCAGGAAAGCTACCTCGCCAGCGCCAACCGCCTGGCGGAGCGCGCGGTCAACGCCCGCTCCGAGGTGCGCGAGGCGTTCCAGCGCTATCGCGGCCAGTACGACATCACGCGGCATTACCAGACCAGCGTCCTGCCGCTGCGCAGGACGATCCAGGACCAGGCCCTGCTCCAGTACAGCGGCATGCTGCTGGACGTCACGACGCTGATCGTCGACGCCCGCGCCAGGATCCTGAGCAACATCCAGGCGATCGAGGCGCAGCGCGACTTCTGGATCGCGGCGACCGACCTCAAGGCGGCGACAGTCGGCGGCGGCTTCTCGGCAGACAATTTCGGCGGGGAGCCCGCGGGAGGCAGCCCGGGCACGAGCCTCGCCGTCGCGACGCCCGGCGGCTGAGCCAAGGAGCCCGATCCGCCCATGACATTCGGAGGGAGATCATGACCGACATCTCGCGCAGGGGCATCCTCGGGGCCGGGGGCCTCGTGCTCGCCGGCACGTCGATGATCAGCGGGCGGGTCCAGGCCGCGGGCCTGCCGGAGGCCCCGATCATGGACAAGGCGACCATGCAGCCCCCGCTCTACCCAAGCAGCGGGCCCGACTACCAGCCGGTGGTGACGCTCAACGGGTGGACGCTGCCCTGGCGCATGCGCGGCGACTGGAAGGAGTTCCACCTGATCGCCGAGCCGGTCGTGCGGGAGATGTCGCCCGGCATGAACGCGCGGCTCTGGGGCTACAACGGGCAGTCGCCGGGACCGACCATCGAGGCGGTCGAGGGCGACAAGGTCCGGATCTTCGTCACCAACCGCCTCCCGGAGGCGACCGCCGTGCACTGGCACGGGCAGACGCTGCCCAACGGCATGGACGGGGTCGCCGGGCTGACCCAGCCCGGCATCCCGCCGGGAAAGACCTTCGTCTACGAGTTCATCCTGAGGCGCTCCGGCACCTTCATGTACCACCCGCACTCGGACGAGATGGTCCAGATGGCGATGGGCATGATGGGCTTCTTCGTCGTCCATCCGCGCGACCCGGCCGAGCGGCGGGTCGACCGCGACTTCGTGTGGCTCCTGAACGCCTACGACATCGAGGCCGGGTCGTACGTGCCCAAGGTCAACACGATGCTCGACATGAACATGTGGTGCTTCAACAGCCGCGTGTGGCCGGGCATCGACCCCATGGTCGCGCGCCAGGGCGACAAGGTGCGGATGCGCTTCGGCAACCTGACCATGACCAACCACCCCATCCACGTCCACGGCGTCGACTTCAAGGTCACCGGCACCGACGGCGGCTGGATCGACGAGAACCGGCAGTGGTCGGAAGTCTCGACCGACGTCGCGGTCGGGCAGATGCGGGCCATCGAGTTCAACGCCGACAACCCGGGCGACTGGGCGATCCACTGCCACAAGTCGCACCACACCATGAACGCCATGGGCCACTCGGTCCGGACCTACATCGGCGTGAACATGAAGAGCACGGCCAAGCAGATCCAGAGGATCGCGCCGGGCTACATGCCGATGGGCTCGACGGGCGGCGGCATGATGTCCGAGATGGAGATGCCGCTGCCGGACAACACGCTGCCGATGATGACCGGTGCGGGCCCGTTCGGGTCCGTCGAGATGGGCGGGATGTTCACCGTCCTGAAGGTCCGCCCAGGGCTGGCGGCCGGCGATTACCGCGACCCCGGCTGGTACCGGCACCCGGAAGGCACCCTCGCCTACGAGTGGACCGGCGAGCCGATGCCCGAGCCGGCCCGCGCCCCGGACACGCCCAAGGGCCGGCGCGCGCGCCAGACCGACCTGCGGGCCGTCGATCCGCGAACGCGCCGGACGGCGTCGAATTCGGGCGGCCACGAGCACTGACGGGACGGCCACGGGCCGCCCGATGGCCTGCCGGGGAGCGCCTTTCGCGCGGCAGGCGAACCCGTTCGGAACGGGAGCGATCCCGTCCGAAGTCCGCCGCGCCGGTCGCCGATTCCCCTCAACGGCGCCGGTGCGGCGGTTCGATGGACCGAAGGAGTAGAGAAGCCATGAGACGCAAGATCACGCTCGCCGTTCTTTCCGCGGCCTTCCTGGCGGTCGCGGCGCCGGCGTGGGCGCAGTCCGTGAAGGGGACGGTGACGAAGGTCGACCCGGCCGCCGGCAAGGTGACGCTAGACCACGCCGCGATCCCGAAGCTCGACATGGACGCGATGACGATGGCCTACGCGGTCAAGGATCCCGCGATGCTCAAGGATCTCAAGGCCGGCGACAAGGTCGACTTCGACGTCGCCGAGACGGGCGGGGCCTACACCGTCACGAAGATCCAGAAGGCGAAGTAGCGCCCCTGAGGCGAGCCCTCGCGCGGCTTCCGCCCGGTCCCGCGCGGGGGCGCCGACACCTTGAGATGGAGCGACCATGCGACGCCTGATCCTGTCCGCCGCGCTCGCCGCGGCCCTCGTCGGCCCGGTCCCGGAACCCGCCGGCGCCCAGCCCGCGAAGGGCGCGCCGGCCGCCCTGGAACGGGCGCGCGAGACGATGGCGAACCGTTTCCGGGACACGAAGCTGACCGGCGACCCGGACCGGGATTTCGCCGAGCTGCTCATCGCCAGTTACGAGGAGACGCTGTTCCTGGCCAAGACGCAGCTCGACTATGGCGGGGACCGGCAGCTGCGGGAGACCGCCCAGAAGATCCAGGACGAGCAGCAGGCGAGGATCGACGCCCTGAAGCAGTGGCTGGTCCGCAGCCGCGAGGCCGGGTACCGGCCGCAGCCGAACCAGACGCCGTCGGGCGAAGGACCGCTTGACCGCCAGGCGAAGGGGGCCCCGGCCCAGGCCCGGCCCGAACCGCCTCCCGCGGAGAAGGCGGCCTCGCAGCCGGCCGCGCCGGCGTCGCCGTCCAACGCTCCCCTCGTCGCCGGGACCGTGAAGAAGGTCGACGACGCCGCGGGCAAGGTGACCCTCGACCACGAGACCATCCCGAACATCGGGATGGACGCGATGACCATGGCCTACAAGGTCCAGGACCCGGCCATGCTCAAGGGCCTGAAGCCCGGCGAGCGGGTGCGGTTCTCGGCCGACCGGGTGAACGGGTCCATCGCCGTCACGCGCATCCAGAAGGCCAAGTGATGGGGACCGGCCGACGGCGCCCGATCCCGGCCGCGGCGCCTCGCGCCCTCGGCGTTCTCCTCGGCCTCGCCGCGGCCGCCGGCGCGGCGACGGCGGCGGAGGGGCCGGGGGGCACCGCGGGAGCAGCCGCCACGGCCGTCGACGTCGGGAACGTCATGGCCGGCGGTCGAGCCGCCTATGGCGAACTCCTGGAGCGGGAGGCTTCGGCACGCGGGGTCCCGCCCGCGCTCGCCGAGGCGGTCGCGTTCGTCGAGAGCGGCTACGACGCCGGGGCCGTCGGAACGGTCGGCGAACTCGGGCTGATGCAGGTCCGCCCGGCCACCGCCACGATGCTCGGCCATCGCGGGCCGGCCGCGGAACTCCTCGACCCGGCCACGAACGTCCGCTTCGGCGTCGCCTACCTCGC
This sequence comes from Methylobacterium mesophilicum SR1.6/6, assembly GCF_000364445.2. Lineage (NCBI taxonomy): Bacteria > Pseudomonadati > Pseudomonadota > Alphaproteobacteria > Hyphomicrobiales > Methylobacteriaceae > Methylobacterium > Methylobacterium mesophilicum. The sequence continues at coordinate 3,005,337 of NZ_CP043538.1, read as the reverse complement.
ACGGGCGTGGCGCCTCGCAGGCGGCGACGTGTGCCGCACCCTCGCCAAATATCGCGCCGGCCACGGCGAGGAGCGTATGACGCCGCGTTCCGTCGACTATTGCCGGCGCGCCCGCGACCGGCTGGCCGCCACGGGTTCGCCGCTTGCGGCGGTCGCGGCGTCGGCCGGCCGTGGCATCCCGCGGACATCCACATCGAAACCCCGCGCGGCGCCGACGGCCGTCACGCTCCTCGCGAACCGGTTCTGGGCCGCCCACGTCGCGCGCGTCCGGGCCGTCGAGATCCGGACCGCGCGGATCATGGGGGGCGGCTGATGCGGTCGGCAAGGGCGGCGCTCGCGCCATCGACCCAGGTGTGCCGGAGGTCGCCGGCGACGCGTGCGTGTCGATCCACGGTTGCCCGGGCGCGCCTTCGGCGAGGCGCGGCGGGCCTGGCATGACGTTCAAGCCCTACCCGCACGCGCGCGGCGACGGCTCCCTCGGCGAAGGATGGGCGATGCTGCGCGCCAGGGTGGCCCGGCGCATGGCCCTGGGTCTTTTCTCCGAGCGGGTCTCGATAGGCCTGACGCGCGACCTATCGGTCGCCGTCGAACCACCGGCCGCCAAAATCCCGGTCCGGCTGCGCGATTTCCGGCCGGACGACCTGCCGGTCCTCTTTCCCGTCGGTGGCGACAAGGCGGCCGAGCGCGAACGCGACGACGTCAGGTGGCGATTGCGCGCCGCCGCGCACGGGGTGCTGCCGAGCCGCTGCTTCGTGCTCGTCGATGAGGTGTCCGGCCGACCCTGCCACATCCAGTGGCTCACTGGCCCGGGTTACGGCGACGCGATCCGGCGGACCGGCGCCCTGCCGGTTCTGTCGGCCGAGGAGGCCATGCTGGAGAACGCCTTCACGCCGGCATCATTCCGCGGCCTGGGCGTCATGGCGGCCGCCGTGTACCTGATCGCCGAACGCGCCCGGGCTTTGGGCAAGCGACGCTTGGTGGCCTTCGTCGACGCCGACAACGCGGCCTCCCTCAAGGCGGTTCGACGGGCGGGCTTCACACCCTGTTCGATCCGGACCAGACGCCAGTTCGCCTTCGGCACCTTCCGCACAGTCCGATTCGATCCGAACGCGGGGCCCGTGCGTCGCGGAGGGGGCACCACGCCGAGGGACGATGGCGCCGGCGCCGGGGACGGCATTCCCTCGAACGGGGGCGCACGAAAGGCGGGGTCGCCGGATGACGGCTGAGACCATCGCTAGCGGAGGCCCACGACGCGCGCCCTCTCTTACCGGAAATACGGAACGAGCTGCCCCGTGACGGCAATCGAAGCCCTGCACAACCTCGCCCACAGGCTCACCGGCCTCGACTACCCGCACGGCCACTGGTGGATCGTCGCCGATGCCTTGCTCGTCTTCGTCATTGCGCCGGCTTGGACCGCGTGGCTCGTCGGCCGCGCCATGCTGCGCCGTCATCGGCGGTCGGCGGTTGCCTCCGGACCCGCCGATGCCCTGCGGGCCGGCCCGTCCCGCGGCCGCCGGCGTCGCGGCTTCGGGCTCCGTTTGGGCCGGCGCCTGGAGGCGTACGTTCTGGGTGCCACCCTCGGCATCCAGGTCCGCCTGGTCTTCCTGTCTCTCGCGACGCTGCCCGCGGCCTGGCTGACCCTTGAGATACCCAAGCACATCGTCAACCATGCCCTCGCCGACGCGCGGGGCGACGGGCATCCAGGAATGACGCTCCTGGGCCTCCCGCTCGGCCGCACGGAACTCCTGTTCGCCCTGTGCGCCGGCTACCTCGCCGTCCTCACCGGGAACGGGCTCCTGAAGTACGCGGCGAACCGGGTTCGCGGACGCGTCAACGAGCGCGTCGTGCGCCGCCTGCGCCTGGCCGTCCTGCGGCGCGTGCGCACGGAGCGCTCGGCCGACCGCCGCACGACGCTCGCCGCCGTGGCCGTCCAGGAGGTCGAGCCCATCGGCTACTTCGGCGGCAGCCTCGTCGCGGTCCCCATCGTGCAGGGGGGTGTGCTGGTCACGAGCGTCGCCTTCCTCCTGCTGCAGGACGTAGCCCTGGGCTTCGCCGCGCTGATCATGCTGCCGGTGCAACTCACGGTCCTGCCGCGCCTCCAGGGGCGCCTGAACGCGAAGGTGCGGCAACGGGTCCTCGCCACGCGCGCGCTCGGCGCCTTCGTCACCACGCCCGAGGCCGCCGAGCCGCCGGGCCTCGCCCCGTCCGTGGCGGGGCGCGATGCGCCAGCCTCGTCGCTGCGGCGGCGGATGGCCCATGTCGAGGAGCTTGAGCGGATCCGGATCGCCATCAACGACATGAAGGGCGGCATCAAGAGCCTGTACAACTACACGTCCAACCTCACGCCGTTCTTCTTCTTCCTGATCGGCGGATATCTCGTCGTGCAAGGCGGCCTCTCCCTCGGCGCCCTCGTGGCGGCGCTCGCGGCCTACAAGGAGATCGCGCCCGCCCTCCGGGAGCTGTTCGATTTCGCCCAGGATTGGTCGGACGCCGCGGCGCGCTTCGCCGAGGTCACGCGCGCCGTCGAGCTTCCGGCCAGCGTTCGGACGGGCATCGCGAGGTCGGTGTCGACGCGGGAGGCGGCCTAGCCGATGCGCGCTCACGCTATGCGTTTCCCCCATCGCGGACACGCCCGTTCCATCTCCCCGGGCCGCGCGCCGGACGAGGTTCCGGTGCGGCCGCCTCCGCGCGCGATGACGGACGGGCGCGTGACGCTCGGGAATCCACCATCGGCTCTTCCGGCCCCGGCGACGCCACGGGACCTGCGGCCGCCCGCGATGCGACCGCGCCACGGCTTTTCCCGGCGTTCGCCGGAGCGGGGCGTTCGCGGGGCCCGGTCGGTCGCGGCGTCCGGGCTCGTCCGGGCGCGCCTGGGCGCCTCGACGGAACGGGCGGCCGGGCGATGAGGATCGGGGAGGCGGCACGCGCCTGCGGGATCTCGCCCAAGATGATCCGCTACTACGAGCGCGCCGGCCTGATCCCGGCGCCGACGCGGTCGATCTCCGGCCATCGGGTCTACACCGAGGACGAGGTGCGCACGCTGCGGTTCGTGCACCGGGCCCGCCTCCTCGGCTTCTCGGTCGCCGACACCGCCATGCTGCTGCGCCTGTGGCACGACGAGGCGCGTGCCAGCGCCGGGGTGAAGGACCTGGCCATCCGGCGCGCGACCGACATGGAACGACGCGCCGCCGCGCTCGCGGACGCCGCGGCCTCGTTGCGGGATCTCGCAGGGACCTGCCCCGGCGACGACGGGCCGGAGTGCCCGCTGATCGACGCCCTCGCCCGCGAGCCCGGGCGGCCGGGCAGCGGGTCTGCTCCAGCCCCGTCGACGCGCATCGGGGCCCGCCAGACGAAATGACGGGCTCGGTCCGGGCGATTTGTCGATCCGGGACCGCGGCACGCCGGCCTCACCTACCTAGCGTGCGACCGTGTCGGAAGACCGCGGGTCAGCGCCCCTGCGCCGTGTTACCCGGCTGGGTGTGAAGCGAACGCCGGAGTTGATCGCATCGCGCGGCCAGCAAGGCCGGGGTCTCGCCCGGCGCGAGGGAGGCCTCGCCTCTGTCGGCGTCGGCACAGCGGCCGAGCATCTCGGGAAGCGTCCTCCCTTCCACGGCCCTGATCCCGAAGCCCTTCATCCCCGGCTCCGTGACGGCCTGCGCTTGTGCGGAACAAAGGCCGGCCACGAGCGACAGCGCGGCAAGGATCGGGCGGGAGGCGTGCGGCACGGTCGATTTCCACGGTTCGGCGAGGGAAGGCATCGCGGCCTCGGACGGCCACCCGGCGACACCGCATCGCGACGGCGTACGGTGCGTCGGGATGCGGTTCAGTACCAGAGGCGCAGTCCAGCCAGCGCCCGCAGGTCCCCGCTGCCCTCGCCGGACCGGCGTCGGTAGTCCGCCGTACCGCCCAGGAACTGCTGGTAGGAGAGGCCCACGTACGGCGCGATTTCGCGGGTGAATTCGTAGCGCAGGCGCAGCCCCATATCGATGTCCGACACGCCGGAACCGAGTTCGCGACCGCGGTCGGCCTTCGAGTAGGCGTTCATCTCGATCTGCGGCTGCAGGATCAGGCGCTGCGTCAGGTAGAGGTCGTACGAGGCGTTGCCCCGGAAGGCGAAGCGCCCGTTGTCGCTGGCATAGCCCGTGAGTTCGAGGTTCCAGAAACCGATGGCCAGCCCCTGGATGCCGAAGGCGGCCCAGGTGCGGTTGCGCAGGCTGTCGATGTCCGAGCGCACGCCCACCTGCATGTCGAAGTAGGTCGAGATCGGCCGGGCGTAGAGGGCCTCATGATCGCCGTCGGAGAAGCGGCCGCGGTTGTCGGCGTTGTAGCGACCTTCCGACTTCAGCCACAGCTTGTTGTAGTCGTCGCCGATCCAGGCCTGACCGTCGTAGCGGAAGTAGCTCTCGCTTCCGAGGCGGCCCTCGAACTGGTCGAGGAAGGCGTGGGCGTAGACCCGGTCGTCGAGAATCGGGTTGCCGTAGGGCGCCGCCCCCTGGAGCGTGTCGGATCCGAGGCGGGTGCCGCCGTTGAGAAGGCCCGTGACACTCTGGGCGAGCGCGGCCGAGGGCGCGAGGGCGAGGAGTGACAGGGCGAGGACGAGGGTTGCCGGCGCGCGCATCAGGCCCCCCTCGGCAGGACGCGGAGGGTGCGGAACATGCCGGCCTCGAAATGGTACAGGATGTGGCAGTGCAGCGGCCATTGCCCGGTCGCAACCGGCGTGACCAGCATCGACAGCTTCTCGGCAGGGGCGACGCTGACGGTATGGAGGTAGGGTCGGTGCCGGCCGTGACCGTTCTCCAGCTCCATCCACATGCCGTGCAGGTGGATCGGGTGGCTCATCATCGTCTCGTTGACCATCACGAGCCGGAACCTCTCGCCGACGGTCACGTCGATGGGGCCGACCTCGGTGAACTTCTTGCCGTCGAATCCCCAGATCATCCGCTGCATGTTTCCGCTGAGCCGGAGCACGATCTCGCGCGTCGGTGGGCGGTCGTCGACGGCGGGGTTGATCGAGCGCAGGTCGGCGTAGGTCAGGACGCGGCGGTTCAGCTGGTTCAGGCCGTCGCCCGGGATGCGGGTGCGGTCGGAAAGCATCTTCGGCTTCATCTGGACCTCGACGCCAGTCTCGTCGAGTTCGACGCCAGGCGGCAGCTTCGCCATGGGTTGGTGGCCCGCGAGGCGACGCTCGTCTGGGACGATCTCGCGGGCGTGCTCGCCGAGTATGCCGCCGATGCGCGAGCCGTCGGGGTAGGACGCGCCGATCTGGTCGCGGCCCATCATGCCCTGCATGCCCATGTCGGTCATGGTCCGCAGCGGCCGCGGGTCGAAGGGCGGGATTTCCGCCTCCATTCCCGACCGGGGCGCGAGCGTGCCGCGGGCGTATCCCGAGCGGCCGAGGTCCTGCGCGAAGATCGTGTAAGCCCGTGCCTCGCGCGGGCGCACGATCACGTCGTAGGTCTCGGCCACGCCGATGCGGAATTGGTCGACCTGCACCGGGACGACGTCGTTGCCGTGGACGTTGACCACGCTCATGGTCAGCCCGGGGATGCGCACGTCGTAGTAGGTCGCCGCGGAGGCGTTGATGATGCGCAGCCGGACCCGCTCTCCGGGCCGGAACAGCGCCGTCCAGTTGGCCCCGGGCGGCTGCCCGTTCATCAGGTAGGTGTAGGTCTCGCCGGACGGCGCCTCCAGGCCGGAAGGGTCCATGCGCGACTCGGACTCATGCCAGCGCTCCTTGACCGTGTCGGCGAGCCCGCTGCGCTCGGAGTCGGCGAAGAACGTCCGCACCGTGCGCTTGCCGAAGTTGTAGTAGTCGGCCTGGTACTTGAGCTTGTTCTGGATGCGCTCGGGATCCTCGTCTGTCCAGTCGCTGAGGAGCACGACGTAATCTCGGTCCGCCTGGACCAGGTCACGGCCGCGCGGCTCGATGATCAGCGCACCGTAGACCCCCTTCTGCTCCTGGTAGCCCATGTGGCTGTGGTACCAGTAGGTGCCGCTCTGCAGCACCGGGAAGCGGTAGGTGAAGGTCTCGCCCGGCTGGATGCCCGGGAATTCCAGGCCCGGCACGCCGTCCATGTCGTTGGGCAGGATGATGCCGTGCCAGTGCATGCCCGTCATCTCGGGCAGTTCGTTGCGGACGTTGATGGTGACGACGTCGCCTTCGCGCCAGCGCAGCACCGGCCCGGGAACGCCGCCGTTGATGGTGTTGGCCCAGGTCGGCGTGCCGGTCTTGTCGACCGTGCCGCGGGCCAGGGTGAGGTCGTACGTGGCCGCCCGCGGCACCGTGGGCTCGCCCGGGCTCGCCAGGGCGAAGGCGGAACGGTCGTGCGCCGCGAGGCCCACGGCGGCGCAGGCGCCGAGGCCGGAGACGAACCTTCGACGGGTCGGAGAGGGATTGTTCTTCGGAATCGACGCCACCTGCGGCCTCTCAGATGGGCCACGGCGCGGAGCCGGGCGACATGTCAGGTTGCCGTGAGGCTGCCGCCTTCCCACGTGGGAGGATCAAGCCGGCAGTCGCGCCGCCGGCGCGTTCCGTGCTCGATGTGATCGCGGGGCAACACCGCCTTCGGGCGCGTGGAGCGCCGCGTCGGCGCGACGTGGTTTATCCCCGCCCGACCTGTTGCGTTCCGAGGTTGGCTCCATCTGCGCCCGCCGCATCCCTTCCTTCGTGTCGCGGGTGGACGGACGTGACGGTGCCGTGACTTGCGTCGAGCCGGCATCTGCGCTTGGGAGGATCCGCCCTACGCCGCGACCGATGCCGGCGACGTCGCCGGCATCGACCGATGGCACGTGTGCCGCCGGCCGGTCTCGATCCCTCACGTCGCCCGCGAGATCGGCTTGGCGATGGCAAGGACGCCCTTCAGGCCGCTGCCGAAGCGGGCGATGGCCTCGCGATGGCCGCGGAGTTCGCTGTAGGGAAGATAGCGCAGGTCCAGCTCCGCGACGCGGGAGAACGCCGGCCGCGCGAACTGGGCGCGGACGTCGCCCTCCCGGTCGTCCGGTGCGACCAGGAAGAAGTTGCGGGCCGTGGCGCCCTCGACGCCGAGCGCGAGGTCGAGCATGCGCACGATGCCCGAGTAGATGCTGGTCGTGTGCTCCACCTCGAACGCGGCCGCCACGTCCGCGGTCCCCTTGCCGATCCAGAGCACGTCGATCAGGCGCACCGTCTCCGTCGACCCCTTCGCGGCGAGGCTCGCCGGCAGGCGGTCCAGGCAGCCGTCGGACAACCGCCCTGACGCGTAGGCCCGGTTGCCGTCGTTCGAGGCGATCCAGACGTCGTAGCCCAGGGCGAGCCCGAGGTCGCGCAGCCAGCCCTGGACCTCGGTGTGCGTGTGATCGGCGTCGCGCCCCGCCTGGACCGACCGCGACGCCGTCTCCGCCGCTTCCGCGCGGACGCGGTCGAGGTCCTCCCGCCAGCGCGCCAAGGCTCCGTCCTCATCCCGGTCCGGCAACGGATAGCGACCCGATCCGACGTCGAACAGGAATCCCGCGACGGCTCCGAAATCATTGGACAGCAGCGCCCGATGGGTCTCGTTGAGCTCCACGATGCCGCGCCGCATCGCCAGGTACTCGTCCCAGCGCCCGAGCTTCACCTTCGCGCCCGTGAGCGCGTTGTACCCCTTGACGATGGCGGTGTTGAACGGCGGCACCTAGGTCGGGTGCAGGAAGTAGAGGAGGTTCGCCGCGGCCGGTCCCAGGCCCTTGATCCGCGCCTGGTCGAGCGCGTGGACGGCGGCGAGCACCTGCGCCTCGGCGTTGCAGCACAGGCAGGCATCGAGGAAGCGCCCGAACACGACCTGGTTCGCCCGGTCCTCGTAGATGTCGGGGATGCGAAGCTTGGGTTTCCAGAGGAAGGCATGGTCGGCCCCCTTGAACACCTGCCTCTGCTCCGCGACCGAATGGACGACGGTCTCAAGGGAAGAGCCTCGGTAGGCATTACCGAACGTGTCGGCCCTGATCTCGTCGACAACGGCTTGCAGGCCGCGCCGGATCGAACGGAAGTTCTTGATGCGCTCCTCCCAGAGGAACCATGTCCGGTAGGAGGCCCCTGGGTCCTCCCGCCAGTGCCGGATGAGATTGGCGACCGTGGCTTGGTTCACGCGTCTGGTCCGTCCATTTGTTGGAAGGGCGGATTATCACGGACGCTCGTCGGTGCCGCCATTGCGCCAACGGTACCCCAGGGGGGTTCCGCGGGGATTGTGCCACCCCGTCGCCGCCCGGCAACGCGGGAGGCGGGCTCCTGAATATCAGGCCTGGCAAGGCCGCCTGCGTCGGAGCGGAGCAAACGCGTCCATTTCAAACACCTACCCCGTTCACGGGTAGTTATGTCGAGCATCTTTTAGACGGGCTCAACCGGGTGTTCCGAGCCGGGATGGCATCGGAAGGCGGTCCCCGTGGTGAACCGCGAGCAGCCCGGCGCCGGTCACGGCACGTTCGCCACTTTCGGCTCCCGTTGGCGGATATCTGGCAGGCGGCTTCGAACGGGAGGTCCGCAGGCATGTTTGCATCCGGGGGGAACAGGCGCGGTCAGGACGTCAAACCCGAATCGACCGACATGTTCGAGGACAGGAAAGACTTTCGGCAAGCACCCGCCTGTGAGCGCACCGTCCTGGGAGCTGACCGGTAATCGGCCCGGTATCCTAATGGCCCGATGCGGACGGGCCATCACCGCGCCGGCGGTTCCGAAACGACGGCCCTGCGACTTCGCCGCCGACGCGCCTCACCCGATCCTCGGGCCAGCGTGGGCGTCGCCCGCTTCCGGCCGTGCGGCCCACAAGGCGCACGCCAGGCCGACGTTGACCAGCGCAAGCACGACCAGCAGACCGTAGGCCGCGTCCGCGCCGCCGTAGGCGAACGCAACGGCCCCGAGCGAGGGGGCGATCGCCTGTGCGATCAGGCCCGGCCGCGCCAGGCGGCCCACCAGGACCGGGTACCGCGCCGGGCCGAACAGCGCGAGCGGTACCGTACCCCGGGCAATCGAGTAGATCCCGTTGCCGGCGCCGTAGAGGACCAGCGCGACACCCACCGCCGGTATCCCCAATGCTAGGACGGCGAGCGCGGACACCACCAGGGCTATGGCCACGGTAAGGGTCCAGAGCGGGTGCTGCCGCCCCTTGTTGGCCATCTCCAGGACGCGCGCACCGACCTGTGCCGGCCCGATCAGCGCGCCGTAGGACACCGCCGCGGCCAGCGCCACGCCGCGTGCCTGCAGCAGCGTGATCAGGTGCACGGAGACCAGCGTCATCACTGTGCCTCCCAGCATCAGGACGCCTGCCATCAGCAGGAAGGCCCGGCGCTCGCGGGCGGTGAGCGGCCCGTCCTCTCGCCGCCCGCCGTCCCGGCCACCGGCCAATATCGGCGGCTTCGGGATCGTGCCGAGCACGAGCGGCAGGGTGACGAGGACGTGCAGCCCGGCATAGGCAAGGCAGGCCCCACGCCAGCCGGCCTGCTCGACGAGGAAGGCGGACAGCGGCCAGCAGACGGTGCTGGCGAACCCGCCCCACAGCGTCAGCGTGGTGATGGCGGGACGGGCCTCAGCGCCGTAGAGCCGGCCGAGGGTGGCGAAGGCAGGATCGTACAGGCCGCAGCCCATGCCGAGCCCGATGAAGACCCACCCCGCGAGGACCGGAAGGCTCGGGGCCAGGCCGATCACGACGAGACCCGCCGCCAGCAGCAGCGCGGCCAGCGCCAGGACGGGGCGACCGCCATGGCGGTGGATGGTAAGGCCGACAGGGGGCGAGGCGAAGGCGGCGACCAGCAGGCCGATGGACAGGCCGCCGACCACCCAGGGGAGCGGCCAGGCGGTGTCGTTCGCGATGGGAGCGGCGAGCACCGCCGGCAGGTAGAAGGAGGAGCCCCAGGCGAGGATCTCGACCACGCCCAGGGCGGAGATGACGAAGAGGCGGCTGTGGCCCTCAGACCTCACGGGGGGTAGGCTTCAGCGCCGCTCCCTTGCCGGCGGCCCCGCGCTCGTACCAACCCTGGGTGCGGTTTACGATCCACACGACCGAGAGCATCACAGGCACCTCGATCAGCACGCCGACCACGGTAGCGAGCGCCGCGCCCGAGTTGAACCCGAACAGGCTGATGGCGGCCGCCACCGCGAGCTCGAAGAAGTTCGAGGCGCCGATCAGCGCCGAGGGGCCGGCCACGCAATGCTGCTCGCCCGCGGCGCGGTTCATGAGATAGGCGAGCCCCGAGTTCAGGTAGACCTGGATGAGGATGGGTACGGCCAGCAGGCCGATGACCGCCGGCTGGGCCAGGATCTGCTCACCCTGGAAGCCGAACAGCAGCACCAGTGTCGCCAGCAACGCCACCAGCGACACCGGCCCGAGCCTGGCGACAAGCCGGTCGTGGGCGGGCTGGCCACCAGACGCAAGCAGGCTCCGCCGAACCACCTGCGCGACGATGACCGGGATGACGATGTAGAGCACCACCGACAGCACCAGCGTGCCCCAGGGCACCGTGATCGCCGATAGGCCGAGCAGCAGACCGACGATGGGCGCGAAGGCCACCACCATGATGGTGTCGTTGAGCGCCACCTGGCTCAGGGTGAAGTGCGGCTCGCCCCGGGTTAGGTTCGACCATACGAACACCATCGCGGTGCAAGGGGCGGCGGCGAGGATGATCAGGCCGGCGATGTAGCTGTCGATCTGCTCGGCGGGCAGGTACGGGCGGAACAGGTAGCCGATGAACAGCCAGCCGAGCGCCGCCATCGAGAACGGCTTCACGGCCCAGTTCACGAACAGCGTCACGCCGATGCCACGCCAGTGCCGGCCGACGTGGCGCAGCGAGGCGAAGTCGATTTTCAGCAGCATGGGGATGACCATGAGCCAGATCAGCACCGCCATCGGCAGGTTCACCTTGGCGACCTCGGCCGCGCCGACGGCGTGGAAGAAGCCCGGCATGACGTGGCCGAGCGCGACGCCGGCCACGATGCAGAGGGCGACCCAGAGGGTCAGGTAGCGTTCGAACAGGGACATCGGGATTCCTTAGGCGGTTGCCACGCGGCGGCCGCTCTCGTCGACCACGCGCTCGCCGTCCTCCTTCACGAACTCGCCCTGTTGCTCCGGCAGCAGGTCGAGCACCGCCTCGGACGGGCGGCACAGGCGCACCCCCTTCGGGCTGACCACGAGCGGCCGGTTCAGCAGGACCGGGTGGGCCTCGACGGCGTCTAGAAGCTGCTCGTCGGCGAGCGCAGGGTCCCCGAGGCCGAGCTCGGCGAAGGGCGTGCCCTTCTCGCGCAGTGCGTCCCGCACCGTGATGCCGGCGCGTGCGAGCATCTGCCCGATGAGCGTCCTGTTCGGCGGGGTCTTGAGGTACTCGACCACGTGCGGCTCGATGCCGGCGTTGCGGATCATCGCAAGCGTGTTGCGGGACGTGCCGCAATCCGGGTTGTGGTAGATCACGATGTCCATCACGCGACCTCCGGGCGGGCCGAGGTCGCGCCGGCGAGCTGGCCGATCTCGCGGACCTTCGACGAGAGGGCGACCGGGTCCAGGCTGCCGAGCGGCAGCGCGACGAAGGCGGCGATCCGGTTCCTGAGGTATCGCTGCGCGGTGACGAAGGCGCGCTTGCGCTCCATCTCCGAGCCTTCCGCCACGGCGGGGTCCTCGATGCCGCAATGCGCGGTCACGGGCTGGCCCGGCCAGTAGGGGCAAGCCTCGCCGGCGGCGTTGTCGCAGACGGTGAAGACGAAATCGAGGACCGGGGCGCCGGGGGCGGCGAACTCGTCCCAGGACTTCGAGCGAAGGCCCTCGGTCGGATAGTCGCTCTCCCGCAGCACCTGGAGCGCCAGCGGATGCGGCTCGCCCTTGGGCTGGCTGCCGGCGGAATAGGCCCGGAAGCGGCCGCCGCCATCCTTGTTGAGCATCGCCTCGGCAAGGATCGAGCGGGCCGAGTTGCCGGTGCAGAGGAACAGGACGTTGTACGTGGGCTCAGGCATGGACGGCGTCTCCAGTGGTGCAGTCGCAGGCGGCGAGCGCGGCCACGGCCGGGGCACAGACTTCCGGATGGCCCTGGCAGCAGTCGCGCATGAGGAACTGGACCAGCTCCGACAGTGCCGGGTAGGCGGCGCTGTAGATGATCGAGCGGCCCTCGCGGCGGGAGGTGACCAGCCCCGCGTGGCTCAGTTCCTTGAGGTGATGGGACACGGTGGCCGCCGACACGCCGACCGCGTCCGCCAGGACGCCGGAGGCCAAGCCGTCCGGGCCTGCGGTCACGAGCGCCCGCACCAAGCGGAGGCGATGTTCCTGCCCGAGGGCCAGGAAGGCTGCGAGGGCTTGCGTCTCGTCCATCGTCGGTACAATTATCAAATTACCATTTGAACGTACAGGAATGCAGATCCTTGGACAAGCCCATCCAGCCCTTCACCGATGGCCTGCCGAACCTGAGCGAGGCGCATTTTGAGGCGCCGACCGCCGAGCGGGTATCGGCGACGGCGCCGCTCACCCACGCTCCCCGCTTCCTGATCCTCTATGGCTCGCTGCGGGAGCGTTCCTTCAGCCGCTTTCTCGCCTACGAGGCGGCGCGCCTGCTTGAGGCCATGCGCGGCGAGGTGCGCATCTTCCACGCGGCCGGGCTGCCGCTGCCCGACGACGCCACTGCCGACCACCCGAAGGTGCAGGAACTGCGCAACCTCTCGATCTGGTCGGAGGGCCAGGTCTGGGTCAGCCCCGAGCGGCACGGCAACATGACCGGCGTGATGAAAGCCCAAGTCGACTGGTTGCCCCTCAGCGAGGGAAGCGTGCGCCCGACCCAGGGCCGCACCCTGGCCGTGATGCAGGTCTCTGGCGGCTCCCAGAGCTTCAACGCGGTCAACAGCCTGAGGGTGCTGGGGCGCTGGATGCGGATGATCACCATCCCAAACCAGTCGTCGGTACCGATGGCCTACAAGGAGTTCGACGACGACGGCCGGATGAAGCCGGGGCCGCTCTACGACCGGATCGTGGACGTTTGCGAGGAGTTGATGAAGTTCACGCTGCTCACCCGCGCGCGGGCCGACTACCTCGTCGACCGCTACTCCGAGCGCAAGGAACGGGAGCCTGAGCGGCTGAAAGCCGTTGCGGCCGACATCGGGTTCGCGAGTGGCGAGCATGATCCGGACCGAAGGAGGCCCGGTCTCCCTCACGGGTGACCGCCGCGGCGCCCTGGCGGTGGCGGAGGAGGATGGCAGCCTTCCTCTCAGCTTGCATCATGCACCCATCCGCAGGAGGCGCGGGGCGTCCGCGGTTACGAGGACCGCGAGGCCGGTGTCGGCCAGCATAACGGGTCACAGCGAGCACCGCCTTCGTGTTTACGGCGATAGCGATGTTCGCCCGGATGACGGCGACTGTCCGGAGGAAGAGCGCCGTCGTGGCCGCCACGTCGCCGACATCACCCGCGCGGCACCGCGGCATCGGCAGTCTTCAGGGCGACGTCGCTCTCGCCCTCCTTCAGGATGCCGGGGTCGGCCGTCACGAGCGCGCGCGTCGTCGATGCCTTCGCCGCCCTTCGGCATGCGTAGCTCAAGCTGCTTCGTGCCGACCATTTCCCAGGCATGCGCCGGACCTGCCACCCCGAGGAGGATGGCAGCGCAGAGCATGCAGGCCCTGAGAAGGTAGGGTCGCATGGGGCTGGCTCCGGAGGCAGACGCCATCGAGGTCACAGGCGGGTCGTCAGGTCGGTGAGCCACGGCGGCGAGGCGTTGACCAGGACAGTCTCCGCAGCCATGTCGTAGCCCGTGGCGATCATCAGGCCGGTGGCCACGAGGATGGCGCCCAGGGCGACCTTTAGCCCCTTGCCGAGCCTCATCATCCGGTCGCGCCAGCGCATCAGCATCTCGCGGGACAGCGTGCCGAGGATGGCGCCCAGGGCGACCTTTAGCCCCTTGCCGAGCCTCATCATCCGGTCGCGCCAGCGCATCAGCATCTCGCGGGACAGCGTGCCGAGGAGCAGGAGCGGCAGGGCGGCGCCGAGGCCGAACAGAAGCATCGTCGCCGCCACCGTACCCAGGTCCCGACCCTGCGATGCGAGGAGGGACGCGGCCCCGAGGGTCGGCCCGACGCAAGGGCTCCAGACCGCGCCGAGCAGCAGCCCGACCCCGAACTGTCCCAGAAGCCCGGCGGTCGAGAAGCCACTGAACCGGCTCCCGGTCCAGTTGCTCACCGGGCCGGCGGCGACGGCAAGTCGGGTTTGGGCGGCCGGAACCATCAGGACGAGCCCGATCAGGACCAGCATGATGGCCGCCACGGTGTGGAAGACATCGACGTCGAGGCCGAGGGCGAACCCCCCGGTCGCCACGAACAGCCCGATGGCCACGAAGGACAGCGCGAGGCCGGCAGCCAGGGCGGCGGGGCCGAGCCGGTGCTCCGATTCGGCCGCGCCCAGAACCAGCGGCAGCAAGGGCAACGCGCAGGGTGACAGCACCGAGAGGATGCCGGCCAGGAACGCGAGGCCGAACGTGGTGGCCATGGCCGGCCTACAAAGCCTTCTCGACGGCGCCTTCGATCCACTCCGGCTGGGTATCGCCGACCGAGCGCCCCGTCTCCTTCTCACCCTTGAAGGTGATCAGGGTGCTCTGCGTCGTCACACCAAACCGCTTCAACACGTCCATGCGGCTGTCGAAGTCGACGTCGAACACCTGGAGGTCCTTGAACCGGGGTTGGGCTTCCAGCTTGGCCAGGAACGGTTTCTGCGCCGCGCAAACGGTGCACCACGGCGCGGTGACATGGACGAGGATCGGCTTGCCCGTCTTCTGGGCGGCCTCGAAGGCGTCGGGAGTGAAGACGGCTTCGGCAGCATTCGCGGCGGTACCGAACAGCAGGGGAGCGGCGGCCAGGGCGCCGAGCAGGACGCGACGCGCGATCATGGGTCGTCTATCTCCTTTGCGATGGGTCGAGGCTTCCGCCCGATTCAGTTGGACGCCTGGGTGACGGCACGGTCGGCATTCACGCGCTCCGACCAGTCCTTGGCCTCGGCCTGCCCCTTGAGGTCGATCAGTTTGGCGCTGTCGACATCGACGTTTTTGAAGTCAGCGCCCGTGACGGTGGCGCCGGTCAGGTTGGCGCCTGACAGGTCCGAGCCCATCAGCACCACGTCGGTGAGGTCGGCGTCCTTCAGGTTCGCGTACTCCAGGCGCGACCGGCCGAGGTTGGCTCCCTTCAGGTTCGCGCCGGAGAGGTTCACCGAGGTGAACACCGTCCGCATCAGGCCCATGGACTGGTTCTTGATGTCGGCCCCACCCTTGAGGTCGACCAACGTCGCGCCGCTCATGTTGGCGCCCTTGAAGTCTCCGATGGGCATGGAGCGGCTGAGGTCGGCGCCACTGAAATTGGCGTCCCGCGCCGTGATCCCGAACATCCTCGCGCCCGCGAGCTTGGCGCCGGACAGGTCGGCCTTCAGGAACCATGCCTGTTCGAGGTTCGCACCGCTGAGGTCCGCCCCGCGCAGGTTGGTGTTGTTCAGGCGCGCCGTCCGTAGGTTGACGCTCCGGAGGTTCAGCCCTGAGAGATTGAGCCCGGAGAGGGACTTGTCGTGCAGGTCGACCGGCTTGCCGTCCGCGGCCTTGATCATCGCCTCGACATCGGCGCGGCTCATCTCGGCCTTGGTCATGGCGGGCGAGGACATGTCCGCCCCGAGCAGCAGATCCTGTTCGGCCGAGGCGGGGCCGGCGGCGAGTACGGCGAGCATGAAGCTGAGGGCGAGGCGGCGCATCCGTTCACTCCTGGCGGGCGCCACACATGGCCGGCGCCTTATCGTGTTCGTTGTGTCGCGATGCTATGCCGGCCCGCTGCACCCGGTCGGTGACCCAGGTCACACAAGTCCGGCGCGGCGGGAGAAAAACACAACGCGCGCCGGACGATCAGCCCGTCGTCATGGCCGGGGGACTACGCCGCCATGACTGATGCCCAGAAGGTCGAACGTTGGATCGACCGATTCCCGCTCCTGCAGGCGCTGAGCCCGGCGCACCTCCAGATCGCCCGGGGGACGGTGCATTTCCCGGTTCTGGACGCGGGCGCCATCGCCTACGAACTCGACGGCGAGTGCGCCAACTACCTGATGTGCCTGGAGGGCCGCACGCGCATCTTCCGCATGTCGGAAGGTGGGCGCGAGGTGCTGATCTACAAGGTCGGCCCGGGCGGCACCTGCGCCCTGACCACACAGTGCCTTCTGTCCGGCGGCAACTTCCCGGCACAGAGCGTGGCCGAGGAACGGACCGAGCTGGCGGCGCTACCGGTGAGCACGTTCCAGCACCTGATGGGCGAGAGCGCCGCCTTTCGCAGCTTCGTCATGGACGACTACACCCGGCTGATGTCCGGCCTGTTCACGCTGATCGACCAGGTCGCCTTCGCGCCGCTCAAGCAGCGCCTCGCCCAACGGCTCCTGGCCGAGGCGGACCCGCGGGGCGTGGCCGCGGTGACTCACCAGAAGCTCGCGGACGATATCGGCAGCGTGCGCGAGGTGGTAAGCCGCATCCTGGGGCAATGGGCCGAGGCGGGCCTGATCGAGGTCCGGCGTGGCGCGGTCGAGATCGTGGACCGCCCCTGCCTGGAGGCCGCGGGTCGGCGGTGACTTGCGGCCTGTCGCCTCCCCGGTCATGATCAGGCCGGATCGACGGTACCGCCGGCCTTCGCCAGGGCCGGGAAGCCGCCGGCGACATGGGCGACGGGGCCGAGGCCCATGTCGTTAAGCGACTTGGCGGCCAGGGCCGAGCGGTTGCCGGAGCCGCAGTAGAGCACCAGGCGCTTGCCACCGCCGAGTTCGGCCCGGTGGGTCGGGCTCGCGGGGTCGGCCTGGAACTCAACGAACCCGCGGGGCACGTGGACGGCCCCGGCGATCCTGCCTGTCTTGGCCAGTTCCTCGCCCTCGCGCACGTCGACGAGCACCGTGCCGGGTTGGCCGAGGCGCGCCAGCGCCTCCTCGGCCGTCAGGGTCTCCACCTCCCGGTTGGCCTGCGCCACCAGGTCCTTCGCGCTGATCGTGGTCATGCTCGTCTCCGTCATTCGCCCCACGCCGCGCCGTCGAGGGTGTCGAGCGGGATCTTCAGGTAGCGGCGGCCGTTCGCCTCGGGCTCGGGCAGGCGCCCGCCGCGGATGTTCACCTGCAGGGAATGCAGGATGAGCTTCGGCATCGGCAGTTCGCGGTCGCGGGCCTCGCGCATCGCCACGAACGCGTCCTCGGTCGGGGTCTCGACGAGGTGCGGATTCTCCGCCCGCTGCCGGGCGACGGTGCTTTCCCAGGCCGCCGCCCGGCCGCCCGGGCGGTAGTCGTGCCCGGTGAACAGCCGCGTGTCGTCCGGCAGGGCCATGATGCGCCGGATGCTGCGCCACAGCGCATGCGCGTTGCCGCCCGGGAAGTCCGCCCGAGCCGAGCCGCTGTCGGGCATGAACAGGGTATCGTGGATGAAGGCGGCATCGCCGATCCGGTAGGCGATGGAGGCCATGGTGTGGCCCGGCGTGAACATCACTTCGACGTCGAGGTCGCCGATCCGGAAGCGCTCGCCGTCGGCGAACAACCGGGACCACTGCGAACCGTCCGTCCGGAACGTGTCCGGCAGGTTGTACAGCCCCTTCCAGAGCCGCTGCACGTCAACGACCTTCTCGCCGATGGCGGTCGGGACGCCCGTCCGGTCGTGGAGGTAGCCGGCCGCCGAGAAGTGGTCGGCGTGCGGGTGCGTGTCGAGAACCCACTCCAGGGCGTAGCCCTCCCGCTCGATATGGGCGAGCAGAGCGTCGGCGGACCGGGTCGCGGTCGCGCCGGACTTCGGGTCGAAGTCGAGGACCGGGTCGATGATCGCGCAGCGCTTCGTCTCGGAGTCCGCGACGACGTACTGGATGCTGCCGGTCGGCTCGTCGTGGAAGCCGGTCACGACGGGATGCCCGCGCAGGGCTCCGGCGGTCTGGTTCGACATGGACCTCCTCCTTTCCGGGTTTAGGCGTTCAGGCCGAGGAGCGGCAGGGCCCCGCGGGCAACGACGTACAGGCCGACCAGG
Source organism: Methylobacterium mesophilicum SR1.6/6 (assembly GCF_000364445.2). Lineage (NCBI taxonomy): Bacteria > Pseudomonadati > Pseudomonadota > Alphaproteobacteria > Hyphomicrobiales > Methylobacteriaceae > Methylobacterium > Methylobacterium mesophilicum. The sequence goes on along the minus strand of NZ_CP043538.1, from coordinate 2,987,366 downwards.
ATGACGAGGCCGGCGAAGGTGACGGTCAGGGCGCGCTTGCGCCCGGCGAGGCGCTGGCCAAGCCTCGATCCGAGGAGGCCTCCGAGCACGCCCCCCAGGATGAACAGGCCGGCGAGCGGCCAGTCGATCAGGCCGGAGGCGGCGTAGCTCGCCGCGGTCGCCGCCCCGAAGGCGCTGACCGCGACCAGTGAGGTGCCGATGGCCATGGGCAGCGGCATCGACGTCGCCAGCATCAGTCCTGGCACGATCAGGAATCCCCCGCCGATGCCGAAAAAGCCGGAGAACAGGCCGACCGCGAGGCCGATGCCGAGCAGCCAGGGCAGGAGCACCGGGGCGCTGGCCTTGGTCAGGCGCACGTCCGGGTCGCCCTCGCCGCGCCGCTTGCGCAGCATCAGGCCGCCGACCACGAGCATGACGACCCCGAACAGGGCGAGCAGGCTGTTCCCGTCGACCGCTTTGGCGACCGCCGAGCCGACGAGCGCGCCGAGGACCCCGGCGAGCGAGAACGCCGCCGCGCAACGCCACTTCACGTTCCCGGCCCGCCAGTGCGGGACGAGGTTGCCCGCCGCGCTGACCGAGACCGCCAAGGCACTGGTTCCGATGGCCACGTGGGGCGAGGACACGCCGACCACGTAGGTCAGCAGCGGGACCGCGAGGATCGAGCCACCCCCGCCGACGAGGCCGAGGATCACGCCCACGACCCCTCCCGAGCCGGCGGCGAGGCCGGATGTTAGGGGGCCGGGCATCATGCGTCGGCTCCCAGCACGGCCGTCGGCTTCAGGCGGGCCGCCGGCACCAGGCGGAACAGCAGCATGCCTGCGATGATCGCCATCACGAAGGTCACGGCCTCGGCCGGGGCAATCGTCAGGATGGTGAGCGCGGGCCCGGGGCACAGGCCGGCCAGTCCCCAGCCGAGGCCGAAGATCGCGGCCCCGGCGATCAGGCGCGCGTCGAGGTCGCGGCGGGCCGGGACATCGAGCCTGGGCGCGAGAACCGGTCGGCCGCGCCGCCGCGTCAGGTGGTAGCCTGCGGCCGAGACCGCGACGGCGCCCGCCATGACGAGGGCGAGGCTGGGGTCCCAGCGACCGGTCACGTCGAGGAAGGCGAGGACCTTCGCCGGGTCGGCCATGCCCGAGACGAGGAGGCCGAGGCCGAAGAGGAGGCCCACGGCGAAGGCGGAGGCTGTCTTGGCCATGGTTCAGGCTCCGACCAGATGGCGCACGACGAGGACGGTGAGGATGGCGACCGCCATGAAGGTGCCGGTGGCGGCCAGCGAGCGGGGCGAGCCGCGGCCGATGCCGCAGACCCCGTGGCCGCTGGTGCAGCCGGCGCCGAGGCGCGCCCCGAACCCGACCAACAGGCCCGCGAGGATCAGGAGCGGGAACGACGCGCCGATAGTCACCGGCGGAAGGCTGCCCCCCAGGCCGGCGTAGGCGAGAGGCGCCAAGATAAGGCCAGCCACGAAGGCGGCGCGCCAGCCAGTCTCTCGCGAAGGCGGCGCGAGCAGTCCGCCGAGGATGCCGCTGATGCCGGCGATCCTTCCGTTTAGAAGCAGGAACAGAGCCGCGGAGGTACCGATCATGGCACCGCCGACCGTGGCGCTCAGTGGCGTGAAGCCATCCATCGACATCCCTCCGGAGATGCGGCTGAGGTGCGCCTTCGACTTGCGCTCGATCCCCAAGGCGCTTGCCAGGTTGACCTGAGGCCGGACGAATCGCTGCCGGCCGCTTTGAATTAGATAGTTCTAAATTAGACACTTCTAATTTAATTGCAAGAGGGAGGCATTCGATGGTGGCTGGAACTGCGCAGCGGGTTTCGCTTCACACGGGTGCGCGGGACAACCGCCGCATCGCTGCCGAGCTCGATGCGAGCGTTCGCTGGCATGCCGAGCACCCGCAGGCCATCGGCCGTCGGCTGTGCGAGCTCGACGTGGAATGGGACATTGAACGGACGCTGGAGGCCAACGCCGCGACTCTGGCACTCACCGGGACGTTGCTGGGCATGACCACGGACGGCGGTGGCTCGCCTTGCCGCTGGCGGTGACCGCCTTCCTGCTCCAGCACGCCGTCCAGGGCTGGTGCCCGCCGTTGCCGGTGCTCCGACGGCTCGGCTTCCGCACGGCCCGGGAGATCGAGATCGAGCGCAACGCCCTGAAGGCGCTCCGTGGCGATTTCGGCCCCATCGGACCCGGACCGGGCGATCACGACAGCCGGGCCAGCCATGCGCTCATGGCGGCCAGGCTTGAACGATAGACAGGGAGACGGGTTCGTCTCGCCCCGCGCCAGGGGTCGAAACCTTCCGTTTGGTTCCAGCCTTGAGGGTCCGCTCCCGACCCACGCCAGCCGCTCGCAACACGCTTATCGTTTCCCGAAACCAGTCGTTCTTTGGTTGTCCCACAACTTCTGCTAGGGCAAGAATTGGCTATGTTCGGCTGGGCGGGTCGCTATGTTCCCGAACAGCAGGTTGCAGGCTGGCCGCTCTCGCAAGCTTCTTGGATCGGCGGACACGGTACGTCACCGAAGGAGCAGAACACGCAGCAGTCGCCTGCATTCGGACGCAGGAGGGTGCCACAGCCAGTGCACTCGTAGAAGAACTGGCAGGCGTCGGTCGGCATCGTTTCTGTCGCCTGATGGCCGCAGTGTGGACAGGTGAGAGTGGACTGAAGCTGCATCTACTTTACTGCATGGCCCTGAGCACTACGGGCTCAAGGTAGGGTTCCCACACAAGCGCAAGGGTAACCAGCGCCGTCCCGATCCCGAGCGAGGCAGCCGTGCGCCTTGATGGTCCGGTACTTGTACATGGACCAGCCATGTCGCAGGCCGTCGCCCGGCGGCGGAGGAACAGCCCCCAGCCCACGAGGAGGGCCAATGCTGCACCGCCGAGCAGGACCGGCCGGATGCTCGCCAACATCGCCAACCCGCCGAATACGGCCCCCGTTGCGCCGAGACCGGCGAGCGCCACCGGCAGAGCGCAGCAGGACGATGCCGCCAGCGCCCCCAGTCCGGCGACTGCACCCAGCCCGGCTAACCAGCTTCCTGAGGGAGCAGGCAGGCTATCCCGCGGATGTGGGGCAGGCCTCGCAGGAGCCGCTACGGATGGTGTGTCGATCATGGTCATGCCACTCTGCATCCCGTAGCCACTACGGGATCAAGAGAGAAATGGTCACGAGTTCGCGCGGTCTCTCCATCGGGCAAATCGCGGCGGCGGCTGGGGTCAATCTGGAGACGGTCCGCTACTACGAGCGCATCGGGCTCATGCCACCGCCTGCTCGCACTGGGGGGGCCACCGTGCTTACGATCCGGCCCACGTCCAGCGTTTGGCGTTCATCCGTCACGCTCGCGCGTTGGGCTTCGGGATCGAGGACATCCGCACCTTGCTGACGTTGGCCGAGCCCGGTCACCGTTCCTGTGCCGAGGTTCTGGAGATTGCCAGTGCGCATCTGTCCGAGGTTCGCGCCAAACTTGCCCATCTCGCGCGGCTTGAGCGCATCCTGAGCGATACGATCAACCAGTGCAGCGGCGCGCCGACGCCTGCCTGTCCGGTTCTCGACATGCTCGATGCTCCGGTGTGAGAGAGCATCTCCTTTGAAGATCCGAGGACAATCGGAAGCGGGCGCGGAGTGGGTGTCCCCTTCGATGCTTCTCCGATCAAAAGCGGACCGGCTGGAAACCATCCCGAGCGGACTTGCCGCTATCGACCCAACCTCGCCGTAAGAGCAAGCCAACGTATCTCTCGAAAGCAGCCGTTGCAGTCGATCTCGCCTTGCGAGGGCATGATCTCGGATCTACGCCTTTCAAAACGGTGACACCACCGCATTAGTCCTCTGACTGCTCCTAAGTGTCGGCCGTATGCCGTGATTGAGGACGAGTCGACGGTCACGCTGGCGTGACCATTTTTTCGTCTGTCAGCGGAATAGAAGGGCCCGTTCGACATCCCTCCCGATGCGGTAATGCTCGACCGCGGGAGACTTCACCCATGCGCAATCTGCTGATCCGCGCCGCCTTTGCGGCCATCGCCTTCTCCGCCGTGGCCGCTCAGGCCGCCGCGCCAGCCATGACGGCCCAGACCGCCAAGGGGCCGGCCCTGGTCGATGCCAGGAGCATGACCCTCTACACCTTCGACAAGGACATGGGCGGCAAGTCGATGTGCAACGGCCCGTGCGCCGCCAACTGGCCGGCCCTGATGGCCGCCTCCGGCTCGGCCGTCAGCGGTGACTGGACGATAGTGACGCGGGACGACGGCACGATGCAGGGGGCCTACAAGGGCAAGCCGCTTTACACCTTCGCCAAGGACACCAAGCCGGGTGACATCACCGGCGACGGCTTCCTCAACGGCGCTTGGCACATCGCTAAGCCTTGATCGGTGAATGCCTGGATCGGTCCTCTTTAACCGAGAAACGTCGTTGGACGACATCGCCTACCTCATCGAACCGCAGATCCCGGCTTTGCGGCGCTACGCCGTCGCGCTGTTGCGGGACCGCGAGGCGGCCGACGACCTCGTCCAGGACACGCTGGAACGGGCATTGTCCGCCTGGTCCGGATGTCGCCGCGACGGCGACTTCCGGGCGTGGCTGTTCACGATCGAGCGCAACCTGTTCCTCGGCGCCGTCCGGCGCCGGGGCCGGCGCGGCGTCGATGTCGGCGCGGAATCACTGGAGCAGGTGCCCGATCCGGGTATTGACCCGGAAGCCGCGATGGGAGCTCGCGACGTACTCGCCGGGCTCGACACCCTGCCCGAGGAACAGCGCTCGGTGCTGCTCCTCGTGGCGGTGGAGGATCTGTCTTATGCCGAGGCGGCCCAGGTGCTCGGGGTACCGCTGGGCACGGTGATGTCGCGGTTGAGTCGGGCGCGGACGCGGATGCGAAGTTTTCTGGAAACTGGCCGGACTAGCGTCTTGAGGAGGGTGAAATGAGCGGGGATCCACGCCCGGTCGGCGAGGACGACCTGCACGGCCTGATCGACGGCCGCCTCGAACCGGAGCGGCTGGCGCTGGTCGAGGCATGGCTCAAAGGAAACCCCGCGCGTGCGGCCGAGGTCTCGGCGGATCGCGCCCTGCGCGAGCGCCTGCGTGCTCGCCTCGCGCCGACCGCCGAGGAGGCAATCCCAGCGCGGCTCCGGGTTGCCAACATTCGCCCGCGACATCGGTTGGTCGGCGCGGGCTGGTTCCCCATGGCGGCTGCAGCCGTGCTCTGCCTCACGCTCGGCGGTGCCGGCGGCTGGGTCGGCCATGCCCTGCTCGGCGGGCCCGCGACGGCGATGGTGGCGGAGGCACCGGCGACGCAGGACGCGGTCGCGGCCTTTCGCACCTTCGTGGTCGAAGTGGTGCATCCGGTGGAGGTGCGCGCTGACGAGAAGCCCCACCTCGTGACGTGGCTCTCGAAACGCCTCGGTCATGCGGTCGCGGCCCCCGATCTCGCGGCGCAAGGGTTTCGCCTGATGGGCGGGCGGTTGCTGCCGGCCGGCACCGAATCCGCGGCGATGCTGATGTACGACGACGATCGCGGAACCCGCCTGACGCTCTACAGCCGCGTCGGAAACGGCGATGGGAGGACGCTCTTCCGCTTCGCCCGAGAGGGCGACATCGCTGCCTTCTCCTGGGTCGATGGCGGCATGTCCTACGTCGTCACCGGCCGCACCGACGAGGCCCGGCTGCTCACCGTCGCGCAGGCGGTCGATGCGCACGTCCGCGGCCTCGCGCCGGATCGTCGGCAGCCATGACCCTCGACCAGCTCCGCATTTTCGTGGCCGTGGCGGAGCGGCAGCACGTGACCCGGGCTGCCGAGGCGCTGAACCTCGTCCAATCGGCGGTCAGCACGGCGATCGCCAACATCGAGGGGCGGCACGCGGCCAAGCTGTTTCACCGGGTTGGCCGCGGGATCGAGCTGACCGAGGCGGGGCGTGTGTTCCTCGTCGAGGCCCGCGCCGTGCTCGCCCGCGCCGAGGCCGCCGAACTGGTGCTCGCCGACCTCAGCGGCATGCGGCGTGGGACGCTGGCGCTTTTTGCCAGCCAGACCATCGCCAGCGACTGGCTGCCTCGCCACCTCGTCGCCTTCCGCCGGGCCTACCCTGAGATCGCTATCCGCTTGGCGGTGGGCAACACCACCGACGCCGCCGACGCGGTGCGCGCGGGGCAGGCCGAACTCGGCTTTGTCGAGGGGGCGCTGGACGACCCGACGCTCGCAAGCACGACCATCGCCCAGGACAAACTCGTCCTCGTGGTCGCCCCAAACCATCCCTTCGCCGGGGCGACCGCCCTCGCACCCGAAGACCTCGCCGGGGCCGACTGGGTGCTGCGCGAGGCGGGATCGGGAACCCGCTCCGCCTTCGAGGCTGCGCTCACGGAGGCCGGCCTCGCCCTAGGCCAACTCCGGGTCACGCTCGAACTGCCCTCGAACGAGGCTGTACGCGCCGCCGTCGAGGCCGGGGGCGGGGCCGCCGTCCTGTCCGAGACCGTGGTCGCCGCAGCGCTTCGAACCGGGACCCTGGTGCGGGCGGCGTTCGCCCTGCCGAGCCGGCCGTTCCGGGTGCTGCGCCACAAGGAGCGCTACCGCAGCCGGGCCGCCGACGCGTTGCTCGACCTGATCGCGACGGCGGATGCGGGATGAGCGAGGACGCGAAACCCATGCCCCCCAACGCCCCGCGGGTGAGGCTCGCCGAGGACCGGACCGTGCTGGCGGCCGAGCGCACCTTCGTCGCGTGGCTTCGCACCGGGCTCGCGTTCCTCGGCATCGGCCTTGCCGCGCAGCGCTTCCTGCGGGAAGTGCTGGCGGTCTGGCCGCTGAAGGTGCTGTCGCTGACGCTGATCGCCTGCGCGCTCACCTCGTTCGCCGGCGCCGTGTGGCGGGACCGGGCGATCCGGGCGCGACTCGCCCATTCCGAGATCCCGATGATGCCGCGCCTCCTCACCATCGGGATCGCGGCCCTGCTGATCGCGATCGCGGGCCTCGCGGCCACCGCCCTGCTCTGGGCGTGAGGGTCAAGCGACGGTCACCCGCACCCGGTGCCAGGCGGCGCTGAGGTAGCCCTTGTAGTTCCAGGTATCGTCGGGGGCGGCCGGCTGGGTCTGGCCGGCGGAATCCCAGGCCCGCACTGCGAGCTCGTGCTCGCCCGTCGTCAACTCGCGCTCGATCTCCCAGAACGTCCAGGCGTAGGGCGCGTCGGCATCGCGCTCGATCCGGGCCTGCGCCCAGCTACGGCCGCCATCCGTCGAGACGTCGACGCGGGCGACCGCGCGGTCGCTGGCGATGGCGTAGCCGCGGATCGCGTGCCGGCCGGCCGTCAGGGACGCGCCGCGGGCGGGCTCGCAGATCGCGCTGTTGAGCGGCATCGCCTCGATGGTGATGCCGTGGGCCGGGTCGGCGGTCTCGGCCGTCACGTCGGGCGGAAACAGCTTGTAGTCGTCGGCCTGCATGGGGTTGTCGGAGGGCCGGTCCTGCACCGTGATCCGGGCGAGCCATTTCGGGCTGCGGATGCCGGCAAATCCCGGCACCACCACACGCAACGGATGGCCGTGCTCGGGGGCGAGATGCTCGCCGTTCATCGCGAAGGCAAGCAGCGTCTCGGGGGCCAGCGCCTTGGCGAGCGGGATCGAGGCGCCGAAGCGCGTGTCCGTGTCCGCGATCCGGTCGTGGCTCTCGAAAGCGACGTAGCGCTCTTCATCTGCATCGATGCCGGCCGCGCGCAGCACCTCGGCGAGCCGCACGCCGGTCCATTCCGCGTTGCCGATGGCACCAGGCGCCCACGGGTCGCCGGAGACAGGCGCCACCGCCAGCATGTCGGCCCGTCTGTTGCCGGCGCATTGCATCACCGCCGTGACGGTGGCTTGCGCAAAGCGCGCCTTGAGTTCCGCGAGGGAGAGTTCGAGCGGCATGGCGACCATCCCGTCGACGGTCAGGCGGTAGCCGTCGGCGTCGAGGTCCGGGATGTCGCCGTGGCTGCGGACGTAGAAGTCGGCCTGGTCGGTGAGGAACGCCGCCCGCAGGCGATCGAGCGGCGGCTCGGCGTTGTAGGGCGCCTTTCCGTGGACGATGAGGCGGTCCTTGCGCTGGAACAGGCCGAGCATGGGGTCTTTGTCCTGCGTACGTGGCATGTCGACGACGAGAACGCGCCGGGGGTCGATAAGGCCCCCGGCGCGCGTCGCCTCAGGGCTTCATTGTCGAGACCACCGCATTCTTCGCGCGATCGACCACGGCGACGCTGAGATCGCGGTTGAGGACGTAGGCGTAGGCGTTGTCGGCCGAGAACGCGATCGCCTGGCGCGGCTCGTTCAGGCCGGTCACCGTGGCGACGACCTTGAGGGTGCCGGTGTCGATCACCGAGAGTGAGTTGTCCTTGAGGTTGCCGGAATAGACGAAGCGACCGTCCGGTGTCAGCGCGGCTCCGTAGGGGTCCTTGCCCACCTCCACCTCGGAGGTGACCTTGCGGGCGGCGACATCGACCACACCGATAGTATTGCGGCCGCTGTTGGCGGCAAACAGCGTCTTTCCGTCCTTGGTGATCGAAATGGCGCGCAGCTTGTCGAACCCAGCGATCTCGCCGGTGATCTTGTTGGTGGCGGTATCGACCAACGTGATCTTGTCGCCGAGGAAGTTCGTCACGAACACGGTCTTGCCGTCGGGCGACAGCTTCACGCCCTGGCGCGGTTGCGCGAAGCCTGGGATCACGGCCTCCGCGAGCATGGTCTTGGTGTCGAACACGGTCAGCGTGCTCGCGGCCTCGTTGTTGACGTAGAGCTTGCCCCCGTCGGCCGAGAGCACGGTGCCGAAGGCCCCGGGCCCGGCGGCGAGAACGCCGGCTTCCTTGCCGGTGGCGGTCTCGTAGACCGTGATCCGGCCGGTGCCGCTGTCGGAGACGTAGAAGCGGGCGCCGTCCGGTGCGAACACGATGTTACGGAGCGTGACGAAGCCGTCGAGGCGGCGCAGGACCGTGCCTTTAGCGACGTCGTAGACGACGACGGCGCTCTCCTCGCTGTTCGACACCGCGGCGACGGTCCCGGCAGCGTTCAGCGCCAAGGCGTTGTTCTTGATCGCGCCGTCGAAACCGGCGGCGGACCCGGGCTGGCCCTGGGCGAGAAGCAAGGCAGCTCCGGCGAGGAGGGCGCGGAGGCTGGTGCGGATATGGGTCATGGAGCGGGTCTCTCGGGCATGCGCGCTCGTTCAGCGGCCGGGGCCAGCCATGCGGGCGGGTTCGAAATCGAATTGCGTCGTGCAGGACCGGTCCGGCCATGCATCGCCTCAAGGAGATGCCAGCGAGAGCGGTCTATTCCCCGAGGCCGGCGAAAAAACGCGGCGGCCTCGGGTTTCGGGGGTTCAGGGCGTCGGCTTCAACGCCGTGAGGTAGTCGACGATGGTCTGCACGTCGGCCTGATCGACTGGCGCCTTGTAGACGTGGATCATCTTGTTCACGGTCTCGGTCCACTGCGCCTTCGAGAGCTTGGGCTGGGTCAACACCATCCCGGTCGAGTGGCAGGCGAGGCAGTTGTTGTTGACCGCCTCCGCCCCCGGCCCGTCGGGGAAGATCCGGTCGGAGGTCGGCATCTCGATCGATTGCGAGGTGAAGCGCATCGGCTCGGGAGCCGGGGCGGCGACCGCCACCAGGGGAGACAGTATGAGCGCGACGCTGAGTGCCGCAGAGCGGATCGGGGTCATGGCTGTTCTCCTCAAGCGGCCTGGAAGGACACGGTCTCGATACCGTTCTGCATGAAGCCAGCCCCGTTCCAGACCCGGTCCGTGGGCTGCGCGACGCCGTTGGTATTGGTGCAGCGGACCTTCACCGTGTGGGTGCCGGCGGCCAACGCCGGCAGGCTGCCCTCGAAGCGGCGGAAGCTGTAGGGGCCCTCGTCCGCGCCGAGCTGTGCTGGAAGCCACGTCGCCCCGCCGTCTCCGGAGAACTCGACCGCCTTCACCCCGCAATCGCCGCCGAAGGCGATGCCGCGTACGGCCAACGGCGTTCCGGCCGCGACCTTGGCGCCGTCCTGCAGATTGGTGACGAACGAGCGCGGTACCATCTTGTTGATCGGCACCGTCTTGAAGCCGGTCTGGCCGGGCTTGATGTTGGCGCCCGGGACGTCCGGGATACGATAGGCGGTCTTCATCCAGTACTGGTCGTCGGGCTTGTCCAGCACCTCGATGTCCGACAACATCTTGACCCAGTAGGTCGAGTACCAGCCCGGCACCACGAGGCGGAGCGGGAAGCCGTTGAGAAGCGGCAATTGCTCGCCGTTCATCGCGTAGGCGATCATCACCTCGCCATCGTTGGCGTGGTCGAGATCGAGCGACTTCTTGAAGTCCGGCGCGTCGCCCACGACCGGCTCGTCGAGACCGCTGAAGCGCACCTGTACGGCACCGGCCTTCACGCCGGCCTTTTCGAGCACGTCCTTGAGGCGCACCCCGGTCCAGCGGGCGTTGCCCATCGAGCCGTTCGCCCATTGCGCGCCGGGCACCCGCGGCTCGAACAACCCGCGGGAGTTGCCCGAGCATTGGTTGACCGCGGCGATCTCGAAGCGCGGCAGGCCGGCGATGGCATCGAGGGAGAGCGAGAGCTCCTTTTCGACATGACCGTGGACCTTCAGACGGAAGGTGCCGGCATCGACCTCGGTCGGGATCGAGGCCCAGTGCCAGCGCACGTAGAAGCGGTCGTTGGGAGTGAACACGCCCTCGTCGAACACCGAAAACGGCGTTTCCAGTAGCGGAGGATGGGTGCGCTGCAGGATCATCTCGCCCTTGCCAGGAAAGGCGGTGGTCAACGCCCGCTCGTCCGGGCCGCCCGGCAGAGGAAGCCTCACAGTGCCCTTGGCCCAGGCCGGCAGCGCGGCTCCAAGGCTGCCGAGCCCGAGTCCACCCAACACGAGGCGGCGGTTCGTCGGTCTGTCCAGTCCGTGCATGGTCTCTCCCCCCTTGAAGAATGTCGGCGTCGATGCGTTCGAGGGCACCAAGCCCGCCGCGGTACCTCGCGACCAGGGAGATGCTACGGGATGCGATTTATTCCCACTAACGGTCTTTTGTGATGCGAACGATCTCTCAAAGCGATGATTTGGAAATTTTCGATCTCCGCCCCAGTGGTGCTTGATGCTGTTTCAACGTCGGGCCGCCGGTGCTTCAACTGCCGTGGTCCTGCGATGCCCGAACAGGGCGTGACGTTCGGCGAAACCGCGCAGGGCGACGGTGCCGAGCGGTTCGAGGGAATGCGCGAGGCCGTCGAGGAAGGTGTCGGTGGCGATGAGCGGGGTATCATATGTCTTGCACAGGCGCTCGACACGGGCGAGCACATTCAGATCTCGGCCGATCGCCGTGAAATCGACCCGGTCGCCGCCGCCGATATTGCCGTAGGCGACTTCTCCGACATGAAGTGCGACACCGACCTCGAAGGCGGGTCTATGGCCGTCGCGCAAAGTCGCAAGCGCATCGAGTGCGGCCTCGGCGGCACGCAAGGCGGCACGGCGCGCTTCGGCCTCGTCGCGATCGGCATCGAACACGGCCAGTAGCCCGTCGCCGATATACTTCAGCACCTCGCCGCCTTCTTCCTCGACGGCTGGCACGATGGCGTCGAACATCCGGTTGAGGGCGGCCACGACACGATCGGGGCTTTGCCGGTCGGATAGTTCGCCGAACCCACGCAGGTCGGTCAGCATCATCGCGGCCCGCATGAGGCGTACGTCGCCGCGCCGAACTGTGCCGGCCAGGATTTGCCGCGCCGGGTCGCGCCCGACATAGGCGCTCAGGACCGCGCCGAGCATGTCGTCGAGCGCCTTGATCTCGAACAGCAGCGAGAACGGCTCGATAAGCGCCAGCAACGTGTCGATCTCGATCGGCGTCAACCCGCCCGGTCTCACTGTCGCCCAGGAGGCGGCACCCATGCGTCCACGCGCGGCGCGCAGCGGCGCGATGAGGTAGTCGGTCAGACCCTCGTTGCGAAGCTCGCCAAGCACGGGAAACGGCAGCGGCCCATCTCCGTCGAGACGGCATTGGAATGGGGTCCGCGTCTCGACCACGTGCTCGACGGTGTTGCCGTGAAAGATCGGCGTTGTCTCGATGCCGTGGCGACGGCGCACAGCTAGGCTCGACGCTCCTGGATGCCAGACGCGCATCACCCACCGGAACGACGGATGCAGGGTCGGCGCGTGGGTGGTGGCGCGGGCTAGCGGCAGGCCGAGCCCCGAGAGGCACGCACTGAACCCATCGAGAAGGGCAGCCGCGTCGGCCGTTTCGCGCCCCGGACCCATCAACCATGCCGTCGCCTGCGCGACTGCCTCGGATGAAGATTGGGACGAACGTGCCACGGCAGTACTTCCATCAAGGGGTCGGATCGATGCCATAGCGCGGATCAGACGAGGCCGAGCACATGGATCAGGCCGAGGCTGACGGCGCCGAGGGCAAGGAGCGAGGCGACCACAGCGAGGGTCACCCGCGCCCCGGCCTTGGCGACGCTGCGCACGTCGACCCCGAGGCCGAGCGCCGCCATCGAGACCACGGTCAGCACGTTGGCGGTCTCCGACATCGGCGCGAGGGCGATCTGCGGGATCAGCCCGGCCGAGCGAAGTCCCGCGAGCGCCAGGAAGGCGAGGATGAACCACGGCACCAGGCGCTGGATCGCGAGGCCACCGCGGGCCGGGCGGTCGCCGGCGGTGACGGCAGGCGCGGCCTCGTCGGTCTCCTCGCGCAGCGAGCTCGCACCGAGCGAGAGCATCAGAACGACCGGCCCGAGCATCAGCACCCGGACGAGCTTCACCAGGGTTCCGACCTGGACGCTGAGCGCCGCGACCGGCGCGGTGGCGGCGAGGACCTGCGGCACGGCGTAGACGGTGAGGCCGGCAAGCACGCCGTACTGCATCGGCGACAGGCCGAGCAGCGGCACCAGCAGCGGCAGGCCGAGCACCACCAGCACGCCCAGGACCGCGGTGAAGGCGATGGAGGCGGCGACGTCCTCGCCGTCGGCGCCGATCACCGGGGCGGTGGCGGCGATCGCCGAGTTGCCGCAGATCGAGTTGCCGCAGGCGACGAGGATTGCCATTCGCGAATGCAGCCCGAGCGCCCGGCCGATGCCGTAGCTCGACAGGATCGCGACCACGACGACGCCCGCGATGCCGAAGAGCAGGCCCGGGCCGGCGGCGAGGATCGTCGCGAGGCTGAGCGACGCGCCGAGCAGTACGACCGCGATCTCCAGCACGGTCTTGGCCCCGAAGGCGATGCCGGGAAAGAAACGCTGCGACGGGGTCCAGGCGGTGCGGATCGCGCTCCCGAGTAGGATCGCCAGCACCAGGGCTTCGAGCCAAGCGCGACCGAACAAATGCGTCTCGACGGCCTCGAAGCCGACCGCTGCGGCGGTTACCGCCACGCAGAGGCTCAGTCCCGGAAGGATAGCTCTCGTGCCGGCCAGAGCACGCATCGATCGAGGGTGGGAGACAAGTCTGGGGGCGGACATGGATGGCTCCGATGTGATGCCGGAGAGTCCCATTGCCCTTTCATTCAATCCAACGGAATGATTAGATGCTTATCATCAATGAAATAGATGAATGAGGCTCCTTTCGCGGCCCGCGGAGATCCATTTTGGGGGCCGACAGGCGCATTCAGCCGTCGATGCAGCGGGCCTTGATCGTCATGTCCGCGGCAAACTCATAGATCCTGACGGAGCCCGTCGCGAGTTCGAGGTGCTCGACCTCCGCCGGGCTGAGGTCTTCGAGCGCCATAACGAGGGCCCGTAGGCAATTACCATGGGCGACGACGAGCACGTCCCTGCCCATGATCGCGGGTAGGATGGATCGGAGGTAGCATGGCACGATGCGGGCGACGGTATCGCGCAGGATCTCACCGTTCGGCGGCGTCTCGGCGTATGAGCAGCGCCAGGTCTTGATCCGCTCCGCCCCCCAGCGCGCATCGGCGGTGGTCTTGTCGGTCGTCTTAGTCCCGCTCGTCGAGCGCGGCGAAGCGTTGGGGATTAAGCCGGGTTGCCCGAGCGCATCGATGATAAGCCAGCCGCTCACGACGGCCCGCGTCAGCGTCGAGGTGAAGGCATCGGAAAAGCGCCAGCTGCGCTTGGCCAAACGCCGTCTGGCTGCCTCGGCTTCCATCAGGCCCTCCTCGGTCAAGGGCGAGTCCAGCAATTCCGTGAATAGACCGAATTGGTTGGCTACGCTCTGGCCATGCCGGACCAGTACGAGACGTCGCGTGATTGGGGCTTTGCGATCGTGAATCCCGCTGTCCCCGAGACAAAGCGCTTCCGCGCCGGTCGCATCGCCTCTGATGAAGTCGGCATCCGGCTTTAACGAACTTCGACCCTGAGATGGGTTGGACCGTCCATCCGGAGACGGCGGTTCATCCTAGGTCCGCTTTAGAACGTTTTGCGACTGAAAGCAGCCAAGCTGCTTCCCAGCGAGGCTGTGTGAGAACGTGTTTCTGCGTGCCGGTTCGGAGCGGTGATGGCGCGCGCTGTGCCGCGTGCTGTCACGCCCGGAGGGCGCTTAGAAGTGGTCCGGTGCCGAGGATCGCCATCACCCGCTTCAGATTGTAGGCCAGGACCTGCAGGCTCATCTCGGTCGCCACGTTCCGCAACCGCCGCATCCGGAAGTGGGTCGCTCCCATCCAGCCCTTGAGCGTCCTGAACACGTGCTCGACCGTCTGGCGGCGCGTACGCATCGCGTGGGGATCCTTGTCGAGCCGGCGCTGCACGGCTTCCAGCACCGCCTCGTGCTCCCACCGCGTCACCCGCCGCTCCTCGGCCGGCGTGCAATGCGCCTTGATCGCGCAGCCCTGACAGGCCGTCGTCCAGTAGCGGCGTAGCGTCAGTCCACCCTCCACGTTGGTGTAGCGATAGGAAAGCCGCTCGCCGGCTGGACACCGGTAGGCATCCGCCTCCGGCTCGTAGACGAAGTCCTGCTTGCCGAAGCGCCCCTCCGCCTTGGCGCCCGAGGTCAGCGGCCTGGGCAGCGTCACCGAGATGCCGACCTGCTCACAGGCCAGGATCTCCTCGCCCGAGAAGTAGCCGCGGTCCGCCAGCACGCTGAGCGCTCCATGCCCGGTTGCTGCCTGCCCCTGGCGGCTCATGTGCGCCAGCTGGGTGCGGTCGTGCCCGATGTTTGTCACCTCGTGCGCGACGATCAGATGATGCTCGGTGTCGACGACCGCCTGAACGTTGTAGCCAACCATCCCTGTGCCCTTGCCGCTCGTGGCCATCGCCCGCGCGTCCGGATCGGCCAGCGAGATCTGCCGATCAGGCGCAGCTTCGACGAGCCTCTCCATCGCCTGCAGTTCGCGCATTCGCGTCCGCAAAGCATCCAGACGCTCCGCGATGCGCACCTTGCGTGCGCATGCGACCTCGTCCTCCTGGCGGTCGGCGGTGTCGAGGGCGGCGAGATAGCGCGCGATGCTCGCTTCGACCTGCTCGATGCGGCGCCGGACCGCCGCCGGGGTGAAGTTGCGATCGCGCGTGTTCACCGCTTTGAAGCGGCTGCCGTCGAGAGCCACGACACCGCCGGCCAGGAGGCCGAGTTGGCGGCACAGGATCACGAACTGGCGGCAGGCAGCCTGTATCGCTGGGCCGTTGTCGCGTCGGAAGCCGGCGATGGTCTTGAAGTCGGGGGCGAGCCGGCCGGTCAGCCACATCACCTCGACGTTGCGGCCGGCCTCACGCTCCAGGCGGCGGCTGGAGGCGACTTGATTGAGGTAGCCGTAGAGGTAGAGCTTCAGCAGTGTCGCGGGATGATAGCCGGGCCTGCCCGTCGCGGCCGGCATCACACCAGCAAAACCAAGGCCCGCAAGATCGAGTTCATCCACGAACGCATCGACGACGCGAACAGAATTGTCCTCAGACACGTAATCGTCCAGGCGATGCGGCAGAAGTGCGATCTGGTGACGATCCGAACCACGCACGAACCGCGTCATACAAGCCTCCACCGTCACGCGGAGACTATCAGAACCGCAGCGTTTTCACACAGCCTCCACCCTGAGCGGGCCCCGCGCACAGGTTCCAAGCATCAGTTTTTTGACCGTTACGGATGGATGTAGGCGAACCCTATGCCCTGCAGGCGTGCCAGTTCGGCGACGCCGCTTGGCACGAGGTCGTCCTCGCCGACGCCGTACAGGGTGGTGCGGTCGATCTTTCGCTCGCGCAGTGTGTTGGCGCAGACCAGGAACCGGACGCCCATTCCCTTGAGGGCGTCGACGCGGCCGGCGAGTTCCTTGTCGTTCGCGGCCGACTGGAAGAGGCCGATCCCGTCGCCGAGGCTTACCACGCGGATCTCGACATGCGCCTTGCCCACGGCCTCGACGTGGTTGCGCAGGTTGGCCAGCAGGCGCTTGAAGTAGGCTGCTCCGTCCGGGCCGCCTCCGCCGTTATGGTAGACCACCTTCTGGTCCGCGTAGTAGCCGGCCGGCGCCTCCGAGCCGGCACGGACCGTCCCGATGCCCATCATCGCGAGGACGACCGCAAGCATCAGGCTCCTAAAGACCGTCGTCATTCGCCACTCCGTCGTCCGTCAGGGGTTCGGGCGCCTCCGGGGCGCCGCGGGTAAGGTCGTCGAGGCGCGCACGGTCGAGGCTGCCGGTCGTCTCCGGCGCTGCCGGCCGCGCGGCCTGGGCGGTGCCGTGCGACCCGAGCACGACGACCTTCGTGCCCGTGGGTACGCGGCGGTGCAGGTCGATCACGTCCTGGTTCAGCATGCGGATGCATCCCGATGACACCGCCTCGCCGATGCTCCACGGCTCGGTGGTGCCGTGGATGCGGTAGAGCGTGTCCTTGCCGTCCTTGAACAGGTAGAGCGCGCGGGCCCCGAGGGGATTGCGCGCGCCGCCCGGCATACCGCCGGCCCAGCGCCCGTTCCGCTCAGGGTCCCGGCGAAGCATGTCGGGGGTCGGCGTCCAGCGCGGCCAGGACGCCTTGCGGGCGACCGTCGCCTCCCCGGTGAACTCGAAGCCGGCCTTGCCCACCCCGACCCCGTAGCGCATCGCCTTGCCGCCCTCCATGACGAGGTAGAGGAAGCGCCGGTAGGGATCGACCACCAGGGTGCCGGGCGGCTGCCTGGTCGGATAGTCGACGACTTGGCGGACATTGCGGGCCTTCAGGTCGCGTGGCTCGACAGCATCGACCGGGAACGGCTCGTCGGTGATGGCCGCGTAGCGACGGACGGCATCGGCCGGAAGGCGCAGTCCCGCCTCTGCAACCGGGCCTGGGGCGCCCATCGATGCCGAGCAAGCACCTAGCGCCGCGGCGAGCGAGAGAAGCGCCGGGAGGCGCAAGACCGGCCGCATCACGAGCGGCCTCTGGCGCGCGCCTGGGCGACCGCCTGCTTGAAGCCTTCGTAGTCGAGGGCGGCCGCGACCTTCAGCGGGCCGATCAGGAAGACCGGCGTCCCCTGCAGGCCGAGTGCGTCGGCCTGGTCGAGGTTGCGCTGGAGCAGGGCGGCGATCTCACCCTGGTGGGACGTCCGGTCCGCCTCCAGGCTGGCCATGTCGACGCCCGAGGCGGACACCGCCTCCAGCATCCGCTTCTTCGGGATCTTGAGGCCAGGGATGCCCATCAGCGCGCGATGCACGTCGTCGTAGCGGCCCTGGTACCGCGCCGCGAGGGCGAGCTGGGCGCCGTAGACGGAGGCGTCGCTGAGGATCGGCCAGTCCTTGTGGACCAGGCGGATGCGACCGTCCGACTTGACCAGCCGGAGCAGGTCGGGCTCGGCCTTCTTGCAGAAGGGGCAGTTGTAATCGAGGAAGGCGACGATGGTCAGGTCGCCCTTCGGGTTGCCCGAGACCGGCGCCTCCGGGTCGTTGAGGATGGCGTTCGGGTCGATGCCCTCGGCGCGGGCGGGGCCGACGGCCAGCCGTGCGAGGGCTGCGGCGGGCAGAAGGGCGAGCAGGGTCCTGCGGTCCATGACGGTCTCCTTGGATGTGTCGGAAGGGGGATGGCTCAGGCGCCGACGAGGGCGAGGCGGCGCTTCAGGTCCTCGACCGTCAGCTCGCCCTCGGTGCGGGCCTCGCCGACCTCGGCGCCGTCGGGACGCATCAGGATGAGGGTCGGCGGGCCGACCACCTCGAAGCGGCGCATCAGGGCGCGGGTGGCGTCGTCGTCGCGCGTGATGTCGGCCCGGATGACCGAGACGGCCTTGAGCCGCTCCCGGATGCCGGCGTCCGCCAGGACGGTCCGCTCGTTGGTCCTGCAGACGGTGCACCAGTCGGCAGCGAACTCGACCAGCACCGGTTTGCCTTTGGCTCGGGCTGCAAGGAGGGCGGCCTCGAAATCCGGAACGGAGGTGACCGTGCGGGTGTCGGCGATGTGGTCAGGTCGTGACGAGCCGAGGCCGGCAAGCGGCCGCAGCGGGTCGTCCGCGCCGGTGGCGGCGCCCAGCAGGAGGAACCCCCCATAGGCGACGGCCACCGAGCCTGCCACACGACCGGCAAGTGACGGGCGACCGTTCGCGGTGATCACTGCGAGCGCCAGTCCGAGGCCGATGGCCAATGCCGCCCAGAGGAGAAGCGACAGCCCGTCCGGAAGGAGGCGCGTCACGAGCGAGGCCGCGAGAGCGAGGAAGACGAAGCCGAAAGCCTGCTTCGCCCGCACCAGCCACGGGCCGGACCGGGGCAGGATGCCGGCGCCGAACGTGCCGACGAGCATTAGCGGCGCGCCCATCCCGAGGCCGAGGGCGAAGAGGGCTAGCGCCCCGCGCAGGACGTTGCCCGTCTGGGCGACGTAGAGCAGGGCGGCCGCGAGGGGCGGCGTCACGCAGGGCCCGACGACGAGGGCCGAGCTGAAGCCGAGGAACGCGGCCCCGGCGACCGATCCCCCCTGCGCCGCCGGGGCGCCGAAGCGGTCCCGCCACCAGCGCGGCGGCTGCAGGTCGAACAGGCCGAACATCGACATGGCCAGCGCAATGAAGGCGGAGGCCATCAGGCCGAGGGCGAGCGGGGTCTGGAGGGCGACCTGCAGGTTGCGGCCGAGCCACGCCGCCGCGACGCCGAGGCTGGCATAGGCCGCCGCCATGGCGAGGACGTAGCTTCCGGACAGCGCCAGGCCCCGCCCCGGCGTGAGGCCCTGGCCCGAGCGGACGATCATGCCCGACAGGATCGGCACCATCGGCAGGACGCAGGGGGTGAACGCCAGCAGGAGGCCGAGCCCGAACATGCCCGCCAGGACGCCGACTAGGTTGCCGACGAGGAGGGCGGCCGGTCCGGCGGGGAAGACTTCCTGGCGGGGGGCGTCGGCGACCGTCGCGTCTGCCGGCTCGGCGGCGGGGGCGGCTCCGCCGGCCGGTGATGCGCCGGCGCTCGCCAGGGAGGCGAGGTCCAGCCGCTTCGTGACCGGCGGGTAGCAGATGCCCCGCTCGGCGCAGCCCTGGTAGATGACCCGAACCTCCCGCAGGCTGGCCAGCGCCGCGCCAGGCACGATGGCCTCCACTGAGTCGTGGTAGACCTCGGTCGGCCCGAAGTTCGGGTCGTCCTTGGTTTCCGCGGGCGGCGTGCTGACGGGAAGCTCCGCGCCGGCACCGGCCTCGGCGCGGATTCTGTCGCGGTAGAGATAGGTGCCGGGCGCGATGCTCCAGCGCAGGTGCAAGGCGAGATCCGCGTCGCGGGTCGCGACGAGGGTGAAAGACGTCTGCCGCGCGGCGCCCTCCTGGGACCATCCCGGCGACCAGGGCGCGGCGCCAGCCCAGACCAGGGCGGCGAGGATGAGGTGTGCGAGGGGCTTCGGCATGGGAGGGGGTCCGGATCGGCCCGCCGCGGGTCCGAAACGCAGCTTAAGCCAGGCTTAAGGCAGGCCCGCAGGGTGAGGGACGGTCAGGGGGAGACACGCATGCGCATCCTCGTCGTCGAGGACGATCACATCCTCTCGGACGGGCTTAGGGCGGGGCTCGGCCTCGGCGGGGCGACGGTCGATTGCGTCGGCACCTGCGCCGATGCCGAGGCGGCGCTGGACACGAGCGCGTTCTCGGCCATCGTGCTCGACCTGATGCTCCCCGACGGCTCCGGCCTCGACGTGCTGCGCGGCCTGCGCCGGCGGAAGGACCGGACGCCCGTCGTCCTGCTCACGGCCCTCGACGCGGTGGCCGACCGGATCGCCGGCCTCGACGGCGGCGCCGACGACTATCTCGGCAAGCCCTTCGACCTCGACGAACTCTCGGCCCGCATCCGCGCGGTCGTCCGCCGCGCCTCGGGGCGGGCCGCCGCCGCCCTAGAACATGGGGGCATCCATCTCGATCCCGGCAGCCTTGCCGTCACGGTCGATGGCGTGCCGGTCGGCCTGTCCCGGCGCGAGGTCATGGTGCTGGCGGCCCTCATGGAACGCCCGGACGTGCTCCGCTCCAAGGCCGAGTTGGAGGAACGCCTCTACGGCTGGCAGGAGGAGGTCGAGAGCAACGCCGTCGAGGTCCACGTGCACAACCTGCGCGCCAAGATCGGCAAGCAGGCCATCGAGACCGTGCGCGGCCTCGGCTACCGGATGAGGGCGCCGGCATGACATCCCTGCGCGTCAGGCTCTTCGCGATCCTGCTCCTCGCGACCGGGCTGATCTGGCTCAGCGCGGTCGCCTGGATCTACCTCGGCTCGAAGCGCCAAGTGGAGCAGGTCCTCGACAATCGCCTGCAGGAAGCCGCGCGCATGGTCGGCTCCCTCGTGGGCGCGGTGGGCGGTACGGCCCCCGACGGAACACCGTCCACCTTCCCGGCGCCGACGGCCTACGAGCGACAGCTCTCCTGCCAGATCTGGTCCCTCGACGGGCGCATGGTCGCGCGGTCGAGCGGGGCCCCGGAGCGGCGCCTGACCGATGCGCCAGCCGGCTTCTCCGAGCGCGAGGTCGACGGCGAGACCTGGCGGGTATTCACGGTCGAGGATGCCGAGAAGGGCGTGCGCGTGATGGTCGGCGACCGCCTGGGCCTGCGTGAGCGCCTCGTCACGGACCTCATCATGGGCCTCGTCACGCCCGCGCTCCTCGTCGTGCCGTTCCTCGGGATGCTGATCTGGGCGAGCCTCGGGCGGGGCCTGCGCCCCCTGCGCCGGATGGCCCGCGACCTCGCGGGCCGCGACGCGGACGACATGAGCGCCATCGACGCCGGGCGGGCGCCCGCGGAGGTCCGGCCGCTGGCCGACGCCCTGAACGGCCTGTTCCTCAAGGTCGAGGCGGCGCGCCGGCACGAACGAGAGGTGACGGCCTTCGCCGCGCACGAGCTGCGCACACCGCTGGCCGGGCTGAAGACCCAGGCCCAGGTCGCGATGGCTACCACCGACCCGGACGTGGCCAAGGCGGCTTTGCGCCAGATCCTTGCGGCCGTGGACCGCACCACCCGCCTCGTCCGGCAATTGCTGGACGCGGCCCGGCTCGACGCGGCCGGAGAGATGCCGGCCCTGGTCGAGGTCGATGTTGGGGCGCTTGTGGCCGAGACCGTCGACGGGATGCGGGTGTCGCCGGGGGTCCGCACCCTGATCGACCCGGTGCTGCGCGGCTACACCCTGCGGGCCGATCCCGAAAGCCTGCGCTTGGCGGTGCGAAACCTGCACGAGAACGCCGTGCAGCACATGGAGGCCGGCACTGTGGAATGGCTGGCGCGTCCCGGTGGAGAGGGCGTCCTCGTGCGCGATGAGGGGCCCGGGATTCCAGCCGAGGAACTGCCCCACGTCACGACGCGCTTCTTCCGCGGGCGCCACAAGAGCGCGACTGGGAGCGGTCTCGGCCTCGCCATCGCCGAGATGGCGTCCCGCCGGAGCGGGCTGAGCCTCAGGCTGCGCAACCGGCAGGACCGCCCGGGGCTTGAGGCGGAGATCGTCCGCGCCTGACGCGGTCAGCCGAGTTCCGGGCAGAAGATGTCCTTGAGCGTCGCAAGCACGCGAGCGGCGCGGGGATCCTCAAGCCGGTAGTGGAGCGTCTGGCTCTCGCGGCGGTAGGCGACCAACCCGTCCTCGCGGAGCTTGGCGAGATGCTGCGACAGGGCCGATTGGCTGAGCTCGACCGCTTCGGCGAGGCTCGTCACGTCCATCTCGCCACGAGCGACCAGCAGGCACAGGATCATCAGGCGTTTCTCGTTGGCGAGGAGGCGAAGCAGGCGCGCCGCGTCGGCCGCTTTGTCCTGCAGGTGTATCAGGTCGGTAGGCGTAGCGGCGTCCATCAGTCCGTGTCTCAGAATGCCACGCCTATCTAATTAGGCGATCCTAATATAAAGTCACTGGAGGAGCCGAGGTTGGTCTGAACGCGTCTTCGCTAACAACCGACCCGGACGTCGTCGCACATGCCCACGCGGACCTCGACACGTCTCATTCCGATGTGTGGGGGGATCGCTTGCGGCAGGCACGAGCGTGCCTTCGTCATCGACGCCCCGTTTTGGCAATGGCCTTTCAGGGCGGGTTGGGAACTACACGTCGAGCGATGGAAAATTCATCTCCATTAGTTGATCGATTGCTGTACATCCACTTTAGATGATCTGCCAGCGGTCAATATAACTGCTTCGCGCCAAATCATTCCAAATTAAAATGCGGTGTGATATGGTTGTTGTGGCCCTGGCGGTTGTGGGCGATGCTTTCGGCCACCTTTGCGGATCTAATTGTGATCTTCGCCAAGTTGGCATCGAGAGCATCAATTCCGACTTCGCCACCTTCTTCCGCGCGGCCGTCATACTCCTCGCCCTCAGTGCCATCCTGATGGGCACGGGCCAGTGGCAACCGGTCGGGTCGGTCTCGGCTAGGACCTAACTGTTCCTGGTGCTGTCGGGCCTCGCGACCGGTGGCTCATGGATCTGCTACTTCCGCGCCCTCAAACCCGGCGAGGCCAGTCGCATCGCCCCGGTCGATAAGCTCAGCGTCGTGCTGGTGGCCATCTTCGGGGTCGTCCTCCTCGGCGAATGTCTATTTGCGCCGAATTGGCTCGGTGTTGCCTTGATTGCCGCCGGGGCGGCGTTGGTAGCCTATCGAGGATGATGCCTGGGGGCGAGTAGGCGTTGTCGCGCCTCTTGGTGCAACGGCTCGAACCGGGACGAACCGACCGATGCGCGTGCTGTTGATCGAGGACGACCGGATGATCGGCGAAGGGCTGTCGCGGGGCCTCGCGGCCGAGGGCTATTCCGTCGATTGGGTGCGCGACGGCGCCGCCGCCGAGACCGCCTTGCTCAACGGTGGCCATACGCTCGCACTGCTCGACCTCGGCCTGCCGGGCAGGGACGGACTCCGGGTCCTTCGATCCGCCCGGGCGGCCGGGATAGACACCTCGGTCCTTATCATCACGGCGCGGGATGGCCTCGAAAGCCGCGTCGCCGGGCTCGACCTGGGGGCGGACGACTACTTGGTGAAGCCGTTCGAGATGCGCGAGCTGCTCGCCCGGATGCGGGCCATCCTGCGCCGCCAAGCCGGGCGGGCGAGCGCGCGGCTCGTGGCCGCCGAGACCGAACTCGACCCGGAGAGCCACGTCCTGTCCCACGCCGGTACCGTCGCGGTCCTGTCGGCGCGCGAATACGCCCTCATGTACGCGCTCATGGAGCGACCGGGGCGCATCCTCTCGCGGGCGCAGATCGAGGAGCGCATCTACGGGTGGGGCGAGGAGGTCGAGAGCAACGCCGTGGACGCGATCATCCTCACGATCCGCCGCAAGGTCGGAAAGGGCGTGATCCTCAACGTCCGCGGCGCAGGTTGGATGGTGCCCAAGCCATGAGGGCCGCCTCCTTGCGCCGCACGACGCTCGGCTGGATGACCGCCCTGCTCGCCGGAATCGGCTTAGCCGCGATGGTCGCGGCCTATGCCCTCGCGCGGATCGAGGCGGCCGATTTCCTCGACGGGCAGTTGCGGCAGGTCGCCCTCAACGCGGGTCCCGGGCTCCCGGACGCGGACGCGCCGCCCGCCGCCGACCGGGACCCGGAGGACCAACTCGCCGTCACCATCTGGAAGGACGGGCAAGTCCTGCGCGGCGACCGCGGCGTCGACGTCCGCCACCCCGGCCGCACGGGATACGCGAACATCGTCATGGGCGGCGAGCTCTGGCGCACCTACACGACCGCCAACGGCACCACGACGGTCCGGGTCGCCCAGCGCGACGTCGTGAGGGCCGAATTCGCGCGCAATGCGGCGCTCGGCGCCGTGGCCCCCTTGCTGCTCCTCGTCCCGCTGTCGTGGATCGTCGTCGGCTGGGCGATGAACCGGGCGCTCGGGCGGCTCGACGGCTTGGTGCATGACCTCGCCGGTCGCGGCGCCGCAGCCCAAGGGCCCCTGCCGACGCGCGGCGTGCCGACGGAACTCGTGCCGCTGGTCGAGGCCATGAACGGGCTCATCCTGCGCCTGCAGGCCGCCCTCGCCGCCCAGAAGCGGTTCGTCGCCGACGCCGCGCACGAGCTGCGTACGCCTCTGGCAGCGATGCAAATCCAGATCGACTCCCTCCAAGGGGAGCGTGACGACCGAGGCGAAGCGCTCGCAGGTGGCGTCCGGCGGGCGAACCGGCTCGTGGAACAGCTGCTCCGTCTAGCCCGGCTCGACGACGGTGCCGAGGCCCGTCCTGCATCCGTGGACCTCGGCCAACTCCTGCTCGACTGCGTCGCCGATTACGTCGTGCTCGCCCAGCGTAAGGACATCGACCTGGGTGTGCATGTCGAGGCGCCCGCGACGCTCCGCGGGTCGGAGGACGAGGTCCGCGTCCTGTTCGCAAACTTGGTCGACAACGCCTTGCGCTACACGCCGCCGGGCGGGCAGGTCGACGTCCGCTTGATGAACCGGGACGGTGCGTGCGTCGTCACGGTTCTGGACACCGGCTGCGGGCTGCCACCCGGAAGCGAGGGCCGCCTCTTCGACCGCTTCTTTCGGGCCGCGCCGCCGGACATCGAAGGCACGGGGCTCGGGCTCGCCATCGCCCGCCGCATCGCGGAGCGTAACGGCCTCGGCCTGACGGTCGAAAACCGGCGGGACGGGCGGGGAACCCTCGCAACGGTCAGACTGCCTGTCTAAGGCCGAGCCCGCGGCTCCTCCGGACGAAGCTCATTCTGTCCTCATTCTGGCTCGCTATCACCGAGCCCGACCACGACGGACGGGAGACGGGAATGAGCGAGATCCAGCGCCAGATCCTGAACAAGGTACCGGAAGTCACCGCGGCCTTCTGGGTGATCAAGATACTCTCCACGACCGTCGGCGAGACCGGCGCGGACTATCTCGCGATGAACGTCGGCCTGGGTGCCGCCGTCACCGCAATCCTCACGGCCGGCCTCCTCGCGGCCGTCCTCGCCCTGCAGGTGCGCGAGCGGCGCTACGTGCCCTGGACCTATTGGTCGACCGTCGTCCTCGTCAGCGTGGTCGGCACGCAGGTCACCGACATCCTGACCGACAAGCTCGGCGTGAGCCTCTTCGTCGGCACCGGCGTGTTCGCGGCCGCCCTCGCCGCCGTGTTCGCCCTCTGGTACGCGACCGAGCGGACGCTCTCGATCCACGCCATCGCGACCCGGCGCCGCGAGGCGTTCTACTGGCTCGCCATACTCCTGACCTTCGCGCTCGGCACGGCCGCGGGCGACTTGGCCACGGAGGCGCTCGGGCTCGGCTTCAATCTCGGCGTCGCCGTCTTCGGCACGATCCTGGCCGCCCTCGCCCTCGCCTGGCGCCTCGGCGCGAACCCGGTGACGACCTTCTGGCTCGCCTACATCGTCACGCGCCCCCTCGGCGCATCGCTGGGCGATCTGTTGTCGCAGGCACGGGAATACGGCGGCCTCGGCTTCGGCACGGCCTCCACCAGCCTCGTCTTCCTCGTCGTCATCGTCGTCCTGGTGACGTCCCTGAGCCTTGTCCCCGTTTGCCCGGGCGAGCTGGCCGGACAGCGGCGGGCCTGACCGTCCGCCGCCTCCCCATCCTCCAGTCCTTCCAACGCCGCGCGACACGGAACCACCGGCCATGCGAAAAATCCTCCTCGCCGCCATCGCCGCGACGGTCATCGGCGCCACGGCCGCCCCCCTGGGCCTGCTGGCGATGCAGGATGCCGCCGTAGGAGCGACGCCCACCATGATGGCGGCTTCGAAGCTCGGCGACCTCTCCAAGTTCCGGACCATCGTCGTCGACGTGAAGGCGATGACCGACCGGGGCGACCTCGCCGCCGCCAAGACGCGCATCAAGGACCTGGAACTGTCCTGGGACGCGTCCGAGGCCGGACTGAAGCCGCGAGCCGCCGCCGACTGGCACGTGGTGGACAAGGCCATCGACCGCGCCCTCGACGCGCTGCGAGCGTCGAACCCCGATCCGGCCGCCTGCCGTCGCGCGGTCGACGACCTGCTCGCCATCATCGACCAGGCCCACACCGCTTGAAGCAGCCCTCGCTTTCCCACGGCAGCCCGATGCAGCAGACCGAGCGACCCGGACACGTCGAACCCGCCAAGGTGCCCGAAGCCACAGCCGGGTTCTGGGCCATCAAGATCGTGGCCACGACCCTGGGCGAGGTCGGCGGCAACGCCGTCACGTTGACGCTCGGCCTCGGCTATCTCGCCGGCACGGCGATCTTCGGGGCCGCCCTGGCGGTGCTGCTCGCCGCACAGGTCAGGGCGGACCGCTTCCAGCCGCTCCTGTACTGGGCCGTGGTCACCGCGACGACGCTCGCAGGCACGACCCTCGCCGACTTCTGCGACAGGTCCCTCGGCATCGGCTACGCGGGCGGGTCCCTGGTGCTGCTCGGATCGGTCGTCGCGACCCTGATTCTGTGGAAGCGCACGCTCGGCACGGTCGCCGTGGAGACGGTGCGATCCCCGCGGGCCGAAGGTTTCTACTGGGCCACGGTCATGTTCTCCCAGACGCTCGGCACCGCGTTGGGCGACTGGATGGCCGACGGCAGCGGGCTCGGGTACAACGGGAGCGCGCTCCTCATCCTCGCCGCGCTGGCCGTGGTCACGGCCCTCCATCTGCGAACGCGCGTTCCCAGGCCGATGCTGTTCTGGACGGCGTTCGTCCTGACGCGGCCGCTCGGCGCAACCCTTGCCAACTCCCTCGACAAGCCGGTCGCTTCCGGTGGTCTGGGCATCGACGACATCACGATCTCCGGCGTGCTCGCGCTCGTCATGGTTGGGCTCGTCCTCCTCATCCCGCAGCGTGCCGGTCGCCGGGCGGCCTGCGCCGACGCGCCGTGAGGTTTCCCCTCGAAGAAGGAGCAGGTCCGATGGACGACCGTCACGAACGCACTTTGAGCAAGGTACCCGAGGTCACGCTGGGCTTCTGGACCATCAAGATCCTGGCCACCACGCTCGGGGAGACCGGCGGCGACACCGTGACCATGACCCTCGATTGGGGCTACCTCGCCGGCACCGCCCTGTTCGCCGTGCTGCTGGTCGGGCTCGTGGTCGCCCAGATCATGTCGAGGCGGTTCCACCCGGCCCTGTACTGGGCGACCATCGTCGCCTCGACCACCTTCGGTACGACGATGGCGGACTTCGCCGACCGGTCGCTCGGCATCGGGTACACCGGCGGATCGACCCTCCTACTCGCCTGCCTCGCGGCCGTGCTCGGGCTCTGGTACGCGACCGAGGGGACCGTGTCGGTGGACACGGTGTCGACCCCGCGGGTCGAGGCGTTCTATTGGGGGGCGATCACCTTCTCGCAGACGTTGGGCACCGCGCTCGGCGACTGGCTCGCGGACACCGGCGGCCTCGGCTACGAGGGCGGGGCCCTCGTCTTCGCTGCGGCCCTGGCGGTCGTCGTCTTCCTCTACTACCGGACGCGGGTCTCGCGGGTCGGCCTGTTCTGGGCCGCGTTCATCCTCACCCGCCCCCTGGGCGCGACGGTCGGCGACTTCCTGGACAAGCCGGCCAGCGCCGGCGGCATGCACCTCAGCCGGCCCCTGGCCTCTGCGGTGATCGCGGCTTTCATCGTCGCGCTGATCGTCCTCCTTCCCCAGAGGGCGGGGCGGCATCCGGGAGAGGGCGTACAGGCGTCGCGATGACCCGAAAATTTCCGTGTGGGCGCCGAACGGCCGGGGATCTCTGCGACCGCCAGCGCGCCCGTGGGGTCGGCTCCACGAAACACCTCCGTGATTCAGCGCAGGACCGCCCGTTCGGAAAGGTGAAACACGCTCCAAACCGTCGGCGCGGCGGGAGACAACCTGAGATGGCTACTTCACAGGCCTGCGCCGCCGTGTCATCTCCGCGGCGTTCCAGCAGTTCGACCGTGACCACGGCATTCCAAGAGTCGACCCCCAATGCCCGATGCAGCGACGACCGGACGTTTGCCAACCGCGGCCGGCCCGCGCCCGGGCGAGACGAGCCAGAGCCTGCTCCGGAGCTTTCGCGCGAACGAGCTCTTCATCGCGGTCGTCGGACCGGGAGGTTCCGGGGCAGGCCGGGCCGCCCAGATCGTCAAGGAATTCCTCGAAACGCAGTCGGTCGGGGACGGCGGATACGAGGTCCGCATCGTCAAGGCGAGCGCTGAGATCAAGGCTTGGGCCAGGAACAACGGCCGCGACCTCGGTCCGGCCGGCGGTCGCAAGACGCTCGCCGGCGTGGTTCACATGCAGGACCTGGGCGACGCGATGCGGCTCGCGTTCGGCGACAACGCCGCGGTCGCACGCGCCGTCGTCGCGCGCATCCGGGCCCTCCGCGCCGAGGCGAGCGGCAGGCCGGAGGGCGAGATCGACGGCAAGCCCCGTGCCTACATCATCGATTCCCTGCGCCACCCCGCGGAGGCGCACCTCCTCCGCAGGATCTACCAGGACGCCTTCACGCTCGTCGGCGTCGTGTGCGACGACGATGCCCGCCACGGCCGGCTGACCCGTGAGCTGTTCGACTTCAATGACAGGGGCCGGCAGGAGACGCGCCGCGCCGTCACGGCCTTCATGGATCGCGACGGCGATGCGCCGGAGAGCCACGGCCAGCACGTGGTCGACACCTTCCACGAGGCGGATTTCTTCGTCGACAACTCGAAGGATGCCGGCGACGATCCGAAGAACACCGGGATGAACGAGCCGCTGCGGCGCTTGGTGCGGATCCTGACGGCGTCGGACGTCATCCGACCGAACGTCGCCGAGACGGCGATGCATCAGGCACATTCGGCCCAGCTGAGGAGCGCGTGCCTGTCGCGGCAGGTCGGGGCGGCGCTCGTGGACGCGAAGGGGAACATCGTCGCGACCGGCACCAACGACGTGCCCAGGGCGGGCGGGGGGCTTTACGGGACCGATCTCGACGGGGAGGCCTCCGACCATCGCTGCGCGTTCCGGCCGGACAAGTTCTGCAGCAGCAACCGCGAGCAGAACGAGATCATCGGCGAACTCATCGACAAGTACCCCGCCCTGGCCGAGGGTCGGGAGAAGAGCCAAGCGGTGGCCGAGCTTCGGCGCACGAAGATCGGCGGCCTGATCGAGTTCAGCCGGGCGGTCCACGCGGAGATGGACGCGATCCTGACCGCCGCCCGGACCGGCACCTCGCCGAGGGGGTGCCGGCTCTATGTCAGCACGTTCCCCTGCCATTACTGCGCCCGACATATCGTCGCCGCCGGTATCGACGAGGTCCAGTACATCGAGCCCTACCCAAAGAGCCGTGCGATCAGCCTTCATTGCGACGCCATCACGACGGGTGTGGACGGCTGGGAACCGCCCTCGGGCGTACAGGGTTCGGGATCTGTCGGCCCAGCACGGCCCGGTGTCGCGGCCCCCGCGGCCAATGCCAAGGTCCTGTTCCACCCGTTCGTCGGGGTCGCACCGAGGATGTATGCCCGCGCGTTCCTGAAGGACCGTGACTACAAGGACAAGCTGACCGGGGATTATCGGGTCGGCGAGCCGGTTTGGGGTGGTCACTCAGAAGCGCTGCGGGTACATTATCTGGATCTCGAATCGGGCTTGGGAGCGCTGCAAGCGTGAGCAAACCACTCCTCCGCCTCGTCGAGACAACGTCCTGGGAAACCGAGGGTTTTCCCGGGCCGTCCGCGCCGGTGCGGCAGCTCTCGCTCTTCGACCATCGTCCCGTTCGCCGGATCTCGTGCCTGCCCATGGCCGACGTCCACGGCGTGACGTTCACGCGCGCGGTTTCCATGAGCCGGCACGCGCTTGTGGTCGACGCCCGGCTCTACCCTTACTTCGACCTTCCCGGGCTGAGCAGGCCGTCGGTCTTCCGCCTTTTCGACGATCTGTCGTGCCTTTACGTGCACGCGCCGATCGACCTGCGTCCGCCCAGGGACCAGTCGGCCCGGTGGCATCGGCGGCAATCCGTGCGGGAGGCGATGGCGCGCGTCGTCGGCCAGGACGGCGCCCCGGGTCGGTCGTCGACCATCGTGTTGGTCAACCGCATCCCCGAGGTCGATGTCCTCGACGAGACCCTGCGCGGCGTTGTCGGCGACGGGGAACATGTCTGGAAGGTCCAGCCTCACGACGCGCTCGTCCTCACCGGAAACGGCGGATGAGCTGACCCAGGCGCCCCGAAACGCGCCGGACGGATCGTCGAGGCGATGCCGGTGCCGTCGCCCGGTCCGCCGACTTTCGACGCCCTCATGTGGGTGACGACCGGGAGCGGTACCGCAGCCCTGCCGCCCCATCGACGCAGCCATGGTTGGGACGGGACTGGGCGGGGCCAGCGGTTCGGCACATCCCGACCAACTCGCGACGCGGTCGCCTTTTCAAGCAATAAGTCGGGCTTGACCGGGACCCGCCAGGGCCGAATTGCGAGTTCCCTCAACGCCCACTCAATGAGCCAAAGGTCCACGTAAAAGATCCTTCGACTTTGTTCGCTCAGCGATTTAGACGGCATAGGGTGTGGACGGCCGCGTGGCAGGACGGATGCGGCTCGTCTCGACGCGGCGACCGCGTATAGTGCGACATGGCTTTCCGTCCCGGCGAAAGGGTTCGTCCGCAGCTCGCCCTGAACGCGATCCGCGTCCTCACGCCTCCGGGAACGATCCCGGCTTCGGTGGTCCAGTTCGACCGCGCGCTGCTCCACGCCTATCTCGACCGGCCGGAGAACGACGTGTTCGCGACGCGGCACGGCGAGACGGACATGGCTGTGGTGCCCCTTACCTCCGGGGCGAACCTCCCGACGGACAGGATGGGACTGCCCGCGGCCGAGCACCTGCGGCTCGTGTCGGCGCTGACCCGCGAGGCGGTCTTCCGTTTGCTCGCGGCTTCCCCGGAGGCAGACCTCCTGATCCGCAGGAGGCCGCCGACCGTCGCCGGCAAGCGGGAGAACGTCCTCGCGGAGGACATCGGCCTGCCCGATTGGCTGAAGAAGCGGCTCGTCCTGGAGTTCGACACGCGCATCCTGCAGCCGCCCCGGGGCGACGCATACGTCGTCCTGACCTGCTCGAAGCGGCTGCGCACGACCATCGACGCGTCTTGCCGGACGCTTCTCGAACTCGGCGTGCCGCTGACCGGTGCGGCGGTCTCGTCCTGGCGCGAGGATCCCGACCCGAAGGTATCGCGGCGGCTCGCATACGCCGGCCGTGTCGTCGAGGTCGGGCAGGATACGCTGACGCTGGACGATCACGGGGCGGGCCCCTCGGTGGTGTCGAGCGAAGACGTCTTCCTCGAACCCACGCGAGCCAACTTCAACAAGGTGGTCGAGGTGATCACGCAGGGGAACTCCGAGCGTGCTTTCAAGGCAGTCCAGAAGGCCGAGGCGGAGTGGCATGGCGGCCGGCGGACCATCGAGATCGTTCACGGGGTGCTCAACCAGCTTGGGAACCGGTCGATGGTTTTGGCCGACGGCGTCCCGCTCCGCCTCGGAGGACTGATCGACCAGGCCGTCGACTCGGACGCCTTCCCGCCCGCCGAGGCCGTCTGGAGGCCGAAGCTGTCGTTCGACCCGGTCCATTCGCCAGAGACCTCGAACAGCTGGAAACAGCAGAGCCTGGACCGTACCGGACCGTTCGACCGGCAGACGTTCGAGACGAAGCGGCCGCGCATCGCGGTCGTTCACCAGGCCGGCCGTCGCGAAGAGGTCGCCGCGGCCATGCGGGATTTCCTGCACGGCAGGCCCGACATCGCGAGCGACACGGGCCTCGTCCCCCACGGCAGCGGGCTGCTCGGCCGGTTCAGGCTGCACGAGCCCGAGGTCCGTTACTTCGAGGCCGCCGGCCGTGGCGGCCCGGCCTATGCCGACGCCGCGCGGTCCGCCCTCAGGGACGCGGCGTCGCGCGACGAGCCTTGGGACCTCGCCATGGTGCAGGTGGAGCGGGCCTGGCAAGACCGGCCGCACGCCGATAGCCCGTACTGGATGAGCAAGGCGACGTTCCTCAAGCGGGACGTGCCCGTCCAGGCGCTCTCGACCGAGATGCTGGGCCTCGACGCGTTCGGCTACGCGAACGCGCTGGCCAACATGAGCCTGGCGACCTACGCGAAGCTCGGCGGAGCCCCCTGGCTGCTATTCGCGCGGTCGCCGACCGATCACGAACTCGTCGTTGGGCTCGGGTCGCACACGGTCAAGGAAGGCCGTCGCGGAGCGGGCGAGCGGTTCGTCGGCATCGCGACGGTCTTCTCCAGCCAAGGCCACTACTTCTTGGACGCCCGGACCGCGGCCGTGCCGTTCGAGGCCTACCCGGCCGCGTTGAGCGACAGCATCGTCGACGCCATCAAGCGCATCGGCCGGGAGGAGGCGTGGCGTCCGGGCGAAGCGGTCAGGCTCGTCTTCCACGCGTTCACGCAACTCAGCCGAGAGACGGTCCAGGCCGTCGAGAGGGCGGTCGCCGGGATCGGCGCGACAAACGTGAGCTTCGCGTTCCTGCACGTCGTCGAAGATCATCCGTTCACGATGTTCGACCGCGCCTGGCCCGACGGAAAGGCGACGTTCGCCCCGGAGCGGGGGCAAGCGCTGCGGTTGAGCGAGAGGGAATGGCTCCTGACGCTGACGGGGCGTAGGGAGGTGAAGTCGGCCTCGCACGGCCTGCCCGGCCCGGTGCTCCTCCGCCTCCACGACAGCTCGACCTATCGGGACATGCCGGTCCTCGTGCGCCAGGCGTCGGATTTCGCGTTCCATTCCTGGCGCTCGTTCGGGCCGTCCGGCCTGCCCATCCCGCTCGTCTACGCCGACGAGATCGCCAAGCAGCTGTCGGGCCTGGAGCGGACCCCCGGTTGGGACACGGATGCCGCCGAGGGCGGCCGCGTCATGAGGAAGCCGTGGTTCCTCTGAGCGACGGGCCCGGTATCGCCGACATCCGAGCCGGCCTCGCCTCCGCCGCCCGCGGAGCCGACGCGTCCCCCCTCGCGCAAGCCTTTCGGGCCTGGGTCCTCGGGGTTGCGGGTCCGATGGGGGATCTCGCCGCAAAAGCCGCGATGGCGTTCGAGTTGCCCGGCGGTCGCTCCGCCTGGCACGTCGCGATCGTCGGCTACGCCGCGACCGACCCACGCTTTGCCGAAGCGTTCTCCGAGATGTTTCGCGAAGGGGTCGGGTGGCTCGGCAACCGGACCTGGTTCAGGCCGCACCTGCCGCCGACCCTGGAGGCCGACGGCCTGTCCGCCCTCGGCCTCGCGCTGGGCGTGCACCGCTTGCTCGACCGCCGAGAGGCCGAATGGCTCGGCGTGCTGGTCGTGCGAGGCGCCTCGGCCGCGGGGCTCTCGGAATTCAACCGTTCTTTGATGGTCGCGGCGGCGCACATCCTCGAAGCGCCGGCCCGCCGCGACCTCGCGGCGATGCTCCCGGAGGCGAGGGTCGCGCTCGCGGACCTCGGCGTCGTTCCGGCCGACCCGGAATGCGGGCAGCCAGCTTGGCGCAATGCGTTGCGCTACGAACTCGGCGCGGGCGACCAAGCGCAGGCTTCGCTGACGCTCCGGGCATTCGATGCCCTGTGCGAGACCAACATGCCGGCCCGCCTCGGGCGTCTCGAACCGGAGGACGTCCTGCGTGTGCTTCAGGGCGTCGAGCGGTCGCTGAGGCTCTGGACCTTTGAGGAGCGACCGCGCACGCCCCGGTCGCCGATGGTCCGGTGGGACATCGAGAACGAATACCACGTCCAGAACTTGCTTTGGGCAACCCTGGCGCCGCTCTTCCCGGATCTGAACGCGGAGGAATATACGCCCCCGGTGGGACACAAGAACCCACGTATGGACCTGACGGTGCCGAGCCTGGGCTTGGTGATCGAGGTGAAGTTCGTCCGCCCCGGCGTGTCATTCGCGAAGATCGTCGAGGAAATCGCGGCCGACGAGGCGCTCTACCGCGTCGATCCGAAATGGCGTGTCCTGATCCCGTTCGTATGGGACGATTCGTTCCGCACGGAGGAGCACCCGAAGCTGATCGAGGGTCTCCGCAAACTGGAGATGGTCCACGACGCGGTCGTTGTCCCGCGCCCAGGCAAGATGGCGAGGGAAGCCCCGACCCGCGCGCGTTCCGGGAAGACGGGAGCCGGTCGGTCTCCGCATTCGGAAGCCTCCTAGACCGCGCGCGCCCATTCGCCATTGGTTCCGGATGAGGTCGACTCACTCAGTGAGACCCGGGAAACGGAATAGGGGTGCCACATGGTCTTGTGGTGAGAGGCCCGGATCGCGTCGAACGGCGCGGCTGCGACCGTTGTCGGGCGGGTCACACGAAGGGCTCCCTTCGAGCGCGTTGCAACGCCCGAAGGAGTGACATGGGACGGTCGGGCCTCAGATCGATCTCGCTACGCATGCCCCGATGTCAACCTTCGTCGTCGATGGCCAACCGCCTCCTCTCGAACCGTCCCTGCAATCGTCTCGTATCGTTTCGACGCCAAAACGATGTGCTGATCCGCGGATCGGTCACAGGCAATACTGGCTCAACGTCCATCTCGCGGAGAAGTCGATCCAGCCTACCTGTCGTGATGCCATACTCCCTTGCGAAGGCACGTCCCGAAACGTGCTTGGTCTGGAAGCTCCGGATGCTTTTGGCATCAACGTCGATACTTGTTTCGCCATGTCGAAGGAGATTGGACGCTATCAAGCGTCGAATATCGATATTGTAACAATCCAACTGGCGGGCGGCGTCAGAGATGTGTACATTCCCGTTCGATTTCCGATGATCCCGTTCAAATCGTGCTACCTCGGTACGCAAAAAGCCTATCCGCCGCAATCCGACACCATCGATCAAGATATCAACTGGACGTAGTGTTCCTGCCAGCACCGCGCGAAGGATGAATGCCATGCCATGGCCCCGCACGCGTTGGACGACTTCACATGTGTCGTAGATCAACCGTCGGTCAGCGTGACTGCCGCAACCGGGCACGTTGGCCTCCAACTTCTCCAGTAGTCGGACGGCCGACGCCCGGTCGACGAAGCGCCCCGACGTTCCGCTGATCGCGCTCAAGAGCCCGTCTTCCAACAAGGGCGCAACCTTGTTGGGCCTGATGCCCAGTAATCGGCTCGCAGTTCCGTGAGAAAGGGCTTCGCCATTGCGGCGAAGGTTCGCGAGCGTCTTACCTGATCCGGTTGCCTTTAGTCGGCGCTCGATCTCGTGACGATCCACGAACGTGAACGTCTTGTCGTTTTGGACGAAACGTATGCCAACGAGCGACCCATCACGAGCCATACGAGCCAGAGTTCTCCGGTCGATCCCAAGCGCTTTAGCCGCCTGAGGGAGCGACATCCAACGGTCGGAGGACCCTTCGCCCGCCAGGGCCTGTCGCAGGGCAGGCGCGCGACCATCTCCCGTGATGTCCAAGAAGTTCTGGAACTCCTTTGCGAAGATGAACCTGGCTTCGGAGGGCAAGAGGAACTCACCGTTCCAGGTTTTAGCTCGGAGTAGGAACGTGATCTCGGGATCCCGCGCCGCCCCGCCCGTCGTCGAGCCGTCCGCGAGAACTCTTTGTGACCTGATGAAGTCGTGAAAGCCCGTCGGCCAGTTAGACAACAGCCGGGCCGCTTTGATCGCGGCTTCCGCGATGTCGGACGAGTCAGCGCTTCCGCGATACGTCTCGCGCATGCGTCTGAAGCCGAGCCGGCTTGCCATGGTCACGATGTCCTGGGGCGACAACTCGCCGAACACGCTGGTGAGGGCCGGAAGGCGCGAAAGCGTTTCGGAACCGAGTGCTTGACCCAGCAGGAGGGCAAGCTCTACTTCCTCCTCGCCGGCCCTTTGGATCTCCGAGCTGGAATAACGGCCACCGCAGTTGGGATTAGGACAAAGGTCGACGTGTCGACGCCTCCATGTGATCGGCGAGCCGCAGCGCGGACACACGTTCACGAGCCTACACTCATGGTCCGGGCAGCAGGTCCATATGCGTAGACCCCAAGCCGCTTGGACGAAGCCTTTCTCAGCCAAGCAGACGGGGCAGACCTTCGGCTTTCGTGCGTCGAACAGGGCTACCGAGATGTCCATCCCCGGTATTTCCGCCCACCGCCAACCAGCGGTATCCAACCGTGGCACGAGCGTCTGCAGGTCATGCACCGCCACCTGTGTCATCAGGCGCAGACGCTCTATGACGCCCTCACGCGAGAGAAGGTCCGGGGCTCTCATGCCCGCCGAACGTAAGATCCATTCAGAAAATTCGTAGCCGTTGATCTGGGTCAGCCGCAGCACCCAGCCTAGAAAGCCCTCGCCCTTTTCCGGCGATGTTCGAACGACCAGACGCGGATGGTAGCCCTGTATCGATGCGTACCTTCGTCTGGTCATGAGATTTTGCTATCAGCGGCGAGACACCCGAACATCATGCAGCGGGGAGCCCTGCGACTGCCAGCGTAGTTGAAGCATGCCAGCTGACGTCGCCGACCCATGGGCTGCGCCCCAATATCGGGTTTTGAAGAGCGAGAGGGCCCATCGCACACGGTTACTACGCAAAATATGGAGTGATTCCAGTATCTTAACCTAGCCCTTCGTTTTTCGAGAAGTAGTCAGAAAACCGCGCATTATTTCCTGACACTCTCGCAGTTTCGGACCGACAGACCACTGTCGTCCGCGCTACACGTCCAGATTCGCGACGCTGAGCGCGTTCTCCTGGATAAACTCCCGCCGCGGCTCGACGACGTCGCCCATCAGCTTGACGAAGAGATCGTCGGCGTCGGTGACGTCCTTGACCTTCACCTGCAGCAGCGAACGCACGTCCCGGTCGAGGGTGGTCTCCCACAACTGCTGGGCGGTCATCTCGCCGAGGCCCTTGTAACGCTGGAGCTGCAGGCCCTTGCGGCCGAAAGCCATGACCGCCTCGAACAGGGCGACCGGGCCGTGCAGCACCGTCTCGTCGGCCTTCCGCATCAGCGTCGCGGGCTCGCCGTAGATCTCCCGGAACGCGTCGGCCCGTTCGGCGAGGCGGCGGGCCTCTTGCGACGTGATGAGCCCGGCATCGAGCGTCGCCACCTGGCGCACGCCACGCAGTGTCCGGCTCAGGCGATAGCCGCCCTCGAAGGCCTCGCCTGACCAGCCCTGTTCGATCTCGTCCGCGATGGCATCGAGCCGGCGGGCTGTCATGTCGGCGAGAACCTCCGCCTCACCTGGGCGGGAGGCGGCTTCGGGATCGAACGCTCCGGCCAGGACCGCCTGCTCGACGACGGTGCGGTCGTAGCGGGTGTGCAGACCCTGCAGGATGCTCCGGAAGGTGCGAGCCTCCTCGACAAGGCTCTTGAGTTGCGGCCCGGTGAACTCGGCGCCCGTTGAGAGGCGCAGAACTGCGCCCTCCGTGCCCTGGTCGATGAGGTAATCCTCGAGAGCGCGCTCGTCCTTGAGGTAGATCGCCCGGCGGCCCCGCTCGGCCTTGTAGAGAGGCGGCTGCGCGATGAAGAGGTGGCCGCGCTCGATCAATTCCGGCATTTGGCGGAAGAAGAAGGTCAGCAGCAACGTCCGGATGTGCGACCCATCCACGTCCGCGTCGGTCATGATGATGATGCGGTGGTACCGCAGCTTCTCGGGATTGAAGCCTTCCCGGTCCGTCGACGAACGACCGATCCCGGCGCCCAGTGCCGTGATCAGCGTGCCGATCTCGGCCGAGGACAGCATCCGGTCTGCGCGCACACGTTCGACGTTGAGGATTTTGCCGCGCAGCGGCAGCACCGCCTGGAACGTCCGGTCGCGGCCCTGCTTGGCCGAGCCGCCGGCGGAATCACCCTCCACCAGAAGGATCTCGCACTTGCTCGGGTCGCGCTCCTGGCAGTCGGCGAGCTTGCCGGGCAGCGAGGCGATGTCGAGCGCGCCCTTGCGGGTCACGGTCTCGCGGGCCTTGCGGGCCGCCTCGCGGGCCGAAGCGGCGAGCACCACTTTGCCCATGACGGAACGGGCCTGCGAGGGATTCTCCTCAAGCCACGTGGAGAGACCCTCGTTGAGGACGTTCTCCACCGCCGGCCGCACCTCGGACGAGACGAGCTTGTCCTTGGTCTGCGAGGAGAATTTCGGGTCCGGCACCTGCACGGAGATCACCGCGGTCAGCCCCTCGCGACAATCCTCGCCCGTGAGCGAGACCTTCTCCTTCTTGGAGATGCCCGAGGAGTCTGCGTAGCCGGTGATCTGCCGGGTCAGGGCGGCGCGGAAGCCCGCCATGTGCGTGCCGCCGTCGCGCTGCGGGATGTTGTTGGTGAACGGCAGGACCGTCTCGTTGAACGAGTCGTTCCACCAGAAAGCCACCTCGACGCGAATGCCGTCGCGCTCCGACCGGACGACCACCGGGCTCACCATGCCGTCGATCGGCTTGCGCGAGCGATCGAGGTAGCGGACGAAGGCCTCGATCCCGCCCTCGTAGTAGAGTTCCTCGCGCTTTTTCTCGGCGTGGCGCGCGTCGGTCAGGACGATGCGCACACCCGAATTCAGGAAGGCGAGTTCGCGCAGGCGCTTCTCCAGCGTCGCGTAGTCGAACTCGATCATCGTGAAGGTGTCGGTGGAGGGCAGGAAGGTCACTTCCGTGCCGCGCCGGCCGCTGCCGGGCCCGACGATGGTGAGGGGCGCCACGGCGTCGCCGTGGCGGAACTCCATGGCGTGCTCCGTGTCATTGCGCCAGATGCGCAGGCGCAGCCACGACGACAGAGCGTTCACCACCGACACGCCGACGCCGTGGAGGCCGCCGGAGACCTTGTAGGAGTTCTGGTCGAATTTTCCGCCCGCGTGCAGCTGGGTCATGATGACCTCGGCCGCCGAGACGCCCTCCTCTTTGTGGATGTCCACCGGGATGCCGCGACCGTTGTCGGTGACGGTGCAGGAGCCGTCGGTGTTGAGGGTCACCGTCACGAGATCGGCGTGGCCGGCCAGGGCCTCGTCGATGGCGTTGTCCACGACCTCGTACACCATGTGGTGGAGGCCGGAGCCGTCGTCCGTATCGCCGATATACATGCCGGGCCGCTTCCGGACGGCGTCGAGGCCCTTCAGTACGCGGATCGATTCCGCGCCGTAGTCGGCGTGCTCGCTCTGGGGGGTATCGGACATGAACTTCCTCGGGCAGACGGGTCTGTACGCGACGGAGGGACTCGCGCCGTCGGGCGCCCACGCCTGCGCTCTCGCTTGGTCCGCCTGATATAGGGGTTCCGCGTTGAGAATGCACGATTTTACGGGCTCGCGCCCGGCCCGAGCCTCGCTTTTCTGCAGCGGCCGGCTTAACGCCGCGTTAGTCCTGGATCCCGCCCGCGCTGGCCGCATCCAGCCGAGCGATCGCGTCCGCCGGGAGCATCAGCCGCGCCGCGCCGAGCAGCTCGTCGAGCTGGGCCACCGAGGTGGCGCTGGCGATGGGGGCGGTGATGCCCGGGCGGGCGATGATCCAGGCGAGCGCCACCTGCGCGGGGCTCGCGCCCGCGGCCGCGGCGACAGAATCCAGCACGTCGAGCAGCGCGAGGCCGCGCGGGGTGATGTATTTGGCGACGCGGTTCTCCCTGGGCCGGCCCGCAGCGTCCTCCGTCGACCGGTACTTGCCGGTCAGGAAGCCCGCGGCGAGCGAGAAGTAGCCGATCACGCCGAGCTCCTCGGCCCGGCACAGCGGCGCCAACTCGGTCTCGAAGCCGCGCTCAGCGAGGCTGTAGTCGGGCTGAAGACACGCGTAGCGCGGGAGACCGGCCGAGGTTGATACCTCGAGCGCCTCAGCCAGCCGCGCCGCGCTGTAGTTCGACGCGCCGATGAACCGGACCTTCCCGGCAGCAATCAGCCGCTCGTGGGCCCGCAGGGTCTCTTCCAGCGGAACCTCGGGGTCGTCGAGGTGCGACTGGTACAGATCGATCCTGTCGGTCTGCAGCCTCCGCAGCGAAGCCTCGCAGGCCCGCTCGATATGCCGCGCCGACAGGCCCTTTCCAGCCTCGCCCAGGTCCATGCCGACCTTGGTGGCGAGCACGATCTTCTCGCGTGCGCCCGGCCTGGCCGCGAACCAGCGGCCGATGACCGCCTCGGACTCGCCTCCGGCGTGCCCTGGGGCCCAGCGCGAGTACACGTCGGCGGTGTCGATAAAATCGAAGCCGCGCTCAATGAACCGGTCGAGGATCGCGAAGGAGGTGGCTTCGTCGGCGGTCCAGCCGAAGACGTTGCCGCCGAGGCAGAAGGGCGCGACCGTGAGATCGGAGCGGCCGACGCGGCGCTTGTCCATGGGGCAATCCTTTCGGGGCGTGTGGCGGAACGAAGGGTGCCATCCCCGTCCCGAAGACTTGGTCCCGGATCGCCCGACACGGGGTTCCGGGCTTCAAGATGCGCGGCATTCCGTGCGTGCGGCACGCACGAGGGTCAGCCTGCGGGGCTCAATCCTGCAGGAAGGGGTTCGACACGCGCTCCTCGCCGAGCGTGCCGATCGGGCCGTGGCCCGGGATGAAGGCGATGTCGTCGCCGAGCGGCAGGACCTTCTCCTTGATGGCCCGGATCAGCTGATCGTGGTTACCGCCCGGCAGGTCGGTGCGGCCGACCGAACCCTTGAACACCACGTCGCCCACCAGCGC
Organism: Methylobacterium mesophilicum SR1.6/6; assembly: GCF_000364445.2. Classification (NCBI taxonomy): domain Bacteria; kingdom Pseudomonadati; phylum Pseudomonadota; class Alphaproteobacteria; order Hyphomicrobiales; family Methylobacteriaceae; genus Methylobacterium; species Methylobacterium mesophilicum. The sequence goes on along the minus strand of NZ_CP043538.1, from coordinate 2,946,707 downwards.
GAACCGCGCGTCACGGCTCACGAAGACCACGCTGCCGGGCGAGTGCCCCGGGCAGTGGAGGATGTCGAAGCCAAGCCCCCCCACCGTTACGGCATCGCCCTCGTCGAGCCAGCGGTCGGGTGTCACCGGACGGGCTTCGCCGAGGCCGTAATTCGCCGCCGTCTCCGGAAGAGAGTCGAGGAGGAACTTGTCGGCCTGGTGCGGCCCCTCGATCGGCACGCCGAGGCGTTCCCGCAATTCGTCGGCGCCCGCGGCGTGGTCGACATGGCCGTGAGTCAGCAGGATCTTCTCCACCTGGACGCCCTGCTCGCGGATCGCGGCCTCGATCCGGTCGAGGTCTCCGCCCGGATCGACCACGGCGCCGACCTTGGTGGCATCGTCCCAGATCAGGGTGCAGTTCTGCTGGAAGGGCGTGACCGGGATGATCCCGGCGCGGGGCGTTCCTGGCATAGCTTACTCGGTGTGGCGGGCGCCCGGCAGGCGCGGATCCCCCTCGTTTAGCGCGATCGGCGGCACTGCACACCCGTGGCGGTGGCGTTCACGCGGGGCGGCGCTTCAGGAGCGCGTCCAGGCCGCCGATGCGGAACCAGTGGTAGCCGTAGCCCTCCACGAACAGGCAGTGTGTCCCGTCGTCTCCGGCCTCGCTGTGCGCGCCGGTGAGGAGATCGACCAGCATATCGCCCTCCGGCGCGGGAAGGCCCGTGTCGAGGGCGACCTCCACCGGCTCGGGCGCCAGGTTGTGAAGGCAAAGCACCGCGTTGCCGCGCCACTCGTAGCGCAGCGCCAGGACCGACGGCCGGCCCGTGTCCAACGCCACGACGTCGCCCCAGCCGATTTCCGGGGCCTCCTTCCGCTGCCGGATCATCCCCTGCATCCAGTTGAGCAGCGAACCCTGGTCGTGGCGCTGGTCGGCGACGTTGACGTGCGCGTAGCCGTAGGGACCGTGATCGATGAGCGGCAGGACGGTCTTGTTCGCCTTCGAGAAGCCGGCCTGGTGCTCGCTGGTCCACTGCATCGGCGTGCGGGCGCAATCGCGCTCCTTGAGCGTCAGGTCGTCGCCCATACCGATCTCGTCGCCGTAGCGCAGAACCGGCGTGCCCGGGAGGGTGAACATCAGCGAGTAGGCGAGCCTGATGCGGCGTGGATCGCCCGCGAGCATCGGGGCGAAGCGGCGCCGGATCCCGCGCTCGTAGAGCTGCATCCCCTTCTCTGGCCCGAACGCGGAAAAGACCGCCTGACGCTGCGTCTCGCTGAGGCGGCCGAGATCCAGTTCGTCGTGATTGCGCAGGAAGATGCCCCACTGGCACGAGAGCGGTCGCGGCTTCGTCCGCTCGATCGCCTTCACGAGGGGTCGGGCGTCGTGGGCCGCCAGCGCGTAGAACGTCGCCTGATTGACCTGGAAGTTGAACATCATGTGCATGCGGTCGGCGTCGTCGCCGAAATAGTCGAGATCCTGCTTGGGCAGGATGTTGGCTTCGGCCAGGATGATGCTGTCGCCCTGGCGCCATTGCAGGAATTCGCGCAGGTCGCGCAGCATCTCGAACTGTTCGCGCGGCTTGCCGCCGACGTCGGCGCCCTTCTCGGCGATCACGAAGGGCACGGCATCCATCCGGAAGCCCGACACACCGAGTTCGATCCAGAACCCCATGATCTTGAGGATCTCGGCGAGCACCTCCGGATTGGCCGTGTTGAGATCCGGCTGGAAGTTGAAGAATCGGTGGAAGTACCAGGCCTTGGCCTTCGTATCGTACGTCCAGGTGGTGTCCTGTACGCCGGGGAAGACCATGCCCTCGTCGGCGGTGGCCGGTCTCTCCTTCGACCAGACGTACCAGTCGCGATAGGGCGAATCCGGGCTGGACCGGGCCGACTGGAACCAGGGATGCTTGTCCGAGGTGTGGTTGACCACGAGGTCGATCAGCACCCGCAGGCCGCGCTGCTTGGCGGCGTGGGTGAAAGCCACGAAGTCGCCGAGCGAGCCGTAATCCGGGTCGACGCCGTAATAGTCGGCGATGTCGTAGCCGCCGTCCTTCTTGGGCGAGGGCTGGAACGGCATCAGCCAGACCGCGGTGGCGCCCAGGCCCTGGATGTAGTCGAGCCGACGCTCCAGTCCGGCGAAGTCGCCGATGCCGTCACCGTTGGCATCCATGTAAGTGCCGACGGACAGGCAGTAGATGATGGCGTTCTTGTACCACAGGTCGGTGATCATGCGGCCCCCCGGCGTCGTCGCGAAGCACGAACGCCGCGTCGGGCAAAAGCGTTGCCGTTGCCCGATGTCCTTAAAACAGCCGCGTTGTGCACGCCCTGTTCAGGCGCGCGCCCGGACTGTCCGCGGCCGCCCTGTCGCGTCCCGCAAATCCGGCCCGCATGAACGCCATCCTGATCAAGCTGTTCGCGACCGCCCTCACCCTGAGCCAGGTCACGACCCGGCCGGACGCGGTCCGCACGCGGTTCGATCCTGTCACGGATGGACCCGAGGTCGTGCGCCTGCTGCGCGACGGCTGCGCCCATATGCGGAAATCGTTCGACATCGAGGACATCAACCTCGACGAGCTGATCTCCACCGCCATGGAGGATCCGTCGAGCGTCGCCGGCCCCGCCGCGCCGAAGATCCTGCATGGGCTCGACATCAACGAATTGAACACGAGCTACAAGCAGTTCTGCAAGGGTGAGGACCCGCCGAACTCCCCCTTCGACGCGAAGGCGGTGATCGAGTTCTACGACAACGCCACCAAGGACCTGCCGAGCGCAGAGGCCCTGCGCGACAAGGCGCTGCCCGGCCTGACCCGCATCCTCGATGGCGCCGGTAAACCCTTCGCGGAGGCGGCCGAGCCGAACGGGCGGCGCATCACTGTGCCCATCACTGCGGTGCCGACGCTGGTGCAGAAGGCCTTCATCGCCGCGGAGGACAAGCGCTTCGAGAGCCATCACGGCATCGACGAGCGCGGTGTGATCCGCGCCTTCATCGGCAACCTCGCCGCGCCGGGCCGGCCCGCGGGCGGCTCGACCATCACGCAGCAGGTGGTGAAGAACCTCTCGGTCGGCGACGACGTCACCTACGAGCGCAAGATCCGCGAGATGATCGTGGCGTCGCGCCTCGAGCGGATCCTCACCAAGCCGCAGATCCTCGGCCTCTATCTGAACGGGATCTATCTCGGCCGCGGCGCCTACGGAATCGAGATGGCGGCGGAGAGCTATTTCGGGAAGCCTGTCGGTCAGCTCACCCTGCCGGAGGCGGCGCTGCTCGCCGGAATGCCGAAGGGGCCGAACTTCTACAGCCCGGACAAATATCCGGACCGGGCGCGGGAGCGCCGCGCCTACGTGCTGGCCCGCCTCAAGGAAGAGGGCACCATCACGGAGGCCGAGATGGCCGCCGCCATCAAGGCCGACCTCGGCCTGAAGCCGATCGAGACCACCCGCCGCGACTCCGGTTTCTACGTGGTGGATTTCCTGAACCGCGAGGCGCGCACCTTCGCGGGCGTGGAGTCGCTGACGTCCGGCTCGCTGACCGTGCGTTCCACGATCAACGCCGGGTTGCAGCGCGCCGTCGAAGAAGCCTTGCAGGATGGCCTTTCGAATTACGAGCGCGCGACGGGCCGGCAGACCTTCACCGGTGCGGAACTCAACCTCGCCGACAGCGTCCGCCGCATCCAGGCCGCGACACCGGCCCCGGAAGGATCCCCGCAGGCTGCGCCGGGCGTGACCGGCGCGCGCGCGGACGCGGTCAAGCCGGACGCAAAGACGCTCAAGGCTGAGAAGGCTGCCGCGGCGACGCCGACGCGGAAGCCGGCTTGGCTGCTCGCCCTGGAAAGCGCCCGTCCCGTTCTCTACGACGTCCGTTGGCCGATGGCCGTGGTGCTGGAGGCCGGCAGGGCCGGCACGAAGGTCGGACTTGCCGACGGCCGGACGGCCAGCCTCGATCCCGGCATCGCCCGGGGCAAGCTGCAGCCCTACGACGTGGTGCGGGTGAAACTCACCGGCGGCAAGGGCGGCCTGCGCGCGCAGATCCGGGTCAAGCCGACCGTCCAGGGCGCGGCGCTTGTGATGGAGAACCAGACCGGGCGCATCCTGGCGATGGCCGGTGGCTTCTCCTACCCGCTGAGCCAGCTCAACCGCGTCACCCAGACCGTGCGCCAGCCGGGCTCGACCCTGAAGCCCCTCACCTATCTCGCGGCGCTCAATGCCGGCCTCCAGCCGAACACCCTGGTGATGGACTCGCCCGTCACCCTTCCGCCGATCAACGGCACCGGTGATTCCTGGTCGCCGAAGAATTACGAGGGTGGCGGTTCCGGGCCGACGACCCTGCGGCGCGGGCTCGAATTCTCCAAGAACCTGGTCACCGCCCGCCTCCTGCAGGGCGGAATCGCCCCGAAGGCCCCCGCGAGCCTCAAGCGCGTCTGCGACATCGCGCTGGAGGCGCAGATCTACGCGGAGTGCGAGCCTTATTACCCCTTCGTCCTCGGCGCCCAGCCGGTTCGGATGCTCGACCTCGCGGGCTTCTACGCGGCGGTGGCCAACGAAGGAGCGCGGCCTGCGCCCTACGCCCTCGAATCGGTGGAGCGGGACGGCAAGCCGCTCTACACGCACGCCGCCCGGGAGCCGACCCGGATCGGATCGGCGGACCGGATCGCGTTTTACCAGCTCAAGACCATGCTGCAGGGGGTGACTCAGCATGGCACCGCGGCCGCCCTGTCAAAGTTCTCGACCTACGTGGCCGGCAAAACCGGAACTTCGGAGAACGAGAACGACGCGTGGTTCGCCGGTCTCACCAACGAGATCACCGTGGTGGTGTGGGTCGGCTACGACAACGCCGACGGCAGCCGGAAGACGCTCGGCCGCGGCCAGACCGGCGGACACGTCTCGGTCCCGATCGCGTCCGCCATCGTCCAGGCGGCCTGGGCGAACGGCGTGGCGAAGACGCCGCTCCGGGGCCCCTCGTCCGAGGCGCGGCCGTTCATCGCCGACCTCGCCATAGATCCGCGCAGCGGCGTGCGCGTTGCGGGCGGCGGCTTCCTCGAGCATTTCCGCACGAGCGGCGACGGGCGCATGGCCGACACGCAGTACCGCCTCGTCCCGCGGGAGACTCTGTACGCCATGCGGCCCGACGCGGAGGATGGCGACCTGGCCGGGACCGACGACGGAGCCAGCGTCGCAGGCGACTTCTACGGAAACATGACCGGCGAGCGTCCGCGGCCCGATCCGCTCGATCCGTTCGGCGAGCGTCCGGCCCCGCGCAGCCGCCGTGCGCAGGGGGACCTGGATCCGAGCGGCCAGGATCCCTACAGCCCCTGGCCGGGCCAAGCCGGCCGTTCGCCCTATGGGGACGACGGCGTGCGCCGGCCGCGCCGCCGCGATCCCGACTACCTGTTCGGCGAAGATCCCGGTTTCTGACCGCTTCACCGACCGCCCTCCCCCCGAAAGCGTGAGACGTCCGTTGCGACCGCAGATTCCTGCCGCCCTCGCCCTCGCCCTTACGGCTGCCAGCCCGCTCTGCGCCCAGACGCCGGCCGCCGACACGGCACCGCCGCCGGGACCGGATCGGATCAAGGAAGTGCCGTCGGTGTCGGCTCTCGATCCGGCGACGATCAAGCCCGGCCAGATCCTGTTCACGGACCACCGCGACAACCCGTCGGCGCCGGAGAACGGCCTGATCCCTTATCTCGACTGGCAGAAGGCGCGGCCCGCCGAGGCCGCGGTGCTGGCGCCCTATCCCGGCTACAAGGAGCCGGATTACACGGTCACGGTGAACGGCGTCACCAAGCCGCGTCACGAGACGCTGAAGATCTACGTGGCCGAGGGCCGCTTCGTGGTACCGCGGCCGGCGGACTCGATCGACCTCGCCTCCTACGCGAACCTCGCCTTCGTCCAGAAGATGGACCCGGCGATCAAGCACCGCGCCGTCTCCGCCGCCGACGTGACCCCCAACAAGGATCCTGCCGCCGCCTTCGCGAAGCGGCCCGACCGCCCCTGGTGCGAGGGCGCGGGCGCCTGCATCGAGTCCCGCTACGATCTCGAGGGGAAGCTCCCCCTGGGCGTGAAGCTCGCCAACAAGCTTGAGGAAGGCTCGGCGAAGAAGATCGCCGAATACGTGTCGTTCCAGAGCGAGCTGCGCATTCTCGGCCCCGACCAGGGCGCGCCGCTGAAGGCGTTGACGAAAATCGACACGCCGGTGACGGGCGGGCTGGAGCAGACGATCTTCTGGGTCAACCAGATCCTGCGCTTCGGCAAGTTCCTGGCGGTGTTCCAGCCACTGCCGAACGACACCGGCAAGACGGTCGTGACAACCTACATGGCGCTCGCGATCAAGGGCGACGTCCTCGACCGCAAGGCCGAGTATGCCCGCGTGCCGGTGCTCAAGAACCTGCTCCCCGCGCAGGTCCTGATGGGCAATTCGAGCTTCAACACCGGCAATTCGATCAGCGCCGGCCTGCCCGTCTACGCCCGGAACCGGATCACCACCTTCGCGGACGCGATCGCCAAGCGCTGATCCGGCTCGAACAGAGGCCCGTGAGTCAGGGTCTCACATCCCGCGGTTGCCGATCGTCGGCAGGGTCGGCTGCGTGTAGGCGCGGTTCACGTCGCGGCGGGTCTGCGTGCCGTTCGTGTTGCTGGACGCCCGGTAGTTGTCGAGATTGAAGGTCTCGGCGAGGCCGCTGCGCGAGTCCGGGCCGTCGGTGGTGCAGGCGCACAGGCCGCCGGCCGCCAGCACGGACAGGGCGAGAAGGGTCACACGCATATCGGATCCTGACAGGTGTCGAATCGATCGGTGAATTGGTATCGACCGATCCGGTAGCGGTTGGAGGGGCTCCCGCGGCATGGTCAGCGCCGAGGACGATCCGTCAAGGTCGACGGCAGGGCGTAAATCCGATCTGCCGCCTCCGATGCGCGCCGGCCACGGAAAATCCACCACACCCCCGCTTTGCTCAGGACACGGGCCGCCAATCGTGTTGAGTGAGGCCGCCGACCCCTGGCAAACGCGGGGTCTTTCAGGCGACACTCTCCTCCGATGACCAACGTCCTGCCTTTCCGTCCACGCCCCACAGTTGCCCGCCTCGCCCGCTGCGAGGTCGTGACCGTGGCGGGCGACCTGCTCGCCCTCCTGGAGCAGCTCGAGGACGTGAGCGCCCGCGCCGCCGCGATGGGGCGCCCCGCCCTCGAAGTGGAGCGCACGGTTCAGCACCTCCTCGATGCCGTCGGCGCCGTGGAGCGGGCCCTGGACTGTATCGGCGAGGGTGAGCAGTCCGCGCCCGGCTGACCGAAGCAATCGCAATCGCTCCAGATCGCTTTTGCACAATCTATTGATCGACTGATTCGTCGAATACCCACCATACCTTGCGTTGTTCTGAAGTTTGCGCAGCGATCGACCCTGCGCCGGAACCCGTACCCTCGACCTGCAGTTGAAGCATGGATGCTCGCGTCGGGCGTCGTTTCCGGAGGACGACATGAGGCTTCGCACGGGCGGCACGCTGGCGATCATCGCCGGCGCGCTTCTGGCCGGGACCGCGTTCCGCGCCGAGGCGGCGGAGTTGGGCTTCCTCGAGATGCTGTTCGGCGGCAGGCCGGCCCCGCAGCAGGCCGCCCCGGCGCCCACGGCCGCGCCCGACTTGTCATCCTACGCCTACGGTCGCCGCTCGACCCCGCGCCTCGGCGCCGGTCGCAGGCACTTCCAGACGCGTTATGCCGCGCTTCCGATCAAGATCCGCGTGAAGGAGCCGGAGATCAGCCAGCGGCAGGTGGCGATCGACATGAAGGGCGGTGCCGCGGCGGCGTTCATGAAGGACGAGACGCTGCGGCCGGGCGATATCGTCGTGTTGAATTCGGGAGCCAAGGTTTTCGCGGGCGATCCCGACAGGCGGCACGCGATGCGCGACTTCGAGCCGGTTCAGAACTCGCGCTTGGTGAGCAAGGGGACGCGGAAGGTACTGGCCGGCTTGTTCACACCGGTCGGCGCGCTGCCGGCCCAGGAGGCTCGCCGCATGGTTGCGCGCGCGGCCAAGACGGAGGCGCCGATCGCCACGCCGATTCCGGAGCAGAAGACGGCGATGCGAGTCATCAATCCCTGGCAGAGCAACCAGTAGGGTGCGCCGCTCTCAGAAGAACCGCTCCTTGATGACAATCGTGTCGCCGGGCCGGACCGAGTAGGTCATCGGCACGATCCCGGATACCAGGGTGCCGCCGGTGTCACGGGTCAGGACGGCGTAGTCGCGCGCGGCCCGAGGGCCGAAGCCTGCGGCGATCGCAACGGCGGTCTCGACCGTCATGCCGTTGACGAACGGGTACTGGCCCGAGGTCGTAACTTCGCCCAGGATGTAGAACGGCCGGTAGGCGTCGACTTCGACCGTCACATGCGGCTCGCGCACGAAGCCCGAGGCGAGCTTGGCCTCGACCGCCCGGGCCGCCTGCCCGGTGGTCTGGCCGCCCACCTGCACGGTGCCAATCAGCGGCATCGCGATCCGACCCGCCCCGTCGACCGCGTAGATGTTGGACAGGTTGTCCTGACCGAACACGATGACCCGAAGCTTGTCGCCGGCCGCGAGTGTGTACCGCGCGGCGATCGACCCGGTGCCGGTGGCGTCGAGCTCGCCGGTGCGGAATGTCGGGCGCAGACACCCGCCGAGCGCCAGGGTCGAGCCGAGGGAGAGGAGGAGAGCGCGCCGGTTCATCACCATCGCCGTCATGGATGCGGTTGCGGCGGGTTTAGGCTGTTAAGGTTAACGAAACTTGATCACGCGCCCGGCCGAAGGCGGCTTTGTCGGTCGAGGCCCGCTTTAACTCTTAAGCAACCTTAACATCCACTAATGGCCGCCGGGCGGCACCGTGCGCTGCCCGGTCTGCCTCCGCCGCCAGAGCGTCCGAATGTCCCGAATCCGTCAACGCTCGACCTACGCCGAACCGGGGCTACAGCCGCAGGCGGAAGGTCTCGGCCTCGCTCAAGTCCCGCGTGTGCTCCGTCGCTCGATCGGCTGGATCGTCGGCCCGACACTTGTGGTCGCCCTCGGGGCGAGCGTCTTCGTCAACGTGGTTAGCCCCCGCTACACGGGTGAGTCGAAGCTGATCCTCGAGAGTCGCGACGCCGCCTTCGCGCGCAACGCCCAGGAGCGTGCCGACCAGCAGGTGCCCATCGACGAGCAGGCCGTGGCGAGCCAAGTGCAGGTCGTCATGTCGCGCGACCTCGCCCGGGAGGCGATCCGCCGGCTCAAGCTCGTCGGCAACGCGGAGTTCGATCCCGGCGCCGGCAGCATCGGTCCGGTGCAGCGCGTGCTGATGATGCTCGGCATCGGCGCCAATCCCCTCGATCGCCCGGCCGAGGACCGGGTGCTCGACGCCTATTTCGACCATCTGCTGGTCTATCCCGCAGGCAAGTCCCGCATCCTGACCATCGAGTTCCGCTCGAAGGACGCGAAGCTCGCCGCCGAGGGCGCGAACACCATCGCGCAGCTCTACATCTCGTCGCTCGAAGCCGACAAGGTCGATACGGCGCGCTACGCCTCCACCTGGCTCGGCGGCAACATCGACGGCCTGCGCAAGCGCGTGGCCGAAGCGGAGGCGAAAGTCGAGGCGTTCCGCGCCAAGAACGGACTCGTCGGCAGCGCCGGCGCCGCGGGCCGGCCGCTCACGGCCCAGCAGCTCGGCGAGTTGTCGAGCCAGCTCTCGGCCACCCGGATCCTCAAGGCGGATCTGACCGGTAAGGTGAAGGCCATCAACGACCTGATCAAGGACGGGCGCGCCTTCGAGATCCCGGACGTCGCCAACAACGAGGTGATCCGCCGCATCGTGGAGAACCGGATCGCCGTCCGCGCACAGCTCGCTCTCGAGTCGCGCACGCTGCTGCCGGCCCATCCGCGGATCAAGGAGCTGAACGCGCAGCTTCAGGACCTCGACGCGCAGATCAAGGCCTCGGCCGAGCGCGTCGTGCGGACGATGGAGAACGACGCCAAGATCGCGGGCGCCCGGGTCGAGAGCTTGCAGGCCGCCGTCGACGGCCAGCAGGACGTGGTCGTCAAGGGCAACGCCAGCGAGGTCCAGCTCCGGGCGCTGGAGCGCGAAGCCAAGGTTCAGCGGGAGCAGCTCGAATCCTATCTGTCCCGCTACCGCGAGGCGGCTGCGCGCGACGGCGAGGCCGCGACCCCGGCGGATGCCCGCGTCGTCTCCCGCGCGGTCACGCCGGAGGTACCGTCCTTCCCGAAAAAGCTGCCGATCGTCGGCTTCGCGACGCTGCTCACGCTGATGCTCTCCGCTGGCGCCGTGATCGCCCGTGCCCTCCTGGCCGAAGGCGCCCGGATCGGGGCCGTTCGCGGCGGCCACTTCGATCCGGCGGAGGATCGTGAGCGCCGCGAGCCGGTCCTGGAGCGTCCGGTCTTCGCCTTCCCGGAGGCGATGCCGCCGGCACGATGGTCCGAGTCTGACGAGCCCGGAGAAGCGGCTGCCGTCGACGCGCATCCGGCACCGGCAGCGGACGGCGCGGCGGCGTTCGACCTCGGCCCACTGGTCGAACGGATCACCTCCGCGCCGCGCGGCGAGGCAGCGCGGACCGGACGCTGCGTCCTGATCGTGGAGACCGAGGCTGCGCAGGGCACGCCGTCGCTTTTCGAGGCCCTCTCGGGCGCCTTGAGCGGCCGGGGCTCCCTCGTGGCCGTGGAGCTCAACGCGCCTTCCGGGCAGGCCTCAAGCCTCGGTTTCACCGATCTTGTCGCCGGCGAAGCCGCGTTCCTCGATGCGATCCAGGCCGACCGCGACAGCAAACTGCACCGCATCGCCGCCGGAGAACTCGACGAGACGGTCCTGTTCGAAGAGCCGGATGCTCTGGTGCTGACCTTCGAGGCGATGGCGGAGGCCTACGATTGGGTCGTGTGCCGGATCCACGCCGTTCCGGGCGCCGTGGACGTGCTGGATCTCGTCGCCGGCCACATGGACAGCGTCGTGATCGCCTCCAACGCCCCGGCCGAGGATCCGGCGCTGGCCGATCTCTACGCCATCGCGGAGGATGCGGGTGCCGGCCAGATCCTCGTCGCTCAGGACCGCGCCGTCACGGACGCAGACATCAAGACAGCCGACGGTGCCGCGACCGACTTGCGTCTGAACGCCGCGTGATTGCGTTCAGCCCCGGCGCAGCGTCCGCAGCCGCTGGAGGGCCACGTACAAGCGTGGGTCGCGCTTGATCCGCCGCTTCGTGCGCGTGAGGCCCCGCCGCAGGAATCCGTAGGCGCGGCCCTTCGCGGTGACCGGCACGAGGGTCTCCACCAGGCCGATGGTCTCGTCGCAGATGCTGGCCTTGTAACGCGCCTCGCCGACCCCGAGGTCGAAACCCTGACGGCCCCGCGCAGTCTGATCGTGGATGAGGTGCTGCAGCAGGAGATCGCCGGGGCTGAACTTGGCGACTTCCGGATCGGCATCGAAGGCAGTCATCATTCCGCTGAATCGACGGTCGCTGACGGCCCCCCCGAAGGTGGCGAGCACGCGCCCGCTCTCGGCGAGGCAGAGGGCGTACAGCTCCACCGCCGGGGCCGGACCTGACGCGGCAGTCTCCAGGAATGCGCGGATCGCCGGGTCGGCATACGGATCGGCAATGCCCATTCCCGCGAAGCGGGCGGCCTTCTGTGTGTAGAAGGCGCCGAGGAAACGCGTGACCTCCTCGGGCGTCTCGGCGCGGCGATAGGCGACGGCCCCCTTCGCCTCGATGAGCCGCTTCTCCTTCGAGCGCAGCTTCTTGCGGGCATCGGCGCTGAAGACGCGCCGCACCGTGGTCTCGGGATCCGGTCCCAGCATCAGGCCGTAGGCGTCGCTGGGCTCAGGCTCGCCGGTCGAGGCCAGAGGATTCGCCGCACCCTCCCACATCAGCGGCTGGTGCTGCAGCGCGTAGAGGTCGATGCCGGCCGATCGCCCGGCCCGGACCAGGGCGGCCCGAATTTCGGCAGCGGGGATCGCGGCCGCATCGCGCGTCGCGAAGAGCGGCATGTGATAGTTCGCGTGCGTGTCGCCCACGGCCCGGGCGATGCAGAGCCCGTACTCACGTCGCACCGTCAGCGGCAGGATCAGACGCACGCGCCCCTCGCCGTCCCGCACGAGCGCGACCCGCGCATCGTCAAGGCTCCCGGTCGACCGGAGATAGGCCATCGACCAGTCGAAACGCTGGTAGGGCGTCTGCAGGCTGGCCGGATCCGCCTCGATCCGACGCCAGCATCCCTCGGCTGCCGCCAAGCCGGACACGATCTCGGCGACCAGCGCACCGTCAGCCCGCGTGTCGACCATGCCCGTTCCCGTGATGTGGACACCGACCGCCATGGCCCCGAACTCCCCCGAACCGCATATGATCCATCAGCCGGCCCACAACCTGCGCGGCATCGACTGAACAGCCCATCACTCGAGGTGGAAACCAACCGCCGGCACTGCAGCAATTCCCCGGCAAAGCTCCGTCTTGGCTAATAGACCGTTCGCGAATGACTGGTCTTGCCAGGGGTCTTTCGGCTTTCTTTACCGCGCGATGCGCACGCTGCGCGGATCCGGGCCGTGCGGCTCGATCGGTTCAGGGCCATGCTGTCGTCGCGCACCAAGCACCGGATCTTCGCATCCGGTTTCCGCGCCATCCAGGCGGTCGGCGCGGATCGATGGCTGGCGCCGGCCGCGCGTGGCCTCGGTGTGATCCTCACCTTCCACCATGTCAGCCCCGACCCCGTGCCGGCCTTCGCGCCGAACCGGCTGCTGTCCATCACGCCCGATTTCCTCGACCTGACCCTGCGCGAGCTTGACGCCCGCGGCTTCGAGGTGATCGGGCTCGATGAGGTACCGAGGCGCCTCGCCGCCCCGGATTACGGCCCACCCTTCGCGGCCCTGACCTTCGATGACGGCTATCGCGACAACGTCGTGCACGCGCGGCCCGTCTTGGCCCGCCATGGCGTTCCCTGGACGCTGTTCGTCACCAGCGCCTTCGCAGATCAGCGGGGGCGGCTCTGGTGGCTCGAGCTCGAGCGCGCGATCGTGCGGCTCGACCGAGTGCGGATCACCATCGGGTCGCGCAGCCTCGACCTGCCGGCCCGCAGTCCGCAGGAGAAGGCGATCGCCTTCGATGTCATCTACCGTGACCTGCGCGGCGGCGACGAGGAACTTCTCCTCGCGCGGATCGCGGACCTCTGCCGGCAGGCGGGCTTCACGCCAGGCGCGCTGGCCGCCGACCTGTGCCTGTCCTGGGATGAGATGCGCGCGCTGGCCCGCGACCCCGCGGTGACCTTCGGCGCCCACACGGTCAGCCATCCGATGCTCGCCAAGCACGAAGCCGCTGTGGCGGCCCGCGAGATCGCCGAGGGACGCGACCGGATCGAGGCGGAACTCGGACGTCCGGTCCGCCACCTGTCCTACCCGGTCGGAGATCCCGGTTCGGCGGGACCGCGGGAATTCGCCTTGGCCAGCGCCATGGGCTTCGACACGGCGGTGACCACACGGCCTGGTCATCTCTTCGCCGACCACGCCGGCCACCTCCACGCGTTGCCGCGGGTTTCGGTGAACGGTTGCCACCAGTCGCGCGCGGCGCTGGCGGGCCTGCTCTCGGGGGTGCCGTTCCTGGCCTGGAACCGCGGCCGCCGCCTCAACGTCGCCTGACCCGAGCCCTCGGCCTCAGTGACGCCGCCGGTGGCGATAGCCGGTGGAGAAGGAGGCATATTGCCGGCCGCGGCTCGCGCGGTAGCGGCGCCGGCGGCTCGTGGTGGCTTCGGCAGTTTCCTCGACCTGCGGGATCGGCTCCGCCATGGCCGCCGCCGGTGTCGAGGCGATGTCGGCCGAGGCGTAGCCGCCGGCCACGTTCTTGGCCGCCGGGCCGAACATCGCCAGGCACTGATTGTAGGCGAGATCGTTCTTGAGCCGCTCGCACTCGCCGATGGAGCGCGGCGTCCCCTGCGCCGGAGCCGGCAGCGGGGCCAGCAGCACGACAAGGGCGGCCAGGGGCGTCAGGCGCAGGAAGGAAGAGGACACGGAGGCTTGATCTCAGCGGCGGACGCGAACGCTTGTGGCGCCCGAGTGCGGCGAAATCGAGGGTCCGCGTCAGCGATCCGGGCGCTCCATCCACCGGATCAGCGGCATGAGCGGGAAGATCCAGGCGATCCCCAGGATCGAGTAGAGCACGGCCTGGACCGCCGCGGGCGTTTCGGAGATCCGGCTGTCGGCCAGCGCCATCGCGAGAGGCCCGTAGACGCACACGAAGGCGAGGATCGCCAGGGTACCGATCAGGGTGCGTGTGCGGCGGCGCATGGTGGATTCCGAAGCTCTGCGACCGGCGCGGCGGCGCTGACGGCGACCGCTACCGACCGGCGCCGCGCTTGGCAACGCGCGCAAGGCCGCGGGCAAGGTTGCGGGCCACGCAGCAGGTAAGGCCGCCGGCTGCGGCGCCGCCGACGTTGCTGGCGCGGCGCGCTTCGCCTAACCCGGGCGCCGCGGCCGAGACGTTGCGGCCGGCGCGGAAGGGGTACGGATGGTCATGGACGGCACGGACGACCGGCGATCGGGGGTGCGGGCGTGGCTGTACGTGGTCGCGGCTCTGGTCGTGGCCATGGTGGCGGTCGGTGGCGCGACCCGGCTCACCGGATCGGGCCTGTCGATCACCGAGTGGCGACCGGTCACCGGTGCCCTGCCGCCGCTCTCCGAGGCCGACTGGGCCGCCGAGTTCGCCAAGTACAAGGACACGCCGCAATACAACATCCTGAACCAGGGCATGGGCCTGTCCGCGTTCAAGGTCCTGTACGGTTGGGAATGGGGGCACCGCCTACTCGGGCGGATCATCGGTCTCGCCTTCTTCCTGCCGCTCATCGTGTTCTGGTGGCAGGGGCGGATCAGCCGCCGCCTCGGGCTCGGCCTGCTCGCCCTGGGCGTGCTTGGCGGCCTGCAGGGCGCCATCGGCTGGATCATGGTCGCCTCCGGGCTTCAACCCGGCATGACCGCGGTGGCGCCAATCAAGCTCGCCCTGCATCTCACCACGGCCAGTCTGATTTTGGCCGGCCTCGTCTGGCTCGCGGCCGGTGAGCGGAGCGGCGTCTCGGCGCCTGCGCCGACGCGCCTGCGCGTCACCGCCACCCTTCTGCCGGCCCTCGTGCTCGTGCAGATCTTCCTCGGCGGCCTCGTCGCGGGATCGCACGCCGGTCTCGTCTACAACACGTGGCCGACCATGGACGGTCACCTCGTGCCGCCGGCGGACACGCTGTTCGCGATCCGCCCGTGGATCGAGAATTTCGTCGACAACCACGCCCTGGTTCAGTTCGACCATCGCGTCACGGCCTACCTGGTGGTGGCCGTGGCAATCCTGCACGCCGCCGACGCGCATCTCCAGGGCCACGCCGGCGCGACCGCACGGGCCCGCGGCGTCGCGGTGCTGGTGCTCCTCCAGGTCGCGCTCGGTATCGCCACCCTCGTTCTCGGCGTGCCGCTCTGGGCCGCGCTGGCGCATCAGATCCTGGCGATGGCCGTGCTGACGATGGCGACCGTCCACGCGCGCCTGAGCCGCGGTACCGGTCGGGTACGGGCCACCGCCGAGACGCTGCCTCTAGGGTTCGAAGGCTTGGCCGGCCGCGGCGCATAGCTTTTCGGCGCCGCACCAAGGTTGCGGCAGCGCACGGGAGCTATACCAAGCCGTCAGAAACTTTGGGATAACTCCGCTCAGCATTCTTCACAGGGAACGATAAAGACTTCCCAAGCTTTAAGCTGCACGCGTTGCAGGAGGCTTGAAGATGTCTCTCGCGGAGGATGGTCGTCCTCTCTCCCTGTCCTGGCACTACACGCCGCGGGAGATCATGGCTGACGGCGTGGTCCACGGCCTCGGCGTCGTGCTGGGGTTCGTCGGCGCGCTGGCGCTCGTGGTGACGGCGGTCACGGCCCATCTCGGCTTCGGCGAGCGGGCGGCGGTCGTAGTCTACGCCACCGCGCTGGTCCTGATGCTCGGCGTCTCAGCCCTTTACAACATGCACCCGGTCAGCCCGCGGAAATGGCTGCTGCGGCGAGCCGACCACGCGCTGATCTACCTGATGATCGCCGGGACCTACACGCCGCTCGTCGCCCTCGTCGGCTCCGGCGGCCGGGCCTACGGCCTCCTCACGGTGATCTGGGTGGTGGCCCTCATCGGCATCGCCGTGAAGCTGTTCCTCCCGGGACGCTTCGACCGTCTCTCCATCGTGCTGTATCTGATGCTCGGCTGGAGCGGGCTCTTCGCCTACGAGTCGGTCATCGCGACACTTCAGCCCACGGCCCTCTGGCTGCTGGCCATCGGCGGCGCGCTGTACTCGATCGGGGTGGTGTTCCACATCTGGCGGACGCTGCCGTTCCAGAATGCGATCTGGCACGGCTTCGTCCTGGTAGCCACCGCCTGCCACTACGGCACCATCTGGGCTAGCCTTAACGGATTGACGACGGCGTAGGTCGAATCCGCGCCAGTAGAATTCCGGTTACCCTCTTGACCAAAAGGCCCGATCCGTCCGGCTGTCTTTAAATTCGTTGCGACCACTGGTGCATCAGAACTTCCGGGACTGATCTTCCCGGAGCGATACCGTGATCGCCAAGACGAACGACACACGAAGCGTTCAGCGTTACAGGATCCTGCACGTCTTTCGCGCTCCGGTCGGCGGCCTGTTCCGCCACGTAATGGATCTGGCGCGCCTTCAGGCCGCGGCCGGACATGCGGTCGGCATTGTCTGCGATTCCACGACCGGCGGCGAGCGCGGGGAGCGAGCCCTCGCGGAACTGTTGCCCGGCCTCGAACTCGGCCTCATTCGCGTTCCGATGAAACGCAATCCGCATGTGTCGGACTGGTCATGTCTGCGCACCGTGAGCCGGCGGGCCGCCATGGTGGGTGCCGATGTCCTTCATGGGCACGGGGCAAAGGGTGGGGTCTACGCGCGTCTCGCGGCGGCCGGACCGGCTATCCGGGCCTACACGCCGCACGGTGGCAGCTACAACTATCGTCCCGGCAGCCCGCTCCACCGCCTCTACATGGGCGCGGAAGCCGTGCTCGCCCGCCGGACCAACGCCTTCCTGTTCGAGAGTGAGTATGTCGCTGGCCGGCATCGGTCCTTCGTGGGCGGACCCGAGCGGGTGACGCGGATCGTCCACAACGGCATCGCGGAGGCGGAATTCGCCCCGGTGCAGCGGAGCGAGGACCCGTTCGACCTCCTCTACGTCGGCGAGTTGCGGGAGGCGAAAGGCCTGCCCTACCTGCTCGAAGCCCTGGTCCAGCTTCGCGCCGAGGGCCGGGCGCTGCGGCTCCTGATGGTCGGATCGGGGCCGGACGCCGAGATCCTGCGCCAGACCGTCGAGCGGCTCGGGCTCGCCGATGCGGTGGCCTTCGAGCCGCCGCAGGCGATCCGGTCGGTTCTGGCCCGTGGCCGGATCCTCGTGGTCCCCTCTTTGGCGGAGTCGTTGCCCTACGTGGTTCTGGAGGCGGCGGCCGCCGCCCAGCCTCTGGTTGCAACGCGCGTCGGTGGCATTCCCGAGATCTTCGGTCCGGCCGCGGGCGACCTCGTCCCGGCCCGGGAGCCCGAGGCGCTGGCCTCCGGGATCCGGCGGATCCTGGACGATGCGCCAGAGGTGCTCGCCGCCCGGGTGCGCGCACTCAGCGAATCCATCCGCCAGCGCTTTTCCCTGGACCGCATGGGGAGCGAGGTCATCGCCGGCTACACGGCCGCCTTCCAGGCTCGCGAACTGCCGCGCGCCGTCGAGGCGCCCGGCGTCGCCGGTTCCAGGACGGCGTGAGCGCCGCCACGGGAATGTGAAGGGTAAGCACCCGACGCGGCGGCGCAGATCGCCGCGGCCGGCGTGTCCTTAAGTCTTCCGACAATGCCGCGTGCCACTCTGCGGTCGTTCAGCCGCTAGGTGCCGCGGGAGGGGCCGACCGATGAGCGCGTTCGATATCCGCGATCTCCTGGAAGCGACCGGGCCCTCCGAAGGCCAGCCGGTTGCTGTCCGTCCGGAGCCGGTGCCCCTTGCAGAAACCACGGTCGCGCGGCCGGGTGCGATCTCCCCGGTGGTGGTGGCCGGCTTGGTCCGGGCGCTTGAGGGCGTCTTGATCTTCGGTCTCGGATCGCTCCTTCACCTGCTGATGCTGCACGATCGGGTTCCGTTCGGCCTCACCTATGTCGGCGCGATCGGAGTCATCACGCTCACGACGATCGCACTGATCCAGGTCTCCGGGGGATACCGGATCGGTGCCTTCCGTGCCTTCTTCAAGACCGCGATCCGGCTGATCGCCGCATGGTCGATGACCTTCCTGATGATCGCCACAGGCCTGGTCCTCGCCAAGGTCGCCGATCATTACTCACGCCTCTGGCTCGGCGTGTTCTTCGCCACGGGTCTCGCAGCGCTCATGGCGGGACGCTTTGTGCTCTACCGGATCATCGACGCGCAGACCCGCGCCGGCCGTTTCGACCGGCGCACGGCGATCGTCGGCGGCGGGAAGCCGGCGGAAGACCTCATCGCGGCGCTGGAGACGCAGAGCGAGAGCGGCATCCGCATCGTCGGCGTGTTCGATGACCGCAACACCGACCGGTCGTCGGACGTCGTGGCCGGCCATCCCAAGCTCGGCAACGTCGACGACCTCGTGGCCTATGCCCGGCATGCGCGCCTCGACCTGATCGTCTTCACCATCCCGATCACCGCCGAGGGACGCATCCTCCAGATGCTCGCCAAGCTCTGGGTGCTGCCGATCGACATCCGCCTGTCGGCCCATGCTGCCAAGCTCCGGCTGCGGCCGCGCAGCTACTCGTATCTCGGTTCGGTGCCGGTCCTCGACGTGTTCGACAAGCCGATCGCCGACTGGGACGTCGTGGTGAAGGCGCTCTTCGACCGCTGCGTCGGGCTGGTGATGCTGGTCGCCCTGTCGCCGGTGATGCTGGCCATCGCCCTGGCGGTGCGGTTCACCTCGCGAGGGCCGATCCTGTTCCGGCAGAAGCGCCACGGCTTCAACAACGAGCTGATCGAGGTCTACAAGTTCCGCTCGATGTACGTCGATCAGTGCGACGCCGGTGCGGCGAAGATGGTCACACGCGGCGATCCGCGCGTCACGCCGGTAGGCCGCTTCATTCGCAAGACCTCGCTCGACGAGCTGCCGCAATTGTTGAACGTCCTGAAGGGAGACCTCTCGCTGGTCGGCCCGCGTCCCCATGCGCTCCAGGCGAAAGCCGCCAACACGCTGTACGATCAGGTGGTGGACGGATACTTCGCCCGCCACAAGGTCAAGCCCGGCATCACCGGCTGGGCGCAGGTGAATGGCTGGCGCGGGGAGACCGACACATCCGAAAAGCTGCAGCGGCGCGTCGAGCACGATCTCTATTACATCGAGAACTGGTCGGTGCTTCTCGACCTGCAGATCTTGCTGACCACGCCCTTCGCACTGCTGAAGACTGAAAACGCGTACTGAGCATCCTTCAAAGCGCGGCCGGCCCATGGCCGGCCGCTGGATGACGGCGATCTACGGCAGCGCGCCGGCCTTCTCCTTGGCCTTCATGATCGTGTCCCGGCAGCCCTGAGCGTCACCGGACTTGTCCTGCTGACGGGCTTGAGCGACCAGCTTCTTCGCCTCTTCGACACCCGAGGCCGTCGGCTTCACGTCGGCGTCCGACTTGGTGAGCGTCGGCGGCTTGTCGAGCGCCTTCGGGGAGTTTGACGAGGTCGGACCGTTGGCGGGGGTCGAGCCCGTGACCGAGGCTGCACCGGCGCTATCGAGACGCCGCTGCAGCGTGTCCACCTCGTCTGAGCACGGGGTCGCCAGTGCTGGCGTCGCTGCGGCGAGGGCCAGGGCTGCGATGGCGAATCGGAACATCATCGAGGGATATCTCCAGGGGGTCCGGTCGCGCGGTCGGCATCTCGGTGAGCCGGATCGCGCGGCTCGAAGCAGAGCGACTACGGTGGAGACGCCGGGCGCTCGGTGCCGTTCCCGAGACAGGAGGCCGCACCGCCGCGGCCTGCAAACGCGACGGGCGCCCGCCACGGTCCGAAGACCGCGGGGGGCGCCCGCATTTCGAGCCTGCCTGGATCAGTACTTCCGGATGATCGGTTCCGGCGCCATCGGCACCGGATCGGCGCCGAAAGCGTAGCGGACGCCGGCGTAGATCGAGAAGGGCTGCGCCAGGGTCGTGGTCCGCGGGTCGCTGATCCGCAAGTTGCCGGCGACCGGACCCGGTTCGGCGAAGGTGCCGAATGTCGCGTAGCGATTATTGGTCAAGTTCGTGATGAGACCGAAGATCTCGAGGTTCTTCGTGACCTGATACTTCGTCTGCAGGTTCAGCGTGTAGTAAGCTGGCAGTTTGCGGTTCAGGTTCGACTCGTCGCCGCGGAAGTAGGACGATGAGAAGGCCTGGAGATAGAGGCCGAGCTGCCAAGCGGGGGTGATGAAGTAGTCGAAGCCGGCCTTGATCTGGTGCGCCGGCACCAGAGGCACGATGTTGCCCTTGCGGACCTGGATCGCGCCGTCATCGGCGAGCGGGTTGTTGGGCGACGACAAGGTTCCGTTGAACTGGAAGGTCGCATCGACCAGCGCGTAGTTGGCATAGACCCGCAGATAATCGGCCGCGTACTCGCCGCCGACCTCGATGCCCTGCCGTTGCGTCGACGGCACGTTCACGAAGTAGGCGCGGGCGGTGTTGCCGGGGGTGGCGAGCGACAGGATGTCGTTGGCGAGATCGGTGCGGAAGGCGCCGATCTTGTAGGTGATGATGCCGCCGTCATAGGTGTTCGGCAGTTGGCCGCGGAAGCCGACCTCGTAGGTCCGCCCGGTCACCTGCTTCAGCGGCGGGTCGGCCACAAGGGAGTTCGGCAGCAGGCACGGACGGTCCGGATTGGCGCAGGCCAGCTCCAGCGGGGTCGGCGCCCGGTTCGACTCCGAGTAGCTGCCGTAAAGGTTCAGCGCGTCGAAGAAGCGATAGGTCAGGCCCGCCACCGGGTTGATCTTGTTGTAGTAGTGCGTGCCGGTCACGTCCGGCGAGAAGCCGGTGAGATCCGCGCTCTCGATGCGCGCGAAATTCAGTCGCGCGCCGGCCGTCAGCGACAGCCGGTCGGTCACGTCCAGCGTGTCGAGGGTGTAGAGGCCCATATAGAGGTTGGAGCCGTTGACCGAGCTCGGCGCGATACCCAGTGCTCCGGCGGTTCGCAATTGCGGGGTGCCGAGACCGGGAATGTTCCCGTAGTAGAAATTGTTCGGATTGGTGGTGATCGACAGGTCGGGGTTGATCACGCCGAGGGTGCTGGACGATTTGAACGAGTAGTTCGCCGTGTCGATGCTACCGCCGACCACGAAGGTGTTGGGCAAGCCGAACACGCGGTCGCGGTTCGAGGCCTGCAGCGAGCCGCCGAAGCCTGTCGCCTCGGTCCGCGTCGTATCCAGTGTGCCGTACGGGATACCGGCGCGGAACGGGACGCGCTGGTTCTGCTGGCCGAGGATCAGGAACTGGTTGCGGAAGGCGAGCTGCGACTGGCCCGGAGCGCGGGTGAATCCGTCATCCTCGAAGCAGAGATTGCCGCGGAAACTCGACTGCGTGCTGCAATTCTCGAAGTTGCCGTCGTTGCCGTCGACATAGGTCTGGCTGAAGCGGCGGAAATAGGCGTTGCCCGCGAGATCCCAGGTCGGCGAGATGTCCACCCGGCCGGTGAGCTGCAGCGTGCCCACTTCGGTGGTGGTGGTTTGCGGGAAGGTGAAGATCGCCCGCGGATCGCGATGGGTGAAGTCCACCGGGGTGGCGGCGGCTGCGCCGTAGAAGCTGCGGGCGGCGAGCCCGATCAGGTGGAACTCCGAATCCTGTGAACGGTAGCCGATGTCGCCGTAGAGGCGTCCGATCGTGCTCGGGCTCTCGTATCGCCAGCCGCGGTCGTTCAGCCCGTCGCCCGTGAAGTACACGCTCCAGGGGCCGGAGACCTTGCCGTATTCGAGGTAGCCGGCGGTGCGCGCGTCCGAGCCGCCCCAGGCGGCGATCTCGGTGCCCTGCCAGGTGAAGCCGTTCTTCATCTGGATGTTGACCGCGCCGCCGAGCGCGTTGAGGCCGAAGACCGGATTGCCGGTGACCACGTCGATCCGCTGGATCGCCTGCGGCGGGATCAGGTCGAAGTTGACGATGTCGCCGAAGGCCTCGTTGATGCGCACGCCGTTCTGATAGACGGCCAGGCCCTGCGGCACGCCCTGCACCGGCGAGGCGGTGAAGCCGCGGTAGGTCACGTCGACCCGGTTGTTGTTGCCCTGCGAGTCCGAGATGTTGATGCCGGGCGTGCGCCGCGCCAGCGTCGTGACGAGGTTGTTGCTCGCCTGATCGATGGTGAGGTCGCTCGCCGTGACGGATTCGACCGTGCTGGGGATCTTGTAGAGGGGCTGCTCGCTGCCGCGCAGGCGGGTTATCCCGGTCGGGCCGACCGAGCCGATCGGCGGAACAGGGCCGGGACCGTTGAAGGTCTGAGCTTGGCTCGAGTTTCCGCCGCCTGAACCCACCGGCGTCGTCGAGACCACGCTGATCTCGCCCAGCGTCACCGATTGTTGGGCCTGCGCGGCGCCCGGCAGGACGGTCCCGGCGAGGATCGATGAAGACGCGACCAAAGTGCTCCGCAACGCGCGAAGTGACATTCCTGCCCCCGTACCGTGAGACCCATGCCCGTTAATGACGGGCTTGTGATCACTCTTGGCCGGTGGCGACATGGCACACAATTGTTCGTGAACCACGTACGCGCTGTTTCCGCCGCATTTCGGGCATCGCGAGCCTCATCGAGGCGCGACGTGACGAAACGGCAACAGTTTTTCCAACGCGTTCAAAGACTTAGGGAGAGTTAGGCAAACGAGCCGGGGAAATTCGGCAATTGTCGCGCCTCTCCTTCGAAGGCCCGCTCAGAGGCGGGCCTGGATCAGCCGTGCGATGTCGCCGAGTCGCTGCTCCAGCAGTTGCGGCACCTCGCAGACATAGGTCAGCGATTGGCTGCGCTCTTGGAAGATCCGCCGGTCCCAGGCGAACTTCGTCTCAAGCTCGGACTGATCCTTGGGCAGCTCGGTGGCGTCAGAGGCGCTGGGTGCATCCTTCACCTGACTGATTTTGTCGGCCTCGTCGCGGATGCGCTCCGCCATCCGGCGCTGTCCCTGCGCGTAGCGGCCGATGCCGGACATCACCTTGTCGCGCTCGCCGTTGAGCACCTCGAAGACGCCCGCGTAGACGCGGGTCAGCGCCTTGTCCTTGGCGTCCTTGTCCGTTCCGAACTTGCCGGCGAAGTCGTCGAGCATGGGGCCGACCTGCGTCAGCTCCGTGCGCCGGGACGCGATCTTTTGTGCGAGAACCGCGGCGTCATTGTCGCTGCCCCAGTCACCCGCGGCGGCGATGTCAGGCCCCGTCCAGAACTGGCCCGGGCTCAAGGATGCGACCTTGCGCTGGACGCAGGGCCAGTCCGGATCCTGCCGGGGCTGCGCCAGCGCCGGGCCGGCCAAGCCGGTGAGCCCGAACGCCAGGCCGAGGATGCAGTGAGCGGAACGGTTCATCGGACGGACTCCATCAGGTGGTCTCGCCGGCCGGGCCGCCCCGGCGGGCCATGATGCCGCGGCCGGGATCGTAGGCGACCACCGCCATGCCGAAGAAGGCGAGCGTCACGCCCACCACCACGGCACAGGCGACCGGCTCGAACTGGACGTAGAGGGCGTAGCGGACGAGCTGAACCGCGTGGCTGAACGGGTTGAGCTCGCAGATCCAGTACAAAGTCTCGGAGGATTCCCGGATCCGCCACAGCGGGTAGAGCGCCGAGGAGGCGAAGAACATCGGGAAGATCACGAAGTTCATCACACTGGCGAAATTCTCGAGCTGACGCACCAGCGACGAGAGGAACAGGCCGATCGCGCCCAGCATCAGCCCCGTGGCCAGGAAGGCCGGAAGCGCCGTCAGGTAGCCCAGCGGGGGGATATCGGTCTCCCAGAAATAGGCCACAGCCAGGAAGGCGTAGGCTTGGACGACGGAGACCGCGACGCCAGCGATCAGCTTGGCGAGCAGCAGCAGCCAGCGCGGATAGGGCGAGGTCAGCAGCACCTTCATCGAGCCGACCTCGCGGTCGTAGACCATCGACAGGGACGACTGCATGCCGTTGAACAGCTGGATCATCACGGCGAGGCCGGGGACCACGTAGACCTCGTACAGCACGTAGGTCTGGTAGGGCGGCTCGATGGAGACGCCCAGCGTGTTGCGGAAGCCCGCCGCGAAGATGAAAAGCCACACCAGGGGCCGGACCAGGGCCGAGAAGAACCGCTCCTTCTGATTGAAGAAGCGCAACAGTTCACGGCGTACGATTCCGCCGAGGCATATCAGGTAACCGACGGCATCGAGGCGGCCGATGCGGCCGTGCGGAACTGAACCGGCCCTCATGCCGCCGCCCTCCCCGGCTCGGCCACGATTCGGCGGAACGCCTCCGCCAAGCCTTCTCCGGGCGCGCCGATGTCGCCTGCCCGGCCGCGGGCGACGATCCGGCCGCGGTGGAGCACGACCGCGTCGTCCTCGGGCGCGATCTCCTCGAAGATGTGGGTCGCCCACAGGACCGACAGGCCTTCCTCGCGCACCAGCGCACGCACGATCGCCACGATGTCGGCCCGCGATTCCAGATCGAGACCGACGGTCGGCTCGTCGAGCAGCAGAAGGTCCGGCCGGTGGATCAGCGAGCGGGCGATCTCGATCCGGCGCGACTGGCCGCCGGAGAGCGTCCGCACCTTGTCGTGGCGCCGGTCCGCGAGGCCGACCCGGTCGAGCAGCACGCCGACGCGGGCCTTCCCGGCGCCGCGGGCGATGCCGTGGAGGCTCGCGTGATACAGGAGATTCTGCTCGACGGTGAGGTCGGTGTCGAGCGTCCGGGCCTGGAACACCACGCCGAGGCGTGCGAGCGCGCGGGAGGGTTCGCGGTCCAGGGCGTGCCCGAAGATCGACACCCGCCCGGTCTGGTTGTTGTAGAGGCGGGTGATCACCGAGAATAGCGTTGTCTTGCCCGCGCCGTTCGGCCCGAGAAGCGCCGCGAAGCGCCCGCGCTCAACAGTGAGCGACACGTCGTCGAGGGCGGCGCGGCTGCCGAAGCGGTGGCCGACGTGATCGACTTTGAGCGCCGCCGCGTCCCCGCCGCTCATCGGCCCAGGACCTTCCGGGCATCGGCGACGGCGTCGAGGCACTCGTCGAACTCGCCCTCCTTCTGCTCGCGCTCGGCCACGCGCAGGGCCTTCTTAAGCTTCGGGATCGCGGCCTCGGGCGGGTTCAGAGCCAGAGCGTCACGGATCATCGTGATGCCCTCGGCGCAGGAAGAGGCGTCGTCGGCGGCCAGGGCCGGGGTCGCGAGGACGAGGCACGCGGCCAGCAAGATCACGCGCATCACTTCACCGTCAGCGTGCCAGTCATGCCCTTCGCCTCCAAGCCGCGCGCCTCCCACGTGTAGGTGCCGGGCTTGATGGCGACGAACTCGATGGCGATCTCGCCCGGATCATCGAACTCGAGGTGATCGGGCGGTCCGCCGCCGTGAATCTCCTTGTGCTCGATCACGATCTGATTGAACCAGATGTACCGGAAGAACTCCGGCGCGTAGAATTTGTATTCCTGGCGCCCCTTCGCGACGATGCGCAGGCGATAGGCCTTGCCGGACTCGAGCGTGATGTCCTTGTTCTCCACCACGAAATCGTTGCCCTGATCGTCGCCCAGCACGAGATCCGGCAGGTTCTCCCGCTTCTTGGTCAGGTCGAGGGCATTGGCCGCCCCGGCCGCGAGCAGCCCCGCCAGAGCCAGGGCCGCCGTCTGAAACATACGCGTCATGTCGTTCCCTAACCTTCGGTCGCGGCTTCCGCGGCCTGTCCGTTGCGGCGTCCGTGTCAGCCGGGATCAATTCGGCGAGATCGCCACGCCCCAGGGCAGCAGGCCGACCGGGATACTCTTGACCACCTTCTCGGCGGCCACGTCGATCACCGAGACGTCGTTGGAGGTGCCGTTCGTGGTGAACAGCATCTTCTGGTCCGGCGTGAAGGCGAGCTGCCAGACGCGCTGGCCCACCGGCAGGTACTTCTCGACCTCATAGGACTTGGCGTCGATCACCGCGACCCGGTTGGCTGGACCGAGCGCCACGAAGGCCTTGGTTCCGTCCTTGGTGATCCGGATGCCGACCGGCTGGATCGCCTCGTCGTTCACGCTCGGAATCTTGAAGGTGATCTTCTTGACGACCCGGCGCTGGGCCACGTCGATCACGCTCACTGTGCCGCCCACCTCAGCGGACACCCAGAGGAACTTTCCGTCCGCGGTGAACTCGGCGAAGCGCGGCCTGGCATCCACCAGCACGTTGTCGATGACCTGGAAGGTCTTCGTGTCGATGAAGTGGGCCATGTTGGTCGTCTCGGAGGTGTTGACGAGGATCTTCCCGTCCGGCGACAGGCCCATCCCCTCCGGCTCGACGCCCACCGGCACCTCGGCCAGCACCTTGTTCTTCTCGATGTCGATGATGGTGACCTGGCTGTCGTCCTCGTTGGCCACGTAGAGGGGATTGCCCGAGGCATCGAGGATGAACTGCTCCGGATCCGGCCCGGAGCGCAGCGAGCGCACGACCTTGCCGGAACTCGTGTCGAGCACGTCGATACGGTCGTCGTCGCTGGCGCAGACGAACAGCTCTTTACCGTCCTTCGACACGGTCACCCCGCGCGGGCGGCGGCCCACCTTCCAGGTCGCGGTCACGGCCATCGTATTGGTGTCGATGACGCTGACGGAATTGCCCTTCTCGTTGGTGATGTAGGCCGTGTAGGCGGCGGCCGGCCCGCAGAGGGCGAACCACGCACCGAGGGCGAACACGCTCAGACCTGCCTCGACGCGGCGGCTCATGCCATTCCCTTCCCTTGCGACTTCCCGACGTCCTCGCGGGACGTTCTCGTCAGCCAATTGTAGTGCGATTTCCGCGCGTTGCGAGGGTCGGTGCCGCTCGACATCGCCGCAGGCGGGGGTGTCATTTGAATTTGCAGGTCGTCTCCGGGAGGTCCACGCCCAGCGTGTCGAGGGGCGTGCGCTGGTGCAGGAAGCCCTGCTCCGGCGCCACCGAGACCAGCGCTTTCGGCTGAACCACGATGATCGCTTGGCGCAGCTGGTGGTCCCAGGGGCGGAAGCTCAGCGGCACGCCCTTGTAGGCCGGCAGCGTGAAGTCCGGCTCGACGAGGTAGGGCCCGATGACCGCCGGGTCGTTGGTCTTCTTGGCGGTGACGGCCTCGCCG
Source organism: Methylobacterium mesophilicum SR1.6/6 (assembly GCF_000364445.2). NCBI lineage: Bacteria > Pseudomonadati > Pseudomonadota > Alphaproteobacteria > Hyphomicrobiales > Methylobacteriaceae > Methylobacterium > Methylobacterium mesophilicum. The sequence continues at coordinate 2,919,520 of NZ_CP043538.1, read as the reverse complement.
ACCGTGCGCACCGCCGCCCAGACCTGATAGTCGAGCGGCCGCATCAGCCGACCGGCGAGCCGGCGGAAGCGATTCTGGGCCTGCGCGGCGCCCCAGGTTTCCAGCACGGGCGACCACGTGGTCGGCGTCAGCGCCTGCGTGCCGCCCACCGGCCGGGGATCGACCGTGCGGTAAGGGACGTAATCGCCCCAGTCGCCCTCTTCATCGGCGACGATCGCCATGTCGTAGTCGAGGCCGCGAGTGAAGACCATGGCCTCCGCGCGGGTGGGCGTGTCGCCCCGCGCCTTGGCCAGGGGACCGAAGGTCCAGGGCTTCTCGGCGGTGATCTTCAGCGCGAATTTCCGCGCCGAATTGCGCACCGCGTCGGCATAGGCCTTGTCGGCCTCCGTCGGACCGACGATCAGGAAAAGCTTCCGCCAGCGCATGACGGTGAGGTACTGCGCCAGGGCATCGGTCAGCATGGCCCGCGACGGCAGGATGTGGAACACGTTGGCCCGGCAATCGGCCCCGCGCAGGCGGTCGTCGGGCGCGCCGGCATTGAGCACCACGGCGCCCGAATCCTTCACCGCGTCCGCGACGGCCAGGACGGCGTCTGCGGGCAGCGCCAGAACGAGGTAGCGCACGCCCTTGGCAACGAGATCCTTTGCGGCCGCCACCGGATCGGCCTTGTCGTCGGTCAATGCCACGTCGTCGAGGGCGTAGGTCTGCTTGGTGAATCGGCCGGTGGTGTTGTTGTCGTTGATGCCCATCTTGGCGCCGGCGAGCCCCTCGTCCTCCGGCGCCGCCTCGGCATCGTAGGAGGATGGTGCGGGCTGCGGCCGGTAGATCAGGCCGACATGGGTATCGATCGGCTGGGGTGCGGGCTGCTGCGCCCAGGCGGGGATCGGCGCCAGCGCGAGCACGGCGAGCGCTGCGCGCCGCCATGTCGGACGCCGGACGGTGGTCTCGAGTGCAGGATCGTGCATAGGCGCGGCCTCTATCAGCTTCCGCTCCGGTCGCTCAACCGCGGCCGGTGGTCCCCACGTTCACGTTCCCGTCCTGGGTCAGCGAAGGCCCGAAGTACATTGCCAAATTGACCCTTCGCCCGACCTATGCCGGAATTGATGCCGCCGAACCGGGTGGCAGGACTGCGAGAGGAAGGCACCGCCCATGCGTCTCCTGACCATGCGTCACCTGACCCTCCGGGTGGCGGCCGCGTGCGGGCTCGTCGCGCTCGGAGCCGCGCTGCCCGGCGCCGCGCAGGCGGCCGACAAGGCGGCCGTCTTCCCCGTGGAGCTGTTCGATCCCGGCGCCTCATATGGCGCCCGGGCGCGACCAGCCGACACCAAGAAGCTCGCGCTCGTCACCGACGAGCTGCGCAAGGCTCTCCACGATCAGGCCGGCCTGGAGATCGTCGACACGGCGCCCAAGGCCGATGTCGTGGCCAAGGAAGGACCGCTCTACAAGTGCAACGGCTGCGCGACGGATATCGGCAAGAGCCTGGGTGCGGACCTCGTCGTGACGGGTTATGTGGAGAAAGGGTCCGGTCAGATCTTCAACCTGAACGTCTCCATCGCCGAGGCCGGCACCGGCAAGGTGGTGCGGGGCGGACAGGTGACGATCAGGGCCGACACCGACGATACCTGGGCTCACGCCATGCGCTGGGTGGTGAAGAACCGCCTTCTCGCCGAGCCGCTGCCCGGAAGATCGTGAGGCGTTCCGTCACAAGTTGAGTCCACCGTGCCCGCGTCCCACGTCAAAGTCGATTCCCACCCGCGCCTCCTGGTCAGCGTCCGCGATCCGGCCGAGGCCGAGGTCGCGCGGCTCGCTGGCGCCGACCTGATCGACGCCAAGGATCCCGAACGGGGGGCCCTTGGCGCCCTCGACCCGAATATCGTCCGCGAGATCGTCGGCCGGGTCGCCGGCGCGAGCGAGACGAGCGCCGTGGCCGACCCGACGCCGCCGGCCGTCGCCGCCATGGCGGCGACCGGGGTCGACTGGGTGAAGGCTGGCCTCGATGCGCCCCGCCGACGGGACAAGTCGGCGTTCGCCGGTTTGGCCGCTGCGGCGCCGGGACGGCTCATTGCCGTGCTCTTCGCGGAGGACGGACCCGCCGCCACGCTGGTGCCCGCCCTGGCGGAAGCGGGCTTCGCGGGTGCCATGATCGACACGGCCGGCAAGGGCGGCGTCCGTCTGCCCGACCTGACCGCGCCGGAGGATCTGGCGGCCTTCACCGCCGCCTGCCGTCGCCACCACTTGATGAGCGGTCTCGCGGGCTCGCTGCGGGCTATCGATATTCCGATCCTGGCGGGACACGGATCGGACTACCTCGGATTCCGCGGCGGCCTGTGCCGCGACTTCGACCGGCGCAACGGCATCGATCCCCTACGGATCGCCGAGGCTCTGCGTGCCCTGCGGCCCAGCCGGCGGGACGCCGCGTGACGGTGATCGTCAAGGTCGGCGGGAGCCTGGAAGCGGATCCCCACCGCCGGCGCGCGCTGCTGGCTCGGCTCGCGGACGGCACGCATGGGCGCTGCATCATCGTGCCGGGGGGCGGCACATTCGCGGGTGCCGTGCGGGCCGCGCAGATGCGGGAGGGTTTCAGCGACGCCGAAGCCCACCGCCGGGCGCTGGACGCGATGAGTGACGCGGCCGGCATCTTCCGCGGGATCGAGCCGCGACTCGTCCAGACCTTCGAGCCCTGGGCCGAGGCCGGATCGGCCACCGCGCGCGTGTGGAACCCGCGCCGGCTGCGGGCCGGCCATCCCGATATCCCCGAGACCTGGGACGTGACCTCCGACAGCCTCGCGCTCTGGCTCGCGGGCCGGATCGACGCGGAAAGCTGCGTGCTGGTGAAGTCCCGCGACGCGGCACCGGCGCAGGATGCCGCGGCGCTCGCTCAGGATGGGCTGGTGGACGCCGCCTTCCCGAGTTTCGCGGCGCGTTATGCAGGGCGGATCGAGATCTGGGGACCTAGCGGCCCGGTTCCGGTCACCGCGAGGGCCGCGGCGTGAGCGCATCCGAGCACATCGTCTTCGTCACGGGCCGCCTCGCCCGCGCGCGCCTGGAGAAAGTGGCGGCCGGCCTGCCGGACCGGTTCCGCTGGAGCATCGCGGATGCCGGCGTGAAGGTCGCGGCGCTGATGACCGAGGAGATCATCCGCCGCCGCGTCGCGCTGCCGGAAGGGGCCACCCGGGTCATCCTGCCCGGACGCTGCCGGGCCAACCCGGAGCATCTCGCCGCGCATTTCGGCGTGCCGGTGGAGCGGGGCCCCGACGAGGTGGTCGACCTCCCGGCCTGGCTCGGGCTCACCGCCCGCAAGGTCGACCTCTCCCGCCACGATCTGCGGATCTTCTCCGAGATCGTCGATGCCTCGAAGATGAGCGTCGCGGAGATCCTGGCGAAGGGGCTCGACCTCGCCCGGCGCGGCGCGGACGTCATCGATCTCGGCGGCCTGCCCGACACGCCGTTCCCGCACCTCGAGGAATCCGTCCGTGCACTGAAGAAAGCCGGCCTCAAGGTCAGCGTGGATTCCTTCTCGCGGGACGAACTCGCCCGCGGTGCGGGCGCCGGGGCCGACTATCTGCTGAGCCTGAACGAGGAGACCCTGGATCTCGCCTTCGAGACCGATGCGGTGCCGATCCTCGTTCCCACGCGGCCGGACGACCTTCCCTCCCTCGATCGCGCCATCGCGCGGATGCTGGAGGCCGGTCGGCCGTTCCTGGCGGATCCGATCCTCGAGCCGATCCATCACGGCTTCGTCGATTCCATCGCCCGCTACCGCGAGACTCGCGCCCGCTGGCCCGACATCGCCATGATGATGGGCACCGGCAATCTCACCGAGCTGACCGAGGCGGATTCGCTTGGCGTGACCGCGCTGCTCGTCGGCATGTGCTCGGAGTTGTCGATCGGCAACGTGCTGATCGTCCAGGTCTCCAACCACACCCGCCGCACCATCGAGGAGCACGATGCGGCCCGGCGGGTGATGTACGCGGCGAAGGCGGACTCGGCGCTGCCCAAGGGTTACGGGCGGGCGCTTCTCGCCGTGCACGACAAGCGCCCCTTCGTGCAAACTGCGGAAGAGGTCGTTCAAGCCGCTGCGGAGGTGCGCGACCCGAATTACCGGATCGCGGTCGCGAAAGACGGGATCCACGTCTACAACCGCGACATCCATAGGGTCGGCACCGACGCGATGGCTTTCTTCCCCGATCTCGATGTGGCCAGCGACGGCGCCCATGCATTCTATCTCGGCGCGGAACTCGCCAAGGCCGAGACAGCCTGGCGGCTGGGCAAGCGCTACGTGCAGGACGAGCCCCTCGACTGGGGTTGCGCCGCCGACGCCGAGGTCGAAGATGCCACCGCCTTCAAGAAGGCCGGACACACCCGGCATTCCGGGCCGGACGCGCCGCCGCCCGGGACTCGGGATGCCCGGCTCGTGAAGCCCGAGGCCGACGCCCGGCCGCCCGAGACCGTGACGGAGATCCAAGCGCGCGACGAGACCGGCCCGGATGGTTCCCAGGACCGGCCCGCGAAGCTGGTCTGCGGGCGGCTTGTGCCGGCGGACAGGGCATGAGCCGATGCCGCTGATCTTAGAGACTATCGTCACGACGCTCTCGCCTTCGGGCGAACTGCACCTCGTTCCCTTCGGACTGATCGGTGAGGCGGACGGCTACGTGCTGGCGCCGTTCCGGCCGTCACCGACCATCACCAATCTTGAGGCGAATCCGTGCTTCGCCGCCTCCAGCCCGCGCGACATCCGGGTCATTGCCGGCGCGGTCACCGGGCGACGCGAGTGGCCGACGGAGGCCTGTGACGCCATCCCGGGCCGCCGCGTCGCCGACAGCTTCGGCCACGCCGAGTTCGAGGTTGCGACCGTGGAGGAGCACGAGACCCGGCCGCGCTTCCGCGGACGCATGGTCCACAGCGCCGCGCATGCGCCGTTCATCGGCTATAACCGGGCTCAGGCCGCCGTCCTGGAGGCCGCCATACTTTCGACCCGGCTCCACATGCTGGAGCCCGGGAAGGTGTTGACGGAGATGGCCTATCTCGCCATCGCCATCGGCAAGACCGCGGGACCCCGCGAGCGCGAGGCCTGGGGTTGGATCGAGGACAAGGTCGCGGCGGCGCTCGGCCCCGAGGCGCGCATCCTCGGTCGCGACGACCGCTGAAGGCGGGAGGAGAAGGACAAGATGAAGAAAATTACCCTGGCCCTGGCGGCCACGGCGGCGCTGGTGGCGGCGACCGCGCAGGCCCACGGCCCGACCCGGCGCAAGATCACCGAGTCCATCGAGATCAACGCTCCGGCCGACAAGGTCTGGGCGGTCGTCGGCGACGTGAAGAACGCCGATTGGGTCCAGAACGTCACCAAGACCGAGCTGAATGGCGACCCGGCGGGCAAGTTCAAGCGGACTCTGACGCTCAAGAACGGCGACCAGATCTCGGAGACGAGCAACAAGTACAAGCCGGACGAAAAGATGTACTCTTACTACATCGACAAGGTCGATGTGAAGGACTTGCCGGCCAACGACTACTCGGCCACGATCACGGTCGAGCCGGCCGGCGACGCCAAGTCCAAGGTCGAGTGGAAGGCCGCCTTCTACCGCGGCTACATGAACAACGATCCGCCGCCCGAGCTGAACGACGAGGCCTCCGAGAAGGGCGTCGGCGACTGGATCAAGGCAAGCCTCGCCAACCTGAAGGCGAAGGTCGAGAAGGGCTCGTGAGGCGCGGCCCGGGCCGCGCGGCGCTCGCCGCCGGCCTCGCGCTGATCGCGTCGGGCGCCCTCGCGGCGCCGGCGCGGGAGGCGGTCGTCACGGCCCAGCTCGGCGGCGCGGTCGAGATCGTCGACCTCGTCGCCGGCACGGTGGTGCGTCGGATTCCCGTCGACGGAGCGCCCGCTGGGATCGCGCTGTCGGCGGATCGCAAGCGGGCCTATGTCACGCGGCCCGAAGGCCACGGGGTCGCGGTGGTCGACCTCGACGCGGGCCGCGTCCTCGCGGAGGTTCCGTTGCCGGGCGGTCCCCTGGGCATCGCGGCCGATCCGCGCGGCGGCCGGGTCTACGTGGCCGACTGGTACGGGCACCGCCTGTTCGTCATGGCCGAGCGGGACGGCACTCTGGTTCCGGACGGCGAGATCACCGTGGGCGCCTCGCCCTCGGGAATCGCCGTCACGCCGGACGGCTCGAAGCTCTACGTGGCGAACCGCGAGGCCGACACGGTGTCGGTGGTGGACGTGGCGACGCGCCGCGAGGCGACGGTCATCCCGGTGGGGCAGCATCCGTTCGGCATCACCCTCGATGCCGCCGCGGGGCGTGCCTACACGGCGAACGTCACGGGCGACGACGTTTCGGTGATCGACGTCGCCGCGGGCCGCGAGATCGGCCGGATCCCGACCGGGCGTCGCCCCTACGTCATCGCCCTCGTCGGCGGACGCGGCTTCGTCACCGATCAGTATGCCGGCAGCGTCACGGCGTTCGACCTCGCGACGCTCAAGCCGATCACCGACATCGACGTGGGCGACCATCCGGAAGGGATCGAAGCCGACGAAACCGGACGGGTCTACGTCGCCAACTGGGGTGACAATACCCTCAGCGTTCTCGACGCCCAGACGCTGAAGGTGGTCAGGACCATCCCGACCGGGAACGGGCCTCGATCCTTCGGGACCTTCCTGCGCTGAGAGCCCCCTCGGTCGCTTGCGTCGTCATCGCGAGCGCAGCGCAGCGACCCATGGCTGCGCCACCTCGGCAGGCAAAGCGCTGCTTGGCCACATCGTTCGACTCGCGGCGATAGCGGACCGGAAGGCATCGACCGAAACCGGGATTGATGTATCAAGTCGTGGGCGCGTCGTCAGAACGTCCGCCGATGCGGCGCTTGGCGATAGGCCACGCGGGCCATCAACAAGGCGCCACCGATCTGCAGAAAGCCGCTCTCGCCGAGAACGGTCGGGGCGAGGTGCGCCTGGATGAGCAGGCGGGTCAGAGTGTTGAGGGCGAGCAGCGTCAGGCAGAAGGCCGCTGCGGCGAGCAGGCTGGCGACGAACTCGGGCATGGTTGGACCCCGTTTCGGACGGGATCAGCTTAGCAAGCCCTGCGCCAAGACCAAGCTTGAAGAGGCCAAGCTCGAAGCTGCGGCCGATCAGCGCTTGCGGGCTGCCGGTGCCGGCGTTCCGGCCTGTGCGGCCGGCGTGGGCCGCGGTGTCTCGACGGCGAGCCGCTTCACCGGCCAGCCGTCGCTCCAGCGCTCCATGTCGGCGAGCCTCGGATTGTTTTTGAGGACGGTGGCATCTGAGCCGCCGAAGGCCGCCGCCGCCGCGAGATCGAAGGTCTTCCAGAAGCCGAGATAATCCAGGGCGTCCACCCGCGCGAGATTGATCTGCGCGACCAAGGTCTGTTGCTCGCCCGTGAGCGCCATGTCGGCGGACCACCGGAACGGTGGCGGCTTCGGCGCATCCTTGCCGGCGTCTTTGGGCTCCGGACCAGGCTTGATGGCGCCGCCATCGTAGGCCGTGTCGACGCCCGCCGGAGCCGCCAGCGTCGCCGTAAGGGCGGGAAAGCCGTGATCGTCCGAGAGGGCGCGCACGAAGAGCTTGCGCTCCAGAGGCACCGCGGTCGCCTCGCGGAGAAGGCGCTTGGCGGCGAGATCGGCCGCCCGCGTGTCCTTGTCGCCGACCATCGTGACGATGAGCGTTCCTGGATCGATCGTTGAGAGGTCGCCGAGGGCAATCCCTCGCGATTTTGGTCCGCTGGCGATCCCGCCGGGCGTCACCGCGAAGATCAACTTCGGGCTCGGCAGGCCCCGCGTCTTGGCGTCGGCGGCCAGATCCATGGCCAGTGGCGCACCGGCGAGATGGCCAATCATCGCCACCCGGCCGAGATCGGGCTTGGCCGCGCTGTCCGATGCCAGATCGGCGAGTGCCGCCTTGACGAGATTCTCCGCGATCCCGGGCGCATCGGCCGGTCGCGTCCGGTTCACCTCCTGGAACCGCGGGACCAGCACGAGCCAGCCCTGACGCGCGAGGTGGTCGATCCAGCCCCCATAGCTCTGCGGGTTCACCACGCCCCAGCCGTGCAGCAGGATCGCCACCGGCCGGCCCGCCTCAGGGGCATCCCCGGACGCGTAGAATGCGAAGGTCGTCGCGTTGCCGCGGCCCAGCAAGCGCTTCGTCACCGTCGCCTTGCGGTCGCCGGCGCCGCCCGGTCCCTCGGCCGGCTGAGGCGGCGGCGCGGCGGCCTGGGCTGCCGTAAGGCCGGCGAGGGTCAGGATCGCGACCGCGGCGAGCGGTCCGCGAAGGGTTGGGAGACGCATAGAGGGCTCGACTGAGAGACGCGACGCGTCGGCAGATCAGAAACCGGTCAATAGCAGATTCTCAGGTCTTGGCGACCCGTTGCTCCGCCTCTCGCCGCAAGGGCAGACGGTCAGCTTAGGCGGACACACCTCGGCTCGTCTCAGAACAGTCGATCCGCTGCGCCAGGACGGTCAGTTCCGTTGGCAGGTCGTGATCCGCCTCGCCATAGAACCCTCGCAACTCCTCTCGTACCGTATCCAGCACGGCGATTTCGGGGGTCTCGGGGGTGCCGGGGCGGCGCAAAGTATCTGCGAAATTGGAAGCGACGATTTTCATGACGGCAAGCGGGTTCGACTGTTTTGCAGAGGCGCGGGGACGCTGCGTCCCGGGAGTGGCGTACAACTTCGTCCGCGCGTCAGGTTTCCAGTCCAGGGGTGATTATTTTTCCGCCCGGTCCGATGACGGACGGACCGGCCGCCCCCGAAGGCCGGCCGGCCGCCTGCTCCACCCAGGCGAGGATGTCCTCTGCGCGCCAGGGCTTCGGGATGAACGTCGCCGATACGCGCAGGTCGCTCGGCTGATCACCCGCGTCGCCCGAAGTGAGAAGCACCCGCACGCGCGGCCACGTCACGCCGATGATCCGCGCCAGCTCGAAGCCGCCGATGGGACCGGGGGTCCGCACGTCCGAGAAGACGACGCTGACCTCGTCCGCACGATCGTTGAGGATTGCCAGCGCCCGATCGGCGGTCTCGGCCTCGATCACGGTGAAGCCGGTATCTTCCAGTAACGTGGCCGCGAGAAAACGCTCGTCGGGTTGGTCTTCCACGACGAGGATCACAGGCTTCTGGCCGGGCTGTACCGAATCGCTCATGGGCCAGGACACTCTACAGGGGCTGAACGGCGGCCGCCGCGAACGGTTCAACGAACTCATCGCGGCGGAGTGCCGGACCCGCGCAGGCACAGATCCTCCTTGGATCCTTGCATAATCGAGAAGTTGTGGCCGTGTCCCAAGTAACACAGGCCGTCAGGAACGCTCTGGCGATGTCCGAAGCGGACCGATTCAGCCGACGCCGTGAGCCTTAAGAAATGCGAGCGCGCGTTTCCACCCGTCCTCGGCGGCTTCTCGACGGTAGCTGGGTCTGTAATCGGCGTGGAATCCGTGGGGAGCTTCAGGATAGACGACCAGTTCGACGCTCTTGCCTGCGGCCTTCGCCCGATCGCGAGCTTCCTCGACGGCGGCGACCGGAATGCCGGTATCGGCACCGCCATAGAGGCCGAGGAGCGGTGGGTTGATCTCTGCGGCCACGTCGCCGGCCGTGCGTGGCTGGATGTCGGTGCGTTCCCCGCCGACCGGCCCGTACCACGCCACCGCCGCCTTCAGGTCGCGGCGATGCGCCGCGTAGAGCCACGCGTCGCGACCGCCTCGGCACCAGCCCATGACGCCGAGCCGGTTCAGATCGCCCTTCGAGGCTGACGCGGCCCAGGCGGTCGCGGCGTCGAGATCACCGATCCACTGCGCGTCCGGTGTCTTCGAGATGACGTCGCGGATGATCACCTTGGCGTCGGTCATGGTCGAGAGGTCGCCCTGCCGGGCGTAGAGTTCCGGCGCCACGGCGCAGTAGCCGGCCTTCGCCAATCGGCGGCAGATGTCCCTGATGTAATCGTGGACGCCGAAGATCTCCTCGATCACCAGGACGATCGGGAACGGACCTGCGCCCTCCGGAACGGCCCGATAGGCCGGCATCGGCCCATCGGCCGCCGGAATCTTCACCTCGCCCGCCTCGATGCCGGCGGCGTCGGTGTGGATCACCTGTGCCTCGACCCGAGTGGTCGCCAGGGTCAGACCGCTCATCAGGCTGGTCATCACGAAGCCTCGGCGCGAGAGCGGTGGCGTGATCAGTCCTTCGAGCCCTGCATGATCGCGATCGGCCATATGATCCCTCTCCGACTTCGACACGGAGGGCTATCCGGCCGCACCCGGCTTGGTCAAATCAGCGGAACGATACCTGTCGATATCTCGTCACGCCCCGGCGGCGATCAGCGCGCGCGCCGGCTGTCTGGCCGCTGCCCGGACCGCGTCGCGATCCTCGCGAAGCTGCAGCACGTCGCCGAGGGTGACGAACGCCTCCGCTGCCGGAGACACCACAGCGCGGATCCCGTAGCCAAGCGCGAAGGAACGGAGCAGATCCGCATCGCGCCCGATCCCGAAGCGATCCAGGGCGGCGAGAAACGCTTCACGGAACAGGCTCGGACGGCACCAGCGCTTTTCAGCCATCTGCAACGGCCAGTCCCACAGGCCCTCGGCGCGCCTAGCCGACAGAACTTCGCGGGCGATGAAGTACCCGGTGCCGCGATGCTCGATCCCGTCCGCCTGCACGGACCAGTCGTCGTTACCGAACAGTTCGACCTCGGCCGCGTTGCTCATCGGGATCTCCGCCCTGCGCCGGCATTCCGGCGCACCGGAACATTGCCGGAACACTGACGCGGATACCGTGGGTGGTCAAGGCAATTGTTCCCGCTGCGTTCACCGATCGTGCCGCTTCCGTTACCGCACTTTGAACATAGGATGCTCGATCCGGTCACCAGCCTGAATTCCCAGCTTGGCCGCCGTACCGGCGTTGAGTTCCAGGACCGCCAGGACCGGGCTGCCCGACGGGATGATCGCCGTCGAGAGCGGCTCCGTATCGGCAGCGATCCGGCTGATCGTGCCGTCGGACCGGATGAAGACCATGTCGAGCGGCAGGTATGTGTTCTTCATCCACATCGTGACCGGCTCGTCCCGCTCGAAGTCGAACAGCATCCCGTGGTCGGGCGCCATGGTCCTACGGAACATCAGCCCCCGAGACCGCCCGGCATCGTCGCGCATCACCTCGACTTCGAAGCGCTTCGGACCGGATTTTGTGACGATGGTCAGGGGTTCGCCCTTTACGCTCGCCGCACGCGCGGCTGCCTGGGCGTGAACGCTCGCTACCGGGGCGAGGACGACAAGGCAGGCCAGACCGGCCGCTATCATGACGCGGGACAGGACTCTCACAGGCTCGGGCCTCTCGTGGGACGGTGCCTCGGCTCTCCGGCCGGAGGCACAGACATAGACCAGGATACGAACCAGGGAAATGCGGGCCGAGAAAAGGTCAGGCGCAGCAAGGCCTTGGGCAACAACGCGAAGCTGCAGGGGCCTAATGGGAGGCTGGCAGCGCCCCGTCGATCAGCCGTACCTCGGCCGCCATGACGCCCTTCGAGCCGTCGCCGTATCGCACCAGGACGGCCTCACCGGGTTTCAGCTCGGCGATGCCGTAGCGGCGCAGGGTTTCCATATGGACGAAGATGTCGGGCGTCCCGTCGCCGCGGGTCAGGAAGCCGAAGCCGCGCAGCCGGTTGAACCATTTCACCACGGCGGTCTCCAGCCCGCTGGTCGGCGTTACCGTGACGTGGGTGCGCGGCATCGGCATCTCGGAGGGATGCAGCGCCGTCGCCTGATCGAGGGAGATCACACGAAAGGCCTGCCAGCCCCTCGGCCGTTCCACAGCCTCGACAACGATACGCGCGCCCTCGCTGGCCGCCTGGAAGCCGTCGCGCCGCAGGCAGGTAACGTGGAGCAGGATGTCCGGGGCGCCGTCGTCTGGAACGATGAAGCCGAAGCCCTTGGAGACGTCGAACCATTTGATACGGCCCGCCACCTCGACGAGGTCGAGCGCCTCCTCCTCGTGCGGGCTCGTCTCGCTGGTCCGGAGACCACCGGTCCGGTCTGGGTTTCCGGCCCCGGTTCCCTGTTCGTCAGACATGGCCGAGCAACCTACACCGAATCACGCCGCGCGCTCTCCAGGCAAGATTAACGAAGTCCTGATGGCCGGGAAGCCCATTTGGCCAGCACAACAGCCCGGCCAAGACGCAATCTCGGACCTGGGAGGCGGCGCAGCAACAGTCGATCGTTTGCAGCCTCCGCCGAAAACGGCGGTCAAGCGGCGGGCCTCGTGAGCGGATTTGCCCGTCAGCCCCATGTCGCCCCTCTGCCGCTTTGTGGCTGCACGGGTCTTCACGTTTTCGAGAGCGGTTCTGGCTCGGCCACGCTTGTCGGACTGTCGATCCCGGAGCGCTGGCGTCCTGTGCGTCGACATGCTTGGGATCGCCCCATGTCCAACGACGCCGCTCTCGATCACGCCACTGCCGCGCGGGCGACCGCCGTGCAGGGCCTTCGCCTGCCGATCATCGATGCGGCCCGCGCCGCCGCGCTTGTCGCGATGGCCGCCTATCACACGCTCTGGGATCTCGGACACCTCCGGCTGACCGAGGAGAACTATGCCGGGACGCCCGCGGGTCGGTCGGCAGCCGAGGTGATCGCCGGCAGCTTCCTCATTCTCGTCGGCGTCGGGCTCGTGCTGATGAATGGCCGTGGCGTCCGGATGCGACCCACGCTTCTGCGGCTGGCGCGGATCGGCGCGGCCGCGCTCGCGGTGACCGTCGGAACCTGGTTCACATTCCCGGACGCTTTCGTGTTCTTCGGTGTCCTGCACTGCATCGCGCTATCGAGCGTGCTCGGCCTGCCGTTCCTGTATTTGCCGATCCCCGTCACAGCCCTGGCGGCGACGGCCGTCCTCGCGGCACCGCATTTCGCGCAGGCCCCGATCTTCGACGCCCCGCCGCTCCTCTTCCTGGGGCTCGGGACTGTGACTCCTCGAACGAACGACTATGTGCCGCTCTTTCCATGGTTCGGGCTCGTGCTCGTCGGGATCGTGCTCGGTCGGGCGGCCCTGCCGGCTCTAGCTGGCTCGCGGCTCGGCGCTTGGTTGCCGCGTTCGGGCATCGGCCGCGCCGCGACCTTCGCGGGACGTCACAGCCTCGCGATCTATCTCATTCACCAGCCGGTGCTGCTGGCACTGCTCGCCGGTTTGGTCACGGTGACGGGGCCCAACCCGCGGGCTGGGCTCCGCGCCTTCCGGGCCGATTACGCGGCGATCTGCACACGCACCGGCGGTGAGCCCCCTCTGTGCCGGATCGCCGCCCGCTGCACGTCCGAGGCGTTGCAGAAGGAGGATCTGTTCCGCGAGGATGGCCGTCCGTTCACCGGCTCTGAGCGCCTGCGGGCTCAGGCGCTCTCGCAGGGCTGCTACGCGGCCGTTGAGAGCGCCGGCCGAGGGAAGCCCTGATCGGGCGCTGCAGCATTCGGCGACGGCCCATAAGCTGGTCGACCAGGGCGCATCACCGGCCTGCCGGCGATCCAGTCGTCAGGAAACAGAGCGCCGACGCGCCCTCAGTCCTTCGCGCGCTCCACGTACGAGCCGTCCGCCGTCATGACGACGACGCGGGTGCCGGCGGCGATGTGGGGCGGCACCGTCGTGCGCACACCGTTCGAGAGCGTGGCGGGCTTGTAGGAGGACGAGGCCGTCTGGCCCTTCAGGACCGGCTCGGTCTCGGAGACCTCCAGCGTCACGCGCTGCGGCAGCTCGATGGTCAGCGGGACGCCGTTATGGCTCGAGAGCATCACCGCCATGCCCTCCTGAAGATACGGTGCCGAGTCGCCGACCACGTCCCCCGGTACGGCGACCTGCTCGTAGTTCTCGGGGTTCATGAAGTGGAACCCCTCGCCGTCATTGTACAGGAAGGTGTGCTCGCGATCCTCCACGAAGGCGCGCTCGACCTGCTCGGTGGTCCGGTAGCGTTCCGACACCTTCACGCCGTCCGTGATGCGGCGCATGTCGAGCTGGGTGACCGGGGTGCCCTTGCCGGGGTGGATGTTCTCGGCGAACAGGATCACGTAGAGCTTGCCATCCTTCTCGACGACGTTGCCCTTACGGAGCGTTGAAGCGATCACCTTCACGGAATGGCGTCCTGCATTGACATGGGGGGCGGCACGCGCCAAGCGCGGGCTCTGCATCTCGGACCCCGCCACTATCGCATCTGCGGCCCGGTTGCCAGCGTGCGGGTGCGAAGCTGAGGGCGCGTCGACTTCTGCGATGAGGCCGGCAGCGTCGGCTGACGAGCGGGGCCAAGGATTGAGCGTGCAGTGAGCGCCCCTGGGAACCAGCGATCTGCACTAGGCCAGTCGGGCCCGCGCGGTCATGCATGGGCGGTGCCTGGATCAGGGGACCGGCGATGAATGCGCCGGCTGCGCCTTGGTGGGCGCCGGATCGCCACGCCGACCGGCGCCCGGCGCTGCTCCTGCGCAACCGGATCCTGGCCGCATTCCGAGCCTGGTTCGAGGCCCGCGACTTCGTCGAGGCCGAGGCCGCCTGCCTGCAGGTCTCGCCGGGCAACGAGGCCCACCTCGCGGCGTTCGCGACCGAGGCCCTAGGCGCGAGCGGCGCGCGGACGCCGCTCTACCTGCACACGTCGCCGGAATTCGCCTGCAAGAAGCTGCTGGCGGCGGGCGAGCCGCGGCTGTTCAGCGTGGCGCGGGTATTCCGCAACCGGGAACGCGGGCCGCTGCATCATCCCGAATTCACCATGCTGGAATGGTACAGGTCCGGTGCGCCCTACACGGAGTTGATGACGGATTGCGCCGCACTGCTGGGGCTCGCCGCCGAGATCGCCGGCATCCACCGGTTCGTTTTCCGCGGACGCGAGGCGGATCCGCGCGCTGAGCCGGAACGGCTGACCGTGGCGGAGGCCTTCGACCGCCTCGCCGGCATCGACCTGCTGGCGACCGTCGTGGCGACCGGTGAGACGGATCGCGATGCCCTGGCCGCGGCCGTCGCCGGCGCGGATCTGCGGGTCGCGCCCGACGACACATGGGCGGACCTGTTCTCGCGGGTGCTGGTCGCGCGGGTCGAGCCGTGTCTCGGGATCGGCCGCCCGACGATCCTGTGCGAGTATCCGGTGAGCGAGGCAGCCCTGGCGCGGCCGGCAGCGCATGACCCGCGCGTGGCCGAGCGCTTCGAGCTCTACGCCTGCGGGGTGGAACTGGCCAACGCCTTCGGCGAGCTGACCGATGCCGACGAGCAGCGCCGCCGCTTCGAGGCCGAGATGGCGGAGAAATTCCGGGTCTACGGCGAACGATACCCGATCGACGAGGAATTTCTCCAGGCTTTGGCCCGGATGCCCGAGGCCTCGGGGATTGCCCTCGGCTTCGACCGGCTCGCCATGCTGGCCTGCGGCGCCGGCCGCATCGAGGACGTGATCTGGACGCCGGTCGTGGGGACCGCACCGTGAACCGTATCCTGCGCAGCGCCGACGATCTGCTCGCGGCCGGGCTCGTCTCCGACGCGGAGGCCGAGGCCCTCCAGGCGGTGCTCACCCGCTACGCCGTCTCGGTCACGCCCGACATGGCCGAGCTGATCGATCCCGAGGCCGCCGACGACCCGATTGCCCGCCAGTTCCTGCCGAGTCCGCAGGAATGCGTCACGGAACCGGAGGAGCGGGCCGACCCGATCGGCGACGGTGCCCATTCGCCGGTCACCGGGATCGTCCATCGCTATCCCGACCGCGTGCTCCTCAAGCCCCTTCACGTCTGCCCGGTCTATTGCCGTTTCTGCTTCCGCCGGGAAATGGTCGGCCCGAACGGCCTCGGAACATTGAGCGACGCCGACCTCGAGGAGGCCCTGGCCTACATCGCCCGGGATGCGCGGATCTGGGAGGTGGTGCTCACCGGCGGCGATCCGTTCGCCCTCTCCAGCCGGCGGCTTGGCAGCATTGCGGCGCGCCTGGCTTCTATCGAGCATGTTCGGGTGATGCGGATCCACACCCGCGTGCCCGTGGTGAAGCCCGACCTCGTCGGCGCCGACCTCGTGGAGGCGCTGAGACGTTTTCGCGGCGCGGTCTTCGTGGCGCTCCACGCCAACCATCCCCGCGAGTTCACGCCGGACGCCCGGGCGGCCTGCGCCCGACTGGTCGATGCCGGGATCCCCCTCGTCAGCCAATCGGTGCTGCTGCGCGGGATCAACGACGACCCGGCGACCCTCGAGGCGCTGATGCGCGCCTTCGTCGAGAACCGGATCAAGCCCTATTACCTGCACCAGGGCGACCTCGCGCCGGGGACCGGACACCTGCGCACGAGCGTCGCGGACGGGCAGGCGCTGATGCGGTCGCTGCGCGGCCGGCTCTCAGGCCTCGCGCAGCCAACCTACGTGCTCGACATCCCCGGCGGCCATGGCAAGGTCCCGATCGGACCCGGCTACTTGCACGAGGTCGAGGACGGCTTGCGGGTGACCGATCCGAACGGATGCGAGCATCGCTATCCGCCGAAGCGTGACGGAGATCGTTGAGGCCATGCGCAGGCTCTGGGGACGGCTCACCTCGGTGAACGTGCAGAAGGCGGTCTGGGGCCTGGACGAGGCCGGTCTCGCCTACGAGCGGATCGAGGCGGGCGGCGCGCACGGCGTCGTCAACGATCCGGCCTACCGCGCCCTCAACCCGAACGGCCTTGTCCCGACCCTTGAGGAGGACGGCTTCGTACTCTGGGAATCGAACGCGATCCTGCGCCATCTTGCGGCAAACAGCCCGGCCCTGGCGCTGCCCCAGGACCCGCACCGGCGGGCCCATGTCGAGCAATGGGTCGATTGGCAGGCGACGAGCTTCACGCCGGCGATGCGCGACGCCTTCTGGCAGCTCTTCCGGTCGGCGGATCCGGATCGAAACCTGATCGCGGCCTCGCTCACGAAGAGCGAGGCCATGGCGGCGATCCTCGACCGGCATCTCACCGACCGGGACTACGTCGTGGGCGATTGCTTCGGCATCGCCGATATCGCCCTCGGCTGCGCGGCGCATCGCTGGCTCAACCTGCCAGCGGAGCGTGTGGAACGCTCGGCCCTGCGATGCTGGTACGATCGCATCGCCGCCCGCCCCGGCGCCGCGCAGGCCTTGGGCGAGCCGGTCGGCTGAGACCGCCCACGGGCTTGCCTCCGGCCCGACGCGATACACCTTGGCAAGGCGCGCCGCCCCTGCGGACGCCCTTACGGAGCCCCTGATGGCGATCGACCCGACGCTGCGCGACGCGCTCTCCGCCGTGACGCCGGCAAGTCTCACCCGTGCCCTGATGCGGGCCGGCGTGCGCGCGTTCAGTCCGCGCGGGCTCTCCGGTCGGGGCGGCAGCGCGATCGGCGTGGCCTACACGCTGCGGATGATCCCGGCCCGCGACGATGGGGCGGGCGACGTTGCCGCCGCGATCGATGGCGTCCCGGAGGGCGCGATCGTGGTCATCGACGCCGCCGGCTCAGGTCTCCCCCTGCCCTTCGGATCGATCCTGGCGGCGCGGCTTGCGCAGGGCGGCGTCGTCGGGCTCGTCACCGATGCCGCTCTGCCGGACGAAGTCGGCCTGCCGGTCTGGTCCGCACCGGAAGCCACCAGCGGCGCCTTGGCGCTCGTCGCCACGCAGGAACCCGTGACGTGCGGCGGCGCAGCGTTCCATCCGGGCGATATCGTGGTCTGCGCGGAAGGCGGCATCGTCACCCTGCCTGTCAGTCTTGCCGAACGGATCGCGCTGGAGGCGGTGGAGCAGCAGCGGCTCGATCTCTGGATCCAGCGCGAGGTCGAGAAGGGTGAGACGCTCGCGAGCCTTCTGCCGCCGGATGCGGCGGCCCTCGCCCGTTTCGAGGCTGAGACCAAACCGGCCTGACGCCGTGTTCTTCCCGCTCTCGAAGGGGATCTACTTCCTCATCACACCATCGAACTTCCTGATCTTCGCGAGCCTCGCCGGGCTGTCTCTCGCCGCGGTGACACGGCTGCGGCGAATCGGGATCGGACTCGCGTTCCTGGGCGCGCTCGGCCTCGGGCTGGGCGGGCTATCACCGCTGTCGGAGATGGTGCTGCTGCCGCTGGAGCAGCGCTTTCCGCCCTACCCGGCGGACGGGCCTGCGCCGACCGGGATCATCGTGCTCGGCGGCGGGATCGAGGCAGGCCTGTCGGAGGCGCGGGCCCAGGTCGTCGTCAACGATGCCGGCGAACGTCCGATCTATCTTGCCGATCTGGCCCGGCGCTTTCCCGGCACGCGCCTCGTCTTCTCGGGCGGCAGCGGCTTCATTGGCGGCGGTATCGCCGAGGCCGACATCGTGAGCCGTCAGGCGGACGTCATTGGCGTTCCGCGCACGCGCCTCATCCTGGAGAACCGGTCGCGCAACACGCATGAGAACGCCGCGTTCTCGGCCGCCCTGGTCCAGCCGAAGCCGGAGGAACGCTGGCTGCTCGTGACCTCGGCCTGGCACATGCCCCGAGCCGTCGGCTGTTTTCGGCAGGCCGGCTTCACGGTCGACGCCTTTCCGGTGGATTACCGGACCCGTGGGTGGGGGGATATCACCCGCTTCAACGGCTTCGCCTCGGACGGATTGCTCCAGCTCGACCTCGCCGTGAAGGAATGGATCGGCCTCCTGGCCTATCGCTGGTCGGGCTACACGCCGGACTGGCTTCCCGGCCCGGAGGCGCCGGCCGGCCAGCCGAGCCGATAGATCCCGCGGAAATCGTCCGGGTCGACCCGCTTCCCCTTCCGCAGGATCGCGATCCGACCCGCATGGGCGAGGCGCACGGCCACCCGGCGGACGGGCTGCATCAGCGGTCCCCAGCCGTCCGGATGCGGCCCGCCGAGGGCCCGCGCCACCTCGGAGGGGCACACGGTCTTGTCGGCGCCGCGTTCGGCCACCAGGCCGAGCATCGCAGCCTCGATCGCCGCATCGTCCGGCCTGCCGTCGGTCATGACCAAGTCTCCTCCGCCGCCACGGGAAGCGGTCCCTCGTGAGGACCCTCGCCCGCCTCCAGCAGCGCCTTCCGGATCTCGGAAGCGAATTGCCGCCGCCACATGATGATCACCACCGCGGTCGTCGAAACGAAGAGCACGTAGGGGCTCACGAACCAGCCCAGATAGGCCAACGCGAAGAAGAAGGCCCGCTGTCCCCGGGCGAAATGCCGGCCTGCGCTCACGTTCATCGCCGCGAGTCGGCGCACCGCCCGCAGCATCTCGGTCTCGCTCGCCCCAGAACCCTTCGACGGCACGGCTCCAAGCAGGATCGCCGCGTAGTTGAAGAGGCGATAGGCCCAGGCGAACTTGAAGAAGGCGTAGACGAAGACCACAGCCAGCCCGGCGACTTTCAGCTCCCAGGTCAGGCGATTGGCGACCGTGCCGAAGGGCAGTGTCGCGAACAGGTTCAGGACATCGTCGCCGGAGCGCGACAGGGTCAGCACCGATCCGAGGGCGATGAGGGAGGTCGAGGCGAAGAACGCGGTGCCGTTCTGCAGGGAGGCGTTGATCTGGGTATCGACCACCCGGTTCTCGCGGCCGATGATCTGCCGCGCCCAGTTGTAGCGATGGCCATTCATGACCTGGCTGAGCGACACCATGCGCCCGCGAAGCCGGCCCACGGAGAGCCCGTACGCCATCCAGGCGAGGATGAAGTAGAGTAGTGCCCCGAGGTCCAGGGGCGAGAAGGCAGTGCTGCCGACGGACAGGTCGTTCATGATCTCCGGACGGCGGTTTCGCGAGGGGCCGCAGTGCCATATCAGCCTGCAGGCCGGTTCAGAACCCGTCCGGCGCGCCTCCTGGGACTCAACCGCGCAGGATCTCAAAGCCCTCCGGCGGTGTGACGTCGCTGCGCTCACGGATCTCGACGTCGGAGACACGCGCCCCGGGCGGGCCGGACCGGCAGAGGTCTTCCATCTGCGCGACGGCGTCTGGGGATCCGCTGAACTGCGCCTCGACCGAACCGTCGTCGCGGTTGCGCACGAAGCCGCGGAGCCCGCGGGCCAGGGCCTCGGACTGGGTCCAGACGCGGTAGGACACGCCCTGAACGCGGCCCCTGATGATGACCGAGACGGTCCGCGTGTCGCTCATCCGGAGCCCCTCCCCTTTCGCATCTGGCCTGCGACGACGGTCGCCCGCGATAGGGGGTTTCGATGCTCTCTCCAACCCGCATCATCGCGAAGGCTTGGCGCGGGAGCGACAGTGCTCAATGGACAGGCCGGAGATCGGCGTGCAGGCGCGCAGCGCGTGTACGCTCGTGAACGCCTACGCCTGGGGTCCGGGCGCGCTTGCCGCGTCCAGCGATGACAACATGGGTAGCACGGAGATGTCGGCGCCGCGCGGTGAGCGGCCCGCGCGGCGCGCGGGCCTTCTCGGAGCTTACTCGGCCGCCATCGGATGGCGCAGGCCCGACGACACCGCCGCCGGACGGCTGGCGCCGGTCCGCACGTGCGTCGAGTAGAGCATCAGCCCGGTGAAGGCGAGGCCGCCGACGATGTTGCCGAGCAGGGTCGGTATCTCGTTCCAAAGCAGGTAGTCCATGACGGTGAGGTGGCCGCCCATGAGGATCGCCGACGGGAACAGGAACATGTTCACGACGGAGTGCTCGAAGGTCATGAAGAAGAACACCGTGATGGGCATCCACATGGCAATCACCTTGCCGGGCACCGAGGTCGACAGCATGGCGCCGATGACGCCGGTGGAGACCATCCAATTGCACATCATGGCACGGACGAAGAGCGTCAGCATGCCGGAGGCGCCGTACTTCTCGTAGCCGAGCGTCCGGGCCTCGCCGATCCCGGCGATCAGCTTGCCGACGGCGTTCGGCTCCGTGGCGAAGCCGAACGTGAAGACGATCGACATCATCACGGCCGTGGTCAGCGCGCCCGCGAAGTTGCCGAAGAACACCAACGTCCAGTTGCGGGCGATGCCGGCCACCGTGACGCCCGGGCGCTTGTCGATCAGCGCGAGGGGCGTCAGCACGCAGACGCCCGTGAAGAGGTCGTAGCCCAGCAGGTACAGCATCGAGAAGCCGACCGGGAACAGCAGGGCGGCGACGAGCGGCTGACCGGTGGTCTGGTTGATGGTGACCGCGAAAGCGGCGGCGAGCGCCAGGATCGCGCCGGCCATGTAGGCCCGGATGAAGGTGTCCTTGGTCGCCATGAAAACCTTCGCCTCACCGGAGTCGACGGCCTTCTTCACGAAATCGGCGGGCGCCAGATACGACATGCACAATGCTCCCTCGCAGGCGCAGGCCGGTCGCCATTGACCGACGGGCGCGCCGCGCATCACGGATCGCTGGGCGGGCGCGGCGCTGCCGCTCGTCCTCCAGCCGATCTGGAGAAGCATGTCGCGTACCAGTTCTCCGCAGCTCAGCCCGGCAGACCCCGCGCCCAACTGCTGAGTTCGCGGATGTAGGCCGGCGGCAGCTGCGCCGCGCGTGCCGCGGCGACGACCGCTTCGAGGTAGCCCGGCCGCGGACGGCCCGGTGCGGTGGAGCAACCCAGATAGATCAGCGCCCGCCTGACGCCGTCGGGCGTCCGGATCGGCAGCGCGGCCTTCGTGTAGAGGCCGCCCGCGACGCCCTCGTAGCGGTCGAGAGCCGGGATGTCCGCGCTGGCGAGTTCCCACAGAACGCCCCAGACGGTGCGCCGGGGATCGCGAACCACCGAGGCGTAGCCCTCCCGCATGATGATGAAGCGATAGCCCGGCCGATGCGCGCCGCCGATCAGCCGCGAAACCGGGCAGCGCAGGGCCATCGCGGCGGCATCCATGTTGGCGCCGTAAGCGAAGTAAAGGGGCATGCGGCCCGGGCTCGGGTTGCTTACTCGCCCGCGGGAGGATCGAGGTGTCTGGCGACGCGATCCTTCCCACGCGCAGCCGGATCGGCGAGCGCCGGAGTGACCGCCGGAATGCCGAACGTGACGAACAGCCAACCGTAGGTCACGGCTTTACACTCCGGCGGGCAGGCCTCAGGCAAATTCCAGGATCACCGCGTCGACCGCGAGGCTGTCGCCCTCCTTGGCGTGGATTTTCTCCACCTTCGCGTCGCGTTCGGCCCGGAGGACGTTCTCCATCTTCATAGCCTCGACGACGGCGATCGGCTCGCCATTCTTCACTTCCTGGCCCTCGGCGACCAGAATCTGCTTGACGAGGCCCGGCATCGGACAGAGCACCTGCTTGCCGGAGCCCGCCTGCTCCTTCACCGGCATGAGCGCGGCCAGCTCGGCCTCACGGCGGGTGTAGACACGCGCTTCGGCGGCGGCGCCCGCATGCTGCAGGAACACGCCGTTCAACAGGGCGCGCACCTGGATGGCGACGCGCTCGGAGCCGATCGTGCCGATCCAGACGGGCTCGCCCGGCCGCCAGGCGCTCGCCACCGTCAGCGCCGTGCCGTCGTCGCGGGTGACCAGGAGATCCTCGCCCTCGGGCTCGACGGTGACCGGATAGGACTGACCGGCCAGGATCACCACCCGATCGCGCTCGAAGGCGAACAGGCCCGGCGCGCGCATCTGCCCGGAGATGCCGCGCTTGCGCTGATTGAGCTTGTGGTCGATCGCCGCCGCCGCAGCCATCATGCGGACGGCGATCTCGCCGGCCGGCTCGGGCGCCGAGAACCCCTCGGGAAATTCCTCGGCGATAAAGCCGGTGGAGAGGCGGCCTTCCTGCCATCGCGGATGCGCCATCAGCGCCGACAGGAACGGGATGTTGTGGCGGATGCCATCGATCGCGAAAGCATCCAGCGCCTCGGCCTGGGCGGCGATCGCCTCGCCGCGCGTCGGCGCCCAGGTGACAAGCTTGGCGATCATCGGATCGTAGTGGATGGCGATCTCGCCGCCCTCCTCCACGCCGGTATCGTTGCGGACGACCGCCTTGCCCTGCTGCCCCTCCTCCGGCGGCCGGTAGGTCGTCAGCCGGCCGATAGACGGCAGGAAGTTGCGGGTCGGATCCTCTGCGTAGACGCGGCTCTCCACCGCCCAGCCATTGAGCTTCACGTCGTCCTGGGTGATCGGCAGCTTCTCGCCGGCCGCGACCCGGATCATCAGCTCGACGAGGTCGAGCCCGGTGATCATCTCGGTCACCGGATGCTCCACCTGCAGCCGGGTGTTCATCTCCAGGAAGTAGAACGACTTGTCCTGGCCGGCGACGAACTCGACGGTACCGGCGGAATCGTAGTTCACCGCCTTCGCCAGCGCGACGGCCTGCTCGCCCATCTTCCGGCGGGTCTTCTTGTCGAGGAGCGGCGACGGCGCCTCCTCGATCACTTTCTGGTTACGGCGCTGAATCGAGCACTCGCGCTCGCCGAGGTACACGACGTTCCCGTGCTTATCGCCGATCAGCTGGATCTCGATGTGGCGCGGGTCGGTGATGAACTTCTCGATGAAGACGCGGTCGTCGCCGAACGACGATGCCGCCTCCGACTTGGCGCGGGCGAAGCCCTCCGCCACCTCGTCGCCCGAGAAGGCGATGCGCATGCCCTTGCCGCCGCCGCCCGCGGAGGCCTTGATCATCACCGGGTAGCCGATCTCGTCGGCGATCGTCTTGGCGTGCTCGGGCGATTCGATCACCCCGAGGAATCCCGGCACGGTCGACACCTCGGCCGAGGCGGCGGCCTTCTTCGACTCGATCTTGTCGCCCATGGCGGCGATGGCGCCGGGATTGGGACCGATGAACACGATGCCGGCGGCCTCAAGCGCCTTCGGGAAGGCTTCGCGCTCGGAGAGGAAGCCGTAGCCAGGATGCACGGCCTGGGCGCCGGTCTTCTTGCAGGCCTCGACGATCTTATCGATCACGAGGTACGATTCGGAGGCTGCGGCCGGTCCGATATGAACCGCCTCGTCGGCCATCGCGACGTGCACCGCGTCGCGGTCGGCATCCGAGTAGACCGCTACGGTCCTGATGCCCATCTTCCGGGCCGTCTTGATCACCCGGCAGGCGATCTCGCCCCGGTTGGCAATCAGGATCTTGTCGAACATCGCTGGCGCACTGCTTTCGAGATCGCCGGATTGCGACCGGCTTGACTGTCCCGATAGATCAGTTGCGCGACAGACGGAAGCTGCGCCTTTGTCGAAGGCTCAAGCCGCGAGGGCGAAGGCGATGCGCGCGGGCTGGGTCGTATCGCGGACCCAACGATTCGCCTCCATGGCAAACGCGACCAGTGATTCGGCGCTGCCCTGCGCCTCGCGGACGATCTCCATCGCAATGCGGGCGCCGACCGGGCTCGGGCCGTCGCGGCCGGAGAGCGAGGCGGCGAGCCAAGCGGCGACGTCGCGGTCGATGTAGCCGGTCGGACGGGTGCCCCACACGGCGAAGTCGACCACCGCGGCCACCAGGTAATCGGCGAAGGCATCGGTGCCGATGACTGCCCGTTCCAGGGCGATCAGCAGGTCGGCGTCTTCGCGGGTCAGGAGGCCGTCCGGCAGCACCTCACGCTTCAGGACCAGCAGGTCCTCGTCGCTGATCGTGCCGGTCGAGACCGCATGGTTGCAGAATTGTTGCACGGAAATCATGGTCATGGTCGCCTGCTCCTCCGGCTATTCTGCGGCCGGTGCTTGTCCCTGTGTGTTTTCAACTTACGGGGCAGCTTCCCTTCCAGAGGTTAATGGCGAGATCTGAACGGAAGTTCAGGTAAACACGCCCCGATCAAGCAGGCTTATTGGGACGTTGATCGGTTGCGTTACCGGACGATGACCGTGGCTCCAACCGGCACACGGTTATAGAGATCCACGACGTCGATGTTGCGCATGCGGATGCAGCCCGACGAGACCGCCTGTCCGATCTTCTCCGGCTCATTGGTGCCGTGGATCCGGTAGAGCGTGTCCTTGCCGTGATCCGAGAGATACAGGGCGCGGGCGCCGAGCGGACTCATCGGGCCGCCCTGCATGGCGTGGACGTGTGGCCAGCGCTTGATCATCTCGGCCGGCGGGTTCCAGGCCGGCCATTCGGCCTTCCGGTCGACCCTTGCGGTGCCAGTCCAGCCATAGGCCTCGTCACCGACCGAGACGCCGTAACGGATCGCCTTGCCGTCCGCCTGGACGAGGTAGAGCTGCCGCTCCCGGGTCTCCACCACGATGGTGCCGGGCGGCTCGTGGGTCGGGTCGCTCACCTGATAGCGGGCGAAGTGCGGGTCGAACTCCGCCTCCGGGACCAGAGCCATGAACTCCGCGTCGCGCGCCGACAGAGCGGGGTCGGGGACACCTTTGAAGCTGCAGCCTGCCAGAAGCAGGATGCTGGCGAGCGCTGACACGATGCGCATGATCCCGCCCCCGGAGACCGTTTCAAAGTCCGACCGGCCCGAAATCGCGAGCCCGTCCCACGAAAGAATCGGCTGAGCATAGGGGCGACGGGCACCCGCCCGTAGTCCGCGCGTTGCGCCCGTGTCACATTGGCGGCTCCTGTTGCAGGTGCGCGACAGGATCGCATCCGGGAGCGACCGTCTTGACCACCCTGTACGTGAGCCATCCCGCCAGCTTCGACCACGAGGTTCCGGAGGGTCACCCCGAACGGCCGGCCCGGATGCGCGCCGTCGAGCGCGCCCTGGAAGACGAGCGCTTCGCCGGTCTGGTCCGGGCTTCGGCGCCGCGCGCGGACTTGGATACGGCTGCCCTCGCCCATCCCCGGTCGTACGTCGACGCGCTCGCCGCCGCAGTGCCGGAACACGGCATGGTGTCGATCGACTCCGACACCATCCTGTCCCCCGGCAGCCTCGAGGCCACCCTGCGCGCCATCGGCGGGGCCAATCATGCCGTGGATGCCGTCATCGCCGGCGAGTGCCGCAACGCCTTCGTGGCCATGCGCCCGCCGGGCCATCACGCCGAGCGGACCCGCTCGATGGGGTTCTGCCTGTTCAATCACGCCGCCGTCGCCGCGCGGTATGCCCAGAAGCGGCACGGCGCCGAGCGCGTCGCCCTGGTCGACTGGGACGTCCATCACGGCAATGGCAGCCAGGACATCTTCTGGGACGATGCGTCGGTGCTCTACTGCTCGACGCATCAGATGCCGCTCTACCCGGGCACCGGGTCGCCGTCCGAGCGGGGCGAGAAGGACACGATCGTCAACGTGCCGCTTCGGCCGAACGACGACGGCGCGGTGTTTCGCGAGGCCTTCGAGGCCGGCATCCTGACACGCCTGGACGCATTCCGGCCCGATCTCGTCGTGATCTCGGCGGGGTTCGACGCCCATCGGCTCGATCCCTTGGCCAATCTCCGCCTGGAGGCCGAGGACTTCGCCTGGGCGACGCGCAGATTGATGGATCTGGCGGACCGCTGCGCCGGCGGGCGGATCGTTTCGGTCCTCGAGGGCGGCTACAGCCTTGAAGGCCTGGCCAAGTCGGCCGCGGCGCATGTGGACGCATTGATGGGGCGCTGAAGCGTCCCGCTCAGCCGTCGAGTGGCTCGTCGCCCAGGTGCTCGATGCCGAAGCCCGACAGTCCGACATAGGCCCGCGACGTCGTCGCAAGGTTGCGAAACGAGACCACGCCGAGGTCGCGCAGGATCTGCGCCCCGAGGCCGACCTCGCGCCACTGCCGGGCGCGAAGAGCTTCCGTGCCCTCATCGGTGACGGCCTGGACCGGCACCCCGGCTGCACCGTCGCGCAGGTAGACCAGCACGCCGCGTCCGGCTGCCGCGAAGCGCTTCAAGACGTCATCGATCTGCTTGCCGCCGCCGATGACGTCCGCCGCGACGTTGGAGCGGTGGAGACGCACCAGAACGTCGCGGCCATCGCCGATCTCGCCCATCACGAAGGCAAATTGCTGGATCGACTCGAACGGCGTCGAGAACACGTAGGCGTTCATGTCGCCGTGATTCGACCGGACAGGAAAGTGCCCGATCCGCTCCACGAGCCGGTCGCGCGCCTGCCGGTAGGCGATAAGATCGGCCACCGAGACCTGCTTGAGCCCATGCTTCTCGGCGAAGGCCTCGATCTGCGGTCCCTTCATGACGGTGCCGTCGTCATTGGCGAGTTCGCAGATCACACCGACGGTCGGCAACTCGGCGAGACGGCAGAGATCGACCGCGGCCTCGGTGTGCCCTGAGCGCATGAGCACGCCGCCGTCCCGGGCGATCAGCGGGAAGACGTGGCCGGGTCGCACGAAGTCGCCCGCGCCCATGTTGCCGTTGGCCAGCGCCCGCACCGTGTTGCAGCGCTGCTCGGCCGAGATGCCGGTCGTCAGGCCGTGCTTCACGTCGACCGTGACGGTGAAGGCCGTGCCGAGCGGCGCGTCGTTCGAGGCCACCATCGGCGCGAGATGCAGGCGCCGGGCCTCGTTCTGCGTGATCGGCGCGCAGACGATGCCACAGGTGTTGCGGATGATGAACGCCATCTTCTCCGGCGTGCAGAGCGAGGCCGCGACGACGAGGTCGCCCTCGTTCTCGCGATCGTCGTCGTCTGTCACGACCACGATCTCGCCCTTGGCGAAGGCCGCGATGGCCTCGGTGACGGTGCAGTGGGGCACGGGCAATCTCGAAACGGTTAAGACCGGGGCCGGGATCAGGGCTGTTGCCCGACCTGCCCGCGGTGACGCAGATAGTGATCGGCGAGCACGCAGGCCATCATGGCTTCGGCCACCGGAACGGCCCGGATTCCGACGCAGGGATCGTGGCGGCCTTTGGTGACAAGGTCGACCTCGTCACCGTCGCGGGTCACCGAGCGGCGGGGTGTCAATATCGAGGAGGTGGGCTTCACGGCGAAGCGGACCACGACCGGCTCGCCATTGGAGATCCCGCCGAGGATCCCGCCCGCGTGGTTGGCGAGGAAGCGCGGCCGGCCGCCGTTGCCGGCGCGCATCTCGTCGGCATTGTCCTCGCCGCGCAGGGCGGCCGCCGCGAAGCCGTCCCCGATTTCGACCCCCTTGACGGCGTTGATCGACATCATCGCGGCGGCGAGCTCGGCGTCGAGTTTGCCGTAGACCGGGGCGCCGAGGCCGGGCGGCACGCCCTCGGCCACGACCTCGATGACCGCGCCCACCGAGGAGCCATCCTTCCGGATCTCGTCGAGATAGGTCTCGTAGAAGGCCGCTGTCTCGGCGTCGGGACAAAAGAAAGGATTGTTGCCAACCGCCGCCCAGTCCCACCGCGACCGGTCGATCGCGTGGGGTCCCATCTGCACGAGGGCCGCCCGAATGGTCACGCCCGGAAGGACCTTGCGCGCCACTGCCCCGGCCGCGACACGCGCGGCGGTCTCGCGGGCGGAAGAGCGGCCACCGCCGCGATAGTCGCGGATCCCGTACTTCGCGTCGTACGTGTAGTCGGCGTGCCCGGGTCGGTAGCTGTCGCGGATCTCGGAATAATCCTTCGAGCGCTGATCGGTGTTCTCGATCATCAGCGCGATCGGCGTGCCCGTAGTGAGCTGGCGCCCGCCGGTGCGATCGTCCGAGAATACGCCGGACAGGATCCGAACCTGATCCGGCTCCCGGCGCTGCGTCGTGAAGCGCGACTGGCCGGGTTTACGGCGGTCGAGTTCGGCCTGGATCTCCTCGGCCTCGAGGGCGAGTCCGGGCGGACATCCGTCGACCACGCAGCCGAGCGCGACCCCGTGGCTCTCGCCGAAGGTCGTGACGCGGAACAGGTGGCCGAACGTGTTGTGCGACATGGCGCGGCTGCCTTAGCGCGGGAGCGGCGGGGGCACAAACGCGGACCTCACAGAAGGGCCGGGCTTCTGGGGTCGACCGCTGGCCAAGACCGGGCGCAGCGACCGTCAAATTCTACGCGCGAAGGCCGTTACCTGGCAGATCGAGGCCGCCCCGCGCCTTCAGCGCCCGGTAGGCCGCCACTGCGATGGCGAGGTCTCGAAGGAGCCGGCGCTCGTTGCCGAGGTCGGCGATGTCGTAGGTTCGTCCGAGGATGTGCGCGGCTTCATAGCCTTCCGGCAATTCGCCTGCAGTGCCGAGGGAGATCGTCGTGTTCGGCAGCGCGCCGACGAATTCGGCCAACCGTTCCCGGAGCAATGCGCCGCTCGTGCGCAGATGGTGGCCGGCCGCCGGGCCATGGTTTCGGAGCGCCGCGATGGTGCCCTGCGCCAGCGACAGGTGGACCTCCTCGCGATGCGACGGAAAGAGGTAGACCAAGTAGTAGCCCCGGGTGGCGCTGGTCGTAACGGCCGGGTCGAAGACTGCGAGCCATGGCACGGCCGCCCACTTGCTGCCGCGCCCCGGGCTGCCCTTGACGAGGAACGGCCCGTCAATGCCGACGAGGGCGGCCCGAAGCTCGTCTGGCGCAGATTTCCGAATGACCGCCGCGAGCGGGTGCCCCGCCGGCGGGTCGAGCCGGGCCAGCGGGTATTCCTCGATGATGCGGCGCAGGGCGTAGCCGAGGCTCAAGGTCGGGCGAGGATGCCGCCGGTCATCGCCTCGCGAACGCCGGTGGTCGAGGGAAAGGTGATCGGCAGCCCCTGGAGCGAGCGCACGGCGAGGAAAGCGAAAGCTTGCGCCTCCAGATAGGCGGAGGACCAGCCGATCGCGTCGGCGGTCGTGATCTCGGCACGGAGATGGTAGTTCAGCAGCCGAACCAACTCGCCGTTGCGCGCGCCGCCCCCGGCTACGATCCAGCGGGTCGGGATCTCGGGGGCGTGATCGAGCGCCCGTGCCACCGCCCGCGCCGTGAACGCGGTGAGGGTCGCCGCGCCGTCTTCGGTCGAGAGCTGTCCCGCGAGCTTGTGCGAGAACCAGTTCCGATCCAGCGACTTTGGCGGCCTCCGAAAGAAGAAGGGGTGCGTCAGCAACCAAGCGAGGAGCTGTTCGTCCGGTCGGCCGCGGGCGGCGGTGCGGCCGCCATCGTCGAGGTTCTTGCCCTCCCGCTCCTGCATCCACTCGTCAATCAGGGCGTTGCCGGGTCCCGTATCGAAGGCGATGACGCCGCCTTTGGAATCGATCAGTGTCGCGTTGGCAACGCCACCGATGTTCAGGATTCCGAAGGGTCCGTCGAAGCCGGACGCCTCGGCCAGCGCCTTGTGGAACACCGGCACGAGCGGCGCGCCCTGCCCGCCTGCTTCGATGTCAGCCCGACGCAGATCGGACACTACCGGTATGCCGAGCCGGGTCGCGAGGGCCTGACCGTCACCGATCTGGATCGAGATGCGCTGGTCGGGCCGGTGGATCACGGTCTGACCGTGGAAGCCGATCACGTCGATCGCATCCGCGGCGAGGCCGTTCTCCTCGAGAAAGCGCTCCACAGCCTGCGCGTGCGCCTGCGTGACGAACGCCTCCGCCTCGGGCAGCCGCCCAGGCCTGTCGGCCGGGTGCTGGACCGCCTCGGCATCCTTGGTGGCGGCGCGCAGCAGCGCCTTCTCGTCATCCGCATAGCCGCGATAGCCGGTGGGGCCGAGCGGCTCCAGGAAGTTGTTGTGGCCCTTGACCACGTGGACAAGTTCGCCGTCGGTCTCGATCAGGGCGATGTCGACGCCGTCCAGCGAGGTGCCGCTCATCAACCCGATCGCGCGCATCATCGCCATGCCGCCCTGCCCCGTGCCTTTCGGCCAACGCCCTGCTAAGAGCCCGCCGTATCCTGAACCCAGCGCGAGCTAGCACACGAGGCCTTGGCCTGTCGCGCGACGCAAGCGGCCCGAGATCGTAATCATGACCGCCGAGAGCTTTGCGCCGAAATCCGACTTCCTGCGGATCCTGACCGAGCGCGGCTATATTCACCAGACCTCCGACCTCGCGGGGATCGATATGGCGGCCGTGGAGGGCCGTCTGACCACCTACGTCGGCTACGACTGCACGGCCCCCTCGCTCCACGTCGGGCATTTGCTGTCGATCATGATGCTGCACTGGCTGCAGGCCACCGGCGGCAAGCCGATCGCCCTGATGGGCGGGGGCACCACCCGCGTCGGCGACCCGTCCGGCCGCGACGAGACCCGCAAGATCCTTAACGTCGAGCAGATCGACGCCAACAAGGCCGAGATCCGCAAGACCTTCGACCGGTTCCTGCGCTTCGGCGCGGGTGCCGGCGATGCCGTGATGGTCGACAACGCCGAGTGGCTGACCAAGCTCAACTACATCGAGATGCTGCGCGACGTGGGTCGCCATTTCTCCGTAAATCGCATGCTGTCGATGGACAGCGTGCGCCTGCGCTTGGAGCGCGACCAGGAACTCTCGTTCCTGGAATTCAACTACATGATCCTCCAATCCTACGACTTCGTGGAGCTGAATCGCCGCTACGGCTGCGTGATGCAGATGGGCGGGTCCGACCAGTGGGGAAACATCGTCAACGGCATCGATCTGGGCCGGCGCATGGGCACGCCACAGCTCTACGCCCTGACCTGCCCGCTCCTGACCACGGCGTCGGGGGCCAAGATGGGTAAGACGGCCGCAGGGGCGGTCTGGCTCAACCCAGACATGCTGAAGCCCTACGATTACTGGCAGTTCTGGCGGAACACCGAGGATGCGGATGTCGCCCGCTTCCTGAAGCTGTTCACGCTGCTGCCCATCGAGGAAGTCGCGCGGCTCTCGGCTCTCGCGGGGTCCGAGATCAACGCCGCCAAAACGGTATTGGCGACCGAAGCCACGGCTCTGTTGCACGGCCGCGAGGCTGCTGAGGCGGCCGCGGAGACCGCGCGCAAAACCTTCGTGGAAGGGACACTCGCCGCAGACCTGCCGAGCGTGACCGTCCCGCTGGCGACGTTGGAGGCCGGGCTCGGTGTCCTCACGGCTTTCGGCCCGGCGATTGCCAAGCTCGTGCCCTCGACGAGCGAGGCGCGCCGGCAGATCAAGGGCGGCGGCCTGCGGGTCAACGACGTCCCGGTCGCGGACGAGAAGGCGCTGCTTGGCACGAGTGATCTCACGCAGGACGGCGTGATCAAGCTGTCCTTCGGCAAGAAGCGGCACGTCCTGCTGCGGACGAAATGATCGACCGCACCGGAGCTGACCGAGGGATTGCCGCGTGAGCGCCGTTGCCCGCATTCTGGTCATCGACGACGAGCCGCCGATCCGCCGACTGCTGCGGACCGGCCTTGGCACACAGGCCTACGGCGTCGTCGAGGCGGCCGACGGGTCGGCGGCCCTGGCCGCCCTCGGGGCCGGTGGAGTCGACCTCGTGATCCTCGACCTTGGCCTACCCGACATGCCGGGCCATGCCCTGCTCGCCCAGATCCGCGAGGGCTGGCCGAACCTGCCCGTGGTGGTCCTATCCAGCCGGGACGACGAGCGCGGCAAGGTCGAGGCCCTGGATCTCGGGGCCGACGATTACGTCACCAAACCGTTCGGCATGAATGAACTGCTCGCCCGCATCCGCGCTGCCCTTCGACACCGGCTGGCGATGCAGGGCGAGCGTCCGGTGTTCCGGATCGATGACCTGTCGGTCGATCTCGTCCGCCGCGTCGTGCGGGTAGGCGAGCGGGAGGTGAAGCTGTCGCCGCGGGAGTACGATTTCCTGCGGGTGCTGGTTCAGCATGCCGGAAAGGTGCTGACGCACGCGCAGCTCATGCGCCACGCGCCGTCTTCATCGGATCCGCAATACCTGCGCGTCTACATGCGACAGCTTCGCCAGAAGCTGGAGCCGGACCCGGAGCGTCCGCGCTACCTGCTCACCGAGACCGGCGTGGGCTACCGTCTCCGCGCACCGGACTGATCACGGATCCAGCCCGTCCTCGACCCGCCGCGCCGCGCGCAGCTTCTCGACCCGCGCCACCGAAAACACCGACGCCTCGTAGAGGAGCAGCATCGGCAGGGCCAGGGAGAGCTGTGAGATCACGTCGGGCGGCGTGAGCACGGCGGCGGCGACGAAGACCAGCACGATCGCGTAGCGCCGCTTCTCCCGCAGAAACTTCGCATCGATGATTCCGACCTGACCCAGCAGCGTCAGGATCACCGGGAGCTGGAACGCGATGCCGAACGCGAAGATGAGCGTCATGATCAGCGAGAGATACTCGTCGACCTTGGGCAGAAGCTTGATCGTCGGCTCTCCGGCCACGCCCACCTGCTGGAGCGAAACCGAGAACTTGATCAACAGCGGCATCGCCAGGAAGAACACCACCAGCGCGCCGAGCACGAAGAAGATCGGCGTCGCCACGAGGTAGGGCAGAAACGCCTTCCGCTCGTTGCGATAGAGACCCGGCGCCACGAAGGCGTAGATCTGCGTGGCGATCACCGGAAAAGCGAGGAAGGCCGCTCCGAAGACGCTGAGCTTGATGTTGGTGAAGACCTGCTCGAGGAAGTGGGTCGCAATCAGCTCGGCGTTCTGGGTGCCAACCACCGACGTGTAGGGATAAACGAGAATATTGTAGATATCGCGCGAGAAGAAGAAGCACGCGAAGAACATCACCACGAACGCGATGAGCGATTTGATCAACCGCGCGCGCAGCTCGATCAAATGCTCAAGCAACGGCGCTCGGGAGGCCTCGATCTCGGCCTCGTCTGCCTCGGTGATCATCGGACAGCGGCGCCGTTCTTCGGGTCCTCGGGGGGCTGGTGCGTCGCGGAGGGTTCGGGCGGCGGCCCGAAAGGATCATCGACGGATCCGGGAACCGGCAGCGGCACCTCGGGTGCCGCCTGGGGTATCGGATGCGCCGGCTCGGCGGCCGGTTGCTCCGTCGCCTGCACAGGTGCCGCGGCCTCCTGTTCGGCCTTCAGCTGCGCAGTCGCGTCGGCGAGGGACCGAGCCTCCGGCGCGGGCATCTCGGGACCGAGCTTTTCGGGCCCGATCTTGGTCCGCCCCTCCACGGCACCCTTCAGCTCGTCGCGGATCGTCTGAACGGGATTGAAGGTCGAGCCGGCCGTCCGGACGGTATTGCGAATCCCGTCGACCTCGCGCCGCACCTCGTCGAGCTCGGCCTCGCGGATCGCCTCATTGAATTGCATCTGGAACTCGCCGGCCATGCGGCGCAGCTTCGACGTGATCTGGCCGACGGTGCGGAGCGCCTTCGGCAGATCCTTCGGCCCGATGACGATGAGGGCGACGCCGCCGATCAGCATCACCTCGCCCCAACTCATGTCCAGCATGTCGTCGACGGTCCTGCTGCCTTTCGGTCCGAACCCCCGCTCGGACCCCGTCAGGCTCTACACGAGCACGCGCCCCCTGACAGTCCCCGAGCCCGGGATTAGACCCGTCCGCTGTCAGACCGGCTTGCGCTCGCCGCCAGGGAGATGGCTGGCCGGGATAGCCGTGCCCGGGCTGGTCTCGGTGGCGTGCGGGATCGTGCGCACGGGCTCGCTGGGCGGAGCCACGGTCTGGCTGGCCTGCGGGGTCTCGTCCTCGGCCATACCCTTCTTGAACGCCTTGATGCCCTTGGCCACGTCGCCCATCAGGTCCGAAACCTTGCCGCGTCCGAAGAGCAGCATCACGATGACCGCGACGACGACCCAGTGCCAGATACTCATGCTGCCCATGGCAACCTCCTGCGTGCGCCCCCGGGAAGCGAGAGCGTGACGCCACGTCCGGTTGAGGAATTCCGGGCGAACCTAGGGATCGTGCCGCTCGAACACAAGCAGAGGCGACGCCGGGGACGGTGGAAGGCCGCGGATTGAACGGTCGATCAGGCGGCCGCGAGAGCGGCCGCGAAGCGCGCCCGGGCCTCCGGAACGTCCAGCGTCTCACCGGCGGGATCGAGGCGACCCAGCGCTGCGGCGGCCCGCTCAGCGGAACGGCCCTCCAGAGCGGGAGCGGCCTCCGCAACGCCCCGCATCTCCTCCATCGAGCCGTTGCAGTGGAGGCCGACGTCGATGCCGGCCGCGAAGGCCCGCTGCGTCCGCTCGCGAAACGTGCCGGTGAGCGCGTGCATCGACAGGTCGTCGGTCATCAGCAGCCCGTCGAACCCGATCGCCGTCCGGATCACGTCCTGGATGACGGTGGCCGACTGGGTCGCGGGTCGGTCGGGGTCGAGCGCCGTGAAAACGACATGGGCGCTCATCGCCATCGGCAGATCGGCCAGCGCGCGGAACGGGCCAAAATCCTGAGCCGCGAGGGCGTCACGTGGGACATCGACGACAGGCAGGCCGTGGTGGCTGTCGCAGGCGGCGCGGCCGTGCCCGGGGATGTGCTTCATCACCGGCAGGACGCCGCCAGCCATGAGGCCCTCTGCGATGGCTCGGCCGATCTCCGCGACGGCCGCCGGGTTGGTCCCGTAAGCTCTGTCACCGATGATGTCGTGCGAGCCGGGTGCGGGGACGTCGAGGACTGGGGCACAATCGACATTGATGCCGACCTCCGCGAGATCGTGCGCCATGAGGCGTGCACCGAGTCGGGCGATCGTCGCGGCGCTGCCGTTCAGGCGACCGTAGCGGCCACCGGCCGGATAGGCCGGCCAGTGCGGCGGACCCATGCGCTGCACCCGGCCGCCCTCCTGATCGATCAGGATCGGCGCCTTGTCGGAGCCGACGCACGCACGAAGCGCGTCGGTCAGGACCCGCACCTCCGCGGGCGTCCCGATGTTGCGCTTGAAGAGGATGAAACCCCAGGGCCGCACGTCGCGGAAGAAAGCCGCTTCCTCGGCGGAGAGCGACTTGCCGGCGCAGCCGAGGATCAGGGCACGGGATGTCATCGGCACGTCTCGGAAACTCGTCGGGAGCGGCACAGAGTGGAAGCGAATACGCCGGGCGGACCGAATCGGTGACGGTAGAGTCGGGCGGGAACGCGGACGCGACAAGACGAAAGCGCGATCCCGGCACCGTAACCGGTCCGACGGTCGATTCCTGTTGCTCGAGAGACTCGCCTCCTGTCGGAGGCGCATCCCGGCCCTGCCCCGCGCGGGGCACAAGCCCGCAGTGGGACTCGGCCGCCACGCTCGATTCAGAGCGCGAAGCGCCTCAGTTCTTGGCCACGAAGCACTGGCCGCCGGCACCCTGCAGGGCGCTGCACAGGCTGGACGCCTCGGCCTTGTCGAGCGGCCCGACGCGGACGCGGAAGATGGTCTTGCCGTTCACGTCCGCCTGCCGGATCAGCTCGGGCTTTCCGGCCAGCTGCGCGAACTTGCTTTGCATCTGCCGGAAGGCGGCCTTGGCCTCGGCGGCGGAATTGCGCACGCCGAGCTGCACCGAGAAGCCACTCACCGGGCCGGAATGGACGGCCGCGTCGTCGGAGGTCGCGGTGCTCGACGTGGTGTCGGGCGCGGCCGCCGAGGCCGGAGCCACGGTCGCGACCCGCTGCGCCGCCTTCGGCGGGGGCTTCACCGCGACGGGCTTCGGTGCGGGCGACTCAGTCTGGGCCAACGCCGGCGGCGGCGCGACCGAAGCGGGCGTTGCCGTCGCCAGACCCGCCGCAGCCTGCCGGGTCGGCGCCCTGGACGGCGCCGGCTGGGCCGGCTCATCGCCCGGCAGCACCATGGTGGGGATCGGGGCAGGTCCCGCATCCGCCTGGGCCTCGCGGGCCGGCGCCGGGGGCGGAGCATCGGGCTTCACGGCCACGGTGCGTACCCGGCGGGGCTCGCCGAACGCCTCGAAGGGGCCGTTGCCCGGGGTCGTGCCGCCCTGCGCGCTGCCGGCGGGCGACGGACCCTGGGCGGCGCGCGCGGCCTCGGCCACGTCGAGGGGCTGCTCCTCGCGGTTGACGATCTTGATCTGACCGTCCTTCTTGCCCTTCGGGTCGTAAATCTGCCGGTTCTGGTCCGGGATCTCGACGCCGTCGGCGACCTTCGGGGCCACCTTGAGCGGTGTGGAATCGGCCTGCACCACGGGCACGCCGCCGTGGCTCGAACCGCTGAGCCCTTTGTAGGTCAGCGCGCCTGTGACCGCGACGGCCACCACGGCGATGCCCGCCCCGACCGAGACGAGCCGGCGGCGCGGATCGACGCGCCGAAGCGGCCGGTCGGCTTCGTAGTCGCCTGCCGGCGGAGCCGGCTCCGCCGCGGGCTCACCGCCATAGGCCACGCTTTCCTGATGCGTGTCGCGCTCCACCGAAGCGAGGTACTGATCGAAGGCGTCGGCCGGGGTCGGCTTGACGGCATCTTGGGCGAAGCTCGGCTCGACACGCCCCGACCAGCCGGCCTGAGGGGACGCTTCGGAGGCGGCGCGCATCTCCTCTCGGGCCGCCAGAAGGGCGCGGAACGGGTCGTCCTGGCCAACGATGCGGGCGAGTTCCGCCAGGGGATCGGCCTTGGATCCGGATTGCGGCGCGCGGGATCCTTCCGGACGCAGATCGCGCGCGAGGGCGTCGAGATCGACCTGAGCGCGCGAAGCGTTCGTCATGCCTGAATCCTCACATCAGCGCCGGACACCAGCCCGATGCGTACGGGCCCTATCGCATCTCGTCCGGCGCGGTCACACCGAGCACCGCGAGGCCAGCGGCGAGCGTGCTCCGAAGAGCTTCGACGAGCGCCAGCCGGGCCCACGTCGACTTTCGATCGGTTGCATTAACAAACCGTAATTGCGGCAAGTCTTTGCCCTTGTTCCAGAAACTATGAAGCGCCGAGGCCAGCTCGTACAGATGGAAGGCGATCCGATGCGGTTCGTGTGCCACGGCGGCTGATTCGAGAACCCGCGGATACTGGGCGATGAGGCGCATCATCTCGATCTCGCCCGCATCCGTCAGGAGCCCGAGATCGGCCTCGCGCAGGAGGGCCGCGGGGGACAGATCCGTATCGGGAAATGCCTCGCGCGCCTGCCGCTGCACCGAACGCACCCGGGCGTGCGCGTACTGGACGTAGAAGACCGGGTTGTCCTTCGACTGCTCGACCACTTTGGCGAGGTCGAAATCCAGGGTCGCGTCGTTCTTGCGATACAGCATCATGAAGCGGATCGCGTCGCGCCCGACCTCGTCGATCACGTCGCGCAAGGTCACGAACTCGCCGGACCGTTTCGACATCTTAACCGGCTCGCCTGCGCGCAACAGCCGCACCAGCTGGCAGAGCTTGACGTCGAGCGTCGCCCTGCCGTCGCTCACAGCCTTCACGGCCGCCTGCATGCGCTTCACGTAGCCGCCGTGGTCGGCACCAAGGACGTCGATCAGCTCGGTGGCGCCCGCCAGATACTTCGCCCGGTGATACGCGATGTCGGAGGCGAAATACGTGTACGACCCGTCAGACTTCAAAAGCGGCCGATCGCTATCGTCGCCAAACTCCCGGGTGCGGAACAGCGTCTGCTCGCGATCCTCCCAATCTTCGGGGAGCTGCCCCTTGGGCGGCGGCAGGCGGCCCTCGTAGACGAGCCCCCGCTGGCGCAGTTCTTCGAGCAGCGTCTTCACGGCCCCGCTGTCCTGCAGCGTCCGCTCAGAGAAGAACACGTCGTGCCGGATCCCGATCGCGGCCAGGTCGGCACGGATCATGTCCATCATCATGGCGAGGGCAGTCTCGCGGACCACCGGCAGCCACTCCGCCTCGGACCTGTCGAGAAGCGCGCGTCCGTGCGTCTCCGCCAGCCGGGCACCGACGGGCTTGAGGTAATCCCCCGGATAGAGCCCTTCGGCGATGGCAAAGGGCTCGCCCAATGCCTCGCGGTAGCGCTGGAAGGCGGAGCGGGCGAGCACGTCGACCTGAACGCCCGCATCGTTGATGTAGTACTCGCGCGTCACCTGCCGCCCCGCCGCGACCAGCAGGTTGCACAGGGCGTCGCCGAACACAGCCCCGCGGCCATGGCCCACATGCATGGGACCGGTCGGATTGGCCGAGACATACTCGACGTTGATCGGTCCGCCGGAAAGGCGCGCGCGTCCGAACGCCTCGGGTTCGGCGAGAGCGCTGCGCAGCACGTCGTGGAGAATCTTCGGGTCGAGCCGGAGGTTGATGAAGCCGGGTCCTGCGACACGCGCCTCGGCGATGCGCGGATCGGTGCCCAGCTCCGCCGCCAGGGCCTCGCCGAGGGCCTTCGGGTTCGTCCGCGCCTCCTTGGCGAGAACGAGGGCCGCGTTGGTGGCGAGGTCGCCGTGCGAGGGGTCGCGCGGCGGCTCGACGACGACGCGGCCGAGGTCGAGGCCCCCGGGCAACTGGCCGGCGCGCGTCAGGGCCTCCACGGCCTCGCGCACACGCGCCTCGAACAGGGCGAAGATGTTCATCGGTCTCGGTCTCGCTCGCGCGGGGGTCTCGTCGCCTGGCCTGTCCGACCTGCGCCCGCCCGGGCCGTCTAGCAAGGCGCCGAAGGGGTGTCACGACGCCGGTGGGACGGCTTCGTCTCCGGACTGGGCGGATCGTGCGCGCCCCGTCATCCAGGGCGGCGAGTACCGATTCGGCAGAGCGCGCCTTGCCTCCCGACGGTCAAGACGATGTCCTCGCCCAAGATCGCGGCATTCCCGATCGTGGAGGAGACCGATGAGAGCTTTGACGATGGCCGGCACGGCGCTCTGTGCCCTGATGATCGCGGCTCCGACCGCGGAGGCCCGCGGCTTCCGCGGCGGCGGGTTCCACGGCGGCGGCTTCCACGGCGGCGGCTTCCACGGCGGCGGCTTCCACGGCGGTTTCCGTGGCGGCGGCTTCGGCTATCGGGGCGGATATTACGGCCGCGGTTTCGGCTACCGTTACGGCTACGGGCGGGGCTTCGGCTATGGACTCGCGGGAGCGGGGATCGGGCTGGGCCTCGGCCTGGCGGCGAGCAGCCTCTACGGCGGATACGGCTACGGCGGCTACGGGTATGGCTACGGCTACCCGGCGGCATACGGCTCCTACGGATACGGCTATCCCGCCTACTACGGTGGCTACACCTACGGCTGCGGCTGCTGATCGCCGCGTCCCCTCGCCGATCCGACATGTGCGGCGAGGGGCTACGGGCAGACGGCACCTCCGTGCTTACGGCTCCGTAAGCGGCAGGCCGCGGCTGGGCAGCTCCCAGTGCAGGTCCGGCGTCGCCGCGTACAGCTTGCGGTGCGCCAGGACCGCGTAGGTGTCGGTCATGCCGGCGATATAGTCGGCGACCCTGCGGGCCAATCGTGCCTGCGAGGCGTCGTCGAGGCCGGCGCTCCACTCCTCCGGCATCCGCGTCGGGTCGGCGGTGAAGGCGGCGAACAGGTCGTTGACGATCGACTCGGCCTTCTTGCGCACGGCCACCACGCCCGGATGCCGGTACATCCGCTTCCATAGGAAGCCCATGATCTCCGCGTCGGCGGCCGCGATGGCCGGCGAGAATGCGATGACCGGCGCCTCCGCGTGGCGAATGTCCTCGACGTTCGCAGGATCGAGAGCCGCGATCCGGCGGCTGCCCTCGCGAATGACGTCCTCGACGAAGCGCGTGATCACACGCCGCGCCAGCTCGTGAACCACACGGGACGCTTCGAGGCCCGGGTGGAGCCGGTCGATCTCGTCCAGGAGTTCGGCCAAAAACGGCACGGCGCGCAACTCGGGGATGTCGAACAGGCCGGCCCGAAGGCCATCGTCCAGGTCGTGCGCGGCGTACGCGATGTCGTCGGCGAGAGAGGCCGCCTGAGCTTCGGGGCCGGCTTGGCTCCAGAGGTCCAGCGGGTTGAGCGCGTCGTACTCGAGGATCGCGGCCGGGATGCCGCGGGCGGCGTAGCGCGGCGTCGGCTGCCCGCCGGACGTCAGCAGCGGTCCGTTGTGCTTGACCAGCCCTTCCAGGGTCTCCCAGGCGAGATTCAATCCGTCGAAGCCGGCGTAACGCCGCTCCAGACGTGTCACGATCCGCAGGGCCTGCGCGTTGTGGTCGAAGCCGCCGTGGCCCGCCATGCAGGCGTCCAGCGCGTCCTCGCCGGTATGGCCGAAGCAGGTGTGTCCGAGGTCGTGGCTGAGGGCCAGCGCCTCGGCGAGATCCTCATCGAGGCCCAGAGCCCGGGCCAGCGCCCGGCCGATCTGACTGACTTCGAGGGTGTGGGTGAGGCGCGTGCGGTAGTGATCGCCCTCGTGATGCACGAAGACCTGGGTCTTGTGCTTCAGCCTCCGGAACGCCGTCGAGTGGATGATGCGGTCCCGGTCGCGCTGGAAGTCGCTGCGCGTCGGCGAGCCCGCCTCGGCGATCAGCCGCCCGCGAGTGCGGCCCGGATCCGTGGCGTAGGGTGCGCGCCAGCGCTCGCCGTTAGGCCGCACGAAGTCCGACCGTCATCGCCTGCACCCCGTACATGAGTCCTCCTCGCCCGGCGCGTTGCAGCGCGGGCTCGCGCCCCATATCTTGTGGGCCGTAGCGCCCGGGACAACGGCCGGGCTGCGCCGTCCACCGAACACTGCGTGGCCAGAGACCCATGGCTGACATCACCCTCACCGACCGCGCGGCCAAGCGCATCAACGAGATCATGGTGTCCGAGCCGCCGGGCTCGTCCCTGCGCATCAGCGTCAACGGCGGCGGCTGCTCCGGCTTCTCATACGCGTTCGACATCACCCGCAGCCGGGAGGCTCAGGACATCGCGATCGAGCGCAACGGCGCGACGGTGATCGTCGATCCCGTCTCGCTGGAATACATGAGCGGCTCGACCATCGATTTCGTGAACGACCTGATCGGGCAGTCCTTCAAGATCGAGAACCCGCTGGCCACGGCCTCCTGCGGCTGCGGCACCTCCTTCTCGCTCTGACGGAAGCGACGGGGCCGGTTTCCGGCGTGGCGCCGTTGCCGCCGTACGACACACGATCCCGCTCGGAGGCTCAACCCTCCGCGCGCGATTGCCTCTCCGATGAAAACGCGGCACGCCTACCGGGTTTCCTCGAGAGCCCTGGTCCGGACCCCGCCATGATCCATCCGAAGGCCCGCTTCCGCCTCCGGCCGGCCCTGGCGGCGACGGGTTTGCTCGCGTTGCTCGGCCTCGCCGCGGCCCCGCCCCCCTCGCCGCGCAGGAGGGCGCCGCCGCCGTCCAGGACGTCACGGTGACGGATGTGGTCGTGCCGCTCGGTGGCACGCTGCTCAAGGCGCCGAAGCTGACCGCGAGCGGCACCCGCCTCTCCAAGGACGATCTCGCCGCGATCCTCCGCCCCGACTCCGCCGTGCCGTGGGAAGCGCGCCTGGCACGGCTCGACGCCGGGAGCCTGACGATCCCGGTCCTCACCTCCGAGAATGTCGGATCCGGCGACAATCGCCAGATCGTCACCTATCGCGACGTGGTCGCCCGCGATGTCCGGGCCGGACGCGTAGGCGAACTCACGGCGGCGGGCGCGACCGTCAGTGCCGTCGCGGGACCGAACCGCGGCTCCGGGACGTACGGTCAGGTGCGGGCGACCGATCTCGACCTCGCGGCGCTGAGCCGCCTCTACACGGTCCCGGGCGACGGGAAGGGCCCGGTCCAGCGGGTCTACGGGACGATCCAGGTCTCGGATGTCACCTACGCGGACGCGCGGGGAACCACCGTCAAGATCGCGCGGCTGAACGGCCGTGACCTCGGCGGCCGTCAGGTGCCCGATGGCTGGAACGGCGCCTTCGAGATCGTCGCCGCAGGCTTCCAGGACGGGACGGACCGGCGGCCCTTCGCCGCGGCCGCCGCCGACCTGATCGAGGCGACCTCGTTGGGAAGCCTGGAGATGCAGGGCTTCAGCGTGAGCGATTCCGATCCGAAGGGCCCCGTGCTGTTCGAGATCGGCCGCGCCGCCTACACGTCGTCGGGATCGGAGGCCGGCACGACGCTGGACGACCTGTCGCTGTCGCGCGGAAGTCTGCGCGCCCATATCGGGCGGCTGGCGCTGGTCGGGACGTCGCTGGCTCCTACGGTCGCGGGTTTGCAGGCCATCGCCAGTGAGCCCACTCCGGGTGCTGGCCTCTCCGACGTGGACATGCGCCGGCTGGCGCCGAAGCTCGGCAATTTCACCCTCAGCGACCTGTCGGTCGAGCTACCGCCGGACTCGGAGCCGGCAGCATCCGCGCCCCGGGAGGGACGGGCCCCGATCCGCGCTCCGGGGGTGGAAGGAAGCCGGCCCGGTGCGGGGAAGTCGACGGACGGGAAGCCGGCCGAGGTCAAGGCCGGCGATCCCCTCGCCGTCACGGTCGCGCCGCATCAGCCGCGCCGGATCGCCCTGCGCGAGGCCGCGCTCGCCTTCGGTCCGCTCACCGACGGCGTTCCGAGCACGAGCCATCTCAGCCTTTCCGGCCTTCGCATGCCCGCGGATCTGCTGGCCGGCGCACCGATCGTCGGCGCCCTGCCGGCCTACGGCTACAGGGATCTGGACTTCGATGTCGTGGCAGACGCCACGCTGGACGAGAAGGCGCGCGACCTATCGCTGCGGGAGATCACCGTCACGGGACGTGATATCGGCACGGTCCGGCTGGCGGGCACCCTGGGCGGGATCGGCCCCGAGCTGTTCTCCGGCACGCTCCCGGCGGCGACGATGCTGATGTTCTCGGGCAGCGCCAAGACAGTCGACCTGACCGTGGAGAATGCCGGCTTGTTCGAGCGCTTCCTCGCCGCGCAGGCGAAGGATCTCAGCCTCAAGCCGGACGAGTTGCGCAAGGAGTACGTCACCGCGAGCCTGCTCGGCGTTCCGATCATCCTCGGCAACAGCGCCGCCGCCAAGGGGATCGGGGCGGCGATGGGTCAGTTCGTGATGAAACCCGGCAAGCTGATGGTCCACGCCAAGGCCAAGGAGCCCGCCGGTATCGGCTTCATCGATCTCGGCGCATCACGCTCGCCGGCCGCCGTGCTCGACCGGCTGGACGTGGAGGCCAAGGCGAACTGAGCGGCGGAACCTTGGGTGCGATGGGTTTGCGGTTTTCGCGGCAGCTCGCGGATGAATTCCAGCCTTCCGACCGGCACCCTCATCCCGGGGTGCCGGACCGCAGCGCAGGCCTCGAAGGAGGCCTTCAGGGATCGCGCGGCTGGCTGGAGGCCTTCGAGGCCCGCTGACGCGGGCACCTTGGGATGAGGGGATTGGGCGGGATCACCCGATCAGCTCGCCGAGCGGAAATGTCGAATCCGTGTCAACGTTGGGCGCGCTTCGCCGCGCCGAGCTGGTGTCGGTCTCGACGACCCCCGTTTTGGATTGGAGTGCTGCTCCGGTGATCGTCGCTCGCCTCTCCAAGATCGTCCTGATCGCCGCCCTGGCGCTGACCTGCACGCTGGTGGTGTTCGGAAACGTCGTCGATCCGGCGACCAATCTCAGCTTCGTCCGCCACGTCCTGTCGATGGACACCGTGCTTCCGGATTCCGGGATCACCGACCGCTCGATCACCAATCCCGAGCTCCAGCAGGCCGCATTTTACCTGATCGT
Source organism: Methylobacterium mesophilicum SR1.6/6 (assembly GCF_000364445.2). NCBI lineage: Bacteria > Pseudomonadati > Pseudomonadota > Alphaproteobacteria > Hyphomicrobiales > Methylobacteriaceae > Methylobacterium > Methylobacterium mesophilicum. The sequence goes on along the minus strand of NZ_CP043538.1, from coordinate 2,875,613 downwards.
CGCCGGGGAGGCGCTGACCGCCCTGCTCCTGTGGATCGGCGCGGCGCTGATGCTCGCGCGGCTCAAGGCGCCCGTTACGGGCTTCGCGCGGGCGAAGGGCTGGGCCATCGCCGGCCTCAGCGTCGGATTCCTCGTGTGGCAGGCGGGCTTCCTGGGCATCGGCGGCGAGTGGTTCGGCATGTGGATGTCGAAGACGTGGAACGGCCAGGAATCCGCCTTCCGCTTCGCCATGACGGTGCTGGGCGTCCTGATCTACGTCGCCCTGCCTGAGTCCGAGGCGCCTCGCCCAAGATCCGGTCCCTAGGAAGCCGGCTTGCGCTCGTCCGCTCGACTGCGCCGCTACAGCGCGATGATCTCGGGATGGCGCGCTGCCAGCATCGTCCGGGTGGCCTCCGCCCAGGCGCGGTCGCGCGCCTTCCGATCCCGCTCCAGGGGCACGTCCGCGACGAGGCGGGCCGGCCGGCGCGAGAGCAGCAGAAGCCTGTCAGCGATCCCGATCGCTTCCGCAACGTTGTGCGTCACCATCAGGACGCTCATGCCGGCCTGATCCACGATGTCGACCACGAGGCCGCGCAATTCGGCGGCGGCAGCGTCGTCGAGGGACACGAACGGCTCGTCGAGGACCAAGACCCGTGGCCCATCGGCGAGCGCCCGCGCCAAAGCGACCCGGCGCTGCATCCCGAGGGATAGCGCCTTCGGATAGTTGGTCCGCCACGCCGTCAGTCCGAGGCGCTCGAACAGCTCGTCGAGGTCGCGCCCGCGCCGCGCCCGCGGCAGCCCGAGGCGGACGTTGTGCTCGACGCTGCGCCATGGCAGCAGCCTGGGCTCCTGGAACACCATGCCGGCCTGCTCTGCACCGGACACCCGGCCCTCGAAATCGGGGTCCAGGCCGAGCAATGTCCGCAACGTCGTGGTCTTCCCGGCGCCCGAGGGACCGATCAGGCAGACGATCTCGCCCGCCCCGACCGTGAAGGCGAGGTCGCTGACTGCCTCCACGGGCTCGGCACCGCGGGGGCGATACCATTTCGAGTCGATGGCGACTCGGAGGACGGGCTCAGCGCCAGCGGCGGACATGGGCCTCGAGCCGTTGCAGGAGAAGGACGTCGATGCCGATCATCACGGCCATGAAGACGAGGCTGTAGCCGATGATCGCGGCCACGTCGGTGCTCTGGACGAAGTAGTAGTTGATCGCGAACCCCACGCCGTCGGGGCGGCCGAGCAGCTCCACCACCAGCACGATCTTCCAGGCGAGGGACAGGCCGGAACGCGCGGCCGTCACCACATAGGGCTGGAGCTGCGGGATCAGGACATCGCGAACCCAGGTGCGGCGGTCGAGCCGATAAGCGCGCGCCATCTCGTCGAGCTGCGGATCGAGGTTGCGGGCACCCTCGCGGACGATCACCGCGACGTTGGGAAGCTTGTTGAGCACGACCGCGAGGATCGCCGCCGTCTCTGTGAGGCCGACCCAGACATAGGCCAGCACGGTGATCACCAGGGCCGGCGTGTTGAGCAGGACCAGGAGCGGCGTGTCGAGGGTGAGATCCGCGGCCTTCGAGCGCCCCAGTGCGACGCCGAGCGCCACGCCCAGCGCCATCGCGATCGCGAAGGAGACGGCGACCCGGAGCAGCGTCACGCCCACATTGTGGGCGAGGTCGCCGCGCTCGGCCTCCTGCGCGATAAAGCGCAGCACCGCCAGGGGCGGCGGCAGCAGGCGCGAGCCGGCCTCCAGCGCGGCAGCCTGCCACGCGGCGATCAGGACCACCAGCGACGCGATGCGGGTCAGCGCGCCCATGCGGTCCGGGCGTTCCACATCACCGTCGCGCCGGGCTGCCGGGCGGCCGCCTCAACCATTGCGGTCGCTGTCGTAGTAAAGGTCGGGTGGCAGCCCGTTCCCTTTCCCGACGAGCCGCGTCCCGCCGAGCCGCGCCATCACGGCGTAGAGTTTCTCCGCGTCGGCCCGCTCCTCGGCCACCGGACGGCGCGGAATGCCCGCCAGGAAGTCGCGCTTCAGCGCCTCGAAGGTGGCGTCGTCCTCGGCCGCCATCAGGGGGCGCACGATCTGCCAGGTTGTCGGATCCTGCGCCAGCATGTCCTTGGCGGCGCGCGAGGCCCGGGCGAAACCCGCCACCGCGGCCGGCTTCTCTTTCACGGTGGTGTCCTGGAACAGGTAGCCGATCAGTGCGACGTCGCCGGTGACGCCCAGCGCGTGCATGATATCCTCGGCCCCGACGAGGCGGCGGTACTTCTTGGCCTCCAGGCGCGCGCAGTAGGTCCAGTAGGTCAGCGCCGCGTCAAGGGCGCCCTGTTCCAGCTTCAGCGTGATGAGCGGGGGCGCGCCGTAGGCGATCTCGGCGGCGTGCTCGAGATCGATTCCAGCGGCATCCTTGGCCTGGGCTTTGAGGAGCAGCCAGTTCTTGTCGAGGGGCCCCCGGCCACGCCGAGGCGCTTGCCGTCGAGATCCTTCAGGGACTTCACCGGGCTGTCGGCCGGCACCATCACGGCGCCCTCCGAGGTCGAGTAGGGGATGAACCGCACCGCCTGCCCGTCATTGCCGAGCCGGGCCGCCCAAAGCAGGTCACCCACGATCGTGTCGACCTGATTGCCGATGAAGCTGATCCGCGCGGCATCGTTGCCGGCAAGCTTGACGGCGTCGAGCTGAAACCCGTTGGCCGTATCGAGCCCACGGGCCTTGATGACCGCAGCCTCCCAGGTCGAGGTGCCGAAGGGCAGGCTTCCGAGCCGCACGGTCGGGACGTCGGCGCGCGCCGCCCGCAGCCCGAGGCCGCCGATCACGCTTCCGGCGAGCATCGCGCGCCGTGACAGCATCACGCCTTCTCCCATCGTATTGCGCAGTCTTTGAGGACGACAGACTGGGGTTCGAGTCTGTTCCAGCGCCATTGGAAAATGGTCATAGGGCCCGCACCGGCCTCCGTCCATCGTGCGGAACACGCTTGCGCGCAACCTGCGTCAGCGGCACCCTCCGCCGGACGCATTTTGGCTGAGGCAGGACCATGAGTGAGCGACGCGAGGGCGTTCTGGACGACGCGACCGTGGAGGCGCGGCTCAAAGCCGAGCTGCCCGCGTGGCGCTTGGAGGACGGGTGGATCCGCCGGACCTACAAGACCGCCGGCTGGAAAAGCACACTGATGGTGATCAACACCGTGGGCCACCTCGCCGAGGCCGCGTGGCACCATCCCGACATCACCGCATCGTACGCCTGGGTCGAGGTCCGGCTGATGAACCACGCCGCGAAGGGCATCACCGACAAGGATTTCGCCCTCGCCCGGAAGATCGAGGAGGTCGTGTCCTGGCAGCCGGGCCAGGAGGGACAGGGGCTCGAGGGCACGCCGACCGATCCGCGCTTCGCCTACATCAAGTACGACAAGTAGCCCGCGGCATCCGGGCTGGGGCCGTCATTGCGGCTCCTTCACCCGGCGGCATTCGGTCTTGAGGTAGGCGGTCTTGCCGATCTCGTCGCGCCGCTCGGTCCGCGCGATGATCTCTTGCCAGCCGGTGGCGCAGCCGAGCTCGTTGGCGACCCTCACCTTGCGCACTTCCAGGGCCTGATCGTCTGTGCAGGCGTCCTGCGCGAGACCGTTGGCGCAGACCAGCACGACGGCGATGAAGGCGTTCATGGGAGGCGTTCCTCGTTCCAGCCCTGCCTTACGCGCCAGAACGCTCGAGGTTTCCGGAGGCGCATCGCGGCCGGTGCGGAGGATGTCCACGGTCGGCCCGTCCCGAGGGGGGAAAGGACGGGCCGACCGCTTCTCGCGGCGTCCGGGGACGCCGCGATCGCGAAAGCGTGACGCTCACACGCTGTGGGTTGCCGCAACGCCACTGCCCGGCCGGATCCGGTAGCAGCCGACATAGAGGGCGGGCAGGAACAGCAGCGTCAGGACGGTGGCGGCGAGGATGCCGCCGATCATCGCGACGGCCATCGGCCCCCAGAACACCTCCCGGGCAATCGGGATCAGACCCAGGCTCGCCGCAGCGGCCGTCAGAAGGATGGGGCGCAGCCGATGGTGCGTCGCCTCGAACACGGCGTCCCAGGGCGGCATGCCCTCCGCCCGGAACTCCTCGATCTGGCTCACGAGGATTACCGCGTTGCGGATGATGATCCCGACCAGCGCCAAGATGCCCAGGATCGCGACGAAGCCCATCGGCTTGTCGAACAGGAGCAGGGTCGGCACGACGCCGATCAGGCCGAGCGGAGCGACCGTGAAGACCAGCAGCATCCGCCCGAAGCTCTGGAGCTGCATCATCAGCAGGACCGCCATGGCCAGCAGCATCACCGGGACGACCGCCGCGATCGGGCCCTGACCCTTGGCGGATTCCTCCACGGCGCCGCCGGTCTGCAGGGTATAGCCCTCGGGCAGCGCCTTGACGAAGGCGTCTATGCCGGGCTGCAGGGCCGTCACGATGGTGGCCGGCTGGGTCGCGTCGCGGATCGTCGCCCGTACCGTCACGGTCGGCAGCCGGTCGCGGCGCCAGACGATCGGCTGCTCGAGGTCGTAGCCGATCCGCGCGAAGGCCAGGAGCGGCACCACGGAGCCGTTGGCGAGCCCGACCTGGAGCGACTGGAGCGTGTCCAGCGACGACCGTTCGGCCGCCCGCGCCCGGCCGACGACGTTCACGAGGTAGATCGAATCGCGCACCTGGGTGATCGCCTGGCCGCCCTCGATCCCGTTGAGGATGCCGGCCACGTCCTGGCTGGTGACGCCGAGCTGGCGAGCCTTGTCCTGCAGGATCTCGACCCTCAGCACCTTGCCGGGCTCGTTCCAGTCGAAGGTCGGCACGTCGAGGCGCTTATCCGCGGCGACCACGTTGGCGAGGTCGAGGGCGAGGCGTCGCACCGTCTCCATGCGGGGTCCGCTGAGCCGGTACTGCACCGGTCGGCCGACGGGCGGACCGAGGCTGAGCGGCTGGACCAGCACATCGGTCCCGACGAACTCGCGCAGGCCGACATGCTGGAGCCGCGCGATCACCCGGTCGCGCACCTCCAGGGACTTGGTGACGATGACGATCTGCCCGAAGAAGGCGTTGGCGAGTTGCTGGTCGAGGGGCAGGTAGAACCGCACCGCGCCCTGGCCGACATAGGAAGACCAGCTCGAGACGTCCGGATCATCCTTCAGCCTGGCCTCGAACCGATCCATCTGCGCCCGGGTCTCGGCGACGGTGGCGTTCTGCGGCAGGGTCAGATCGACCAGCACCTCGGACCGGTCCGAGGACGGGAAGAACTGCTGCTGCACGTGGCCCATGCCGATGATCGCCACGCCCATCGCGCCCAGGCACAATGCCACGGTCGTCCACCGCCAGCGCATCGCTACCCGGAGCGCGGCGAGGAACAGGCGCGTGAAGATCCCGCGCTTCTCCGTGTGATACCTCATGGTCGTCGGGAGCAGCGTCACGCCGATCAGTGGCGCGAACAGGACCGCGACGATCCAGGACACCAGCAGGGCGGCGGCGATCACCACGAACAGCGAGTAGGTATACTCGCCCGCGCCGGACCCGTTGAAGCCGATGGGCAGGAAACCCGCCACGGTCACGAGGGTCCCCGTGAGCATCGGGAAGGCGGTGGAGGTGTAGGCGTAGGTCGCGGCCTTCCGGAGCGTGTCGCCGCGCTCCAGCCGCGCGACCATCATCTCGACCGTGATCATGGCATCGTCGACCAGGAGGCCGAGCGCGATGATCAGAGCGCCGAGCGAGATGCGCTGCAGCGTCACGTCCATGACCTGCATGATCACGAAGACGATCGCCAGCACCAGCGGGATCGACCCCGAGACCACGAGTCCGGCGCGGACGCCGAGGCTGACGAAGCTGACGGCCAGCACGATGATCACCGCCTCGACCAGCGCCTCGGTGAAGCCGCCGACCGCGTGCTCCACCTGTTTCGGCTGGTCCGACACGAGGTGCACGCCGACGCCCACCGGCAGCGTGGCCTCGATCCGCCGCATGCGCGCCTTCAGGGCCTCCCCGAAATGCAGCAGGTTGGCGCCGGGCCGCATCGCGATGGCGAGCCCGATGGCGGGCTTGCCGTCGACC